>NZ_JAASTT010000010.1 GCF_014322795.1 Paenilisteria portnoyi
AACATAAACATAAACATAAACATAAACATAAACATAAACATAAACATAAACATAAACATAAACATAAACATAAACATAAACATTAGTGCAGGACATGTGAGGTATAGCTATGTATTTAGAATGGAATGTCGCGGTGGATGAGGAGAATCTGATGCTGCGTACTTTTTTGCGAGGGAAATTTGTTTCGAAATTGTTGCTTACTTCGGTGAAATTTTCGGAGGATGGTAAGATTGAAGTGAACGGGAATGAGGAGAATGTGCTTTATCGTGTGAAAGCGGGGGATCGTGTTCGGATTACTTTTCCGAAAGAGCAGGAAAATGAGCGGTTGATTGCGGAATTTGGCGAGTTGCCGATTGTTTTTGAGGATGATTTTATTTTGGTGCTGGATAAGCCGGCGGGGATGACGAGTATTCCGTCGCAGTATCATCCGAGTGGGTCGGTCGCGAATCATTTGAAGGGTCACTATTTGCGGAATAATATTGATTCGGCGATTCATATTGTGACGCGATTGGATAAGGAGACGTCGGGCTTGATGTTGATTGCCAAGACGCGTTATGCGCACGGTCGGCTCAGTACGCTGCATCAGACGGGGCATGTGACGCGTAAATATCAGGCGCTTGTTTCGGGTAATATGGAGACGAGGTCGGGAAGTATTGTGGCGCCAATTGGTCGGAATCCGAATAGCCTCATTGAACGCGCAGTTGTTGCGGACGGAAAATATGCGAAGACAAACTATGACGTTTTGGCGAGCTATCCGACATTCGATCATGTGAAAATTCAACTGGAAACTGGTCGTACGCATCAAATTCGTGTTCATTTTGCGCACGTTGGGCATCCGCTGATTGGCGATAGCATGTATGGCGGTCCGACAGAATTGGTGCAGCGACATGCCCTACATTCCTGTCATCTCGAGTTAATCCACCCATTCACCGAAGAAAAGATGGCTTGGGATAGTGAACTGGCATCAGATTTGGCGGCAATTTTGATAGAGAATAAATAATAACGGTTTTAAAATGGCAAGCATTCGTGTAAAATGAAAATAAGCGCGTAATTTTAAGGAGGAAATGAACAGATGAATTTATCTTTAGAGGGAAAAAACTATGTCGTGATGGGCGTAGCAAATAAAAGAAGTATTGCATGGGCGATTGCTCGTTCATTGAATGAAGCAGGGGCTAATCTGATTTTTACATACGCAGATGATCGTTCGAAGCGTAGTATCGAGGAGCTTGTTGGTTCTTTGAATGAAAACAATCAAAATCCGCTTATCATTGAATGTGACGTGAATAAGGAAGAGGCGATTGTGGCGACTTTTGAAACGATTAAAGCAAAAGTTGGACAAATTTCTGGGATTGCGCATTGTATCGCGTTTGCTAATAAAGACTTTTTGGCGGGCGATTACTTGGAAGTGAACCGTGAAAGTTTCTTGCAAGCGCATGAAGTTAGCGCATACTCATTCACAGCAATTGCGCGTACGGCGAAACATTTGGAGATGTTAACGGACGATGCGAGTTTAGTAACATTGACATACCTTGGCGGCGAGCGTGTTGTGAAAAATTACAACATCATGGGCGTTGCAAAAGCAGCACTGGACGCAAGCGTGAAATATTTAGCGATGGATCTTGGGAAGCACGGCGTTCGTGTTAACGCGATTTCAGCGGGCCCAATCCGCACTGTTTCCGCGCGCGGCGTTGGAAGCTTCAGTGAATCGTTAGCGGTGGTAGAAGAAAAAGCACCATTAAAACGCGCAACACAAGCCGAAGAAGTTGGCGACACAGCCTTATTCCTATTCAGTGGTTTATCTCGTGGCGTGACTGGCGAAATGATTCATGTGGACAGTGGCTATCACATCATCGGATTCTAAAAAAAGATAGAGTTTTGGCCAGATAAATCGGCGACAAGCGTTCGCATTGTTGGGGCTGTTCGAAATGAAATGAGTTACAGCCCCAATATGCATGAGAGCAGAGCGAGCATGTAATCCTTCCCGGCTGTTCGAAATGAAATGAGTTACAGCCCCAATATGCATGAGAGCAGAGCGAGCATGTAATCCTTCCCGACTGTTCGAAATGAAATGAGTTACAGCCCCAATATGCCTATGAGCATCGCGAATAAGGCGGTCATTAAGAAACGACAACAGAAAAAAGCGCCCTGAAAAAATTTTCAAGGCGCTTTTTATTATGCTTTAGCTTGGACAGAAATAGTGTCGTCTTCCAGAATCGCAACGAGTGCCTTTGCTTCTGGTTGTTCAATCATAAAGTCAGCAATCGCGTCCTCTAGTTGCGCTTGAATCGTTCTGCGTAATGGTCTTGCTCCAAAATTAGGATCATAGCCAATCTCGGCAAGTTTTTCTTTCACCGCGGTATCTACTGTCAAATCGATTTCTTGTGGTGCTAGCATGTTGTTTAAATCAGCGAGCATCAAGTCCACGATAACAAGCAGATGTTCTTTATCCAAGCTTTGGAACGTCACGATTGCGTCTAACCGATTCAGAAACTCCGGTTTGAAGTAATCGCCCAGTTTATCAAGGATTTTGGATTCTTTTTTCACCGCTTCGGCAGCAGTTGTTGCAAACCCTACGGAAGCCTCAGATAGCGTCGCACCAGCATTACTTGTCATAATAATCACGGTATCTTTGAAACTCACCGTACGACCTTGACTATCCGTTAAGCGTCCATCCTCTAAAATTTGCAGAAACATGTGCTGCACATCAGGGTGGGCTTTTTCCATTTCGTCGAGTAAAATAATGCTGTACGGATTGCGGCGAACTTTTTCTGTTAATTGGCCAGCTTCTTCATGGCCAACGTAGCCAGGAGGGGAACCAATGAGTTTGGAAACGCTGTGTTTTTCCATGTATTCACTCATATCTAGGCGAATCATCGCATCTTCTGAGCCAAACATTTCAGAGGCAAGTGTCCGACCGAGTTCTGTTTTGCCGACGCCTGTTGGACCGACGAACAGGAAGGAACCGATAGGACGATCTTTTTGCTTCAATCCAACACGGCTACGACGAATCGCTTTCGCTACTTTGGTAACAGCCTCTTCTTGACCGATAACCTTGGATTTCAAATTCGCTTCGAGGTTCTTCATCTTAGATTGCTCATCTTCTTGTAAACGACCAACTGGGATACCAGTTTTTTCTTCGATCAGGGCTTGAATATCAGCCGCATGAATGGTTGGTATATCGGACGGAGTACCTTCTGCTTTGCGTTCTTTCAGCTTCGTAATCTCATCTCGAACCGACGCAGCTTCTTCATAATTTTCATTGCGAAGTGCGGCATCTTTTTGCTCTTCTAATTTAATAATGCGCTCATTAATCGTATTCGGATCGATGTGTTCCAATGTTAAATTATATTTAGAACCAATTTCGTCCATTAAATCGATCGCTTTGTCTGGCAAATGACGATCTTGAATATAGCGATCACTTAGTTTCGCCGCCGCCTCTATCGCATCTTGTGCATAGTGAACGTGATGGAATTCCTCATATTTTGATTGTAAACCAGCTAGAATCGTAAGCGTTTCTTCAATCGTTGGCTCATCGACTAGAACTGGCTGGAACCGACGCTCTAAAGCCGCATCTTTTTCGATTTTGCGGTATTCTTTTAGCGTTGTAGCGCCAATCATTTGAAGTTCTCCACGAGCAAGCGCTGGTTTCAAAATATTTCCGGCGTCCATCGAACCTTCCGCAGAGCCAGCTCCAACAATCGTATGCACTTCATCGATAAACAAAATCGTGTTTTCATCGGCTTGCAATTCGCTAATCAGTTGTTTCATACGCTCTTCGAATTGTCCGCGAATCCCAGTATTGGAAACGAGGGAAGCAACGTCAAGTAAAATTACTTCCTTGTTTTGGAGTTTTGCTGGAACATTTCCAGCGACAATCGCATTGGCTAAACCTTCGACGACCGCCGTTTTACCAACACCAGGTTCCCCGATAAGGACCGGATTATTTTTATTACGCCGATTTAAAATTTCAATCATGCGCTGAATTTCTTCATCACGGCCGATAACAGGATCTAGTTTTGCGTCCCGAGCCATTGCTGTTAAATTCGTACCATATTCATCTAGTAAACCACCACGTCCACCGCCAGCAGTTTGTGTTTTCACGGCCGTTTTGCGCTCAGGCTGTGCATCTTGTTGTCCACCAGCGATATTCGCAAAGAAATTATCCATTTGCGAGTAAAAATCATTTTGGCCGCGAGGTGTTCCGGCAGATGCTCTGAACTGCGCATAACAATCGGGACACAACGGCATCTCCATTTTCTGGCCATTCATGCTCATATATAGTTGAATTGTAGCTTCGTTTTGATTACAATTTTGACATTTCATTTGAAAACCTCCCATAAGTTTTGAGATTAGGTCTGACCTTGACTTTATTTGACCTTATGTCATTATTATACTCTGACCAATATTGACTTTCAAGAAAAATGCTCAAAAAAAGAATTCCGGTTATGGAATTCTCATGATTACTATATTAGTTTCTTCTGCATATCCTTATGCTCGATTCCTGCATCCATGAAGATGTCAGAACACACTTCGTAGCCTAGCTTTTCGTAGAAGGGAATGGCTGTTGTTTGCGCGCCAAGCTTCAATAGAGTGACATTTTGGATGCGTGCTTCTTGCTCGATAGCTTCAATAATACGGCGGCCGCTGCCTATTTTACGAGCAATTTTACGGGCGCAGATGCGTTCTACTTTTCCGTATGCTGGCAATGCGCGGAATCGTCCAGTCGCGAGAGCCGTACCGTCCTCGTCATAATCAACGAACATCACGGTAGAATCCAACGCGTCGAATTCGTCCCATTCTAACGCTGGGTCTACTTTCTGTTCGAGGACAAAAACCTCATTTCGAATGTCAAACGCATCTTGTTTCCCTTTTTTATCTGTTACTTGCTTTACTGCCATGCTTCTTAATCCTCCTTAAACGGTCATATCCTCTGTTTCAAATTGCTCTTTATCTAACATAAATTGTAGCGCTTCTTTGACGAATGGTTGCCAGTACTTCCAGCGATGTTTTCCTTCAAATTCTTGGAAATAATACTCAAAACCGCGCGCTTCTAAAATGCGATGAAGTGCCAAATTGGGCTCTAAGAAATTCGCTACATCATCATCGGTCGTAGGAACTTCTGTCTCTTCACTACCAATCACGTGGAAAATTTTAGTGAGTGCGGGATTAGCTTTATTCGCAAGCTCCATCAACTCGTCCGTCACAAGCGGGGAATGCAAAATCGCGTTGCCGAATGTATGTGGATATTTCAGAGCGGCTTTTAAGGATACGCTGGCACCAAGGGAATCGCCCATTAAGAAACGACTTGCTCCCATATGATATGTCGGGAAATTAGCCTCGATATAAGGCACGAGTTCATGCGCCAAAAAACGAATATAAGCCTCATTTTGCGCTCCATTAGGATGGTACTTCGCCCGCCGATCTTCCACCGATCTGTAAGGAATCCCCACAAAAATAGCTTCTTGAATCTGCTTGTTTTCCGCTAATTCATCAGCGAAACGCGCTAACTTACCAAATTGAAAATAGTCTTTGCCATCTTGTACTAAGAAAAAAGGGTACTTCGAAAGTGGCGAAAACGTTGGCGGTAAATAAATTAATAAGTCCAATTCCTCGTTTAAAACATTACTCCAAATCTTCTGTTCCAACATTTTTGCGTCTGCCATATGTGTAATCCCCCTTCTTTATTCATTGACCGAATTATTAGATAATAACTTGTGAATAAGACAATGCGGTCATATTTCGATAACGTATTTATATTCTACCACAAAATGAAATCAATAGGGAAGCTTTTGCTTAAATAATCAGTTTTTTTTCAAAAGGTTGCGTGTCTTTTTTCAAATAGCACAGAGTTATGATATAATGAACAAATCAAATAATAGAAGAAAAAGGGTGGGAATCGCATGAGTAGTAAGGATATTGATTGGAGCACACTTGGTTTTGAATATATTAAAACGGATTTGCGCTATGTATCTATTTGGGAAAATGGCAAGTGGGATGAAGGGACATTAACAGAAGATAATGTCGTTCATATCGCAGAGGGCTCCACGGCGATTCACTACGGACAACAGTGTTTTGAAGGCTTAAAGGCATACCGCTGTAAGGATGGTTCAATCAATTTATTCCGTCCAGATCAGAATGCGAAACGGATGAAGCGTAGTTGTGATCGTTTATTGATGCCAGAATTTCCTGAGGATCGCTTTATTGAGGCGTGTAAACAGGTTATTGCGGCAAACGAAGACTATATGCCACCATACGGTTCAGGCGGCACGATGTATTTACGCCCTTATTTAATTGGAATTGGCGATAATTTAGGCGTTCGGACGGCACCTAAGTTCATGTTCTCTGTATTTTGTTGCCCAGTTGGACCATATTTCAAAGGTGGTTTAAATCCAACAAACTTCATTATCTCTGAGTACGACCGCGCGGCGCCAAACGGTACCGGAGCTGCAAAAGTTGGTGGTAACTACGCAGCCAGTCTTTACCCAGGAAAAATAGCGAAAGATCGCGAGTTCAGCGATTGTATTTACCTTGATCCTGCGACACACAAAAAAATTGAAGAAGTAGGAGCGGCGAATTTCTTCGGTATTACAAAGGATAATCGCTTTGTGACACCATTCTCGCCATCTATTTTGCCAAGTATTACGAAATATTCATTGCTTTATTTGGCAGAACATCGCTTAGGTATGAAAGCGGAAGAAAGTGATGTCTACATTGATAAATTGGATGAATTTGCAGAGGCTGGGGCATGTGGAACAGCAGCAGTTATTTCTCCGATTGGTGGTATTCAAAACGGGGACGACTTCCATGTGTTCTATAGCGAGACGGAAGTCGGACCGGTGACGAAGAAATTATATGATGAACTTTGTGGTATTCAGTTTGGCGATGTGGAAGCGCCTGAAGGTTGGATTTATAAGGTGAAGTAAGTTAAAAAAGCGATATAAAATCTAACATAAGATTTTGTATCGCTTTTTTTTGATCAGTTTCCTGAAATATGTTTTTTTGGTAAGATGAAGTGAATCGCGTAGCTGAGTAGGCAGCAGGCGAACATGGCCCAGAATACCATGTGGAGACCGCTGTATAGGACATCTCGTAGTGGTTCAATTAGTGATGCGTCCACGTTTCCTGAGGTTTGTGGACTGATAAGTTGATTTAGATTGTCACGATTTACACCCGTTGTAGCGTTCTTAAATCCATTCGCCAAAACCGAGTTAAAAATGGTTCCAAATACCGCGACACCAATCGTTTGGCCGACTGTTCGGAATAGCGTGTTGGAAGCTGTCGCAATTCCGGTTTGATCTTTTCGCACGGCGTCTTGAACGGTAACCGTTGTGGTTGTGAAAATAATTCCAAACCCAAAGCCCATCAAGGCGCTGTCGAGATAGAAATAAAGATCTGGCGTCGTGCTTGGAAATAGCGCCAAGAAAAGTCCGCTGACTGTTGCGATAATAACGCCAAGCCCGACCGTGTGGCGATTCCCAAGCGACATTAGTAGCCGCCCGCCAATAAATGAACCGATAATCCAGCTTACCGATAGCGGCGCAATCATCAGACCGGCAATCATGGCTCCGTGCCCCATCATACCTTGTGCCCACATCGGAATGTACACGTTGATACCAATCAAGAACGCGCTCACGAGAAAGCCAATTAGGTTTCCAATCAGCACAACTGGATTTTTAAAAAGGACGAAAGGCATAATTGGGTCTTGCGCTCGTTTTTCGGCGTAGTAAAAACCGACAAATAATGCAATCGACACGATGAGTAATACGACAACGAGCGGTTCCAGCCAATTCAGTGTTTCGCCTGCGCTTTGCAAAGCGAATAATAGGCTCAAAAGTGCGACGGTGAATAGCGTTGTTCCTAAGTAATCGATTGGCAGTTTGACTCGAACAAGGTGTTCCTTCAAATACATCGAAATCAGGATAATCGTCGCGATTCCAACAGGCACATTGATGAAGAAAATCCAATGCCATGATAGTTGATCGACTAAAAAACCACCAAGTAATGGTCCGAAAACGCCAGCTATTCCCCATGCGGCCCCCATAAAACCAAGCACTTTTGCGCGTTTTTCGAAAGGATAAACATCGGCGATAATCGTCATCGTTGTTGGTAAAATTCCGCCAGCCCCGATACCCTGGATTGCTCTAAAGATAATTAACTGCTCCATCGTTTGCGCAAAACCACAAAGTGAGGAACCGATAATGAAAATAATGGTCGCGATGATAAATATTTTTTTGCGGCCGAATAAATCGGATAACTTTCCGTAAATGGGGACAGTAACGGCCGAAGTAAGCAAATAAATCGAGAAAATCCAGTTCATGAGCTCAATGCCCTCTAAGGCGCTGACAATCGTAGGCATTGCCGTACTAACTATCGTTCCCTCGATCGCAGCCATAAAAGTAGCCACAAAAACAGCAATCGTGACGGCTGTTCTTTTTGTATTCGTTGTTTCCATTTTGATAAAAACTCCTTTCGCACATCGTTAAAATTATAACATAACTCGAAATGAAAAAGCAGGATAGCCGTCATTATTTTGAAAAAGGGGTATAATGGAACGTGAGAAGAGAGTGTGAGGAGGAATAGAAGCATGGCGTTTGAACCAAATACGTTAGAGACGATGGCATTAATCAAGGAATTGACATCGATACCGAGCCCAACTGGGAACACAGAGCAGGTACTGGCCTTCGTCGGAAATTACTTAAAAGAGGCGGGAATTGCGAGCACGCGAAATAATAAAGGGGCGTTACTTGTTAGCATCCCCGGAAAAGATGACACGAAACAGCGGATGTTGACAGCGCACGTGGATACGCTCGGTGCAATGATTAAAGAGGTGAAGTCAGACGGTCGTTTGGCAATTAACCTCATTGGCGGGTACCGTTTTAACGCGATTGAAGGCGAGTATTGTACGATTGAAACGAGCGCCGGCAAGCGTTATACGGGGACTATTTTGATGCACCAGACGTCGGTTCATGTGTATCAAGATGCTGGAACGGCGGCACGTGACGCGAAAAATATCGAAATTCGCTTGGATGCTAAAGTGTTTAACCGTGAAGATGTAGCCCAACTTGGAATCGGTGTTGGCGATTTTGTTTCGCTTGATCCGCGCGTGGAAATTATCAACGAAGAGTTCATTAAATCGCGTCATCTGGACGACAAGGCGAGCGTGGCAATTTTGTTAACGCTTTTGAAAAAATTACAAGAAGACGGCGCAGAGTTACCATATACGACTAATTTCTTGATTTCAAATAACGAAGAAATAGGCTATGGCGGGAATTCGAATATCCCACCAGAAACCATCGAATACCTAGCAATCGACATGGGCGCGCTTGGAGATGGTCAAGCATCCGATGAGTACACCGTTTCAATTTGTGCCAAAGACGGTAGCGGTCCGTACCATTATGGCTTACGCAAAAATTTAATCAAGCTTTGCGAGGAGAATGGCATCGATTATAAAGTCGATATTTATCCATTTTACAGTTCCGACGCAAGCGCTGCAATCAAAGCCGGTTTTGATATCGTGCATGGCTTAATTGGACCAGGAATCGATGCCAGCCATGCCTACGAGCGGACACACCGAGATTCTTTATATCACACAGAGAAATTAGTGTACGCGTATTTATTTTCTGAAATGGTAAAATAGGAGGAGAAGGATATGTCAATTTTTGAATTAGAACAAGAAACACTTCACGGTGAAAAAGTATCATTGGATAAGTATAAAGGCGAGGTTGTCGTTGTCGTTAATACGGCGAGCAAATGTGGCTTTACCCCGCAATACGAGGAATTGGAAAAACTCTATCAAGAATACAAGGATAAAGGATTCACAGTATTAGGATTCCCATCGGACAGCTTTATGAACCAAGAACTCAATACATCCGGTGAAATCGAGGAATTTTGCAAAATTAATTACGGCGTGACCTTCCCACTTTTTGCAAAATCAAAAGTACGTGGCTCCGATATAAACCCCGTATTTGAAATCCTAACGAAGCAGAAAAAAGGCTTACTAGGCGGCGGAATCAAATGGAATTTCACGAAGTTCCTCCTAGACCGCGATGGCAACATAGTAGAACGCTACGCCCCAAAAGCCAGCCCACTTGAAATGAAAGAAAAAATCGAAGCACTTTTATAGTAAATTCCGAGTCGAATCTTCCATGGTTCGGCTTTTTTAGTTGTTTTTTTCTACTGGTTTATTTGTAAAGTGCTCCAAACTTAGCTTGTGATGGTGATTTATATTTGGTAAGATAGTAATGAGGCTATAGTTCTCGTATTGGAATGGAGGTATGATGATGACACTATTTGGATATCCAATCGAGACGGTGTATTTCACAGTGCTGGTGGTTGTCGGGATTATTATTTTAATCGATGTTTTGACAGCGCTTATATTTTCTGTTGGAATAATCAGTTTTGTGTTGGATTTACTACCGATTCCAGGTTCTGTTTTACTTTATTTTCTAGGATTTGCAGCGGCGACGGGATATTGTGGCGAAAGATACACGTCTTTTTCCAGCCTGAGCATTCTGATTGTGGCGGTTGTGGTGGGGATTGCTTTCTCATCAATTCTGTATTTCGGAATTCTTTTGCCACTTTCTAAAAAGAGCGATTCGATTGCGTATGAGACGAAGGATTTAGAAGGTAAAGTTGCAAAAGTGATTACACCTGTTCCAAAAGACGGTTTTGGCGAAGTGATTGTCGAAATGAATGCCGGCAATATTTCCAAAGCTGCCAAGAGTGATGAAAATGAGCCAATCGGACGGGATGAAACGGTGTTGATTATCGATGCCACGGATTCTTTCGTAACGGTTGTGCCGTATGAGCCATTTTTGAAGTAGAGAGAGCCTAGTTTTAAAAACAGAGACGACAAGGAGGAATTACTAAAAATGGATTTACTTACGAGTGGTGTGACAATGATCGTCATTATTGCGGTCGCGATTCTGGTATTGTTTTTGATTGTATTTATTACGAAATACAAGACAGTTGGGCCAGATGAGGCGTTGATTGTTTCAGGGAGTTATTTGGGAAGAAGGAACGTTTTTACAGATGAGGGCGGCAAACGGGTGAAAATTGTGCGTGGTGGCGGTACGTTTGTTATGCCGGTTTTTCAGCAGTCTTCCCCATTAAGTTTACTCTCGAGCAAGCTGGAAGTGCGGACGCCAGAAATCTATACAGAGCAAGGGGTTCCGGTAACGGCAGATGGAACGGCTATCATCAAAATTGGTGGTTCGATTTCGGAAATTGCGACAGCAGCCGAACAATTTCTAGGAAAAACAACGCAGGAGCGCGAAAACGAAGCGATTGAGGTTGTGGAAGGGCATCTGCGTGCGATTCTAGGTTCGATGACCGTGGAAGAAATATATAAAAACCGGGACAAATTTTCCCAAGAGGTGCAGGGCGTTGCGACGCAAGATTTGTCGAAAATGGGACTTATTATCGTCTCGTTTACGTTGAAAGAAGTGCGTGATAACAATGGTTATTTGGACGCATTAGGGAAACCGCGGATTGCGCAAGTGAAGCGTGACGCGGATGTTGCCGAAGCCGAAGCGACAAAAGAAACGCGGATGAAACGTGCGGAGGCGGAGAAAGAAGCGACGCGTGCGGAACTGGAGCGTAAGACAGAAATCGCGGAAGCCGAGAAGCAAAACCAATTGAAAGTTGCGGAATATCGTAGCGAACAAGAAACGGCGAAAGCGATTGCCGATCAGGCGTATGACTTGGAATCGGCACGTTCGAAACAAGAGGTTATCGAGCAACAAATGCAAGTTCAAATCATCGAGCGTGAGAAACAAATTGAGCTAGAAGACCGCGAAATTAAGCGTCGGGAACGTCAATATGACGCCGAAGTGAAGAAAAAAGCAGATGCGGATCGTTACTCGATTGAACAAGCCGCGGCTGCCCGTAAGAGTCAAGAGTACGCAGAGGCAGAGGCAAATCAATACAGAATCGAAACGCTGGCAAAAGCCGAAGCCGAGCAAGTACGTGTACAAGGTATTGCAAAAGCTGATTCAGAACGTGCGCAAGGTACAGCGGCGGCCGAAGTCATTAAACTGCAAGGTCTTGCCGAAGCCGAAGCGAAACGCAAAGTTGCGGAAGCGTATGAGTTGTACGGCCAAGCAGCGATGCTCGACATGATTGTGAGCATGCTTCCTGAGTACGCGAAACAAGTGGCAGCTCCGATGGGGAATATCGATTCGATTACAGTTGTGGACACTGGTAGCAGTGAAAGTGGCGGTGGCGCGAATAAAGTCAGCGGGTATGCAACGAACTTGATGGCGACAGCGCAAGAAAGTTTGAAAGCAACAACTGGCCTTGATATCCGCGAATTGTTGGAGAATTTCTCTGGCAAAGGGAACGTGAAAAGCAGTATTGAAGATTTGACAGATGCTGTGAAGTCGCAGAAACCTGTGGAAGTTGTTGAGGTGGAAACGACGAAGAAGAAGGTAGAAGAAGTTTAGGAAAGATAATGACCAGATGTGGGGATCAAATGGATCTCTGTGTCTGGTTTTTTTGGTACACAAAACGAGTTTTTGTTTAAAATTGAATTCTCATTGTGTTTATGATAGATTTAGAGTATCATGCATAAGAGAGGAACAATATGTTCAGGCTAAAAACATTTGTCATATCTATACTTATCATTATTTTACTGGGTCAAGTTATTTTTTCTAATGAAAGTTTTGCAACGGTTCACTCCAATAAAGAAATAAATCAATTAGACGAAGCTGGAAGTGTGAGTAAATATCACACAGAAGGTATTATGGGAAAAGGAATCAAAATTGCCATTTTAGATACGGGTGTCGATTTAAAGAATGAGGATATTACGTTTAAAAAAGGAATTAATTTCACATCGGGTGAAGCGACTGATTTTGCTGATAGAAATGGGCATGGAACGAAGATTGCGGGGATTATTGGCGCGCGTAAAAATGGTGAGGGACTTATTGGAATCGCGCCGGAATCGGACCTTTATATTTGTAAGGTCGCCAATGATAGTGGAAAAGTTAGCTTTGATGGGCTCATGAAAGGATTAGACTGGGCAGTGGAGCAAGAAGTGGATATTATCAATATTAGCTTGGAGTTTGGAGATGGGGATAAGGCATTAAAGAAGGCGATAGATAAAGCAATGAATCAGCATATTATCGTCATCGCATCGTCTGGAAATATTCGAGCGGAAGGTGATACGTTTAAAGCTTATCCGGGTGCATATCCTGAGGTGATTTCTGTTGGAATGCTGAATCTGCAGGGGGAAATATACGCGGCTGAATTTAAGGAAAAGAAAGTGGATATGTATGCGCCAGGGGAGGATTTGACTAGTACTTACTTCCATAATAAGTTGACGCTCGATACAGGTGTTTCCTATGCTACGGCTTATGCTTCTGGTTTTGCCGCATTGGTTATGGAAGGAAAGCGAGCGGATGGAGATGTGGTTAATCGGGATAGTATTATTAAAACGATGAAAGCGGATTTAAATCAAGGAATTGATGGTGCGCCATGGTATATTTATACTGGTCTTGTTCTTAATATAGCTACGTTCGTCGGACTAATTTTACTAGGAATTTATAGTGTGATTTATTATCGTAAAACGTTACCGAGAGGGTGGCCAGTACGAATGATTTGGTCTATTTTGATTATCATCCTATTGGCGAATATCATCGGAAGGTTAACGGTGTATTTTTTAAGTAAATAGGATTTTTCCCAGATGCGGTGTTCGCTATGTCTGGGCTTTTTTGTCTGCCAAAACGAGTGAAGAAAAATCTGAATTATAGGACGATGTTACAAGTTGTTATCGTTAACGTCAAATTTAGGTTGATTTAAACAGCCCTGCTTGCTTATACTTTAGGTTGAGTAAGCGCTTTCCAATAAAAAGAAAAGGGGTTTGGCATTTGAAAAACATGTGGCGTAAGTATTTAGTCTCCATCATGATTGTGTTGTTTGCTGTACAAAGTTTTAGTTTTGGGATTCAAGGATTTGCGGAAGAGACGGTAGCACCGAAAGCGGACGTGACGCAGCAGGCAGCCTCAGCTAGTACCGTGAATGACAGTGTTTTATCGGATAATAGGGAGAGTAAGACGAAGGTTATTGTGCACTACAACCCGAAAGATCAAGCGAGTAAGCCTTGGCAAATGTGGGTGTGGAACAATGACGGTGTTGCCGGGCATGAGGTTGTTTTCGAGGACACGAATGCTTACGGTGACTATTCGAAAGTCGCAGTCATGGACGTGGATGGCGTGCAATCAGAGCTCGGTTTTCTTATTAAAAACGGTTCTGGTTGGGGCGGCGACCGTGATATTAGTAGCGACCGTTATATTTCCACAAAAGAGGGAATTACAGAGGTTTGGCTGAATTATGGCGAGGAAGAAATTGCGACAAAACCGGCAAATTTAGCGGATTTACCGAGCCATGAGAATTTGGAAGTGACATTTTATTATCATCGCGACGATCAGGATTATAGCAATTGGTTTGTTCACTCGTGGGCGGATGGTGCGACGGGAACGCAGACGGTTCATTTTTCGGATGGACAAACGGATGGTGATTGGCAGTCTGTGAAGGCGACGTTTAACGCTTCCGGTGGGGCGAGTCTATCGAATCTGGGCTTTACTGTTGCGAATAATGCGAACGGGAACTGGGAAAAGGACGGGACGCAGGACGATCGTTTTGTTTACCTGTTTACGGATGATGGCAAAGCGGAGGTTTGGATTGTAAGTGGGGATGCTACTGGGTATCGGAATCCGAATTTTGCGGATGCGACGAAGCAGATAAAGACGGCGAGTTTGACTGGTTTTAAAGAGGTGAGGGTGACGCTGAATCGGGACGCGACGGTGCTTGATTTGATGGCGGACGTGACGCTTACCGAGGATGGGAACGCGGTTGCGATTTCAAATATGAGACGAGACGCGACGAATCCGGCTGTTTTCTATATTGAAACGGCGCAAGATTTGCCGATTCAGGCGGCTTTGACGGTGAAGGCGGATGGATTTGGCGAGAAATTGGTGGATACGACGAGCATTGTTCGAAATCCGGAATTTGATGCGAAATACGCGTATACGGGGACGGAGCCGCTTGGTGCGACGTATAATGCGGAACAAAGTGTGTGGCGACTGTGGGCACCGACGGCAGCGAGCGTGAAGTTGACGACGTATCAGGATAATTTACCGAACAGTCCTGTGGCACAAAGCTATGAAATGACGCCAAAAGCGCAAGGTATCTGGGAATTCAACGCAAAAATTCCTTCTGGAACGGCGTACACGTATGATCTCGTTTTTGCGGATGGGAAGAAAACGGTGTCTCAAGATCCGTATGCAAAAGCTGCGACGGCGAATGGGAATCGTTCGGTTATTTTGGATCCTGCCGTGATGGTTCCTGCAAATTGGGAGACGAACCGGATGCCAGCGTTTACGAACCCGACGGATGCGATTATTTATGAAATGCATATTCGGGACTTCTCGATTGCGAATAAGGATACGGTGAATAAAGGGAAATACTTAGGCGTGATTCAGCCTGGAACAAAGACGGCAACTGGGGACGTAACGGGAATCGATTATTTGAAAAAACTCGGCATTACGCACGTGCAAATTTTGCCAATGTTTGATTATGCGTCTTTAAATGAAGAAAACCATGAAAGCGCTTCGGAGCAGTTGGGCGCGTTGCCTTATAACTGGGGCTACGATCCGAAAAACTATAATGTTCCAGAGGGAAGCTACAGCACCAATCCGTACAATCCTGTAACGCGAATTCAAGAGGCGAAACAGATGGTGCAAGGGCTTCATAGCAACGGTTTACGTGTGATTATGGATGTTGTGTATAATCACGTATTTGACGCAGGGGCTCATTCTTTTGAGAAGACGGTGCCTGGTTATTATTTCCGATATGGTGATGACGGCAAGCTTTCTAATGGAACGGGTGTTGGAAATGATACGGCGTCCGAACGCGCGATGATGCGTAAATATATGGTTGATAGTGTTGCTTATTGGGCGAAGGAATATCATATGGATGGCTTCCGCTTTGATTTAATGGGCATTCATGATGTGGATACGATGAACGCAATTAAGGCCGAACTGAACAAAATTGACCCATCGATTATCGTGCTTGGCGAAGGCTGGGATTTGGGGACGCCGCTTGCAAGTGACGCGAAGGCCAATCAAAAAAATGCCTCCAAAATGCCAGAAATCGCGCATTTCAACGATTCGATTCGCGATGCTATCAAAGGCAGCACGTGGGGTGGGCAAGAGTCAGAGCCTGGTTTTGTGAATGGAGCGGCAGGAAAAGAATCGCTTATTGCGAAAAACTTATTAGCTGGGAGTCTCCGAGATCAAGGACAAGGTATTTATGATTTTGCGAAGCCGATCCAAGTGATTCAGTACGCCGAGGCGCACGATAACCTGACACTTTGGGATAAGCTATCGTATTCAAATCCAAGTGATTCCGAGCAAGATAAAAAGAAAATGCAAAAAATGGCGACGAGTATGGTGCTACTTTCGCAAGGTGTGCCGTTTATTCATGCCGGACAAGAATTTTTCAGGACGAAGGATCGGGATGAGAACAGTTACCAATCTAGTGATGCCATTAACAAACTCGATTGGGATCGTTATGCGGAAAATATCGATTCGGTGCGAGATATCGAAGCCGTTATGCAACTCCGTAATTCTGAACCGCTTTTCCGATTGACGAATTATGCGGATATTAATCAAAAAATGAAGATTATCAAGCAAGATGAGAATATGGTGGCGTATGAGCTAAAAGATGGCGCTACTTCCTATGTGGTCCTTTTTAACGCGAATAAAGCGGAAAAAGAAGTTGCGATTCCAGCGAATAAATATTGGGCGAGAATCGGCGAAACAACGACGGATTTAACAGCGGAGACAAGCACGGTGAAAGTCGGCGCACTATCGACACTTGTGTTGAAAAACGGTGAGGCAACGTTTGATATCGAGGCATCAGCAGGAGCTGGCGGAACTATAACGCCGAGCGGCAAACAGGCATATGCGGTTGGTGAAAAACCGAGTTACAAGGTAGTAGCGGATACCGGATATCGCGTGCAACAAGTGCTAGTGGATGGCAAAGCAGTGACGCTTTCAGGAGAGAGCTATACATTCGAAGCGTTAGCGGCGGGACATACGATAGAGGCGACTTTTGAAGTGATACCGAAGCATAATGAGATTGAGAGTTTAGACAAAATTTCGCTGCCAGTAACAGAACTAATAGCACAACCTGGGCAAAGCGCGAAGGAATTCTACCTCTTACAAAAATTAGCGGCACGTGGCTATTATCAACTGGATGGCGATACGCAACAACATGCTTTGGACGTCGCGTTGACGGTTACGAATCTGGATTGGGAAGCACCAAAAGTTGGCGTTTATGGAGGCATAATCCAGTTTGCTAGCGAAATGCAGAGTAGAGCAGCAGGAACAACAAAGCCGGTTCAGATCACATTAACTACAGCCGCGCCAGCACCAGGCGAAACTGATGTAGTCAAACCACCTGGAAAAGTGGACGGCGGTACACCAATGACACCACCGAAGAAAGATACAAATCAGCAGGTAAATAAGATCGAAGCCAAGCCAGCACAAGAAGTGGTGAAAAAAGAATTACCGGCGACAGGGGACAGCGATGTTTCACTGTGGATTCTTTTGCTAGGTAGCGCTTTTATTATTGGTAGTGTAATATTCATGACCGCCACACGTAGAAAACAGCATCACTAAAATTTGAAATGGAGCTAGGCAAAGTCAGTTTGTACGCCGTTGTCTAGCTCCATTTTCTACATATATTTTTCACCAAAAACTATCTCAAAAACGTCTGGATATGATATACTAAAGAAATGTGAGTATGTCTAGGAGGAATTTTAAAATGGTGCAGGATTTGAAAAAAGAGGTTGCTTCGCGCAAAACTTTTGCAATTATATCTCACCCCGATGCGGGGAAAACAACGATTACGGAGCAATTACTGCTTTTTGGTGGCGCGATACGTTCGGCAGGAACAGTAAAAGGGAAGAAGTCGGGCAAGTTTGCGACAAGTGACTGGATGGAAATTGAGAAACAGCGTGGGATTTCGGTAACGAGTTCTGTGATGCAATTTGATTATGATGGTTCGCGAATTAATATTTTGGATACACCGGGTCACTCGGATTTCAGTGAGGATACGTACAGGACGTTGATGGCGGTCGATAGTGCCGTGATGGTAATCGATAGCGCGAAAGGAATCGAGGCGCAGACCTTGAAACTATTCAAAGTTTGTCGCATGCGCGGTATTCCGATTTTTACCTTTATTAATAAAATGGATCGCCAAGGAAAGGCACCACTTGAGTTGCTTGCTGAATTGGAAGAAGTTTTGGGGATCGAATCGTATCCGATGAACTGGCCAATCGGGATGGGAAAAGAGCTTGGTGGTTTGTACGATCGTTATCACCGCCAAGTCGAACAATATCGTGTGGACGGGGAGGAACGCTTCCTACCACTTGGTGAAAATGGTGATTTAGCAGAACCACATGCCATTCAAAATTCAAGCTATTATGAGCAGGCGCTTGATGAAATTATGTTGTTAGATGAGGCCGGCAATGATTTCAGCGCTGAGCGAATCGCAGCTGGTGAATTGACACCCGTATTTTTCGGTAGTGCCTTAACGAATTTTGGCGTGGAAACATTCTTGAAAACGTATGTAAACTTTGCACCAGCACCACAACCGCGTCAATCGAATGAAGGTGAAGTAGATCCTTACATGGACAAATTCTCTGGATTTATCTTCAAAATTCAAGCAAACATGAATCCAGCCCATCGTGATAGAATAGCGTTTGTGCGCATTTGTTCGGGTGAATTTGAACGTGGTATGTCTGTGAATTTAACGCGGACTGGAAAACCAATCAAGCTTGGTAATTCGACGCAATTCATGGCGGATGATCGCGAAACCGTGAATAGTGCTGTGGCGGGAGACATTATCGGTTTGTATGACACGGGGAATTATCAAATTGGAGACACAATTACAAATGTTAGCAAGACACTTCAATATGAGAAATTACCGCAATTTACACCGGAGTTATTTATGAAAGTCTCCGCAAAAAACGTGATGAAACAAAAACATTTCCACAAAGGCGTCGAGCAGCTTGTACAAGAAGGCGCGATTCAACTTTTCAAAACGTGGCGTATGGAAGACTATATCATTGGCGCGGTTGGTCAACTACAATTTGAGGTATTTGAGCACCGGATGAACAACGAGTATAATTCCGAAATCCGCATGGAGCCAATCGGTTCTAAAATCGCGCGCTGGATTAAAGAAGAAGACGTGGACGAAAAACTTTCTTCTGCACGTAGTATGCTTGTAAAAGACCGTTTTGATAAACCACTGTTCTTATTTGAAAATCAGTTTGCTTTGAACTGGTTTCATGATAAGAATCCAGATATCGAATTAACATCTCTACTATAAGAACACGAAGAGCCCGATTTTTGGGTTCTTTTTTTGTTTTAATAGAAACAAATAAGGGAAAAAGAAAGTCAGATTCAGAAGGGGTGAAATGAATGAAAAAAACGATGTATTTTTTGATGGGCTTGCTACTGTTCGGTGTTTCTTTATTAGGACTAGGAGGACACGAGGCAAAAGCTGCGACGGATTATAGTTCGCAATTTTTTACACAGGTGGAATTACAAAATAAAAATAATGTTGCATCTACGGATTTTAAAGAAAATGATCGTGTGAAAGTCGTGTATAATTGGGATTTGACGCAAGCGGTACATAGCGGTGAAACGATGACAATACCGCTGCCTGCACAGCTCGAATATGTTAGTTTTGCACCGTTTTTATTGAAAGATAATGATGGAAATACAGTAGCGGCGGCTGTCGTTGATTCGATTAATAATAAAATAATCCTGACTTTTAGCACATTTGTCGATACGCACACAGATATTAAAGGTTCGATGTTTTTTTACGCGGATTTTAATAAAGACAACATTGTAACGGATCAAACGAACTCGATTGCTTTTCCTGTTGGTGGTGATTATACAACGCTCGGTGTGATGATTCATAAAGTGACAAGTGGTGGTGGCGGAACAGGTACGCCGACTGTTGTTTTTAAACAAGGCCGAATCGACGCTAAGGATAGTAGTCTGATTAATTGGACAGTCACGCTGAATAATGCACTGGTGGATATCGATAATGCGTATTATACGGACATTATGGGAGCTGGGCAGACGCTGATTGGACCTGTGAAATTGAAATACCGTGATGCTTATAAAAAAGAACTTTATACACGAAATGAGAGTGTCACGCTGAATGCTAATCGTAGTTTTCGCTTAGAGTTGGGCAATCTCCAAGATACTTCGGTCGTCATCACCTACCAGACAAAAATGGCGGGTGGTCAGTTTAGCTATAAAAATACAGCTAAAATCGGCGGTACAAACATCGATGAGCAAACGCGAAACGCGACTGTTAATGACTATTCAGGTGGAGGAGAAGGGGAGGGCAATAATCCGCCACCAGTTGACCCACCAACACCGCCAGAGCCACCAGTAAACCCGCCAGTAACGCCAGACCCAGAAACTGATCCAATCGTTGTGACACCAACAACGCCAGAAGTAAGCACGATGATAGATGGTGATAACGAAATACAAATCTACGTCGTCAAAAAAGGAGATACCCTTCCAAGCATTGCGGAAAAGTTCGAAACAACGGCACAACAATTAAAAATATGGAACAACCTCCCAAGTGACGAAATCAAAGTCGGCCAAAAGCTAATCGTCAAAGTAACCCCGAGAAAAGTAACCGTGACAAGTCAAAATAATGTAAGTGCAACGCCAACAACAACTATGAAAACATTACCGCAAACAGGCGACACAACGAGTGGTGTAGCGGAATTAATTGGCTTACTACTAGCTTTAACATCGGCTGCCTTTTTAACCCGTAAAAAATAACAGAAACCTAGCAGCGAATCTGATTTTGATTCTCTGCTAGGTTTTTCATTTACCGATTTCAGCTTGAAGTTTCTGCGCGAGTTTTTCATAGTGTTGAAAGCTTTCTGTATTCTGTTTTGGAACAGCGAGCAAATCTTGCGTTTTCAAAACCTGTTTTTCAACACCATCTGCGAATTTTACAAAGGAACCTGCTGTTTCTTTCCCATAATCAAGCGAGAAATACTTCGATTGGCGATAGAAAGCTTGGAGATCTGGATCTGTGATTTCCTGCTTTTGATCCGCGAATATTTCATCATATTTGACTGAAATAAGTTTCCCTTTCTCTGTAACCACTTGAAGACGTGCAGTTAAGCCATTTCCTAGCGGTTCCGCGAGGCCATAATAATAAAATCCAAATGGCTTCTTAACCCAGTCTTTCATTTCCTCGGCCAGGGGCATCATACCGTTCCGCGCACTAGTAGAAGAACCTTTGACCGTTTCGAAATTGCCATCCAAACGGTTTTCTGCGAGCATTTGCCCCTCCAAAAACGTAATGCCATTCACCCAAGTCACAAGTGTATCATCCGTTCGCGTATTGCTAGCTTGGAAAAAAGCATAATCAGAAAGGCGCTTGGATGCATTGGCGTACTTTGGTTCATAGTAGGTTTCCGAAGCCATTTCGTTAAATTCTACATGAATTAGTTTGCCAGCATCGTTGGTCACTAATTCCAAAATGCCACGATTTCCACCATCAAATTCATTTTCATTCTTATAGTAATGTCCTCTAATCAAGCCGGTCGGTGGTTGAACAGACCAGAACATGCGAGCTTCTTTTTCCGCTGTTGTATATTTTGCCTCAGGATGCGTGCCGAATGTTGTCGTCGTTGCAGAAGTTACCACATCATAATTATAATCATGTCCTCGCGACTCCACAGCTACTTTTTTCGCTTTCGGTTCGTCAGGTTGGCTATTTTCATTGGAGCAAGCAACTAATGTGAGTGATGCGAGTACCAATATTATTTTCTTCAAGTTGAATTCCCCCTCTATGCTTTCTAGTATCTCAAAAGAAAATAAAGTACACATAAACAAAATATGAAAAAAAGATAAACAGTCGAGATAATCAGCAAGTGTTGTTGACAGTTCACCCAGTTCTGTGATATTATTTCCCTATCAATCAAATATCACTTTTGACATTCGTCAAGGGGGAGTAGCGTTAGCCTTATTTGGAGGCTAAGATAAAGTCGTCATTACATGGATGCGAGTCCATCGGTTTTATCAACATTTTTTGTATGAAAATGTCAGCGAGACCTTTGCCAAACTTCTGGCAGGGGTCTCGCTTTTTCGTGTTTAAAAAGAGGCGCTTTTGGACGGTTGAAAGATGAAGGAGGAATTTTATTTGGATACAGCAATGATTTTGGAGTATGGGTGGGTTTTACTTGTCCTGATTGGTTTGGAGGGGATTCTCGCCGCTGATAACGCGGTAGTTATGGCCGTTATGGTGAAACATTTACCTGACGAGCAACAGAAAAAAGCGTTATTTTATGGCTTAATTGGTGCATTCGTCTTCCGTTTTGCAGCCCTTTTCTTGATTTCCTTTTTGGCCGAAGTTTGGCAAGTACAGGCACTAGGCGCGGCGTACTTACTTTACATCTGCATTAGCCATATGTGGAAGCACGCAAAAGGCAAAGACGATGGGCACAAAGTCAAAGAAGGCAAAGGTTCAAGCTTTTGGATGACCGTTTTAAAAGTCGAAATTGCAGATATTGCGTTTGCGATTGACTCGATGTTGGCAGCAGTAGCACTTGCAATTACACTTCCAGCAACAGGCTGGGGAACGATTGGTGGACTAGACACAGGACAATTCAGCGTGATGTTCCTAGGCGGTTTGGTTGGATTAATCTGTATCCGTTTTGCCGCAACACAATTCGTAAAACTACTGAAAAAATATCCATCACTGGAAACAGCTGCATTCTTAATTGTCGGTTGGGTCGGCGTGAAGTTAGTCGTTTACACGTTAGCACATCCAGAATTAGGCGTTATTCCAGAACACTTCCCACATTCTACCGTTTGGAAATTAACATTCTGGGCAGTCATGATTGGAATTATTATTTGGGGATGGCTCGTCTCAGTACGCGCTGCAAAGAAAGAAGCCTAAGCGATATAAATCGGCGGCAAGCGTTCGGATTCAACCAATTCGGCGAGCTTCCGGCTCTCACGTACACGAGTACGCTCCGCTTCCGGATCCCACCGAATCGGTTGAATACAAACGCTTTCGCTCGATTTGTGGAAAGCCGAATGTACGTCTTACCCCTAGTAAGGGGTTAAGTGGACTTCGGCTTATTTTTCCATTACATATAGTAACAAAATAATAGCAAATAGACTAATAAATATGGTAAAGTGGAGAGTAAAGAAACGGTGGGGTGAAAATGGATATATCGATTTGGGGAGAATACATATGGGTATTCTTAATTTTGATTGTGTTAGAAGGCGTACTTTCAGCTGATAATGCGGTAGTTATGGCCGTCATTGTTAAAAAGTTGCCGCATGAACAGCAGCGTAAAGCCCTATTTTATGGGCTAGTTGGAGCCTTTGTTTTCCGGCTGATTGCAATGCTTATTATTTCATACTTAGTTAATTTTTGGGAAATTCAAGCGATTGGCGCGCTGTACTTACTTTACTTGGCGGTCAAGCATATTTGGGATAAGAGAAAAGGCAAGGACAAAGTGGAGAAACAGGAGGATGAGGCAAAACCAACGTCTTTCTGGGGAACGGTTGCTCGTGTGGAGTTAACTGATATCGCGTTTGCCTTAGATTCGATGTTAGCGGCTGCGGCCTTGGTTGTGTCATTGCCAGCAATTGGTACATTGGAGATTGGTGGTATGAATGCAGGTCAATTCACTGTCATGTTCCTAGGCGGTTTGGCAGGACTCGTCGTTATCCGTTTTGCAGCGACACAAGTTGTGAAATTGCTAGAGCGTTACCCTACGTTAGAAACAGCCGCCTTCTTAATTGTTGGTTGGGTTGGGGTGAAAATGGCCGTGCTTACAATGGCTAACCCGCAAGTAGGTATTTTACCGGAGAGTTTTCCAAATTCAGCAGCGTGGGAAATCACCTTCTGGGTTGTGATGATTGCTCTTGGTTTAGGTGGTTATATCATTGCTAGAAAAAAAGAGAAACAAAAGGGATAATTATATGATTGGCGCTCATTCATGGCGAGGACGGGCGCGTGCAAAGATATCTAGGCTAACGCCGATCCAAGTCATCATCACGTTCTATTTTCTATCGGTCACATTTGCAACAGCGCTCCTCAGCATGCCATTTACACATAAACCAGGCGTCAAAATTCCATTCATCGATACGCTATTTACAGCTGCGAGTTCGGTGAGTGTGACGGGGCTTGCATCTGTGGATATTGGTGCATCTTACAGCCGTGCAGGAATTTGGGTTTTGATGGGGATTTTCCAAGTCGGTGGACTCGGTGTCATGATGCTGAGCACGTTCTTCTACCTAGTGTTGAAGCGACGCGTTGGCTTGCGTCAGCGCCAGTTAATCATGACGGATACGAATCAGTTTACGATGAGCGGCATGGTGAGGATGTTACGCGAGATTCTCATCTTGATTTTTGGGATTCAAATTATTGGTGGACTGATTCTGGGGATTTATTTCATTCCGTTTTATGATGGCGATGTCGGCGAGGCGATGTTCCAAGGGTTATATAACTCGGTTTCTGCGGTGACGAATGCCGGCGTGGATATTACGGGTTACTCGCTGACTCCGTTCGTGAATGACTATTTCGTCCAATTCATCATAATTCTGCTCATCATTGCCGGCGGAATCGGTTTCCCCGTGTTAATTGAAACGCGCCGCTTCCTATTCGAAAAAAACACCTTGATACCATTCCGATTTTCCCTATTCGTAAAAGTGACGACGGTAACATATTTGGCGTTACTAGTAGTTGGCGGATTGTTAATTTGGGCAATGGAGAGCCAGCATTATTTTAACGGAAAGTCGATTGATGAAGGATTCTTTAACTCGATGTTCCTGTCCGCAACATCAAGAAGTGCAGGCTTGTCAACGATTGATACAGCTGGATTGACAGACCCGACGCTGCTCGTTGTTTCAGGACTGATGTTCATTGGAGCATCCCCGAGTTCGGTAGGAGGTGGGATTCGGACGACGACATTCGCGATTACGATTTTATTCTTGTATTCCGTGATTCGCGGACGCAACCATATTTACATTTTTGGCCGTGAACTGTACCAAGAAGACGTCCGTAAAGCGCTTGCCGTCGCGATTTTTGCAACACTCCTATGCATTGGTGCGATTACAGTATTAGGCTTCACAGAACAAGCCGAGCTAATGGCGATTATTTTCGAAGTGTTTTCAGCGTTCGGAACATGTGGATTGTCGATGGGTCTCACAGGAGATTTGAGTAATATCGGTAAAATGATTATCATCCTACTCATGTTTATCGGACGAGTCGGGATCATGTACATGATGTTATCCTTCCGTAGCAAAGATGGTAAGAAAAACGCGATTAGACTGCCAAAGGAGAAAATTATTACGGGGTGAAATGGGTCGCGTGACTTACACCATGACTCCTATTTTGATTCTTGAATCACAAAATATAATATAAAAAGGACTCGGCGTTGAATCTGAGTCCTTTTTACATGCCGTGCCCAAATCCCACACAAATATAGCTTTTTTTCATTCAATTTTAATCTTAATATGATAAAGTTATGAAAAACATGTAAGGAAGTGGCTCTTTTTGCAGCGAAGATTATCTTGGTTATTTATGGGTATTGCTTTAGCGATGATTCTTATTCTATTCTTCTCCTCCTCGCAAACCTACGAGCAGCAATCAATGACGTCTGGTTTGGATAGATTGCTAGCCAATAAACCATTTGAAAAACAATTATCAGCAATATCTTTTCACTATGCTGGTTCAGAAATTAGTATCCAAGCGAAAGGTTATAGCTCATTTATTGAATTCTTCATCCGAAAAGGCGCGCATTTCTTTTCCTATGCGTTAATGGGATTCAGTTTGTTTATGGGATTCATCGCTTTTATCAAAAGAAGATGGTTAGTCACGGCTCTCAGTGCTGGAATTCCGTTAGCCTACGCGGCGTTTGACGAGTTTCATCAAATGCTCACAGGTGGCAGAACACCTCTTGTCCAAGACGTAATGTTAGATTTTGCGGGAGCATTGTTCGGTATACTTCTGGCTTATTTCCTATCGAAATGGCTTATAAAAAAAGATAAAGCGTTAATCACTTTGTGATCGACGCTTTATTTTTTTGTTTGAAAGTACTCACATGCGCGGTATGACTCAATTTTTCATAAAAAAGCTGGCGGTCTTTGGAGAAAAAGTTGATACAAATATGGATGAAAAACATAAATCCGGCAACAAATCCAATTCCAATCACGGTTAAGAATAGGACTGGTGACAAATGATCAACAAAAAACGGATTTTGCGGAAAGAGAATGATTGCCAATGTTACATAATAAAGGAGACCGTTTCGAATCATCAGTTGTCTGAGTTTCAGGCGTTCGGAGTTGGTGGATTTGATGCGAATTTGCACAAGCATTTTTCCGAAGGTGCGGCCTTTTGTGAATCTCGGTAGGAGCATGAAGTATAGGAAGACAATCAAAACAAGCCACCAGAGCTGTGTAAAGCGGGGACCACCGTTTGTTGCTAGGTTTTTAAATGGAAGTAAGTGGATTGCGCCGAGGATTGCTGTGATAACTTCGAGCAGGAACCAGTCGATGAGAAAAGCGATAAGTCGGCGTAAATAGCTTACCTGTTTTCCTTGAATATATGTCATTTCGTCCATTTTTGTGCGTGACGGTAGAAGGCTTGTAAATAGTGGTGCAATTGCGAAACCAACGATGCCGCCGAGTGTGTTTAACATCAAATCATCTACATCAAATAGTCGATAAGCGTGTGGATAAATGCCGTAAATACCGGTTAATTGTGTTATTTCAAAGAATAAGGATAGTAAAAAGGAAAAGAGTGTCGTTTTCCAAAAAGGATAGCGGAAATAATAGCGTAAATAAATGCCAAATGGGATGACTAAAAGTACGTTAAACACTGGTTGCAAAACAACGGCTTGTGTCAGGGCTGCCAAATATGTACTTGGATCATTCCAAACGAGTACGGTATGTGTTAAAAAATCGTGAACAAACTTGAATGGCGTTAACTGTAGCGCAGAGCCCGTCATGTTTGCGACATCATCTGGGTCGGGTAATGGCAGTAAAATAAGTAGGAAAGCGCATAATAAGTAAAAGATAAACGTGTACAAAACCACATTACGCAAGAAGTTCAGGCCGCCGAATTTGCGGTATTGATAGATGGCAAATGGCAACGTTAAAATAAAGGCGAGTACTGGAAAAATCAGAACAGCGACCTCGATGGGAAACAAATAAGCGTGCATAGACAGGACCTCCTTTCATCTAGAGTACAATAAAAATGCAAAAAAGACGAGCCTGAAACACAGCTTTGTTAGTGAACGTGCGTTTTGGGAGGCGCATGTTCACTAAGTACCGCTATATTTTAGACTCGTTCTTTGATTTAAAAAGAGTATTAATATTTTGGCGATGGTACTCGGAAAAGTGCCATTAAGCCCGCTAGAATGATTAAAATTCCAGAAATAATCCAAATTTGACCCACTACAAAGAACATAACGATACCGATAAGCGTGAGTACTACACCCCAACCGCGCGGGCTTTTTTTGATAAGAAGAGTTGCGATTAAAGCTAGTGCGGATGCAATGACGGTTATCCAACCAAGTGTCGCAATGCTATCACCAACTGCTCCGTTTAGATACGTGAATGTTTGAATATAATCTGTTACGTCATTCCCGTACGCAATAATCCAAAATCCAGCTACTAAACCAACAATCGAACCAATTAAACCTAAAACTAATTCTGCTGTTCTTGACATGTTTTTATCCCCCTGTCTGATGGACTCTCTTGTTAGCAAAGCTTGAGCTAGCGAGTAGAAGTCCTCTAATGTCTCGTATAGTAAATATACGTACAGAGTATTTTACCCCAATTTGAAAAGAATAACCTTTATTTTGGAAGATTTATAGAAGAAAATAGTGATTATAACTAAATGTGAATGGTATTTGTTATCTGGATTAGAAAATGCTATGTTGGAAAGAGAAATGGGGGAGATACGAATGCAACTTTATGTGAATGAAATGGATTCGCCGCTGGGGAAGTTATACCTTGGTGTTTCAGAGGTAGCGGTGAAATATATTGCGTATGATGAGGCTTCATTTTTAGAAGTGGGAGCGGATTTTTCTGCGGAGGAAAATGAGATGATGTGGCGGCTGAAAGTGGAATTACAAGCATTTTTTGATGGGGAGATACGAGCTTTTACAGTTCCATTAGAAGTAGATGGAACGGATTTTCAGATGCGAGTTTGGTATGCGTTGCAGGAGATTCCGTATGGAGAAGTTGTTTCATACAAGGAAATTGCAGAAGCTGCTGGCAGTCCAAAAGCGGTGCGTGCTGTGGGTCAGGCTAATCGCGCGAATCCCATACCAATTATTATTCCATGTCATCGGGTGATTCAGGCTGGCGGGAAATTAGGCGGTTATAATGGGGATGATATTGATCGCAAAATCTGGTTATTGAATCGCGAAATGCCTTTTTAAACTTTATCATAAATTTCATGACTCGTTCATAGTTTTTTCTTATTTATCGGATAAGATAAGAATAAGTGAAAGGAGCTGGAATAGAATGAATAATGAGATTGAAACGGCACCGAAGAAGCAAGTGAACAAATGGAAATGGAGCACTATTATTGTAAGTATAATTTCAGTTGTAACGATATCATTTATGGGTTTTGCACTATTTAATCAAAATCAGGCAGGGATGAATGGGCCGGGTAATATGTCTGGTAATAATCAGTCGCAGATGGGTGGCACGGATGAATCGTACGGAACACCGCCAAGTGGTGGACCAAACAGTCAACAAGGCGGAACATCCGATTCTAGCGGAGATACAGATGCGAATTCAGGCGCATCATTGAATCCAGATACAGATTCTTCGACAAGTTCTTCGTCCGATTCTATATAAAAAGAAACCCACATTCAACGCGAAATGTGGGTTTTCTGTAATTAGCAATTACATGAGCCGCCAGAACAACATTCTCCATCTGAATCTGATTTATTCAGCATCGTTAGCGGATTTTCTTCGTTCCAAACTTTGGTTAAGACTTCTGTAAAACTCGCTGCTGGTTGGGCGCCGGAAACACCGTATTTTTCATTGATAACAAAGAAGGGAACGCCTTGAATTCCTAGGGAAGTACCAGTTTGTTCATCGTCACGAACATCCACTGCAAATGCATCGCTGGCTAGCATGTTAAGGACTTCGGTTTTGTCGAGTCCTGTGGATGCTGCGATCGTTGCCAGTGTTTCATGGTCGCCTAAATTCTTTGATTCAGTGAAATAAGCATGGAGCAGTGTCTCTTTTACTGTTTCTGCCGTTCCTTTGGTTTTCGCAAATTGGAGCAAGCGATGGGCATCGAATGTATTTGTTGGAATCATCGTATCGAAATGGTAATCAAGACCAACCGTTTTGGCTTGAGCGCTGACTTGATCGTTCATGCTTTTTGCTTTTTCCATAGTCATACCGTATTTTTCAGCTAGAATTTCATCCATTGTTTGGTTATATTGAACCGGCGCGTTGGGATCGAGTTCAAAACTGCGATATTCCACCTCTACATCCTTACCAAATTCCTTTAAACCGGCCTCAAAATTACGTTTTCCGATATAACAAAACGGACATGCGAAGTCCGACCAAATTTCTACTTTCATGTGTGTTCCTCCTAAAAGATAATTTGTGCATCTCTGATCAGTATAGCGTGTGCGGGTGCAAAATTCAATCAACTTGCTTACTATTTGTTAGTGAGGTGAGCAAAGCAGTTGAGAAAGGATAGGGAAATGGAGTATCTTTGTATGGTAGAGGAGTGAAACGGACATGGAGATTTTTCAAGTGAAGGATAGGTTGCCGGATAGTGAGGAGCCTGCGATTCTAGTGATTGGCAAGTTTGACGGGGTGCATAGGGGACATCAGTATTTGTTAAAACGCGCGAAATCATTTTGCAAAGCTGGTGAAAAACTGGCGATTGTGTGCTTTTCACCGCATCCGTTATGGGCACTAAAAAAAGATCCTATTTATAAGCGAGCGATTACGCCTGACGTGGAAAAATTTCGATGGTTGGCGCATTTTGGTGTAGATAGGGTGTACAATATTGGTTTTACAGAAAAGTATGCAGAAACGTCGGCGGAAACGTTCATTAGAGAGCATTTGAATGGCTTGAATCTAGCGCATATCGTTGTTGGCGAGAGCTTTAACTTTGGTAAAGGGCGGGATTCGGATGTCGATTTACTGATGGATTTGTGTGGCGAGCGCTCGGTTCCAGTGACAGAAATTCCGTTTGTGCGGGATGGCGCTGACCATAAAGTGAGTTCGACGGATATTCGTGCGGCTCTATATGACGGGGATTTTGCGGAGGCAGAGCGTTTACTGGGGCATCCTTATTTTATTGAAGGAGATGTTCGGACGGAAAATGGGACGTATTTGCTTACTGGTTTGGAGGAGTTTGTGATTCCGAAAGTCGGTAAATATCGAAGTTTTGTGGACGGAGACCGTGCAGAAGTTCACGTTTTAGAGAATGGGGAAATCAGGATACCGCAACCGGCAACGCATATACGACTGCAATTTGACACTATCTAAGGGGTAGTGTTTTTTTAGTGGGTTGATTTTCCATGGAAATAATGTTATACTACGTTAGTAAGTTTACTAATTTACTAAACTACTAAAGGAGAGATACCATGAAAATCCCAACAAATTTAAAACACAAACCGGTTATTGTAGCTGAAAACTATGAAGAAGTGGACGGTAAATATGCCTACAATTCGGATGCGAAAGGCTTATCGCTTGGCTTAGCGCAATGGAATGATCGCGGCAAAGTGGATATTTCAGCAAAAGTGTGGCGGCACACTGGCGACAAATGGTCTCGCCAATCGGAGGAATTACCGCTACATCGTGTGCTGGATTTGGCCATTTTGATTGGGCGGTCGAAGCTTTATTTTAAAGATGCTTATAAATATGAAGGTTTATATGATAAAGAAAATCCGCAAATTGATCGGATTGGTTTGCAGGGCGACGCGATGACGGTGGCGGTTTGTGAGGATAATCAGATGATTGGTGAGGATATTGAGCTGTTTCAACAGGCGCTTGCGGACAGTGATGAGCTTTTGAGTGAGCGGTTGCGGACGTTGAGTCGAATTCTAAAGGAAGCAGGCTATTAAGGAGGAGGTTTTTTGATGACATCAGAGAAAGAGACACGTAAGGAAAAGATTAATGCCTATAAGCAAATGAAGCATCGCGCGGGTGTGTATCGTTTTGTTAGCCAGGAAACGGGTATTTATGCATTGGCGGCGAGCATGGATTTGAAGGGTATTCAGAATAAGTATGCCTTTGCGAAAAAAATGAATATGCCGGGTGCGTTGCCGTGGACGATTGCTGATGAGGCGAAGAAACATGGAATGGACACGATTGCGCTTGAGGAGTTGGAACTCGTTGATATCAAGGACGAGATGACGAATCAGGATATTAAGGAAGAATTAGATGTTTTGCTAGAGCTTTGGCAGGAAAAATTAGCATCTGAGAACGAATAAGGGAAGTCGAAATAGGAGAGGATCGCCGAACGGGTTGATTTTCTTGCTATTTCGGCTTTTTTGTTTAGCTTTGCGGGCAATTCTGCTATACTTAATCAAAAGTGGCGTGAGGCTATCACGGGAGAGGTTGGTGAAGGATGAGGAAATATTATACCCATCAAATTGGGATGGCGCTAATGTTGATTTTTGGTGTGATAACGGGGCTTGGGGCTGTCAGGCGTCTGATGTATTTGCTGTTGCTAGATCAGGAACGGTCCAGTATTTATTGGATAGTGGAGCTGGGGCTTGCTGTTATCATGATTGTGACGGCCATTTTATCTTATTCCGGTCGCCGGCTGAAAGGGACGGAAGTGGCGGTTAGCTTGTTGTTTGTCACCTACTTCACCTACTTTGTGATTCGAGCGGTTATCGGGATGGAAGAGACTGTGAATATTCAGAATGCTAATATTTTATCGATGTTAGCTGGACTCGCGATGTTTGCATCCTTTATTCTGTTTTATACGACAGAAGATGGAGTAATTATTGTAAAACCGGAGCAGCGGATCGTGACAGTTAGCGGCTTTGTTCTCGTTTTATTAGGTGCTGGACTTGGTCTTGTGGTTGCTATTTTGAGATATCAGGCGTATGCAACGATGCAAGGATGGGATGGACAAGATTTTCGGAAAATGGTTTTTTATCCAGCGATGATTTCTATGGGTGAATATGTATTCGTGTCTTTGGCCTTTATTTTCGTGGCTTTTTTATTATTCCAAAAATGGCAACCACTGCTCGCGTACGTTGGAATGGGAATTGCGATGCGGGAATTGCTTTTTGGCTGGCTACAAATGCGGGCGTTACAAGCGGACGATGCAGAGTTAACAATGCTGGCACTATTGCCGTTATTTGTTGGTGTGACTGGATTTATTGGGTTCCTTTTATTTTTAGGAGGGGCTAAAAGAGGCGAACAGGAGGAACGGACTTGAAACGAAATAAATGGGTAATTGTGATGACGTGGATTTCAGTGTTGGCGCTTCTTCTCTGCGTGGCAGGCTTAATTGCTGTGGCGCAAGGTCATACGAAATCGGGAACGAGTACGACGGAAAAAACAGAAACAAAAACGGAAACGAAGAAATCTGATCGGTTTCAAGTGACGGGGCTCGGCGATTCATTGACGGCGGGCGTTGGTGATACGGACGGAAAAGGTTATGTTCGTCGTGTGGTTGATACATTAGAGAAGAATGGTACGAGCGTGACGCTGTCCAATTTGGCGATTAGTGGTGCGCGTAGTAACCAGTTGCTGAGCCAACTTGGCCAGAAAGAAATCGCGCAACAAGTGACGAACGCGGATGTGATTTTCATGACGATTGGTGGGAACGATTTGTTTCGCGGTGGCGCAGCGTTAGAGGATTTAAATGCGGCGGAGATTCAGAAAAACGAGACGGCATACTTGAAAAATTTGGAGCAGACGTATAAACGAATCCGAGAGCTGAATAAAGATGCTGTCGTGTATCATCTCGGTTTGTACAACCCGTTTGTAGATGTGAAAAATCGGGCGGAATTGGCAAGTATTGCGGCGAAATGGAATATGGATACACAGAATTTGGCGAGTAAATTTTCGCGTGTGGTGTATGTCCCAACGTATGATTATTTTATTTTGAATGGGAAGAATTATCTGTCGAGCGATCATTTTCATCCGAACGGAGCGGGTTATCAGTTGTTTGCGGATCGGGTATCGAGTGTCATGACAACGGACGGGGAGAGTGATGCGAAATGACGACGGCACTATTAGTACAGGATTTAAATAAAAAAATCGGCAAGCGGCAAATTATTAAGGATTTGAGTTTCGAGGTCAATGAGGGCGAAGTATTTGGTTTTCTGGGGCCTAATGGAGCGGGAAAAACGACGACAATTCGGATGCTGGTTGGTCTGATTAAACCGACGTCTGGCACGATTCTGATTGGCGGCAAGGATATTCAGAAAAACTTCACGGAAGCCATGAAAAGTCTGGGATGTATCGTTGAGAATCCGGAGTTTTATCCATTTTTGACTGGCTGGGAGAACCTTGCCTATTTTGCGCGGATGGATCGGTCGATTCGGCCGGAGCGGTTGCAGGAAGTGGCGGAACTCGTTGGAATGACCGCGCGTGTGCATGACCGGGTTTCGACGTATTCGCTTGGGATGCGTCAACGTTTAGGCATCGCACAGGCTTTGTTGTCGAGTCCGAAATTGCTGATTCTGGATGAGCCGACAAATGGTCTTGATCCATCGGGGATTCGCGAAATGCGGGACTTTATTCGTTATTTAGCGAAAACGGAAGGGATTAGCGTCCTGGTTTCTTCGCATTTACTTAGTGAGATTCAATTGTTGTGCGATCGTGTGGCAATTATGACGAATGGCGAAATTATTGCGACGGATGACGTGGATAAGCTACTTTCTGATCGGGAAAAAACGCGGTGGCGCTTCGAACCGATGGCAAAAGGTGCGTCGATTTTGGCGGAAATGACAGCTGTTACGGAGCAGGATGGTGCTTATTATACGAGTTTTGAGGCGGATAAATTGCCGGTTTGGAATAGTCGTGTCGTGCGTGCTGGCGTGCAAGTACTCGAGATGCAGAAGATTACGCCATCTTTGGAGGACTTATTTATTGAATTGACAGGAGGGCAAGGCATTGATTAACCTAGTTTATAATGAGCAGTTGAAGCTTTACAGAAAACGCCGACTCCTGATTATTTTATTTTTGGTTGCGATTATTGTGGGCATTTTTACATATGCGCAGTTTAGGCAGCATCAGGAGGATGAGCAGAAATCGGGGACGACGGATTGGCATGTGCAGGTGCAGCAACAGATTGTGGACATTGAGAACCGGCTGAGTTCGAATCGGATTCCGGATGAGTACAAGAAATATATGCGTGTGACGCTGGGGCAGTTGCAGTATTATCTGGATGAGGATGTAAATCCGAACGCGCCGGGAGCACCAACTTTTCTGAAATCATTCGTCGAAAATGGCATCGGATTACTGTTTCCGCTATTTGTCATGGTGATTGCGGCGGATCTGATTTCTTCGGAGTCGGGGAGCGGGACGATTAAATTCTTGCTGACGAGGCCGGTGAAACGATGGCGAATCTTGACGAGTAAATTCATTTCGATGATGCTGTCGGTGTCGATTATTTTGCTAGCATCGGCGATTATAGCATATGCGATATCGGGCGTCGTGTTTGGGTATGGTGGCTGGACGGCGCCGATTTTGACGGGATTCGATGTGAGTGGAGATGCAGTTGGAACAGCGGGCGTGTATTCGTTGCCAATGTGGCAGTACCTATTGATGGAATTCGGTTTGGCATGGCTGGTCGCGATGGTGATTGGCGTGCTGACGTTGATGTGCTCAGTATTGGTGAGAAGTACGGCGGCCGTAATGGGAATTATGCTGTCGGCGCTGATTACGGGATCGATTTTGAGCAACCTTGTGTCGTCTTGGCCAAGCGCGAAATATTTATTCATGGTTAATTTGCAGTTGACGAATTACTTGAACGGGACGAGTCCGCCAGTGGACGGCATGACGCTCGGATTTTCTGTCGTGACGTTGCTTGTTTGGATGGTCGCGGGCTTAATTACATCATACTGGGTGTTTATGAAACGCGATGTTTATTGAAAAAATGGCTCTGGGATGCGGATTGTATCTCGGAGTTTTTTTGTCGCTTACTTTTTATAAGCAAAGTTCTTTCTTTTTATATAGTTTAGTGTTAAACTGTTTTTAAAGATAAAGAGAGAGGGTGTGAGGATATGATTACAGGGATACATCATGTGTCGGCTTTTACGAAATCGGCGGTTGAAAATCGGACTTTTTATACGGAAGTGCTTGGTTTGAGGTTGGTGAAAAATACGGTGAACCAGAATAATACGCGAATGCGGCATTTATTTTATGGGGATTATCGAGGAAATCCGGGGACGTTGCTTACTTTTTTTGAAATTAAACGGCTTGGTCGGGCGAGACGGGAACAGGCTTTTTATGGGACGACGTATTTGGCGGTTCCGAACGGTGCGCTTGATTTCTGGGAGGAGCGGTTGACGCCGCACGTGACGGAGATGGAGCGGACGAACGCGGGCTTGGTTTTTGAGGATGCGGATAGTTTTCGGATAATGCTGGTTGAGGTGGATGAGGAGATTTTGCCGGAGAATGCGACGCAGCATACGGATATTCCAGCTGATAAACAGGTGATACGGATTCTCGGAATAGATTGGCATGTGCGGGATACGGAGCGTTTAGCTGATTTTATGAAGCAGTTTTTGCAGATGGAGCCAGGGCATTTGACGCATTTTATTCCAAGTGGATCGGATGCGAAAACAAGGATGGGCCGTGGCAGTATTGACCATGTGGCTTATCGGGTTGCGACGAAAGCAGATGTGGCAAAATGGCGTCAGTTGGCTGTGGATGCGGGGCTGGAAATAGTGGAATTCGTGGATCGGGCCTATTTTACGAGTTTGTATTTCCGCGAACCGAATGGGCTTTTGATTGAAATTGCGAGTGACACGCCAGGTTTTGCGATTGATGAAACGATGGAGACGCTGGGCGAAACGCTTGCCTTGCCGCCATTTTTAGAAGGAAAACGTGTAGACATTGAATCTAATTTAAAGGAGAATGACAAATGAAAGAATTAAAAGGAATCCACCATGTAACGGCGATGACGAGTAGTGCGGAGAAGAATTATGCGTTTTATACAGAGACGCTTGGGATGCGACTTGTGAAGAAAACAGTAAATCAGGATGACATTCAGACATATCACTTATTTTTTGCGGATGATGCGGGTTCTGCGGGAACGGATATGACGTTTTTCGATTTTCCGAATTTACCAAAAGGGCGTAAAGGAACGGATAGTATTTCGAAAACATCGTTCCGTGTACCGAGTGATGCGGCGCTCGATTATTGGGTGAAGCGTTTTGACGAATTGGGCGTGGATCATGACTCCATCAGCGAAAGTTTCGGCAAAAAAGTGTTGGCGTTCCGCGATTTTGATGAGCAGTCGTTGCAACTGATTTCGGATGAAAAAAATGAGGGTGTGGCGCCTGGAATTCCGTGGAAGAAAGGGCCAGTTCCAGCTGAGTTCGCGATTTACGGATTGGGTCCTGTGTATTTGACCGTGCAAAACAAGGAGAATATCGGCTTAGTGTTGACAGTCATTCTTGGGTTTAGAGAAGTGGCGACGAGTGGCGCGGAGCATTTATATGAGGTTGGCGAAGGTGGAAACGGAGCGCAAGTTATTGTTGAGGAGCGCAATGATATATTGCCTGCGATGCAAGGGTATGGAAATGTGCACCATGTTGCGTTTCGTGTCGAGGATCATGCGGAATTGGAGAAATGGATTGCGCGTGCGAATGAGTTTCAAGCACCGAATTCGGGTTATGTGGATCGATTCTATTTTGAATCGCTGTACATGCCGGTTTCGCAACAAATTTTGTTTGAATTCGCGACGGATGGACCTGGTTTTGCGCAAGATGAGCCGTATGAAACGATGGGTGAGAAGCTTTCGTTACCACCATTTTTAGAGGAAAAACGAGCAGCGATTGAGGCGGAAGTTCGCCCGTTGGATACGAAAAGGAGCTGATCGAGATGGAGCATATTTTTATACAAGGGAAAAAGAAGGATTTGATGCCACTTGTTTTGCTTCACGGGACGGGTGGCGATGAGCAGTCGTTGTTGCAGTTAGCGGAGATTATTGCGCCAGACGCGAGTGTGTTATCGTTTCGTGGGGACGTGTCGGAGAATGGGGCCAATCGGTTTTTCGCGCGGTATGCGGACGGCTCGTTTGATTTGGCGAGTTTGAAGGAGAAAACGGGAGAATTAGTGACGGAAATCAGGGTATTGGCTGGAAAATATGATTTTGATGCGGCAAATGTGGTTGCGGTTGGTTATTCGAACGGTGCCAACATTGCAGCGAATGCGATTTTGACGGATGCTGCGAGTTTCCAAAAGGCGATTTTGTTTCATGCGATGCCGTCTGGTGAGGAGATGCCTGATTTCACGTTGGATCGGGCGGCAGTTTTTGTGACGGCGGGCGTGAATGATCCGTTGGTGACGGCGGCAGGATCTCAGTCTTTGATTGATGCGCTGAGTCATCGAGGGGCTGCGGTCGCGTCACTTTGGACGCAAAATGGGCATAATTTGACGATGGTGGAAGTCGAAGCAGCGCGTGATTGGTATGTGGCGCAACATGATTAGGATGGATGCGAGCGAGTTATCACCGCAGGACAATTATAAGTTTTTGAGCGGGGCGATTATTCCGAGACCGATTGCTTTCGTGACGACGATATCGGAAAATGGTGTGTTGAATGCGGCGCCGTTTAGTTTTTTTAATGTGGTGTCGAGTCAGCCGACGATTGTGTCGATTGCGATTCAACGGGATAATGGGCAGATGAAGGATACGGCGCGGAATATTCTCGAAACTGGTGAGCTGGTGATTCATATTGTGGATGAGGATTTGACGGCGGAAATGAACAAGACGGCGGCGAGACTGACGCCAGAGGAAAACGAGTTAGATGCGACGAATTTGACGGTAGTCCCGAGTGAAAAAGTGGCGGTTCCGGCGATTAAAGAAGGTAAGATTCGGATGGAGGCAAACTTGTTTCAGCATATTCCCATTTCGAATGATGAGGGAAATCCCGTCACCGATTTGATCTTGGCTCGCGTGGTATTTTATCATGCGGATGCGTCCGTTTTTGATGTCGAGAAGCAGTACGTTTTGACGGATGAACTGAAGCCCGTGGCGCGTTTAGCAGGGAATAATTACGCAAAATTGGGCGAGACTTTTATAGTGGAACGGCCTAAATAAGCAACCTATTTGAAAAACGCAGCGCATCCACCTAGGCGCTGCGTTTTTTTTTCTGTTATAATGAAAATGAGTTAGCGAAAGGGGGCGTGGGCGATGATTCAGATTCGGGAAGCTTGTGAATATGATGCGAAACGATTTGCAAAAATGCAATTACAAATAGATGGTGAGACGGATTATATGCTCTACGGCGCTGGGGAGCGGGAGATTTCGACGAAGGATGCGCGAAAACGGATTGAGTATTTTGCGGATTTGCCATATTCGCTTATTTTAGTGGCGGAGGATATGGAAACGGAGGAGTTAATCGGATTTTTGATAGCAGATGGAAATCCACCGAATCGGATGCAGCATAGCGTATATATCGCAGTCGGTGTTGTGAAGTCGCACTGGGGACAAGGTGTAGCAACATGCTTATTTACGCATATGGAAACGTGGGCAAAAGCGCGTGGCGTGGTACGTCGGATCGAATTGGGCGTGTTGTGCGAGAACCAGACAGCCTTGCGTTTATATCAAAATCTTGGCTATGAAATCGAAGGCACACATCGTGATTCCTTCATGATTGGCACGGATTATTATGATACATATTGGATGTCTAAATTGATTTAATGACTTGCAAACCGTTTTTTACCATGTTACAATGTGACTAATTAAAATGATCGGAGGGTTGTCCAGATGTGGTATGTTAGACTTAGAATTCCAAATTCGCTAAACGTAACTAAATAGTGCGAGAATGAGTTCAGGACAAGCAGAGGGGTAATTCGAAATGTACCTATGAAGTATGCGCTGAACTCGACACGGGATTGGTCTGCCTTTCACGAAGGAACCCTAAAACTAAATATTTTCGCGTGCCTAGATTTTTTCTTAAGGTACGTGTCGATATTGACGGGGGAGCAGATGAATTGTCTGCTTCTTTTTGTTGTGCCTAGAACTTCCTATTTTGGGGCACTGGCCGTCTCTACACCCTCGCACGTGTAAAAATAAAAAAACACTGGAGGAATGACTCATGACTAGAACAGCAATATTAGTAGGAATTACAATGCAACAGGCAAACTTTGAATACTCGATGGCGGAACTTGCCAATTTGGCGGAGGCTAATGCAATTAAGCCAGTTGGTGAAATTACGCAAAAGTTGGATCGGAAAAATAAAGCAACCTATGTCGGCAACGGGAAAGTAGATGAAATAAAGAGTTTGGCGGATTATGAAGATGTTGATCTCGTTATTTTTAATGATGAGTTGGCGCCTTCGCAAATTCGAAACTTAGAGGAGTTGCTAGAAATTGAAGTGATGGACCGGACGCGACTTATTTTAGATATTTTTGCGGAACGGGCGAAAACGAGAGAGGCGCAGCTACAAGTGCAAGTTGCTCGTTTGAAATATGAACTGCCGCGTGTTGTGGGGCAAGGGGAAGGGATGGATCAGCAAAGCGGAAAAGGTGGACTGAAAAACCGTGGTGCTGGGGAAACAAAACTTGAGATGGATCGGCGTCGCATTAAAAATCAAATCAGTCAGCTGAATAAGGAGCTGGACGGCCTCGTGGCGGAGCGGCAAGTACAGCGTCGCCAGAGACAAAAAAATGAGATTCCTGTTGTGTCGCTTGTGGGTTACACCAATGCCGGCAAGTCGACCATCATGAATGCGATGGTCACAGTGCACAGCCAGACAGCAAACAAGCAAGTTTTTGAGAAAGATATGCTATTTGCGACGCTTGAAACGAGTGTTCGTGAAATTGTTTTGCCAGATAAAAAACAGTTTTTGCTTACGGATACGGTTGGTTTTGTCAGTAAATTGCCGCATAACTTGGTGAAAGCTTTCCGTTCGACGCTCGAGGAAGCAGCCGAAGCGGACGTGTTGATTCACGTTGTCGATGTATCGCATGAATATTTTGAGGCGATGATGAAAACGACGGAGGAAACACTAGCGGAACTGGATATTACGGATCGCCCCATCATCTTTGCTTATAATAAAGCGGATTTGGCGACGAATGTGATGTTCCCAAGACGTGAGGGCGATAGCTTATACTTGTCTGCGCGAGAGGACGCAGGACTTGAATTGCTCATCGATATGATTAAAGAGCAGGTGTTCAACGATTATAAGACGGTGACTTTTGTGATTCCGTTTGATCGTGGGGACGTGGTTTCTTATTTAAATGAACATGCGGATGTACTTGAAACGGCTTACGAAAATGAGGGAACGGTTCTGCGGGTGAATGCCCAAGAATCAGATCGGATGAAATATGCCGAATTTATTGGGGAGGATACTCAAAAAGAAGGCTAAGAAGCGATATCTTTGTTATAATAGGGAAAAAAGATGTGAAGGATAGAAGCTATGAAAAATAATTTTTTGAAGGTTACAGGTTTTGCCGCGCTAGCTTTTACAGGCTACGCGTATTGGTCAACGAAGCAACTTAGAACAACGGATTACAACATTGTTTCGGCTAAAATTGCACCGGAGTTGGATGGGTTTCGGATTTTGCAACTTTCAGATGTGCACGGCGATACGTTTGGTCGTTATAATCATCGTTTGATCAAGAAGGTTTGGTCGATTGATCCGGATATCATTGTCGTGACAGGCGATTTGCTTGATGGCGATGAGGGCATTAATACAGCGATAACGTTGATGCGTAAGCTTGCGCGGCATTACCCGATTTATTATGTTACGGGCAATCATGAGGCACGAAGCGCGAATTTGGAAGACCTTTTGCCGGAATTAGATAAAGCTGGGATTACCTATTTAAAAAATCAACATGTGTATATCGAGCGTGATGGCAAATCTTTCGCATTGGCTGGTATTGATGATCCGAGCATGCTGATTCAAAAACCTCACCAGCTTACTTTTGCAGAAGAAATAGCCTGTGAGGAAGAAATTGTTGCGGCTGAATTGAAGGAAGCGACGACTGGAATTCCAGATTCGATTTTCACGCTTTTACTATCCCATCGACCAGAGAAATGGCCACTATACCAACAAGCCCCAGTTGATCTCATTTGTTGTGGGCATGCCCATGGCGGACAAGTGCGATTGCCTTTCACAGAAGGTTTATATGCGCCCCACCAAGGTTTTATGCCAAAATGGACCGCGGGCTTGAAAGAGGCGAACGGTAAGGCGATGATTATCAGTCGCGGGGTTGGTAATGCTACACTTGTACCGCGCGTTTTTAATGAGCCGGATTTACCAATCATAATATTACGGCATAAATAACAAGAAGGGCTTGAAGCGCAGCTGGAAAACTGATGTTTCAAGCCCTTTTATGGATGGAGAGAAGTTCGTGATTTATATCGATACGAAAGACTGTTTGGATCAGACGGAGAATTTTGCGATAGAGGAGTTTGCGTTGCGTCATTTAGATGCGAATGAGATGTATGTGATGTTTTACAGGATGCATCCGACGGTCATTGTGGGGAAGAACCAGAATACGTTAGCCGAGATTAATCAAGCCTACATAGAAGCGCATGATATCCCAGTTTTGCGGAGGCTTTCAGGTGGTGGCGCGGTTTATAATGATCAGGGGAATATAAGTTTCAGTATCATTACGAAAGATGACGGAGCGAGTTTTAATAATTTTGAACGTTTCACAAAGCCAGTGATCGATGCGTTGATAGAGCTTGGTGTGGACGCAAAATTGAGTGGCCGTAATGATATTGAGATTGCAGGTCGAAAAATATCTGGAAATGCACAGTTCGCGACGGGTGGCAGATTGTACAGTCATGGAACATTACTATTTGATGTGAACCTAGCTAATGTTGAAAAAGCGCTACGTGTGAATCCGTTGAAATTACAAGCGAAAGGCGTAAAATCCGTTCGATCACGCGTCACGAATATACGCGAACATCTGCGTGAAGATATGGATATCCACACATTTCAACAAGTCTTGCTACAATCTATTTTCCAAACAACGGAGATACCTACCTATGTTTTTTCTGAGGAAGATTGGCTGCAGATTCGTACAATTCAAAAAGAGCGCTATCGAAATTGGGACTGGAACTATGGGAAATCCCCTAAATTCAACGTTAAAAATGAGCAGAAATTTTCTGGTGGACTGGTAGAAATGCAATTCCAAGTCGAGAAAGGACGTATTACAACCGCTCAAATTTTCGGAGATTTTTTTGCAACGGGAGATATTAAAGTAGTTGAAAATAAGTTGTTAGGAGTTACCTATACACGAGAAGCGCTAGATGCTTTTTTAGAAAAAATCGATGTACCGCTTTATTTTGGTAAAGTCACAAAAGAAGAGCTCCGAACAATTATTTTTCAGTGAAATTTAGAATCTAAGTCTCTGGTATGATGTATTGCACAGTAGTGATATGTTAGACTATATCTATAAACTAAAGAAGGCAGGGAATAAAATATGTGGAAAAAAATTAGTGTAATTGCAATGACAACGGTAATGGTAGGGACGCTCGCAGCTTGTGGAGATGATGATGCGAATGATAACAACAATTCGAACAACACGCAACAAACAACAGATTCAGGTACAAACAGTAACTCTAATTCGAACACATCGACAACAGATTTGAATAACAAGAAATTTTCGATGAGCTATACAGACGCCGTTGAAATTTTCAAGAATAAACATCCTGAAGCAGACGTGACATCGGTTGAATTATCGCAAGAGCTTGGAAAATTTGTTTATACCATTGATGGTGTAGATGATTCTAATGAGTTTGAAATGAAATTCGATGCGGATACGAAAGCAATTTTACAAGATAACAATGAAAAGCTTGACGCAGAAGATGCAAATGGCAACGAAAGAGCAAATGAAAAACTTGATTTAACAGGTATTAAAACACCGCAAGAAGCGATGACAGCAGCGCTGAAACAACAAGCTGGAACAGTGAAAGAATGGACGATTGAACGCGAATTAAACCAAACATATTACAGTGTTCAAATCATGAATGGTAACCAAGAGGTTGAAGTGAAATTGGATTCCAAAACGTTAGAAGTGCTATCCACCGAACAAGACGACTAAGGCTCAGCGAGCCAGCAAACGCTCATCTCCGTCGTTAAAAGCTCCGTTCCGGTGCTCTTCTACTCTTCGTTTCGCATAACTTCTCACATGGTCGGGGATAAGACTCCCTCCTTGTTTTCAGTTGATGTACAAATCGTACATTCCGCTCCGGTACTCGCTTTTGCCTAGGATCTAAGCATTTGCTGACTCGCTGAGGTTTGGCGGCACGGAAGTGTCGTGTAGGGCTACGCGAAGATAGCTTGGAGAGATATGATAAGTAAGAATCACGAACTATTTTTCTGGATAGGGCGTGATTTTTTTTTACCAGTTAGGTGGGAGCGCTTGTTTTCGAGTGATGGGAAAGGATTTATTAACTAGTCATTTTATTCGCGATTGGTGCGGGTTTCTTTTGTTTAAGCTACAGACTTTTTATAATCTGTGGCTTTTATTATTTGGCTTTACGTGATAAACTAGGATGAAAGAATGCGAAGGAATGAGTGTTGGTTTATGGCGGGGGAAAAGCTGATTCGGTTTTATCGGACGAAACTTAGTAATTATAACTTAATATATGGATTTATGACGCAGCGGATTTGGACTTTTTGCTTGCTGATGATTCTTTTGTTGGCTTTACCGACTGCTTTTGGCTTGGCTTTTGGTGTTGGTGGACTTTGGACGGGACTTATTGGATATGCGGTACTTTTTTTGTTTGTGTATTACCTGTTGATTGTTAGAAGAGCACAGAAGGAATTGTGGAAAAGGTATCGTATACGTGATTTTAAAAAATTGCACATGTTAAAGCTTTGTTTGCTTCGGAATTACTTGGCGCGTAATGGATTCGCTTCACCAGAAGAATTAAGTACACTGCAAAAAGTGTTGGAAGAGGACGATACGCTTTTAAGAAAGAATTTTACCATTAAAAATATGGCGATATTGCTAGTTGTGCTTATATTTGCAGCGCTTGGTGCTGTTTTTATTTTAGAGGCAAGTCCAGAGGGGCATCGTATTTTTCTAGCGGTTATACTGGCTTTATTTGTGCTTTTTTTAGCGTCAGTTTTGCGAATTATTGGGTATGTTATTTCGTATTTTTCAGATGCTAACAAGCGTAGTGCGCGGGCTTTGATTCAGGTTATGCAAGAACTGAGTGCGAGTTATATTATGGAGCAAAATACGGATTATCAGCCATATCGTGAAATGGAGTTAGTGATTGCGAATAGTGATATTTTAAAAGAAATCATTGATGGGAAAGCGATATTTTAAATCAATCAAGGGGAGTCAATGAATGAATAAACCTGGGAATGAAACACTGGAAAGTAAGGCGTATCGAATGATTAAGGAGAAGATTCAGCGCGGAGAATTTCAAGTGGGGCAACGTCTGATTGAGGCGGATGTTTCGCGAGAACTTGAATTGAGCAGGACTCCGGTTCGGAAGGCTTTTGCGATGCTGACAGTGGATGGATACTTGGAATTTGAGGATTATAAAGGGGTCATTGTAAAAAATTGTGCGATTACAAAAGAACGGTATATAGAAATGCTAGATATTATGGAGTTGCTCCTAATAGGCACCATCGATAAAATAGAGGCGAAATCACTTACATTTTCGAATCGTCGTGTGCGTGAGAAAGCTACTGATTTTTTGAAACTGGAAGAGGCAACAGAGCGACAATGCATGGAATATCAACGTTGGTTCTTAAATGAAATTTTGAGTTATGCCAAAAATGACTATTATTTGCAGGTTGTGAATCAATTTTATGACGATTTATTGGAGTTTGGTGAGCCAGATGTTTTTCAATCCGCGACCAAGCTCTTTGATAAAACCCTCGATAATTATGTAACTTGCGGTCGTTGTCTGGAATCACGTGATTACTCGGAAGCGCGGGCTATTGTGAAGCAAATTATTAATGACCGGATTCTATTTATTTTCAGATAAAAAAGGCAAAAGGAGTTCTTACATGAAGCGATATTTACGTCTATGTTTTGCTATTTTTTGTTGCTTGCTAATCGCGGCATGTGGTCAGAACGAAGCGAAGCCGTCAGAACTGGTACCTCAAAAGAAGCCAGCGCCTGTGACAAATGAGGTAAAACCACCAGTGCAACTCGGAACAGATATGAATCCAGAAACGCTGCAAATCCCTGTTTTGATGTACCATTCTATCAATACGAATGTGAAAAATAATCTGATTACTCCTCCGAATGAATTTGATACACAGATGAAATGGCTTTCGGATAATGGCTATTATACACTGACGCTTGCGGAACTGGCTCCTTTGCTCGAAATAGGTAAAAATGTCCCAGACAAGCCAGTCGTCATAACGTTTGACGATGGGTATCAAGATAATTATACGAATGCTTATCCGATTCTTAAAAAGTATGGCTTGAAAGCAACTATTTTCGTGATTACAGATAAAATTGCAAAAAATAATCATTTTGATGAGGCGGCTTTAAAAGAGATGAGTGCGTATGGCATTGAAATGGAGAGCCATACGGTCCACCATTACGAATTAAATAGGCTTTCCTACGAGGCACAGTTGAAAGAGTTGCAGTACTCTAAGGCTTTTCTAGAGCGTTTTACAGGCAAAAAGGTGAATAGTATTTGTTATCCGGTAGGTCGTTACAATGAAGACACAGTACGCGCAGCAGAGGCAACAGGGTACACGATGGGATTCACGACGGAAGTCGGAAAAGCGAATAAAAAGGACGGCATGTACACATTACCACGCGTCCGGATGGTTCCTGGAATGTCGATGGAATCAGCTGTAAAGTAAAAAATAGTCTGGGGCATAACCCAGATAAATCGGCGAGAAGCGCTCGCATTCAGGGGATTTGGCGGACTTCCGGTTCTCACATACACAAGTATGCTCCGCTTCCGGCTTCCACCAAATCCCCTGAATACAAACGCTTTCGCTCGATTTGTATAAAGCAGAATTTTCGTCCTACCCGAAGAAATGGGAGGGCGCTTTTGCTTTGTAGCTGCCTCTTTTTTACTTTACAGAGAAGTGCTCGTATAGCCAATGAAGGCCAAGCGTTTCAATTTCGTCTAACTGCTCCATAAACCCGTGATCAGCGCCGTCAAGCTCAATTATTTTTGTGCCATCTGGAAAAAGCTCGGTGCCTTGCTTCGTAATTTGTGCAAGCTTCCGTTCTAAATCGCCCTCTGTACCGTGAATCACAAGAACTGGACAGTGAACATTTTTCAGGGTAGCGGCTTGGTCCATATGATTAAAATCAGTCAACATTTGTTTATCCAACACGATTTCAGAACGCCAAGGATCATCGACGTAAAAAACCGTGCTACCATTGCATTCACATTGTGCGACCTGCTCTTTTGAAAAATTGTCTACGTGTTGATAAGCAATAGCACCGGTAACTGGTCCGGTTAACACCATGGTTTCAATGTCTGGTTCATAACAAGTTAAGGATAATCGTCCGCCAAGGCTGTGACCCCAGAAAGCGAATTTCTTCATTCCGATTTGGTAGCTATATCTTTTTGCTGCTTGTAAATCTGCCACTTGTTTCTCAAAATGGATAGCGGTATCATCACTTTCTCCGTAGCCACTGCAATCGTAGGTTAGGACATTATAGCCGTTTTGTTGTAATTTTAAGGCGAAGCGATCGAAACGCCCGCTCGATGATTTATTGGATAGGAAACCGTGTGTCATGATGACAATAGACTCTGAAGGAGCGGTATAAAAATGACCGACTAGTGTCAATCCGGCTTCATTTTTGAATGTGATTCGTTCCATTTTTAATCCTCCTTACAATACCCAAGTGAAATACTATGTTTTAACTGTAACGCCAAATGAGCAATTTTTCAAGTAATAATTCCTCGAGTTGGTGTGTTTTTGCTGTTTTTATGGTGTGGGAACAGGGTATAATGAAAAGGAGTATATTGAAGGAGAGTGTTACATAATGGGAAAAGCATTATTGATTGTGAATCCTTCCTCTGGCAAAGAGAAAGGTAAAGTATACAAGGATCGGGCGCATCAAGCCTTGCTAAAGCGTTTTGATGAGGTGGAGGTCAAAGTGACGCAAAAAGGTGGCGATGCAACGGAATTCGCGCATGAGGCGGCTAATAATGGCTATGAAGCGGTTATCGCGATGGGAGGAGACGGTACGCTGAATGAGGTCATTAATGGCATTGCTGAGAAGCCGCATCGACCAGCATTTGGCTTTATTCCACTGGGTACGGTGAACGATTTGGCAAGGTCGCTGGGCGTTCCATTACGAGCGGATCGTGCCATAAAAGCGCTTGAAACAGCACGGAAACGGCCGATGGATATCGGTAAAATTGGCGATACATACTTCATGAATGTGCTTGCGGCTGGGATGATTGCGGAGGCTGTCGATAAAGTCAGTGTGGAGCAAAAGACGAAATTTGGTTCTGTCGCCTATTTTGCGGAAGGGTTAAAAGCATTTGCGCGTCACGAATTGCTAGAATTTGAAGTGAAATATGATGACGGGGAATGGGATGGCAAAGCGGGGTTAGTTATCGCCAGCTTGACGAATTCAGTCGGAGGTATGGAGCAATGGGCGCCAGAAGCCGAGGTGGATGATGGCCTGATTCATGTGTTTATTTTAACGAAACTGGGCTTAATTGATGCTGCCAAAATTCTACCGCAAATCGCTTTAGGTACGCTGAAAAAAGCAGATGGCGTGATGTATTTTTCCACGACAAAACTAGACATTTCTTGCACAGATCCTGATGTGAAGGTCAATGTTGACGGCGATCCTGGAGATACGTTCCCTATCCAAATTGAAGTTTTGCGGGAACACTTGGATGTATTAGTGCCTAGTTAATGTCGTTAGCGATTCAAATATCTGGAATACTTAGATTCGGAGCATTCCAGATGTTTGAATCAGCCGGTTAGTTCGGTGATTTTATGAAGAATGGCTTGTTCTAGCAGTGGATGATAGTGAAAGGATTCGCAAAGTATGGTGTCGCAGTCTGGATATAATTTCTGTAAATGTAGCCGTTCTTGATCAATCGCAACGACGTGAGCGCCCGTGAATAGGAAATAAGGGAGAATATAGATTTTCTCGAATTTAGTGACCAGCTTTTCTAGTGTTTTTGGATAGCATGGTTCGCCTTTGATTTCACTATGGAAAACAGGTAAGTGTAGCTGTGATTCTAGCAATTGAGACACATTATAAAGTCGGTTTGCTGGTTCATTATCGCGCTCATTACCAAGCCCTACAAGCAGGACGGCCTCTGAATTCGTGAAATTGATATTGGTCTCTAATATTATTTCCTTGGCTAATGCGATTATCTCTGGATCGAAGCCAAATGTTTTGGTCATTCTAATCGTTATTTCAGGGTGTTTCGTGGTAAGGGAGTCGAGAATTTTAGGGATTTCATATTTGATGTTTATCGCTGAAAATAGGAATACTGGAACGACGATGAGTTCATCTGCACCAGCTGCGATAGCCTTCTCACAGGCGATTTCGATAGTAGGATAGCTCATGCTTAGAAAACCTAATTCTTGGATTGTTTCGGGTCTTTTCTTTCTAATTTCGGCGATAAATGTACGAAATTCTGCATTGCCCTCGGCGAGTTGTGTGCCGTTACCGATATAAATTATTGCGCGCAAAATGATTAACTCCCTCCAAAATGGTGTATAGCATTGCTGTATACTCTACATTTTAACCTGCATAGAGGTGTAAGCCAAGTTGTTTTTGTAAAAAAACATTTTAAATGTCACCAAATTGTGACGGATGCCATGATGTGACAAGGGTTGAGAATTCGTAATAAACGGATTGTAAATAGATAGGTGGAAGAAATAGGAGAGAACAAGGAGGAGCAATGTATGGGTGAGTCGCTAGATGTTGTCTACAAAGGGCTGGCGAATCTGAAAAATGGTTTTAAACCGGTACCGGGAAAGCTTTATGTAACGCAAGAGTATTTGATTCACAAGCCAAATGATTATTTTGCGGAAGATGTTATGATTCCTTTTGAAGATGTGACACGGATTGAGGGCGTGATGACGAAGATTTTAGGACGGGATATGTTATCTAATTTACTTGAGGTGGAGACAAAAGAGGGGCATATATTCCAGTTTGTGATTAATAAGCAGAAGAAATGGTTGGCGGTTTTAGAAGAAGTACTCACAGAACGCGAGGAAGCAGAAAAATTGATTTGGCCTAAATAAGAGGATAAGACCAAGCGCCCGAAATAGTGGTGTTTGGTCTTATTTGTGATTAACCGTTGATCTGATTGAAATTCGCGACGGCACCAATGAGGTTCGCATCATTTCCGAATTTGCAGGAAACGAGTGTTGGTGCTACTTTGGCGATTGTGATTTTCTGTAGTAAATCATCGAGTTGTGTTTGGATGGCAGGGAGGAAATCGGGACGCTCGCTGACACCGCCGCCAATCACGATGAGCTCTGGGTCGTATACATATTGCAAGTTAAAAATACCTTTTGCGAGATTACGGAACATGCTGTCTATTTCTTGGGTAGCGATGGGGTCACCGGATTCTTTTAATTGGAAGGCTTCGATACCGCTTAAAGAGGCTAAACCTTTTCGTTTTGCGATACGTGTAGCGGCATTGACAGCGGTTCCTGTGTCGCTTAGATTTTCTAGCTTGTCATTCATAATCATATAACCAAATTCGCCACCATGAAGATTGGCACCGGCGTGGATTTTCCCATTTTTGATGACGGCGCCACCAATTCCTGTACCGATGATAAGGAAAAGAATATCGCTGGCTTTTTTTGCTACGCCAAGCCATGTTTCGGCAAGTGCTGCACAATTCGCATCATTTTCGAGTGTGATGGGTAGCTCTAATTTTTCTTCTAGTAGTTGTCGGAACGGAAAATTGTGAATGTATGGAATTGCGCTGGCGCCACCGATAATACCGCTTTCATTATTCACGGCTCCGGGACAGCTGAAGGCGATACCTTTCAATGGATGTGTCTGGTATGTATTTTTAGTGGTCTGTAGTTGGCTTATGAGTATATCCAGTGTGTCTGGTGTCTTGAATTTGCCCTTGGATAGAATTGTTCCGTCTTGCTCCATTAAAGCGTATTTGACGGCGGTACCGCCCATATCGAATGCTAACAATGTCATATTTTTCGAACTCCTTTGTTCTGAATTAACTCAAGCATACGTGTATTGTTCTGAAAAAACAAGCGGGAATAAAAAGAAAGATGGAAAATTATATTACAAAGTGTTACAATTATGTCGTACTTATTATAACAAGGAGGAAATAAAATGCATGTGAGCAGAACAGAGCGGGCGCAAAAGAAACGCAAAACGCGGCGTCTAGGAATTATTTTTACAGTCATTGCTTGCTTTTTATTTGGGGGATTAGGGAGTGCTTATTTGTTTATGCAGGCACATTCTAAGGTAACAGCAGACGAAATGAGTATGAACGAGGAGTCGACGGCAAATGTGAAGGCGAACATTGTGATTGATCCACATGCCTCGCTCAAAACGAAAATTGATTTAATTCTAAAGAAACATCAATTTAACGGGGCGGCATATGTCGTCAAGGATAACAAAACCATTATAAATCAGGGCTATGGCATGGCTAATAAAACGACTGGGGAAGTCAATACAAGTCAAAGCTTATTTTTTATAGGGTCGATGGAAAAAGCGGTGGTCGCAACAGCAATCATGCAATTACAGGAAAAAGGATTGCTGAACGTCGAAGATCCAATAGCGAAGTATTTTCCTGAGTTTCCAAATGGACAAACCATCAAAATTAAGAATTTCCTAGGGCATACTTCGGGCTTAGAGGGCCGTAAAAAAGGTAACAACAAAGTGACATCGCAGCAGATTTTGGAGCAGATTGAGGCGGTGGGTATTAAGCGCCAACCGGGTACGTGGGACTATCAAGATGATAATTATGCCGTGATGGGTAGATTGGTTGAAAAGCTGTCGCATCAGTCTCTAGAGGCCTATTTGAAGCAGCATGTTTTGGCACCGTCTGGCATGAAAGCAACCAGTTTTGGTGATTCTTTTTTCACGCATCCTAATGAATCGGTGAGCTATAAATCAACGAATGGAGTGCTGACGAAAACGAGCTTTGTGCAGGATACATCGCAACTGTTCGGTGCTGGGAATATGTATATGCCACCGCGAGATATTTATCTATTTAATAAGGCGTTAACAGATGGTAAACTGGTGAATCAGGCAAGCTTGGCACGTATGCTTCAGGCTGGCGCTGGGAATTACGGTTATGGCTTTTATACGCGGCCGAATTTTTATATTTCTCGTGGTGTGCTCTATAACTATGAGACGATAAATAGTTTTTCGAAAGATTACCGGGATGCTGTCATTGTTTTTTCTAATATTCGGATGGAAAAAGATAATGGTGCACTTGTGAAAGAAATTTATAGCGCGATGCAGTAAAAAATAGATGCGATTTGCCAATTTCATGCTATAATATACAAAAGCGAAAAAACTTCAGGAGGAATTTTTTAGTGGAAATTAGGATTCAGAAAAAGCTTGCGACTGGGCAAGTTAGATTTGAAAGTGATTTCGGCACGTGTGAAGGAATTTGGAATGATGACGAGCCCGAGTCGAATCGCAAATATACGGTAGATATCGAAATACCCCAACATTTGACGGCGGCACAATTGGCGGAGAGTGACGAGAAGCATTGTATTTTAGAAAAGACGGAAGATGCGCGTGTTCATGTTATTGGACAGCTAGAAGACTATGAGGAGGACGGTTTTGCCGTTTTGCGATTAGAGGATAGTATCATTTGTTTTAACACACAATACGATGAACAAATCGAAGCCTTACACGGGAAATTTATTGAGTTTGAAGTGGAACGGATTCATTTAAGTAAAGTAGGTATTTAAAAAAGTAGCGTTTGGGAATTTTGCCCAAACGCTACTTTTTTAACTTTTTTCCGCAAAGACTTTTAGCATCTGTTCTAAATCTTCTTCATTGCGAACGAATAGGAGTAAACGTTGACGACCGGTTTCAATCACAAGTACGCCGTCTTCAGATAGGTTAATGCGCTCCATTTTTTTGTATTCAAAGAAGAGGAGGGCGTAGAAGAAACCATGTTCCTTGAAGATAACGCGCCCTTTTCTGATGAAACAAATATAGAAGAAGAGAATGCCCAGAATGGCTAGTAAGACTGACGTGGAAGTTGGCCCGTGACGTAAAAACGCGTTCGAGATAAACAGCATCGCAATTAAGCCAACGAATATGTATCCATCCCATTTCCCTCGCGAACGAAGCGGGACACTAAGAACGGTTTTACCTTTCCAAAAATGAAGAATGACGCCATCATAAACGGAAAATAAAAACGCGCCGATAATCATGACAATTAAGAAAATATTTGTTGCATCCATGCTCATTATTTTACACCTGCATTCATTAAATTCTGCTCTCATTGTATCATTTCCTACCTAAAAAAGGAACCGAATCACATCGCTAGTTCGCTTATTTTTGAAGATACTAACGGGAAAATGACAGTGGGGCAATTTCACAAGATAGATTCATCATTCCAAAAGAGGTTTTTGAAGCTAAAAATGCTAACACCGCACAAACTCAATTATTTGATGATGGAGAAATCAAAAAAGGAAAGCAATACATGTTACAGACATGGATTTTTAATAAAGAGGGTGCAGAAAGTAATAGCGATGTGTTCTCCAAAGAAGCAATAGGAGCTAGAGAACAAACCGTCATGCTATATGTTGTTTTCAAATAGAATAGATGCTTGAATAAACTCAAGATAAAGCAAAATCGCCTCACCCATTTTTTTCGGGTAAGGCGAAAGTTTATGCTCTATTCAAGAACCAGGAACAGCGAAGATTCCAAGTACATAACCAACAATACCTAGACCGAATAACATGAAGATAATCCACAGTGCATTGATTTTTTTCTTCAACAACCACATACAAGCAAATGTTAGTCCTAATGCAAGGATACCAGGCATTAAGCTATCTAAAATATCTTGTACAGTAGTCGTTGTTGTTTTACCTTCTTGGTTCGTTGTAGTAGAGACAACAACTGGAATATCAATATTCGTCCATTTATTTACCAGTCCACCCATTACGAACAGCCCAAGGATTGAGGCACCTTCTGTTAGTTTCTGGATAACACCACCGGCCATATCGGAAACAACATCGGTTCCTTTACGATATCCGTAGAAAACGCCCCAATAACGGAATCCAAGACGAACGGCGTTAAAGAGTACGAAGAATAGAAGTGGTCCAAAAATACTACCGGTTGATGCGAATGAAGCACCGAGGGCTGCGAATACTGGACGAATCGTTCCCCAGAAAATTGGATCCCCAACACCGGCAAGTGGCCCCATCAGACCTACTTTAATACCATTGATGGCTGCTTGATCAATTGGCGCACCATTTGCTTTTTGTTCCTCCATTGCAGCGGTTACCCCTAAAATTGGAGCTCCCATATAAGGATGCGTATTGAAAAATTCGAGATGTCGCTTAATGGCTTCGGTACGTTCTTCTCCTTCATATAAGCGGTTGATGATTGGGACAACGGTAAAGCAGAATCCCAAAGCTTGCATACGTTCAAAGTTCCAGGAACCTTGGAATAGGTTGGAACGAATAAATACGGACATTAAATCACGTTTTGTTAGCTTTTTCTCGCCAACAGTTACTTTTGCTGTTTCGCTACTCATAATTTGGTTACCTCCCTTTTTTAGTCGTCTAGGTCGTCGTCCAGGTCATTCGCTGGTCGAGACCCACCGCCGCCGCCATTTTTTGCATCGTATTGGGCAAGTGCTTCTTTTAGATAATATTTAGGGCTCAATTGGATGTAGACAATAGCTGCTACAAGTCCAAGAACACCGAGTGCTACTAAGTTGAACGTCGTGAAGGCTGCGACTACGAAACCGAGGAAGAAGAACGGCATTAAGTATTTCGCTTCCATCATGTTGATAACCATCGCGTACCCGACAACAACGATAAAGCCACCGGAAACGTTTAGACCGTTAACGAGCCAATCTGGAATCGCGTTCAACATATCTGTTACAACGCTTGTACCCATTGAAAGGGCAACGATTAGAACGGGAATGGCGATACGCATCGCCTGGAGCAGCAGGGCCGTGACGTGGAGCATATCTATTCCCCTCAGATTCCCTGTTTCGGCCATTTTATCAGCTGAATGTTGGAAACCGACTGTAATTGTACGAACTAGAATCGTTAAAACTTGACCAGCAGCAGCAAGTGGAATCGCAAGTGAGATACCAACGCTGATGTCTTGTCCCCCTGAAATAACTAAGATTGTAGAAATTAATGATGCCAAGGCTGTATCAGGTGCAACGGCTGCCCCGATGTTCATCCAACCAAGCGCGATCATTTCCAGTGAACCACCTATAATAATACCGGTTGTCATGTCGCCAAGTACAAGACCTGTAAGCGTACAAGCAATCAACGGACGGTGAGATTGCCACTCATCCAAGATACTCCCCATACCACAGATACAAGCTACAAGGAAGACGAGAACTATTTGTATCGGATCCATATAAAATTCCCTCCCAATTTTGCTTTACTAGAATAAATTAATAATGTCAAAAAACGCGATACGATTCTTTTATAGGCCTTCTTTATCAAGCAGTTGAATCATCATTACTTTGTTATCCGCTGCAACTTTACGGATTTCAAGCTCGATGCCTTTTTCGTGGAGTGCTCTAAAAGCAGTCACATCTTTTTCGTCTACCGAAACGGCATTGGTGATTTGCGTTTTACCTTCGCGAAACGCCATTCCACCGATATTCACGCTCTTAATCGGAACGCCAGCTTCAACGAAACGCAATACGTCGGTTGGGTTCGTGAAAAGTAGCATAACAGGAGTTGTTTCATATTTAGGATTGTTGTAGGCACGGATCCCTTTTTCAACATCTACTACGTTTGATACAACGCCTGGTGGTGCGACTTGTTTTAGTAGGGTGCTGCGAATTTCGTCTTTTGCAACTTCATCATTACACACAATAATACGCTCTACCTGTGTTTCTTTTGTCCAAACAGTGGCTACTTGACCGTGAATAAGGCGGTCATCAATTCTTGCTAAACGGATCTCCATTATAAATCATCCTCCTCGACATTTTTAAGTGATTGTTTAAGTGATTTAACGCCTTCACGACCAGCTGTAAGGGCAATATCTCGTAAATCTTCTAAACCGCTCACGGCACGCATGGATAGGGTTTCAAGCAACATCGGAATGTTGATTCCTGTCACGACATCCATTTTTTCTTTCGGTAAAGCAATTTGGCTCGCCGCATTATAGGGGCTGCCGCCAAATAAATCAACCATAAAAAGAACACCCTCGGAAGCATCAATAGCATCCAATTTTTCAGTGAACTTTTGAATTAATGTATCGGTGTTTTCCCCTGGAACGAAGGTGATGAACTCCACGTTTTCCTGCTTACCAATAATCATTTCTGTTGATTTAAGCAGTTCGCGGGCTGCTTCGCCATGTGTCCCGATAATGATACCTACTGGCATATTAATTCCTCCTTTTTCTGTTTGTTAGGATGTTGTTATCACCTCATGTATTTGCAAGGAGCGTGCCAATGTTTTGTATTCGTCGCGCTTGTTGCTTCGTGCGCCTAAATGGGGGCTAACTCATCCTTTTAAGTTATGTATGCTAGTAGATTGATACGGTAGGGATGCTGAATGATATACTATTGCGTACTAGAATATCAATCCGTACATACAGTGTTTATTACCCTAATACTATCGCTTAAAAACAATAAACTGCGAAAAAACTTCATAAACAGGAGTTTTTTCGCAGTAGTAGTTATTTTATTCGGTTGTTTGGTGCGTTTTGGTCAAGATATCATAAATATAGTATTGTTCATCATTTGTGAGAGTTAGCTTCATCGGTTGGAAGCAGGTGAGACTCGCTTCTTGGATGGCTTGGAAAATCGCTGTGTCGATGATTGCTTTACTTGACTCATGGTAGGTGAGGCTATCTTTTAAAACCATGCGTTCAACGGCGCACCCAACATGGATAAGCAGATTGATTTTAAGTGTGTTTTCCATGGTGTATTGTAGCTGCGTTTCGAGCATACTTGCGAATTTCAACAGGCTTGGCAGAATTTTTTTAGGATTGAGATACGTTAGAAATTCGCTGAGGCTGTCTTCAATGACTTCGCGGGCAATCCAGTTTGTCTCGCTTTTCTTGATGAAAATGTCGCGCTGTTTGACGAGTTGGATGATTTGCTCCTCTCCGTCCTTGGCAAAAAGTCGCTCGATTGGTAGGAACGGGATTTGGACTTTCGGATCATGGATACCAACAATCATCAGGATGTCGTTTTCTTCTTGTAATTGATCGATTTTTTGATTGGCTTCGTGAACGCCGATCGGAATGACTTTTATATTATCGGTGGTGATTGTTTCTAGAATGTGCTCGATGAAGGTTTGGAGTTTTTCGGCAGTGCCTTCGCCGGTTGCGCAAATGGTGACGATTGCGTGTGGTTTATCGCTTAATGTAGCTGTAGCCTCGGAATCGTAACCGCCGTAACCACGAAAATCTTTTAGCGAATCGTAAATGCTGTCTAAATCCATGTCGAGAATATTGGATTTGCGGACGGCTTCGATGACGGTAGCGGTGGAAACCATGTCGATTGTGCGAACCGGAATACCTGTGCGTTCGGAAATCACGGAGCCAAAACTAGTGAGTGAACCCATGTCAACAAGAAGCAAGACGCCGCGTCCCATATCGAGTTCCCGCGCGCGCTGGGTAATTTTGTCGAGAACGACTTTGGGGCTGAGATCAAGTGGCATATCGATACTGTCCACGAGGCCTTCGCCGAGAAGCTTCTTCGCGACATTAACCATACTTGTCGCGCTACTATTTCCATGTGTCGCAACAAGGACGGCAACACGATTTTCCTCTTGTTCTTTCAGCAACGAACTGATTAGCAAGGTTAAATAAAGGACTTCCATATTAGGCACGCGAATCTGAAATTCAGCTTCGATTTCTTTCTTCATTTCGCGCGCGATGGCATAGCTTTCCGGCTTATCATTGACGACATTTTCGATATTGGTGTATTTCAGCGGTTTGTTACTACGCGCTCGCTTGAGGAAAGAGGTGAGGTGTAGACTAAAAGCGAGCAGGAAACGCTCATTCAACTTTTTCCCGAGTTGTTGCTCAATCTTCACTTGGATATCTTCGGTGAAATTCAGAATATCTTCATTGACGATTTTCAAGATATTTTCGCGATCGTGAATCGTATTTTTGAATTTATTATAGAAGCTATTGAGGTGCACATCGATGTCCATCGTGATAAATTTCTTGATATCCTCGTCCTCCACGCCTTGATCCATAAGGATGGACGCTTTGTCTTCAATGATTTTATACAAGTTGAAATCAGGCTCGTACTCGTCGGAATTGATGAGTTGTTTGCCGCGTTCTGGCATGATCACCGTATATGGATCGAGATATTTCGAGATTTCCTGCAATTCTTTTCTGCGCCCACTAAAATGGAAGAAACCGTCTTTGATGTTCATCGGTAGCGTTTTAAAGTTAATTAAGATTTCCTCGTCTTTATCAAAACTATTTAAAAAACCTTGCGCGCAGACGAGCTGAATATTCGATTTTAATTGACCAATATTACCAAAAGTGGTGTTACCAATCAACGCTTTTGCGGCTTCATCTTCAATCCGTAACGGCTTACTAATGCGGTGCGCTTCGTTTGAAAGTAGGTTCTTCAAGAGATCGACGCGTTCTTTGGCGGTGCGTTCTTCCAAGCTTGGTAAAGAAATCACAATCGGAATCCGCCGAACAAAGGTGCGCAGTAAAGAGGACTCGGGGTCTTCTGTCGTTGCACCAATGATGAGTACGTTCGATTTGCGGCGCCGATCCGTCTCGCCTAACTTATTAAATGTCCCCGTATCCATCAAGTAGAAAATCATCTCTTGACCTTCTGGTGGGAGACGATGAATTTCATCTAGAAACAAAATACCGCCATCTGCTTTTTCGACGAGCCCTTCTTTTTCATTTTCCGCACCGGTAAAAGCACCTTTCGTATGACCAAAAATGTGAGACATCAGGAGCTGCGGGTTGTTATAGTAATCCGCACAGTTAAAAATGATGAATGGAGATTGGCTCGATAAGCGTTCGGCGTGTTGGGAATAGCGATACATCAAGTTTGCAAATAACGTTTTTCCGACGCCAGTTTGCCCAACTATCAACGTGTGCAGACCACTTGGCGGATAGAGTACAGCGGCTTTGGCTTGCTCGACTTGTGTTCGCAAACTGGCGTCTGACCCGATTAAGTCGTCGAACGGGCTTCTTTGTACCATATTATGACGGAGTATTTTTAGTAATGACTGGCAATTTTCAAATTCTAGTTCGTCATCTGGCAGTAAGCGCTCGATTTTTTCCTCGATGGCTTGGCGATCAAAATAGCGAACTGGGCGACCTGCAATTTTGATGATTTTTCCTTGGCGGTGCAGTTCATTGAGCTCCATACTGACATTGTTTCGTAAAATATCGAGTGCATCTGATACTTCGGTTGCAGTGATGCCTTCATTTTGTTCCAGTTGTTGCTTTATATTGTCATAGTCGTGTTGCTTTATATACTGATAAATACGCTCTATACGCTTCATTACGTATCCCTCCACTTCCTCTATTGGAAAAATAGTGTATTAATAACTACGATACACTAGTGAATTTCTGTATTTAGTTTAGCATGCTGTGCTGATTTGTCAAGCGCTTACAGGTTGTAGAGGTAATCTAAATTGACGAGGGAGGCGTAACTAGTATAGAATAATGAAGAAATAACTAAACAGAAAATGGGGTTGAATTCCTTTGACAAAATTATTATTTATTAAAGCATCACCGCTTCCAGATGATGTTTCACGTAGTATGGTTGTAGCAAGTGCCTTTTTAGAGAAGTATAAACAAGAAAATCCAGATGACGTAATCGAGCGTGTGGACGTGTATGAGCAAGATATTCCGTTGATCGACGGTGCTTTCTTGGCAGCTGGGAATGAGTTACGCGCGGGTAAAGCTTTCACTGATTTAGACCCTGCAATGCAAGAGCAGTTGACGAAGTTTGATGCGTTGACACAGCAGTTTATGGATGCGGATCGTTATGTGATCGTGTCCCCGCTTTGGAATCTTGGTATTCCTCCAATGTTGAAAGCCTATTTTGATACAGTGGTTGTTGCTGGGAAAACATTCCGTTATACAGCAAATGGCCCAGAAGCGTTGTTGAAAAATAAGAAGGCGCTACAAATTCACGGTAGTGGTGGGGTTTATTCTACCGGTGAATCGGATCTTGAAACGCATGGCGAGCCTTACATTAACACGATTTTGAATTTCATTGGCGTGGAGACATTGCCGAGCGTGTTTGTAGAAGGTGTTGATTACGATCCAACGCGTAAAGATGAGATTTTGAACGCGGCGATTGAGGAAAGTACTCGTCGGATTAGTTTGTTTTAATAAGAAATAAGGAACTAGGGACTTGCTTTCGGGCGAGTTCCTAGTTTTTACTTTACTTTCTATTTAAAAAATGTGATAAATTCACAAACAAAAAAATAGCTAAAATTACTACTTCATTGCTATAATTTGAACTTAGAACGGGTAAAGGAAAGCATGGAGGAGGGATTCACGATGATTTATTTCGCGAAGCTTGCCGGAATTGCCTTTGTTGTCTTTTTGGTAATAGATGCTGTATGGCTAGGGCTCATCGCCAAGAATTTGTATAAGCAGTATTTGGGCGATTTGATGGCGTCGAACATGCGATTTGGCGCGGCACTTTTGTTTTATCTTTTGTTTGTGGGTGGAATGGTCTTTTTTGTTATTGAGCCAGCGCTTGCCAAGGACAGTATTCCGTTTGCGATTTTTGCAGGAGCGTTCTTAGGGTTGCTCTGTTATGCGACCTATGATTTAACGAACTTGGCGACGCTAAAAGATTGGCCAGTACTTGTTACGGTGATTGATTTAGGCTGGGGTGCGTTTATTACAGCCGCGACATCGGGCATTGTATTTTGGCTAGCAAAAGTATGGCAGATTTCTTGAAAGTGGGGACTAGAACGATGACGGATTTTTTGGATAGTAAAAAGTTGTATCATGCCTTCTTAGGTGGCGCCAGAGCAGTTATTGATGCAAAGGATGGACTGAATGCAATCAATGTTTTCCCGGTGGCAGATGGTGATACGGGAAGTAACCTTGCGTCGACAATGTTATCGATTGTGGAAGAGTCAAAAATAGCAGCATCGGCAAAAGAGACGCTTTATACGATTTCAGAGGCAGCTTTATTTGGTGCTCGTGGTAACTCGGGAATTATTTTTGCGCAATACGTTAATGGTATGCATCTTCATTTATCGGATGATAAGCATGTCTCTTTGGGGTGTTTTGCGAGTAGTGTTTCGGGAGGGGCTGATTACGCGTACAATGCGATGGGAAATCCGGTGGAAGGCACGATGATTACAGTGATTCGGGCATGGTCAGAGGCGATTGCGCAGGCGAAGGATCATGGGGCTACTTTTCAGGAGGTTTTGGTGCATGCGTTGAAACAGGCTAAAACGGCTTTGGAAAGTACGCCAAATATGTTGCGAGTTTTGCGGGATAATGGAGTTGTAGATGCTGGTGCGAAGGGCTTTTTCACGTTTGTTGAAGGGTTTACATCGGTGATTAATGAGGAGACGTATGTGGCGGAGGTGGAGCATTTACCGCGTTTGGTGAGTGGGGATGCTTTGGACCAAGCGCCAGTATTTCGCTATTGCACAGAGGTTTTGTTGCAAGGTGAGGGGCTGGATGCGGACAAGATTCGGATGGGATTGACGTCGTTTGGTGATTCGCTGATTGTCGCGGGGACGGATACGAAAATTCGGGTACATATTCATACGGATGAGCCGCGCCTGGTTTGCGCTTATTTGGCTGATTATGGCGTGATGGTGCAGCAGAAAGTGGATGATATGCAAAATCAGTTTGACGTGATTCATCATCGGAAATATCGGATTGCGTTGGTGACGGATTCGGTGGCGGATTTGCCGCAGTATGTGATGGAGGAGTATCAGATTCAAGTAATTCCGCTACACATAACGCTTGCGGATAATGACTATTTGGATAAGGTCACGATGGATACGGGGACTTTGTTTGCGCGGATAGAGGGCATTGACGCGTATCCAACTTCTTCTCAACCGAGTGTGAAGGCGGTCGCGAACCAGTTATCATTTTTGGCAGACCATTATGAGCACGTGCTGGTTTTGACTGTATCTGGGAAATTAAGCGGCACGTATGAAACGGTGAAAAAAGCGGCGGCTGGTGTTTCGCCGGATATTGTGGTGCTGGATACGCGGCAAAATTCGGGTGCACAAGGATTGCTCGTGAAGGCGGCAGCGGAACAAATTGCGCTCGGAAAAACATTTGCGGAAGTGCAGTCGTTCGTGACGCAAAGCATTTCGCACACGAAGATTTTTGTTAGCGTACCAAATTTGGATGCGATGATTCGGTCGGGGCGCCTCGGTGAAAAAGGTGGCGCGATTGGGAATACGTTGCGTTTGAAGCCTGTTGTTTCGCTGTCTGATACGGGAGCTGGGACGGTGAGCGATGTTGCGTTTAGTTTGCCTAGTAGCACGAAGAAGATCGCGGCGCGCGTGAAGAGAATGCTTGTACGTAATCAGGTTGCTGAATACGCGATTGTCCACGCGGATACGCCAGAACGAGCGGCGGAATATGAGGCGTTGTTTACGGCTATCATCGGAAAGTCACCTGCCTACGTGATGGAGATTTCGTCGATTATTGCGATGAGTGCTGGGAAAGGCTGCGTGGCAATTGCGATTCGAATGCAGTTAGATGATGGGGAGGAAATATAAGATGGTATATTGGATAGCAGGCTTATTATTATGGATTTACTTTACAATTTTGTTCCTATGGGCGCAAAAATTAAAAAATAACTCGATTGTAGATTTAGCATGGGGACCGGGGTTCGTTCTCGTCGCGCTATATACATTTTTTTTCGGCGGCGAGATGACGACGCAAGGTTTGATTGTAACCATTTTCGTTTTTATTTGGGGCATGCGACTATTTCTACACTTGGCGAATCGAAATATCGGGAAACCAGAGGATTATCGTTACGTGAATATGCGTAAACGTTGGGGGACTCATTTTGCTAAATTGAAAGCGTATTTGAATGTTTTTATTCTGCAAGGGGTATTGCTTTATATTATTAGCTTGCCAATCCTGCTTGTGAATACCACATCGGCGGACACACTCGTATGGTGGAATTATGTAGGAATTGCTGTTTGGCTTATTGGCTTCTTTTTCGAAGTCGTTGGAGACGAACAACTACGCCGGTTCAAAAAGAATCCAGAAAATAAAGGAAAACTCATCATGACGGGACTTTGGAAGTATACACGTCATCCAAATTATTTTGGCGAGGCGCTGAGTTGGTGGGGAATTTTTCTAGTAAGCATCACTGGTGCAATGAGTCTTTGGGGCATTATTGGTCCAGCCATCATCACGTTGCTACTTTTATTCGTATCCGGTGTGCCATTGCTTGAAAAGAAATACAAGGACCGCCCTGACTTTCAGGCATATGCCAAGCGCACGTCTAAATTTATTCCAAACATTCCGAAGAAGGGAAACTAATAGATTGTCTCGATGGAAGATAAAAGATAGCGAAAATTTTGCAAACAATTTGTATCGCGCTTTCTTTACAGGAACAGCGCAATAAAAAATGTAGCGTGATTATTTCTAGATAACCCATGAATAAAAACTACTATTTGATATATTTCCGTCTAAATACTTGTAATCTGTAGGGATTCCTTTAAAATAGGAAGAGTATGAAAATAAGGTTGGGAAAAAGGAGTGTATCACATGAAGAAAAAGTTAGCTTTAATGCTTGTCGTTGTTTTAACAGCCGCGATTACCCTAGCTGCATGTGGAAGTAGTGCTGTGGAACCGAAAGAAGCCGCAGACATCGCTGTCAACACAATCATCTATAACAAGGACACAGATAAGTTCAAAGACGTTTTTGGTGAAGATGCGGAGAACTTAGAAAAAGAAATCAAAACAGGCTTCAAAAAAGGGTTTACGAGTAGCCTAAACATTACAGATGGTAGTATCGATGATGAGGTTGATAAATTATACGATACATTTGCCAAACGCGTAAAAGAAGTAACAAAATATACAACAAAAGTAACAAACGATGATAAAGACAAACCAACTGTTGAAATTTCTGTAAACGGTCTGGATATGACAGGCGTGCAAGCAGAAATGACAACTGCTTTACAAGCGAAAGTAAAAGCTGACCCATCGATTCAAACCGATGCGAAAAAAGCCGCTACTGCGATGCTTGATGTTTATCAAGAAACCATCGCAAAAGCAAAAGTTTCCGAGAAAGCTGTTAAAGTGAAAATGAATCTAGAAGCGAACAAAGATCAGTGGAAAATTAAAGATGCAGACAAGTTTGCACAAAATCTTTATTTAGCATTCTTCACTGGAACGGTTCAGTCTTAAGATTTGAAGCGAAAAAGGAAGCACGACTAGTCTCCAAAATTTTGGAGTTAGCCGTGCTTCCTTTTTTTATTGTTGTCCAACTGTGAAACGAGCGCGCACATGTTTGGCGTTTTCTGCTTCGTCAATAAGTGCAATGGCATAGTCTTCCATACTGATATAGCTATTACCATTTGCATCGACAATGAGTTCGTCGGTTCCTGTTGTATAAGTACCTGTACGCTTGCCTGGCTCGAATAATCCAGCAGGGCTAATAAAGGTCCAATCAAACGTTGCATCTGATTTTAAGTGATCTAATTGAATCGTTTGTGCGGCTCCTGTCGCGTAGTAAGGAGCTTCTTTGAACGATGGGGTATCTAAAACGCGTGTCCCTTTATCGTCTACTAATGAGCTGGCTGCACCACCGACAACGATTAGGCGAGGCTTTGTTGTTCCGTTTAATTCAGTAATCAGGTGGTCGATGGATTTCCAATGATTATCTGATGCTTCGATAGGTGCGCTAAAAGCATCCACTAAAACGTCAAAAGTAGCGACATCGTTTTTCGTAAGGCTGAAAATATCTTTTTCAATGGTGGGAATGGATTTATCCTCTAATTTGCCAGCGTTGCGAATGATTGCTGTTACCTCATGCCCTCGATTTTTAGCCTCCGTCAATATGCGTGAACCTGTGCGCCCTGTTGCTCCGATAATACCAATTTTCATAATAAATGACCTCCTCATGATTTGGTTGTAATCGTTATTGTTACAACGATTGATTTTAGTATACCGATAATCCTGCTAAATGTAAAGTATAAAGTTCGTAGCTATAAAAAAGAGGCAAGGAGTCGTTGGTAGACCTTGCCTCTTCGCTATATTAAGATTGGATTGATTTTTTCATTTTTTGTGCGATGAAGACATGTGAGATAGTGAAAATAAGCAGTGCGGCCCAGATGAATAGGAACGCGGTGAATTGTGTGCTGTCGAAGGCTTCGTGGAATACAAAGACGCCTAGGATTAGCATCAGTGTTGGTCCAACGTATTGGATGAAGCCGAGCATGATATAGGAAATTCGTCTCGCGCTTGTTGCGAAGAGAAGTAGTGGAATCGCTGTAACGACGCCGGCTCCGAAAAGAACGAGATTCGTATCCAAACCGAATTGCATGAAAGCATCCTGCGCGAAAAATAATAAAAAAATCAGCGCGAATGGTGTCATAATCAGCGTTTCAATCGTTAATCCACCCCACGCGCTGATTGGAACTAATTTCTTAATGAGCCCGTAAAGCCCGAATGTGACAGCCATTGAAATCGCGGCCCAAGGAAAAACGCCTTGATGAATCGCTAAAATAAAAACGCCGATTGCAGCGGACAGTACAGCTAACATTTCGCCACGGCTAAGTTTTTCTTTTAAAAAGACCGTTGCGAGTAGGACGTTCACCAAAGGATTAATATAATAACCGAGGCTTGCGCTAATCACGTGACCATCATTCACTGTGAAAATAAAAATAAACCAGTTTGCCGTGATTAGAACGGAGGCAACGGAAATAGCTATAATCAATTTGGGACGTTTGAAAATCGAGATGATTTCTGTCCAGACCTCTTTTGTTTTGCCAAGAATGGCGATAATCGCGATCATAAATACGAACGACCAAATAATTCGGTACGCTAGAATCTCACTAGCCGGGACATCTCCAGCCATTTTCCAATATAGCGGTAATACTCCCCAGATGATATAAGCCCCAATAGCAGCTAATATCCCTAACGTTTTCTCTTTTTCTGCATGCATGTCCTCACCTTTTCTATTACAAAATAATAGAACCATTGTAACATATATTTGGGGATGAAAAGTCGGAAATCAAGTATAAGTTGCTGAAATATTTTTTTTCGCATATGATAGTGAGAGGACAAATGGGAGAAGGTGTGTGATTATGCTGACGAAAAAGCAATGGATTGATGAGAAAAGAGAACAATTAACGCCGGATAAACAAGCGTATATGAAGACGGTAGAATGGGTAATTACTGCGGAGAAAAATGTGTCGGAGCAGGAGAAAGATGCTTTTGTGTTAGAAGCGATAGAACAACTAGCAGCATCAGAAAAAGCAGATCCCGCACAGGTTCTAGGGATGGACGCAACAGCTTACGGTAGGCAATTGACGAAACAAAAGGCGGGGCAATCGCCAAATACAAAGACGAATTATACGAGTCAGATTCCGTTGTTTGTTTTGATAGGAATTTTGGCCATGAGTCTCTTTTTAGTCGTTATGGGGATTATCGGTCTAGTCACTAAAGATAGTGTTATTTATGCAGGGACATTTGTACTGACCGTTTTGATGGTTTTTATTTGTATCGTGTGTATTTTAATAGGCGGGTACATATTGTGGAAGCATTATTCGGTCACAGAATCGAAATCACTTGCTGCCTACTTTCTAATTGGCAGTGGTATTGTCGTTATGTATGTTTTTGTACTTGTATTCTTGTTGATGATTTTGCCAGACTTAGGCCCCGTAATGAGCGGCGGCGCTTTGCTTGAATTGATACTAGGCGTTGGAGGATTTATGACAGCAGCATTCGTATGGAAAAAAATCCAGAAAAAATAAAAGGTGAAGTTAGGATACTCATAAATGTTTAGAAAAGGAGATAAATCGTATGCGTCTTTCATTAATTGTACATATATTCGGAAGCATAATATTTTTTCTATTCTTAAGCTATATGACAATCACAAAAGCAGATAAAAGCCTTATACTCTTATCATTAGGAGTCATGATATATTTCATATTGATGACACTAATTACCTACCGAAATTACAAAAAAAATAAAAAAAGCAAGTAACACTAACAAACAAAAAGCGCCCTTATACACCCTAAATAAAGTGGTACCCATGTCAAAGACACTTGTAAAAAAAGAATTAAGCACTTGCTAGAAGATGGTTTCTGTATTGTACAGGAGCCATTTTTTGAGGTTCTATTGATAGCGATAATTATTATGGTAAATCATATAGTAGTCTATTGGATTTTGGCGTTCGAGAATAGTTTTTTTGCTCATGATTGCTTCCTTTATGGCTGAGTTATTGCTTTATTTGAGTATACAAAAAATACCTATAGAACGCACTTCTTTTTTGAAGTGTCCATTCTATAGGTACCATTGTATTAACTCGACTTTTATATTATTTGGAGACTTCGATTTGGATGTTGAGTTTTACTTCATCACCGATAAGTACGCCGCCAGTTTCAAGCACTGCGTTGTAGTTTAGGCCAAAGTCTTTGCGATTGAATTTACCAGTTCCTTCAAAGCCAGCAACCATATTGCCTGACATTGGGTCTTTGCTTGTTCCTTCATATTCCACGTTTAGTGTGATTGGTTTGGTAACGTCACGTACCGTCAAATCACCAGTTACTTTATACTCGTTACCACCATCAGCAACGATATTAGTCGATTTAAACGTAATCGCTGGATATTTCTCTACATCGAAGAAATCCGGGCTCTTCAAGTGACCATCACGTGCTTCTTGACGTGTATCGATAGACGCCACGTCCACGGTGAATGCAAGGCTAGCTGTTGTTAAGTCTTCAGGATCAAGTGTTAAATCAGCGCTGAAATCTTTGAAAGCGCCTTTCACTTTAGATACCATCATGTGTTTTACTTGAAACTCGATTGAACTGTGTGCTGGGTCTACATTCCATTTTTCTACTGTCATTTTAAAATTCCTCCAATTAATATCATTTTTTTGTTGGCGCCATCTTCATTTTGCTCGCCAGTGGGACTCGGCGTTTAGTCCGATTGTTTTTAGCCCCATTATTAATGTTCCCTTCTCTTCCTCGTCTAACACATCGAGTTGTTCGATTATCAATGCTTCAAACTTTGGAAATAGGTTGCTGATAAAAGTTGTGCCTTGTTCCGTTAACTCTGCGTAGACAATACGCCGATCGTTCGGGTCTGTCACGCGAACTAAGTAGTGCTTCTTTTCAAGCTTGGTGACCATATAAGTCGTGTTGCCATTTGAAATCAGGTTTTTCTGCCCAATCGCTTGAAGTTGTTGTGGTCCAAGATGATAAATCTGCTCTAAAACACCGAATTCACTTGGCGTAATACCATGTTCCTCGACCAATCGCGCAGTCAGTTTTTGAATCCACCCCGCTGATCTAAGCAAAACTGTAAACAATTTCAAATCGACATTGTCCAAGGAAACCACCTCGTTCCAACAAAATGTTTTAATATCGAAATATCTTACAAACAAATAATAACATACTTATAAAAAGTAAGTCAAGCGATTTAGAAAAAATTTTAAAAAAAGTAGTTTTCGTTAAGATTATGTAAAGATCATTGTGTATAATAGAAAGTAGCGTAAAATAGAAAAGGAAGAGGTGAAGCTAGATGGAATTGAGTGAAGATAGAGTAAATCGAGTGCGGGACGTGTTGGGCTCGTATTGGGCAATCAATCGAATTACAGCAAAACACGCCGAGCAAAACGCGCTGAGCCTAGGCTTGTCACTACAACAAATGGCGATAATCAATATTTTATACGGACGTCCGGAATCCACGGTAGATGACTTAAAGAAGAAACTATTCACATCGACAGAAGTTATTTCGGCAAACGTGGACGGTCTAGTGCACGCACGATTAGTAGAGAAAATGAATACCGAATTCGTAGAAAATGCCGATGCATGGCGTTTACAGTTGACGGAGAAGGGCAAAGAAATGTCAGAGCGCTCGACGCAGAACGCATTCGCATATAAAGCAATGATGAAGGCGCTAGATGAGATAGAGGATGAGGATATAGATAAGTTGATCGAGATTAACAAGAAGATTGAAGGTTTACTAAAAGCAGACTGAGAAAGCGTACAGCGTATATTTATCGAAGTCGAATATATTTATTAACAAGAGAGTTTATTCATGATGTCACCATTGACTTTATGAGTGAACTCTCTTTGTGTACATATACATCAATGCCTTAACCTATACATAAAATCCGAAAAGAGCGAAATAAAGTAAAAATGTAACCAAATTGACAAATGTGAAGTTCAAAAACAAGAAGTATTGTATTTTTTGGTCCTACCTTAAGTGTTAAGCTATCTAAGTAGAAGATTTCTAACGCTACAAAAATAGTAAGAGGAGGATCGAAACTAGTTTCAGCAAGGTAAAAAATAAAAATTAAAGAGGAGCAATACAAATAATGAATAAGAATATGAAGAAAATCGCACTCGCACTCGTTGTGACAAACGTAGTAGCAAGCACAATTATCACAGCTTTACCACCAGTACAAACACACGCAGCAGAACAGAAATTAACATCCACTTTGAAATCAAGTTCAGGATCAATGATGGACTATGTAACAACCAATAGCACGAAAGTGACAGGACGTGTGCCAGCTGGAGCAGGGAAACAAGTTACAGTGCAAATATTTAGCACCATAACTGGGGCCGTCCGCTATACTTTCGCAGGAATAGCAGATGAATCTGGAGATTATTCTATTCCTGTACAATCATATGTTGGTAATTATTTGAAAACAGATGCGATTCTAGTAACTTTCGATAATGGAAAGACTGCGGAGCAATCGATAACTATAGGTGATATGTCCACTTTCGAACTTAATCCTACGAAAGATTCAGATACGACTATTAAGGGTGTTTTCACTGGACATCCCAACGTGACTTTCTCGGTTTTGCTAAATGCGACAAATCAAGTATTCTTTACTACAGATGCGGAAGGCAATTTTTCATTCAAATTACCAGGTTCACTAACATGGGGTAATTTCGATGGTATGGAGCTTGCAGCATTAGATGCTCCTTCTACTTTTTACTTTTTGTACCGAAAGACTATAATACGCCCTACAGCTACTCCAGCTGTTAGTTTCAATGTCACAGGACTTAACACCGCACCAATGGTAGGAGCTACAGGCAAAATGTCTACAAACGTCTTACCTGCAACCGCCAACCAAGGAGTAACATATTCTTCTAGCAATCCAGGAGTTATGACAGTCGATGGAAACGGAAATTGGGCTGCAACTGGAGCTGGAACGGCTAACATCATTGTTACATCTAATTCTAACAATCAGATTTCAACGACAATTCCAGTAACTGTAGGTGCACTTGATCCAGCTACTGTAGCAGCTGTTAATGACTTGTTCATTAACAATAATCCAGCGAACCACATCAAAGATACAACCGATCAAGCAGCGATTAATGCAGCACAAGCGAAAGTAAATGCTGTAACAGATACAGCGAAAAAAGCAGAGCTCCAAGGTTACGTAACGAAAGCACAAAACGAACTCAATGCTCGTACTACAGTAGAAGCACAAATAGCAGCAGCGAAAGTAGCGTTTCATAGCCTAACAGCATCCACTGCTGGATTTGAAGCGAAAATTGACAGTGCAGAAAGTTCACGCTTCAAATTCTTCTTCTATGTTAACGGCGTTTATTCTGGAAACACCGATGGTGATAAGGGCTACTATCTCATCAATTCCCTCGTTGGTTCTGAACGTGTACTAAAAGGAGGAGGGACTCTGGTAGATGGTGACGTCGTATCCGTGAAACTAGAAGTGAACGGCAATTACTATCCGATCACATCTGCTACTGTTTCAGCAACTTATGATGCCGCGAATGCAGCAGTTAATGGATTATTCATTGACAACAATCGAGCAAATCACATCAAAGACACAACTGATCAAGCAGCGATTAATGCAGCACAAGCGAAAATCAACGCTGTAACAGATGCAACGAAAAAAGCAGAACTACAAACTTACGTGACGAAAGCACAAAATGAACTAAATGCTCGTATCGCAGAAGCAACAGCAGTAGCAACAGCATCTGTCAACGATCTATTCATCAACAACAATCCAGCAAATCACATCAAAGACGCAACGGATCAAGCGGCGATTAATGCAGCGCAAGCGAAAGTCAACGCTGTAACAGATACAGCGAAAAAAGCAGAACTTCAAGGTTATGTGACAAAAGCACAAAATGAACTAAATGCTCGTATTGCAGAAGCAACAGCAAGCGCAGTAGCAACAGCATCTGTCAACGATCTATTCATCAATAGCAATCCAGCAAATCACATCAAAGACACAACTGATCAAGCAGCGATTAATGCAGCGCAAGCGAAAGTCAACGCTGTAACAGATACGGCTAAAAAAGCAGAACTTCAAGGTTATGTAACAAAAGCACAAAATGAACTAAATGCTCGTATTGCTGATAACACAGCTAAATCAATAGCTTTTGAAGCTGTCAATAATCTGTTCATTAATAATAACCCTATTTATCCTATTAAAGACACAACAAACCAAGCTGCAATTGATGCAGCGCAAGCGAAAGTTAACGTTATCGTAGACCCAGTAGTTCGCGGAGACCTACAAAAACAAATCGACCAAGCGAAAGCCGAGCTAGCAGCAAGAACAGCGACAGAGCAAGCGAAAGCAAGTGTTAATAACTTATTCGCAAACGCACCAACGAACACTATTTTGAAAGATACAACAACACAAGCGATGATTGACGCAGCAAGTGCACAAGTAAATGCCCTACCAGCAAGTACAGACAAAACGAAACTACAAGGTGACATTGCAACAGCGAATACGTTGTTTGGCCAAATCACGCAAACAACGATTGCTGGATTAACATCTGACGCGACAACGGTATCGGGTAAAGGTGAGCCTAACAGTAACATCGTTATCAAAAACGGTAGTGCGACAATTGCATCTGGTAAAGTAGCTAGCGACGGAAATTATCTGTTCTTCATCACACCACAAGCAGGTGGATCTACCATCACAGCAACTGTAACGAAAGCATCGAACGGTAAAACATCTAGTGCTAGTACAAAAGTAGTCGATGAAACAATCGTAGCCACTACAATTAACAGCTTATCAGCGACAGATGTCATGGTATCGGGTAAAGGTGAGCCTAACAGCGACATCGTTATCAAAAACGGTAGTGCGACAATTGCATCTGGTAAAGTAGCCAGTGATGGAAATTATCTGTTCTTCATCGCACCACAAGCAGGCGGTTCAACAATTACAGCGACTGTTACAAAAGCGTCAAATGGTAAGATGTCAACGGCAAGTACAACGATTCCAGATGATAGCATTGTTCAAACAACAATTAACACGTTAAAAGCCGATTCTACAACAGTATCTGGAGTAGGTGAACCTAACTCAAATATCGTTATCAAAAATGGTACAGTAACGATTGCATCAGGTAAGACAGCAAGCGATGGTAGATACACTTTCAACATCTCACCACAAGCAGGTGGTTCAACAATTACAGCGACTGTAACAAAAGCATCGAATGGTAAAACATCAACAGCAAGCACAACGATTGCCGATGAAACAATTGCAACAACAACTATCAACGACCTAACAGCTAATTCTACAACTGTATCTGGTTCGGGTGAACCAAATTCAGATATCATCATCAAAAATGGTAACACAACGATTGCATCTGGTAAAACAGCGAGCAATGGTACGTACCTTTTCAACATCACACCACAAGCAGCAGGATCTACCATCACAGCAACAATCACCAAAGCATCAAATGGCAAAGTATCCACAGCGAGCACACTGATTCCAGCAGCGCTTGATTACAGCCTAAAAGCCAACAGCTATAAAATTGGCACAGCGAATCTAACAGGAACATACGGCAAAAACATCGCTAAAGTTCGTCTTTTCGTGAACGACAAACTGGTCATCCAAGCAACAACAAGCAATGGCACGTTTACTTTCCCTAACATCGCGAGCTTCATCACAAAACCAACCGATAAAGTTGAAGTGGTTGGTGTTGATGGCGGATATGTAGAACGCGCTCGTGTAGCTGTAACTGTTACTGGCGATCCAGTCTATGATTACAGCCTAACAGCGAACGATTACACATTAGGAAATGCAACGCTAACAGGTAAATACGGTAAAGACGTATCCAAAGTACGTCTATGGGTCAACAATGTGGTCGTATCGCAAGCAACAACAAACGCAGATGGCACGTACACATTCGACAAAGTACCAAGTTTTGTGAAATTAGCAACGGATAAAGTCGAAGTCGTAGGTGTAAACGCCGCGTACAACGAAGTCGCTCGTAAAACAGTGGTAACTAAAGGAAGCTCTATTTTAGATACGTCTCTGACAGCGAACAACTATGCCAAAGGAGCAGCGAATCTTACTGGTACATTCGGCAAAGATATTTCGAAAGTCCGTCTATGGGTCAATGGAGCGGTGGTACAACAAGCAACAACAAGCAACGGCAACTATACGTTTACAAACATTGCAAGCTTTATCAAAAATAAAGAAGATGTAGTGGAAGTTGTGGGTGTAGATGCCCAATATAATGAGAAAAATCGCATCACGGTTACAAAAACTGGTTTTGACACATTAGACAACAGCTTAACAGCACCAGCCGATTTCACGTTGAATAAAGATACAGCGATCAATGGAACTATGGGTACAAACGTTGCGAATGTTCGTTTATCCGTGAATGGTGTAATCGTGAAACAAGCCGCTAAAACAGGCAACACGTATAGCATCGCAGGCGCAAACAACTACATCACAAGCACAACCGATGTCGTGAAAATTATCGCAGTCGATGCCCAATACAAAGAAGTAGCGAGCAAAAATGTAACGGTAAAAGCGGATAGCACCGTCTATGATTATACTTTAAGTGTAAACCCGTATATATTTGGCGCATCAACCATCACAGGCGCTTATGGCAAGGATATAACTTCTGTCCGTCTATGGATAAATGGAGTAAGTTTTAAAATAGCTACACTAAACAATGGTAATTTTACAATTAGTGGCCTTGGATCTATCACAAGCACATCCGATTTAGTAGAAATTGTAGCAGTCAACGCAAGCTATAAAGAAGTCGCACGTGTGAAAGTACAGTAATAAGCAATATCAATGGTTAATGGGTTTAAACAGCAGGTGAAAATATTTCATCTGCTGTTTTTCTATGTATGGAAAAAAGGTGATACTATTTTGTTAAAAAATAGTATCACCTTTTTAGCATAAATATTGAGTTAGTCACGTTTTCCATCTGTATACGAGTGCTCATCGAAAGAACATTCGTCGAGTGGGATAACTTTTGATTTTTGTGTGTATTTATAAATAAGCCAAAATGCCAAGAAAATAGGAAGTCCAATGTAGGAAATCGCAATTTTCTGCCACCATTGTGGGTTTGTGATATCTGGATGTAAAAAGGCGTTGTAATCTTGCCCAACGATGACTAATAAACACAGCACTAGCGCTAAAATAGGTCCAAATGGAAAGAACTTTGCTTTATATTTCAGTTTATTCAAATCAAGTCCTTGCTTGACGTATGCGCGGCGGAAACGGTAATGACTGATCGCAATCCCCACCCAGGCAATGAAACCAGTCAAACCTGATGCGCTAAGAAGCCATGTATAGATCACAGCACCATTATCGCTTAAAGTCGTGATAAATGTCATCGCACCAACGATTGTCGTCAAAATAAGGGCTGCCATCGGAATACCACGACGGTTTACTTTGGATAGAAATTTCGGAGCTTTACCGTCTTTTGCCATTGACCATAACATCCGAGTGGAAGCGTAAAGTCCGGAGTTACCAGCGGACAAGACGGAGGTTAGAATGACTGCGTTCATCACAGAAGCAGCAATCGCAAGACCAGCTTTTTCGAAAACAAGCGTGAATGGGCTAATTGCAACGTCTGTCGCTTCGCCGCCAAGCAAGTTTGGACTAGTGTAGGGAATAATCATCCCGATAATAAAGATTGCAAAAATATAAAAGAGCAGGATACGCCAGAATACTTGTTTAATCGCTTTTGGTACACTTTTTTCGGGTGTTGCGCTTTCACCAGCTGCGATCCCCACGAGTTCTGTTCCTTGGAAGGAGAAACCGGCGAGCAGGAAGGTTCCGAGAATGGCGAAGAATCCGCCTTTAAATGGTGCATCACCCATCGTGAAGTTTTCAAAACCGATGAAATGACCGCCAAGAATTCCGAGAATAGTAAGTACACCGATGATTAAAAAGACGATGACGGTAACGACTTTGATGATGGAGAACCAATACTCTGATTCGCCGTAAGCTTTGACGGACAGCGCATTTAAGCCGAATATGAGTAATAGGAACACGGCGCTCCAGAGCCAAGCTGGTGCATCTGGGTACCAAAATTGAATAATAAGTGCGGCAGTCGAAATATCAACGGCAAGCGTAATCGCCCAGTTGAACCAGTAGTTCCAGCCGAGTGCGAATCCGAAAGCTGGATCGACAAAACGGGAGGCATACGTACTAAAGGAACCAGACACAGGCATGTACGTCGCCATTTCTCCAAGACTTGTCATTAAAAAGTAAACCATTAAGCCGATCGCAGCGTAAGCGACAAGTGCGCCCCCTGGACCTGCTACTGCTATGGCATTTCCGCTCGCTAGGAATAATCCCGTTCCAATCGAGCCCCCAATTGCAATCATCGATAAATGACGCGTTTTTAAATCTCTACGAATGTGACCTTGTTGCTGTTCTTTTTTCACAAGTAAAACTCCCTTTCTTCTGTATGAAAATGAGGTTTTGGGAACAAAAAAACCAATCCCGTGTGCAACTTTTGAGATCAGTTTATAGATACCAACATCAAAAAGCGTTAGATAGCACATCCGTTTCGTCAAGCTAATGGCAAAAACGGCAGTCCTGTTTCTTTCGATAACAGTCCCAGCTAAAGAGCAGTCATAAACCTGCCTTCACTTCGGCGAGCATCCTTTTTGCGGGGAGTCATCAGTGTGTTATGCACCTCGTCAACCGTTACTTGTGAATTTCGCAACCTCTACCTCACCGTTTGGATGAGGATTTTATTCAGTTTTCATGTTCTATACTAACGAATATAGCGGGTAATTGCAAGGCTTTTTTTGTATTTTAAACGTTTTTTAGAGCTTCGCGAACGGTGCTGAAAGTTGGAATGCTCGGCAGGCGATTATCGTAATTGACCATCAGCATCGCGAATCGTGGTGAAACTCCGGTCAACATGAGGCTTACACCCGTTAATTTCGTTAAGGCTAAAAATTTAATCAGATTCGCAGCAACTTCTTCATTGAAATCAGCGAGTCCCGAAATGTCCATGATTAGATAATCGATGTGACTTACCTCAAGATAGGAGGCTACATTTTGCGTCATTTCTTCAAAGCGGTCCGTTGATAGTGCGCCAACCAAGGGAAGAACAGCAACTCCTTCTTGGACAGGAACGATTGGCGTGGACATTTTGACGATTTCTTCAATCGAATCTTCAAGTAACATTTTGTATTTTTCTTCGCGTGTGACGTCGCGTTGGATGCCAATAAAATAGCTTTTTCCAGATGCTTCGTCATAAATGGGATCAATGGTTAGTTCGTTGAAGAATATATTACCATTTTTGCGATAGTTTTGGAGGAACACACTAACGGTGGTACGATTTTTCACGGCTTGGCTTATTTTGGCTAGCGCGGATTTGTCCGTTTTACGACCTTGGAGCATATGGCAGTTTTTCCCCATCACTTCTTCAGAGGTATAGCCTGTGATGCGTTCGAAGCCACTATTCACATAAATAATTGGATTATCTGGTAGATCACCATCCGTAATGATAACGCCAACACTAGTCATATTTAACGCTTTTAGAATAATATTGAATTGCAATTCTGCTTCTTTATTTAACATCCCAAACAGACCCCCGTTTTCCATTTTTATATACGTCCATCATACCAAAAAGTAGGCCAAATAGAAACGGCTTTCTAAAATTCATTTGTAGTTCATAAAGCTGCGTTACACTTATGGTGCCTCGTATTCTAACAAAATGATGATAATATAGTAAGAAATCTCTTTAATTTATCGAATTACTGTGCGAAACTGCGCAAAATGTAGTAACATAGGAAGGTAGAATAGTGAAGTGGAGAGAGGAGTTATTTTAGTGCAACAACCTTCCGTAAATGAGTTGAAAGAATGGCGTAATGTGATGTTAATGCATCGTTTTGCCTTAGAAGAAGTGAATACGAAATTAAAAATATTGAATGATGAGTTCCAGTTTCTTCATGATTATAATCCGATGGAACATTTGAAATCGCGGGTCAAAAGTTTTGAGAGTTTGACGGCGAAATTGGAGAAAAAAGGGCTCGATATTACACCGGATAATGCGTATGAACATGTGCATGATATTGCTGGAATTCGGGTGACTTGTTCTTTTGTATCGGATATTTATAAGATTTATGAGATGTTGGCAAACCAAGATGATATGACGATTTTGAATGTGAAAGATTATGTGGAGAATCCAAAGCCTAACGGGTATCGGAGTCTGCATTTGATTTGTGAAGTGCCGATTTTCTTGACGAATACGTCGCGCAAAATGTGTGTGGAAATCCAGATTAGAACGGTTGCAATGGATTTTTGGGCGAGTTTGGAGCATAAGATTTACTATAAATATAAATCGACAGCACCAGCGCATTTGACGCAAGAATTGTATGAGGCTGCGGCTATTATCCAACATTTAGATGAAAAAATGAAATACTTAAATGATGAAATCGACCAGTATAAGAATGAGGTTGAAGGGGAATAAGGGGTTGAAAAAAGGTGGACATGTTTTATTATGTACTAATTATGTTAGCGGCGATTTTGATTTCGAATGTGGTGAACCGATTTATTCCTTTTGTATCGATACCGTTGATTCAAATTGGGCTAGGTGTTCTGATTGCGTGTTTACCGCTTGCATTTGAATTAGAATTGAATCCAGAATTGTTTTTGGTGCTATTTATTGCGCCATTACTTTTTAATGATGGGAAGCGAACGGATCGGCAGGCGTTATGGAATTTACGAGCGTCGATTTTAGCATTGGCATTGGGACTTGTGTTTGTGACAGTTCTTGTGATTGGGTATTTTGTGAACTGGATGATTCCAACGATTCCACTAGCGGCGGCTTTCGCACTAGCGGCAGCACTTGCACCGACTGATGCTGTGGCGGTGGGCTCGCTTTCTGGACGCATTGATTTGCCGAAAAAAATCACGCACCTTTTAGAAGGGGAGGCGCTGATGAATGATGCTTCTGGCTTGGTTGCTTTCCAATTTGCGATTGCAGCGATGGTGACAGGTGTATTTTCCATTTGGGACGCTTCTGTTAGTTTTGTGATTATTGCAGTCGGCGGGATTCTTTGCGGTCTCGTGCTGACTTTTATTAAATTTAGATTTTTGAAATGGATTCGTAATTTAGGTATGGAAGATGTTACGCTACATATGTTAATTCAGATTTTGACGCCGTTCGTGATTTATTTAGTGGCGGAAGAATTGCATGTATCTGGGATTTTAGCGGTCGTTGCAGCCGGAATTATGCACGCGTTTGAGAAGCGGAAAATGGACCCGATGACGGTAAAACTGAACGTCGTATCACAAGGCACGTGGTCGGTCATTATTTTCGTGTTGAATGGTTTGGTGTTCATCATTTTAGGAACGCAACTACCGGATATTATTCAAGTCGTGTGGCAAAATTCAGGCGTAAGTAACTGGCAAGTGATTTTCTACGTGCTGATTATTACGTTTGGCTTGATTGGTCTGCGCTTCTTGTGGATCCATTTGGGCTGGCTTATCCCGTATTTAGCGAAAAAGGAAGATGCAGGAAGTATGAATTTACGCGCGACGGTCCTAACTTCATTGTCTGGCGTGCGTGGCGCGGTAACACTTGCCTCGGCGCTGTCTATTCCGTTTGTATTAGGCGATGGCAGTCCGTTTCCGCAGCGATCTCTGATTATTTGTATTGCGTCGGGCGTTATTTTATGCTCGCTTATTATTGCTACGGCGATTTTGCCGATTTTGGCTCGGAAAGATGAGAGTACATCGGATAATCCACGCGCTGAAAAATCGATGAAACTAAGCGTTTGTCGGCATGTTATGGACCAATTAAGTAAAGAAATAACATCGGAAAACAAGGCGGCGACGCAGGTTGTTATCGATGATTACCGTGGTCGCATGCGTGCCATTCAAAAAGAAGATATTGATTTGGGCAAGCGACGTGAAATCGATAAAGAACAGCATGCATTGCGTCTGCAAGTTGTGCAGTGGGAAAAAGAAAATACAGCGCTTCTATTGCAGCAAGGTGAGGCAAGTAAACAGGCAGTTAGTCGTTACAATAATTATCTAGAGGCAATGGAAAAAGCCCTATCAGGCAGAGGTAAATCGCGTTCTGGCATGATGGCCATGATGTTTAAACGACTTACTCGTCAAGTATTGCATCCGAAACAATGGCAAAAAGCGAAAGAGCGAATGAACGAAATGAAGCAAAATCCGGAACAATATCAGGAAATGATAAACGAAATCAGAGACTTGCGCGAGAAAAATACGAGCTTCGTCCATAATAAATTGATGGCGTTGCTGGACGAATCGAATCAAGCGGTGGTTTGGCCGATTATCACGGAAAACAAACGGATTTTGGAACAAATGAAACAAGATCGTGGCAGTATAAAATCGAGAGAATCATTTGAACAAGCGAAAAAAGATGTACAGCTACAAGCCGTTCAAATCGAACGCGATGTTATCCAAAACTTGTTTGAGCAAGGTAAAATTTCACGGGATTTGGCGCGTGAGTTGAGACAGAACTTGAATTTATATGAAACGTATTATTTTGGGAATGAAGAATTAGCATAAGTTTGTAAGCCTGTTGGGAGTCGAGAACTTCCGCAGGCTTGTTTTTTTGTAAAAAAGTATTGCGATTTCGGGATTGGATGATGTATAATAAGCAGTATTGTGGTAAACATGAAGTTTACTTTTACTAAACAATAATGACTCTGAGTTTACTTCTACTAAACTAATGGGAAGGTTGCGACTATGGAGATTGGCAAGCGGATTAAGAATTTACGACTTAGCAAGAATTTGACGCAGGAAGAGCTAGGGGAGCGCACGGATCTGACGAAGGGCTATATTTCACAGTTGGAGCGGGATTTAAGCTCGCCTTCTATTGAAACGTTATTCGATATTTTAGAGGTGCTTGGCTGTACGCCGAAAGAATTTTTTGATGAGGAAGAGCAGGAGCAGAAGGTTGTATATGGCGCGAATGAGCATACTTTTTTTGAAGATGAGGAAAAAGGGTATCAAGTAAAGTGGTTGGTCCCTGAATCGAATGAGAAGGAAATCGAGCCGGTGTATTTAACGCTTTCGGGAAATGGTACTTTTAAGCAGTTCGAACCGTCGTTATCGGAGACATTTGCTTACGTGCTAGAAGGAAAAGTAACGATCAAGTTAGGAAAGAAACGATATATGGCGGAAAAAGGCGAGGCGATTTATTTCCATGCTTCGGATGAACACCAAATTTGTAATGAGGAAGACGTACCGGCGACGCTGATTTTGGTGGCGACGGATTCTTATTTGTAAGGAGGAATACGCAAATGGCAGAAACAATTATTCGCTTTGAAAATGTGACAAAGCAGTTTGATAATGATCCACCAGTGCTTGATAATGTAAGTTTTGAGATTGAAAAAGGGAAATTCTATACGTTGCTTGGACCATCAGGGTGTGGCAAAACCACGATTTTACGCCTGATTGCTGGTTTTTTGGAGGCAAGTGATGGCAAGATTTTTCTGAATGATAAAGTGATTAATGATATTCCGGCGAATAAGCGGCCTGTCAATACGGTTTTTCAGGATTATGCCTTATTTCCGCATTTGAATGTGTTTGAGAACGTGGCTTTTGGTCTGCGTATTAAGAAATTGAAGAAAGACGTGATCCAGCAAAAAGTGACGGAAGCGTTGCGTTTTGTGAATTTGGCGGGCTATGAGCAACGGGAAATTACGGAAATGTCTGGTGGTCAGCGTCAGCGTGTGGCGATTGCGCGCGCGATTGTGAACGAGCCGGAAGTTATTTTGCTGGATGAGCCGTTGTCGGCGCTTGATTTGAAGTTGCGGACGGAAATGCAGTATGAGTTGCGCGATTTGCAACGCCGGCTTGGGATTACGTTTATTTTTGTCACGCATGATCAAGAAGAGGCGCTGGCGATGAGCGATGAGATTTTTGTGTTGAATAAGGGCGAAATTCAGCAAAGTGGGACGCCGATGGATATTTATGATGAGCCGATTAATCGTTTTGTGGCGGATTTTATCGGGGAGTCGAATATCGTTTCTGGCCGGATGATTCAGGATTTTGAAGTAGAGTTTGTGGAACGCCGATTTGAATGTGTCGATCAAGGCTTCCATCCAAATGAGGTTATTGAGGTGATTATTCGTCCTGAGGATTTAGAGATTACAACGGAGGAGAAAGGGAATTTGCGTGTGACGGTAGACTGGGTCTTGTTCCGCGGGGTTCACTATGAAATTGGTTGTATGGATGAGGACGGCAATGAGTGGCTAGTACATTCTACCAAAAAAGCACGAATTGGTGAAAAATTAGGACTGGCTTTTGATCCGGAAGCAATTCATATTATGCGTCTTGGAGAAACCGAAGAAGAGTTCGATGCCCGTCTAGAAAGTTACGAAGAGGCGTAGTGCGATGACGAGACGAGCGCGGACTTTTTATCTGATTCCTTATGCCTTTTGGATTTTGCTGTTTGTTATTGCGCCAATCGTGTTGATTGCCTACTATTCGTTTTTTGATATTGATGGCAATTTTACGTTTTCGAATTACGTGAATTTCTTTACGCCGGTTTATTTAAAAATGACAGTGAGCTCGTTCTGGTATGCGTTTTTGATTATGTTATTTACATTGTTGATCTCGTATCCGACGGCGCTTGTTTTGACAAAATTGAAACATAAACAGCTATGGTTGTTGTTGATTATTTTGCCGACTTGGATTAATTTGTTGTTAAAAGCCTATGCATTTATGGGGATTTTTGGGACGTACGGGACGGCGAATAAGTTTTTGGAGTTTATCGGGATTGGTACGAAGCAGATTTTATTTACGGATTTTAGTTTCTTGTTTGTGTCGACGTATATTTTTATTCCGTTTATGATTTTGCCGATTTATAATGCGCTGGAGGAGATGAATCCTTCATTAACGAATGCGGCCCAGGATTTAGGTGCTACGCGTTGGACGACGTTTTGGCGAGTTGTTTTTCCAATTACGCTGGATGGTGTCAAAGCAGGGTGTCAAGCGGTTTTCATTCCAGCATTGTCGCTCTTTATGATTACGCGTTTGATTGCGGGAAACCGGGTGATTACGCTTGGGACGGCGATTGAGGAGCATTTCTTAGTGACGCAAGATTGGGGAATGGGCTCGACGATTGGCGTGTTCTTGATTATTGCGATGTTTATTATTATGTTTGTCAGTGGTGCGAAACGGAAGAAAGGGGCGATGAAATGAAGAAGCGTAACACGTTAGGGAAAACTTATTTAGCTGTCGTATTCTTTGTTTTGTATGCGCCAATCTTTTATTTGATGTTCTATTCATTTAATGCGGGCGGAACGATGAATCATTTTAGTGGTTTTACGTGGGATTATTATAAAGAGGTGTTTCAAGATACACGATTGTTAATCATTGTGTTGAATACGTTCGTGATTGCGCTGCTTTCGTCTGTTGTGGCAACGATTCTAGGAGTTCTCGGGGCACTGGCGATTCGCTACATGCCGCGGCCGTTTGCTAAAAATTCATTGCTGAGTTTGAACAATGTGTTGATTGTCAGTCCGGATGTTGTCATCGGTGCTTCGTTCTTGATTTTCTTCACGATTTTAGGCGTGAAACTGGGCTTTATTTCGGTGCTGGTGTCGCATATTGCGTTCAGTATTCCGATTGTCGTCTTGATGGTTCTGCCAAAATTACAAGAGATGAGTCCAACGCTGATTGATGCGGCGCGGGACTTAGGTGCGAGCCAGTGGAATGTGCTTAGTAAGGTGATTTTGCCGTATATTTCGCCAGGCGTTTTTGCTGGATTCTTTATGGCTTTGACGTATTCACTGGATGATTTTGCGGTGACTTTCTTCGTAACGGGAAATGGTTTTTCGACGCTTTCTGTGGAAATTTATTCACGGGCACGTCAAGGGATTTCGTTGTCTATTAACGCATTGTCGACATTGCTATTCCTATTTACCATTGTGCTCGTTATCGGATACTACTTTATTAATCAGCGCAATGCGAAGGCTGCACAAGCGATGGAGGTGCCTAAAAAATGAAGCAATTAGTTCGTGTTTTTGGCCTGGTTGTTGTTGCGGCGCTTCTGATGATGGTGTTGACATACTCGCTGAACAAGTCGGAAGGTTATTCGGGCGGGAACACGTTGACCATTTACAACTGGGGTGATTATGTTGATCCTGATTTACTGAAGAAATTTGAAAAGGAATCTGGTATCAAGGTGATTTATCAGACGTTTGATTCGAATGAGGCGATGATGACGAAGATTGAGCAGGGCGGGACAACGTTTGACATTGCAGTTCCGAGCGATTATGCGATTAGTAAGATGCGGGAGGAAAACTTGCTTATACCGCTTGATAAGGCGAAGTTGCCGAATATGAAGTATTTGAATCCGCGTTTTATGGACTTGTCGTTTGACCCGAATAATAAGTATTCAATGCCGTATTTCTGGGGAACGCTGGGCATTATTTATAATAAGAAAATGATTCAGGATATCCCGTTCACGAGTTGGAATGACTTGTGGCGACCGGAGCTGAAAAATCAGATTCTGCTTATTGATGGTGCGCGTGAGGTGATGGGGCTTGGACTTAATAGCCTTGGATACTCGCTGAATAGTACGAAAGAGGCGCAGTTGCAGGAGGCGTTGATGAAACTGAAAGAAATGACGCCAAATGTGAAAGCGATTGTTGGGGATGAAATTAAGATTTTGATGGCTGGTGACGAGGCCGGAGTTGCGGTAACATTCTCTGGTGAAGCTGCTGAAATGCTCGATCAAAATGAGGATTTGGAGTATGTAATTCCAAAAGAAGGCTCGAATTTATGGTTTGATAATATGGTCATTCCGAAAACGGCGAAAAACGTTGATGGGGCCCATAAATTCATCAATTTCATGCTAAAACCTGAAAATGCCGCGCAAAATGCGGAATATGTCGGGTATGCGACGCCGAGTGAAGCGGCTGTGAAACTTTTACCAAAAGAAATTTCTGGTGATGAGCGTTTCTATCCAGACCTAGACCAATTGAAAAATTTAGAGGTATACGATAATCTAGGGAAGAAAATGTTGGCGCATTACAATGAGTTGTTCTTAGAATTCAAAATGTATCGTAAGTAGACCACTTTTGTGAAATCGCCCAACTTTTAGGTTATGCATTGTATTTAATCGAACCATCCTTTATAATCCAGATGTAACTTCAGTTGAAAGGTGGAAAACATGATGGCAAAATTATATTCTTATTTAAGTTTTGATAACGCGAAAGAATCGATGGAATATTACCAAGAGGTGTTTGGTGCGACTTTGCTGGATCGTAAACCAGTGGATGAGAACATGGCGAAAGCTTGGGGAATGTCAACGGATAACTTAGAAGATACAACGATGCATGGTGGTTTTGTTGTATTGGGAAACACGATTTTTTGTAGTGATCGTTTTGGGAAGGGTGAGCCATTTTCCTCTAGTGTCACGCTGATGTTTGATTTCAATTCAGAAGACGCAGAAGATGTTGCGGCACTGGAGACGCTATACCAGAAAGCAACCGAAAGTGGCGCAGAAATTATCGATCCTCTAAAAGAACAATTTTGGGGTGGCAAAATGGGTATTATTAAAGACAAGTACGGCTTACTGTGGATGTTCCACGCGCAACCGTATTCGAAATTTGTGTGATAGTATGCGAAAAGCGATGCGTGTAAATCTAATGTTAGATTTACGCGTATCGCTTTTTTGTTATCATGATTTTCTGGGAAAATTCTCTATATAGGCTATATTCATTGTATTGTTTCGAAATATTTTTTCCCAATACAACTTGATTTCTTTCCCCAAGAAGCATAAAATCAAGAGGTTAGCTTAGCAAAACTGAAAGAGGCAAGGAAGTGAACATATGTTTCAAAATTTACCAGATTCTTTTTTACAAATGAATACGATTTTTATTTCGATTATGATTGAGGCTTTGCCGTTTGTGTTGATTGGTGTTTTTATTGCGGGCCTCATTCAAATGTTTATTTCTGAGGCGCTTATTGCTAAGATGATACCAAAAAATCGATTTTTAGCGGTGATTGTAGGCTCGGTTATTGGCGTGCTTTTTCCGTCGTGTGAGTGCGGAATTGTGCCGATTGTCCGAAATTTGATTGCAAAAGGGGTGCCACTTCATGCGGGAATCGCGTTTATGTTGACGGCGCCAATTATTAATCCAGTAGTGCTATTTTCGACGTACGTTGCATTTGGGAGTACGTGGGAAGTGCCGCTGCTACGTGTTTTAGGGAGTTTAGTCGTCGCGATGGTTGTAGGGAACGCGATTGCTTATTTTTATAAAGGTGAGGGTTTGAAGGAGAAATTTCTTTTGTATGAAACGGCAGGAGAACGCAAGGAAAAAGAGGAGACGCCTGCTGTGATGGCGATTGTGGGAATGGACGGGGCGGTTGCTTCGGGATCGGCGCATACGATGCATACGGAGGCGGAACATCACCACCACGAGCATAGTCATGATGATGCCAAGATGTCGATGAAAGATAAGGTTTGGCATACGTTGCAACATGCGGTGGATGAGTTTTTCTCGGTTGGGAAATTTCTCGTATTTGGTGCGTTGTTAGCGGCGGCTATGCAGACATATATTAAGACGTCGACGCTTGTTTCGATTGGGCATGGGCCTGTTTTATCGATTCTGTTAATGATGGTTTTAGCATTTGTTTTGTCGCTTTGCTCGGAGGCAGATGCCTTTATTGGGGCTTCTTTCCGCAGCGTATTTTCGACGCAATCGATTGTCGCATTCCTCGTTTTTGGACCGATGCTCGATATTAAAAATTTGATGATGATGCTGGCAACTTTTAAAGCGAAGTTTGTTGCTTTTATCGTGATTGGCGTCACGGTTACGGTGTTTGTGTATGCATTATTCTTATAGAAGGAGGGCGCTTTGATGTTTCGTGTTATTATTTTATTTGGATTCGCCTTCTACTTGATGCAACTGCACGTGACGGGCGATATTAGTAAGTATATCAATATGAAGTATTCCTATTTGTCGCTGGCTGCGATGATTGCTGCGTTTTTCTTAGGTTTGGTGCAGCTTATCATGATTTTCCGTGACGAAGATTTGGAGCAGAATCACGAGCATATGGGGCACACACATGACGGCGAAAATACATTTTGGAAAAAAATCTTGGTTTACGGGTTACTCGTTTATCCGCTTATCGCTGGATTTATGTTTCCGATTGCGACGCTGAATTCAACGATTGTGGACGCGAAAGGCTTTCATTTTCCGAAAAATAATGCGGCGGGTGATGATCCATATGCGATGAATCAGTTTTTGAAGCCGGATACGAGTGGTTATTTTGGTAAATCGGATTATGATAAGATGATTGCCAAAGAGAAGGCCGAGATTATTGATGATGATCCAATCAAAGTGACGGATGAGAATTATTTGATGACGATGGAGATTATTTACAGTTATCCTGGTGAATTTGAAGGGAAACGGATTGAATTTACAGGCTTTGTGTATAATGATCCGGTGACGAAGGGCGCGAATCTTTTTGTGTTCCGGTTTGGAATTATTCATTGTGTTGCGGATTCTGGTGTTTACGGAATGCTTGTGCACATGCCAGACGCGGAGACGGATCTTAGCAACGATACGTGGGTGAAAGTGAGCGGCGTGATTGAGCAGGAATACTATGCACCTTTTAAAATGGATATTCCGGCTGTAAAAGTGACCAAATACGGTGAAATTCCGAAGCCGAAAGATGTGTATGTTTATCGCAAATATTAGGTTGCGGAATCGGGTCAGATACGGTATGCTTAAACCTGTGAAAACGAAAACAAACTAGAGAAGGATGGAATGACTATGAATCATTATTCCCCCTACTTTCATTTTCCGCGCGAGGATTGGCGTAAGCTGGAAGTAAGTAAAGACCAGATGTTATCGGCGGATGAGCTAGAGGATATACGTGGTTTAAACGACCGTATCTCACTCGAAGATATCGCTGAAATATATTTACCACTCGTGAAATTACTTGCGATTCATTATCACGAGCAAATCTTCATTCACGGTGAAAAAATGGAATACTTGAAGCGGCACGCGACGCATACACCGTTCGTGATTGGTATCGCAGGTAGCGTGGCTGTTGGCAAAAGTACGACAGCGCGGGTGCTCAAAATTATGCTGGATCGCTGGTTTTCCAAAACGCGTAAGGTAGAGTTGATTACGACGGATGGTTTTTTATATCCGAATGCGGTGCTTGAGGAAAAAGGTTTGATGGAGCGTAAGGGCTTCCCAGAGAGTTATGACCGGAGTAGATTTGTTGCTTTTTTGAGCGATTTGAAAAGTAATAAAGAGAATGTCGAAGTACCGCTTTATTCGCATTTTACGTATGATATATTGGACGAGACGCGTGTTATCAGTCAGCCAGATATCATCATTGTAGAGGGAATTAATGTGTTGCAGGTGGACCCTGAACAAGCCGTTTTTCCAAGTGATTTCTTTGATTTCACGATTTATATAGACGCGGAAGAAAGCGAGATTAAGCGTTGGTATTTGGAGCGATTTTTCTTGCTTCGCGAGACTGCTTTCCAAGATACGAGTTCTTACTTCCATCGCTACACGAAAATAAGTGAAGTCGAAGCACGCCAGTTTGCCCTAGAAACATGGGATAAAATTAATGGTGTGAACTTGAAGGAAAACATCGAACGGACGAAATATCGCGCCCAGCTTATTTTGAAAAAAGGTGCAGATCATTTGATATCAGATGTGTATTTGAGAAAGTAGAGAAAGAGTTGAAAAAGGAAAAAAAATGTGTTAAGATGTTTGTAGGAAAAAGAATCGATGGACACACAGAAAGGCCCCGAATCTGGTCAGAGACGTCGGGGCCTTTTTTTGCGCGATTAGAACTTTGATCGTCGGCTACTCTTGTTGCTGCGATGTTCTAACCAATACTTATAAGTGACGAGCGTTATACCTACAAGAATCGGAGCAACAATGCTGGAAAAAATCAGAATCAATGGAACACACCTCCCTTCCGTGAAAATGGCAATTGAAGGTTGACGGCTTCTTCATTATAGCACGGCTCCCTGACTAAATTAAGTCTTTATTGTAAACTTTTATTTTAATGAATTTGGAGGTTTTTCTTCCCCTATTTACAGCTTTTTACTTTACTTTTATTTTTTTTAGGTTAAAATAAAAGTGAGTAATCACTCATTTGCAGTTTATAACCTAGAGGAGGTTTTAGAAATGGGAGAAGTAGCGATTCGTGTAGCTAATTTGGATGTGTCATTCGGGAAAAAACAGATTTTGACGGATATTGGATTGGATGTAGCGAAGGGCGAGATTTTTGGATTGATTGGTCCTTCTGGGGCTGGGAAAACGACGCTTGTGAAAGTCATTGTTGGAATGGAAAAAGGGGATTCTGGTGACGTGACGGTGCTGGATAAGCGGATGCCGAATCTTAGTGTGATTGCGAATATTGGTTACATGGCGCAGTCGGATGCGTTATATATTGATTTGACGGCAAAGGAGAACATGGAGTTTTTTGCGGCTTTGTATTCATTGAAGGGTGCAAAGCGGAAGGAACGGATTGCTTATGCGGCGAAGCTTGTGAACTTGGAAGGGGAACTGAATAAGCAGGTGAGTGATTTTTCGGGGGGCATGAAGCGGCGTTTGTCGCTGGCAATTTCGATGTTGCAGGATCCTGATGTGCTGATTTTGGATGAGCCAACAGTTGGGATTGATCCGGAATTGCGGAAGTCGATCTGGGAGGAACTGGACATGTTGAAGGGGGAAGGCAAATGCATTCTCGTGACGACGCATGTGATGGATGAAGCGGAGAAATGTGATCGGTTAGCGATGGTCCGTGATGGAAAAATCATCGCGGTTGGGACGCCGACTGAATTGGAAGCGCAGACGTCGACTGGGAAATTGGAAGATGCCTTTTTACAATTTGGAGGTGCGAAATCATGATGCGTGTGATGGCGATTGTGAAGCGGATTGCGAATCAGTTTAGACGGGATAAAAGGACGCTAGCTTTGATGTTTATTGCGCCGCTGATTTTGATTACGTTGATTAATTATTTGTTTGATGGGGATACGGTGAAGCCGAAAATTGGCGTGGAAGGCGTATCGTCGTCGATGGTGACGCAGTTGAAGGATACGGATATGTCGGTGAAGCAATACGGTTCTGTGGGAGACGCGAAGGGGACGATAAAGTCGGATGGGCTGGATGCGTTTGTTGTGCAGGATGGCGCGGATGTAAAACTGACTTTTGAGAATAGTGATCCTGGTGTGAGTAAGCAGATTCAGATGAAATTACAGGCGGCTTTGATGGCTGAGCAAAAGGATGCGATGAAGCAGTTGGGTGTTTCGATGCAGGAGGCGAGCGCGAAGATACAGCAGTCACTGGCCGCGATTGCTAAGCAGTATAGTGCGCAAACAGGGCAACAACTAGACATTCCAGCGGTGAATTTGAAGGTACCTGAACAACAGCAATTATCGATCGATACGGCATATATATATGGAGATGCGGATACGACGTTTTTCGATACGATTGGGCCGATTTTCATTGGATTCTTTGTTTTCTTCTTTGTCTTTTTGATCGCGGGAATTTCGTTCTTGCGGGAGCGGACAACGGGTACTTTGGAACGATTGATGGCGACACCGATTAAGCGTTGGGAACTGGAAACGGGATATTTGCTCGGATTTGGTATTTTTGCCTTAGCGCAGTCGATTATTGTGGCGCTATACTCGATTCATGTGCTGGATATGGTGCAGGTGGGGTCGATTTGGTACGTCTTACTGATTACGTTAATGCTGGCGATGGTTGCCTTGACGCTCGGGATCTTATTGTCGACATTTGCGAATAATGAGTTTCAAATTGTGCAATTCATTCCAATTGTGATTGTACCACAAGTATTGTTTTGTGGAATTTTCCCGCTGGAAGGCATGGCGGATTGGTTGCAGTGGATCGCTCACATTATGCCACTTTACTATGGTGCAGATGCTTTGACATCGATTATGGTAAAAGGAGAGGGATTCAGCGGTTTTGCGACGGATTTCTATATTTTAGTCGGATTTGCGCTTGTATTCATGATTTTAAACATTTTTGCACTGAAAAAATATCGTAAAATATAGAAAGGAATGGCGGCAATGGCTGAAAGTAAAGACATTCTGACGCAAATGTTAGAGGTGGCAGAGCAGGATAAAAAAATGAGCGAGAAGCAGAAAAAAATTGTGGCAGCTGCGATTGAATTGTTTGCGGAACGTGGTTTTGCAGCAACGTCAACAAGTGAAATTGCGAAGCGCGCTGGTGTTGCGGAAGGGACGATTTTTAGGCATTATAAGACGAAAAAGGATTTGCTGACGTCGATTACGGTGCCGATTATGATTGATAGTGTGGCCCCATTTTTAGCGCAGGCTTTTGTAGCGGAGGTTTTTGAGCAGGAATATCCTGATTTCCGGACTTTTTTAACAGCGCTTGTGAGGAATCGGTTTGAGTTTGCCCGCGAGAATAGTCAGGTGATTAAGATTTATATGCAGGAATTACTGTATCACGAGGAGATGCGAGAGCAGTTTTCAAAGGTGTTTATGGTGCATGTGAAGGGGCAGTTTGATCGGATTATTGGCTTTTATAAAGAGGGCGGGGAAATTAATGAGATGCCGAATAGTACGATTATGCGGGCGCTGATTACGAATATTGTTGGGTTTTTGGTGACTCGGTTTATGATTATGCCAAACGCTGAGTGGGATGATAATGCAGAGATTGAGCAGACTGTGAGTTGTATATTGAACGGGATAAGTTAGCAAAAAGAAGGATGGGAGGCCATCCTTCTTTTTGCTAATTTTTTCTAGAATCGGCGACAATGTGAATGCCATCCATATGCACTTGTTAAAAATCGATTTTTAGACGAAAAAATAGCGACCGAAAATCTTGAAACCCTAGTTATACCAGTACTTCATAAAGTGAACTATTATTTCTATTTCGAGCTATGCGACATATCATACTCCTAAATCTGAGAGAAGTAAGCCTTAAATTAAAATAATTTTTTAAAGCGTGGAGGAGCCTCGATTTTTGGACAAAATAAAAAGACGGCAAGAAGTCTAAAAACTTCCTTCCGTCTCACATATACATTTAGGCAAACTGTTTCGAAAGCCAATTCTTACCTTCTACAAAACGACTAACAAGCATCGCACAAACCGTGTTTCCTGTGGAATTCAATAATGTTGCAGGTATATCAATTATTGTACTAATAATCATAATCGTCCCAACGAGTTCAGGATTGAAACCAAACACCGCACAAATCATCAATTCCCCAGTCATACCACCACTTGGAATCGCACCCATTACAGCACCAACAAGGAAGGCGACACCAATAATTGCGAGAATGCTCATCGGTGAGGTCATATCTTTCCCGAACAATGTAAACAGGAAGATAATCTTGATAATACCACCCATAACAGAGCCATCCTTGTGCGTATTAGCCCCAAGAGGAATGACGGTCTCCGCAATATCATCGGGAACGCCCATTTTTTTCGTCGCTTGCAAGTTAACCGGAATACAAGCCGCGCTCGATGATGTAGCAATCGCTGTAATCGAAGGCGTGATAACGTTTTTCCAGTATACTTTGACACCCAACGGACCACCCGCGATAAAAGCGTACAAGGTGAAGGCGCCAAAATAATAAATAACCGCCAGCACTAAATAAAGCAAGAAAGAGTTCAAATAACCATTAATAATCTGCGGTCCAAGTTTTCCGACTGTATCCGCAAAGTAACAACCAAGACCAATTGGCGCGGCGTACATAATAACCTTCACCATTTTTAAAATAACTTCCGTACCAGCGTTCAAGAAATCCGCCACCGGTTTTCCTTTCGCACCTGCCATCGATGTAGCAAGGCCTAGAAGGATCGAAAAGACAATCAATGGCAATAAGTTAGATTTAGAGAATAAGTCTAGAAAATCAGGCACTGTGAACGTTTTGACAATAGTTTCGCCAATCGTCGAAGCAGTCGCCTCTGGAGCAGCCGGTAAGTTCTTGATAATCTGCGACATATCGACACCTTTAAGTGGATTATAAATCGTCGTACCAACAAATGCGATCACAGCAGCAATCAAGGCCGTCGTAAAGAATACCGCAAAAATGGTACCCATAATTTTACCAAGACGCTTCATTCCTTGCATGTTCGCGATAGCACTCGAAACACTCAAGAATACAAGTGGCACAATCACGACAAACATCAAATTAAGAAATAATTCCCCAATTGGCCGCACCACCGATGCCTTATCTCCAAAAATAAGGCCAGCCGCACCACCGAGGATAATTCCAGCGATTAAGAATAAACTGAATGCGTAGTTTTTTAGTATTTTCATTATGTAGTAAACCTCCCTTTATCTTTTTATAGAATAGCATTTTAAAGCGCGAAAGGGAAGTGATTTTATAAAGAAAAAGGCTCCAATCCTAAAAATTGCTTAGAATCGGAGCCTTGATATTATTTCGTTTCTGTAGATGTCTCGTCTGTGCTTTCCTTGTCAGTACTCGTTGTTTTATTCTTGTTGTTGTAGTTATACTTCGAAGGATCTGTCTTCTTGAAGCCTTCCGGTGTGTAGAAACGTAGCAAATCGCCTTGTAACACTTCATCGGAAAGTTCTAGCTCTTTGGCAACATTGTCTTTCGTTGCTTTCATAGCATCTGTCTCGGTTGTGATTTCTTCGCCTGTTTTCTGATTGTAGAACTTGCCACCAATCATAGAATAAGCAGGAGTAATGAAATCACCGTTTCGGAATGGAACAACTTGTTTGGCATCTTTAGAAAGTAAGTCATTACCTAGCTGCACGTAGTTTTTCGTATCTGTACCTAGCAAGTGAAGTAGTGTTGGTAAAATATCGATTTCACCGCCGTACGTATCTTTTACGCCACCTTCAACGCCAGGAACACGAACCATGAATGGCACACGTTGCGCTTGAGCGTTTTGGTAAGCATCGTAATCCGTACCAAGCACTTTACTCATAGCTTGCGCGTGATTGTCAGAAATACCGTAGTGATCGCCGTACATCACGATAACCGAGTTCTCATACAAACCGCTATCTTTCAAATATTGCACGAAACTTTTCACAGATTCATCTAAATAACGCGCTGTTTGGAAGTAACTATCCACCGAAGCATCACCAGTCTCAGCCGGTTTAATCGTTGCTTCATCTTCTGAAATTGGGTAAGGGAAGTGATTCGTTAACGTGATAAACTTCGCGTAAAACGGTTGTTTCAATGTCTCAATATATTTCTCTGATTCTTGGAAGAACGGCTTATCTTTCAATCCGTAGTTGGAAACATCTTTTTCGTTCATGTCATAATAGCTAGCATCGAAGAAATGATTATAACCGAACTGCTTGTAAATTTCGTCGCGATTCCAGAAACTCTTATAGTTACCATGGAAAACCGCTGAATCATAGCCTTGCTGACCTAAAATCGCAGGCGCTGATTGATACGTATTCTTACCTTTTGTCGAGAAGGCAGAACCTTGTGGAAGTCCGAATAAAGAATTCTCAAGCATCATTTCGGCATCGGAAGTTTTCCCTTGACCGGTTTGATGGTAGAAATTCGTGAAACTAAATGTATTTTTGTCCTTAAAGAACGAGTTAATAAATGGTGTAACCTCTTCACCGTGCAGTTTGTAGCCAATCAAGAACTGCTGGAAACTCTCCAAGTGAATGTAAATCACGTTTTTACCCTTCGCTTTACCAAAATACTCTGGGTTCGGCGTGGCATAATTCGATTTCGTATAGTTCAACACTTCATTGACATCGCTACTATCGGCGAGGGCACGCTGCGTCGAGTTCTGCGTACTTTTCACTGCGTCATACAGCTGGAAGTTCGTCATACCAAGATATTTCACGATATACGTCCGGTCAAAAGTACGAGTTAACAGCTCTGGACGATCGATCTCAGCAAGACCTAAGTTAGCGAAGAACATCGCGACACCTAGCACCAAGACACCAACCGTTTTACGAGCACGAATACGCGCTTCTTTATTCGGTTTCACAACGCGGAACACCAATAATCCGATAAGGAAAATGATATCCAAGAAGTAAAGCGCATCAGTCCAGTTCATTAACGCGCCGATACTACCACTCTGTTCGCCAAGGCTTGACGCCTCTTTAATGTTTGGCAGTGTAATAAAATCACTGAAGAACCGGTAGTAAACCATGTTCGCAAACAAGACGATAGTTAATAGTAGATCGATGATGATAATCCAGACAAACGAGCGTCGACCTTTTGCAAATAAGGCAAGTCCCATAAAGAACACAGCCGAACTCAGCGGATTAATAAGTAATAAAAATTGTTGCATGGCATTCTCGATACCAAGATTAAATTCAGTTTGATAAGCAATATACGTTTTTAGCCAGAATAGAATGACGGCTAGAATAAAAAATCCGTAGTTCTTACTTAAGAAGCTGAGGACTTTTCCTTTCCATTCGTTCATAGTTCACCTCTCCTAATACTCTATGTGAGTAAGTACTTTCATATAATAGAATAAAAAAAACTGGGCTCTATATGTAAGAAGCGTTACGCTAATTCCAAACCCACGTTAATCTAATTGTAACATAACTTTAACAAAAACAAAACTAAAAAACATGCGTCTAGAGACCGAGTTCATGTAAGAATGCCTTCGTGGCGCGGAATATCGCTATTTGGATGGGATGTGTTGGGTGGTTTATTAAGGAATGGACTGGGGAATATAGGAAGGAGTTGGCGTGTATAAAAAAGAACGTAGCGTTGGTAGTTCCATCTGGGCTTTGTATCAAGTTAAGCATCTGTGGATCCAGCTTCAAAAGCCAGCCTTTCGAAAATTTCGAGGCTAACGGGCTTTCTTAGCTTTTCAATGTTGCATTAGACACTAAATCTACTATATAATAAAAAGAACAGCAAGGAGGAATATATATTGAAGAAAACGATTGCCATTATCATTTTAATAGTTGGGTTACTTCTTGTGCTTTCGCCGTTCATTAAAAGCGGGATTGTGAAGTACCTAAGTGAACGGGATTCGGTAACGAATTACAGTGCAGAAACGATTGAAAAAAATAATGACAGAGATGCGAACTTTGATTTCGCGAGCGTCGAATTACCGTCGATGACATCGGTTGTGAAAGGGGCAGCGGATTATGACAAAAATGCCGTTGTAGGCTCGATTGCTATTCCGAGTGTGGATCTTAGTTTGATGGTCTTAAAAGGAACAAACACGGCGAATTTACTTGCTGGTGCGACGACGATGCGATCGGATCAGGTCATGGGGAAAGGAAATTACCCACTTGCCGGACATCACATGCGCAACGGCTCGATGTTATTTGGTCCAGTGATGAACGTGAAAGAAGGCGCCAAGGTGTATTTGACCGATTTGACGAATTTGTACACGTATGAAGTGACGAATACAAAAATCGTGAAAGATACAGAAGTTGGCGTGATTGATGATACGCAAGAGCCGCAGATTACGCTGGTCACGTGCGATGTTGCGACGGAGACGGATCAACGTTTTATTGCAACAGGGAAATTGGTTTCGACAGAGAAGCTGACGAAAGAGAAGAAAGAAAAATATTTTGAATAAGATTTCGGAATGCGCCACATGGGATTTAGATTCTATGTGGCGTATTTTTTTGTTGGCATTTAATGTTATATAACTATATTCCTAGTTCAAATAACTACAAATCTCAAATAATGTTAAAGAAATCGCCTTCAATGTTAAATATTTTGTAAAGAAGGTCCATATGTCATTGCTTGATTGGAAATTTTGTGATACTTTTAGCATGCATGTTGGGAAATAGAAGTAGACGGGCATGCGAAAAAAGTGAAAGAGGGAGAAATAAGATGAAGCAATGGCTATCAAGAGTATTTGTAAGCAGTATGGCGATGATGTTGGTATTTTCTAGTGTACCCATCCTTGACGCACAAGCAGTAGACACGGCAGATCATGCTACAGTTACGGCAGAAACAACGAAGACTCATGAGAAAAAAGAAAAGGAGAATTACCTATGAAAAGAATAAGCAGATTTGTAACATCGTTAATTGCAGGAGCTTTGATTATTTCAATACCGTTAGTTGCGGCACAGGCCGCTGTAAGTCAAAATGTAAACTTTACATTTAGTTATAATGTAGTCAGTGGAGCTAAAAATAACAAGTATCATAAATTGAATAAGGGATATGTCAACCTAAAGTTAGCCGTGGCAGGACAGGGGAAATCAACAGAGAAAATTGATGTTAGTCTATTTAAAGAAAGATGGGGGCCGGATGATTATTATGGTGTAAGATCATTTACGCAAGGAAAAGGTGGAGCGAGCGTTACAACCACGCATCAATACTACGTTGGAAGCTCTTCTTCTGATTTTTATGTTAAAGCGGAGAAAATTAGCAATAACTATACGACTAAAGGTGTAGGAACTATTAAAAATAAATAAGGTGGCGCTAGGTTATGTTAACTGCAAAAGATATACTTCTCATTGCGCCTATTATCTATGTATTCTTTTTGATTCGATGGATTAGGAAGAAAGAGCCAATTGAGAAAATAGTTTTTAAATCATGTATGTTTATGTATGTAACAGGTGTCGTAGGCTATACGATGTTTCCAATTATGACAAATAGCATGTTGATTGAAGATACTCGTATTTTAAGAGATGGTGCAACTGGAATTAACATCATACCTTTTGCAACTGTTTGGGATATCTACATTTATAGTGGAGATCTGGATGTTAGTCAGGCTATTTTTCAAGTTGTCGCCAATATGATTATGTTTATACCACTAGGCTGTTTGTACCCACTATGTTCAATGTATAAAGTTAGCTGGAAAAGGATGTTTTTGTTGGCGCTCACTTTGTCAATGTCTATAGAACTATTGCAATTACTGCAAAATATTCTATATCAAGCTGCTTTCAAATATGTAGATATAGATGATTTGATTTGGAATGTGAGTGGTGGAATGATTGGGTACGCGCTATTTCGAATATGTAAACCGCTTTTTCAAAAGTTGAATGTCTATCATTTTTGAATTAATTGAAGAGGTATTCGGGATAGATAATTATAAGTGGGCCAAACGATTGAAATATCCACCACCAGCCTCAATGCAAAACGAATAAAAGAAGAAAACATGTCATAAAAATGGCGTGTTTTTTTCTGGGCGCAAAATCTACCCTCTACCTCCATTTTAGTGTATGATAAAAAGGTAAACTAAATCGAGAGAGGACGTGGCGGCATGAAGTTGACTGTGTTTGGTCATTGGGGTGGCTTTCCGAAAGTGGATGAGGGAACGTCGAGTTATTTATTGGAAGAGGATGGATTTAAATTATTGATTGATGTCGGTGCGAGTGCCGTTTCTATTATGCAAAATTATGTGGACCCGAACGAGATTGATGCGGCGATTATTTCGCATTATCATCCGGATCATGTGGCGGATGTTGGAATTTTGCAGCATTATCGTTTGATTGGCGGGATGAACGCGGATGTTCCTGTGTTGCCGATGTATGGGCATGATGAGGATGCGCGTGGTTTTTCTTATCTTTCGATGCCGAATGTGTCGGAGGGTATGGCGTATGATCCGAACAAGCCACTCACAGTTGGGCCTTTTACGATCACGTTTTTGAAAACGGTACATCCGGTTGTTTGTTATGCGATGCGGATGGAGGCGAATGGGAAGGTGTTTGTATTCACGGCAGATTCGGCGTATCAGGAGTCGTTTGTTCCTTTCGCAAAGGGCGCAGATTTGTTGATGGCGGATACGAATTTCTATAAAGACCTTGCTGGAAAAAGTCAGATTCATATGGCAAGTACGGAAGTTGGGAAATTGGCGCAGGATGCTGGTGTGAAGACATTATTGCTATCGCATTTACCGCAGTTCGGTGAGTTGGCAACGTTAAAAGCAGAAGCGGCGTCGGCATTTGACGGGCAGATTGTGTTGGCTGAAAAAGGTTTGATTATCGAGTTTTAAGGAGGACGTAAGGCGTGTATTTTATTGATAATAAGAATGTGTTGGATCCGACGATAAATTTGGCGGTGGAAGAGTTTATTTTGACGGAGCTCAATTTGGACGAGCCAGTATTACTTTTCTATATTAACCAGCCGTCGATTATTATTGGGCGGAATCAGAATACGATTGAGGAAATTAATACGGAATATGTGGCCGAAAATAATGTCAAAGTTGTGCGTCGTTTATCGGGCGGTGGAGCGGTTTATCATGATGAGGGGAATTTGAATTTCAGCTTTATTACGAAGGATGATGGGGATTCGTTCCACAACTTCGCAAAATTCACGGAACCGATTGTGACGGCGCTTAAGAAGCAAGGTGTGAACGCGGAATTGAAAGGGCGCAATGATTTGTTGATTGATGGCTTCAAAGTGTCTGGGAATGCGCAGTTTGCAACGAAAGGCAAGATGTTTTCGCATGGGACGTTGATGCTGGATCTTAATTTGGATCATGTCGTGGCATCGCTGAAGGTGCGCAAGGATAAGATTGAGTCGAAGGGCATTAAGTCGGTGCGAAGCCGGGTTGCAAATATTTCGGAGTTCATGGAAAACAAGATGACGACGGAGGAGTTTCGCGATTTATTGTTGCTTGATATTTTTGATGTCGAAAGTGTGGCGGATGTGAAGGAATATGTGCTCACGGAGGCAGACTGGGAGAAGATTCATGCGATTTCCGAGAAGCGCTATAATAACTGGGATTGGAATTACGGGAAGTCACCTAAGTTTAATTTGGAGCGGACGAAACGTTTTCCAGTCGGTGGTATTGATGTGCGTCTGGATGTTGTGAAAAGCGTTATTGCGAACGTGAAAATTTTCGGTGATTTCTTCGGGGTTGGCGATGTGACGGAGATTGAGGATAAGCTTCGTGGTGTCAATTATGAGCACCAGGCGATTGAAAATGCTTTGAAAGACGTGAAAATAAAACATTATTTTGGTAATATTACAATGGAAGATTTCTTAGATCTATTATATTAATGACTGTTTTTGAGTCTGGGCCAAGGGGCTTAGGCTCTTTGTTTTGGATGGAGACTTATTTCTCTTCTGTAAATTAGGAGGAATGTCATATATTTTACTAGTGGTATTATTTTCAAAAAGGCGAGAAATCTGGTATATTAGAGATAAGGAAATGATGTGTGATACTTTCCTATTACTTCATATGTGAACGCGACAGAATGATTTTTTGTTTTGAGAAAGAGAAAAAACAGATTATTCAAAAAGGGTGTGATGAAGTGAGCAATAAATTGCAGATCGGTAACATGTCAGAAGCGGATACATATTTATTTAATATGGGGAATCATTTTCAGAGTTATCAGCAACTGGGATGTCAATTTGCAGTGGATGTGAATGGTGAGGAAGGGTTCTCGTTTCGTGTTTGGGCTCCTAATGCTAGGGAAATTGCCATTGTCGGTGATTTTTGCGATTGGGGTGCTGGGATGAAATTGAGGAAAATTGGTGAGACTGGGATTTGGGAAGGGTTTTCGGCAGATGCGAAGTCTGGGCAGCATTATAAGGTTCTGGTGGAGGATGCGAATGGGAACAAGAAGTTAAAGATGGACCCATATGCATTGGCGTTTGAGACGAGACCAAAAGATGCAGCGGTTGTGACGAAAATACCGGATTTTAAGTGGTCGGATGGTCGCTGGATGGCGAAGCGAAAACGTAAAAATGTGTATCAAGCGCCACTTAATATTTACGAGGTTCATGCTGGTTCTTGGCGGAAACCAAAGGATGGTGACGCGGAATTTTATACGTTTGCGGAACTTGCGGAGACGTTGATTCCTTATGTGGCGGAGATGGGTTTTACGCATATTGAGTTTATGCCGCTGATGGAACACCCGCTGGACGCGTCTTGGGGATATCAGATTACGGGATATTATGCGTTGTCGGCGCGTTACGGGAGCTTGGAAGATTTTATGGGCTTTGTGGATGCGTGTCATGCGGCGAATATTGGCGTGATTATGGACTGGGTGCCGGGGCATTTTTGCCGGAATGATAATGCGTTGTCGTATTTTGATGGGACGCCGCAATTTGAGTATTGGAAGTCGTTTCAGGCGGATAATGTACGCTGGGGAACGCTTAATTTTGACTTATCCAAGGCTGAGGTGCATAGTTTTTTGATTTCGAATGCGCTGTTTTGGATTGAGATGTGCCATTTGGATGGTTTGCGAGTCGATGCGGTGTCTGCCATGATTTATTTGGATTATGACGATGGGTATTGGGAAGCAAATGAGGATGGCGGCAACGTGAATAAGGCTGGCGTCGCTTTTGTGCAAAAGTTAAACACGGAGGTTTTTAAGCGGTATCCGGATATGTTGATGATTGCGGAGGAAAGTACGGCTTATCCTGGTGTGACGATGCCGGTGGACGCGAATGGACTTGGTTTTAATTATAAGTGGAATATGGGTTGGATGAACGATATTTTGAAGTTTTTCGAGATGGACCCGCTGTTTCGCAAGGATCATTTTAACCTCGTGACGTTTTCATTTATGTATATGTACAAGGAGAATTATATTTTGGCGCTGTCGCATGATGAAGTGGTGCATGGCAAGAAGTCAATGATGCACAAAATGCCGGGCGATCGATACAACCAGTTTGCGGGGCTCCGAACGTTGGAGGCATTCTTGATGACGCATCCTGGTAAAAAATTGAATTTTATGGGCAACGAGACGGGTCAATTTTTGGAGTGGAAGTTTGCGGAAGAATTGGAATGGTCGGATTTGGAGCAGGATTTAAATCACCAGTATCAGTTTTTTGTGCGGACGTTAAATGAGCTTTATGTGGAGCATCGGGCGTTGTTTGAGTTGGATCATGATCCTGCTGGAATGGCGATTTTGGATGCGGATAATCGGGATGAATCGTTATTAACGTTTATTCGCCAAGGTGCGAAGCCGCGCGATTTCCTAGTTGTGGCGTGTAATTTTGTGCCAGTGGAAAGACAGCGAGTGCGGATTGGCGTTCCATATGAAGGTGTTTACGAGGAGTTGCTGAATACGGAGTCGCATGATTTTGGTGGGACGTGGAATGTGGCTCAGCCCGAAATGCGCACGAGTCATCAAGGATATAACGGGCAACCTTATAGTATTGAAGTTATAATGCCAGCAATGAGTGTACTGATTATAAAACCGAAACGGATAAAAGGATATAAAAAAGGGCGGTGAGAGGGATTCGCTTTGGATAGCGGTCCCAGATAATTATGAAAAATGACATGATTGCAATGATTTTAGCAGGTGGACAAGGTTCGAGACTAGGCGATTTAACGAAAACAATGGCAAAACCGGCCGTTTCGTTTGGCGGGAAATATCGGATTATTGATTTTTCGCTGAGTAATTGTTCGAATTCGGGAATTGATACGGTGGGTGTTGTGACGCAGTACCAGCCACTCGAGTTGAATGATCATATTGGAGACGGATCTTATTTTGATTTGGATTATAAGAGTGGTGGCGTGACAATTTTGCAACCGCATCTTAGTTTGGAAGGCGAGAAGTGGTTTAAAGGAACGGCGCACGCGATTCATCAAAATGTGGGCTTTATCGATAGTCATGATCCAGAATATGTGTTGATTTTGTCAGGTGACCATATTTATAAAATGGATTATGAGAAAATGCTCGATTATCATAAGGCGAAAAATGCGGCGTTGACGGTCGCTGTTATTGAGGTGCCGATGGAAGAGGCGTCGCGGTTTGGGATTATGAACGTGGATAACACCGAGCGGATTATTGAGTTTGACGAGAAACCCGCTGAGCCGAAGAGTAATTTGGCGTCGATGGGGATTTATATATTTAAGTGGAGTCTGTTGAAGCAGTATTTGAAGGATGCGCAGTCTAGAAATATTGATATGAGTGACTTCGGGAAAAATATCGTGCCATCGTATTTGAATAACGGCGAACATATTTTTGCGTACCGTTTTTCGGGCTATTGGAAAGATGTTGGGACAATTTCAAGTCTGTGGGAGGCGAACATGGAGTTCATTAATCCTTGCCATGAGTTGAATATTCGGGATCGGGAATGGCGAATTTATTCGAAAAACCCAATTGCGCCGCCGCAGCATATTACGAAGCAGGCGGATGTGAAAAATGCGCTGATTGTGGATGGCTGTTTTATTAATGGCCGGGTGAAGCATTCGATTCTATCTCAGAACGTGAAGGTTGGCGAAAATAGCGTGATTGAGGATAGTGTTATCATGCCGAACTCGGTTATCGGAAATAATGTTGTGCTAAAACGCGCGATTGTTGGCGAAAATGCGGTTATTGCGGATAATGTGGAAATTATAGGTGAGGACGAGATTGAAGTCGTTGGTCACCATGAAATGATAGGAGTGTCGGAAGATGAAGGCTAATAAAATTTGTGGGATTTTAAATTTATCGGAATGTAAAGCGGGATTGCAGCCTTTGACGCAAAACCGACCTCTTGCGGCGATGCCATTCGCGTGTCGTTATCGCTTGATTGATTTTCCGTTGTCGAACATGACGAATGCTGGTATTAATACGATTGCAATGTTTTTGAATGAGAATAATCGCTCGTTATTTGACCATATTCGGAGTGGTAAGGAATGGGATTTGAACACGATGTACGGCGGATTGTTCGTGTTTGATGAGCGCAATGCGGACGATTTTTCACAGGAGAATTATGATAATAGCTTGAACTTCTTGACGAAATCGGCGACGGAGTATGTGGTTATTATGGGAAGTAAGATGATTTGTAATATCGATTTGAAAAGCGTTTTACAACATCATAAGCAACAGGATGCGGATGTAACGGTCGTTTATAAGAAAATAACGGCGCCAATCGAGGCGGGGGATCATGAGAACTTGATGACGCTTGATCTTACTCCAGAAGGCAAAATTTTGGAGAATACGATGGTGGAGAAATCGGAGCAGGTACCAAAGGGTAGTGCGCTTAATTTGGAAATTTACTTGTTGAAGCAAGAATTATTGCTGAAATTATTGGCTAATTATCGCGAAACAGGGCGTGATTTTTCGCTCGATGCGGTAATGAAACTGGCGGTGGAACATACGAATGCGAGTGGTTTTGAGCATACTGGGTATTTGCGCCAAATTTATTCGGTGAACTCGTATTTTGAAGGGAATTTTGATATGTTGGAAGATCAGAATTTGTCGGCGTTGTTCCAGGAAAATCAGAAAATCCATACGAAGGCGAAGAATGAGGTGCCGACTTTTTACGCGGAGAATTCGGATATTAAGGATTGCTTAGTTGCAAATGGTTGCTTGTTACGCGGGGCGGCGGAGCATTCGCTGATATTCCGGAACGTGGTGTTAGAAGAGGACGCAATCGTGAAAAACTCGATGATCATGCAAGGTGCGAAAGTTGGCGCTGGTGCACGATTGGAGTACGTGATTGCGGATAAGAAGAGCGTGATTGCGCCAGGTGTCGAGTTGATTGGTACGCGGGATAACCCGATTGTCGTGAAAAAGGATGAACAGATTGAGACGAGCAGAGGGGCGGAAGTCGGATGAAAGTCTTATTTGCAGCAGCGGAGGTCTTTCCGTTTGTGAAAGTGGGTGGCTTGGCGGATGTGGCGTATGCGTTGCCGAAAGAGTTGGTGAAGCAGGGCGTGGATATTCGCGTAGTATTACCATTTCACACCAAGATGGCACAGGAATTTAAGGATGAGATGGTCGACGTGACGCAGTTTACGGTGGACGTTGGTTGGCGCAAGCAGTTTTGTGGTGTGAAGACGCTAGTGCGTGACGGTGTGACGTTTTATTTTATTGATAACTTGTATTATTTTGATCGGCCGAATGTGTATGGGGATTATGATGATGCGGAGCGATATGCGTTTTTCTCGATGGCGGTATGCGAGATGATGGAGAAAATTGATTTTATTCCGGATTGGTTGCATGTGAATGATTGGCATACAGGGATTGTTCCGTTGCTCCTTCGAGATAAATATCACTGGATTGAGTCGTATCAAAGGATTCGGACGGTATTTACGATTCATAATTTGCAGTTCCAGGGTATTTATTCGCCGCGTGTGTTGGAGGAATTGCTTGGGATTGGGATGCAGACGTGGCATGAGGACGGGATTAAGTACTATGATGATGTGAACTTTATGAAGGGCGCGATTCAGTTTGCGGACCGGATTACGACGGTGAGCCCGAGTTATGCCGAGGAAATTCAAACGCCGCTTTATGGGGAGCGCTTGGACGGCTTGCTTCGTGCGAATGCTTGGAAATTGACGGGGATTCTGAATGGGATTGATCAGGAGTTGAATGATCCTGCGAGTGACCCGCTGATTCCAAATCACTTTAGTCAGGCGGATATGTCTGGTAAGGCGGCGAATAAGGCGGCTATGCAGAAACGACTGGGGCTGCCGGTTCGCGCGGATGTGCCACTCATCATTATGGTATCGCGATTGACGCATCAAAAAGGATGTCACTTAGTTGAGGAAAGTCTGGATGCGTTACTGCAAATGGATATTCAAATCGCAATTCTTGGCAAAGGTGAAGCTGGTTTTGAGGATTCATATCGCTTTTTCGAGCATGTATATCCTGAAAAAATGTCGGCGAATATTGATTTTGATATCGGTTTTGCGCAAGAGCTTTATGCGGCGGGAGACATGTTGTTGATGCCGTCTTGGTTTGAGCCTTGCGGGATTGCGCAGTTAATTGCGATGCGGTACGGGACGCTTCCTGTTGTTCATGAAACGGGTGGTTTGAAAGATACGGTACAACCTTTTAATCAGTATACGCAAGAAGGAACTGGTTTTAGTTTTCACAATTATGAGGCTTGTGTTTTCCAATCCATTTTGGAGTCGGCAATCACGCTATATGAGACGCAACCTCCTGTCTGGCAAGAACTTGTGACGCAAGCGATGGACAAGGATTTCAGTTGGAAAGTTTCAGCAGAAAAGTATAAGGGTATTTACGAGGAACACTGATCAAGCGCGGCGACAAACGATCATCTCCGTCGTTAAAAGCTCCGTTCCAGTGCTCACATACCTTAGTATGCTCCGCGCTGGTACTCGCTTTTGCCTAGGATCTAATCATTTGTCGCCGCGCTTGTAGTTTGGCGGAAACGCATAGTTTTTTTAAGTCAGAAACCGGTTAAGCCCGATAAGGAGGAATTATATTGGAAATTAGTAAGGAGCATTTTAAAAAAGAATATAGTCGTGCATTGACGAGTCTTTACGCCTCTGAAATTCAGGATTTAACGCCGCTAGAACAATACATCACATTGGGAAGTGTAGTCAAGGAGTATACTTCTCAAAATTGGATGCAGACGAAAAAGAGAAATCAGCAGAGTCAAGCAAAACAAGTTTACTATTTTTCGATTGAGTTTCTACCTGGTAAGCTATTAAAAAGTAATTTATTGAATTTAGGAATATTGGATACGGTTCGAGAAGGACTTGCTGAGCTAGGCGTTGATTTTGCTAGTTTAGAGGCAGCTGCGGCTGATCCGGGACTTGGAAATGGCGGGCTTGGAAGATTGGCTTCTTGTTTCCTAGATTCTATGGCGACGTGTGATATACCAGGAAACGGAAATGGTATTCGCTACCGTTACGGTTTATTTAAGCAGAAATTTGTCAATGGATTTCAAGTAGAGCTACCGGATGATTGGTTGAGACACGCGGATGTGTGGGAAACGCGACGTGAAAATAAGGCAGAACTTGTACGCTTTTTCGGTAATGTCCATTTGGAAGAGGATGAGGAAGGTGTTATTAAAGTTTCTTATTCGAATACAGAGGATATTCTAGCTGTGCCGTATGATACGGGGATACTTGGATATGAAAATGACACGGTGAATAATTTACGGCTGTGGTCGGCTGAGATCCCAACGAACGCAGAGTTAGAGTATTATCCAGAGGAACGCAGGAAGTCTATTCATAGTATTTCCGAGATGCTTTATCCCGATGATTCAAGTTATGACGGCAGATTGTTGCGCTTGAAGCAGGAATACTTTTTTGTGTCGGCGGGTGTACAGAGTATTATTAGATTTTATAGGAGATTAGACGTCCCTATCGAACATTTGGCGGAGAAGGTCTCGATTCATATTAACGATACCCACCCAACGATGTGTATCCCTGAGTTAATGCGGATTTTGCTTGATGAAGAAGGCTTAAGTTGGGATGCAGCATGGACGATTACGATGAAAACTTGCTCCTATACGAACCATACCATTTTGGCGGAAGCACTAGAGAAGTGGCCGGAACGAATGCTGTCTAATTTAGTACCGCGGATCTATCAGATTATTTGTGAGATTAATCGTAGGCATTTGGAGAGTATGACGGTGCTTTACGGAGCAGAGTTTACGCAACGAACGGCGATTATTCAAGATGGTGTTATTCATATGGCGAATTTGGCGATTATTGGTAGTCATAGCGTTAACGGGGTAGCTAAATTGCACACGGATATTTTGAAAGAGAAGGCGCTGCATGATTTTTATTTAGCCTATCCTGCTCGTTTTAATAATAAGACAAATGGCATCACGCATCGTCGTTGGTTGCTTCTGAGTAACGAAGGGCTGAGTGATTTAATCAGTGACTACATCGGCACGGAATGGAAGAAAAAGCCGAATGAACTTTACTTACTGAAGGCGTTCAAAGAGGACACCGTTTTACTGGAAAAATTAGAACAGGTCAAATTGGCGAATAAGGAGCGTTTTGCGGCGTATGTGAAGGAAGAAATGGGTATTGAGATTGATCCAAATGCGGTTTTTGATGTTCAAATCAAGCGTCTGCATGCGTATAAACGCCAACTCCTAAATGTTCTTCATATCATATCATTGTACTTGAAGTTGAAGGAAACGAATGCCCAGGAAGAGATGGTTCCGCGTGTCTTTATTTTTGGGGCGAAGGCAGCACCGAGTTACTCTTACGCGAAGGAAATTATTAAGTTGATTAACGCGGTGGCAGACTTGATTAATAACGATACGACGATTGATAATAAAATCAAAGTGGTATTCGTGGAAAACTATGGCGTGACATTAGCTGAAAAAATTATTCCGGCAGCGGACATTAGTGAGCAGATTTCGCTCGTGACGAAAGAAGCTTCAGGAACGAGTAATATGAAATTGATGCTAAATGGGGCGGTTACGCTTGCGACATTGGACGGCGCAAACGTGGAAATTCACGATAAAGTTGGCGATGAGAACATGTTGCTATTTGGAATGCAGGATAAGGAATTGTATCATTTTTATGACTCTAATTCATATCATTCGCAGGAAATTTATGATCATAATCCACGATTGAAACGTTGTCTGGATGCACTTGTGGATGGAACAATTCCAAATATTGAGGCAGAGGGACGCGAGATTTTTGATTCGCTTTTGAAGTATAATGATGAATATTTCGTGTTGAAGGATTATGATTCGTATGTGCAGGCACAGTCACGGATCGATGGCTTGTATCGTGATCGTAAGAAATGGAATCAAATGTCGCTTATGAATATTGCGAATGCTGGTGAGTTTTCGTCTGATTATACGATTATGCATTATGCCGATGAAATTTGGAATGTGAATCACAATAAAAATCTGTAATGAGAGGGAGTTTAGACAGTGGCAAAAGTAGTTTTTTTTGATTCATGGAATGAGCTTTATAAACGACCTTTTGGCGCAGTGAACGCGAGCGCGACAATTGATTTTCAGATTGACGTCGCGCTTCCTTATGTGTGCACAGTGGAACTTAAAATTCATAAAGATGGTATGGAAGAGCAGAGTTTTGAGATGAAACACACAGATGGAAATGCTTATGAAGTTTCTTTCAAGCCGTATGCAACAACTGGGCTTTATTTTTATTATTTCAAAATTCAACAGAACTTTGACACGCAGTCGCGAACGACGTACTATTTTAATAATAATGGTCTGCACGGTGGGGAAGGCTTTTTCACGGAAAATTATCAGGATCTTCGTACGTATCAATTGACGTGTTTCGAGTACGCGGACAAGGCACCAGAATGGTATCAGGACGCGGTTTTCTATCACATTTTTGTAGATCGATTTTTCAATGCAGACGATCATGTGCGTTCGCCGAAGCCAGATTCGTTTATTTATGCGAGGTCGGAGGACACCCCTTACTATATTAAAAATGCGCAAGGCGAGATTGTGCGCTGGGAATTCTTCGGCGGGAATTTGGACGGGATTACACAGAAATTGTCCTATTTGAAGGAGCTAGGGATTTCCGGGCTTTATTTGAGTCCGATTTTTGAGGCGAAGAGTAATCATAAATATGACACGTCCGATTATAAAAAAATTGATCCAATGTTTGGCGATGAATCGATTTTAGCGGAGTTGATTCAAAAAGCTGGTGAGATGGGGATGCGGGTCATCTTGGACGGCGTTTTCAACCATGTTGGTGAGGATAGTGTGTATTTTAATCGGTACGGGAATTTTGACTCGGTTGGTGCGTATCAAAATGTGGATTCGCCATATCATTCTTGGTTTACGTTTCATCATTTTCCGGATCAATATGATGCTTGGTGGGGAGTCAGTAATTTGCCTGTCGTGAACAAGCAGGATGCCGATTTTCAACGGTTGATTTACGGGGCTGAGGATAGCGTCATTGATTATTGGACATCGCGTGGGATCGCTGGTTGGCGCTTGGATGTCGCAGATGAATTGCCAGACGCTTTTATCGGTGGGATTCGCCAGACGTTGATGAAATATCCAGATCGCGTATTGATTGGGGAAGTGTGGGAAGATGCCACGAACAAAATTGCCTACGATAAGCGGCGACATTATTTAGAGGGTGGTATGTTGCAGGGCGTGATGAATTACCCGTTCCGCCAAATTATTATCGATCTCATAAATGGTAATTTGTCGGCCCAGCAAGCGGCTCAAAAAATGATGGCGATCAAAGAGAATTATCCGATTGAGGCGCTTCAGGCGAACTTGAATAATATTGGGACGCATGATACAGCACGAATTTTTACGATGCTATCGGAGGATAAAGCGAAATTGCGCTTGGCGATTTACATGTTGATTGTGTTGCCAGGTGTACCGTGTATCTATTACGGCGATGAGGCGGGACTTACGGGCGGAGCTGATCCTGATAATCGTAAATTTTATCCGTGGGGACGTGAGGACGCGGAGATTAGCGACTTTTTCCGCGAAGCTATCAAACTGCGAAATCAGAACGAGGCGCTACGAAAAGGGAGATATCATCCGTTTTCTCTAGGTCAAGTATTCGGCGTGATTCGTTATATTGATGAGGACAACTGGCACATTTTTGTAATGAATCCAACTGGACAGGAGCAGAAAATCAGTGCAGAAACGATTTATCCAGATCGCGACGACTGGCTACCTGTTTTGGAAGCTGCGAATATTCATGGGAAAACCATCGAACCATATGGATTTTTCTTCGTTTAAAATGAAAAAGAGAAGTTACGGCATTGTAGAAAAATGCTGCAACTTCTCTTTTCTTATAGGCATGAAATAACTTCCGCGCTCGATCTCAATTTCCCAATTCTCGGGAAAATAGTTTGGCATACATAATCATGCATTTCTTTGTTCGCCGCGCCCATAACATCCTCCACAAAAATTTGATTGTAACCTAGTTGAAAGGCTTCACGCGCGGTTGTATCCACGCCAATTCCGGTAGACACACCACCAAGCACAATCGTATCCACGCCACGGCGACGCAATTGCGAATCAAGGTCTGTACCGTGAAACGCGCCCCATTGGCGTTTTGTCATCGTATACGTGCCGTCGATTGTTGCGAGTTCAGGAACAATGACATCCCAACCATCTGGGTATGCGGCTGCACTTTGCTCCTGATCTGTTGCGGGATGTAGCATATCCTTCCCGTCGAGCGTCGAAACCCGAACTAATACCACGAATCCGCCTTTTGCCACAAAGGCTTTGGCTAGCTCTCCTGCCCGTTTAATAATAGCTTCTGGTGTGTAAGGTGCGCTATGATGCCCAATAATTCCGTTTTGTAAGTCAATCAAGACAAGTGCTGTTTTCTCCATTTCTAGTTTCATTTTGTTTGCTCCTTTACTAGTTGATGTTGTATATTTAGCTTTTTATACACTTTAAAATAAACCCATACAGCGTTGACAAAAAGGAGGGCGCTGGTGATGAAAAAAACATACTGGATGCCGAGCCATGCTGCAATTTGACCACCAAAAACCGCCCCGGTAAAAATCCCTAGATAACCAGCAGAATTTGTGATTCCAAAAACGCGACCAGTAAAATCCGGTGGCGTCATTTTTTTGATCAAAATATTGACGGAAGGATTGAGCCCAGCGACCGCGAGACCGAGTATAAACCGCAACGCAATCAGCTCCCAGGGATGGCTCACAAAGGCCTGAGGTATAAAAACAACGCCAGCCACGAGCAAAGCGACAAAAATAACGCGTTGTGCGCCAATTTTATCAGATAATTTTCCGAGCCGTGGTGCTGCAATGATACTCGCAAGGCCAGATGCAGAGAATGCGAGCCCCGAAAGTAACGCGATATGCGATGCTCCCATTGATAATTGCTGCATGTAAACCGTGATGATTGGTTCCACCGAATAAAGCGCTAATGTCAACGTAAAAAATGTCACGAACATCGTTAAAATAAAGCTTTTGTTAGGCAATGCACGCCATACTTCTTTCGTATTCATCACTTTTTTCTCCGACCGCACAAAATTCTCTTTCACAAACAGCGCTGTTAAAATAAAAGCGATGAAAAGGAGTCCGCCAGTCATGAAAAAAACGTTTTGCAGTCCGAAATGTTCCGCGATGATACCGCCAACAAGTGGACCGAGTAGCGAACCTGTGATGGCGCCAGTGGAAAGTGTTCCAAGCGCCCAGCCAGCGTGTGCCTCATCGGTTTGCGTTGCGACGAGCGCTGTACAAGCTGTTGCAAATCCAGTCACGACACCCTGCAAGGTACGTAGAGCAATCAGTTCATAGACATTATGCGTAAATCCCATGCAGCCAATGATAATCGCCATGCCAAGACTCGCGCGTAGCAACATTGGTTTACGTCCAAATCGATCTGCCGCCTGCCCCCAAATTGGTGAAAAAATAGCGGACATAATAAAAGTAATACCAAATGTCACGCCAGCCAGTTGAGCGACGAGTGCGGAGTTATCAACGCCGAGGTGCTTTATGTAAAGCGGTAAAACAGGAGCAATTTGACTCATCCCGATGCTGGTAACAAACGTTCCAAACCAACAAACAATTAAATTTCGCTTCCAAATCGGCATGTGCCCTCATCTCCTCTTGTTATCTTAGACAATAACAACTTTATTATAGATGAGAAAATGTTGGTAATCCATGCACGATTTTAAAAACCATGGATATTCTTATGATAATATTCCGTCGGGCTAACTCCTTCTAGCTGCTTAAAAAGTCGGCTAAAATAAAATTCATCGCTAAAACCGAGCTGTCTCGCGATATCCTTCACTTTTTTCACGCCATCCATCATCAACTCTTTCGCAGAATCCACCTTCATTTTATTGAAAAAAGCAATCACAGAATAGCCCGTCGTTTCCTTGAAAATTCGGGATAAATAAGTAGGGGAGAGCTGCACAAGATCCGCCAATTCCGTGAGTGTGACATTTTGTTGGATATGAAGTCGCATATAGGCAATCACTTTTTCCACCTTCAAACGCGTAGCATCATTTTTATGCTGTGTCCGAAGATTCTGATCAATCGCGAGGAGCAGTTGGTGCAACAACGTTTTAGCCGTGAATTCATAGCCAGGAAATTTGGCATGCCAGCTGGTAACTAATTTTTCGAAGACTTCACTAACGGCGTAATAATCTTGAAGCGCGGTTGTAGGAGGAAGCGCAAGCCAATCGTGTTCTGGCTGAATCGCCCAAGCCGCATCGCTAAACACAACCCGCGCATAACTAAAATGAACGGTGAACAGGGAAGCTGGTTGCGTGGCGCTCGTTTCAATCGAATGCTGCACATTTGCGGGCAGATAGAAAAGCATCCCTTCATGAAAGGTCCCGACTTTATCCGCAATGCTGTACGTACCAGTACCGCTAGTCACTAGAATCAGCGCGTGGTGTTGCAACGTCCGGGTCAGCTTTTTCGCTAAAATCAACCTCGAACCACCGCCATTGCAATAATGAATATGAAAAAATAGCTCATGTATGTTCATCCTAACCTCCTAAACGGTATCCTTCTTTTTCGTCCCCATCCAACGCTCCAACCGCTTGCCAACGAACCATAAAACAACGACAATCACGATCAAAATAAGCAATTTCACAGGGTGTTGCAAGATGTCTCGCAAATCATAGCCAATATAACTAATCGCAAAAACTTTAATCACTTTCCCGCCGATGAGCGCCATTAAGAATTGGAAAAATCGAATTTCTGATAATGCAGCGACCACATTGACCGCAGAAGAAGGCGTAAATGGCATCACTAGTAAAATAAAAATCGGACCAAATCCGTGCTCATCAATCCAGTCCATCACTTTGCGAACGTGTTTATGGTTTGTCACAAATCGCAAAAATCGAGTTTGCCCAAATCGTCGGACAATCCAGAATACGCACAGACTCCCAAGAATCGCGGCACTACACGAAATCACAAATCCCCAAAATAAACCGTACGCGCTCACGTTAACGATAACAAACAAAGAGAACGGCAAAAATGGCAGAAACGCTTCCAGAAACGGCAAGAAAAAAGCCAATAAAGGTCCAAATGCGCGATACGACTGCATCCACTGCATCACATTATCATACGAGAAAAACTCTTTCATCGAATTATACCAATCCATCATGGCTATCCCACCCAATTCCTAACAGTTTCTATTATTTTCTCATAATACCCGTAAAATTGCATTTTCAAGCTCCCGATGCAAAACAAAACCACATTTTCCGTGAAGTCTAACATCACAAGAAAATATGGTTTTGCGCGTTTTTAATTCGCTTTTTGATTCATAAATACTGTGTCACTTGCCGCATGCGATTTTTCAAAGCCATAATGTTCCGCAACGATATACAGCGGTCGATCCTTGACCTCATCGTAAATGCGACCAATGTATTCGCCAATCATGCCTAGAATAACGAGGACAAATCCGCTAAACAATAGTTGAATAACAATCATTGAAGACCAGCCACTCACCGTCGTACTTGTAAATAACGTCTGGAAAAGCACGATCAGCATGTAGATGAAACCAATGCCAGATAAGACCACACCTGTATAACTCGCTAATTTTAACGGTTGATGGGAAAAAGAAGTAATCCCATCGATGGAAAGTTTGAGCATTTTTTTGAGCGGATATTTCGTTTCTCCGGCCGCTCGTGCATCCCGTTCATACTCTATTGCAACTTGCTTAAAGCCCAGCCAGCTCACCAAACCACGAACAAATGGATTTTTCTCATTTAGCTTTTTCAGTTCTGTATACACTTTCTGGTCCATGAGGCGGAAATCCCCGGTGTCAACGGGAATCTCCACATCTGTCAGTTTATGCAGCGTACGGTAGAACATTTTAGCACTCCATTTTTTGAAAAAAGTTTCACCATCTCGCTTGGATCGTTGTGCATAGACGACATCGAAACCGTCTTGCCATTTATGCACCATTTCAGGAATCAGCTCTGGAGGATCTTGCAAATCGGCATCGATAATAATAACCGCATCGCCACTCGCATAATCCGTCCCAGCCGTAATCGCGACTTGATGCCCAAAATTTCGTGAAAACCCAATACATTTCACGTGTGGGTCAGCGAAACTAATTGCTTGAATGAGTTCTAATGTTTTATCCTTACTCCCATCATTCACGAAGAGGAGTTCGTAATCCAAGGGCAACTTCTCCATCACATTTTTCAAACGCTGATACGTGTGTTCCAAGACAGCCTCTTCATTATAAAGTGGAACGACCACAGAGATTTTTTTCGTCATTGTCCTCAATCCTCCTCGGTAAGTTTGTAGAGTGTACCACCAGATTGTCCACCAGGGCCACCTTGCATGCCGCCGCGACCTTGCGAATTTTCACTTGTTGTCGCGCTCGTTGTTGCATCCGTCGTTTCGTCGCTCCATTCCGAGCTATCCACTTTTGTACCATTTTCCTCGATCCAAGCCACAACATCTGAACTACTCGCCTTATTATTCGATGGTAAATAGAAGTATTTAATTTTGCCATCTTTAATCATTTGTTTCAACTCTTTCACTGTCAAAATTGGATCGGTACCATTGAACCCGCCAAGTGCCATCACAGATTCACCAGTTTTGATAATGTAAGGCGCTGCTGTGGAAGCATCTGTTGTACCAAATAAGAATTCCGTTCCGCTACTGTTTTCTTCTAGATAGGAAATCAATTTCGCGTTCACTGTCGCATCTGCAAAACCACCGCCACTGCTCGTTTTTAGTTGTGGGCCAGCCTCTGGAAGTGCACTATTGCCACCGTACATCATTGGCGTTAATGCCCAATAAGTTGGGGCTAAAAGGAGGGCGACTAAGGACGCTATGGCGATCCAAGAAGTCCATGAGGCTTGTTTATGCTTCACGATAAATAGTGTTGTTGCAAGACCTAGACCAATCACGCCAACGACTCCCATCCAAAGCATCGAATATTGCGCGATGAAGAACATTTGTAGGCCAGTCGTTGCGACTACTGCGCTTGGCAATAAGTAGCCGGGCACGCCATGATTTTTGCGATAGAGCTTGAGTAGGGCCATAAACCCAGCGCCAGTCAACGCTGCGATTGCAGGAGCTAGCATGATTAAATAATAGTGATGGAAGAAGCCTGCGATACTGAAGAATCCGGCAACAGGAATGAGCCATGCAGCCCAGAACGCCATCTCTTTTTGCGCGGTATTCCATTGGAAGAAGCGACGTTTGCGACTCCAATTAGCGATAAAGATAGCCGCCATGCCGAACAATGCCATTGGTAATAACCAGCTGATTTGATCGCCGAGTGCTGTTTGGAAAAGACGTAATGGACCAGCTGTACCAGTACCAAACATCCCTGTGCCGCCCATCATTTTCGAGCCGCCACCTTGTTTTCCACCGTTTTGTCCGCCGCCAGGGCCACCACCGTTGCCACCAGGACCGCCGCCATTCATGCCATTTGTTGAGCCACTAGGAGGTTGAGGTGGTTGCCCAGACATGGATGAGCCATTTTGAGCCGATTCCGTGCTAGCATCAGGTGCGATATTATCGTTATTGGACGATCTGGTTTGTGAATTTGCGCCATCTTGACCGCCACCACCAGTACCCATGCCAGTTTCTTGCCCCAGAAGCCGCTCCATGCCGTTATAGCCAAATGCGAGCTCTAACACAGAGTTTGTCTGACTACTGCCGACATAAGGCCGCGCATCCGCTGAGGTGCTGTCGACGATAACTGCCCATGAGACAGAAACGCCGAGCATCATCACGAGCGCAATCACAAGATGTAGCAGTTTTTTCTTCCAGTTTAATTTTGCTGCGATTAAATAAAATAATAAAAATGCGGGGACAACCATGTAAGCTTGTAACATTTTGACATTAAATCCGACACCGATTAAAACAAATGCCAGTAATAAAAAGCCAATCTTTCCTTTGCGAACAGCTTTAAACAACGCCCATGCGCCGAGCAATAATACGAAAACGAGAATACTGTCCACATTATTCGTCCGGCTAACCGCGACAGCAATCGGCGTCGTAGCCATTATGAGCGCTGCAATCCGAGCCGCCCAGCTACCAAATGTCGGTTTTACGAGGAAATAAAGTAATAAAACCGATCCAACACCTGCGAGCGCCTGCGGTAAAATAACACTCCACCCATGAATCCCAAAAATCAGAGCACTAATCGTTTGTAACCAGAGCGCGACAGGCGGTTTATCCACCGTTACAAACCCAGAAGGATCAAGCGCTCCGTAGAAGAAATTAGACCAACTCTCCGTCATACTCGTAACCGCCGCCGTATAATAAGGGTTTACCGTATCGTCATTCCATACACCCCAAAAATTTAGAAACGCAGCAAGCACTGCAATACCAATTAAAAACCAATCAATCCGTCGTTGTTTCACCATTTCCATCACTTCCTTCATTTACTGATAATCCCAGTGTATCTGGCAAATGTGAAAAAAGAATGAACAGAATGGGAAATTAGTTTTAAATGTTCGCTGATTTCAATAAAAAACTTGAATACCCAGAAATGGAATTCAAGTTGTATAGAAAACTATTTTAATAAATCTGCTAAAAAATAGGAGCCAGAAACTTTTTTGGAGTTACTTTTATGGGATATTATAGCTGTTTTTAAATCGTGTTTAGTAAAAAAATCTTCAATAAATTCTTTCCTCTTTATCTTTTTAGGAGATGTTTTAAGTTTTTCGGCAACAAAGCAGGATGGTTTTTGTGTGCTTTTTACTTTCTGATAATCCTTATATAAACTTAATGAGTGAATCATAAGCATCTCAATTTCAGGAGAAGTTACAAATTGATAGAGTCCCTCAATTTTTTTAGAGTAGGGATCTTTAATAGTATAAGAAGTTTTTTTATCTTGAATGATAAATATAGTTATTTTTTTATCTCCGTAATCGCGAGTAAGAAACCTATTAGTAAATTTAGTAGAGTCTCTAAAAAGTCCTTTAATAGTATTTTTTTCTAGTAATTGATCTTTTGAGAAACTTAATAGATTTTGCTCAAGTAAAAGATTAATAAGATTTTGTTCGGTAGAACCCTCACATATACAAGCGATATAATTATTTTTCGAATGAAACATTTTATTCGCCACCTTGCATAAATAGTTTCATGTCTTCTAGCATTTGAATATATGCAGTGTACTTAGGTGCAGACTTTAATTCACCACTTAATAAGAGATCACTCTTCTTTTTGTCAATCCTATCTTGCTCAGATGCTAATAAGGAGAATTTATTTATTGATATACTTTCAGATTTGCTGAGTACATATATACTATCACTACGATCGAGAGAGTCTAAAATTTCACTATAGTGTGTCGTAAACAGTAACGTCGCTGCGTTATTGTTTAACGGACTATTAAACATGTTGATTAAATCGACAACTATTGTTTTGTTTAAATGATTTTCAATTTCATCTATAAGTAAATAGCCACCAGTTCTTAAGACCAACATCATATTAATCAAAATATTTATACCTTTAATAGTTCCAGAAGACAAGTATTGATCTAAATCCATGAGATCAGATATTATTTCTTTACTTTGCCCTTTAAACTTAATTTTGAATTTGAGAGGAATATTATCAACATCATCTGTTTGATTGAGTATACAAAATTCAGCTATTGAGTTATCTAAGTAATTCACAAAAGATATCGGCATCTGTTCAGAATAGACTGATAGGTAATTGAAGTTTGTTTGGTGTCCCATATCCTTTATTGAGTTCTTTTGATGAGAATCAATGCTGTTTAAGATACTTGAAAAAATAGAATCTTCTTCCTTAAGAAAAGGATTATCTAATGAACTTCTTACGATTTTTAGGTGCCCATCATCGAAGGTCAAAAAATCTTTTTTGCTTATATTGGACTTCAACTTTTTTACATACAAGTATTCTTCTTCAAAGATAACTGATTGATTTTTTCTATCTTTTTTAATATGTGAAATTAGCTTATAAACAAGTCCTTGATGGTAAAAATAATTTTCAGTCTTCAACAGACTATCAAAATAATTTGCAAGCTTCATTTTATAAGTTAGACTTTCGTTTTGTATGAAGATTTTTAAAGTATCTGATATAGCATTCAGAGTTGTTGTTTTTCCAGAAGCATTTATTCCGACAAGGGATATTGTATTTAACTTATAAATATTATTAATAAGCTTTGTTACAATATGTTCATCATGTTCAAATTCATAAACTCGTTTGTCAGCTAAAAAGTCTACGGTTAAATTTTGTTTTTCAAATTCTGTTAGATTATGAAAAATACTTTTAACTAATTTTATATCCATTAGAAATCACCTCTTAAATTATTTTATCACACTTAACTAAAAAAAACGATTTAAATAAAGCTTTTTTATTATAAAATTGCATATATGTTTATTTTTAGACGAAAATATCGATTAAAGTTATTTGAACCGATTTCATAACTCCGCTTTTGTTTTCGCAGGAATAATAGCCCATTTTATTTCAAAATAGCGCAGGCAATGGGATTTGAAAAAATTATATTAGTTATTTTATGGTATTTATATGAGTGACATGGGGAGGTAGCCTTTTTTGACGTTCTGAAAGTCACTGAGCTGCAACGCTTCTGAATTATGAAATTGGTTCATTTATGTAGCATATAAAATTTTTATGCGCTTATGTCGAAACCATCATTACAAAAATTATTTAAAAAAATTCAAAAACCCCTTGCCAAACACGCGGAGTAGTGATAATATATTAAATGTTGCTAGAACAATTTGTTCTAAACTATGCGGGTGTAGTTTAGTGGTAAAACTACAGCCTTCCAAGCTGTTGTCGTGAGTTCGATTCTCATCACCCGCTCTTAAATATGTTATCAACGCAGTGTTTCGACCTTTATAAGCGAAGCATTGCGTTTTATTTTGACCGAAAAGCTGAAACGGCCCGTTCAGCTCTGAAAAAAACTGGAGCGGCCGCAGTAAAAATCCTCTTTTGATTTTTGTGGAGGGCGTGAAGTTTTCGAGGAGTTGGCCGTTGAAGCTAGATCTTGAGGCGCTGAATTTGACGCAGTACCTTGTTTTTTTGTTCGTGACTTAACGCTAAACTTTCCATTTCAAACGCTTTAGCTCGATTTGTGTAAAGCCGTATCTACGTTTTACCCAAAAGATAAAAGAAGATAAAGACAAAAGATAAAGACAAGAGACTAAGAACTGAGGTGCGAACCTTGCAAAATATAGATATGAACGGATTAAAACAAGACATCATTGAGTACGCAGATGAAATAGGTATTCAAAAAATAGGATTTGCTTCGGCTGATCCTTTTTTGGAATTGAAAACAAGGCTGGAAGTTGCCGCGAAAGAGGATGTTTTAACTGGTTTTGAACATCCGAATATTGATGAGCGGGTGTATCCTGATCTGATTTTTAAGGAGCCGCGGTCGATTATTGCGATTGCGCTGGCGTATCCTTCGAAAATGAAGGGTGAGCCGGTGAGTAGGAAGGAATCGCGTCGTGGTGTTTTTTCTCGGGCTTCGTGGGGAACGGACTATCATATGGTGCTTCGTGAAAAATTGACGCTACTGGAGGCTTTTATTGGCGAACGTGTTCCGGATGCGCAGTTTAAATCGATGGTGGATACGGGTGAACTGTCAGATGTCGCGGTTGCGGAACGGGCTGGGCTTGGGTCGCGTGGCAAGAATACGCTTTTGATAACGCCAGAGTTTGGCTCATTTGTTTATTTGGGTGAGATGTTGACTAATTTGCCTTTGGTGCCGGATAAGCCGATGGGAGATTTGTGTGGCGATTGTAATAAGTGCGTCGAAGCCTGTCCTACGGGGAGTTTGCTCGGGGAAGGGAAGATGAATCCGAAAATTTGTCTGAGTTATCTGAGCCAGACGAAAGGCTTTTTGGATGAAAAATATCGCGATGTGTTGCATAATCGTTTATATGGTTGCGATACGTGTCAAGTGGTGTGTCCGTATAACCGCGGGCATGATTTCCATTTTCATGAGGCGATGGAGCCGGATCCTGAATTGGTGAAACCTGAATTGAAGCCGTTGTTGTCGATTTCGAATAAGGAGTTCAAGGAGAAATTTGGTCCGATGGCAGGCTCATGGCGTGGGAAAAAGCCGATTCAGCGGAATGCGATTATCGTGTTGGCGCGGTATAAGGATAAGACGGCGGTGCCAGAGCTAATTCGGTGTATGACGGAAGATCCGCGACCAGTGATTCGTGGGACGGCAGCTTGGGCACTCGGCAAAATTGGTGGGGCAGATGCAGAACAAGCGCTGATTCAGGCGCACGATGACGATGCAGAAGTAACGGCAGAAATTACGAGGGCAAAGAATTTAATAGGAGTAAGGTGAAAAATTTGGCAAATCATATAGTGCTTTATCAACCGGAAATTCCGGCGAATACGGGGAATATTTCGAGGACATGTGCAGGGACGGATACGTATTTACATCTGATTCGACCACTTGGGTTTTCGACGGATGACAAGATGTTGAAGCGAGCTGGGCTTGATTATTGGGATCATGTGAAGTTGAAATATTACGATTCGATAGAGGAATTTTTCGAAGTGAATGCAGGCGGCGAATTTTATTTTATTACGAAATTTGGACGTCATTTGTACAGCGATGTGGATTATCAAGACACGGATAAGGATTATTTCTTTATTTTTGGGAAAGAAACGACGGGATTGCCGGATACGGTTCTTGCGGCGCATGAGGATACGTGTTTGCGCATTCCGATGACCGACCATATTCGGTCGCTCAACTTATCGAATACGGCGGCGATTTTGATTTATGAATGCTTGCGTCAACAGCAGTTTGGCACGCTTGATCAAATGCCGCACTATGATCGTAAAATTTTTAAAGACTAGGGGGATGAGTCCAATGAACGAAACGATTGAAGGAATTTTAAGTCATTATTCAGTACGCGATTTCACAGATCAGGCGCTGACAGAGGCGGAGATTGCTCTGCTTGTCAAAAGTGCACAGGCGGCTTCTACGTCGAGTTTTGTACAAGCATACTCGATTATTGGTGTTTCCGATTTAAAACTGCGTCAGGAGCTTTCTGCGGTCGCTGGAAATCAGGATTATGTCGTGAAGACAGGTCAATTCTTCGTTTTCGTCGCCGATTTATCACGGCATCATGAAATTGGTAAGGCGCGCGGGGCAGATACAGAATCGCTGTCAACGATGGAACGCTTTCTTGTGGCGACGGTGGATGCAACGCTTGCCGCTCAAAACATGGCGATTGCAGCAGAATCAATGGGTCTTGGCATTTGCTACATCGGCGGAATCCGGAACAATCTTGCAAAAGTTTCTGAATTACTACATATTCCGGACTATGCCACACCACTATTCGGCCTGACAATCGGCCACCCGACTACGAATTCCGAACCGAAACCAAGACTTGCTAGCGAACTGGTCTACCATGAAAATCAGTATCAACCGAAAAACATGAAAGACTTCGAAGGCTATGACGCTACGATTCGCGACTACTATGCGGCACGAACAGGCGGTAAGCGCGTAGAAGGCTGGACCGACCAAATCGAACGTGGGTTGCGCCATACGACAAGGCAGGATATCAAAGATTTCTTAGCAAGTAAGAACTTAGGTAAAAAATAAGAAAAACGACGATTCGCGCTGAATCGTCGTTTTCTTATATATCTAATTTTTCCCGAATAGCCTGCAAAAGTCCCTCACACCCTGCACTCACAAGTCGTTCTGTTTCCTCGAAATTCCCCGTATAATAAGGATCAGGCACTTCTGTCACTTTTTCATCAGGCGCAAAATCCATCAATTTTTTCAGGACAACATTACTATCCAGAGGTTTCAATGCCTCCAAATCGGCCATATTCGACCCGTCCATCCCAATCACATAATCGAAATCAGCAAAATCATCCTGACCAATCAGACGCGCACGCATTTGCGAATAATCAATACCATGCCGCCTCAAAACCTGCTGCGTCCCGCGATGTGGCGGATTCCCTAAATTCCAATTTCCTGTCGCCGCCGAATCCATCCGAATCTGGTCCGTTAACCCCGCCGCATCCACCTTAGCGCGAAACATTCCCTCCGCCATCGGAGACCGACATATATTCCCCAAACATACAAATAATACACGAACGACCATCTTAATCCTCCCATTCCTTTCTTAACTCCGCGACCTTTTCCGGCCAAAAATGCTGTGATTCCAGCCAAGACAACATCTCATCCACGCTTCTCGCATCCAATTTTCGCCGGAAATAATAAATCTGATTTTCAAGCAAAGTCACGCCAACTTGTCGATAAGGCGCCTCATCCGAATGAAGCAAGCCATCAATCTGCGTTAAATACCAATCCTTCTCCGAGCGGTCCTCAAGCAACTGCAAAATCTCCAACGTCTTCTGCACATTCGCCATCGCCAGCATCTGCTCCAATTTTTCAAGTGGATAATCCGGTGCAAACGCCACATCAAAAGGGGAGAAATACAGCGCATCAATGAAATCCGCAAAACTTTCCGCGACAACAAGTGTTTGCAGTGTTTCAAAATCGACATAAATCACACGAGGTTCCGCCGTCTGATAATCGAGCCCAATATAGCGATGCCCGTCTTGATGAAAATACACCTGTTCCCCTGGTAAATCCACATCTTGCTCCTCCAAAATATGAAGTAGCAGCCCATCAAGACCCGCCATCGAATAAATTTCTGCGTCCGCGAGCCCATATGAAGTCGGCTCCGCAACCGGAAAATGATTTTTCACAAGCAGTCCGCCATTATGAACACGTAACATATCTTTATAAACTTCCGGCAAAGAAAGCCGATGCGTCTGTTCCCACTCCTTGATTTCGCCATCCAAAGCAGGGTTCGCCCCACGCAACCAAATAGCCATCCGGTTCACCTCTTTCTACACCCAGTATACCAAAAAGAATCATTTTTGACGCGCCATAACATCAAAAATGATTCTATCTCTATTTTATACTAATTCCGAGCGAATCGAATCCACAACGTCCGCCATAGTTTTATCTGCCAATACTTGTTCCATCGCAGTTTGCGCGTCACGTAATGTTTGCTCCATTGCCCCTTGAATATGCGCCCCGACCTCACAATTCGGATTAGGATTCTCATGGAATTGAAACAATTCGCCATCCTCGACACTATCCACGGCTTTATAAACTTCCAAAAGCGTTATGTGATCCAGTGGCTTCAAAAGTGTCGCGCCGCCAGTCCCAGCCTTGACAGTAATCAGTCCAGCCTTTTTCAACTGGCCACTAATACGCCGAATCACAACCGGATTCGTATTCACGCTCCCAGCAATTTTCTCAGAGGTTAATGGTGGCTCTTGAGTAGCAATTAATGATAAAATATGAGTAGCAACAGTAAAACGACTACTGATTTTCATCCAAACCAACTCCTTTGTAACCATTGTAGTTACAAAATAAGAAGATGTCAACCATGTTTCATCCCAACGCTTTATGGTAAAAAAGATTGTGAGAGAAAACACGATTGGACAAATCGTAAAAACTAGTTTATAATTATTATTAGATAATAGTTATTATAAATAAGGAGGAGAATTATAAATGAAAACAATCAATTCAGTAGACACAAAAGAATTTTTAAACCATCAGGTGGCGAACTTAAACGTATTTACGGTGAAAATTCACCAAATCCATTGGTTCATGCGTGGCCATAACTTCTTCACATTACATGAAAAAATGGACGATCTTTACAGCGAATTCGGCGAACAAATGGATGAAGTGGCAGAACGCTTACTTGCAATTGGTGGGGCACCATTTTCAACGTTGAAAGAGTTCTCAGAAAACGCAAGCGTAGAAGAAGCACCATACACAAAACCAAAAACAATCGAGCAGTTCATGGCAGATCTTGTTGGCACGTTAGAATTATTACGCGACGAATATCAACAAGGCATTGAACTAACAGGAAAAGAAGGCGATGACGTAACACAAGACATGCTTATCGGCTTCAAAGCATCGATTGACAAACATATCTGGATGTTCAAAGCCTTCCTAGGTAAAGGACCTCTGGAGAAATAATTAAATCAAGATACAGAGTCTGAACTGCTCCCTATCATTGTAGAGAGCTTAAAAAAACAAATAAAATCGTTTTACATGATGGCCTTATTCCGATATTAACATGGGATAGGGCCATTAAATTTGGCGACAACTCAATCGTTCTGGTAGAAATCAATGTAGGTAGAAATGACTTCTTAGAATACAGAATTAAAGCTATTTTTTTAACGTGGATGCTAATGATGTTATTTATTTTTTGATAATCTATAAAATGCAAAAAAAGCGTTTACAAGTATACCAGTTTATGATATGATTCTCCTGTTACATATTTATACAAAAAAAGGAGATGAATTGGATGTCAGGACAAATCAGAATGAGCCCTGCAGAACTTCGCGATCGCTCTAAAACTTATGGGCGCAAAGGGCAAGACAT
>NZ_JAASTT010000011.1 GCF_014322795.1 Paenilisteria portnoyi
CGCCCTGCGATTCTTACCTAGAAACATCACTGTCTCTATTGGTTTTATCTTTGTTTCTGTTCAGTTTTCAAAGGTCATTCAGAAGCACTAAACTCATTTAGCAGCAACTCTTATATCTTACACTTCCTAGCGATGTTTGTCAAGAACTTTTTTCAAAAAAATATTTTTGACTCTTAGTTGCTTTTATCTATTTGCTGGAACGATTACTAATATATCACGTTTTCGAGACCTTGGCAAGCATATTTGACAAAAAAAGTTCACATTTTAAAAAAAAATTTTCAAAAGCTCTTTTTATAGTGGAAAATCGCGTTTTTGAAAGCTCTCAAAAACGCGATTTCTCTGCTTAATCTCTTGATTTCATCGTCGGGAATAATAGGACGTCTCTAATAGATGGTGCGTTGGTTAATAGCATGACTAATCTGTCCATACCTATGCCTAGTCCTCCGGTTGGTGGGAGACCGTATTCTAACGCTTCTAGGAATTCTTCATCCATACTATGCGCTTCATCATTGCCATGCTCGCGTTCTGATACCTGAGCCTCAAAGCGTTGACGCTGATCAATTGGGTCATTAAGTTCTGAGAAGGCGTTACCGTGCTCGCGCCCTACTATGAATACTTCGAAGCGATCCGTAAACCTTGCATCATCTTTATTTGTTTTGGCTAATGGGGATATTTCTATTGGATGTCCATAGATGAATGTTGGCTGAATAAGTTTTTCTTCGACGAATACTTCAAAAAACTCGTTAAGAATGTGGCCGTATGTCATGTGTTTTGTGATCGGTACGTTGTGTTCTTTAGCTAGGGCTTGGGCTTCTTCTGTTGTTTGAACGTTCCAGAAGTCTACACCTGTATATTGCTTTACCGCATCTACCATATGCAGACGTGTCCAATTTGGTGTTAGGTCAATTTGTTCTTCACCGTATGTGATGATCGTCGTACCATGTAGTTTTTGGCATACTGTTGAGATTAGACCTTCTACTAACTCCATGATATCTTCAAAATTCTCGAAGGCTGCGTAAGTTTCTAGCATGGTGAACTCTGGATTATGCCTAGTGGATACGCCTTCGTTACGGAATACGCGTCCGATTTCATATACTTTATCCATTCCACCTACTATAAGGCGTTTTAGATGCAGTTCTAGAGCAATACGGAGATATAGTTGCATATCTAGCGCGTTGTGGTGCGTTATGAACGGCTTTGCGGCTGCTCCTCCTGCAATGGTATGCAGAACTGGAGTTTCGACTTCTAGGTAGCCAATGTTGTCTAGGTAGTTACGTGTGTATTGCATGATTTTGCTGCGCATCACGAAACGTTGTTGGCTTTCAGAGTTGGTTATTAAGTCGAGGTAGCGTTGACGGTAGCGCTGTTCTACGTCTTTTAAGCCGTGAAATTTATCTGGTAATGGGCGCAATGATTTGCTTAACATCGTGAATTCCGTTGCTTTTACGGATAGTTCGCCTGTATTAGTTAGGAAAATCGTTCCTTTAACACCTACAATGTCGCCTAAATCTGCTAGTTTGAAAATATCATAGGTTTCTTCTCCAACGCCATCTTTGCGAATGTAAATTTGAACTTGATGGAAACGATCTTGAATATGTGTGAAACCTACTTTTCCTTTTACACGTTTGGTCATGATACGTCCAGCAACGGTAACTTCTATCGCTGCTTCTTCTAATTCTTCTTTCGTTTTGCCTTCATATTGGCTTACGATTTCTTCAGGGCTGATCGTACGGACGAATTTTGCGCCGAATGGATCTACGCCTTCTGCTCGTAATGTATCTAGTTTTTCACGACGAACGATTAGCTGGTCGTTTAATTCTTCATGGTTCTCGTTGGACATATTTGACACTCCTATTCTTTTCAAGTTATACAGATAGTTTCATTATACGCTCAATTGGGTTGACTTTTCTAGTTTTATTTAAAAAAAGTTGCCTCAGGACGTGATGAGACAACTTTGGTTTGAAAAATTAGACTGGAATCTCTAGTCATAATGCGTTTTTATTGTTTCGCTAAATTCTTTTCTTCATATTGCGTGACGAACCCTCTTAAAATTGCTTCCATTTGGATATATTCTTCGGCTTGGTTTGCGGCAACCTTTGCTCGAGTGCTTCCGCGCGCGCCTTTTAAGTAGTATGCTGCATGCTGACGGAATTCGCGGACGGCAATTTTTTCACCTTTTATCGCAATGAGACGGCGTAAATGAAGTAAGGCTGTTTCGATTTTTTCGCGTGGTTCTGGTTCCGGGAGTAGTTCGCCGGTTTCTAGATAGTGGACTGTTCGATAAATCATCCATGGGTTGCCAAGTGCAGCACGGCCAATCATCACCCCATCTGCACCCGTTTGATCAAGGATAGCTTTGGCATCTTCTGGTGTTTGAACGTCTCCATTTGCCATGAATGGGATAGAAATGTTCTTTTTGACTTCGGCTAGGATGTTCCAATCTGCTTCGCCTTCGTACATTTGAACGCGGGTTCGGCCGTGCATCGCGATGGCACTAACCCCTGCACGTTCAGCGGCTTGGGCATTTTCGACAGCAAACACGTGCTCATCGTCCCAACCAATACGCATTTTCACGGTGACTGGTTTGTCAACGGCATCTACTACCGCGGCCACCATATCGTATACTTTATCGGGATTTAGAAGCCATTTTGCGCCTGCTTCACATTTGATGATTTTGTTGACTGGACAGCCCATGTTGATGTCGATGATGTCCGCGGTCGTATTTTCTGATACAAATTTCGCAGCTTCTACTAATGTATTTTTTTCACCGCCGGATATTTGTAGGCTTAGTGGCTTTTCTTTTTCGTCGATGTAGAGCATGTCGAGTGTTTTGGCGTTACGCTGCGCGATCCCCTTGTCGCTTATCATCTCACAGCAGACGAGTCCTGCGCCGAATTCTTTGACCGTTAGACGGAACGCGGAATTCGAGATTCCTGCCATCGGTGCGACGACGACTCTATTTTTAATGGGCACATTCCCAATTTTCCACATAAAAATGTTCCTTCTTTCTTGAAATAGAATAACCGCTGGGATACGCGATCCATGATGTCAGCGGTTTGTTTTCTCCTTTTGAAACAATAGTGTTATCGTAACATATCTAGTGAAAAGCGCAAGTGTCTATTTTACCAGTCTAATTGGATGTCTGTTTTGTGGATTCCTTGATCGGCTAATACCTCTTCTTGCAAAAGGGGTTCTGCGATGGCTGGCGCGATTTCTTGTAGCGGAATCATGACAAAGGCGCGTTCTGTCATTCTTGGATGTGGTAATTCAAGGGTTTCCGTTTGTTGCGTGACGCCATCATATAGAAGTAAGTCGATATCAATGAGGCGCGGGCCCCAACGAATAAGGCGCACACGGCCTAGTTCGGACTCGATTGCTAAGCCTTTTTGTAAAAGGGATTCTGGATCCAGTGTTGTTTGGATGGTTACAGCGATGTTCAGGAACGATTCTTGGTCTTCGAAGCCAACTGGGTCGGTTTCGTATACACCGGAAACGCTCTCGATGATTATCCCAGACTCGGCTTGTAACGCTTTTAGGGCATTTTCCAGATTTTCTTGGCGATTTCCGATATTTGTGCCAATCGATAAATAAGCTTTAGGCAATTTCCCCACTCCTCGTACGCGTTATTTCAACCGCTACAGAGTGATAGTGTCCCGGAATTGGCGGGTTCGGCTTGATGACTTTGACGGTGATTTCTTTTAATAGAGGATATCCTGCTAAAACTTTTGTCGCTATCGTTTCTGCGAGTGCCTCGATTAGTTGGAATCGCTGGTTTTCTGTGATTTCTTTTACGGTTTCGTATACTTCTGCATAACTGACAGTGTCGCTTACTTCATCACTTTTTCCCGCTTTTTCAGTAGATAAACCCAGTGTGAGCGAGACGATGAACGTTTGACCTAACGTATTTTCTTCGGGCATAACGCCGTGATATCCGTAAAAAGCTAGTTCGTTTAAATAAATTTTATCCATTTTAAAAGTTCCTCCTTAATTGTTTGGCGCCTCGATATTACCAAGAATCGCGTCGGTCATTGTAATCATGCGCGCAATCGGTTTCACATCGTGCACTCGGAAAATCGTACAGCCTTTGACTTGCCCGTAAACCACTGTTGCACCAGTCCCTTCCATGCGTTCCTCTACAGGTAGGTCGAGAACTAAGCCAATGGTCGATTTGCGGCTCGTTCCTAGTAAAACCTCATGACCTAAAGCAACTATTTCATCGATTCTTCGCAAAACTTCGAGATTTTGTGCTGGCGTTTTGACAAAACCAAAGCCAGGATCTAGCAGGATATGATGCGTTGGAACACCTGCTTGTTTCGCAATATCAATGCTCTCTTGTAAATCTTGTTTCACATTTTCAAAGTAATTATCGTAATCGCGATTCGTTCGGTTATGCATCAGGATGATCGGCGTCCCGAATGCAGCGGCTACTCTGACTATTTCAGGATCTCTTTTCGCGCCCCATTGGTCGTTAATTATATCTGCACCTGCTTCGATTGCAGCGATCGCTACTTCTGACTTCCACGTATCAATTGAGATCCAAACGTCCGACAACGCCTCACGTACAGCTTTGATTGCTGGGATAACACGCTCTATTTCTTCATCAATCGGAATTTCACGGTAACCAGGTCTCGTTGATTCACCACCGATATCGATAATTGCAGCACCGTCCTGTACCATTTGAACTGCTTTGTCTTTCACTTGTTGTTTCGTTATGTAATTCCCACCATCCGAAAACGAATCCGGCGTGACATTCAAGATTCCCATAATCATAGTAGGATGCGTCGTTTGCCATAGCTTACTCAACATAATCACCTCTTTTTTATATTAGTATAGCATGAATACCCACGTTTCGAGGCCACATTGCCTTTAGAACGCAACAAAAAACCAGCGCGGAAAAGGGAGTAACCACGCTGGTCAAAAAGGGAGTGTTAAGCTTTCATTTTAAAAAGGGAAAAAATGAAACTTAATTTTGCTTGTTGTTAGCTTATAAACATATAATACCCGACTAAAGCAAAATTTTAGTGAGGGTTGCGTTAGAATTTGATGAGAAATGACGAAAAGCGGAAACAGCCCGTTTGCCTCGACAGAATTTGTTAGGGGACGCAGTAAAAGTCCTCTTCTGACTGTTGCGGAGGCCACGAAAAATTCGAGGAACCAGTAAAAAGGAAGGCAGCTTCATTTCATTCAACTGCATATTGAGGTTCTAAAAAAGTAAAAAAAAAACGCTTTTCAAGAACCACAACAAAGCTAGATCTGGAAACGATAATACGTCAGAAAACGGAGCGTTCCCGCATGCATGATTGCCCTACTTGGAACCTCCAAGCTTCGAGGGGCCGCGCCTGCTTCGCACGGATTACATGTATATTGTTGCCCAGCTTTATCCAGAGATACGAAGCAGAATCCTATTAATCAATCCACGCTCACAGAATCCTCAGATACCCCACCATCACTATTCACCGAAACCACAACAAACCGCTTCCCTTCTCCCCTTTTGGCCTCAACACTCTTCCTTTCATTAGCTGCCACACTTGCTATCTTCACTTTCTTCTTATCTTCTACTTGATAGACTCGGTAACCTACCACATCCGGCGCTCGATTTGCGTACCATGTAATGGAATCGCCTGACCGCTTCACATTGGTTGGCGCTTTCGGAACTTCTTTTTTTATTGCGCTGTCGTTTGCAAGTTTCGCCGTCACCACTAGTCGGTCGATATGCGTCCGGCGCTCATAGTCGAACGTTCCTGTGCACGTAATCAAATTCAATACGCGACTTGTCGACGAGCCAAATATTTGATTGATCGGTGCTTTTTCAGCTAGATAGCTTTTCTTGCTTTGAACAGTGAATGTTAGTTTTCTACCCGATTTATCTGTTAGCAAAATTTCATCGCCGGCTTGGAGCTCTTTCAGATAGAAAAATACAGCAGCTCCTTTTTTGCTATCTACATGGCCTGCAATAACTGAGTTCCCTAGACTTCCAGGTTTATAGCCTGGATTATACCAACCAGTTTCGATGGTATTGTTTGGCACTTCCATCTGGCCATTGGTTGTTTTTCCAACTTGTATCACTGGCGCATCGACCTGAATTGCTGGAATTTTAATCCGAACTGGGATAATTCCTGTTTGCTCTTTTTGTTTGGCTGTTCGGAGGGTTTCGATTTCCCGTTGTTGCTTGGCGTAGATTGGGAATTCAGCAATTCTGCTTATGATTTTTCCTTTCGCGGGCTGTTGGTCGTGTTTCACCTGAATTGCTGGAGGTTCTTCCGTCGCAAATGGATGCATCGCGAAGGTTAAAACTATAATCGCAACGATCGCAGTGATACTCGTTAGAAAAATTTTCATTGGTTTCACCTCATTTTATTGGCGGTGTTGTTTCTTTTGTTGACGAAAAATGATAAATCCAGCTCCTGCTAAGATGATAGCGCTGAGGCTGATCCAAATAGCTAGGTTATTATTGGCTTGATTGCCATCTCCCATCCCTGTATTAGGCATACTTGTGGGCATTGTATCGCTGAATTTGTCTGGAAATTGGGTAACGATTGCACCACCAAGGTTTTCGCCTATACCTGACATCAACTTATAACCTTCTCGGTAGGATGCATATGAACCAGCATAGTCACCAGAAACATATTTATCGAATGTGTCTGTTACTGTTGTTTCGTGTTGGGTTACTGCTGCGACGGCATCTTTGGCTGGAAGATTTCCGTCTGTTGCTGTTGCTAGAAAATTACCGAAATCGTTGGCAAATGTGTTGGTGAGTCTTGTTTTATCTTTTTGCTCGTTATCGGTATTTTTTGCTGCGGTCGCTGCGGCTAGGTCCGCTTGGGCATTGATATGGTTTGTAGTCCACAGTTTTTCGAATTGATTGCCTGCATCTGCGCCGTAAATCGATGTGAATGCGGCTTTAAATGCGGCTGTGTTCTGATCCTGTGCCCAGTTTACGTAATCGTAGTCTGGATCGCCGTCATAGCCTTTTTCCATGCTTAAAGTTGCTAGCGCGAAATGTTCGCTTCCGAGCATCGTCAGAGTTGAGCGTAAGTCAGCTGCGGCTGTATCTGGTTTTGTGTTATCGAATTTATCTGGATTTTGCGCTACAATTGCTCCTGAAATCGCTTTTCCAGCACCAAAAATTTGTTCGAAACCTGCTAAGTATGTTTTATAGGCGCCTTCGTAATCTTTTGCGACGTATTGATCGAATACCTGTTGAACGTCTGCCTCATGTTCGGCAAGTGCTTGTTTGGCGCCTGCTTCTGGTAATTTACCGCCTGTTGCTGTCGATAGGAAGGCCGCCATATCATTTACGAATTTATCTACTTCTTTTGTTGCTGCGTCTTGTGCGGCTTTATCGCCGTCTTTTACTGCTTGTGCGTAATCGTCTGTTGCTGCGTTATGTGGTGCGAAAATCGCTTCGAACTGTTTGCCGCCTTCTTCACCGTAAATGGATGCAATTGCGGGTTCCATGTCTTTCGCATTTTGATCTAATGCTTTGGCTGCTTCTGGTGCCGCTTTATTGCCATCATATGTTTTAATCATCGTGTCCACTGCTAATGCGTAGTGTTCCGATAGTAAGTAATCGAATGTCGCTCTCAAATCAGATGCAGGTGTTTTGACTGTTGGTGCTGTTTCTGCCGCATATGCCCCCGTCGCTGGCGAAACTATTAATACCAAACCTAATACTGGCGCTAACCATTTTTTCATTTTCATTTTTCCCACTCCTTTTGATTTGTTTTACATACAGCTTACGAATGGGATTTGGAAATGGATCACTTTTTTTAAAATTATTTTATTTTCTGATCTAAAAAGGTTTTTCATTCGTTAGTTTCTATAGAAGGACTTTTTTCCAAAGAATGTGCTATTCTAGTATTACCTTGGAGAAAAGGGGGATGAAAATGTCTGAAAATGATGCTGCCTTATATGAATGTATTGGACAGGGTGATAAATCGGCGCTTGAGAAACTCTATGATCAGTATCACAAATTAGTGTTTTCTTTTGCGTACCGAATGACGGGGAATAAAGAGTTGGCGGAGGAAGTTGTGCAGGAGGTTTTCATGAAGCTATGGGTAAAACCGGGTTTGTATGATCCTTCGAAGGGGAAATTCGCATCGTGGTTGTTGACGGTGACGCGAAATCTTAGCATCGACCTCATGCGTAAACAGAAAGAAGTGCCTTATGAATTGCAAGAGGAGCGGGAAAAATTAGCGGATGATGAGCCGACTCCAGATGAAATATTGGAATGGAAGGAGAAAAAAGATATTTTGAAGCAAGCTATCGGGCATTTGAAGGCAAATCAGCAGGAAATGATTCACTTGTTTTATTTTAACGGCTATTCGCAGCAGAAAATTGCGGACCATTTTGGGATACCGCTCGGGACTGTGAAGGGACGGCTGAGGTTGGCGCTGCAACATTTGCGAAGTGCGCTGGATGCTAATGGGGAGAGGAGGGATTTGGATGAGCGAGCGTGATTATAGTGCGCAGGTTTTGGATTATATTAATGGGGATTTGAGCGCGGATGAGCGTGTGGCTTTTGAGGCGGCGATGGAGCGGTTGCCGGAGCTTAAGGCGGAAGTTCAGGAGCTTGAGGCTTTGATGGTTGACTTGCCTTACTTGTCTGAATCCGTCACTCCTCCTGAGGGCATGAAGGATCGGGTTTTAGGGAATGTTTTTGCGCAAGGTCAGGAGACAGTGGATGAGACGCCGGACGTTGTGAAGATTGCGAATGTGGTGCCTAAGCGGAAACGGCGTTGGGTGATTCCGAGCTTGGTCGCCGCTTTGATTATTTCGCTGGCTGGGAATTTCTACGTTATTGCGACGCGGGATCAGGATACGAAACAGGCGACGGAGGACACGGATATTACGAAAACTTCGAAACCGCTTCAGGCTTCGGATAATGTGACGGCGAGCGCGACGGCTTCCTTAATTCAGAAGGGTTCGCAAAATACGTTGGTGATTCAGGCTCAGGATTTGAGTCGTTTGAATGGCGCTGAGTGTTATCAAGTCTGGTTATTGCTCGATGGGAAACCAACGCGGGCTGGGACTTTTATAGCGAATGATGATGGACATGGGGGCGTGATTCATTCCATACCGAAAAATGCGAAGTACGATACTGTCGCAATCACGATTGAACCTGATAATGATAGTGAAACTCCGAAAGGACCGATTATTTTGAGTACTAGTTTATAGTTAGACAAAAAGACGCTACGGCGTCTTTTTTGTTTGTTTAAAATGAAGTTAAGGTTTTATCAAGTTCTCTAATTCTTATTCCTTACTGATCGTTCTGAGTTTGGTGCCCAAGAGCCTCTGATGGTTTACATGCTCGCTTTACTCTCATGCATATTGCGGCTCTAAATCGGCAGGGACTGCCTCATATGAACCGCAACAAAAACCAACGTGTTGATGGCACGTTGGTTCTTTCTTTCCATCACGAGGAAGTAATGGAAATTGACTTATTTGTTGTGGTCTTACAAGTACTATAATATCGTACCCTCGCGAAATTTTACTGTGTTTCTTGTTAGAAGTCTATGAGATTTATTCGAAATTGTATAAAGCTGTGCTCAGATAACGTTCCCCATTACTCGCAACAATGGCTAATACTTTTTTGCCTGCGCCTAATTCTTTAGCCAAGTTTAGTGCTGCAAAAATGGTCGCGCCTGAGGATATACCTACTAGGATACCTTCTTTTTTAGCAACTTCGCGGGCGGTTTCTAGGGCATCTTCACTTGAAACTTTGAGAATACCATCATATACTTTTGTGTCTAGTGTATCCGGAATAAAGCCAGCCCCGATTCCTTGGATTTTATGCGGGGACGGTGAATCACCTGAAAGTACTGCGGATTCTTCTGGTTCTAGCGCGTATATTTTAATGTCTGGATAGTTTTTCTTAAGTACGTGCCCTGCGCCTGATACTGTTCCGCCTGTTCCTACTCCTGCGATAAATGCGTCTAGCCCGTCTTTACCGAACGCTTCGACAATTTCTGGACCTGTTGTGCGCTCGTGAACGGCTGGATTGGCTGGGTTATGGAATTGTTGTGGTACAAAATAGCCGTGCGCTTTCGCAAGTTCATCTGCTTTGGCAATAGCGCCCTTCATACCATCTGGGCCAGGGGTTAAAACTAGCTCCGCGCCATATGCTTGCAGTAATTTACGACGCTCTAAACTCATCGTTTCTGGCATAACAAAAATCGCGCGGTATCCTTTCGCCGCTGCAACCATCGCAAGTCCGATTCCTGTATTTCCACTTGTTGGTTCAATGATTGTATCGCCTTGTTTCAACGCGCCGGACTCTTCTGCATCTTCAATCATCGCATTGGCAATACGGTCTTTCACACTGCCGCCTGGATTTTGGAATTCTAATTTCACATATACGTCCGCACTTCCCGCTTCTGGTAAACGATTCAATTTCACGATAGGCGTTTTTCCGATTAAGTCTGTAATTGAGTTTGCAATTGTCATTTTCTCAACACTCCTTCTCTATTCTCTCCTCTACTTTAATCAATTCCGACCTACTTTGTCAAATTTAAAAGGCAACCCCTGATAGGCTGCCTCATCTGATACTTATTTCGCTTCTTCGTAAAATGCTTCTAGTTCCGATTCTTCAAAGTGATATTTATTACGGCAAAAATGACATTCTGCTTCTGCGCCGTGATCTTCTTCAATCATTTGGCGAATTTCACTTTTTCCCAATGATACAATCGCGTTACCGAAACGGTCTTTGGAGCAGTTACATTCGAATGTGACCGGCATTTTTTCAAGGATTTGTAGGTTTTCTTCGCCACCTGCAAGTCTAGCCAAAATTTGTTCTGGCGTTTCTCCTGCTTCGATTAAACGAGAAATCGTTGGGCAATTTTTCAGGTTTTTTTCGATTTCGTCAATGATGGCGTCGTCCGCACCTGGCAGTAGTTGAAGCATGAATCCTCCGGCGGCCTCGATGGTATCATCTGGATTCACGAGTACGCCAACGCCAAGTGAGGAATTAATTTGCTCAGATGTGGCTAGGTAGTAAGTGTAGTCCTCGCCAATTTCACCAGAAACGATCGGAACCTGACCTGTAAAATTAGAGCGGAAACCGATATCTTTAACTACAGCTAGCATGCCTTCTGTTCCCACACCGCGACGAACATCTAATTTACCGAACTCGTTTAACTCACTGAAATGAACGTGCGGATTTGTTACGTAGCCGCGAATCTGACCTTGCGTGTTGCTATCTGTGATGATTGGACCAATTGGACCGTTTCCTTCAATTTTGACGGTTACTTTTTGATCCTCTTTTTGCATAGCGCCTAGGAATAGAGTGGCTGTCATAGATCTGCCAAGGGCCGCGGATGAGATGGACCACGTATCATGACGGCGCTGCGCCTCACTCACCGCTTCTGTTGTTCTTGCAGCGTAAGCACGGACATTGCCGCCATACGCTAGTGCTTTTACTAAATAATCACTCACTGTCATTAACTCCTTTATCGTTTGATTGATTTCGTTCATATAAAATTCGCAACCCTTTGAGTGTTAAAAATGGGTCTACGATATCCGTTATATCTGATTTTCCACTGATAAGCCTTGCGAGCCCTCCTGTTGCAACGATGACTGGCTCGGTATTCGTCTGTTCTTTCATTGCTTTAACAATACCTTCAAATTGACCGATGAAGCCGTAGTATATACCTGCTTGCATCGATGTGACGGTACTTTTGCCAATGACTTTAGGTGCTTCGGTGATGTCTACACGTGGAAGTTTGGCCGCGCGATTGTAAAGGGCTTCCGTCGAAATCATGATGCCTGGTGCAATGGCCCCACCGTAATAGCGCGATTTTTCGTCAATGTAGCAAAATGTTGTCGCCGTTCCAAAATCCACGATAATAGCGGGGGTTCCGTATTCTTCAATCGTTGCGACGGCGTTAACAATTCGGTCCGCACCGACTTCGCGCGGGTTATCGATTTGTAGGTTCAGACCAGTTTTAATACCCGGATCGACAACAAGCGGCCTAATTTCGAAATATTTATAACACATCGCTTCCATGGAATGCATAATTGGTGGAACGACCGATGAAATGATGATGCCCTCGATTGCCTTAGAAGAAATGCCACCGTATTGGAAAAAATCTAAGACCATCATGCCGAGTTCGTCCGATGTCCGGTGACGATCCGTTGTCATTCGCCAATGCTTGCGTAACTCTTTGCCTTCATAAACACCAATTGTGATGTTCGTATTCCCAACATCGATAACTAAAATCATACCCGTCACCATCCTTTTTTGTGATTTTTCTAGAGTATCATAACACGGATTCTGTGAAAAGCCGAGTAATTTGTCTTATTTTGACCAATTCGTAAGCGCCTCAACAAAAAGACCAGCACACAACTCACATGTACTGGTCCGCATTCTTACTTATTCACCTTTTTTATCATCATTCGGTGTTTTCTCAGCATCAGGTGCTTCTTCAGTCACGACTTCTTTCGGCGCTTCTGTTTCTGCTTCCTTCTCTGCTTTTTCTTCTTTATCTGCATAATCCCAAATCTTATCGTCTTTCGCTTCTTCAACAAGTTCTTTCTTCTCTTCTTCATAAGATTTTGGTTCGATATCATCTTTTTCAGAAGGGAATTCGGACATTTGTTCGTCTGCGTCCATTTCGGATGGTAAAACGCCATCGTCATATAGGGAACGGATTTGACGTGCATCTAATGTTTCAACTTCAAGCAATGTTTCCGCAATAAGCGTATGTTGCTCTCTGTGTTCTTCAATAATTGTCTTCGCACGGTCGTAACAGAAACGGATTAGGCTCTGTACTTCGGTATCAATTTCGTAGGCAATTTTATCGGAATAGTTCTTGCTATTTCCAAAATCACGACCCATGAATACTTGATCGCCACCTCCTGATGAGAATTGAAGTGGGCCAATCTTGTCGCTCATACCCCATTCCGTTACCATCCGGCGCGCGATTTGTGTCGCACGTTCGAAGTCATTACTTGCGCCTGTTGTTACTTCTCCAAATTCAATTTCTTCAGCTACGCGTCCACCTAGTAAACCAGTGATTCGGTCCATTAACTCGGCTTTCGTCATTAGGAAGCGATCTTCTTTTGGTAACATAACAGCATATCCGCCTGCTTGTCCACGTGGAACAATCGTTACTTTGTGGACTACTTCGGCTTCATCGAGCACCATTCCAACGATTACGTGACCACTTTCATGATACGCAACGGTACGGCGTTCTTTGATCGAAATAACACGGTTTTTCTTGGCCGGGCCGGCGATAACACGATCGCTTGCTTCGTCCAAATCTTTCATATCGATTTGTTTCTTATCAGAACGGGCAGCAACGAGTGCTGCTTCATTCAGTAAGTTTTCTAAATCGGCACCTGAGAATCCTGGTGTACGTTGCGCAATTGCTTTTAAGTCAACACTTTTCGCAAGTGGCTTGTTACGAGCATGTACGCGAAGTACTGCTTCACGGCCTTTAACATCGGGACGATCAACCATGATTTGACGGTCAAAACGGCCTGGACGTAGTAACGCTGGGTCAAGTACGTCGGCACGGTTAGTTGCAGCGATGATAATGATTCCTTCGTTACCGCCGAAACCATCCATTTCTACAAGCAATTGGTTCAATGTTTGCTCGCGTTCGTCATGTCCGCCGCCCATTCCTGCGCCACGTTGACGACCTACTGCATCAATTTCATCGATAAAGATAATACATGGAGCGTTTTTCTTCGCATTTTCGAAAAGGTCACGGACACGGCTTGCACCGACACCGACGAACATCTCAACGAAGTCCGAACCACTGATTGAGAAGAACGGTACGCCTGCTTCACCGGCTACTGCACGGGCAAGTAATGTTTTACCTGTACCTGGAGGACCTACAAGCAGGACCCCTTTAGGAATTCGTGCGCCAAGTTCGGCAAATTTGCGTGGGTCTTTCAGGAAATCTACAACTTCCACTAATTCTTGTTTCTCTTCATCTGCACCAGCTACGTCAGTGAAGCGGACTTTATTCTTGTCGTCATTATAAAGTTTGGCCTTACTTTTACCAAAGTTCATAACTCGACCGCCACCGCCGCCACCTTGAGCTTGACTCATTAGGAAGAAGAACAGGATAAAGATGATAACAAAAGGAATGATAGAAGTGAAGAACGTAATCCAGCCACTATTTTGCTTTGCTGGAACAACATCTACTTTCACATCATTTTCTTTAGCTACTTTCGTGATTTGCGCTGTTAGTTCATCATTGGCAATAGCATACGTCGTAAATTTCGTTGTTGATTGGTCTTTCCCAACTTTGCTGTCCGTTTTCTCAGCTTTCTTCAGCTCCCCATTGATCACATACACACTGCGATCCGGTTGCATAGAGAATGATTTGATTTGATCGTCACCCATTTTCGTGATGAACTCATCATAGCTGATTTCTTTTGCAGACTCACTATTGTTATTAAAAGTGGCTACGATTCCTATGATGACAAGGAAAATGATAACGTAAAATATGGCGTTTCTAAAAAAGCGATTCATTCCTTACCTCCTCCCACGTAAGAGCATGGATTAAGTCTTTACAGTTAGGTTGTTTTGCATTCCCTTTTTGGCTGTAAAAACGGATCCGCCTTGTACTTCTCTCACGAAGACTTTCTATTAAAAAGCATGGTTTATTATTATTCCTCAAATAGGCATATTGAGCTAAAAACTAAGACTAATGATAGCATAACGATCTGCAATTTCCCAATGATTTGCATGCTTCTTCACACGTTTTTTTATCACAGGAAAAATTTAGCGCGGAATAGCTACCTTTGTGCCTTGTTTTCTATATGGTAACAAATTTAATTCATTTTGTGAACTAAATCAATCTGCATAAATTTCTGGTTTCAAAACACCAATGTACGGTAAGTTACGATATTTCTCTGCGAAGTCAAGACCATAGCCAACGACGAATTCATTTGGAACAACAAAACCAACATAATCCGCGTCAATATCTACATTGCGTCCTTCTGGTTTATCAAGTAGCGTTACTAGTTTTACAGATTTAGCTTTGCGGTATTTTAGAAGATCAACTAAATAGCTAAGCGTGCGTCCACTGTCAATAATATCTTCCAGAATTAGTACGTCTCGCCCTTCCACTGATGTGTTCAAATCTTTGATGATTTTTACTTCGCCAGTTGAAACTGTGCCGTTGCCGTAACTCGATACATCCATGAAATCCATTTCTAGATATGTATCTACTCTTTTTAGTAAATCGGTCATGAAAGGCGTCGCACCTTTTAAGACACCAATGACTAGCGGGAAGCGACCGTCGTACTCTGCTGTCAGTTCTTTGCCCAGCTCAGCAATTTTCTCCTGGATTTCATTTTCGCTAATCAACACTTTCTGAATATCGTTGTGCATACTTTTGTTTCCTCCTAAATTACGATGATATCTTATAATATACTGCTTTGTTTCACGGTTTGGCTTCGTTTGGTGGACCGACGCCTGAACGCCCGGAATCCATAAAATTTCACCTGAATAATCTGTCACAATTGGCCACGTATCACGTTCGTGCTTCGGGATTTTGGCATCAATGAAGATAGATTTGAGCTTGCGTGTACCGCCTGTCGTTTTCATCCGATCACCGTTCATACGACCTCGGATAATCAGTGGCAACTGGATCGCATCCTGATTCACAATCATACCATCTAATCCAGCTGTTTGCACAACTGAGCTTTTGGTCTTGATGCGAATTTCTGCGCCATCTGCTAGTGTCACGCGATCACCGTCATATAACTGATGATAAAAATCCTGCACTTTTTTGCCGGACTCACCATAAAAGAAGTCCAGCTGGTCGTACGCGCGCCTCACAATCAGACTATTTGGCAAGTGGATGACGCCTGACGGATTTGCTTCCCGATTCAGTCGCAAAATCTGGTCCACATGTCCTGCCGAAATAAGCGACATCGTGTCTTTATACAGATATTTTAATAATAAATGAATTGTACGACGTTGTAAAGGTTGGGGCAGTTTACGCCACTCATTTAATGAAAGTTTCACGTCCGTTTCGCTATATTCAGTCATGCTTCGTAAAGCCTGTTCTGCCAACTCGTTCAAAAACAGGAAATCCTCGGTAGTCTCCTCCGAAAAACGCCGAAATTGTTCATCGACATTCGTATTTTCTTGTTTTAAAAAGGGTAGTAAAGCTTTGCGGTAACGGTTGCGTGTATAAGTATCTTCCTGATTGGTCGCATCCTCTAAATAAGGAACGTCCTGCGTCTCACATAGATTCACAATCTCACTCTTCGTGAGCGGTAAGAACGGCCGAATTACCATCCCCGTCGCAAAATCGCGTTTTGGCTGCATCCCGAGCCACCCCAAATCGGAACTCCCACGAACAAGCCGCATCAAAATTGTCTCCATCTGATCATCCGCATGGTGCGCTAGAACTAGCTTCTGACAATGATACTTGCGCAAAAGCCCTCTAAAAAAAGTATACCGATACTTACGCGCCGTCTCTTCAATCCCTGTCTTCTCTTGCTCGGCTAAGCGTCTAATATCCAGTTGCGTCGATTCGAATCGAATGCCGTAAGTCTCACAAACATCCGCGACAAGCTGCTCCTCATCTACTGATTCTGCGCGCAAACCATGATTGACGTGCGCTACAACAATCGCCTCTTTTGGCACAATTCTAGTTTGAATCAGAAAATGAAGTAACGCCATCGAATCCGCGCCGCCAGAAACAGCAACGAGCAACTGATCGCTTGGCTTGATAAGTTGGTGCTTCGTTATAAACGCCATTACTTTTTCGCGAGCCATCATGTTTCCAACCTCTTTCTTGCATCAAAATCAGGCAAAAAAAGGAGTTGTACCTAAGCCAAGTAAATCAGACTTTAGTTGACTTTGAACAGCTCCTATAAATTCACTATTTATGATTAGCTACGTTTCGCGCCACGGCCGCCACGTTTAGACTCCGTTTGACGTTTTAAGGTAGATAAACGGTCTTCGCTATCTTTTAAGAATTTGGACATTTTATCTTCAAAATTCTCTGGACGTACTGGCTCTGCAGCCTTTTTGTTGTATTTCGGTTTACGAGGTCCGCTACTATAACTTCTCTCCGGTCTTTCTGGACGTTCCGGTTGGTCAACTGCTTTACGAATTGATAAACCGATTTTGCCGTCATCGCCGACATTCATTACTTTCACAGTGACTTCATCGCCAACTGTTAAAATGTCATTGATATCCTTCACATAGTTATCTGCAACCTCACTAATGTGAACAAGACCTGTCTTGCCACCTTCTAACTCAACAAACGCCCCAAAATTAGTAATCCCGGTAATCTTCCCTTGTAACTTGTTGCCTACTTCAATCGACATAAAACAATGCTTCCTCCTTAGAATTTCACTCTACCCTTAATTATAGCTAATATAAAAAGAGTGTCAATTACACGAAACTTTTTTTCGCAAATTAATTGGACGACTCTTTCTTTTTATCGTTTTCGTCAGGAATATTAAAAATGATTTCCCCCTTCTCAGAAAGGAAATACTCACTCCTAGCCAGTTTCGCGATGTAGTCATCATCATGTAATTTGTTAATCGTGCTCTTTAGTTCCTTCTGTTCTTGCGCTACTGCGAGTGCTTTCTTATCTAATTCTACTTTCTCTGTTTCCTTGGCGTGCAGCAAACTCACTTGTTGTGAATAGACATACACTAAACCACCGCTGACTACCACAATCACTGCGGCAAGCATTAATAGCCTCCGAAATAGCGCGACTCTTCTGCGTGATCGTTGTTTCTTCATGATGGCTTCGTCTTGTACATAACGATTATTCAGTCTTGTAACAGTACGTTGGTCTTTTTTCACACATCATCCCCCATTTCTTCAGTATTAATTAGCCACTAGCCCCAATTTAAAGACTAGCTGTGATCCGCCTTGAAAAAAATTGGTTCTTGTTTAAAATAATAACAATATTTCAGGCTTTTGTCCATTGGTATCCGTTATTTTGCCGATCTTTTTTAAGCACATTTGTTCTATTTAGTTGCATAATTTATTTTTTTATGCTTTATGGTCTGGATATTTGTCCCTAGTCTAGCTTTTTCTTCTTCTTAAAAAGCATCACAACTATCAAAGCAATACCCACAAGAAAGGCTAGTAGAATACCGAATGCAATCACTGTAAATACGACGTCTCCGCCTGAAAAAACCATCGTTTCATCTCCTTTGTTTGAAAAAAGACTTGCAATAATAATTATTACAAGTCCTCGCTACGGTATTACTTTTTCACTGTTTTTTTGAATTCGAATTTTTCCATCCAACCTTTTTTGCGTTTCAGGTTGACGTACCCGATGATTGCAAATACTAAAGCTCCGAGGAAATCGACGAACAGGTCTTCCATCGTATCTGACACCGCTGCGGTTCCAGCAAGCTTCGTGCCGTCTTCTAGCATTGTTTTTTGCATGTTCATGCCTAGCCATTTATCGGATGAGAACTCATAAAATTCCCAGATAACACCTAATGTCACGGCGAAACATACGGCGAACAGGGCTACAAAAGCGGGGCTTAAATTCATCGGTGTGCGTTCATCCTCATTGAGAAGGGATATAACGGAAAATCCGAGCGCGCCGAGCATCGCACCACTAAATGTGTGCAAAATCGTATCCCAATTAGGAATCAAGTAGTAGAAACTTTGAACTTCTCCAAGGTAAATCGAGCAATACAAGAAAATAATAAAGACAAGATACATATTACCTGGAATTTCAAATTTAAATCTGCGTCCAAGAATCGACGGCAAGAACATCGCGACTAGCCCTAAAATACACTGACTAACCATCAAGGAATAATCGCTTCGTGTTGGCTCCCCTGCTGGCACACCGGTTTCTGGTGTCGTCATTACATTGTAGATTGAAAATACTAATGATATTAACAGTGATGCAAAAATAAATATCGCGATGATTTTTGTCCAATTCCACTTTCTGGTTTTCTTCAAATGAATGTCACTCCCTTTTTCAAAACTATTGTCATTTATTCATTATAATGACTTTTTAACGAAAAAGGAAATTTAAACCGAAACTATTTATAGGTCGATGAGATTCTTCTTAATGGCGTATTTGACAATTTCGGCACGGGAAGTCAGGTCCAGCTTATTCATGATGTTGGACTTATGCGTCTCAACCGTTTTCACAGAGATACATAGCTTATTGGCGATTTCTTTGTTGCCGTAGCCGAGCGCGATCAAAGGTAGGACTTCTTGCTCACGATTGGAGAGTTGGACATAGGAATCACTGACTTCTTCACCGTTACTTTGTTGCAAAAATTGGCGTACGAGCGCGGTCGTTACTTTTGGATAAATGTAGGTTTCACCTTGTCGTAAAGCACGGATAGCATCTAGTAGCTCGTCATCTTTGGCATTTTTCAAAATGTAGCCGGATGCACCCAGTTTTAAAGCGCGGAACAAGTATTCTTCATCGTCATGCATCGTCAAAATAAGGACTTGAGTTGTTGGAAAGTTCTCCTTGATTCTTTTTGTGGTGACTAGACCATTTTCGCCAGGTGGCATGCTCAGGTCCATTAAAACCACGTCTGGTGCGTGTCGCTCTGTTTCGAGATAGGCCTCCAAACCGTCTGCGGCATCCGCTACTACAGTCATGTCTTCTTGGGAGTTGATGACGAAGGAAAGTCCGCTTCTGACTACGGCATGGTCGTCTACAACGAGTACTTTGATCATGTTGTTCTGCCTCCTTTTTGCTCGATTGGTATTCTGACAAGCACCTTTGTTCCTTGATTCGGTTCTGAACGAAGCTCGAATTCCCCATGCAAAAGTTCCACGCGTTCTTTCATGTTTAGCAAGCCTAAACCGCTTCCTTCTGCGGTGAAATGGTCTGGCGAAAAGCCGATGCCTTGGTCGTTAATTTCGAGTACGACCGTTTGCTTTGTTTTGAAAAGATAGACTTCGATTTCATCTACATCGGCGTATTTGGCTGCGTTGGTCAGTGCTTCTTGGGTAACGCGGTACAGCATGGTTTCGATGCTTGCTGAAAAACGCGTGCCATATAATTCGGAAACGAAGACGACATGAACGCCGAACAGCTGCTCGTAACGCTTAAAATAGGCTTTTAGAGCTGCAAAAATACCAAGATCATCAAGGGATGATGGGCGTAGTTCTACAGCCATATTGCGAATGTCCTCAAGCGTTGTCGCGAGCATGGAGTCCATTTCGGCAATGCTTGATTCGTAATCTTCTTTTTTAGTCATATATTTGATTTTGCGAAGTTCAATTAACGTGCTGAAAAGGCCCTGCGCCAAGCCATCGTGAAGCTCGCGGGACAGGCGTTTCCGTTCGTTTTCTTGCGCGTTGATGACATATTCGGTCATTGTTTTTTGCTTCAGCACTTGTTCGGTTTGTTGTTGTTTCGTTAGGTTGCGTAAAAGCAGTACGCTGATTCCAGCAGATTCATCGATGAGCGTGTAGCTCGCACTGAACGGTACGTTCTCGCCGTTTTTGACGTTCAGAAAAATTTGGAAGGCTTCGTTGTCGATTCGTTTTCTCAAAGAACAGCCTAGACATGTGCGCTCTTCGAAAATCGAGGTGTAGCCGTTGCAATAAGTGCAGAAGTCATCCAAATTCACCACATAGCGATTGAGCAACTGATTTGCTGCAGGATTCGATGCGATGATTTCACTTCTATCTCGCAACAAAAAAACAGCGTCGCTCATCTGCTCATAGGCTTTCATGAATAGTTCGGATGTTATTTCCATTTCGCATCATTCCTTTACTGCTAGTAAGCTTTGCTGCATCTTGTCAGCAATTATTTGAAAATCAGTCGGCATCGATGTTTTTATTTGTGTGACTTTACGGTAGCCTCCTAGCATGACTCCGATAACCACACCCTCTGACATGATTGGAACCGCGATAATACTAGCTAAATTCTCGGTGAGTGCAATGGGGTATTCTTGAAGTGGCGCATCTCTATCCTGATTTAGATTTTCAGAAATCATTATCCTTGCGGTTCGCCAAACGATTCCTGCGATGCCTTTACCCACTTGGAGAACAATTTTTTGATAGCGGTTATTACGGTTGCCGGCGACGTATTTCCAGCGTATTTCTTTTTGACCGTCTGCTGCAATCGCCGTGGCAATGCCGACAAAGTCCAACCCGAATTGGAGCCTGATATCGATTAGTTCGCTTGCAATATCTTGTTCTTTCATTGGTATGTCATTCCTCCTTAACTACCCTTCTAGAATAACATGTGGCGGTTCGTTTTGGAATATGTGAAAGGTTTCATTTATTCCCAATCGGACTAATTCTTTTTGAAAAATTCGAGCTGGGGTTCCGTCGTGCAAAATGACGCCATCCCATTGTTGTTCAGATAAGACACGGGTGGTGATGTCGTCAAATCGCGCGTCGCCGATTGGGAGTACGTAAACGTGAGCGCCTTGTTCCGTATAGTCGCATATTTGGTCGAATGTAAGGCCTTTATCCGATGCTAGTAGGTAGCGCTTGCCAAATTGCGGCATTTGTTCGAACCATGAGACTTCGCTGCGTTCTTTGACAACATTTCCGATAATGATCATGGCAGGGTTCGCCATGGTCGTTTGCGCTAATTCAGATTCGATGGTCGCAATGGTTCCTGTAAGTACTTGTTGGCGACCAAGCGTGCCCCATTCGATAATAGCGACGGGAAGTTCAGCGAGCTCTGATTGCTTGGTGATTTTTTCGCAAATACGCGGCAGGTTTTCGATTCCCATGTAAAATGCGAGCGTGCCACCTCGCGCAAGAGTTGTCATATCGATTTCCGTGAGTGCGTTGTTTTTCTGATGACCAGTCGCAAAAGTCACATGTCCGTTGTGGTCGCGATGTGTTAGGGGAATTCCCGCATAGATCGCAGCAGCGGAACTGGACGTGATGCCCGGAATGACTTGGTAGGTAAAGCCTGCATCTGATATAGCCTTCATTTCTTCACCAACACGCCCAAAAATGGCTGGGTCGCCACCTTTGAGTCGAACTACTTTCTTGCCTTGCGCGGCGTTCGCGACGATAGCTGCATTGATTTGATCTTGGCGCATAATATGATGGCGTGGTAGTTTGCCACAGTATAAGAATTCGGCGTCTTTTTTCGCTAAATGGAGCAGAATCGGGTTGACGAGCCTGTCATAAATGATGACATCTGCTGTTTCTAGATGGCGCCGGCCTTTTAATGTCAGGAGTCCTGGATCGCCTGGGCCTGCGCCGATAAGGTAGACGTTTGTCATGGATTCGTTACCAAATAGATTTTGCCGTTTTCGACGCTGGTTTCGTAGGTTTTGACACAACCTTCGTCAGGTGCCGCAACTTGTCCTGTTTCTAGCGATATTTTATAATCGTGAAGTGGGCAGAAAACGTCGGTTCCAGACACCGTGCCTTCTGCTAGCGGTCCATTTTTGTGTGGACAGCGGTTTTCGATAGCTTTCACATTATCGTCTGATAGTCGGAATAACGCGATTTTGGCTCCGTCCATCTGGATTTCACGACCAATGAGCGGCGTCAAATTTTCTAAGTCTGCTACATATTTCTTCTCCATCGCGGTCACACTCTTTCTACGTGGTATAGTTTTTGTTTTTCTTCGTCTTGCAAAACTTGTTTCCATGGGTCGTCACGGCCTGCGAGTGCCTCATCTAACGCGGCTTTTAGTTTCGCTTGTTCGACCGGATCAAGAATGATGTCGCGAACGTGTTCCATACCCATTCGTTCAAGCCATGGCGCAGTTCGTTCCATGTAGACGCCGGTTTCGCGGTAATATTGGACGAAGGCGCTGCAAATATCGAGTACTTCTTGTTCGGTTGCGACGGTTGTTAGGAGTTGTGCTTCTTTGACTTCCGTGCCACCGTTTCCGCCAATGTATATTTGGTAGCCGTTCTCGACGCAAATGATACCGTAGTCTTTGATGCCTGATTCGACGCAGCTTCTTGGGCAACCGGAGACGCCCATTTTGAATTTATGTGGTGTATCGACGAATTCGAATTGACGTTCTAAAGCTTCGCCAAGCGCGAGTGCATCTTGGGTGCCAAAACGGCAGAATTTCGAGCCGACGCATGATTTGACGGTACGCAATGTTTTTCCGTACGCAAAACCAGAGCGCATGTCGAGTTCTTTCCAGATTTTCGGCAAGTCTTCTTTTTTGACGCCGTATAAGCCAATTCGCTGTCCGCCGGTTAATTTTAGTAAGGGAACATCATATTTTTCGGCGACTTTGGCGATTTTGATGAGTTGTTGTGGATCGGTTTGACCTGCGTACATCCGTGGAATGACGGAATAGGTGCCATCATTTTGAATGTTGGCGTGTAGCCGTTCATTGACGTAGCGGCTTTCTGGTTCGTCTGCGTGCGTTTGCGGCCAGATCATGTTGAGGTAGTAATTGAGTGCTGGGCGGCATTTTGAGCAGCCTTCTGGGTTGCGGAATGCTAGGACGTGACGCACTTCTTTTGCTGTCTGAAGCTGTTTAGAGCGGATTTGGATGATAAGTTGATCGCGTGTATAGTCGGTACATCCGCAAATCCCTGCTGGTGCCGCGCTCACGAAATCGTCGCCAAGTGTATGTTCTAGGATGTCGCCGATGATTGGTTTACATTTCCCGCAAGATCCGCCAGCTTTCGTATGCGCGGTCACTTCGCCGATCGTTGTGAGGTTTTTGTCCGTGATGGCGCGCGTAATATCGCCTTTTGTGACGCCATTACAGCCACACACGGATTCGTCATCGGGCATTTCGGCGACGCTCGCACTTTCGGATTCGCCTGATTTGTGGAGCAGCGAAACGAGTGTGAAGTCAGTGAGTTCTTCTTCTTTTTTGAGTAGGTTGTAGAGGCGGTTACCTTCTGTTGTGTCACCGTAAAGTACGACTCCGACTAATTTCCCATCACGCATGAAGATTTTTTTATATTTATTTTCGATACTGTTAAAAATGGTGACGCCTTTGATTTCGGCATTTTCCTTGATATCGCCTGCTGAGAAAAGATCGCAACCGGAGACTTTGAGTTGAGTGAACATCTTGCTGCCGCGGTACCCTTTCGTTTCGATGTCGCATAGGTAGTCTGCGAGAACCTTGCCTTGTTCGTAAAGCGGTGCCACCAAACCATATGCGATGCCATTATGTTCCGCACATTCTCCAACGGCAAAAACGGCCGGATCAGCGGTTGTCATGAAATCATCGACTACGATGCCGCGTCCTGTTGGAAGGTTCGCATGTTGCGCGAGCTCAATTTCAGGCTTGATTCCGATTGCCATGACGACAAGATCGGTTTCGATTTGCGTGCCATCTTTGAATGCCAGACCGGTCACGCGTGACTTTCCTAGAATTTTGGAAGTAGCTTTTTGCATGAGGAATTTCATACCCTGCGCTTCAAGATCTGCTTTTAAAAGTTCGCCTGCTTTAGCGTCGAGTTGGGTTTCCATCAGCCAATCTGCGAGGTGGATAACGGTAACATCCATGCCTTGATCGAGGAGCCCGCGCGCTGCTTCCAAGCCCAGTAGACCACCGCCAATGACGGTAGCTCGTTCGTATTTTTTGGAGATTTCGATCATTTTTTCGGTATCTGCGATGGTGCGGAATCCGAGTACACCTTCAAGATCTGCGCCTGGAATTGGCAGGATGAAAGCTCTTGATCCTGTCGCTAAAATGAGACGATCGTATGTGATATTTCGCTTGGTTGTCGTAACGGTGTTGGTGAGCCTGTCGATTAATAGAGCTTGTTCGCTTGTATGTAGCGTGATGTTGTTGGCTGCGTACCATGTTTCGTCGTTTAGGATAATTTCGGGTGATGTCATTTTATTTTGCAGAATATTGGACAGCATGATGCGATTGTAGTTTGGATGCGGTTCGTCGCCGATGATTGTGATGTCGTATTTTTCTGGATCGCGCTCTAGTATTTCTTCGATTGTGCGTACGCCGGCCATCCCGTTGCCGATCATGAGCAGTTTTTGTTTTGGCATGTGTTTTCCCTCCTGTTAATTGTGAATATATGAACAATTAATTATAAAATTAGATAATTTGATTATACAGGATTAGGTGAATTTGGAGTATAAGGGAAAACACTGAAAAAGCGCTTAAATGCCAGCGCTCTGTCGTATTTTTTGAAGAATTTCTTTCGCTCGGGTTGGGTTGTCTCCGTTTGTCGAAATCGCGATGAGGTGGTCTTCTTGTTTTAGCGTCGCCATATTGAAAAAATCGGATCTGGATTTGTCGGTGCAGTCATTGATTAGTTGGCACGGGGAGGCGTCTTGGATGATTTGGGCGTTTACCACGGGATCATTTGTACAACAGAAAATGAGGAAAGCTTTCCTTAGATGTTGTGCTTGGTAGTTTGCTTGGATTCGGTGGACAGGCATTTGTTGTAAGTCTTCTGTGAATGTTGGTGCGACAACTGTGATGTGAGCGCCGGTTGTGAGTAATCCTCGTGCTTTTCTTGTGGCAATTTTGCCGCCGCCAATGATGGTGACGTTTTTGTCGGTTAATTGCAGGAGAATGGGGTAGCTCATGATGTAGCCTCCTCGATTTTTCGTAAGACCCCAGCCGCGAGATTGGAATCTAATTCGAGGCAACTGGTTTCGCGCCAATTTGGGCTGATTTCATTGATTCCTGTGCGGATTTTATCGACGAGTTGGCCTGTGAAAAGGAAATAAGGCATCCAGTAGACGTTTCCGGTTAACTTCGCAGCGACTTGTTTGTAGTTTGGTTCACCGTGGAGCATGCCTAGCGCTACTTTGTGACCTAGTTGGGCGTTTAGTTTCGCGATGACACCTTGCATTTGAATTCTCGGTTCGTCATAGGATGCACTTCCGTGGGCGATGACTAGAATGGTTGCGTCTGATTCAGGTTTAGCGTCACGGATTCGAGCTGTTGCCGTGGTGATTGTTTCAGGTTCAGCGCCAAATGTGTCAGCGATTCGGAAAATCACGTTCGGGTGCGCTGATTGCAAGTTGGCAACGTGTTCAGGGATGTCTTTGGTAGCGTGCATCGCTGGGAATAGGAGCATAGGCACGACTGTAATCTCGGTTGCGCCCTCCTGAATCATTGCCTCACCGACGAGTTGCATGGTTTCGTCTTCTTTTTCTAGAAAAGCGATTTTTTGGCAGGGTTCAGGTCTTTTTTGAATGATTTTTGCTACGAAAGCACGGAATTCGCGATTTTTTTCTGGCAAGCGGCTTCCATGAGCAACGTACATGATGGCTTTCATTGTTTTTCCTCCTCGATATGTGAAAAAAGCTTGAAACCAGTCGTGCATCTCAAGCTCGGATTTTCATTTATTCTTCGTCTTTACGTTCTTCTTTTAAAATCGTGTACATCTCTGTCGCGACTTCTTTGCGCGCATTTTCTTCTAAACGATCGATGCGTGCTGTCACGGTTTTTTGTCCGAATTTGATAACAAGTTCGTCTTCTACTTTGACATTCGTACCAGGTTTTGCGACAACCCCATTCACGGAAATACGGCCTTTTTCAGCGACTTCTTTTGCAACGGTGCGCCGTTTGATCAGTCGGGAAACTTTTAAAAATTTATCTAAACGCATTGTTACTGCCATCATTCATCCATCCTTTGCTTGTAAAATTTATCTTTATCTTCGCATGATTACAACTAAAAAGCAACTATCTTAGAAGAGTTCTCCCAAACACTACCTCTTGTGGATTTTGTTGGCGAGCCACATCAGCTTCGAGCCAAACGGCATGTAGACGAGGTCGCGGGTGGTGAGTAGTCGGAATTTGATGATGCAGTAGAAGAAAATGGTTCCTCCGATTAGGGCGCCAAATAGGGCTTGGAACGCGCTTCCTATGCGACTTGTGAGTGGGCAGAATGCTTCCCACATGACGGGGACGGCGACCATTGCTGCGAACGCGATGAGTGCCCAGCCAATCATGTTTTTACGGATGAACGGGATTGGGATCTGGCGTTTTAGCAGGATGTAACAGACGAGAAGTGTTGCGCCTAGGCCGATGACGGTGCCCCACGAGGCGCCGTATGTGGCGAAACGCGGTACTAAGATAGCGTTCGCGATGAGTTTGATGATGAGTCCGACGCAGACTGCGACGGCGGGGCCTGCCATATTGCCAAATCCTTGTAGTATGCTGCTCGTGGTGACGATGAGCGAGCTTAGGAACAGAGACAGGATGAAGACTTGGAGTACCCCAGTTCCGGCCGCTGTTTCGAATAGCATCTGGTTTGTTGGACGCATGATTGCGATTAATCCGAGTGTTGCTGCGCCTGAAAGTAAGATGGTGAGCTTGATGATGAGCAGGACGGAGCGTCGTAACTCTTTTGTTTCACCGCGTGCTTTTGAGGACGTAATCATTGGCACGATAGCGAGCGCAAGGCCCATGCACAGTACTAAGCCTAACTGCAAAAGTGGCTGTCCGCGATCGTAGACTCCTTTTAGTTCTTTTGCCGCCGTGTCATCGATTCCTGAATCCACCATCAGACTGTAAACTTGGAAGGAATCTAGCAATTGAAACAAAATCAGCATGGCGCTCGTTGTGCAGACCGCAATACTCTGCGCTAGAAAACGTTTGACGAACTTCACGCTGGCCCATTTTTTTGAAAAGGTAATCTGCTCTGGTTTATGACGCCAGTAAAAATAAAGCAGTATGCCAAGTGCACCAAAACCACCAACAACTGCACCGCTCATTGCAACGGCGCCAGTCATGTAAAGGTTCCAACCAAGCGCGACGGAACCTGTTGCTCCAGCGATAATAATAACAACTCGCACTAATTGTTCAATCGTTTGTGAAACCGCAGTCGGAATCATCTGCTCATGTCCTTGGAAAAAGCCACGGAAAATCGCCAGAAACGGCATTAATAAAAAGGCGAAACTGATGACACGAATGAGAATCGTCAAACGGAGATCACCCATGACACCAGCAATCATCTCAGCTCCAAAGAAAATGATGAGAAAGAAAAATATTCCAACACCTATCATGACCTGTAGCGCCGACTGAAAAATATCTTTCCTTTTAGCCTCATCGTTTTCTTCGGCAATCATTCGGGAAACAATGATTGGAAATCCAGACAAAGCTAGCGTCATCGCGATTCCGTAGATTGGATATACTTGTTGAAATATGTAAAGACCAATATCCCCAACCATGTTCTGGAAAGGGATACGGTATACCGCGCTAAGTATTTTAGAAAGCAGTGACGCAAGGGTTAGCCAAACTGCGCCTTTCATTAAATTCTTAAGTGTTGTTTGAGCCATCTGTATGCCACCGCCTCGTCTATAAATTTAGATAGGAATTTATTCTGCTTTTGATTCTGCGACTTCTTTTTTCGCTTCTGAAAGTTTATCCGTTAATGTTTTCAGTTCGAATAGCCATTCTTGAAGCGGTTTTGCACCAACGTTCACTGTGATTCTAAGTTGCTGACCATCCATGCCAACGCCAATCTGACGACCATATTCACCAATGACTTGCATCACCATATCGCCGCGCATATTCTGCGTACCTTCTTCTGAAAATTGAATCGTAATCTTCGTCGCCTCTTGTTTTATCGACGCAATACCAACTCGCATCGCGTACACTTTCAGCTCCGTAATCGTAAATAAATATTCCACTTGCTCCGGATATTCACCGAACCGATCCATCATGTCCGAACGCAATTCCTCCAAGTCATCCATATCGAGAATCGTCCGGAAACGTTTGTACATCTCGATTTTTTGGCGACCATCCTGAATATAATGCTCCGGAATATACGCATCTACCGTGATATCAATCTCCACTGGCACGATTTTTTCATGACCCTCTTTAGGCTGACGCGCCGCAATCGCTTCTTGCAACATTTGCGAATACAAATCAAAGCCGACCGAGTCAATAAAGCCATGTTGTTGCGACCCTAAAATATTACCCGCGCCACGAATCGACAAATCACGCATCGCAATTTTGAATCCAGAACCAAGCTCCGTAAATTCTTTAATCGCCTGGAGTCTTTTCTCGGCTTCTTCCCGCAAAATTTTATCCTTCTGGTACATGAAATAGGCATAGGCAATCCGATTCCAACGACCAACACGACCGCGCAATTGATACAGCTGTGAAAGTCCCATGTGATCCGCATTTTGCACGAATAACGTATTCACATTCGGGATATCGACACCCGTTTCAATAATCGTCGTTGTCACCAAGACATCGTATTCCCCTTCAAGGAAGCTCAAAATCACAGACTCAAGCTCTGTTTCCGTCATCTGACCGTGCGCCACAGCAACACGCGCGTCAGGAACGAGCATCTTAATCTCATCCGCCTTTTGCAAAATCGAGTCCACCCGGTTATGCAGGAAGAAAACTTGCCCATCACGCGCTAGCTCACGCTCAATCGCTTCCCGAATCAACACATTATTCTGCTCCACCACATAGGTTTGCACTGGAAAACGGTTCGCAGGAGGCGTCTCAATAACCGACAAATCACGCACACCGAGCATCGACATATGCAGCGTCCGCGGAATCGGCGTCGCGGTCAGCGTCAACACATCAATTTTCGACCGGATATGCTTAATCTTCTCCTTATGTGTCACGCCAAACCGTTGCTCCTCATCGATGACAAGGAAGCCTAAATCATGGTATTCCACATCCTTCGAAAGCAGGCGATGCGTCCCGACCACGATATCCACATGACCCGACTTCAACCCTTTTAGCGTCTCATTCTGCTGTTTACGCGTCCGGAATCGGCTCAACAATCCGACCTCAATCGGGAATCCTTGGAACCGCTCCTTCATCGTTTCATAATGCTGCTGCGCCAGAATCGTTGTTGGCACTAGGAACGCTACCTGTTTTCCGTCCATCATCGCCTTAAACGCGGCACGCAACGCGACCTCCGTTTTCCCATAACCAACGTCCCCGACAAGCAAGCGATCCATTGGCCGTTCGCGTTCCATATCCTTCTTGATTTCCATAATTGAACGCAGCTGATCCTCCGTCGCCTGGTATGGAAACGCATCTTCAAATTCACGCATCATTTCGCCGTCAGGACTATAGCCATAACCCCGCTCCGCCTCACGTTCCGCGTACAATTTAATCAAATCATCCGCAATATCCTGCACAGAAGCCTGAACCCGCGTCTTCACACGTTTCCACTCCGCGCCGCCAAGCTTATTCAACTTCGGCGCTTTGCCTTCCGAGCCAACATATTTTTGCACGAGCTCCAGCTGCTCCACCGGGATAAACAACTTATCATCGCCCTGATACATCAACAATAAGTAATCCTTATGCACCCCGTTAATATCCAGCGTTTCCATCCCAACATAGCGCGCAATCCCGTGATTCACGTGAACCACATAATCGCCAACCTTCAGCTCCGAATAACTCTGAATCCGCTCCGCATTCGACAACTTCTGCCTTTTTTTAGGTTTCTGCTGTTTCTTACTATTAAAAAGTTCCGTCTCACTAATAAAAACAACCTTGGCAAGAGGCAACTCAAATCCATTCTGAAAACTACCAAGCACAAATTGCGTCTGGCCAAACTTCGGAACCTCCGACTCGTCTTTTAAAATCACGCTTTCCATTTCATAATCCGCAAGCGTCTGCTTCATTTTCTCCGCACGCTCAATTGTCGGCGCCAAAATCACGACCGCATAATTATTCTTCGACCAACTGTCCATCTCCGTTTTCAGAACATTCATCTGACCGTGGAACTGCTGCATTTGCTTATACACAATGTTCGTCATCTTCGCAATCCGCACACTGCTCGGCGTCTTTTGGAACAACGACAAATAAATCCGCGACAAGCGATCCGTTTCCAAAAGTGCTCGGAAGTTGTGACTCATCTTCGTATCACGAACCGTCTCCAACCGTTCCAACGTCTCCGTTTGCCACTCCGCTTCCTCTTTTTCTAACCGCTCATCCGTCTCCTGAATCCGCGCAAATTCATCAAATAACAAAATCGAGTTTTGCGGCACATAATCCAGTAACGAAGCCGGATCCGGATAGCACATCCCAATATATTTGAAAAACATATCCGGTTTTTGGCCGTCACGAAGCAACTCCAAATCCTCTTCCAAGTTTTCCACCAATTGTTGCTTATCCTTCTCGCCCGCCATCTGTTTCAGCGTCTGCGCTAACTTCTTCTCAATCCGCGTCACCAAATCCGGGAAAAACGCCGGCTCTAGCAAAATCTCCGTCGCAGGCACCAAGCGGAATTCCTCCACCGTCTCAATCGACCGCTGCGAATCCACATCAAAGAAGCGTAACGACTCCACTTCCGTATCGAATAACTCCATCCGAATCGGATGCTCCTCCGTAATCGGGTAAATATCGATAATCCCGCCCCGAATACTAAACTCCCCTGGCGTATTGACCATATCACTTCTCGAATAACCCATCCTTACAAGCTGACTCTGCAACACCTCAGGCTCAATTTCCGCACCTTGAATCAGCGAAATATTATACTTCTCCCAAATCGAAACCGGCGGCAAAATTTTGCGCATTCCAGACACTGGCACAATCACAATTCCCGGTTTTCTAGACAGCAAAAATTGTAGTACCTCCACACGCTGCCCCCGAAGTTCTGGGCTTGAAATACTAAGTTCCGACGAAATCAACTCATCGGCAGGATATAAGTAAAGACGATCACTGTCAACCAACGCCGACAAATCATCATATAGTTTCTGAGCATGATATAAATTATGTGTCACAAAAATAACCGGTCGCTGCGTCCCGCCCTCAATGACACTAGCAAATAACGCACGACTAGAACCCGAAAGCCCCGTTACTAATTGCGATTTCCCCTTTTCATCCAATTCCTTAATAACGCCACGAATATCTTTTTGTTCATAGACAAGCTGCTGCAATCCCTTCACACTAAAAGGCCTCCTTTATTTGAATATTCCATCTAAATTTCTCGCCGAAATAATCCGGCAACTAATCACTAGTTAAATTGATTCATAACCTCTGCAAACCCCTTATTTGACCAGGCTTCCACGGCATCCGCGCTCTTCTTAATCGCGTCGATAATATCCGCTTGCTCCGATTTCGGAAAATCACCAAGCACATAATTAATAATATCGCCGTTCGCAGGCCGATCCACGCCAACACGAATCCGATTAAACTCCTGCGTTTTCAAATGCTGAATCAGTGACTTCATCCCATTATGACCACCCGCGCTACCCTTTTGTCTAAGTCTAATTTTCCCAGTAGGCAAGTCCAAATCATCATACACAATCATCACATCATCGACTGAAATATCATAATAATCCATTAATGGACGCACACATTCCCCTGAAAGATTCATAAAAGTTAACGGTTTCACGAGTAACATTTTCTCGCCATTCACAACGATACTACTCGTCATCCCATTAAATTTCGACTTCTTCCAAGGCGTTTGATATCTAAAACTAAGCTCATCAACGACCATAAAGCCGACATTATGCCTAGTACGCTCATATTTTTTACCCGGATTTCCGAGTCCAACAATCATTTTCATAACGACTCTCCTCAATGAATTAAACCACTTCACTAATGAAATGGTTGTTTACGGCTATATGTTTCGTTTGATTATACCATGATTTGACGCTGTAAGAAAGGGATGTCTTTTGGTAAAAATAAAAAACTGGCAAGAAGATGAATTAACTATCCCTACCAGTTCTGCGTTTTTTTCTACTACCTTAAAACAAGAAAAACCGCTTTTGCGATGGCATCGAATAATCCTCCGCGATAATCACATCATTTTTAAGTACTTTCGCGCCATTTTCTTTTAAGTAATTCACATACCGCGAACCAATTTTCTTCACTAATCGCTGCTCAATCTCCTTATGCAAAAGCGGTCTACGAACCGTATCATGCGCATCTGTCGCCAAAAAATGCACCAGCTGATTCTCCAACAAAACCTCACTCGATTTCTTGGACTTTTTCCCAAACTTCCCGTCTAAGCTCGACCAAGTAAGCTGCGCCAAAGCCCCGTGCGATACAAAATCATATAGCCGTTCTGGGTTTTCCATAATCTCGAAGTTCCGCTCTGGATGCGCAATCACAGGCACGTAGCCCGCCATCTGTAAATCATAAAACAACTGCTCTGTGAACACTGGAATGCTCTGCGTTGGAAACTCAATCAACACATAACGGCTACCTGCAAGCGACGCCAAGTCCCCATTTTTCAAGCCTTCAATAATTTCGCCGTGCAAGCGCACTTCCTGTCCAACGTGCACTTGCAGCTCCATTCCGTTATCCTTAATCGCCTCGTTTAGCTCCACCACATGCTCTGCCACAGAAGGCCGCAGATTAAAATAATCGCCTTTCAAATGATGCGGTGTTGCAATGATATCCGTGAAACCCTCGGCTATTGCTTGTTGTGCCATGGCAAGACTGCCCGTTTCCGTTTTTGGTCCGTCATCCAACTGGTTCAAGATGTGGCAATGTATATCAATCATACTTCTCATTCCTTCTATTGGCTTATTTTTGTAGGCTTACGCTATCTATTTCCGCATATTCCCTGAAGAAGTCTTGCAATATCGCCTTGATTTTATCGACGCCGCCCACTTCATCACTCTCTAAGTTTACTGGCATAACTGGCTCGTGTAAACTCATACGTAACAAGAACCAGCCATTTCCGAATGCGCCGCTCGTGTTGACCCTTACACCCTCTTGGTTTACAGGCTCCAATTCCAAGCCATCCGTTTTAGCCACAAACCCTTTAAAATCTTCCAAAGCAGCCAACCCATACGCCTTAAAATTACTTGCCAAAATCGATAGGCGAATCTCATCATTGCCCGCCGGAACCTTCAAATCGCGCGTTAAATCCGCCAAATCCTTCCCGTCCTTGCGTAATTTTGCATAGCGCATCAAGATTTTCGCAATCAAATACGCGCCATCATCCAAGAAATAATTCTCCTTCAAAGCCGCATGACCACTAACCTCAATCGCAATCTCACTCTGTGTCCCAGCCTCATTCAAGCGAATCGCCTCGTTGATTACGTTACGATATCCGCGTTTAAAACGATGCTGCTTCCCGCCTAGATTCTCAATGAAATCCTGCAAATGCGTCGAAGTTGTCGAGTCCGTCACGATCGTCGTTCCCGGATGCTCCTCCAAAATAATCGCCGAAATCACAGCAATCAGCGGATTCCGATTTAAACTCTCGCCGTCACGATTCACAATCGCCGCCCGATCGACATCCGTATCAAAAATAACGCCCAAATCAGCCTTATTCGCAAGTACAGCTTCCTTCAAGCTCGCCATCGCCTCATTATTATCAGGATTCGGAATATGATTCGGGAAATTCCCATCAGGATCAAGGAATTGGCTACCCGTAATATCCGCGCCTAGTTTTGCCAACACTTCCGTCGCAAAAAAGCCACCCGCACCATTTCCCGCATCCACCACGATATGGCTTCCACCAAGCGGTTTCGCGTAACCCGCCGTGTCATTAATCCCAACGCGAATTTTGCCGACCAAATCCGCCGCATAATGTTGCAATAAAGGTTTGTGCGTCACCGTTCCCGCATCTTTTGACACAACAACCGCGCCCGCATGCTCCACGATATAATCAATATCCTCATGCTCCGCACCGCCGTCACGCGTGAACAATTTCAGCCCATTGTAGAAATAAGGAAGATGGCTCGCCGTAATCATAATTGCCGCATCACATTGGTAATCCTCATATTGCGTCGCCATAAACATCGCCGGCGTCGTCGCCAAACCAACATCCACGACATCGATCCCAGACCGCGTCAAGCTCGCCACAAGCACGTCCTTCACACGATCCGCAGACAAGCGACTATCATGCCCAATCGCTACCGACGGCCGTTCGCCAGTGTTCTTCACATCCCGCAACCAAGCCGCAAAACCAATCGCAATCGCGCTTACATGTTCATCCGTCAATGTCACATCGTGTTTCTCCGTTTCAATCGCAATCCCTCTAATATCCGAGCCATTCTGCAAGTCCTTCAAAGCCATAATCCCATTCCTCCAATTTCTATGTATATTCTCTCGTTCATTGTACCAAAAATCCGCCCCGATAGCGACGCATGTTCCTTCTCAATTTTGTTTTACATCTCAAAGATAAAAGATAGTTAAAAATTTGCAAATAAGCTATACTTATAACATAGAAGTAACAACATGTTGAAAATCCTCAGTTAAGATTTGCAAAAAGGCTATTCATAAACCAGCACTTGTAAATATATCCAGAAAGGACGATTGATTTGGAATCTACAAAGAAAACTTCACTGTACACAGTATGGGAGAACTTCGGATTGAAAAATAATATTTGTCACCCCGATGAAATTTTTTTATTTTTAGAAAAGGCTATTGAAGCCACGAATGGACGTCTGAATGTTGATTTTTATGGTGGAAGCTACGCAGACGAATTATGTTCAGTTAAGCGTAGAGGCGATTTTTTTATTTATATTCGAAAGATTTTGAAGATTACTTTTTGAGGGCTCATGAATTAAACGAATCAGAAAAAATGGATTTCTACATTTGGGGTAATAACACTTATATTTACAAAGTTATGAATATCGATAATTTAGAAATTTTTAAGTATAAAGATGAAGTTTACATTGTAGTAAAGTCTTACTACACTACAAAAAAAGAATTGTACTCAAATCTTTCTAAGACTTTTGATATTTCTAAAAAAACATAACAGAAATTGAAACTGGTCATTATATTGAATTTTTATTTACAGATTCAAATGGACGTAATCACAGCTGTCAACTCGTACCTTTCCCTATTAATTCAATAATGATTCAAGAGAAAAATAATCCTTTAGACGAAAGTTTCTCTAAAGTCATAATGGATATGATTCTAATTAATGACTTCAAAAAGTTATATAATATTTGGTTACTGGAATTAGATCCTTTAGAAGATTATATCAATAGCCGCCAGCTAAAAAATTTAGGCAGTGAAATCCGATTAGAATCTGAAAGATTACTGAAATATTATATCCTCTATAAACATTACGAGATGGATTACAATGAATTCGAGAAAATTTCAAGCGAAATATTATCAAAATATAGCTATCTGACATTGGGTGATTTAAAAAAGAAAATATCAACAATAGATATTCCAAACGATTTCATAGTTATTCTAAACAAATTAGCACATGATAACGGCAAACCTCCGCTAAAAAAGGACCTTAAATTTGCCCTCAAAAATTTCATAAATCTTTTAGAAGAAAATTTTCAAATCTAGAGAATACGAGTTTATATTTTTCAATTTAAATATGATCACATAAGTGGCAACAATCACTTTATCGAATTCAGAAACGGCGAACTCGGCATCATTCCAGGCGCGATGGGCGCAACAAGCTATCTCGTTCGCGGCCTAGGCAATCCCGAAAGCTTCCACTCCTCCTCGCACGGCGCCGGCCGAAACTTCTCCAGAACCCGCGCCAAAAGCAATTTCCCAATGGAGGAAGTATTGCAAGACCTGAATGAACACAACATCGCAATCGGCAAGAAAAACCTCCAAGACGTCGCCGAAGAAAGCCGTTTCGCCTACAAAAATATCGATGAAGTTATGAACAACCAAACCGATCTCGTCGAAACCATTAAAACCCTCTCAACACTTGGCGTCGTTAAAGGCTAGCAAAAAAATACGAAGCACAGAAGCTAAACCATCATCCAGGTTTCATCTTCTACGCTTCGTATTTTAATTCTGCCTCAATACTTTCTCCATCGCTTTCCCCTTCGCCAATTCATCGACTAACTTATCCAAATACCGAATTTGCTGCATCAATGGATCTTCAATTTCCTCCACCCGATACCCGCAAATAACCCCCGTAATCAGCGAAACATTCGGATTCATCGACGGCGCCTCCTCAAAAAATGTTTCAAAATCCACTTTCTGATCCAGCACACGTTCCAAACCCGCCTCATCATAACCCGTCAGCCAAAAAATAACCTCATCGACTTCCGCCTGCGTACGCCCTTTTTTCTCGACTTTTTGTATGTAGAGCGGGTACACACTGCCAAACGACATCCCAAAAATTCTCGGTTTCTTCATCATGTTCTCCTCCTCTAACTTCACGCTACTTTCTATTTTACATAGATAAGGCCCTTTCCTCAATGATTAACGCTTATATCTCCACAACAAAAAGCACCTCACTCAATATTACGAGGGAAGCACTTTTAGGTCTCACTATGCATAAAAAGTCGCTCATTTCTTCTTTTTCGGTTTCTTCTTGAACATCGATTGAAACGCGTTTTTCAGTACGTCGAAGAAACTTAGCGAGGTCACCATGTTGGCTGGATCTACATATACACGAATCGCTCGGAGTACATCTTTCGGTTTTTTAGAAGCAAAGGTAAAGGTTCCGTTGCGCTTTGTTTTAATCGCATAACGCGGAATCCACTTTCCTTTAAGCATAACGGAAACGATCACTTGATCTACTTCTTCCCAAGGAATCTGGATAAACTTACGGACATCACGCGAGTTGAAAAATTCAAAACCTTTGTCGCCAATCATGATTTCACCATAATCGGTAAGCCCTGTAAACGCGGTCGCATCTATTTTAAAGTCTACTTTTGTATTAATCGATTGAACCAACTACATTCGCTCCATTTCTTTTCGCTTGTTTTCCTCATTATACGTTTTTTCTTGCTATATAATCAATAAAAAGAGGCTAGCGACATTGCCAAACCTCTTTTTATCGACTTGAATTTTATAGAAGTCCGATTACGTGACCAACAACACCAACTACGAATAGCCCTAAAATGATGATGATTGGACTGACTTTCTTTCTAAGCAGCCACATACATAGGAATGTTAATAGTAATGCTGCCAGACCTGGAATTAAGCTATCCAAGTTATTTTGTAAAGTCGTTACTTTAATTTCTGAAAGTGCTAAACCTGCTTGTTGTTGCTCTAAGGCTTCCTTGATACCAGCGGCGCCACTTGAAAGTTTATCCCAATCAATAAACGCACCGTTATCTAATTTAACCTCAGAAATGACGGGTTTAAATACGATAGATACCCACCTCTGAACCAGGGCCGCGAGCACGAACATCCCGAGGATAGACGCACCTTTTGTAATATCTTGTAATAGACCACCTGAAAGATCGTCTGTAACTTTAGAACCAGCTTTGTAACCAAATTCTTGTGTATACCACATGAAGCTCCAACGAATAACGTTCCATGCTACGAAGAAAATAATAGGTCCAAGGATATTCCCACTAATTGCAAGTGAAGCCCCAAGTGCACCTAACATTGGACGAATTGTGAACCAGAATACCGGATCCCCGATACCAGCTAGTGGCCCCATCATCCCAACTTTAACCCCTTGAATTGCTACGTCATCAACTGGCGCTCCATTTGCACGTTCTTCTTCCAGTGCAAGCGTTACTCCAAGGATTGGTGATGCAACATATGGATGTGTATTAAAGAACTCTAAGTGACGTTTCATCGCCGCTGAACGATCTTCTTTTGTTTTATATAATTTTTTGATTGCAGGAATCATTGAGAATGCCCAGCCACCATTTTGCATACGTTCATAGTTCCATGAACCTTGAATGAACGTGGAGCGCCATGCTACACTTAGGCGATCTTTTTTTGTTAACTCGATTTTTTCAGCCATTTCATGTATCCTCCTTTTTTAGGTTTTAATAGTCGTTTAGGATGTCGCCAAGCGGATCTTTGGAATTACCGCCTCCGCCACCGTTTGAATTACCGCCACCCATTTTAGAAAGGTTAAGGTAAATAAGAGCTAATGCTACACCTAGAGCACCAATCGCAATAAGCGTTAATTGAGAAAGTGCTGCTACTACGAAACCGATGATGAAAAATGGCCATACTTCTTTTGTTGCCATCATGTTAATAACAAGCGCATAACCTACCGCTACTACCATTCCCCCACCAATTGCCATACCTTCAGTCAACCAAGATGGCATTGCTTCTAGGAAATTTTGAACGCTGTCTGCTGGAATGAATAAAAGTGCTGCTGCTGGAATCGCGATACGAAGTCCTTGCATACAGATTGCACCGATATGCAACCATTCAACCTCTCTGAAACTTCCTTTTTCCGCGGCTCTATCCATTAAATGCACGATAGGAACTGCCAATGTACGAACGATCATAGTTAAGAAAAGACCTGCTACTGCAAGTGGAATCGCAATCGCAATCGCTGAAGGAATACCTGCGACACCTTGTCCACCTAATACTAAAATAATTGCTGATGCTACAGATGCTAAAGCTGCATCTGGTGCTACGGCCGCTCCAATGTTTGCCCAACCAAGTGCGATCATTTGAAGTGTCCCACCAAGGATAATACATGCCGTTAAGTTACCTGTTACTAAACCGATTAATGTACACGCTACTAGTGGCTGATGGAATTGAAATTCATCCAAAATTCCTTCTATACCAGCTAGGAAGGCAATGAAAACTACTAAAATTATTGCTATTACAGACATAACTATACCTCCTATTTTGAATTTGTTACTGAGCTTTTAACTCCGCTTTTGCTTTTTTGATAATGTCGTCCATGTTTGCGCTCGAATCGTTAGGAACTTTACGAACATCAAACTTAATGCCTTTTTCTTTTAGTTTATCGAAAGCTTCTACATCTTCTTGTCCCATTGCAAGTACTTTACTTACAACGACTTTCCCTACAGAGTGAGCCATAGAACCGACATTTACTTGTTCGATTTCTACGCCGCCTTCTACAACGCGGAGAACGTCTTGCGGATTCTCGAATAAAAGAAGTGCTTTTGTATTCCCAAAACGAGTATCTTTTGCAATCTCAATCATTTTATCCACTGGGATAACATTGGCTTTAACGCCCGGTGGTGCTGCTTGTTCGATCAATTTTTTACGTAAGTCATCTTTGGAAACCGCGTCAGATACAACGATTATACGACTTGGGTTTGTTGATTTTGTCCATGCCGTAGCTACTTGACCGTGTAACAATCTGGAGTCAACGCGTGCTAAGACAAATTTAATTTTGCCATCACCAACAACTGTTCCTGGAGCAAGATCCGCTTTCGGTTGTTCAGCAACTGCTGCTTCTTGCGGTTTCGGTTGTAATTCTTCTGGCTTGATACGCACGCCTTCTTGACCTGGTGCCAAGATACTTGTAGCGATTTCTTGCGCAGAATTCATCGAGAAGCGTGAGGCAAAAGCTTCAATTAACATTGGTAAGTTAAGTCCAGCTACAATTGCCCATTTATCTTTATGTTCTTCATACAAACCGTTTGCTTGGTTGAACGGGGTGCCTCCCCAAAGATCAACTAAGAATAGTACTTCATCTTGGCTATCAAATGATGCGATTGCAGCTTCCATCTTGGCTTTGATATCTTCTGGACCTTCGCTTGGCATCAATGTGATTGCTTTAACGTTTTCTTGTTCTCCGAAAATCATCGTTCCGGACTGCAAGATACCTTCAGCAAATTCGCCGTGAGTTGCGAGGATAATTCCTACCATCTTTTTCCCTCCTAAGTATAACTTTGCTTTCTTAACATTTAGAGACGTCTAACGTAAGCTCTAGCTAGTTTGTTTATTATGTCTCTTCCCTAAGCCCGAAATCCCTCTCCCCCTTTCAAGTCGTCAGAGCCTCCATCAAACCCTGCGCACGTTTATAAGCCCAATCCCCTGGCTATTAAAAATTTTGAGAAGCTACAGGTTTAGTATTATCTACCGCGCCTGCCTTGGATATCAATAAATACCCAATATTTGCTTCTTTCAATCCTGTTAGTTTTCATTATCTATTACCGGTTTAATATAAAGCAATTTTCATGCCAACTTTAGTGTATCGTTAAGCAAACGTCTATGTACCAGTAATATAAGCATGATAATAGGCAAAATAACAGTCAGTGTATTATGTATCAATACGCTATTTCGATTTCTAATATAGTATATTATTTCAGGATTGATACTGTAGGACATTATACCATACTCTAGGAAGCCCCTCTACCATAAAGTTACGTTTTTATGCATATTGATCAAAAAAAGGATAGTTTCCGCGAATTAAATTTGTAATAAGAGCATTAATCTCACCTCCAGATATTGCTTTTATTTTGTGACGATGTATACTTACATATATAGGGAGGAAGATAAAAATGATAGAATTAGCTTTAATTTGTGTTTTTATTGGTGTATTAGCGATTTTTGCTAAAAAGAAAAGCTTCAAAAAAGGGATGTCACTATTTTTAGCTATTGGTATGGTTGGGATTATTTTAGCAGGGTGTGGTGCTGCAAGTGACGAATTAACGAAGAAAGATGAACCGACTACGGCGCAGCAAGAAAAAACGAAGCAACTGGCCCTGAAATCCGAAAGCGCTTTTAAATCAGATGAAAATGGAACCGTCACCATCACAGGGGAAACAGCGCCTGACGCGGAATTAACTCTCGTGGCAAGCGGTCAGCCAGATCAAACAGCAACTTCGGATTCTGATGGGAACTTCTCATTTGAGATTACAGCAGTGCCTAATGATGGTACCGCAGTAATTACTACCAACTGGAAGGGCCAAAACAAGTCCAAAGATATTACATATCAGGTCAATCCGACGTATAAAGCAAAACTCGTTAAAATCGAGCAAGAAAAACAAATTGCTGAGGCAAAACGTGTGGAAGCGGAACAAAAAGAACAAGCACGTATCGCGGAAGCTCAGCGTGTAGAAGCTGCTCGAATTGCGGAAGAAAATAAGAAAGCAGAAGAAAAACGTGTGGCTGACCAGGAAGCCGCAGCTGAGAAAGCTCGTATCGCAGCCGAACAAAAAGAACGGGCTGCCGCAGATCAACGACAAGCAGAAGAGCGTAGACAAGCGGAGGAACAACAGCCAGCAGATAATCAAGGCGAAATGGTTTATATCACAGCAACAGGTAAACGCTATCACTTCGATCAAAACTGTCGTGGCCTCAATAATTCTAATGGTGAAACACAAGTTACTTTAGCCGAGGCGCAGTCACGCGGCCTCACAAAATGTAAATTTGAATAAAACGAAACGCTAGTTCAGCACTATTCGTGAACTAGCGTTTTTTTCTATACGTTTAATTTCTCTTTCAAACTTTCTTGTAGTGTTTGTGAGAAATTGATATTTTCTTTTTCTGCTAAGCTGTTGAGCCAAGATGGGATTGTCAGTGTCTTTTTTACCGCTTGGTTGCCATTCTTTATTTTGTAAGCCAAGTAGTCGAAGTCAATTAACGCGATAAATGCGCCTTCTTCCTCTACAGAAACATATCCTGGATTCGACACAGTTGGAAGAGACTCCCCATTCTCCTCCAGATCGTACAAATAAATACCTAATGCGTCCTCCGCCATTTCCGTTGCTGTAGCAATATCCTCGCCCCCAGATAGTACTTCTGGAATATCAGGAAACGAGACCCAGTAACCGCCATCTTCTTCTGGATGATAAATCGCTGGATAATATACTTTTTTCGGAAATTCCATCATACACTCCTCCTCTCATTGTTGGATATCTACTACTTTAATCCTGCTTGTTTCAAAATTGCCTGTTCTAACCCTTTTCCTAGTGTCTTGCTGTGGTATGGTACTGTCGTCGCCCTGCCTGATACGGGATTTTTGAAAAACATGTGTGAGCCTTGCGTCCTGATGTGTTTGAAGCCATTCTTTTTCAATATCCTTGCCATTTTCTTAGGAGTTATCGGCATACTCATACCTCCTTTTCTCTGTATCAACATGATAACACGTATTAACACGTATGTAAAGATGTGGTTAAAAAACAGATCGCTCAACACGACCTGCTCTTAAAATTATTTAGATGTTTGTGCTCTTGTTGCATAATTGAATTGCGGATCTTTTAACTGGAATGCGTAATTATCTGTTTCCACAATGCCAAGCACTTTTTCGCTATCGTAGAGGTCGAGTAAAAAGCCTGCCATTTCTTTGCCTGTATGGTATTTGGCTACAGCGCCTTTATACTCGAATGCTTCTTCGTCACGCGCGCGTTTGGCGAATTCCGTTTCCGTCGCAGCTGGCGCTAGAACTTTAGCTTGCATTTTTGCATTGTTGGCTTTTAGTTCGTGTGATAGGCCTTCTGTAAACGCGCTGACGTAGAATTTGGTTGCGCAGTACGTCACGGCATTCGGGACGATTGTGTATCCGCCACCTGATGATATATTGATTAACTGCGTGCCCTCAACATCGGCATAATCTCGGACGAACAGCGAAGAAAGAATCGTTAGCGCTTCGATATTTAAATGTAGCATCGACTCGATTTTAGATAATTTCTGTTCTCCTACTGAGTCAAAATTACCGAATCCAGCATTATTTATCCACGTTTCTAGCTCTAAATCTTTTAAACTCTCGTATAACCTGTAAACATTTTCTGCAACTGTCAAGTCCGCTATTTTAATCTGTACATCCACATCTGCTCGGATTTTTGCAATTTCTGCTTTTAGTTGCGCCAGTTCCGTTTCACGACGAGCCACAACGACCAAATTTTTTCCTCTCGCAGCAAATGCTAGCGCCGTTTCGTAACCAATTCCTGAACTTGCTCCCGTAATGACTGTATATTTCATCTTCATTCCTCCATTGGCTTTCGCCGGATATTTATGGTATAGTCGCAAGTATAGACCTTATAGTAAACTCTAAGTCAAGCATTTAGGAGGGATTCGATGTATTCTATTGGAGAAACTGCAAAAATGGTCGGGTTGAGTACGTATACATTGCGATATTATGAAAAAGAGAAAATTATCACGCCTCATAGAAATGCGAATGACGAGCGGGAATTTGACGAGCAGCATATCGCTTGGCTCCGATTCGTGATTCGACTAAAGGCTACGCAAATGCCCGTGGCTCAGATTCGAGAATATACGGAATTATTTATAGCAGGTGAACACACGGCGCCCCAGCGAATCGAGCTTCTGCAAAACCACCAAGCTTTTATTCAAGAGCAGTTGCAAAATTTGACGAGTGTGGAAAGTGAATTGCAGTATAAAATTGAGAATTATGAAAAACTGATTGCGACTTCGGTGAAATAAAAAAAGTTTGAGATTCTGTTTTGACGCAGAATTTCAAACTTTTTTTGTATTATTTAGCTAGTGGGTCTTCACCAAAACGGTTAGAACCTCTATCTCCTGCTGTACAGTAGAAGACAAGCATGATAATCCAACCAACAAGCGGGATAAGCGCCATTAGAATGAACCAGCCACTTTTATTTGTATCGTGTAAGCGACGCACGCCTAGGCTAATCATCGGAATTAGAACTATTAAACCTAAAATACCGTCCACATAATAAATAAAGTCACTTGCAAAACTTAAAATACCAAGAATAAAGAACATCAACCAAACTGCTAACCATGCAAACCAATATTCTGAACGGCTTGCTCTCCCACTAAAATTAGCGTAATTTCCCCAAAATGCCTTGAATGCTTCTGAAAATCCCATTTTTTAAAACTCTCCTTTTTAGTAATTTACTTAACATTCATTCTACCATAGTTTGCTTCCTATTTGGGCGAATATTGCTATTTTTTCATCTGGAAGTGCCAACTTACTGTTTGGAAGTCGCCGATAAAATCTCAATTCCATGATCCCAAGCACGATTCTCCGATAGAATCGGGCCAACTAAATCATTTCAAATCGTCGAGTTCGCGGTAAGCTTCCATGTACTTCCCGCTATCCGCAACTTCCGCATGATACAAGGCTTTCAAAGCAAAACTCTTTTCCAAATCATGTTCCTCCATCAACTGTTTCAGCTTCTGTTGCAAGCGCACATCTTCTCGCACTAACTGCTTCATCTGTGATTTAATATATCTCATTTTCTATTCCCTTCATAAATCAAAGTTTCTTAACAAACTCCGATTTCAGTTTCATTGGTCCAAAACCATCAATTTTGCAGTCGATATCGTGATCGCCGTCTACTAAACGAATGTTTTTTACTTTGGTTCCGATTTTGACCACGGATGAACTTCCTTTTACTTTCAAGTCCTTAATCACCGTGATAGAATCGCCATCTGTTAAAACATTACCATTAGAATCGCGGACAACCTTCACGTCATCACTTGCTTCGGCCGCGTCAAGAGACCATTCGTGACCACATTCTGGACAAATAAATAGACCTCTATCTTCGTACGTGTATTCTGAATTACATTCTGGGCATTTTGGCAAATCAGCCATATTTTAGTTCCTCCATTCGATTTAATACTTCTATTATAGTACATTATCGCGAGGAACTCCATGCCGCGGCGATTTCTTTCTTTAACTCATTCAAGGCCATCTGAAAAACGACATCATCTTCCCGCTTCGCCATCGTTAGAATCGTAATCACAATCCGCCCCTGATCAATCGTGTAAATGAGACGCAGACCGTCCGCGCGAAACTTCAACTCACGACATCCCGCAAGCTCTCCGCCCAGCGGTTTTCCAATCGTATCCCCACGTTCCGCCAATCGCTTAATACCTTTTAAAAGCATTTGTTTCACCGAACCATCCATTTTCTTCAGCTGTTTCGCCGCCAAGTTGGTTAATTCAATGTCGTAACTCATTCAAAAAGCTCCGCATCCGGCGTTCCATCATCCTCTATTCCAGATAAATCTAGCGCCACCGTTTCACTCGCCCCATTTCGGATTGCTTGTAGCTCGACTTCTGCCTGTTTATAATATTCCATTTCTTGTGCCTCCAATGCTAAGTTATACATCGCTAAATAATCATCATAACTTAAAATCACCGTGTCAATTTGATTCTTATTCGATACAAAAATGGGATTGTTTCGCGCTTGTTTCTTAATCTTACTAAATTCTTTGTTGACCTCACTCGTACTAACCAGCTGGCTTGGTTTTAATGACGGTTCTACAAACATCATTTGAATCACCCTCCTCATTTAGATTATACCACGATACACTTTGGAATCATATTATTAATTGATTTTATAATTGATTAATACATCTATTCTGCGTAAAAAGACCGCATATTGTCTAATTATGCGGTCTTACTTTTATTTTTTTAATCTTAACCATCCAGCTAATAAGAATGCGCCCATCATGACAAATATAATTGACTCCGTATTATTATCGCCTGTCGCTGGTAGTTGCGTTACCTCTTTATCATTGATGCTTGAGACTGAAATTCTGTCTGCTGTTTCACCTGGGTTTATCTCTGGATTTTTATCTGGAACTGGCTCCACTGGTGGTAATTTTGTTGGTGTTTTCTGATTCTCAAACTGTAGTTGGACGGGTGCAGGTTTATCTTTTGCGTTCGCCTCAATTTGGAATGAAATCAGGGTTTCACTTTTTTCATAGCCAACTGGTGCCTTGGTTTCCACGAAATAGTAACTTCCAGGTGCCAACTTATCGACGCTTATTTCGCCGTTTTCGTCCGAGACCAGACTGTCCGCGATGACCTCATTTTTGTCATTCACTAGTTTGAACTCTGCTCCAGCCAATGGATTCATGCCGCTATCTATTTTTGTTAACGTGACCTCGCCTTGATAGTTGACGAAATCTGCTAACTGAATCGCTTCTGGTTTTCCTAATAAATCAGCATGCACGGTGAAATTAATCGGTGCAGTATTTAAAATGTAGTTTTGCGGCGCTTTTGTCTCGATAAGTCGGTAATCGCCTGGACGCAGGTCAGTCAATTTTATTTTCCCGTCTGCATCAGTTACGATATCCGTCTGCAAAACTTCGCCTGTTTTCTGGTTTAACAAATTGAAATGTGCGTCTGCAAGGGCTTGATGCTCCTCGTTTGTCTTCGTTAGCTCCACTTCACCTTGATAATTCACGATTCGACCAACATCTATCAAATCGGGATTCCCTGGATATTTGTCCAAAATTGTGAAATAAGTTGGATTCGTGTTGATAATATACCCATCTGGTGCTTTTGTCTCCACAATTTTGTAGTATCCTGGCGCTAAATCTCCGTACTCAATTCGGCCGTCAGATGCCGCAACTGGTTCGCCAACTACTTTTCCTTTGATATCGTAAATGGTGAAAACCGCTCCAGCCAATGCTTCTTCATTTGCGCCTTGTTTCACTAATGCCACTTTTCCTTTGAAGTTGGTGAATACGCCTAGATCTACAGAAATCGGCTCGCCCTCTGCTGTTTCAGGGATTTCTAGCTCGATTGGATAGCTATTCAAAATGTATCCCGCCGGTGCTTTTACCTCAACTAATGTGTATTTCCCTGGCGCAATACCCGATCCCGCCACGATTCCATTTTCAGTTGATGTTATCGTTTCAATAACGTTGTCGTCCGCGTCCCTTAGCTCAAAAACCGCTCCTTGTAAAGGTTCGTTGCTGCTATTTTCTTTTAATAATTCAAAACTACCTTGATAATCGGTAAATGTTGTTTGAATTTCTTGTGGTTTGCCGTCCGATGTATCCACAATCGTGAATTCCACTGGCGTCGTGTTTACCAAATAGCCTTGTGGTGCGGTAACTTCGATAAATTTATACGTGCCCGGCGCTAGGTCGGTTACGCTGATTCGCCCTTCCTCATTCGTCTCTAAGTTTTCACGAACAGTCGCGCCATCTTGATCGACAACTTTGAAAATAGCTCCTGCTAGTAAATCACCATTTTCGTCTTTTTTCACAAGCGAAGCGCTACCTTGATAGTTAATAATATTATCTAAAATCTGCGTTTTCGGTTTACCCTCACCTTGACCCGCAATTGTAAAATGAAGCGGATTCGTGTTGATAATATAACCATTTGGTGCCTTCGTTTCGACGATTGTGTACTCTCCTGGAGCAAGTCCATCCGCGTTTACGATGCCATCCGCGTTTGTCGCGAGTGTTCCAATCGTTTCCCCCGCCTCATTTTGCAATGCGAATTCAGCCCCAGCGAGCCCTTTACCACTCTCATCTTTTTTCATGAATTGAATACTACCTTGATAATTCACAAAAGTCGGCACAGTGACATCTGGAATTTGACCAGCGTCATTTTTCGTAACCGTGAACGGAATAGCTTCTGTGTTCATAATAAAGCCTTGCGGTGCCTGCGTTTCGATCAGTCGATAATTCGCTGGCAAAAGACCTTCAATCACTAAACTGCCGTCTGCATCCGTTTGAAACGTTTCATCTGCGCGAATATCTAGCCAATCCTCACCTACCTGCCACTGCAATTTAAACACGGCTCCTGCCAACGCTTGGCCTTGCTCATCGTGTTTGATAAGCGTTACTTTATTTTGGGCGTTTACGATTTTTTCGACGACGTTCGCTGTACTGCTCGACTTGGAAATCGTAATTGCCTTCCCATTTAGCAACTCATCGGAAATTGTGTACCCAGACGGTGCCTTCACTTCTTTCAAAATATACGTGCCATAAGGTAAATTTCCAAATGTGATTTTGCCGTCTTCGTTAATTTTACCTTCACGCATAATCATCCGCTTGCTTTTATCCCAAAGCTGGAACTGAGCGTCGTGAAGAATGTCACCGCTTGGATTCACTTTTTGGAAGGAAATACTGCCTTTCGTTCCAACGCCAGTTCCGCCGCCATCAGAAACGATAACGTCAATCGTACTGCTATCTCCGCCAGTCACTTCCTGATCGTGATTCCCCGTGATTTTAACATTATTTGAAACTTTATCCTCGGCGCCAGTCATAAGAACCATCGTGCGGTACTTAATCACATACGCTTCATTTATCTCCTTCACAAAACTAACTTTCAGCTCTTGCTGGCCAGTCACGTTATCCGTCGTCAATTCAGCCGTATAATCTACGCCTTCAACAAGCCCCACACTCGTATTCGTCGTCAACGTCCCGTCCGCACTCACCGATGTTGAGTGAACGACTAGCGATTCCAAATCAATCGTCTGGTTCGTCGATGGGCGATCAGTCACAATAACATCACTCATTTGCGAAAGACTCGGGTTCACAGTAATCGACCAATTTACAAAACCATCATCATCTTGCATCCCCGATTTCATCGCTAACTTACCACCATATTTCACGGTCACGTCCGCGCTAAGCGTATGATCTGGATACGTGTCATTCGTGAAAACTGCATCGTTTTTATAATTTTCTGTAACAATTTGACCTTTCACACTCGTCTCGAATTCAACGAGATACATCCCAACTTTTCCATCAGGGAAATCAACCGTCAACGTCTCGTTATTGCTTTCCGACGGTTCACTGATCGTAAATCCTGATTTATTAGTGATTTCCTCGCCTTTTGCAACCGAGCCGTCCGGATTTACCGAGTATTTGTAGATTTTTACAGAGTCCTTCACAAACCGCTGATTTCCAAGAATCGGATCGACAATTTTAGCATTACTCAAGTTCGTTCCTTCATAGTTAACGCCAATTGACCACGTAATCACTTTCGTTTTGGCGTTGTACGTCCCTTCTTTAAAACCATTATATTTCGAAGGCTTATTTGGATTGAAAATGACCTCATCACCGCTGCTATGCGAGTTATCATATTGATCTAACCACGTAGACTTGGCTGTATTTTTAAAATTCATATCCGGATTACTCGACCAAACTTGGCTCATATCAAACGCTGTATCATACGAAATTCGGAACTGATTCTCCGTTTCGGTTTTATACTTGCCTAAAAATTCAATCGTGAATATATTCGTCCCCTCATCGTACACCAATTCATAATCCGTGCCTTCGACTAGATTACGTTTGCCGTCCACATCTCGTACTTTTAATGTCGCCACGTCAATCTTCAATCCTGGGCTCAGCGTATCCGTCAATTTCCAGTTTTTCATGATGTAATTGTTTTCATTCACATCGATTACCCAAGACGCAATTCCCGTTTCGTAATTCACAGCGCTAAGTTGCTTCTTCAAATTCTGCTGATACACCGTGCCTGATGAGCCGCTACTCTGCCCCGAATCGATATTTACACGATTAGAAATATCCAAGTTGCCATCGACAGTTCCCGTAACGCCAGTTTTGTATTGTATTTTCACAGCACTATCCACGTCATGCAGGAAATGAACCTCAAAGCCAGCCGCTGTTTTAACAAGCTCATAATCCACACCTTCTACCAACTGCGCGCCTTGAATTTCTGTCCCACTCGCATCAAAAGTCATCGCGTAAAGTTTGGCAGAACCGTCCACAAGCACCATTCTGTCCGAGCCGAACGTATCTTTAATAACCGCATCCGCTTTATCAATATGTTTTGCGCCGTAATTATATTTGACCGTCCATTCAAATGTTTGATTTTTTGGGTCATAATTCGTCGCATCCTTCGTAAGTATTTTGCCATACTCTGCGTCCACCGTCGCCGATGTCGATAAGCCCTCCGAATTTTCATCACTCGTTAGCACGGCGTTATTCGTAAATTTAACCGCCCCGCCTTCAAATGGCTTTACATCATCGTTTATCGACGTTTGATACACCAAGCGATACGCCCCATTAATTGGATTCGTAAACTGTACATTCCCAGCCTGATCCACCGTATATCCAGTCGTCACAAGCTTTTCGCTACCCGAAATCACTTTCCCGTGCAAATCAATCGCCACTTCATAAACCTGCACCGATTCATAGGTCAAACCAGCCGGCAAATTCTCCGTAACCTTCGCATTTTCAAGCCTATCGAGCCCTTTATTGATCTCCACATTCCAAATCACATTATCCGGATTCTGCTTCTTATCAAAATGCCCATTCTTATCAATCATCGCGCCTTCCGTCGGCTTGATGTTCACTTCCGTACTTGGCAAATTCTCCTCATCCGGAACTTGAATAATCAAATTACCCGAACCATCAATTTGATTTTCGTTAAAACCAGCCGTAAAATGAAGCGTCCCATGTACCTCCGAACTTCCCTTCACTTCATCGGTAAACACAATCTTCACCGTACCATCCTTGCCCACTATCGCCGACGCATATTCATCCAAAGGCAGTGTCATATTTTTCTGTATTTTAATGTTATCAGGCAGTTTAAACGAATAATAATCCCCCGCATTCACCAAAGCTGAGACTTCATCAGGTAGTTTCCAATCAAACGCAAAATGAATCGTATCATTCACAGTTGGCTCCGTCATAACATTTCCGTTCTTATCCGTATACGTCACAACCATATCCGACAGAATCGACTGCTCTTTCGGTCCATAACCGAGCGAACTCAAAATGTCCTTCACATCTTTCGGTGCATCACTCTCTTTAATTGTATGCGCTCCGGGTTCTTCTCCCACCCTAGGAGAAATCACTCGCTTCCCATCCGAAAAAGTCACAATACCATCTTGAGATTCCCCATTTACATGAAAATTAAAAACAGTATCCGTTTTAGCCGGAATTAAAAAATTAATTGTATTATTTTTTACACTATAACTAGTCCATACCTCATGATTATCATCAAAAATAGAAGTATCATCTAGTGCTTTCAGTTGCATATCCCCAGAAACTGTAATTGTCCCCGTCATCTCATTTTCTGTTTGATTCACCACACGGCCACTAAGCCCATAAACATCTACACCATCTGTTCCCTTTTTCGCACTCACGTCCAATAATTGAACGACATCTTCCTCTTTTGTATCATCCGTTGTTTGTGCAGTAACCAATTGCGGTAAAATCATTTGTAGTACCAAAAGAAGAGCAGCGAAAAGGCTAAAAAACCTCTTCATCAATTATTCTCCTCCTACTCTCCAAAGTAACTCATCCTGAAAATTGACATGTCAAACCAATAACATGAACAAAAAGGAAATATTACTTATTAACAATAGCCTCAGTCTACACGTAAACTTCTTTAAAAACTAGAGCTAAATCGAAAAATGATAGTATAGTAACATTAATTACACATAGATAACTAGATTTTATTTTTAGACACATTTTCGCCACATTAGACGCCTTTCTATGTCGAAAATATTTCAAAAGTATAATTTATTGCTATTGACGTTCTTGAAAAAGGGGTATTTAGACCCAGTTTAAAATACAACATCTTTTATTTAGAAATCATTTTTTCCGATTAATTTCGCGTCACACTTAACAAATCCTCCTAATACATTTATAATGAAACAGAGTAAACGAAACTCCTAATCAGAAAGAGAGTGGTAATATGGGCCGTAAATGGGCAAATATTAAAGAAAAGAAAGCATCAAAAGACGCAAATAATAGTCGTATCTACGCAAAATTCGGGGTTGAAATCTATGTAGCCGCAAAACAAGGCGATCCAGATCCCCATTCCAATCAAAAACTGCGCTTCGTTATTGAACGCGCCAAAACATACAACGTTCCTAAACACATCATCGACCGCGCCATCGAAAAAGCAAAAGGAACAGGCGATGAAAACTACTCCGAGCTACGTTACGAAGGCTTTGGTCCAAACGGTTCGATGGTCATTGTAGATGCCTTAACAAACAACGTAAACCGCACAGCATCTGATGTCCGTGCCGCTTACAGTAAAAATGGCGGAAACATGGGCGTGAGTGGTTCTGTTGCTTATATGTTTGATAATGCCGCGATTTTTGGAATTCCAGATAAAGACGCAGATGAATTATTGGAGTCATTGATGGAAGCCGATATCGATGTCCGTGACGTGGTCGATGAAGACGGTCAAGCGATTGTTTACGCTGAACCCGAAGATTTCCATAGCGTGCAAGAAGCGCTGAAAGCCACTGGAATTGAAGAATTTACGGTTGCTGAAATCGAAATGATCGCGCAAAATGAAGTAACGCTCGAAGAAGAAGATTTGGTGAAATTCGAGAAGATGCTAGATGCGTTGGAAGATTTAGAAGACGTGCAGAAGGTATATCATAATGTGGATTTGGGAGAGTAATCTCTGAAATTGTAATAAACGCTATGTCTCATATCCGAGACATAGCGTTTATCCTTCACAAAAACAACTCTTTTCGAGTTGTTTTTGCGTAGGATATAATGTAGAATAGAGTCTAACAAGTAAATGTTATGAGTAGTTGGCTAAATCCTAGTGCGATTGCGGGGTGATGCCTATGATTGTTTGTACCTTCATTCGATTCGAAATGAGTGGAGGTGATAAAGTGGACGTTGGTACGGCAATAGAGTTGATGCTATTTTTTGTTGGGGCTGTTCGAATTGTAAATGAGTTACAGCTCCAATATAAGCGCGAACAAAGTGAGCTGTTAGTCCTTCGTGTACAGCCTTGTTAACCTACATGAAAAATGATCGAAAAAAATGAACTACTCTTTAGCGTGAAAGGCTGAATAGTTCATCAGTTTAAAAAATGGCCAATCATTTCTAATATGACCTTGTTAGGGAGCTATGTTCGCACCATAGCTTTCTTTTCAATTTCATTATACCAATTCACCATTCTTTTTGCAACACTAAAACATATTCCATTCAAATTGAATCTCTCTATCCCTCCTGCAATTCCAGTCCCTTACGATCAATCTGAATCCAATACTCCACAATCTTTCTATTTTCTACTAAATAAACCACGCTGGCAATCTCAATAATCTGCTTACCCTTCTGATTCTCTCCAATTTGCCGCCACCTCGCATACACCTTCGCCCCATCAGCCAGCAACTCTTGAACCTCCAACGAAAAATCACCGTACTCATCCAACATTTCCTGCACATGATCCGAGTAATCTTGCGGTGAACGCGTTACACTATATTCCTTCTCAGCCTGAACTTGGTGTGCAATGACCGTCTCTGCCATAAACTCCGATGCACGCTCAATTTCTTTCCCAGACCGCACAATCTTGAAAAATTCGCTTACAATCTCTTTTTCACTTTTTATCATGTCGAAATTCCTCTCTCAGATTGGATTTTGTATCGATTATAGCATATACTTTCGAATAGGCGTTTAGAATTTGGCTTGGGGGAAATAGACTAATTAAACGAGGGGGTTCGAAAATGGAGAAAACAGATAGACGAAAAACGTTGGCACTGGTTTCTATCATGCTGGGTGCTTTTATATCATTGCTCGATACAACGATTGTCAATGTTGCGCTACCTGACATCACGACCGCGCTTCATGCAACGAGTGAATCGATTGAGTGGATTATTTCGGGATATGCATTGGCGTTTGGGGTCGTCCTTATTTTAGCTGGACGGCTAGGCGATCGCTTCGGTCGGAAAAATATTTATATCTTTGGGATTTTGCTATTTTTAATTATGAGTATCACGGCTGGGTTCGCGCAAACTGAAGAAAGCTTGATTATTTCCCGGGTAATACAGGGGCTTGCGGCGGGATTATTCTTTCCACAAATCAATGCCGTTATTATGGATATGTATCACGGCAAACAACTCGGAAAAATCTTCGGGATACTTGGCTCGGTAATAGGTGTCGCAACGGCTATTGGGCCACTTGCAGGCGGATTGTTGATCGAGTTATTTGGCCCCGATAACGGTTGGCGCGCGGTGTTTTTCGTCAATGTACCGATTGTTTTGGTGACGCTGATTCTGGCGATGCTTTACTTGCCGAAACATCAAGCGCCGAAAGAGAAGGTGCGATTCGATATTCCTGGTGTGCTGGGATTGACGCTTGCTTTGATGTTACTGCTATATCCTGTTATTTCACGAGGTTCTAATGGGTTCCGGGCGGTTGATTACATGTGGATGGCGTCCTCGATACCATTCTTCTTGTTATTATATTGGTGGAGTGTACGGCAGGCAAAACGCGGAAATCAGCCTTTAATTTCACCTAACTTGCTTAAAAATCAACCATTTGTATCAGGAATGTTGCTTTCGTTAGTTTATTTTGCGGCATTTACGAGTATTTTCTTCATTTTATCGGTTACATGGCAAACTGGTTTTGGTCAGTCGGCGATTTCGTCTGGGCTTGCTATTACGCCTTTCGCGATTGGGAGTGTGGTTGCAGCAGCGAACAGTAATCGGTTTATTATGAAGATTGGACGGAAGCTTCTGCATATTGGGGTTGCTTTGGTGATAATCGGATTATCTGCGGTTTCTGTGGTTTTTCAGATGCATGATGGTGTTTTTTCGGCATGGTGGATTGCGTTGCCGTTGTTGATCGCAGGACTTGGCAGTGGTTTGATTATTGCGCCACTGAACAGTTTTACGCTTTCGACGGTAGTTGGGCCTGAGCGCGGTGGTGCAAGCGGGATGTTTAATACGGCGCAACGTGTTGGTTCCTCTTTTGGGATTGCAGTTGTTGGTTCGGTATTTTTCAGAACGCTTGGAGACGCTACTGGGGTTTCACAAGCACAGGCATTTTCAGATGGGCTTCAGACGAGTATGTATGTGAATATCGCGCTGTTGCTGGTTTGTTTTGTGTTGGTGTTTAGATTGCCGAAGAAGATATGAACAAAGTGCTGAGAACTCGGTTTTGAGGAGTTCTCAGCACTTTTTATTGTTTAAATTAATTTTAAAAAACTATCTAACTGCAATACATTTGACATAGTGCAAAAAACTCACTAGCCCTTTATGGTAGACAATCATAATACAAATGCTGGCTCTGTATTATCCGCCATTTTCATTTCATCTTCACTAATTATATAATTTAAAAAAGCTACTTCTTTTGACACCAATTTTTTTCGCGGGTTTACACTTCTGATTATGTCACAAACACATATTTTGTTAAGCTCCCAGATATTATATAACTCATCGGTTTTATGTGAATCCGACATTGAAATCATAAATGTTAAATCATAATAACTTTCCCACCATTCCAACATATGCAGAATAAAATCAGAATGTTCAAACCTATTTTTAGTATATAAAACTTGATTTTCCATAGATTTGGTTTCAGGAATATAAGGTGGGTCACAATAAAAAAAAGCTTTAGATAGATCAATTTTTTCTGAGAGCTCACTTATAAACTCTTGATATCCCAGACAATAGAATTGGACCGGTTGAATCAGAACAGATATGTATTCAGCCTTCTCCTGATCAAATATAATAGTCTTTTTCTTTCCGAAAGGAACATTAAATTTCCCGTTCAAATTAACCCTATAAACACCATTGTAGCCAGTCCTCATTAAGAACCAAAAAATAGATGATCGAGTATATGCTTTGATACGATTACCGTTGTATCTTTTTCTCATATCATAAAAATATGTCGCTTTCTCGTCTATTGTATCTAGCTCGTTATACTCCTTGCATATCTTAGAAATCATTTTGGATAATCTTTCATGGTTCTCCTTCAAAGTTCGATAAAAATCAATTAAACTTCGATTAACATCGTTAACATAGTAATTACTATAGTAGCCTTTTTCTAAAACATTAATAAGAACTGTCCCTGAACCTAAAAATGGCTCTATGTAAATCTCTTTTTCCCTATCGAAAGTATATAGCATCTCATTTAGCAATTTTTTCTTAGAACCAGTCCATCTAATCGGTGAAGATATAACTTTCTCCATGCACATTCTCTCCTATAAAGTCCCTTTTTTTAGTTACTAATATCCATCTTACATGTCTATCATTATATATCTTTATTTTTAACTTTACAAATATATGTAAAGTTTTATTGTAATTTAAAATCCTTCATGTTAAAATTTAGGTAGTTACATAGTTGGAAGTTAATAATACGTTTATGCTTTTAATGGGAGGATTCATCATGGATATAAAAGAAAATTTAGTTGTTGGAAAAGATTTAATGAGTATCAAACGCGAAAAGAACAAATCAGAGACCTATCTAAATATTCCCTATGAGTCAAGAGAAAAATATGAATTAGATGGTTGGATTGTAGAAAAAGAGCTTAGGCACGCTCTTAAAATGAAAAAAACAAAAAGTTTTGACGAACAATTTGAAAATAAAGTTTGGCTCACATTCTGTAGTCTTGGTTTCCAACAAATGAACAGAGACAGAAATTTCAAAATGCCTTACAGCCCTGATCACTTATTGACTCAACAAATCGATGTTTTTGCAGCAGATGATGAAACCGCTATTTTTATTGAGTGCAAAGCCACAGAAACAGAAAATAAAAAAAGTAATTTTAAAGAAGCTATAGAAGCTATAAACGGTAAAATGAATGGGATTCGCTCCGAACTAAACAAAGCTTATCCTGATAAAAAATTAAAAATAAAATTTATTTTTGCAACAAAAAATTACAACTTATCTGAGCAGGATAAAGAGCGTTTAAAATCCTTTCATATTGAGCATTTTGATGAAAACATGCTTGAATATTACACTGAACTCGCGAAACATTTAGGGGCCGCCTCTAGATATCAGCTTTTAGGAACACTTTTTGAGAATAAAAAAATTGATGAAATTGAAAACGTTATTCCTGCTATACGTGGCTCAATGGGAGGGCACACATACTATTCATTCTCAATAGAGCCAGAGAAGCTTTTAAAATTAGGTTATGTGCTACATAGAAATAGTGCTAATAAAGGTTCTATGCCCGCCTATCAAAGAATTATAAAAAAACAAAGGCTCAACCAAGTACAAGAATTTGTAAATAACGGAGGCTTTTTCCCAAACTCCATAGTTATAAACATAGATAGCGGAAAAGATGATTTAAAATTCGAACTAGCTCCTAAGCAACCCAAGAACTCCATTAGTAAATTAGGTATGCTCCACCTACCACAGAAATATAAATCAGTCTATATAATTGATGGTCAGCATAGACTATACGGCTATTCAGATTCGCACTTTAAAGAAACAAACTCAATCCCTGTTGTGGCATTTCTTAATTTAGAACAAGAACAACAAGTTAAGTTATTCATGGAGATTAATGAAAATCAAAAAGCTGTATCTAAAAACTTGCGTAATACTCTAAATTCGGACTTGCTATGGGCTTCACCTAGCTTTTCAGAACAACGGCGTGCGCTGAGCCTTAGAATTGCACAATCATTAGGCGAAGATAGAAACTCTCCACTGTATAATAGAGTTATCATTGGTGAGAACAGCAAAACATCCGCATGTTGTATTACAATAGATACAATAAAAACTGCTCTTGACTCTGGAAATTTTATGACTAAATTTGATAAAAAAAATGAAATTGAAAGTCATGGTTCATTTGATAAAGGAACCAATGACTCCACCTATCCTCTTCTGTATGGATTTCTAATGCAAGCAATGAACTATATTTCTGCTAACTCTAATCAAGAATGGGATAAAGGAGAATCAGACAATGGTGTCCTATCTATTAATGTTGGAATTTATGCCGTAATAAAAGTACTTGATGATATTATTGAACACCTTCGAACCCAGCAAAATGTGCAGCCTATCAACATTAAAAACGAAGATTTAATAGAAGCTGTGACATTTTATCTCAAACCTCTATGCGAATATTTTAATACCCTCTCAGATAAAGACAAAGTAGAGTTACGCACGTCATATGGTGGAAATGGTAGGACAAAATACTGGAGAAAACTACAACGCGTTATCGCCAGCCGTCACCCTGAATTTAACCCTAAAGGACTTGATGAATACTGGGAAGATAATCTTAAAAAATTCAACGTTGAATCAGAACAAATAATTACATCCTTAGAAAAAGTCATCAAAACAGACGTCTCAAAACTACTAGAAAAATCACATGGAAGTAATTGGTTTATACAAGTTGTTCCTAAAAAAGTGTATGATCTTGCAATCAAAAATGCTTCTGATAAAAATTACACTGAGAAAAGAACCGATATCCAAGCTACAGACTGCTTAACTTTAGGCAATTATCGTGATATTATGCTGTATAAAAGTAATTGGAGAGACACATTTGAAAAAAAATACACTAGACCAGAAGAGATAAAAATATCTGGTGGCAAAACTGCTAAAACAGAATGGCTACAAAAAGTTTTCACTATCCAAAAGAAAAACTTCGATGAGTACAGTGTAACAACTGAAGAGTACAAGTTTTTAGTTGCTTTACAGGGTTGGTTGCTACCAATTGAAGTCTCTGCATTCAATTAAATATATTACCTTCAGAGAAGCGTCGCGTAACTAGGACGCTTCTTTGTTCCACTTTGTAAACTCCCTCACAATAATGCTATAATAACCCCATCACAACCAAAAAAGGAGTTGACCACCCATCCATGTTTAACAAATACAAACCACTAAACCTCTATACCAATTTCGCCGAGGCTTCGGAACGTTTTCCGAGTCAGGCGATCTACTTCGACGAGCCGCTGACTGCTTTTCCCGAACTTCAATTGCAAACTACATACGCGGATTCAAAAAACGCACTCATCAAAAAGGCGACGCAACTGCAAAAAATCGGTGTCAAAAAGGGCGAGAAGGTCATTGTTTATAAATCAGCCAAATTCGACACGTACCTCTTAGCTGTTGCTGTCTCTTATCTCGGTGCGGTGCCAATCATGATTTCAGCGCATCTTCCTGCTGAAACGATGGACATTCTGGTCGCGCGGCTGGACGATCCTTGGATGATTTTCGATGGGGATACGGCGGCAAAAGCGCAAAGTCTGGAAAACCTGCCTGACTCGAAATTAATCGCGGTTGAGGAAATTCTCGCAACAACTTTTGGCAAGCTTTGTAAGCAGGATTTCCTGACGCCTGACACGATTTCCTACATGACGCATACTTCTGGTACGACGGGGGTTCCGAAGCTCATTGCGCACTCGGCGAACTCAATGGGATGGCGGACGAAATGGCAAAAGAATATTTTGAGCCTCATCCGCAAGCGTGGTTTGGTCGCTTTTCATATTTCGCCGGTGCATTCGCGGTTCAATATCGGGATTTCGTCGCTTATGGCGAAAGGATTTCCGCTACTTCCAATTGCGAATCCGAGTCGCGCCAACATTACTCGCGTTTTGACGGATTATGCGCCGATGGTTTTGGAAACGCATCCGAATCATTTTGTGCAGTGGGCGTCGCTTGCTCGGGAGGAGCCTGACGTTTTTCAGAGTGTGAAGTATTATCACTCCACGTTTGACGCGATTAACAAGGAGACGATGGCGACCTTTTTGCAGTGTTCAGGGTATCGCTTGCCGGTGTTTTTGCAGGTGTATGGGCAGAGTGAATGTGGCCCGATGATTATGCGTTTTCATACGAAGTCTACGCTTAAACGGACGAATGCGCGCGCGATGGGTGTTGGAATGCCTCGTTTGACGAAGGCGCGAATTGTGAATCAGGACGGGAAACCGGTTGCTGCTGGTGTGAGCGGCAATATCCAGATGTTCTCGAAAGGTCGGGCGCTGACGTACTACAAGGAGACGCCGCGCTTTGAGGAAAATGTTTATGGTGCTTGGTGGGACAGCGGTGATTACGGTGTCAAAAGTCGACTCGGAGGCCTTTCCTTGCTTGATCGCCAAGTCGATCTCGTTGATAAAATTGATAGTACGCTCGCGATTGAGGATGCGCTGCTTGATGAACTGACTTTTCTGGATGAAGTCGTGATTATTCGAGGGAAAAATGGTAGTCCGCAGCCGATTGTGGCGGTGAATGAGAGCGCGGAAATGAATTGGGATTTGTGGTGGAAAAAAGTATCTGACTTACCGCATCTCAACGAACCGATTCTCATGAAATATGATGAAATGCCACGGACCGCAACAATGAAAATTCAGCGTTTGGAATTGGAACGTTCCCTTCAAAATAACGAAAATTAGACGCAAAAAAGGATAACCACCGCCTCACTGGGATGGTTATCCTTTTTCACTATTCAGTTTTCCGTTTGTATATCTGCATCGAAGCAACCATCGCGACAATGAAAATCCCTCCACACCAAGCAATTGCCGTCCAAACTTCGCCGGTGTTTACGTTGCCCACGAGAAGTGATCGCACACTCTCAATAATCGGCGTCATTGGTTGATTTTCTGCAAATGCCCGAACGATTTTTGTCATCGAATCTGTCGGTGTGAACGCGGAGCTGACGAATAGTAGCAGTAGGATGAGGTAGCTGAACGAGCCTGAACCTTCTGCGCTTTTCGCGAGCAATCCGGATATCACCGCAATCCATGTCATTGCTAGCGTGAACAACAACAAGATCAAAATAACGACGAGCCACCCGACGAATCCTGCTTCCGGCCTGAATCCCAATAGGAATGCTACCAAGACAACGACCAGTGTCGAAATTAAATTGAAAACGACCGAAGTCACCACATGCCCTGTCAAAATGGACGATTTCGCGATTGGCATCGAGTGGAAACGGTCAATGATCCCCGTCGTCACATCATGATTTAGCCTTACTGCCGTGTACGTTGAACCCATCGCAATACATAAAAACATGATCCCTGGAACAACATAATTAATATAATTTTCCGAACCAGTATCAATCGAACCTCCAAAAACATAAACAAACATCAACATAATCATCAGTGGCATCGCAATGGTTGTGATAATCGTATCCGCACTTCGAAAGGCATGCTTCATGTTGCGTCCAACCATTACTTGCATATCATTCCAATTATTCCGCATCATGCTCACCCTTTCTATCGATAATTGTGAGGAATACGTCCTCCAGCGTCGGCGATTTTTGCGAGAATTCCAGTACCGCTATATTCGCCGCTTCCAGTTTCCCAAGAATCGCCATTAACTGCGCTGTACTGCCATCAATTGTCACCACTACCAACTGCTCTTCCGCATTCAAAACTGGCTCAAATTCTGCGAGCGCCGCGTTTGCCGCTGCAACCTCATGTTCCTCCGCAAATCGTAATTCCAAATGTCCGTTCGGCAACATCCGCTTCAACTCAGCGACCGTGCCACTCGCGACAATTTTACCATCATTCAAAATCGCAATCTGATTCGCCAACTGTTCCGCTTCTTCCAAATATTGCGTCGTCAAAAATACCGTCGTGCCGTTGCTTGCGAGCTCCCGAATAATTTTCCACATTGCCAAACGACTCTGCGGATCAAGACCTGTCGTAGGCTCATCCAAAAAGATAACTTTCGGATTCCCAACCAAGCTCATCGCGAGATCAAGTCTGCGTCTCATCCCACCAGAATACGTCGAAAGCGCCCGATCTGCCGCATCCGTCAAGCCAAAACGCGCCAGCAATTCATCCGCAATTCCCGCTGCATCTGGCAAATGCCGTAATTTCGCAATCAATCGCAAATTCTCGCGCCCAGTCAAAATTTCATCAACCGCTGCATTTTGTCCAGTTAAACTAATGGCCGCGCGCACCAAATTCCCCTGCTTCACAACGTCCGCATCACAAATCTGCGCATCGCCACCATCTGGCTTCAACAGCGTCGCTAGAATCCGAATTGTGGTTGTTTTTCCAGCACCATTTGATCCTAATAACGCGAAAACTGTGCCTTTTTCAACGGTGAAACTGATTTTTTTCAACACTTCTACATTTTTATAAGACTTCTCCAAATTATGGACTGAAATCGTATTTTGTACCATTTTACACGCTTCCTTTACATTAGAATTATACCGCTAAGATCCGCTTTCCGATTCGTTTTCAAGCTTTCATAAGACGCCATATCCATTACTGCCCCAGTGAAATCCGCCCGTTTCACATAGCTTCCCTTGAAAGAAACATTCTCAAAAGTCGCATCTCGGAAAGTCGCGCCAACAAGCCCAGTACTTCTGAAAATAGTACCTCTAAACGTTTCGCCATCAAAGTTCATTTTTGACAAATCCGAATAGCTGAAATCCGTTTGGTCAAATATCGCATTCGCAAAATTCGTCTTGCTTAAACCAGATTGTTTCAATTCAGCAAACGTCAAATCCGCACCTTCAAAAGATGTATGTGTAAGCTGAGAAGCATTAAATTTCGAGTTAGCCAAATTTGCATAGCTAAAATCTGCGCCTATTAGCAGGGCAACCGAAACGTTAACACCTTGCATGAAAGCACCTCTAAAGCTCGGCGTTCCTTCTCCTTTTTTGGCATACACGCCTTTTAAAGAACCGTTATGAAATTCCGCCTGTTCAAAAGAAGCGCCAGTTAGATTCACGTAATCCAGCCTTGCATCTATAAACACCCGATGATCGAAATTAACCCCGGATAAATTGGAATGCTTAAAATTCACGCCGCGAAATTCGCCCTCATCAAAGCGGCTGTGTCTCAAATCAGAATTACTGAAATTAAAGCCTTCTATCACTCTTCTTCTGATTGTTCCGTCATTATTCGCCGCACGCGCTTTCGCTTCTTCAATTTCCTGCCACGCTGGGTTATCTTCCAGTGACATTTTCCGTTTCACACCAATGCTTTCAATGACCTCAGAAATATCGCCTAGCGAATGAATCGTCAGCTCGTATGCTTCTTCGGTATCATATCCTTGCGCTTCTAACTCGCCGAATTTCTCTTGTAAATCATGTACCAACTCTTCTTTTAGCTCGCTGATTTCCGCCGTATCCTCGTATGCGCTGAATTGCCCATCAATGTACCCAACCAATTTCTCATTCATTTTCCTAACCTCTTTCCTCATAATAGTTGTTCGAGAATGCGTTTTGCTGATTCCCACTGCCGTTTATTTTCTGCGTATAGTTCCTCGCCTTTTTCGGTCAATGTATAATATTTTCGCCGTCCGCCCTTGGTAGCATCGTCGCCCCAGTAAGAAGCAATACACTCCTCTTTCTCCAAACGCTTCAAACTGGAATACATCGTGGCTTCTTTCAGTTCATATTCCCCGTCTGAATTCAAATGAATCAATTTCAAAATGTCATATCCATATTTATCGCCGCTCATCAGTAACTTCAAAATAATCGTATCCGTATGTCCTCTCAGTAAATCAGAGGAAAGTTTCTTATCAGCCATGTGATCGCCTCCATGAGTATAATATACACCATATTACTATGACAGTCAAGGTACTAGATTCGACAAGTTACTGTTACACATCAAAAAACGCATACCAATCAAGGTATACGCTCAAAAAACATTAAATTTCTTTCCACAAAGCCACCATCTCATAAGCAATATCTCGAAGTAAATACGTCGTCATGAACTGATCTTCGGCATGTATGAACAACATCGACATCGGGATTTTCTGACCTTCTGCTTCTTTTTGGATAAGGCTTACGTGATTTTTATGACCTTCGCTTAAATAATGATTCGCTTCATCAATTTTTCGGTATGCTTCTGTGAATTTTCGCTGTCTCGCGAGTTGTAAAGCCTCTGTAATCTTGCTTCGCGCACCGCCGACAGCCCCGATAATTTGAAAAGAAGCCAGCTCCATTCCTTCCATTTACCTCACCCCGTTTGTTATCTCGATCACTGTCTCAAGCGCCGTCACTGAACTTCCACCTACAAAAATTCGCACGTTACCTGTTTCTAATTCCCATCGATTTTGGTTCGACCAGATTTGTAGTTCGGCAAGCCCGATTTCGAGCGTCACTTCTACCGTTTCATTGGCTTCCATTTCGACTTTTTGGAATGCTTTTAGTTCTTTTTTGCGTCGCGTAATGCTCGCTTCTTGGTCGTGGATGTAGAGTTGCACGACTTCGGAACCTGCACGATTGGCGCGGTTTTGAATGGTTACTTTGAATTGGAACTTACCCCCCGCTTCTAACTCGGCAACGGACCTGCTTTGATGGATCGCGTTGATTTCTTGATACGCGAAGTCGCTGTAGCTCAAGCCATGCCCGAATGGATATAGCGCCGCGCCTCGTTCGTCGAAGTAATCTTCTTTGTATTCGCCCGCCTTTTGGTTGTAGTAAACCGGAAGTTGACCGGATGAGCGCGGAATGCTGACTGGCAGTTTTCCTGATGGATTCACGATGCCGAATAACGTTTCTGCGACCGCGATTCCGCCTTGTGCGCCAGGATACCAAGCCGTGAGCAGTGCATCAGCCTGTTCGCTTATCTCTGGAATCGCATTCGGACGCCCTTGCACGAGCACAACCACGACTGGCTTCCCTTGTTTTTTCAACGCCCGGAAAAGTTCCAACTGAACGACTGGCAGTGCTAAATCCGCCAAATCCACGTTCTCCCCAGCATCCATGTTCGGCCCCTTAGAACTCACCGCCCCATTATTCAAAAATTCCATATCAAAATTCCGCGCGCTCGAGCCGCCTAAAACAAGGATGACAGTATCGGCTGATTTCGCGAGTTCTGATGCGCGTTCGATGCCACCTGCTATTTTTTCACGGATATCGCAGCCTTTTTCATAGCTGATTCGCGTATTTTCAGGAGCGGTTTGCTTGATTCCTTGTAAAATAGTAACCCCATCCGCCAAATTTTGCGGGGCTGTGTAGTCGCCGAGTTGATTGTATAAAGTATCCGCATTTGGCCCAATAACCGCGATACGTTGCGTATTTTCAAGTGGTAGCACTTCACGGTGATTTTCCAGTAAACAGATCGATTCGCGTGCGGCTTTTAGATTCAAGGCACGCCATGATTCTGCGCGTTCTGGCACGTTTTCCGGCGCGTATGGATTTTCGAATAAGCCGAGTTGGAATTTCAATCGTAATATCCGACTCGTTGCGACATCCAATACTGCCTCATCCAGATCGCCTGCAACAACTGCTGACGCCAAATTCGGGAATACCTCATCCCATAAACTCAAGTCAACACCCGCCGCAAGCGCCATGGCTCCAGCTTTTCGCACGTCTGGATTCATTGTCAGCAAACGATCGAGTGCGCAGCCATCCGCCATCACAATGCCATCAAAGCCCAACTCTTCTCGCAAAATTCCTGTCAACAACGCTCCATTCGCATGGCACGGTATGCCGTCGATTTCATTGTACGCTGCCATCACGCCAAGCGCGCCCGCCTCAGCCGCAGCAACCATCGGGGGTAAGAAAATTTCGCGTAGTTCGCGCATTCCAATGGATACCGGACCTGAATTATGTCCACCAACTGGCTCACCTTGCGCGGCAAAATGCTTCAAAATCACCGCCACCCGGCCACTCGCTTGGAAACCCGTCGTGATTGCCTTCGTGAACTCTGCTGCTAAAAACGGATCTTCACTAAAACATTCCTCCGCGCGGCCCCATCTCGGATCGCGCAAAATATCAAGTGCAGAAGCCAAAGCAAGGTGTACTCCTTTATCGCTAATTTCCGCGGCAATTGCCTCCGCAATTTCCTGTTGCAACGCCGTGTTAAACGACGCACCGCGAGCCAAGTTCACCGGATACGACTCACTGTCCAGCGCCTGGTGCCCGTGCGGAACTTCCTCCGAAAACAGCATTGGAATACCGAGTCGTGAGTTTTCAATCACATATTTTTGCAGTAGATTCGCAACTCGTGCCGAATTCGCTCGACTAATCCCGTTCTCATGATTCATCCCTGACCAAGGATCGGCGCGGAAAAGTCCATACAGCGCGCCGATTCCTCCAAATTTTGCGACCTCATCTTTTAAAGTGTCCGTCACTTCGAATGCCTCACCATCTCGCTTAAAAGCTTGCCAGCCGTAGAGTCTCTGATTCAACTGTCCGCATTTCTCTTCCAACGTCATCTGCGCCAAAATATCGGCTACACGCTCATCGGTGTCTAGTTTGTGATCTAAATATCGCGACATCTTAATCCTCCTCCAACAGCGCTAAGCCTTGTGCCAGAACTTTTGCGCCATCCATCCGACCGTAATCCACAATGGCAATCACGCCGACTGGAATCGCCCCAGCGACAGCATCTTTCACTTTATCTTGCATATAGCTTACTTGTGGACCTAGCAAAATCGCCCCAGCTTGACGCCAATTTTTTTCAAAATCTATCTCGGAAATCGCCCAAATCTCAATCGCGATTTCCTGCTCATCCGCAATATTTTGCATTTTTCGAACGAGCACGCTTGTAGACATGCCAGCATTACACATCAACATTAGTTTTTTCATTTCAAACGCTCCTTAGGCTTTAATACGATCATTTACTTTCAAAAATGGCAAGTAGAGTAGCACACAAACGCCGACTAAGAAAATTTGGAAAACTGCGGCGCGCCAGTCCCCACCTGTCGCCAAAAATCCTGATGCCACAACCGGTGTCGTCCAAGGTACCAGCACGACTACTTCTGAAATCATGTTTATTTTCGTTGCGATGTAAGCGAGTAACAAACAAAGCGGTGTCGAAATAATGAACGGAATCATTAAACTCAAATTATACACAATCGGCAATCCAAAAACGACCGGTTCATTAATATTGAAAATTCCTGGTGCAGAAGAAAGCGCCGCGATTTCGCGATAATCTTTCCGTTTACTCCAAATAAAGATGGCGATCAATAGCGCTATCGTATTTCCACCGCCGCCCATAACTCCAAAAATATCACGGAAAGTTGTGTTAATAATGTGCGGAATCTCTGCATGATTCGCGTACGCCGTCATATTATCCTGCATGTTTGCTAGCAACACTGGGTCCATAATCGGCCCCAAAATCCCACTTCCTGCAATACCAATCGAATAAAGCATCTGCGAAATCGTCATTAGCGCTAGGAACCCTGGAACACTTGTCACCAAGAACGTCAATGGTTTTTGAATAATCGCGCCAATCAGTGCATAAATATTAAGCGTAAATAATTGCGTCAACAAGAACGATACGAAGGCAAACACAAGCACCGTCAACATTGTCGGAATCAACACATTAAACGATTTAATAACAGCAGGCGGTACACTTTCGCCCGAAATCTTGATTTTCAACTTCTCGCTCTTTGAAAAATAAATAAACAGTTCTGTCGACAAAAGTGCTGTCACGATTCCTACAAACATCCCAGCTGAGCCAGTAAGCGCAATCGGAATAACGCCAGCCACTTCTACAGCCTTTGTTGCCCCAACCGGAATCACATCATTGACAAGCGGTAAGAAAATAACAATCAATGCAATCGTTTGCAAAGCTGGTGCAAAGGGATTCTCAAATCTCCGGTTTTGCGCCAGAAAATAAGAAACCGATGCCCCAATCAGAATCGTAATTATCCCAAGCGTCCCATTCACAATACTATTCCCCAGCTCCTGCCAAGAAGTCAGCGTCTCCGAACTAATCACATTCGACATAAAGCCATCCGGTTTAATAATGACGTTATTAATCAACACCATAAAACCAGCGAGCATAATAAACGGTAAAATCGTGGCAAACGCGTCACGCATCGACTTCAAATGAATTTGATTTCCTAACTTTTGCGAAAGCCAGCCCAATTTTTCAACAAATTTTTTCATGTTGTTAAACCTCCTCTTAATTATAGCTTAAGTGTAGCGCTTTCTTTTATCGAAATAAAGCCAGTCTTTTTCCGCAAGAGTCGCCTCACAACGGAAATCCGCAAAATGGGGCTGGGACATAACCCGGATAAATCGGCGGCAAGCGTTCGCATTCAGAGAGTTTAGCGGACTTCCGGTTCTCACATACACCAGTATGCTCCGCTTCCGGCTTCCACCAAACTCTCTGAATACAAACGCTTTCGCTCGATTTGTGTAAAGCAAGATGTACGTCTTACCCCAAAAATGGGATTCATGATTCCTTGCTTATTTTTGTGTATCAGAAGGTTTTATCCTAGATTTTTTCAAAATATCCATAAATCCGTCAAAATCCCGAATTGCCTTCAATTGGCGCATCACTTTCGGATTTTCAACGATGTCACTAATTAACTCATACGTATCCGTAAGTTGCGATTGTTCTTTGTTTTTCACGGCCAGCATAAATACGACTTGCGCATAATCTTCCTCGTTCCACAACACCGAAGTCTCGCAAATGCAAACCGCAATCGCCGTCCGTGCTACATCAGCTTGAATCGGATGCGGCGTCGCTAAACCATTTCCCAAAAACGTCGGAACAACCAATTCCCGCTCAAAAATCGACGGCAAATAATCTTTCCCAACGTAGCCTTGTTCCTTCAAAAGCCTTGCTAACTCCCGCAAAACCTGCTCTTTATCCCAATTTTTTTCGGAGATTGTAAATAGCGCCTCGGAAAATACACTCTCCATCTGAAAGGGCGCACTATTTCCTAACATCGATTCAATCGCGCGCATATCCGATTTCGTTAGGAATGGCGAAACGTGCACAAACGGGTGGCGCTGATTCCGAAGTGGCACGGTTGCAATGACAAAATCGCACACAACAGACTCGTTCTCGTATTCATGAAACGAGTAAACGCCGATAATTTCCAATTCCTCAGAAAAAGCCTTTTTAACCTTCGACTGCAAAAGTTGTGAGGTGCCTAATCCCGATGCGCATACAATCAAAACCTGTTTTTTAGCGCCTTCTTGCACTTTATCCAACGCGTACAATAAATGAATAGCTAAGTAACCTGCTTCTGCCTCGTTCACCTTGGTTTCCAGCTCCTCTTCCAGAACATCCTTTGCTGTCAGTCCTAGCTCAAACGCTAATGGATGATTTTGTTTTAAGTTTGGCAAATAGGGATTTTGAATATTCATGTGGAATTTTATTCGGTTAATTGCTGGTTTTAGGTGCAATACGAGGTTGGAAATAAGCGATTGATCACCTAGTAATGTGTACCCGTAGCGCTTTTGGATACGCTCTAGCATTTTATTCACCAACAGGAATTCTCGGTAATCATCGTAATCGCTTGCCGTATGTTTTGCGCTAAGATGTAATAATAAATAAGAAAGCTCTGTCTCTGGAAACGCCACTTTTTCCTGCTGTTCAATCGCTTGAATCATCGCCTCCGCTGCCCGCAACTCTTGCATATTGAATTCAATGTTCAATAATTCTTCCGCCGCAACATAGCAGTCATCGCGAATCCGACAAATCGCAATCGCAATATGGATAATTAGGTTTTTCAAAGCAATATCGGTCATATGAATCGCGTATTTAGATACATTTTTCGTGACAATATGCTGGATTCCTTCTAAATTGACATCGTTAAAAAAGGATTTCTCAGCCTCACTAATCAGCAAACTACGCGATTCTGTCAGCAAATAGTGCGAAAAACAAAAACGAACATTGAGCTCCGTCCCAAGTATTTTAACCCCATATCCCGCTTTTTTGCCTAACTTCAACTCAAATTGGGCTAGTTTTTTCTTCACTTCCGGGACATTCGTATTAATTGTCGATTTGCTGACATAAAGCTCATCCGCAATGTCCTCTAGTTTGACATATTTATTTTTTAAAAGAAGGTAGCGAATGATGTAGTCTGCGCGATCCTCGGCAAGCATCGGTGTAATATGAAGATTCGATCGTTCGCTAGTATCTGTGAGTAGCAAATGGCGCAGTGTCGATTCATCCTCCACGATTAGCTTGTATCCCACACCACGAACCGCAATAATTTCGTTAGTTGAATCTGCTAAAACATCATGAAGCGCTTTAATGTCATTTCGAATCGTACGCGGATCAACGTGCAAATGCTCTCCAAGTTCCTTCCCACTGACAAAATCCATTTTTACGTATAGTAGTTGAAGTAAGTCCCGCCATCTCGGTACAGAAATCATCCAATCCACCTCCTTTTCTTCATTATTCGGTTACTTCCAGTCCGAAAAAGTAAGTGACATAATACCCCTCTTCGTATCCGTCGCCACTATACATTTCTTTCAGCATATACATATATTCCTCAGGTTTGAACGGAACATCATATTGCCAAGTTCCCCGATCTAATTCCTTTACATCGATTGGCAGAAAATTATCGCCAGATTTGGGAACCATTTCTATAGATGATGAGTAACCTGCTCCTGACTCGGATTACTGGGTCTCGGGTTTTAGATGGTTGCAATGGTTGGCCTCCTTTTGCCGTTTTTCTATGTATTGAAAGCGTTCTAATGCTCATTATACCACGACTCTTTATGTCCGTCTCTGCTAATTGTGCTTGGTCACTTGTATTTACTCATCCAGTATACACGTTGAAATATCGGCTTACGTACAGAATTTTTGTGTTAGTAGTTATACTAAATTTTCATTTCTCATCTGTCTCTCATCTTATTAAATCAGCTCTCTCATATTTCCCTGCTAAAATTAAGGTATATCAAATCTAAGGGAGCGATAATCATGAAAAGCATTCTTTCTATTGTAGAGGAAATTAGCCAAAATGAACCAGACGCAACTTGGATTAGCTATAAAACATTTACCAAGAATACTGTTATTAACAACAAAAATCTAATAAGCCATTTTGTCATTGTAGCGGATGGAATTATTCATTTGGAAATTACACGCGCACAAATACTCCAATTTTATAAAAATGGCGATATGATTTATCAATCACCGTATGATGTTAATGTGCAAGATCAAGTAAGCATTGTTTGTGATACGGATACTAAACTTATCTTCGTCGATCGCGAAATTTTTTCTGATTTTGCCGCAAATAAAATAGAATACATGGAAGTCCTTTTAAAATCTGTTCTCAAAAACACCTCGGATCTCTGCCTTGAATTGATGAAACACGATTTAACTGTAGAGCCTCGTATTACTTATACGCTTCAAAAATTCTGTGATCGGGTAGCGCCCACTTCACATGGTGAGTATCAAGAAATTCCCGACTTTCTAAATAAAAGCAAACTCGCTCACTACGGTAATTTCTCACGTAAAAGTTTATATGATAAATTAGATTCTTTAGAGGAACAAGATATTATTAAACAACACAATCAAAAACTCTATATTAAAACTTCCGCATCATGAAAAAAGACACCGCCCCACAAATTTCGTGGTTCGGTGTCTTTTTATTAGTCATATATTAAATGGTATTTCTCTTCCTCTTTGGTCCATTGATTCCAGTCTAGCAGTACCCAATGGCGGTTATCTAATATGAGGCCTTCTTTTTTTAGCGCCTTTTTCTGGTTTAATAAATACTCCCTCGTACAATTAATATAACTGGCTAACTCGGCCTGACTCCAGACATTTGGGATATAGCAGTCTCCGCCTTCTAAATTTCCTACTTCATTTCCTAACTTGGAGAGCGCATAAACTAGTCGCTCTTTTTTTGGTAGCATGAGCATCTCCATTCGTTGCACCATCATGTCTACTAGCTCTCTCTCAAACGCTCGATATCGGTATTCAATCCGTCTATTCGTTGTATGACTGTCTAATTTCAGTACTTTCACTGTGTTGCATGCTTGATATCGAAGCTTTTCAGGTAGTAAGTGATTATGCACTATCGCTCGTTCACTTTTTCTTAGAAAGCATAGTAATTGGTCTCCTATACAACAAGTAAGATGCCCCGACAAAACAATATATTCTCCATTTTCCTTTAATTCCTCGCCTTGTTGAAGCGTCATCGTAGCATCTATACTCCGCATTTTCTCACCTTCTTTTTTTATTCGAATGATTTAAACATCTATTTCGTGCTTGTTAAGGGCAGTGTTACTTCCTCTTTTTTAGAATTGTCACCATCTGTTTTCGTTACATCTTTTTGCGTGCTCATTGCCCATTTCAAAATGACTTGCTTGTACTGTGTCACTGATGTCAACGTTGGAATATGGAAAATTAGTAAAATATCTTTTTCACTATTTTTAGCTAATTTCTCCGTGATATTTTGGCTATCATTTTTAAAAATTGGATTAGTTTTGCCATCAACGACAAGTGCTGCTTGGTCAGAAAAAACGTACATATCTTGATCGGTTGTATTTTTGACGTGCATTTTCACACCGATAACGCCTTGATCCTTGGTTTTCATTTTCGTTTTGGAGGCGTTGGATAGTTGAACTACCGTCACGTGTTTAATGTTCGTTTCTAGCCCTTTCCACGTTTGCTTCCAACTTTGTTCGAAATATTGGCGTGTATCTTTTCTTGTTGTGACTGCTTTTGCTGTCGTTTTTTCTGGTGTTTTTGTTGGTGTTTTTACTTCTTGACCGCAGGCTGCTAATCCGAAACTTAGGACAAGAAAGGCGGTGCATAGTAGTAATATTTTTTTCATGTATGGTTTCCCCTTTCTACTTCATACCGATTGTTTTATATGTTGCTATATGAGCGTGCTTAGAGACCGATGTGAATTCATCGGCTTCCCACGGCACATCTTTATCGATATTTTGGATTAAATGATTCATCAAATTCGAATGGTTCTTGATAAGTGGACTATGCGGTTCAGGCGTCGGCAAAATCAACAAGTGGCTCTCCGCTTGAAAATCGTTTATTAATTTATTATGAAAAGTCGTCACTGGTCGGAATCCGTAATCACGTACCCCTGTGAAAAAGAAGAATCGCGCTTTTTTCTCTTGTTTCTTGAATGCTTTGAAAATCTCTTCTCCTTCAAAAATCGTCTTCACTTGCTTCTCAAACGCCGCATCCTGATTGAAAAATAAGCGCCGTCCGCTTTCACCAAAACCATCTGTTGAAATCCGTAAATCCGGTACCATCGTGTATACTTGTTCAACACTCGGACAATGTAGTGCCATCAGAATCGCTCCAACACCACCTTTTGAACTCCCCACAAGATACACATGCTTGTAGCCATGCTTTTCGATAAATTCGTTTAATTGCGCACTCAATTCCTCATATATAAAACGGCCATTGTCAAACAAGTACCAGCCGTACAATTTCGAATAATAGTCTTCCAAATACAGATAATCACGCGTCTCATTTCGCATGGATACTTTCATAAAATGATAATATGAATGGAGATTTTTCACGTTCTCATCTGGCATTTGCCCATTTACAATTCTTGTCGCGTAAGCCTCATTCGTTTTCGTAAATACACCTTGAAAAATAACAACTAGCGTATCGGATTGATTCTGAATATGTTTCCCATTAAATGCAACTGTCATCTGATTCTGTCCTTTCTAATCTCGCTTACCACAAGCCAAGTAATTTACTTGCGCTTAAACCAAAAGTAAGGAGTAACATGATAAAATATAGTACTGGAAAACTGTGTTTCTCAGTCTTCTGCTTTTTTAATACCGTCTTTTTTTGCTTTGAAATCATCTCTTTTTGATATTGTTCCTTTTCAGTTGGCGTTTTTTTCGCAAAATGGTGTATGAACTTACTGTATTCTAAGCAAATCTCATCACTCTCACCAAAAGCCTCTAAGTGTCCGTAATGCAACCAACCCACTTTATCGCAAATATCTTTAATCTGCTTCATAGAATGACTGACAAAAAAGATTGTTTTTCCGTCTGCTTTCATCCGTTCAATCTCGTCGACACATTTCTGATAAAACGTCGAATCCCCCACGGACAACGCTTCATCAATAATAAGTACATCTGGATCTGTTTGAATCGCAATCCCAAAACCTAACCTGGCGCGCATCCCACTCGAATATTGCTTTAACGGCTGATTGATAAAATCCCGTAGTTCGGTAAATTGAATAATGTTCTGAATCCGCCGCTCAATTTCTTTCGGCTTGAATCCCATCAACAACATTTTTAAACGGATGTTCTCGACACCTGTCAAATTTGGCTTCAACGCTGAACCTATCGCAAGTAACGAGACACTTCCCTTTTGTTCCAGAACCCCTGCTGTCGGCGCCAAATGCCCCGCGATAATATTGGCTAATGTTGATTTACCCGATCCGTTTAAGCCGATAAACCCGACACATTCGCCTTTTTTCACGTCAAACGAAATATTTTCTAATGCTTGAAATAATTTTTCCTCTTTCTTACGGAACGGGTTGCGCCAAATCGTATTCCACTTTTTCCGTTCGAGATAAAAAATCTTATCGATGCCTTCCAGTTTTAAAACGTTCTCCATACGCGTCTCGTCTCCTTACATGTATTCCACAAAATTCTGTTTATGCTTGTTCGTCATATAAATACCAACTACCAGAATCAAGAAGGTCACACTAAAAAAATAAATGCCCCACCAAAAATGATCCAAAATCCCGGCTCGACCAAGTAACGCATCCCGGAATCCTTCAATCACATATACAAATGGATTCAAATGCAAGATTTTCGTAAGTAGCGAATCTGGGTTCACCGAGACATCAATCACGACACCCGAAATGAAGAATAGTAACCGCATCGTCGAACTAATGATAAGTTGATAATCGCGGAAAAAGATGACAACCACCGCGTTTAGCGTCGAAATCGAAATGAGCAATAAAAGCATCGCTAGAAAATAATAAATCATCTGGAGCCAATATATATCTGGAAAATGTCCCGTCCCAATATAGAGACAAAAGAACAAACCAAACATCGAGAAAAAGCCGTTTAATCCCTTCACAATGGATATCGTAGGCAAAATCTCTACTGGGAATTTCGTTTTAGAAATCAAATTCAAGTTCGAGCTAATCGAATTGGCTCCTGCATTAATGCTCGCACTTATATAAAACCAAGGAATGACACCCATCAGCATCCAATACACATATGGGACATCCGAATTCACCATATTTTGTCCACCTAGACGCAATCCAAAAATCAAATAATAAATCACAATTTGAATCATTGGGCTCAAAAATTCCCAAAGCAAACCTAGAAAATGATTTTGATGGACTGCCTTCTTATCGAATCGCGCCACACGAAAAATTTTACTAGTGCTATATAATTGTACGCGACACCAGTTGATTAAAACGTTCAAACTTACACCTCATTTCTGGACTTTACCATTTCCCCCACTTTGTTTAGCAAGAAAGGCGTAAAATACAGACCTGTTTGATTGTGTTCCATGTAATCCGCTAAATCTAGCGTGTACGGAATTTTTTTCTGATCGAATTTCTTAAATAACGGAACCAAATGCTCCTTATAATGAAAATCCCCTTTTCCGACATGAAAATGTAATTCTGGAAAAGTCGTATTTAGCGCCACTTGATTCAAAATCAAACCGTTCCAAAACTTCATACCATAATCAGGGTCATCTCCAAGAAGTCGATCAAAGCGTTCTCGCATCGACGGTGAAGTAGCTCGGCGATCTAAATATTTCGCAATATAAATTTGTGGAGCACCGATAATCGCTTTTCCAAAATGGTACTTCACGCTGTAATAAAGCGCGGCAGCCCCACCTTTACTCGATCCCGTCGCGATAATATTTTCTGGAGGAATTCTCAGCTGATTTGCAATCGTCGTTATTAAACTCACGACACTGCGCTCGAAATCATGGGAACCGCCAAATCCAACGTAATAACAAAATTGCTCCTTATACGAATCTAAAATAAATAGCTTATGTGCATCGACTGGTTCCAGCGTCCGAATATGATTATAAACGGGCGCGCCACCTCTCATTTCGGTTGAATAAAGCCCTGAGAAGGATAGAATCAGATGGTTAGATTGCGATTTAGCAGGCTGGAATAAATATTTGACCGGCACATCACTATAGAATATTTTTTCATTTGGAAAAGTCACTTCAACTAACTTGTTCTGTTGACAATCTAAATGTAATTCCGTTGACATTTCGTTGAAAAACAACTGGCCATCTTTACGTATAAATAAACGAACTTGATACATACCACTATAAATCGGCTCAAATTGAATAGTACTATCTTCTGTTAACTCTTGGTACCAGTGCTTCTCAATGAATTGGCCGTCTTGGTGAATATAATAAGCAAACTCACAACTTTGCAAATCACCCTCTACAGAAAATGGAAGGTGTATTGTTTTATCTGAATATGACAAGTCTTTCATCGTGATTTTCATATATTTAATGCCTCATCTCTATTGTTCTTTTAATAAGCGAACACTCGGGTTAACCGTTACGACATGTTGCTCTATTCGCCGTTCGCTTTGATCAATTAAATCTTCCAAAACGCAAAATATGAATGGCGTATATTGATTCACTAAACGTGTGTGCCGCTCATCGCTTCGATTTAAAAATAATTCACTATCAATGCCTTTTTTCGATAAAAACTTGCGGTATTTCATTAACGCATCGAACTGAATATCCAGCGTGCCTGTATAAAAATATAATTTCTTCTTTGTATAATTGCGATATAACGCGTCTGAAAACAAAATCGTGTCCACTTGTTTCTCAAAACCTTTTTTAGTGCCAAAAAACAAGCTTTTCTCATCTGGACATAGTTTATTGATAAAACGCGCTACATAAATTTGCGGAATAAGGGAAAAAACGTCGGTAATGAGGGGATTCATCAAGCCGTAAATTAGCGCCCCAGTACCACCTTTACTTGAGCCAAACGCGATGACTCTTTTATATCCATGTTCTTGAATAAATGCTGTTAATTCTGCATTAAATTGTTCATAAATAAATTTGCCATTATCGATAAGATACCAGCCGTACACACTTGAAAAATGGTCCTTGACGAAAAAATAATCTGCGCTTGGAACACGTTGCGCGAATTTCATCCATGTGTACCGCTCGTGCATCTCGGCTACTTCCGGTTGCGTTATCTTGCCACTATAAATACCTGGTATTGCATCATTCAAAGGCTTCGCAGCATTTTGAAAAACTAAGACGAGCGTATCGCTTCCGTTCATTTGATGTCTTCCGTGCAACATGTTTCGTGCTCCTTTCAGTATTCTTTCACAACTGTTTTTTGGACCGCCTTGCTTGTTTGCGCCACGGTTTGTTTTGTTTTGACATTTTTCACAAAGGCTTTCACTTTATACGCACCTGGCTCGGTTACTTCCAAACGGTGCGTATCGAATTTCTTGTAAGCTGATTTAAAAATCGCCTCAGCTGTGCCTACTTTATATACATAAAAAGCGTATACTAAATCCTCTTGCGGACTCTCTAGCATTACTTTTGCCTCTAAAAAATCATCTGTGAAAAAAACTTCCACGTTTTGAATAACTGTTTGCGTCTCCATCTATTTCATCTACCTCGCTTCTCTAATACTTCCATAAACTAAACTCTCAATCTCCCGCACAATACGTTTTCGATCAAATTTATTCGTCGCAAAATTCTTCCGATCTAGTATCTCTTTTGCCGTGAAACCGTTCTGTTCTACTGAGTAAATAGCGTCGTCAAGCGAATCCACAATATACATTTCCGGATAGACGGTATCGGCACCCTTCCAGTCTCTAATAATTGGTACCGCGCCACTCGCCATCGCCTCAGAAACCGAGACGTGCGAACCTTCATAATCACTTGGCGAAAGCAAATAACCAATCGTGCTCATCCACTCATTCACATCATCACCGTGCGGCTCAAAAATAACGTTATCTTTCCAAGGAGCCTGCTCAATCCGTTCAAAAACGCCATCATAATACGTGCGCTCTTTCTCACGAGCCATCAACCATGAAACGTCTTTCGGATGCTTACTCTTAATCGACAATTGGTAGCGATGATCTCGCTGCCACAACTGTTCAAATAAATCCACAGCCAAATCCACCCGTTTACGCGCTGGCAAAATACCACAGATACCGAGTCGGAATTCCTTGCCTTCTTTTTTAGGGAGGTCAAACTTCTCTGCATCTAGTAAATTATCAATGTAGACCATTTTATGACGAGGAATTTTGAAAATCCGTTGAAATTCTTCCATCATGTAAGGCGTAATCACGATAATTTTGTTGATATTATCGATGTCCATCAGGCGTGGAAACTTCAAATCCTTCTCCTGGAAATGCATCCGAACGATGAGTTCTTGATGCGGCTGTTTATGTTTGGAATACCAAACAGCGTTGCCCAGACCCCATTCACAGAAAATAATATCGGCCCATTCAACGCAAGCCTTACTATGTTTCTCACTGTGTTTCTCGTGCGATTGCCAAACATCCGTCATCACTTCAAAATCTGGATGTTCTTCAAAATGTTTCATAATCATCGTCGCGAATTTCAAATCATGCCCTGCAAATACGATTCTTTTTTTGCGTTTTTCAAAAGACCAGATGAATTCTTTTAAGCGATTATACGCAGCTTGAAAAGTGAAATACTGACTCGCTTCAAACATCATCGTAGCAGCTTTCAAATACAATGTTTCGTCGTTCAAAACGGCCTCTGTTTTTTGAATAAAATCGGCTTCTGTGTCCACAAATAGCGGATAGTCAGCGCCTAGTAAATCGGCATGCATCTTCGTTTTTCTGACTAAAGCTGGTTTGCCGAGTCTGCCATATTCCAGCAACTTACTTGATAATTCGACACTGTCATCATTATCGAGTGAAGCGCTGCGCCAGCTAATCCCGACATCTGCTTCTTCAATCAACTCTTGGCATTTTTCACGTGAAACAGCTCCAACCCAATCGATTGACGCCTCTTCGTTAAACGCCTTTTTGATGCGAAGTTGCGTTTCTTTCTCACGCAAACGTTCCTGGAACTTGTCGCCCACGATCTGCGTATGAATCCGCGAATCCATGTCTGCTAATTTTTTAGTGGCAGAAATAATCTCTTCGGTATGCCAATCTTCATGGAATTTCCCGCTGTAAATCAGACGATGATGCTTATTCCTGAAAGTTGGAATGCTTTCCGATTCAGGCACCATCGGATACAGCAGGCGAATCTTTTTACCGTCCACCTTAATTAAGTCAATAAACGCTTGTTTTGTCTCTTTTGTCTGCAAGAAAAGATAGTCGAAATGATTGTACACCCGCGTTAAATCTTCTCTTTCTTCTCGCGTCGAACGTTCGTCATGCTTGAAATCAGTCAAATATGGCACCGTAATATGACGAAACTCTTCGTATTTCATGACTTCGCGAACTAAATCAAAGCCACGCACGATAACAAGATCATACGGCTTTTCTCGGTTCAACTTTGCCATGATTTCTACAGCTTCCTCTACTTTTAGGCGAGTTGGTTGTTGAAAAGGCATGGCTGGGAAAGCTTCGAACGGTTGGATTAAACGCAGATTCGGTTTGTTTTTCAGTGCATCTGTCAGTCGGTCATTCTGCTCTTTCGCCTTAAGCAGCAGGTCCACTTGAATATGAGGGTTTAAACTCAACACGGGAGCGATTGATGTAAGCCAAACCGCCGAGCCGTCCATAAAGTTTAAATCAATGTCTCCGTACAAAAGAATTCGTAGTTCACTCATTGCGTTATCTTCCTCCTAAATTTCAACGTGGACAAACGATGCATCATCCAACTGTTTTCCGTTTTCAATAAAATTATATTTATCCGCGCTGAACATTTTCGCGCCCTGTTTCATATGCGGTGATAAATCGATACCGTGCATAAAGTCGACTAGCAAACTCTTCACGTTTTTGCGGAAGGCATATCTCGTTCTCAGAATTGCTTGTGTCGATTTCAAATTCGTTACAAAACGGTACTCATCATCAGTATTGACGTCCTGACAAGTCTCGTCTTTGTTCGTGTAATAACTACTTTTCCCAATGAAATCGGCATCCGTATACACTGCCGCAATCATTAAATCTTGCAGGTAATGTCGCCCGTAAAAATGCTGCTGATTCCAAACTGTAATGAACTCCGAGTCAATAAATTCGCTGAGTTGCGTATAATTTCTCATGTAATCCAGTAAATAAATCGACACTGTTTCGTCCTGATATGTGTTCAGAATATGACTCATATCGTTAAAATCATCGATACTTTGAATCAATAGAATCAGTTTTTTCGAACGGTAGCTCTGTTTATAGAAGGCCTCAATTACTTGTTTGATTTCCTTCTCAGAACCGGCGCGACTAATCACCGTTACTTCTTTTTCCTCCACAGGCAACTTAATCCCCATATTGTGGAGCATGAAATGAAGGCGGTGTTTATACGTGTGCTTACCGTAAACTTCGCGAATTCCTTCGAGTGATTTTTTGCGGTAAAGATGATCGTCCTCCGAGATGTGTTTCATTTGTGCACGCAGATCCTCAGGTTTTTCGGCAATCATCACAAGGTTTCCAAAGATTTTATCGATACCCTCTGAATAGCTGCTCAAAATCGGTGTACCTGACGCCAAGCCTTCAAAAACGCGGCGTGAGAACATTGTTGGCGAATGGATAACGCTATTCACATTCAGCATGAAGCGATAACCTTTATACGCCTTGTCAATCTCGCTATAGGAGAGACTTCCCTTCACATTCTTCTCAAACTGCTTCGGAAAACGGAATTCCGGTTCTTCGCGTTCGTAGTTACGATCATAGATGGTCAAGCCAAATTCATCACTGATTTCAAGCATTTGATCCATCACCGCGCGCCGCTCTTCGTGGCGATTCGCATAATAGGAACCTGCAAAACAGACGCCATCTTCTCGTGGCTCTTCCAATTGAACCGGGTTATGGTGCTTCGGCTCCGCTGCGAATGGCAAAGCAAACACATTCTTATGTTTCGCGTGCTTCACATAGTCCGGAATTCGATTCGCATCCGTCGTATAAATATAATCAAAGCGTTTCGCCGAATCAATGAACTTATCAAAGTGAATTGGATCTTCCTTGTTCCAAAAGACGGTCGAGATGCTGCGCTCGTTACACCATTCCAGCAATTCAAATAACTCGTGTCGATCCTCGTTCGCATAACGCCCAACTTTATATTGCCAAGCGTCAAAATTACCATGCCACGCTGATTCTACAAACAAGAAATGCGGCGGATTATTTTCTAAAACGGTCTGCCAATTTTCCGGTGTAAACGTGATTAAATCGACTTCTTCTTGGTAACTAGTCATCGTGAATTCATCGAAAATACATGCGATCTTTAAATCCTCAATCTTCTTCAAACTTTGGAACGGATTATGCGTGATAACTTGCTGCTTCTGACTTTTCACAGGATTGAAAACACGATGAAAAGCCATTTTCTTCAGTCGAATCATGCCTTTTCCGGTAATTTTTAAGGCTAAACGGATATGTTTCGTTGTTTCTCCCAACACAATCTGCGTCTCCTTATTCACGTCCACCATTGTCGTTGTTGTCTTTTTCCGACCATCGAATTCAACAACTGCGATTCTGACTGACATTTTTTCTTCTAGCTCGGCTTCCACAAAAATCCCGATTCTTTCCTCAGCCAAAACGTTGATTTCATGGCGCGGATACCGTGTAAAAGCTACATTCTCTTCTCGAAAAGATGTGTAATTCGAACGCTGATCCGCATTTACGAAAACTAAATCACCATTCTCCGTCTGAGCTTGCAATCCTTCGTCTTTCACGCACCACCAATTAGCTGCCTCTTTTAATTGTTGCTCTGATAAAAATACTGGATGAAGTTCTGACATCAATTCATTTTGAAAGTTATTGATTGTATATTGTACTAGGTCTATTTGCTCGTTAATCTTAGTTTTTTTCTTAATTTCCAATATGCTCCAGTCCATTTCATCATTTTTGTATTCATTAATTGATTGTGCCGCGCTCTCAACTTGTTCAAGCGTTCGTTTACATCATCATGTTCTTTTCTTACTTTAAGTAATTCTTTCTTTAATTGGTTACTTTTCTTAGTCGTCTGTTCGTATTCCGTGACTAGTTCGGCCAATGCGCCTTTTTGGCTATCTAGGATATCGAAAGTTTTGACTTTGTATTGATTCAGTTCTTTTTGTGTTGTTTTTATTTGATTCATCAGGTCGGCTTCATTTCGGAGCTGATTCTTGATTTCTTCGTTTATCGCAAGAACTTCCTGACACTTATTTTTCCATTTCAGATGTTCTTTTTTTTCAGATTCAAGTGCTTTAGCTTGGACTTCATTCGCTTGTGCTAGCCTTTTTATCTCAACGCGTAACGAAATCTCGTGATGCACACTTTCTTCCAAATTCTCGTTCAATCGCTCATTTTCCTGTAACGCCGCATCTAATTTTTGCTTCATTTGTTCATTTTCTTCTGTAACCAGCTGAATTTGCTCTTTTGCCAGTTCGATTTGATATTTATTAGACGGTTTATTTTTCTGCTTTTTATCATATTTTTTTACTTGATTACCCTTCATTTTGGCTCTACACCTCTACTAGCTTTTGATAAATTTTCAAAAAGTTTACTTTCTCGTTGTTCCAGTTGTATCTTTCTCTTGCTATCAGCGCGTTTTGATGCATTTTTTCACGCATTTCTGGATCTGTAACTAGCTGATTAATTCCTTTGGCGATGGATGTAGGCTCGTCAGATTTCACAACAATACCGACCTTATTCTCCCGTACAACTTGTCTTATTTCCGGAAAATCGCAAGCAATCAAGGGAACTCCAGCCATTAAATATTCAAAAAGTTTGTTAGAAGCCGCGGAATAATGATTGAAACACGTATCGTTTAGTAATTGAAAACCAAGATAGGCATCTCGAGTATAGCGTGGCAATTCTTCAACAGGAACCTTCTCCAAAAACTTGACTTTATCATCTAAATTTCTGCGCTTCGTCTCTTCCACCAAGTATGGCTTCATTTTACCGTCACCGATGAAAACGACTGTTCCACGCTCGATAAAAGGCACAGCTTCGAGCAATTTATCCAACCCGCGATCCTTTTGTAAACCGCCTTGATAAAGCAAAATAGGCTCATTTTCAGCGAGTCCTAATTGACTATGCAAATCCACTGAGTTCTCAATATCAGCCTGGTAAAACGGGTAATTATAAATCACATCTGGCAAAAAATGATATACTTTTTCAATAAACTTGGCTCGTGTGTGATTTTCCTGAATGCTTCGATCGACAAAACGTAATAGAAAACTCTCGGCAAGCGGATATATGAATGAGTCATAGCCCGACCGACTTAAATTCACTTCATGCGAATCAAACAATACTTTTCTGCGTCTCAACCACTTTCCACAAATGACGGCTTGGAGTAACGTATTTAAATCATTAGCATGATATATATCCGTATTTTCTTTCCAACCCCAGTAAATCATTTTGAAAATCAAGGCAACTTTGCGGTATAAGAAACGAATTTTCGTTTTATAAAGCAGAGCATAGACACTTATAAAAGCAATCGCGAGAAGTGGGAGGTAGTAAATGAGGAGGAGTAAAGTAATAAAGAGGAGACTTTTTTGCCATGTTTTCGTGAGGATTGGCAACTGGGAACCTAAACGTTTTATTTTCAACTGATCGGAGTAGTTTTCGGTGAATGTTTTGTCTTTGCTAAGAGCAAGTAAAGTCGTGTCGTATCCAGCCTCTTCAAGCGCCGTGCATTCTCGCAAAACGCGTCCGTCATTCTCGAATTCATTCCATACAAACATCGTTACGCTACTATTCATCGCTATTTCGCAACTATCCTTTCTAATGGTTCTTTATTTTTCTCCCAATTAAAATGTTCCATTGCAAAATTCTTGCCACATCGCCCATGTTGCATTCGTATTTCAGGTGATTCAATCCATTCTTTAACTGTATTTTTAAGAATCTCAAAATCGCCGTCTTTCTCGATAACAACACCCGCACCTGCTTGTTCAATTATTTTCTTAGAATATCCTGATGTAACGCCAATAATCGGCAATGAGGCTCCCATATAGTCAATGACTTTTCCGGGAATTACGGTCTGGAATACTGGATGTTTATCCAATCCCATGTATGCAATGTCTGCCTTAAGTAAACGCTGAAAAACTTTTTCTCGTGGTTCTGGTGGCTTGATATCCACATTCGTCAGTTCTCGATCGATAATATCCTGCTGCATTTGTTTATAATGGATGCCGTAGCCAATGACTAAAAATCGGACATTGGACTGTTCTTTAAAACTGTGGGCCAACGAAAGAAAGAGCGTCAAATCTTGCGCCACACCTAAATTTCCTGCATAAATAATCGTAACTTGATTATCTACAACTTCTTGTTTTTCAACGATTAGCTCATTTTTTGTTAGCGAGTTCGGAATAAAACAAATCTCCTTCTCATCGCCAACAATACGGCGAATATAATCGATAAACCCTTCACTATTCACAAGAATTTTATCAGCGCGTCGGTAAATCAACCGTTCTAATGGATAAGCCAAATAACGAATACACCTCGGGAAAAAACCTTTGACAGCTTTTAGCGTTTCTGGCCACAAATCACGCACGTCAACAATGAGTCGAGATTTGAATTTCCGTTTAGCAATCAAGCCGATGATTGGGATGGATAAAGGCGGTGTCGTCACTAAGATGCTGTCATACTCGTTTTTATCCTCCCAAACCAGCCGAAGAAGTTTCCATAACACTTCTAAATATAATAAAAAACGGAAGAAAAGGATTTTTTCGAAACGTTTATTTTTCGTTGCAATTCGCTTTACTTCCGCGTTCTTTAATTCCTCTTGTTGAAATTCTGACTGATCGTAAATATCTTTTCGTGGATATTGCGGAGCCGTTGTCCAAATGGTTAAATCATAATTAGTACTCAAATTTTCGCTGACGCCTTTCATGCGATTCGCTGCGCTACCAATCTCTGGAGAAAAATTTTGAGTAATTATTAGTATCTTTTTTTTCATTGGTCGCATCCTTTGAGTCATTTTTTAAATGTGCACTAATTTCTGACCAACCTTTGAGATATTACCCAAATGATAGTAATTTTCAGCACCTTGATATTTTTCTGCAATATGTTTTGTGTCGATAATCATGGCATCATTCGTATTTTCAAAATCGCTAGGTTGTAGTGATTTAAATTCACTATGATCGGTTAAAATTAATACTAAATCAGCTTGATTCGTTGCCGTATTGAGGTCCGTTTCAACAAAATCCGCCTGAACGTGTGGGTCATATGCAACAACTTCATAGCGCGAATTGTTCTTCAACATTTCATAAATCTCCATTGCTGGACTTTCACGAATGTCATCGATGTCGCCTTTGTATGTTAGTCCCATCACAAGAATTTTCTTGTTCGCTTCGTATTCAAGCGCTTCTTCGGCTTTTTGAACGACGAATTCTGGCATGCTTGTGTTGATTTTCCGAGCTGTTTGGATTAGTGGTGAAACGGTTGGAGCTTCTGCTGCGATAAAATATGGATCAACCGCTAAACAGTGTCCACCAACGCCGGGACCTGGTAAATGTAAGTTCACACGCGGATGTTTATTAGCCATTTTGATAACATCTAGAGAATCAATGCTTAGCTCATCACAAATTTTGACTAGTTCATTGGCAAGTGCAATGTTGACGTCGCGATATGTGTTTTCCATTAGCTTGGACATTTCCGCTGCGGATGCGCTCGTTTCGATTAGTTCACCTTCAACGAATACACTGTAGATTTCTTTACCTTTTTGCGTACAAGCTGGTGTCATTCCGCCGATGATGCGGTTGTTATGAATGAGTTCGTGTAAGACTTGGCCTGGTAGTACGCGTTCTGGACAATGAACTAGGAAGATGTCCTCACCGATGTTAAATCCTTCTGCCTCGAGCATTGGCTGCACATGATCTTCCATCGAACGTGGAGCAATTGTCGACTCGACGATGATTGTATTACCTTTTTCGAGTACTGGTAGCACCATGTTTACTGCTGACTTCACGTAATCAAGGTTACATGATTTTAGCTCATCATCGTTGTTTGGTGTTGGAACGGAAATAATGAACACCTCAGATGGCGTCACTTCCATGCCAACTTCGAATTTTTTCGCTTGTAGTGCGTCGTTTAGCGCATCTTGCAAACCAGGTTCTTCAATATGAACGCGACCTTGGCTTAACTCTGCTACAACTCGCTTATTCACGTCTACTCCGTGCACCTCTTGATTGTGATTCGCAAACATTACAGCGGTTGGAAGACCTATATAACCTAAACCTAAAACAGTGATTTTCAAATTGGAACATCCTCTCTATTTCATACCATTTATTTTTTAATCGATATATGCCATTCTGCTAAACAAGTTTCTGACGGCTTGTATGCTAAATTGGCTTTTTTTATCTTGCTTGGGATTACAAAGGTAACATCGCCCATTATCGTTTCACCAGCTTTTACTGGTTGACCGAATGCATTAGAATCCGTGTCAATATCGTATACCTCTTTGTTTGCTGCCAAACAAAAATCAATCGATCCGATATCTTGCGTGTTACCTGCATTATTCTTGATTTCCATCGTAATGAGTACTTTCGTCTGATTATTATTCGTCGGAATCGTCTCAACGGTATCGATATTTAAAATAAAATTGTTAGCATCTTGCTTCTCGTACACATATGCTTTTGGTGCGAAACCTAATTTCATATCAGCACTTCCCTTCTATTATTCTTCGATGTCGATTTTCCACTCCGCTAGACTCTCTTTGGCTGGTTTATATTGTACAGTCCCTTTTTCAACAGAATCTGGTACTACAAAAGTAACATCACCATCGAGCGACGCGCCTGCTTTAATCGGTTGACCGAATGCAATGGAATCTGGATCAACAGTGTACGTTTTGTCTGCCGTCTTCAGAACAAAATCAATGGAACCGATATCTTGCGTCATTGGACTGTTATTTTTAATAGTCATCGTTACAATCACTTTATCTTTCGTTTTTTGTGTTTTGACAGTCTCTACTTTTTTGACATTCATAATTAGGTTGTTGGCGTCTTGTTTTTCGTAAGTAATTGGTGCATCTGCTTTTGCCGCTTTGCTACTGTCATCACTAGTGTTGGAGCATCCTACCAATAACGTTAGCGCGCTTGCTCCGATGATACATCCTGTTGCAACTTTTTTTAATACTTTATTCAAAATCTTGCACATCCTTCTTTATTATTATTTAGAATCTATGTTTGCCATAGAAACTGTGGGTTAATAAACATTTGATTGTCAATAAATTTCAAGCTATTATTTTGTTCTAGCTTTCGTATCTCCATGCTAAGCGTTTTACGTGATACTTGTGCATAGCTTGCGAGACCTTTTTTTGTCATAAAATCGGGAATACCGTACCAACCAGACTCTTTGTCAGACATCATTAAAATATCGTCATTGTATAGATTCTGTAAGGCATTTTTTACTTTTAACGATGTCTTTTTGTAAATTTTTGAAGATTCAGTATATATTTTAGATAAAACTCTTGCATGTGATACCAAAACCAGTTCCATATAGGAAGGCTTTTTCAGCGCATATCTTAAAAAAATATCTCTGTCAATCTCGATAATTTCCACTTCTGTGTCACTTATTAAGGTTATTTCTCTTGGTGTACCTTCAAACAAAGCATCTAAATCTAACAGGTAAAAGCCTTTTAAGTATGTTAGAATTCGTTGTTCACTTCCTGAGTCATTCTCTAAATGCAATATACCGCCTAACACAAGAATAATTTTTTCTTCCACAAAAGGGAAAATTGTATTAGCTGGAAATGTTTTTCTCGTTTCTCCATAATCATTTTCCAACCACTCTATTAACTCGCTCTCTATGAACGGTGCCACCAGTCTCATCTCCTTCATTTAGAATTATAGCATGGCATACACGAATGTCATCGTTACTTTTAAACACATTTCGTTTTAATTTGTGACTTCTTTTTGACAGCCTGTACATTACGCGAAAGGTCTTTATTAGCCTACTGCTTCTTCTAAATCTTTGAGCTTCGTATAAAAGGTAGAACGTGATACACCGCAATATGAAGCAAGTTTACGTTTTGTGAATAAATCAAACAGTGCCATATCAGAATCCTGACCTTCTTGCTCTAATATATCGTGAATGTAGTCCAGATTCATCATGATCGCATCTTGATCTTTCTGCTTGGTGCTCTCGTAAAGCACTTTTTGAAGATGCAGGTTCGTCTTCTCAAGCAACCACTTCATGTAAGGCGGCTTCATCGTCGCATAGTTTAAAAAGAACTCGTAATTCAAGATAATCAGCGTTGTATCGCAATCTACAACCACTTGTCGTTCTTCGATTTCATCTAGATGATTCGGATAAAAAACTTCGCCCGACTGGATAAAGTTAAAAATACAAAACTCATTGTCCACCTTCACTTCAGTATGCAAAACCCCGTGTTTAACAAAAATAATATTGTTGGTGAGTAGATGAGTGGGTAGTATTTCTTTCTCTAGATAGTCAATGATTCTAACCAATTTCGTCGTCGGTTCATTTCGATATAGTTCTTCTACCATTTTTTCTTCAAAATCATTCATCAGTTACCCCCGTCCTTTCTCTATTTCTTATTACACTACTAATACTACCAAACATCCTCGTACTCGATTGTGTAAAAAACACACTTTGCTTTCTAAAGTATTGCAATTTGGCGACGTTTTAGATGTTCCCCTGTTCTAATTTATTGTTCCAGCCTTATCGGAGCGTATGCTTCAAGTACGCAATAAATACATATTTTGATTAGAATACTGCAATCTCTTGGAAGAAAGTAGCTGAATTCACGGCTTTTTAACACCGTCAAATTATGAACTAATTTTCCATAGTATTATCAAAATAATGTTTTTACACGAAGATTCTGTTTGCGTAAGTTAGTATAAACTTTTAATAAAACGCTCTATTATCTTTGCAAGATGTTCTTGGCCTTGATCATTTAAATGGCTTCTATCAGATTTATACGCACTTCCTTCTGTTGAAGACAGGTTCAATGAAGCTATTTCATATAAATTTAAATGCTTGATACCATAGTGTTCACAAACTTCTAATCCGGCATTAACATATGCATAATCGGGAACTCCTAGACTATTCGTTGGTGGCGTGGCAGTTCGAGCATACATCGATATGAAGCCAATTTTTTTATCGGGATATTTTTCAACTAGTCCTTTTAGAAGAACATCTAGTGCACCGTAATAAGTATCATTTTCAGTATCGCCCAAATCTCCAAGTGGGTGATTCCTTCCATAGTCATTAAGTCCTCCGAAAACGGTAATCAAATCCGCATCATCTGCCATGGTTATATAGCGTTCACTCATTGGTTCAGAATTAGTTCCAATTGTAGAACCACTTATACCGTAATCATTGATTTTTTTGATGTGTAGATTTTCTTGGATGTAGTCATAATATTTTTTTTCTGAGTGTGGATTACTTGTATCTGTTAGGCTGTCTCCTAAAACGTTCCAGGTCACCGTTGTCCAATCTACCATCTCAGATTCATTTATTTTCATTGTATTTACTGATGTCATTTTTTCCATTTCGTTCCTCCTGCAATTTTTAATATCATTAGCAAAATAAGGTTTGCACATTTTGTCTCTAATCAATATAAGGGGGAAAGCGTATAGCTCTCCCCCTTATATAATTTATACATGTTATGTTTCTTAGTTTAATGTTACGGCTTGACGATCTAACTCTTGACCATTGTTAGAAAGACCAACGACTTCTAGTTTGTCGCTCGTAGATGTTACTTTGTTGTTCAAGTAGTATTGGAAAGTACCGTCAGCTTTAACAACTGCTAGAGAATCTAGTGTGCCATTGATGAATACTTGTACTTTTACTACGTCTCCTGTTGCTGTTCCGTGAAGGTATTTGTCTGCTCCACCTACTGTGAATGGAGATGTTGCTACTGTTCCTTTTGCTGCTGTTAATGCTACTTTCACGCGGCTTAGTTCTTTTCCTGTTGCGTCAAATCCAACCATGTATACATCGTCGTTCACGGATGTGATACTTGGACGTGCATAGTAATCGTATGAACCGTCGGCATTGACTGCGCGTTGGGAAATTGTTGTTCCGTTAACCATCATTTTCACTTTCACGACGTCACCTGTTGTTGTTCCGTGGATGTAAGAATCTGTGCCACCTACTTGGAAGGCATTCGCTGCGATTGTTCCTGATGTTACTGGTGCTGCTTTCTCTACTTTCACGTTTACGCGATCCATTTCGCGTCCTTTTGCGTCATAGATAACGGCTGTTACCGCATCGTTGGTAGATGCGATTTTGCTACCTACATAGTATTTGAATGGGCTAGAAGCGACATCAATACGTGATAGGGCAGTTCCATTGATGATAAGGCCTAGACGTGCTGCTTTACCAGTGAATGTTCCTGTCACATAACCATCTTTACCGATTGTGAAAGTGTTAGCTGTAATTGTTCCTACTTCTGGTGCATCATTTTTCGATACGGCTACGTTCACACGATTCAATTCTTTTCCTTGTGCATCATAAGCTACCATCGTTACATCGTCGTTTTCTGTTAGAATTTTACCACCAGCATAGTATTGGTACGCACCAGCTGCTTTGTCGATACGGCTGAATTCTTTACCGTTCACGATCATGCTGATTTTCGCTACGTCGCCAGTCAAGTTACCTTTGACATAACCATCTTTACCGATGACAAATGGGTTCGCTGTGATTGTTCCTTGTGTGTTGATTTCTTTTTTCACAGTAACGGTTGAACGGTCTAGTTCTTTACCTGTTGCATCGTAAACAACTACTTCTACGACATCGTTCACGCCTGTGATGTTTCTACCTGCATAGTATTTGAATGGAGAACCAGATGTGTTAATCGTTGTTAGTTTTTTACCATTTACGATAACGCTCATTTTGCTAACATCACCTGTGTATGTTCCTGTGATATAGCTATCTTTGTTGATAGTGAAATCGTTTGTTGTTACTGTGCCTTGTGTTGCGGCTGCTTTCACTGTGATTGTGATGGATTTTGTTGTTGTGTTGCCATCGCTATCTTTGACAGAGTAAGTCAATGGGTACGTGCCTGGTACGTTAGAATTAACGGAACCACTTACTGTGATCGCGCTTGTCAAGTTACCATCTTCTTTATCCGTTGCTGTTACGCCTGTTTTCGCGTTGAATGCTGTGCCTTGATCGATTGTTTTGTTTGCGGCACCGCTGATCACTGGTTTGTCATTGCTTGTTACTGTGATGGTGATGGATTTTGTTGTTGTATTGCCATCGCTATCTTTTACTGTGTAAGTGATTGGGTACGTGCCTGGTACGTTGCTGTTTACTGTGCCACTTACTGTGATTGCGCTTGTTAGGCTTCCATCTTCTTTATCGGTTGCTGTTACGCCTGCTTTTGCATCGAATGCTGTGCCAGCTTTGATCGATTTGTCCGCCGCACCACTGATGACTGGGTTAGTATCACTTACAACCGTTGTTTGTGCTGTCACATCTGGATAATCCACGAAACGGACACCCACTGGACGATTTTCTGGTTGTGCTCTTGACATTTTGAAGCTCCATTGACCATTAGCATCTACAATGGCTGGTGTTGCACCAAAGTCAGCTCCTGTATCTGCGCCAAATACCATTACTTTTTCGCCTGGAACCCCTGTTCCTGTTACAATAGTATCTTTTGTTGTGATTTTATTAATCGTAATATCTTTCGCAGATGGAGAAACTGTAACCGTGATTGTTTTCGTTGTTGTATTGCCACCGCTATCTTTAACCGAATACGTGATTGGGTATTTGCCTGGTACGTTGCTGTTCACGGTACCACTTACTGTAATCGCGCTTGTTAGGTTACCATCTTCTTTATCGGTTGCTGTTACGCCTGCTTTTACGTCAAACGCTGTGCCGGATGGAATCGTTTTGTTGGCCGCTCCGCTGATTACCGGAGCTGTATCCTCTGCATCTAAATCAATGATTTTAACATCAGAAATCACAGTAGTAGGGTCTGAATCCGTTGCAGGGTATCCTCGGAATTGCAATGTAGATTCATTGGATACAGCTGTAAAATTCCCCGTATAGCTTGCTTCCGAAGTATGGAGAGTTCCTACATTAAGTAGATCTCCAAACTTCATACGATTGGTATCGTCATTTTTTGGATTCAATATCCCACCATCAAATACATCCGTAGATAGAACAGCCGACTGAGACTGAGCTCCAGGTCTAGCGTAGGCAAAACTTAATTGATATTGGTGTCCTGGAATAGTCGTGATAGTTTGTTGGATAGTAGAACCTAACGTAAGAGACCCATCGCCATTAAAAGATATGTCTTCGTTAGATTTAACAAATATTTTGTCTTGCAAATGCCATCCAATCCAGCTTGTGGAATTGTTAAATTCTGGATTCTGGATAAGATTCTTAGATGAAATTCCTACTTGTGTTTGTGTTGCTTGTACATTTTCTGCCGCGAACACGTTGTATGGTACGGTCGCGATTAATTGGCTACTTACTACTGCTGTTGTCAGTAGCGCAACCCCTGTTTTTTTCAATACGTTTCTTTTTGTCATATTATTTTCTCCTCTTTTTTAGCAGTTCTATATATTAGAGGGCTCTATGGGAACCCTCTAATATACCCATACTGCTTTATCTAATTTTTAGTTTAATGTTACGGCTTGACGATCTAACTCTTGACCGTTGTTTGAAAGACCAACGACTTCTAGTTTGTCATTCGTAGATGTTACTTTGTTGTTCAAGTAGTATTGGAAAGTACCGTCAGCTTTAACAACTGCTAGAGAATCTAGTGTGCCATTGATGAATACTTGTACTTTTACTACGTCTCCTGTTGCTGTTCCGTGAAGGTATTTGTCTGCTCCACCTACTGTGAATGGAGATGTTGCTACTGTTCCTTTTGCTGCTGTTAATGCTACTTTCACGCGGCTTAGTTCTTTTCCTGTTGCGTCAAATCCAACCATGTATACATCGTCGTTCACGGATGTGATACTTGGACGTGCATAGTAATCGTATGAACCGTCGGCATTGACTGCGCGTTGGGAAATTGTTGTTCCGTTAACCATCATTTTCACTTTCACGACGTCACCTGTTGTTGTTCCGTGGATGTAAGAATCTGTGCCACCTACTTGGAAGGCATTCGCTGCGATTGTTCCTGATGTTACTGGTGCTGCTTTCTCTACTTTCACGTTTACGCGATCCATTTCGCGTCCTTTTGCGTCATAGATAACGGCTGTTACCGCATCGTTGGTAGATGCGATTTTGCTACCTACATAGTATTTGAATGGGCTAGAAGCGACATCAATACGTGATAGGGCAGTTCCATTGATGATAAGGCCTAGACGTGCTGCTTTACCAGTGAATGTTCCTGTCACATAACCATCTTTACCGATTGTGAAAGTGTTAGCTGTAATTGTTCCTACTTCTGGTGCATCATTTTTCGATACGGCTACGTTCACACGATTCAATTCTTTTCCTTGTGCATCATAAGCTACCATCGTTACATCGTCGTTTTCTGTTAGAATTTTACCACCAGCATAGTATTGGTACGCACCAGCTGCTTTGTCGATACGGCTGAATTCTTTACCGTTCACGATCATGCTGATTTTCGCTACGTCGCCAGTCAAGTTACCTTTGACATAACCATCTTTACCGATGACAAATGGGTTCGCTGTGATTGTTCCTTGTGTGTTGATTTCTTTTTTCACAGTAACGGTTGAACGGTCTAGTTCTTTACCTGTTGCATCGTAAACAACTACTTCTACGACATCGTTCACGCCTGTGATGTTTCTACCTGCATAGTATTTGAATGGAGAACCAGATGTGTTAATCGTTGTTAGTTTTTTACCATTTACGATAACGCTCATTTTGCTAACATCACCTGTGTATGTTCCTGTGATATAGCTATCTTTGTTGATAGTGAAATCGTTTGTTGTTACTGTGCCTTGTGTTGCGGCTGCTTTCACTGTGATTGTGATGGATTTTGTTGTTGTGTTGCCATCGCTATCTTTGACAGAGTAAGTCAATGGGTACGTGCCTGGTACGTTAGAATTAACGGAACCACTTACTGTGATCGCGCTTGTCAAGTTACCATCTTCTTTATCCGTTGCTGTTACGCCTGTTTTCGCGTTGAATGCTGTGCCTTGATCGATTGTTTTGTTTGCGGCACCGCTGATCACTGGTTTGTCATTGCTTGTTACTGTGATGGTGATGGATTTTGTTGTTGTATTGCCATCGCTATCTTTTACTGTGTAAGTGATTGGGTACGTGCCTGGTACGTTGCTGTTTACTGTGCCACTTACTGTGATTGCGCTTGTTAGGCTTCCATCTTCTTTATCGGTTGCTGTTACGCCTGCTTTTGCATCGAATGCTGTGCCAGCTTTGATCGATTTGTCCGCCGCACCACTGATGACTGGGTTAGTATCACTTACAACCGTTGTTTGTGCTGTCACATCTGGATAATCCACGAAACGGACACCCACTGGACGATTTTCTGGTTGTGCTCTTGACATTTTGAAGCTCCATTGACCATTAGCATCTACAATGGCTGGTGTTGCACCAAAGTCAGCTCCTGTATCTGCGCCAAATACCATTACTTTTTCGCCTGGAACCCCTGTTCCTGTTACAATAGTATCTTTTGTTGTGATTTTATTAATCGTAATATCTTTCGCAGATGGAGAAACTGTAACCGTGATTGTTTTCGTTGTTGTATTGCCACCGCTATCTTTAACCGAATACGTGATTGGGTATTTGCCTGGTACGTTGCTGTTCACGGTACCACTTACTGTAATCGCGCTTGTTAGGTTACCATCTTCTTTATCGGTTGCTGTTACGCCTGCTTTTACGTCAAACGCTGTGCCGGATGGAATCGTTTTGTTGGCCGCTCCGCTGATTACCGGAGCTGTATCCTCTGCATCTAAATCAATGATTTTAACATCAGAAATCACAGTAGTAGGGTCTGAATCCGTTGCAGGGTATCCTCGGAATTGCAATGTAGATTCATTGGATACAGCTGTAAAATTCCCCGTATAGCTTGCTTCCGAAGTATGGAGAGTTCCTACATTAAGTAGATCTCCAAACTTCATACGATTGGTATCGTCATTTTTTGGATTCAATATCCCACCATCAAATACATCCGTAGATAGAACAGCCGACTGAGACTGAGCTCCAGGTCTAGCGTAGGCAAAACTTAATTGATATTGGTGTCCTGGAATAGTCGTGATAGTTTGTTGGATAGTAGAACCTAACGTAAGAGACCCATCGCCATTAAAAGATATGTCTTCGTTAGATTTAACAAATATTTTGTCTTGCAAATGCCATCCAATCCAGCTTGTGGAATTGTTAAATTCTGGATTCTGGATAAGATTCTTAGATGAAATTCCTACTTGTGTTTGTGTTGCTTGTACATTTTCTGCCGCGAACACGTTGTATGGTACGGTCGCGATTAATTGGCTACTTACTACTGCTGTTGTTAGTAGCGCAACCCCTGTTTTCTTTAATACGTTTCTTTTTGTCATTTTTGAAACTCTCCTCTTAATTCTATTTTTTTGTGAACGTTTCTCTTCGCTATGGAATCGAAACCCCCTGTAACTTCTTTCGTTAGAGATAATCATCAAGTATGCTTTTATTCACATGAAGTATGTTCATACTTTTAAATAGCTTATCTCAAATGTTGTTCCTTGATTTGCAGTTTGTGTCTTTTCACATACACATACCACCTTTCAATAGAGTATTATTCTAAATTTTTAGTGTTTTAAAGGAGACAGGATAGCTCATATAGTTATGTTCGCGCACGTCGCTAGATTTTATCGGAATACAAAAAATATTCAGGATTTATTATCCATTATATCTTTCTTCTTAAATCTAGTGCTGATCATGTCCTAGTTAACGCAAATCGCTGTCTACTTCATACATATTAACATTTAAAAAATCTGGGATGCGTGTGTTTTACACAATTTCATTTACAAATTGTGAACATTTTATATAATTTGCTTATACTAGCTGTATTTAGAATAAGCACTGTAGCGCTGACTGGTCTTGCCTGTCTTTGACTACTCTATACATATTAGCATAGAAAAAATAATCGTCACGCGTGTTTTACACGGTTTGATATACTAATTGTGACTATTTTATATAAATTGTTTTACGGTGAACTTTTATTTTATCCGAGACTCACCATAATACTTGCAGAAAATATTTTCCCTTTTAATAGTAGGTTTATGGATTTACTTGGTTTTATTTTGCTTTATCACGGGACCATTCCTTATTGGCTGGATTTCATGGAAATATGCTTTTGAAATAATGAGTATTCACAAAATCGCCATATTATTCGGATAAAGTGATTAAATAACGCTCGACAATTATTAATTTATTAGTAAAATTATCTGGTAATTACACATAAAAATGGAGGCGGAATGAATGAAGCAAACTTGGAAGAAAACCGTATACTTTCTCATGGCTGTTCTAGTTGTATTGAGCCAGTCACTGATATTAACACCTAGCGCACAGGCAAAACAAGGGGATGATCCGGGGATAACCATAAGTGGTCCGGATACTATTAATTCACGACAACAAGTAGAACTAACCGTCACATTAGCATCCTCTGCTGGAAAACTAAATAAAGATGGCTACGTTACTGTATCTATTCCTAGCTCAGTCGTAGCAGACAAAAAAGATATTTTAGACAAGCTAGTAATTGGAAACCCTTTCCTGTTAGAAGATAACGCTCTAGAAACTGATGCTAACGGAGACTATTTATTAACGGTTCATTATGACCACACAAAAATTGATCAGCAGAGCGCAACAGGGCAAACATTTACAGTCAAATTTAAGGCACCGCGGTTTTATAGCGGGAATCCAGACACTCCTGATTCGGTAACATTTCACGACACGCTTTATAAAGGCAATCAAAAAGTGAGTTCTGATCAAGCTATTTCAGACATAGCAACAGATAATCCTGGCCTACCTTTACTAGAAAAAAGAAGCACGCAGTCGCACAAAGACATTAATGGAGAAAGTGTTTCGTTGATGAGCACGACCAATCCATCTTCTAATATTTTTGCGATTTTAGTTAACTATAGTAGAGCCAATGTGAAAAACGCGAAGTTAGTCGATACAACACCTAAAAATACTGAATTGGCCGATCCTGGAAAATACATTACCGCTTCTGGGGATGCAACGCCGCTTCAACATATACGAATCGCGAAGGTAACGGCATGGGGCGATGACGGCTTCCCGACGGCTTGGAACTATGTCACTGAGCAGTTTTCAGGGAAAATTGAAACCTCAGCGGACGGCTTTTCTATCGATTTAGGCGATTTAACGGAAGATGATAGTTATGTCGTGATGTACGCTGAGAAAGTGGATGATGATATTACCGCGGATACGTTTGGGGTTCGGTACAATACCGTGGACCTTACGAGTAATGATGCGGTTATCAAATCGGCCGATGCTGCGTTAACCATTGATACGTCTGATTACAACTACACAACATTGACAAAAGCGGTTGATAAATCGACAATCTCGACGGCTGATGGTGGCTTGACTTATTCATTGACTCTTGGAAATATGGATGGTACTGTGCCAGCTGGAACAAGAATTGTCGACCCGTTGCCAGACTATATTACGTTTAATAAAACAATAGAGTTTAATAATCACTTTATTTCAGATGCGACGTATGATGCCGACACAAATACGCTGGAATATACTTTGCTCAGAAATTTGAATGTGGGTCAAAAAACGACCGTGAAATTTTTAGCGAATTATTCGAATCCGGATGCGCGTGCTGGCGATGAGATTGTGAACAGATCGTACATTGACTATGCGGGTACGGATATTTATAGTAACAGTATCACGACGACAGTTGAAAATAGTGCTTATTTGGTAAAAAAAGATGCGACAACTGGTAATCCTTTAGCAGGAGCGGTTTTCAAAATTGTCGATGCGCAAGGGATGACTGTTCGCTCTGATTTAACGTCTAATGATGACGGCATGGTGCGTACTGGAATTTTGAGACCTGGCGAATACTCTTTTGTAGAAACAAAAGCGCCAGACCTCTATTTGTTAGATACGACGCCTGTTCCATTTACTGTGACATATGGCGATACAACAACGGTTACACTGAACAAAACGAATGAACTAGCGACATCGGTTGCTGGGCAGAAAACGTGGGATGATAATGGGGATAAAGACGGAAAACGCCCTGCTAGCATCACGATTGACCTTTATCAAAATGGAAAAATGATTCAGTCGAAAGTAGTGACGGCGGATGATGATTGGGCTTATAGCTTCGATCAGTTGCCTAAGTTGGATGCGAATGGAAAAGATTATGATTATACGTTGCAAGAGGAAACTGTAGAGAACTACATGACAATCCAAGATGGCTATAATTTCACGAATGTGTATGTGCCAGATTTGCCTGTTCCGCCGACACCACCTACACCGCCATTGCCAACACCACCAGTACCGGTAACACCGACGACACCAGTTATACCTACTACACCCGTGACACCACCGGCAAATACAATCATCGTGACACCAACGAGCAACACAACACCGACGACACCAACAAAACGTATCAGCAAAGAAACTCGTTTGCCTAGTACTGGGGATGCGATTAATCAAACGCTCATCTGGACTGGCGGTATCCTATTGCTCGCATTAGGTGCTCTAGTTTCTAGACGCAAAAAAGCCTGATAACATAAACTGCTATCAAGCCTACCTTCCTTGTTATGATTTTTAGTGTGATGCTGAAAATCATAACAAGGTTTTTTATTGCATTATATTATTCCGTATCTTCGTAAATGCCTTCTGTCGCAGATAATTGGAAAGGCTCGTCACTCCACGTAATCACGATTTCTTTTGTCAGTTTTACCTCTATTTTTTCGACCAAATGTGGTGTCGACACGATACTTACTGATTGCTCGCTCAAATCGATGAGCAGTGGCGCTGGATCACCGAATTCTCTGAGGTCCAGAAAAATAGCGAGATTCCCGTCCTCCTCTTGATAAATGCGCACCCGATGATCAGAATGCACCTGCCAGCCATGACTCACCATTATTATTACCATCTTAAATCTCCTTCCTCTCTTAGAAAAAACGTTCCAACAACTTCATTTGACTTTCCTGTTCATCCAATAAATAAAAACCGTCCGGCGCAATATCATCCTCAAAAACCTCTATCAACTTATTCGCCTAATTTCTCAAAAACCTGATTCAGCAATGCAACAGGAATTTCCGCCACCGCGTCTCCAACTGATAGCTCAAATCCACATGCACCACCCGGTTTTTCTTGTAAATACCCCGAGCATCCAACACCCGTTTCCGCATGAATTTTTGCCAAAATCGGTTCAATGGCTTCGGCTGACTTCTCAAAATACACATGAAACATATTGGAAACAGGCACTTCCGGCACCGTACGCACACCATCGCACGCATTAAATCGACGCGCCAAATCCTTCGCCGCCTCATAATACTCTCCCATTTTGTCAATTCGTTTGTCAAAATAATAATCCGCCGACACAATATACGGATACAGACTAATCAAATCCCCACCATAACGCCGTTTCCAAATCTTCGCCTCAGCCGTGAAATCCTCGCCCCCAGCCAAAATAGCCCCCGCGATACCGCCAAGCCCTTTATAAAAAGAAACATAAACGCTATCAAAAAGCGCGCAAATCTCCTTTTCCGACTTCTGATAATACGGCGTAACTTCCCACAACCGCGCGCCATCCAGGTGAAGCCTAATCCCATTGTTGCGACAATACGCCGAAATCTCCTCCAATTCAGCAAACGACGGCAACTGCCCACCAATTTCACGTTGCGGCAACTCAATTAAAATACAAGAAACCGGCTCGCTAAGATTGCGAATATCGTCCATCGTCAACAACCGTTCCGCCGTTCCCAGCAATAATGGCTCCATCGATTGCAACTCTCTCAAGGCATCCTGCTCATGAATTTCGAGATGAGAAAGCGGATGATACGCGATTTTTTTGTTCCCCTTCTCGTCCGCCCAAATACGCAACGCTGCCTGCTGCGCCATCGTCCCACTTGGGAAAAACACAGCCGTTTCCTTCCCTAAAAACGCCGCGATTTTGTCCTGAAAATTCTCAATAACCGCGCCATCTCCGTAAATATCACTTTCCAAATCACCATCCACCGCTTCAAAAGCCTCTTTCAAAACACTAGCATTGCGCGGCCCATGTTGCAAAAGTTTATACGTCGTTTTTTTGAATGAATCCTTCAATTTATTGCTGTTTGCCATCTTTATCTCCCCTTATTTCCAAGTTTTATTTGATCTATAGCAAAAATCACTATCGGTAAGTAATTGAAAAAGAAACTAATCCGCTGGCAAAAACCAATTTGATCTAAAATCGGCAAATCATTAACCGCCGGAATCCGCGCTAATCCGTACACACCCGCAGATATAAGGCTGACGATGAAAAGCACCAAGTATGTCTTCCTATGCGTTTTTCGACCTTGTTTTTGGTAAAGCAGAATCAAGAATAACGGGAACAGTAAAAAGCCCGTATACCCCAGTCCAGAGCCAATATTATGTACCCAAGTAGAAAACGTCCAAGTCGCCTGCTCCGTATCAATACTGAACAACCCCGTGAAAATACAATCCCCGACTCCGTATAAACCAATCGCCGAAGCCAGCAAAATCGCCAACGTACGCGAAGTCTTAGCAAACGTTCCGTATATCGCTGGTAACGCTAGAACAAAGAATACCCCAGACACCACCGACCACACTAAAAACGCCCCGCGAACAGGACTTTCCACGTCACCAAACACACTCATCACCATCGTCATTTGGTTCAAGCCCGGATAGAAAATACCCAAAACATAAGGCGTCAAAAAATCACTTAATACGCCCAACAATAGAAAATAGAAGCCATATCTTTTTAAAAAGTTCATTTTCGATCCTCCTGTGATAAAATTTCGAACTTTCGCTTAGTTTACCATATATCGTTTGACGGTAGTATTATTTAGGAACGCCAACTAGCTAATAACCTCTTTATTATACAACAAAAGTGACTTAAGCATATAACATTGCATAGCAAGCAAAAAAGGCAACGCGGGTGGCTACCTTTTTCATACCAGATGATACTTTCTCCTATTTCTTCAATTCCTCTATAGTCTGCTTCTTCGATAATCCAGATGGTGCGATGCATTGGTTTGGTCGTCGTCAAAGTGACATGAACGGTTTTCTTATGCTTTGGCACCTCTTGGCGATGATGAATCGTTTGCCTTTGCGTTTCCGGCTCGATGCTTAGTTCAAATACGTGGAGATAGTCGATTGGTTTTTGACTTTGTTTCAGAATCGTAAAAAGTTGCCAGAGAACGTCTTGAATTTCAAATGGTATTTCTGCATCCACAGCTCTGGTTCTATATTTAGGCTGCATCTGCTTATTCTCCCTTCGTTGTCCATCGCAAAACAGCTTTGACCTTGCCGTTCACTTGCCAAATCACGAGATCATGCGCATTCGTTTCTGGATGTTGACTGATGCTTGCGGTGTATTCCATGTCATCTTGTAGGTATTGCATGGTTAGAAAACGGATTTCGTGTGCGGTCATTTGTAATGCTTGGAAACTTTTCGCTATCTCAGGTATCGTTTCTTCCAGAGCTAACGTGACTGCTTCATAACCAATCTCTTCTATAGAAAGAGAAAGCTGATAGCGTTATTTCATTTGTTGTTGAAACCAACATAGATTTTCTTGCATGTTTTCACCTCTTTTTTTATGTTCCTTTTGGATTTAGTGATGCATTCAGTTCTCCTCTAAATTTGTGAAGCGATGTAATTTCTGGTGTTGAAATAGCAAGGAATAGAGCGGACTATCGGTGTCTCCATCTGAAATGACAACCATTCTCCACGCTTCATACTGGCACGTTCGGACAAAGAGCAGGTCTGGTAGCTTTTTCTTAGGCAGATGTTGGCTGTAGTTTTTGTCCAATGCTTGACGATGTAGCAACTGCATCCGTTCTTGTATCGCTTCTTCTGGAACAGTCCCCACGCCTTCCAACCACAATGTTTCTTGGAAGCGTTCTTTAGTGAAAATATACATGTCTTGTCTCCTTTCTGCATAAAAATAGAGCCAATGCCTGTGTGAGACATTGACTCTTGAATATAATATTTATTTATATTTAGTTTTATTTCGATTCAGGGCTAACATGTATATTAGGGCTATTTACTGCTAATAATTATCAACTCATCTGCTTTACTATTGATATGATGTCAATAGTAATCTTCATGGACAACTTGAATACTTAATCCCTCCATGAACCGTTTATAAAACGATGTCTTGATAATCCACTTCTTCTACTTTTTCATCTTCAATTCGAACACCCACACCATTATCTATATCCCAAGTACAATCAAAAACTAAGCCTATTCTTCTCACGCCGTTCTTTCTAACACGCCTAACAATTAATTGTGTGGGAATTACTAGATTGCCTAATTCCTCAACTGTATTAATCACAGGGGCAATTCTGTCCGCCTCAGCTTCATCAGCCATATCTCTATATTCCTCAAAATTCTCTTCATAGTATTCTAGAATGTCTAGTTCTACAGCATTCATAATTTCACCCATGTTTGTCATGAAATTTGTATATGCTTCGCGTTGAATTGGTGAGAAATTGGCATCTTCTTCCCCATCAATACTCAAAATGATTTCATGTTTTTTTCCAAACATTACAATTGAAGTTTTTCCACTCCAGTACAGATCGAATTCTATTTCACCAAATAAATCATCATTTATTTTTTTGATTAAATCTACCCCTTTAGAAAATCATAGTGATTCATTTCATATAATACAGGTCGTCTTCCATTATTTTTTCCAAAAACTCTTTAAGAGAATTGGCTATCAATGTATCAAACAAATAAATCGGACTTGATTCTCCTTCTCCTAGACCTATTAGAATTGTTGTACTCTCATCACCTTCAAAAAAGACTAATTTATCTTCTTCTATCTCATCAAAAATTTCTATGTCTGGATAGAACTCATAATCATCTGCTCTCAACCTAAAATCTCTCACTGACTCTGGGTCCATTAATCTATTTATTTGATACTCTGAACCTTTAAAGAAACCATAGCCTATTTCTAAATAGAACTGTCTTAATTCATTTGGGAAAGTTAGTCCTAATTCCTTTTCTACTTGTTCAATATCTTTTAGATTCAATGGATAAAAACTGTTTTCAGGATTATTGGTCACAAATTTAAATTGCATTATTTTTTCACTCCTTGCTATTGATTCGAAATGGCTCAAATTCTGTAGCTGATTTTAAGTCGAATACCATCACTTTTTATTACTACTCACAAACACTGTTTAGAGCTGATTCTAACAGTTCACCCAACGATGAGAATTTATTAATGACATCTCCACTGGGCTTATCTAGCTCCATAAAAGCATTTTTCATTCTACTATAGCAATACCAAGAAATATTAGAGTCTCCAAAAAACACATAATCATCTTCCCATTCATTTTCATTCCATATTTCAAGGAATGCTACATATTCAGCGAACCAGGCGTCTCTAGAATAGTCATGAGCAATTAACTTTTTCAATTCCAAAATTTCAGTCTCAGTTGCAGGTAGCTTGGGTTCTTCATCTAAAGGTTTTTGTTCCTCTGCAATTGGTTCTAATATCTCCAAAAGCATCTAAAATCTCCTCCATACGCATTAACCATAACACTTATTAGTTAATTAATACTCCAGTCTTACTTCGTCAATGCCAAATAATAATTATCATCTTTAGACATTAATTGGAGAAATTCATATAGTGAATCAGCAATTTTTGTTTCATTATAAAATATAGGGCTAGTATCTTCACCAGTCACTTTTATAGACATTAAAACTGTTTCATCTACCTCAAAAAATATGAGTTCGTCCTCTAAATCATCATATAAGTCAATGTCAGGATAAAATTCATAATCATATTCTTTCATACGAAAATCTCTTACGGAAATTGGGTCCATTAATCGATTTATATTTCCTTTAGAACCTTTAATAAACCCACATCCTACTTCATTATAAAATTCAAGTAGTTCTTTGGGAAAATCAAACGTTAAGTCAGCCTGAGCTTCTTCAATCATTCCATCTCTTAATAGATAAAAATTATTTTCTTCTTCGTTTAGTAAAAATGAATATTTCATTACAGTTTCTCCTCAAAAAGACATGCTGATTATAAAAAAACATCAATCTACCAAGTCCATATAATACATATCGTCAACAACTATTTTTTGAAGAAATTCAGCTAAAGAATCCGCAATTTTAAACTCATCATAATAAATTTCACTTGGTTCACTATCCACTAACTTAATGGATATCATAGCTGTTTCATTTGCCTCGAAGAAAATCAATTCATCCTCTAAATCATCGTACAGTTCTATATCTGGAAAGAATTCAAAATCATTTTGTTTTAATCTGAAATCTCTCACAGATAGCGGGTCCATTAATCGGTTAATATTTTGCCTAGATCCTTTGATAAAACCATATCCTAAATTTGTGTAGCAATCGATAAGTTCTTGCGGAAATTTGAACCCAAGATCTGCTTGTGCTTGTTCAATTGATTCGATAGTCACTGGATAAAATTTATTTTTTTTATTTATTTTCAAAAATTTATATTCCATCGTTATTTATCTCCTTTAAAGAGCGAATTCCCTGGGGAGCCTGCTCCATGTATTCCTGCTTGATGTTCATTTGGGAATTTAGCTGGATGAATATTCCACCATTCATGATTACCACCAAAATTATTTTCTATGATGTGATGAGCATCGTAAAGTTCTCCTTTATTTCGAATAGCTGCCCCCGTTTTCGTAGAAATAACATCTTCTGAATACGTTGGCCAAACCTGCTTTGTTTTGAGCTCCCATTCAGTGATTAAAGAATTTTTCACTTTATTAAATGATCTTCTGTGAGCTTTAGTTTCTGCTGGGGACATCTTAGTATATTCATTATTTCTTAGAGCATCCTTCAACGCATCAATTTGCACCTTAGCAATTTTTCTACTAGTTTGTTGCTCTACATCTCTAACGTAACTTCTCACTAATCCACTGTTAATTGATTTCTTAATAACAATTCGCTCGCCATATTCTTTAATTTTAAGCTCGGATTCTACCTTATTAATATTGCTTTTCTTATAGATCATGCCACGACTTTTCATCGTAACCATACCAGTCATGACTCCTGCAATGATGGAGAAACTTTGCATCTTGGTTAATGGTTGGTCTGGATTCAGCATATTAATACCTTTAACCGCATTAAGCATATAATCGGTCATAAAATCGCCTGATTCTTCATCTGCTAGTTTGATTGTACCATCTTTTATGGCATCGTTGTAGGCAATGCTTGCTTTGGCGCTTTCTTGGTCGGTGATGCCATTTTTACTCAGCACCCAATAACTGCCCTCCAACGTTTTTGTGTAGTCGTCAAAGTTATATTGCTTCGGTTTTTTCTCGGTTACCATGCCATCTAGCCAGCCCATATGTAGCGCTTTTGTGTTGAAAGTATGACTGACGGTATTGAATGCTTTACTGCTTCGAATCTCTGCTAAGCCTTGCTTCACTTGATACAGCTTGCTCAACACGTCTTGCATCACATTTTGGTGGCTCATGTCAAAATCCAAATAGCGTTCAATGATTTGCATTTCGTGTTGTAATTGTCCCATCGCCGTTTGCATCCCCAATTGCATACCAATTTGCTGTCCTAGTGAGGAACCGCCAGCCATCGATTTCATTTTTACTAATAAGTCTTCATATCGATTTTGGCATTTTCGAACTTCGGCTTGGAGTTCTTGTAGTTCATCGGAATCAATTCGTGCATTCATCGATGGGTCAACCTGATTATGAAAATCGGTGGGATATTTCTTTAAAATTTCTTCGGCATCCGTCATACATGCCTTGGTCGTATCAATAATCGGATAGTGCACCGTTTGGTAGTAGTTCTTCGCGCTGTCTGCAATTTCCCCTTTGATGTCACCATCCGCTATGATTTTCGCGACTGCTTTTCGGTAATTCGTTAGTACGTCCTTTAATTTCTGGGACTCTCTTAAAAACTGCTCGACAAAATAACGTACTTCGCCTATATCAATGCGTGGCATCCACTTTCGCCTCTTTCGCTCGTTCGACGTCGGCTTTTGCTTGTTTGTGTTCTGCTTGTAGTTGATCATCTAAGTTGTAAAGTTTCTTTTGCGTCATACGTTGCTCCTGCGCTAAATCTAATGCAATGGCGCCCAATCTATTCTCCGAGTGGTTTCCCCGCCATGCATTGCCAATTCGTGAAAGCAAATCATCTTGTTGGCGTTTTAACTGTCTGAATTCACGCTCCACATCTTCTAATTCCCGTTGCTTCTCGATACTCCTTCGTACTGCTTCCTCCTGTTGTTTCATCCCTACGTTTCACTCCTCATGTCTGCTTTATTTGTCTAAATGAAGCGCTTTACTCCACATATCCGCCATGACTTTCTCGGAAGCAACAAATGCCTGCTCGACATTTTTCAGATTCTGCACATCCTTGTTGAACGCTTCTGGCATAGCTTGAATCATGTGTGCGGCGTCCATACTACTTTGTACCAATTGGCGTGCGGAACTCGTCGAATAAGACATTGTTGGTTGCAGATTGAACGATATGTCATTCGCGCTACTGCCGATTTCTTTGGCATGTTCTGCTAAACGCCCGCTTGGTAACTGGATTTCCTTTGACATTACTTCCCTTCCTTTCTAGTTGGATTTTCTGTGTAATAATTGGATCATACTCTCATACATATCCTTAATTATACCATTGATTTTATTAGAAAGAAAAGAAGCAACTACAGTGCAAGAAACCAAAAATAAGGTGTACCAGTCACTTTCGATGTAGCCTCACTTAACCTGAAAATACAAAAACAAAATCTACCAAAGCGATCGCATAATTACTATATCAAGACATCGACACTATTTATTATTCCTGGCTTAAAGCGTTAAGATATTTATCCATATACACATCCTTGTGCTTTGCGTTGTATTGTGTAATAAATCGCGGATGCTCTAACGGTATAATCGTATCAAAAAAATGATGTTCTTTATTTATTCTGGATAAAAAATCATAATTCTCCCCGCTTCCAATGCAATAGCACATCGACGTATCTATTCCAAAACCTATCTGACTACGTATTGCACTAATAATAAAAGGAGCCAGGATTTCTTGTAACTTTTTGCTTTCGTAGTAATTACAATTAACTTCATTACCCTTTGAATTGATCCTGACGAGCCCTAGAGGACAAACAAAATTCATGTAAAAATCAGTATAAAACTTCTCACAACCTCCGTATTCTCTAATAACATCATATAAAAAGCCAGATGAAGATTGATTTATATAGAACTTGTCAATAAAAATTCCCGTTTCGCTTTGGAGGTGCTTGGCATCTTCAAAAGGAACTCCTGTTACAGCTGAACCTCGGCGTGCAGGAGAACTTCCCAATATCATACGGCGAGGTTTAGTATCGTTATAGTACTTTTGATAAAATGAAGTCGTTATGTTTCTGACTATCTCTTTTTGATCCCCTCCATATGGATTAATAACGCGAAATCCATCCGGTAAAGCAAGCGATTTAAGAGAAAGCTTTTTATTAAATTGTAATATATGGTCAGCAAAAGTCATTTGTTCAATCATCTGGCACAATCCTTCCCGTTTTATTTCGTATTCCATAAATTATTTTATTAAACCATGCATGGTATACCTAGAAATCAAGCCTATTCGTAGCTGTATAGCCTCTCTTAATACGAAATTAAAAATGAGGCGTACCACCACTTCCCGATACAGCCTCACTTAACCCCGAAAAAATGAATCTAAATCCCTACTTCCACAAACCGCTCTACAAAGCCATTCCCATCAAAAAAAATAGCATCATTTGTGATACGGTTCCCCGCGATTAATCCGAAATGCCCGGTAAACCTGCTCCACCAAAACCAATCGCATTAACTGGTGCGGCAAAGTCAGCTTTCCGAACGACAATTCCTCATCACTTCTCTTCAAAACTCCATCGCTCAACCCCAGCGAACCACCAATCACAAACGCTACCTTGCTCTTTCCATATGTAGCCAATCGATCCAAGCCCTCTGCAAATTCCTCACTACTCTTCTGCTTTCCGTCAATCGCTAGCGCAATCACATGAACGTCATCCGCAATCTTCGCTAAAATCCGTTCCCCTTCTTTATCCTTTACTTGTACCATTTCGGCATCGCTCAACACTTCAGGTGCTTTCTCATCTGGCACTTCTATAATTGTCACCTTCGCATACGGACCCAAACGTTTAGTATACTCCGCAATACCCTGAATCAAATATTTCTCTTTCAACTTGCCTACCGTCAAAATTTGGATATTCATAGTTTACACCTCTCAATTTCCTATACTTGACTACATTATCGCACATTGCTTATATACCAACAATCATAAAACTTTAACATTTTTTACTATTGACTAAGTTTGACTACATTCGAAAACTATTAGGGGCGGACTAGGGGCAAAAGATGGATTATATAAATAGAACACCGATCGTTTGCTGATCGGTGTTTTTACTTCAAGGGGGGTGTAATGTAAATAATAAATCTAGATTCACCACCTGTATATTATTAGTTCTATTTTATCCCATTATAGACTCTTTCTAGCATAGTTTGTGTAGCTTCAACGCTTTTTTCGAGATAGCGATTAGCTTCTGTCTTAGAAATTGGAATATCTATATTTCTTTTACCTGTTTCGTGAGCAGAATACACATCTAACTCCATTTCTTTATTGCAACGTATTGAAATTACTTTTTCCTTTCCACCTTCATTAGACACTATCCTATAATCTATTCCTTCGTCATGAGGTGCCGAAACCATTATTTCTGGTTGCTTATCTATGATTAAGTTGATAACTCGCTTATTCATATCTAGATAATAAGAATCCACTTTATAACCGACTCCTTCAATGTCGTCAGCATACTTCTTTGTATTCATTAATGCATCCAATTGCTCAAAAGCCCCTTTGTTTTCGTATGCATATTCAAATGAGCTCACCTTAAAAACAGACCATACTGCAATGAAAATGATAAGCACTAATATAAACCCCAAGCCTATCCATAATTTTTTTTTAGTAAACATTCATGTTTTCTCCTCGCTCTAAATAATCATAAAAATAATCTACGTGCTTCTGCTTTTCCTTATCAGAATATGCCCCATCTATATGCCTACTACCAAAAGTAGAGGCCTCCATAATACGCTTAACTTGTTGTTTACCTGCAGATTCATTTCCACTGCCATAAGTTTGATAAAATTCTTCTACACGATTAGTGGTATTCTTTTGAATCCCATCATTATATTGAGTCTGTACTTTAAAGATATCTTGTTGATTAGAATTTTTCATACTCTCATACGTATTAATTGCATCTAAATCTGAATTGAAATCAACATCACTATATCGCCCAGAGTCTACATCGCCTTTAAAAGAAATTTCTTCATGCTCATATCCTTCATTAGCAACATGACTAGTGTTGTGCACTCCATTAGATATAGACGGGTACCAAGTCCAACTTTTTTCCGTAAAAGCTGCCATTTGAACTGCTTCATGCGCTAAATCTTTTCGAGCATCAGAATCTAGATGTTGTTCATTTATCTGTTGTACTAAGATTTTTGCATTTTTACTGGATAAACCGTATTGTTTACATAGATCTACTAAATCATCATATCCCACTGTGCCGCAAATGGCATTCCATCTCCTAGCATTATAATTATCCTGAGCGCACGATGCAACAAGTCGATTGAATTCATAAATTACATCTTCATTATCCCAGTTTTCCTCTTCAGCTCGTTCTAAAATTCCTGATTGCAATTGATAAATCAATCCAGCAGTTTTCTTACTCACATTGTAAGAATTCATATAATCTTTAATAATTTCTTCTTTTCCAATATCAGATAGAGCTAACTCCTTCTTATCCTGTGTAGCATAAGCTGTCCACTTACCACGAATTGCATCTATCCAGTTCATATTTAAAGTTGATACATTAAAAACTCCGGTAACTGCATTAAATCCTTTCCCACTACCAACCTCTCTCAACCCAGTCTCCACAGAAGTCATCAAACTTTCTACTTCCGTG
>NZ_JAASTT010000012.1 GCF_014322795.1 Paenilisteria portnoyi
TAAGCTTTTCAGCGCCGATGGTAGTAGGGGGCTTCCCCCTGTGAGAGTAGGTCGTCGCCGGGCAATGTACATATTTTTAGGGGGCTTAGCTCAGCTGGGAGAGCATCTGCCTTACAAGCAGAGGGTCAGCGGTTCGATCCCGTTAGCCCCCATTTAATCAAGCCGGCTTAGCTCAGTTGGTAGAGCAACTGATTTGTAATCAGTAGGTCGCGAGTTCGACTCTTGCAGCCGGCACCATATTTCTCATAGTATACGTTTTTTATTGTGAGCCGTTAGCTCAGTTGGTAGAGCATCTGACTTTTAATCAGAGGGTCGATGGTTCGAGCCCATCACGGCTCATTTTTTGCGGGTGTGGCGGAATTGGCAGACGCACCAGATTTAGGATCTGGCGCCGCGAGGCGTGAAGGTTCAAGTCCTTTCACCCGCATCTTATACTTAAGCGGAAATAGCTCAGTGGTAGAGCACCACCTTGCCAAGGTGGGGGTCGCGGGTTCGAACCCCGTTTTCCGCTCCAAAATTGTAGTTGCCATTATAAAGTTTCTAACGCCGGGGTGGCGGAACTGGCAGACGCACAGGACTTAAAATCCTGCGGATAGTGATATCCGTACCGGTTCGATTCCGGTCCTCGGCACCATATACTTATATAATGCGCCCGTAGCTCAACTGGATAGAGTACTTGACTACGAATCAAGCGGTTAGAGGTTCGAATCCTCTCGGGCGCACTTTCGGGAAGTAGCTCAGCTTGGTAGAGCACTTGGTTTGGGACCAAGGGGTCGCAGGTTCGAATCCTGTCTTCCCGACCATTAAGAAAATATCCAATTACTCCTTTTTATTATGAAGGGGCCTTAGCTCAGCTGGGAGAGCGCCTGCTTTGCACGCAGGAGGTCAGCGGTTCGATCCCGCTAGGCTCCACCAACTATTCTTTTGAGTAAAAGGTATGTCTGTATCTTATATTGGCGGTGTAGCTCAGATGGCTAGAGCATTCGGTTCATACCCGAAAGGTCGTGGGTTCGACTCCCTCCGCCGCTACCTTTTAATTCTGGACCTTTAGCTCAGTTGGTTAGAGCAGACGGCTCATAACCGTCCGGTCGCAGGTTCGAGTCCTGCAAGGTCCACCTATCACTATTTTTTATTATATCATGGAGGAATACCCAAGTTTGGCTGAAGGGATCGGTCTTGAAAACCGACAGGCGGGTAAGACCGCGCGGGGGTTCGAATCCCTCTTCCTCCTTTTTCATCTTAGTGATTTGTGGATAAAATAATATTATTGTCGCGGGGTGGAGCAGTCTGGTAGCTCGTCGGGCTCATAACCCGAAGGTCGCAGGTTCAAATCCTGTCCCCGCAATTAGTGGTTCCGTGGTGTAGGGGTTAACATGCCTGCCTGTCACGCAGGAGATCGCGGGTTCAAATCCCGTCGGGACCGCTTTACTCATGGCTTGGTAGCTCAGTTGGTAGAGCACTTGATTGAAGCTCAAGGTGTCGGCAGTTCGATTCTGTCCCAAGCCACCTTAATAGTAATCTGTATCTTAAGCCGGCTTAGCTCAGTTGGTAGAGCAACTGATTTGTAATCAGTAGGTCGCGAGTTCGACTCTTGCAGCCGGCACCATATTAGCGATAGCGGCGGCTATGGCGAAGTGGTTAACGCACCTGATTGTGGTTCAGGCATGCGTGGGTTCGATTCCCACTAGCCGCCTTTTTAATTTTGGATGATGCGGGTGTAGTTTAGTGGTAAAACTACAGCCTTCCAAGCTGTTGTCGTGGGTTCGATTCCCATCACCCGCTCTTTATTTTTATTGTGGGCCTATAGCTCAGCTGGTTAGAGCGCACGCCTGATAAGCGTGAGGTCGATGGTTCGAGTCCATTTAGGCCCACCATATTATTCCACAGTAGCTCAGTTGGTAGAGCAATCGGCTGTTAACCGATCGGTCGCAAGTTCGAGTCTTGCCTGTGGAGCTTGTAAGTGTTTATATTGGGGAAGTACTCAAGTGGCTGAAGAGGTGCCCCTGCTAAGGGTATAGGTCGTTAACGCGGCGCGAGGGTTCAAATCCCTCCTTCTCCGCCAGTATAAAAGATGCGAAATTTAGATTAATAATGAGGCCCGTTGGTCAAGCGGTTAAGACACCGCCCTTTCACGGCGGTATCACGGGTTCGATTCCCGTACGGGTCATCGCTGATTAAAAAGAACAATGTCATTTATATGGCATTGTTCTTTTTAATGCAAAAAATGCATAGGAGGATAGGTATGAAAAGCAATAGATTTAAATTTTGGATTTTGACAGTGGTTGTTGCTATATCTGGTCTATCACAAGGCTTGCTATTGCCGTTAATCTCTATTATATTTGAAGGCAACGGGATTTCTTCAGGAGTGAATGGATTTCATGCCACGGGGATATATATAGGTGTCTTATTAGTATCGCCATTTATTGAAGCACCATTACATCGTTTTGGATACAAACCTATTATCATTGTCGGTGGTGGTATTGTAGCACTTGCTTTATTACTATTTCCGCTATGGTTTAACCTATATTTTTGGTTTATTTTGCGATTATTGGTTGGTGTGGGGGATCATATGTTGCATTTTTCTTCGCAGACTTGGATTGGTGCAATGAGCCATCCTTCAAAGCGTGGTCGTAATATGGCTATCTATGGGCTGTTTTTCTCATTGGGTTTTGCTGTTGGACCCCAGCTTGTAAATTTGATGGAGATTAATGTGAACTTGCCGTTCTTTATATCAGGGATTATGGTTCTTATTGCTTGGGGACTTGTCTGGTTTCTTAGGAATGAATTTGTTGCTGAAAGTGCGGTTATACGTGAAATATCGTTTTTTGGAAGTTTGAAGCGTTTTTCGGATGTATTTAGGCTTGCTTGGATTTCGATGGTTCCACCTTTTGTGTATGGCATACTAGAGACTGCGCTTAATGCTACTTTTCCGATTGTGGGGCTTCGAGATGGGATTCCGCAAGCGATGGTCGTGACAATTATTTCTTCCTTTTCTGTAGGGACGATTTTATTCCAGGTTCCGATTGGTATTTTGAGTGATAGGATTGGTAGGGCGAAAGTTTTGCCGATTTTTGTTGGGGTAGGGGCCATTGTGTTTTTTGTGACGGCGTTTGTTTCTAATAGTATTTTATTGATTGTGATGTTTTTTATTTTGGGGATTTTTCTGGGATCGATGTATTCGCTTGGGTTGTCTTATATGACAGATTTGACGCCACTGGAGCTGTTACCTGCGGGGAATATTTTAGTGGGAATGAGCTTTAGTTTGGGGAGTATTATTGGGCCTTCTGCAACGGGAATTATGATTGGATTGTTCGGTAATGATGTGTTTTATTTTGTGATTACTGGGCTTCTGATTGCAGCGTTTTTAGCCTTATTTTTTGGGAATGCTCGAAAAAGTTCGACAATGGTGTGATTTTTTAGTTGACAGGAATTTCGTGGGATGGTAATATAAGTTCAATACATCGGAACTGGATGTAATTAATTTCATATAATAACTCTTATTGTGAGTGGTAGAGGGACTGGCCCTGTGAAACCCGGCAACCTTTCAGTTTTTGAAAAGGTGCTAAATCCTGCGAAGTGTGATGCTTCGAAAGATAAGAGAGTGAATACGTATCTGCAAAATTCGGATATTCGTAGCCTCTCTGGTTCTTTGCTGGAGGGGCTTTTTATATGAAAAAAATAATGAGGGAATGGTGATGTGAAATGGCGAAAGTTCAAAGTTCAAATTTAGGGTATCCGCGTTTAGGTGAGAAACGGGAGTGGAAGAAGGCGCTTGAGAATTATTGGAATCATAAGATTTCTGAAGAGCAATTACTTTCTGAAACTAAAGAATTGCGTTTACAAGCTTTGAAGAAACAGCAGGACAAAGGAATTGATTTGATTCCTGTCGGGGACTTTTCTTTTTATGATCACATTTTAGATACGAGTATTACGTTTGGGGTTGTGCCAAAACGATTTAATTATGAGGCTGGGAAAGTGGATCTTGATACATATTTCGAGGTTGCGCGGGGGAATGATGGTGCGGTTGCTTCGGAGATGACGAAGTGGTTTAATACGAATTATCATTATATTGTGCCGGAACTTGTGGATGCGAAACCGCAGTTGACGGAGAATCGGGCGTTATTTTATTATGAGGAGGCGAAACGAGAGCTGGGGATTGATGGTAAGCCGGTGCTTGTTGGACCGATTACTTATTTGAAATTAGCGAAAGGGAATGATGATTTCAAAGGGTTGCTCAGTCAGTTAGTTCCGCTTTATGGTCAGATTTTGAAGGAGTTGCAGGACGCTGGTGCGAAGTGGGTACAGATTGATGAGCCTTACTTAGCTACTAGTTTTGATAAGGAAGAGTTAGCGTTGTTTGAAGAGGTTTATTCTTCATTTAAGAAGAGTGCACCTGAATTGAAGATTGAATTGCAAACCTATTTCGAAAGTCTTGATTATTTCGAAGAGGTTGTGAAACTGCCGGTAGACGCGATTGGTGTGGATTTTGTGCATGATCATGGGGAGTCGATTGAGGCGCTTGAAAAATTTGGTTTCCCTGAGGATAAAATTTTGGCAGCTGGGGTGATTGATGGACGAAATGTGTGGCGTGCGGATTTGGATGCGAAATTGGAATTGCTTGAGCGAATTGCAAAAGTGGTTCCGAAAGAGCGTTTGATCGTGCAACCGTCGAGTTCTTTGTTGCATGTACCGGTGACGAAAGCAAGTGAGCCAGATTTGGACGAGGTATTGCTTGGTGGATTATCGTTTGCGGATGAGAAATTACTGGAATTAGTGGCGCTGACGAAGGCGTTGAATGGTGGGGATGTGACGGCGGAATTTGCAGATGCGAAAACGGCTTTAGCGGCGATTAATGGCTCGCATCACCGAAATAATGCGGAGGTTCAGGAAGCGATTCGCAATTTGGAAAATGTGGAAGTGAAGCGTGATTTACCATTTGTAGAGAGAATTAAGTTGCAACACGCGTGGTTGCAGCTGCCGTTATTACCGACGACGACGATTGGTAGTTTTCCGCAGTCGCCTGAGGTTCGGAAAAAGCGGTCGGATTGGTTGAAAAAGGTGATTACGGACGCGGAATATGAGAAATTTATTGAGGCGGAGACGGAGCGTTGGATTCGGATTCAAGAGGATTTGGACTTGGATGTGTTGGTGCATGGTGAGTTTGAAAGAACGGATATGGTCGAGTATTTTGGTCAGAAATTGGATGGTTTCCAGGCGACAAAATTTGGATGGGTGCAGTCTTATGGATCGCGCGCGGTGCGTCCGCCATTGGTTTACGGGGATGTGGCGTTTACGGAGGCCATTACGGTGAAGGAAAGTGTTTATGCGCAGTCGCTGACGAATCGTCCTGTGAAAGGGATGTTGACGGCGCCGGTGACGATTATCAACTGGTCGTTTGTGCGTGATGATGTGCCGGATTATGTGGTTGCTAATCAAGTTGGTTTGGCGCTACGTAAAGAGGTGGAGGCGCTTGAGGAGGCTGGAATTCGGGTGATTCAGGTCGATGAGCCGGCGCTACGTGAAGGATTACCACTGAAACGCTCGAGATGGCAAAAGTACTTGGATGATGCGGTTTATTCGTTCAAGTTAACGACGACTTCGGTTAAAAATGATACGCAGATTCATACGCATATGTGTTATGCAGAGTTTGAGGATATTATCGATACGATTAGCGCGCTGGATGCGGATGTTATCTCGATTGAGACGTCTCGTAGTCATGGTGAAATTATCGAAACGTTTGAGAAGGTTGGGTATGATAAGGAAATCGGATTGGGTGTATATGATATTCATAGTCCACGTGTTCCGACGACTGGCGAAATTCAAGAAAATATCCGCCGAGCTTTAAAAGTAATTGATGCGCGCCAATTCTGGGTGAATCCAGATTGTGGTTTGAAAACGCGTAAAGAGAAGGAAACGATCGAGGCGCTTCGTGATATGGTGAATGCGACGAAAGAGATTCGTGAAGCGTATAAAGTAATAAAATAATAGAAACTTTGGCGCTAGGAACGGCATGATGTTGCTACTCCTGGCGCTTTTTAAATTGATGGAGGGGATTGGAATGACAAAGTTAAAAAAAGAAACGATTGTAGCGCAAATTGGAAATCGAAAAAGTGGAGCGACTGGTGCTGTAAACATGCCGATTTATTTGTCGACTGCATACCGTCATGAAGATCTGGGTGTTTCGACTGGGTATGATTATACGAGAACGGGGAATCCGACGCGTGAGGTTCTAGAAGAGGCGCTGGCGACATTGGAAAATGGGACAGCTGGTTTTGCGACGAGTTCGGGTATGAGTGCGATTCAGCTTATTTTCACATTGTTTGCGAGTGGCGATCATATTATTTCTTCACGGGATTTATATGGCGGTACATATCGTTATTTTGAATTGATTGCGAAGAAGTATAAAATTGATTTTTCTTATTGGGAAACGACGGATATTGCTGATTTGGAAGGGTTATTGACACCTGAGACGAAGGCTGTTTTTATTGAAACGCCGACGAATCCTTTGATGGTGGAGACGGATCTCGCAGCGGTTGTTGCTTTTGCGAAGAAGCATGATTTGCTAGTGATTGTGGATAATACGTTTTTGACGCCGATTTTACAGCAACCGCTGGATTTGGGTGCGGATATTGTTTTTCATAGTGCGACGAAGTATCTTGGTGGGCATAATGATGTGTTGGCGGGTGCGGTGATTGTGAAGGATGAGGAGTTGGCGGTGCAATTGCGTGATTTCCATAATTCGATTGGTGCGGTGCTTTCGCCGTTTGATAGTTGGTTGTTGATGCGTGGACTGAAGACGCTTGTTCTGCGGGTGGAGCAGCATCAGAAAAATGCGCGAAAAGTGGCGGAATTTTTGGAAGGGCACGAGGCTGTCACGAAGGTGCTTTATCCTGGAAAGGGCGGCATGGTGAGTTTCTTGATTAAGGATGCTGCGCTTGTTTCGCCGTTATTGCGGAGTTTGGAGTTGTTTACGTTTGCGGAGAGTTTGGGTGGCGTGGAGAGTTTAATTACGTATCCGGTGACGCAGACGCATGCGGATGTACCGCGCGAACTTCGGGAGTCTTACGGTTTGACGGATGAGTTGTTGCGAATTTCGGTTGGGATTGAAAATAGTGATGATTTAATTGCGGATTTGGATCAGGCTTTTGCAGCTGTTTTGAAAGAAGGGGTGAGCGTGCATGAGTGAGGAGTTTTCTTTTAATACGAAGGTTGTGCATGCTAGCCTTGGCATTGATGAGGCGACTGGTACTCTCAATACGCCGCTTCATTTGTCATCGACGTTTCACCAGCCGGATTTTGATAATTATCATGAATTTGATTATGCAAGATCGGGAAATCCGACGCGTCAGGCTGTGGAAGAAGCGATTGCAAAATTGGAAAATGGGACGCATGGTTTTGCGTTTGCGACTGGGATGGCGGCTATTTCTGCGGCACTGTTGACGTTGTCGCAAGGGGATCATTTTATTATTTCTGGTGATGTGTATGGTGGAACGTTTCGATTGACGGAGCAAATTTTGCCGAGGTTTGGGATTACGCATACGTTTGTGGATATGGGTGATTTGGATGCTGTTGCGGCGGCGTTTCAGGAGAATACGAAGTTGGTTTATGTGGAGACGCCGTCGAATCCGTTGATGCGTGTGACGGATATTGCGGCGGTGGCGCGACTTGCGAAGGAGCATGCTTGTTATACGTTTGTGGATAATACGTTTTTGACGCCGGCTTTGCAACGACCGCTTGATTTGGGCGCGGACTTGGTTGTGCATAGTGCAACGAAATTTATCGGTGGACATAGTGATATTTTGGCGGGACTTGTGGTGACGAATAATGAGGAGCTCGCGAAACAGGTCTATTTTATGCAAAATTCGACGGGTGGCGTGCTCGGTGTTCAGGATTGCTGGTTGTTATTGCGCGGGCTTAAGACGCTTGCTGTGCGGATGAATGTAGGCACAGATTCAGCGCAAAAACTGGCGGAATTTTTGCAAGGGGATGATCGGGTGAAAGAGGTTTTTTATCCTGGTTTGGCTAGCCATCCGGATTATGATATTCAGCAGAAACAGGCGGATTCGGCGGGCGCGGTTTTGTCATTTGACCTCGGTAGCGAAGAGGCAGCGCGCCAGTTTGTGAATCATGCGAAATTGCCGGTGTTTTCGGTGAGTTTGGGCGCTGTGGAGAGTATTTTATCGTATCCAGCGAGGATGTCGCATGCGGCGATTCCAGAAGAAGAACGGTTGAAACTTGGTATTACGCCAGGATTATTGCGCTTTTCGGCGGGGCTTGAGGATATTGCGGATGTTATCGCGGACTTCGAACAAGCGCTTGCTTATACAGTGGAAAGGAGTGCTCGTTGATGAATTTACGCCGCGATTTAAGTGAAAAAGTTTTAATTGCTGATGGTGCAATGGGTACGCTGCTTTATTCTTACGGGGTTGACCGTTCCTTTGAAGAGTTGAATTTATCACATCCAGATGATATCGTTGCGATCCATCGGGCTTATATCGAGGCTGGGGCGGATATTATTCAAACCAATACGTATAGCGCGAACTATATTAAGTTATCGCGATATGGTTTGCAAGATGACATTAAAAAAATTAACCAGGCGGCTGTGCGGCATGCAAAAGAGGCGGCGCGCGGGACTGGGGTATATATTTTTGGTACAATCGGCGGGATTAATGGGGCGAATGATGCGCGAATTGCGGCGCCGAGTTTGGAAGAGATTAAGCGTAGTTTCAGGGAGCAATTGTATTGTTTGTTGCTTGAAGGTGTGGATGCGATTTTGCTGGAGACGTATTATGATCTTGAGGAACTAAAAACGGTGTTAAAAATTACACGTGAAACGACGGACTTGCCGATTGTGGCGAATGTGTCGATGCATGAACCGGGGCTTTTGCAAAGTGGGCAAACGTTGGCATCCGCATTACAGGAATTGGCGGATTTGGGAGCGGATGTTGTTGGCGCGAATTGCCGACTTGGTCCGTATCACATGACCAAAGCGCTTGAGAGTGTGCCGTTGCTCGAAAATGCTTATTTGGCAGCTTATCCGAACGCTAGTTTACCGCAGATGGATGAGGGAAAAGTCGTTTATCAGACGGAAACGGATTATTTTGAGCAGTATGGTGAGATTTTCAGGCAGGAAGGTGTGCGTTTGATCGGTGGTTGTTGTGGTACGACGCCGGATCATATTCGGGCGCTACGACGAGGCTTAAAATCGATCAAACCGGTGACATCAAAAGTGGTTCATCCGATTTTGGAATTGGCGGAGTTGGATGCGGCGGAGGACGCGGGTGTGCGGCTTACGGATAAAGTGAAGGAGCAGTATACGGTGTTGGTGGAGCTTGATCCACCGCGGACATTTGATACCGCTGAATTTTTCGAAGGAGCGCAGAAGCTTGATGCTACGGGTGTGGATGCGATTACGATTTCGGATAATTCGCTTGCGACGCCTCGGATTAGTAACATGGCGCTGGCGGCGATTTTGAAGCAGGAGTATGATATTCGGCCGCTCATTCACTTGACAACGCGGGATCATAACTTAATCGGGATGCACTCGCATATCATGGGCTTTCACAAGTTGGGGATTCAGGATGTGCTGGCTGTGACGGGAGATCCGAGTAAGGTTGGCGATTTTCCAGGTGCGTCATCGGTGTTTGATTTACGATCGGTGGAACTTGTGCAGTTGATTAAGAAGTTCAATGATGGGATTTCCTATACCGGGAAATCGTTGAAGGAGAAGGCACGATTCCAAGTGGCGGCTGCGTTTAATCCGAACGTGCTGAAGCTAGATAAGGCGGTGCGTTTGATTGAGCGTAAAGTAGAATATGGTGCTGATTATATTATCACGCAACCGATTTATGATACGGAAAAAGCGGTACAGCTGAAAGAAGCGCTGGTTGATGCTGGGATTACGGTTCCTGTTTTTGTTGGTGTGATGCCGTTACTTTCGAGTCGGAATGCTGAGTTTCTGCATAATGAAGTTCCAGGTATTCGTTTGACGGATGAGGTGAGGGAACGGATGCGGGAAGCGGATAAAAGCGGGACTGGGCGCGAAGAAGGTATGGCGATTGCGAAGGAAATTCTCGACGCGATTTGCGAACATTTTAATGGCGTTTATATTATTACACCATTTTTGCATTATGATTTATCGATTGAATTGACGAAGTATGTGCAGAGTAAGGCACAGGTTATTGAAATTAGTTCGCAAAATTAAAAAGAACCAGCAGACCATCGACGGTTTTGCTGGTTCTTTCTATGCTTTAAAAATCGACCATATTCGCGCTTAGTAAGCTAATCAAAAATGCGATTGCTAGTAAAATTCCGAAGAACGTGAGAGCTTTACTCGTTGCTTTCATCGCAGGAACCATCGTAATCGGAACGCTTTTACCGATGAAGCGGCGAACGGCTTTGATGGCTTCTGGAGCGCTTAGTAGGATAATTAGAATCCACGGAGTCGCTTCCACTGTGAAGATCAGCGCGATTTCCCATACGTACGCGAAAATGAAGGCTGACGTGAAGAGGATAAGTGCTCCTTTTCGACCTAGTAAAATCGCGAGTGTGAGGCGTCCGTTTGCTTTGTCGGGCTCTAAATCGCGGATGCTGTTGGCGAGCAACAAGTTACCGACTAGTACCATCACTGGAATCGAAACGTAGACGATGAAGGAACTGATAAATCCGGCTTGGATATAGAAGGAAATGAATGTGATAATACCTCCCATGAAAAAGCCAGCCATGATTTCGCCGAATGGTGTGTAGGCAATCGGGTATGGTCCGCCGGTGTATAAATAGCCGACAATCATCGAGATAATACCGAGTAGGCCAATCCACCAATTATTCACGTCCATACATAAGTAAATACCGCCTAGAATGGCTAATACGTATAGAAAAATGGCTAGGAATAAAATAAAGCCTGGTTTCATCCCGTTTCGAACAATTGCGCCACCGTTTCCTACTGTATGCTCATCGTCTTGCCCTTTTTTGAAGTCGTAGTATTCGTTAAATAGGTTGGCAGAGGTTTGAATGAGGAAACACGATATTAGCATGACTAAAAAGCGCGTAAAATGAAAACTTTCGTAGCTCATTGCGACGGTGGTTCCTAAAAATACTGGGACAAAAGATGCAACCAGTGTGTGTGGACGGAGTAGCATCCACCATTTATGGAATCCAGAATGTCTTACAATAGCTGATTTTGTGCCGTGTGCCATTAGTTTCTCTCCTTTTATAAAAGCTTTGTACTTGTACAATTTTAGGCAATGTTACCTCATTAGTCAATGAATATAGGAGATTTCTTTTTCAATTGGCTTTGGGGAGTGTTTTTTCGGGAGTGTCCGGAGGTGTACAAATGCGCTTCTTTTGTTATAATGATGAGGTGAGTTGAGGCAATGAAGGAGAGATGAATTATATGAGTTTAACATTGCCGATAGAGCTATTTGAGCAGGCAAAGCGGACGATGGTTTCGCAAAATGAGAATGTGTTATTGAGCTGGGTGACGGAGCTAGAAGAGGGCTCGGCGAAGCACATATTTGATCAGGCAAGTGGAGCTTTTAAGGGGGAACGTTTCTTCTGGCAAAATAAGGAGCGAACGTTGCGTCTTTCTGGGCTCGGTGCGATGGATCGGTTGAAGGTAGAGCGCGGTCAGGATCGTTTTTTGGCGTTACATACGAGAAAAGAGCAGGTGCTTCGGCAGACGGTAACGAACAGCGAGGAAATGGCTTGTGGTGCTGTATATTTTGGTGGATTTAGTTTTGATGATGAGCATGATACGTCGCCAGAATGGGAAAAGTTTGGCGAAGGATTTTTTTATTTACCGCTTTTCTTGGTGACGGAGAAGGATGATCGTTGTTATTTATCGGTGAACATTTGGCTTTCGGCGGACGATGTGTATTCGAAAGTGGAGGCTGTGATGGCGCAGTGGGATAAGATTGCGGCGGCGGAAGTTACGGCTGATCCTGAGGTTGCTTGTATTTTGGAGGAGCGCTTGGCGGAGGATACTTGGTTGCGGGCTGCGACGGATGTTGTGACGCTACTTCAAGAAGCGCCGGATATGCAAAAAGTGGTGCTGGCTCGGCGAATGCGACTTGGTTTTGATGGCTTTCTTTCGAGTAGTCGGATGATCGCGCATATGGAGGAGCAGCAAGGGAATAGTTATTGTTTCGTGCTCGAAAACGGGACGAGTACTTTCTTTGGCGCGACGCCGGAACGTTTGTTGTTGGCGGACGAGGCAAAATTGGAGTCGGCTTGTGTGGCGGGTTCGATTGCTCGTGGGGACACGGAGAATGCGGATGCGATTCTTGGGTCGACGTTGCTCAATGATGCGAAAAATTTAGCGGAGCACCATTTTGTTGTGGAGATGATTAAGGCGACGATGGAGCGCTTTTGTGAGGATGTGCAGGTTTCGGCGAATCCGGTGTTGCTTAAGAATCGGGATATTCAGCATTTGTATATGACGGTTTCGGGACGGCGAAGCGAGGCGAGGATGTTGGATGTGTTACGTGCGCTACATCCGACGCCAGCGCTTGGTGGTTGGCCGCAAAGAGAGGCGATGACGGTGATTCGTTTGAAAGAAGAGATGGATCGCGGTTTTTACGGGGCTCCAATTGGTTGGATTGATCCGCTTGATCGTGGTGAATTTGCGGTCGCGATTCGCTCGGCGCTTGCGATAGATACGAATGCTTTGCTATATGCTGGATGCGGAATTGTGGCGGATTCGGTGCCGGCAGAAGAACTTGCGGAAACGGCGATTAAGTTTCAGCCGATGTTACGGGTATTAGGAGGTAAAGTACATGAACGAACATAGACAGGTCATGACGGAATATTTGGCGGCTTTTGTAGAGGAATTGGTGCAGGCTGGCGTGAAAGAGGCGGTTATTAGTCCAGGTTCGCGCTCGACGCCGATTGCTTTATTGATGGCTGAACATCCGACGTTAAAAATTTATGTGGATGTGGATGAACGCTCGGCGGGATTTTTCGCTTTGGGTATTGCGAAGGCTTCGAAAAGACCGGTTGTATTATTATGTACATCGGGAACGGCAGCGGCGAATTATTTTCCAGCGGTGGCTGAGGCGAATTTATCGCAAGTTCCGTTGCTTGTTTTGACAGCGGATCGGCCGCATGAGTTGCGAAATGTTGGGGCGCCGCAAGCGATGGATCAGGTACGCCTGTTTGGATCGCATGTGAAGGATTTTACGGATATGGCATTGCCTGAGAATTCGACGGAGATGTTGCGTTTTGCAAAATGGCATGGCTCGAAGGCTGTGGATATTGCGATGAATGCGCCACGTGGGCCTGTTCATTTGAATTTTCCATTGCGTGAGCCGTTGATGCCGATTTTGGAGCCGTCGCCGTTTGCGGTTACGGAGAAGAAGCGTCGTCACGTGCATATTTATTATACGCATGAGGTGTTAGAGGATGCGGTTATTGCACAGATTACCCGAGCTTGTGCTGGGAAACGTGGCATTTTTGTGGCGGGTCCTTTGGATAAAAAGGCGTTTTCACCAAAATTGGTGGCGCTCGCGGAACAGATTGGTTGGCCGATTTTGGCAGATCCGTTGTCGCAATTGCGTAGTTATGGTGCGTTGAGTGATGCGGTGATTGACCAGTATGATGCGATTTTGCAGGAGGAAGTGGCGCGCGAGGCGTTGCGTCCGGAAGTTGTGATTCGCTTTGGGTCGATGCCGGTTTCGAAGCCGCTCATGAAGTGGCTCGAGGCTTTGGAGGACGTGATGTTCTACGTTGTTGACCCAGGCGCGGCGTGGAAGGACCCGATTAAAGCGGTGACTAACATGATTCATTGTGACGAGCATTTCTTGGTTGGCGCGCTTACCGACGGCTGGCAGGAGAAGACTGAGCGTGACTGGATGGAAACTTGGCAACAGCTGAATGCAAAAGTGAAAACGGTCATTGAGACGCATATGTCGACGCTTGACGTGCTTGATGAAGGGAAACTCGTGTATGATCTTCGCGAGTGGATTCCTGAAAAGGCTGGTTTGTTTATTGGAAACAGTATGCCGATTCGTGATATTGATACGTATTTTGCGCAAGTGGATAAACAGGTTCGGATGCTTGCGAATCGTGGCGCAAACGGGATTGATGGTGTGGTTTCTTCGGCGCTTGGTGCTAGTTTGACGGAGCAACCGATGTATTTGCTGATTGGGGATTTGTCGTTTTATCATGATATGAACGGACTTTTGATGGCGAAAAAATATGGGCTGAATTTGACGATTATTGTGGTGAATAATAATGGTGGCGGGATCTTCTCATTCTTACCGCAGGCGTCAGATCCAAAGTATTTTGAGTCGTTGTTTGGAACGGGGACGGATCTTGATTTTCGCTATACGGCTGCGCTTTATGAGGGTGATTTTCATGAGGTGGCGGATTGGGATGAGTTCCATGATGCGCTTGATCGGGCTCATTTCCACAAGGGGCTGGATATTATTGAGGTGAAGACGAATCGGTATGAAAATGTGGATGCTCACCGGGTGTTGTGGGATACGATTAAGACGGCGATTCGGTTGGAGTTGAAGTAAGATGCGGATTCGGGGCGTGGATTACCATGTTGTGGAGATGAATACTGGTGGGGCTTCGCGGGGAACATTGTTGCTGCTCCATGGCTTTACGGGATCGCATGCGACGTATGATGCGGTTTTGCCGATTCTGTCTGCGGATTGGCATTGTGTGACGGTGGACTTGTTGGGGCATGGCCAGACGGATGCGCCGCTTGATGCTTCGCGCTACGAAATAGAGGAGCAGGCGGCGGATTTGATAGCGATTTTGGATCAGTTGCCTGTGCAGCGGGCTTCGGTGCTTGGTTATTCGATGGGGGGCAGGCTTGCTCTAGGGCTTGCAACGCGGTACCCGGATCGGATTCAGACGCTCGTTTTGCAGAGTGCTTCACCGGGTTTGGCATCGGAACAAGAACGCACAGCACGAATGTTGAAAGATACGGCGCTTGCTGATAAAATTAGAACGCAAGGCGTTGCGGATTTCGTTGCGGATTGGGAGTCGTTGCCGCTTTTTGCGACGCAGCGTTATCTCTCGGAAGATGCGCGGGATAAGGTTCGCGCGGAACGTTTGAATCAGCGGGCACAAGGCCTAGCTGGGAGTCTTGGCGGAATGGGGACGGGTGCGCAGCCTTCTTTTTGGGAGGAGTTGCCGGCGCTTCAGATTCCGACTTTACTTTTAGCGGGGCAAGAGGATCAGAAATTTTGCGGGATTGCGTTGGAAATGAAAACGGCGCTTCCTGATGCAAAATATATTACTTTTTCAAATGCGGGACATACGATTCACATCGAGCAACCGGAAGCTTTTGGTTACGCGGTCCGCAATTGGTTACGAATTAGAGGAGGAACGAAATAATGGGTTTTGAATGGAAAAAAGAGAAGGATTATACGGAAATTAAGTACGAAACATACGAAGGAATCGCGAAAATTACGATTGATCGCCCGCAAGTACACAATGCATTTACGCCAAAAACGGTCATTGAAATGATTGATGCATTTACGATTGCGCGTGAGGATTCGAAGGTTGGCGTGATTATTTTAACTGGAGAAGGCGATAAAGCGTTTTGTTCTGGTGGAGATCAGAAAGTTCGTGGAAATGGTGGTTATGTTGGTGAGGACAATATTCCGCGCTTGAACGTGCTTGATTTGCAGCGTTTGATTCGCGTGATTCCGAAACCGGTTATCGCGATGGTTGCTGGTTGGTCGATTGGTGGCGGAAACGTGTTGCAACTTGTGTGTGATTTGACGATTGCGGCGGATAATGCGAAATTTGGTCAAACGGGGCCGAATGTCGGTAGTTTTGATGCAGGTTATGGTTCAGGCTACTTGGCGCGCGTGATTGGACATAAGAAAGCGAAGGAAGTTTGGTTCATGTGTCGTCAGTATACGGCGGATGAAGCGCTTGAAATGGGCTGGATTAACACGGTTGTGCCTCTTGCTGAGCTTGAGAATGAAACGGTTGCTTGGGCGAAGGAAATGTTGAAGAAGAGTCCGACAGCGCTTCGATTTATTAAGGCGGCATTCAACGCGGACACAGACGGTTTGGCTGGTATTCAGCAGCTGGCTGGTGACGCAACGCTTCTTTACTATACGACGGATGAGGCGAAAGAAGGACGTGACGCGTTCAAAGAAAAACGTGACCCAGACTTCGATCAATTCCCGAAATTCCCTTGATTGTTGGTGAAAAATGATGGAACTAACCAATTGGTTGGAAAAACGAGTGCGGCTTTCTCCCAGGAAGACCGCGCTTGTTTTTGATGATAAGCAGGAGACTTTTTTAGAGATTTATGCAGCGGTGCAAGAAGTGGCTGGGAAATTGGCATCGTTCGGTGTTCGGGAGGGGATGTATGTTGCCCTCCTCGGTAAGAATGATCGGGAGACGTTTCTGATGATTCATGCGTTGCAGCAGCTGGGTGCGCGGACGGTGTTCTTGAATAATCGGTTGACAGCGACGGAGATTTTGTTTCAAACACGAGATGCGCAGGTGGAACGGTGTTTTTATACGGATGTATTTGTGGGAAAAGTGGACGGAATCCAAGCGACTTCCTTTACGGCTGTGATGGGTGCGCCGATTTTGGATGTCCCGCTTGTATCCTATTTTGCGATGGAAGATGTGGCTTCGGTCATGTATACGTCGGGTACGACTGGGCAGCCTAAAGGCGTGATGCAGACGTTTGGGAATCATTGGTGGAGCGCCACTGGCTCGATGCTGAATCTTGGTTTGCAGGCAGGAGATAGTTGGCTTTGCGCGGTGCCTATTTTTCACATTAGTGGTCTGTCGATTTTGATGCGCTCGGTGATTTACGGGATTCCGGTTTATTTGGAGGAGCATTTCGACGAGGCTCGGGTCGATGCCTTTTTGCGAAGCGGTGAGGTGACGATGATTTCGGTGGTGACAACGATGGCGCAGCGGTTGCTGGATGTTTTTACAACGCGATATCATCCGAATTTCCGCAGTATGTTGCTTGGTGGAGGTCCGGCGAACCAATCGATGCTTGAGGCTTGTTTTGAAAAAGGAATTCCACTGGTGCAATCGTTTGGCATGACAGAAACGGCTTCACAAATCGTGACGCTACCTCCAGAAGATGCCCTTTTAAAAATTGGTTCGGCAGGAAAACCCTTATTCCCAGCAGAAATCAAGATAAGTGAACATGGCGAAATTTTGCTAAAAGGGCCTTCGATCATGGCTGGATATTTGCATAATGATTTGGCGACAAAGGCAGCATTTGACGAGAATGACTGGTTTCAGACCGGCGATGTTGGCTATTTAGATGACGATGGTTTCCTATTTGTTCTGGATAGGCGCTCCGATTTGATTATATCTGGTGGTGAAAATATTTATCCAACCGAAATCGAGCATGTTTTGATGGCACACCCGAATGTTGTAGAGGTGGCTGTGGTCGCTGCATCGGACGAAAAATGGGGAGAGGTACCTGTAGCTTTTATTGTGGCAAATGAGGCTATGGACACAGCGTTACTTTCCGAATTTTGTCAGCAAAGACTGGCTAAGTTTAAAATACCACGTCAATTTCATTTTTTAGAAGAGCTCCCAAAAACCGCATCACAAAAAATTCAGCGTCACCTTTTAAAACAATAGCATACAAAAATGCCGAGCGTTTCGTACACTCGGCATTTTCTATGCATTAATAATTCAACGCCTTATCTAACGCCTCTAAATTATCTTTCATAATCGACATATAGTCACGTTTTGCATCGATGTCCTTTTGCGTCAATGTCTCTAAATTATGCAGTTTCATTGTCTTTGTATCCGTTTCTTTCTGGATAACGTCAGCAATTTTGGAATTCGTATTTTGTTCTAACAAGATGTACGGAATCTTATCCTTTTTAATCGTGTTTACAATCGATGTTAACTTCTTCTGGGATGGTTCGTCGCTCGTTGAAATACCAGCAATCGGGATTTGTTTCAAGCCGTATTCTTGCTCCCAGTAGCCATATGCCGCATGTGCCGTCACAAAATCTTTATGTTTCGCATTCGTAGCCATCGTTTTGTAATCGTTATTCAATGTTTGTAATTGCAATACAACATCTTCATAATTTTTCTCAAATGTCGCTTTTTGCGCAGGAAGTTCCTTGCTTAAGTTATCCCGTACAACGCCCGCCATCGTCACCATGTAATTCGGATCCAGCCAAACGTGCGGATTTACATCACCATGATCGTGGTCATCCTCGTCGCCCTCGTGGTCATGATCTTCCTCTTCGTGCGCGACAGCAGGCAATTTCAAATCATCCGTCGTCACGACAAACTTCACGTTTTCCTTTTTAAGCGATTGTTTCGCTTTATCAACAAAACCTTCCATACCAAGCCCGATATAGAAAAACAGGTCGCTATCTGCAATATTCATCATGTCTTTTTGTGAGGGGTCAAAGCTGTGGGCATCCGAACCAGCTGGATACACCGAATGCGCATCGACATATTTGCCACCAATTTGGGCCGCTAAGTATTGTAATGGATAAACCGTCGTGTAAACCGTTAACTTATCCGCATCTTTCGTCTTCGCGTCGCTATTACCACAACCGACCATGAAAACAGAGACAAGCAGAATCGTACTAAGTAAAATGGCTATTTTCTTCATGAAAAAAGGAACCCCCTAAATCGAAATGATTCTTATTTGATGCCGAAAAATAATAAATCGTAGCGATTACGATTTAACATCAGAAATTCATAATACCTTATATATCACAAAAAGGCAAGCAGTTTATTGAAATTTTTAATCGAAGGAATAGGAGTGACTGCTAGCACATGTTTCTTGCAAGCACTCCTATTTTTCACTATAATGATGATGACGGTGGTCTTTATGGTCGCACTTAATCGGTACTAAATCCACACCGCCTTTATGGAAAGGATGGCATTTAGAAATTCGCTTGATGGTCAGCCAGCCACCTTTTAGAGCACCGTGTTCCGTAATTGCTTCCATACCATATTGCGAGCAAGTAGGGTAAAAACGGCAAGTTCCGGGTTTTAGCGGTGAAATATATTTGCGATAAAGACGAATACCGCCCAACATGATTTTCTTCATTTTGCGACTCACCTTCATTTTTAAGAGATTTAACCTCTTTATCGTACCACAAATTCGAAAAAAAGAAAGGGAACAAGCATGTATACGTATCAGGATTCGCTTGGGAATACGGTATCGATATATTTTGATATCGAACAAGAAGCAGATGATGTGCTCGTCATCGCACAGTTTCACGACACTTGGCTGTTTACAACGCATAAAACCCGTGGCATCGAGTTTCCTGGTGGGAAGGGTGAACCTGGGGAGACGAATGCGGAAACGGCAATCCGTGAAACAATGGAAGAAACCGGCGCAAAATTAGACAAATTACATATAATAGCGCAATATGAAGTAAAGACAGCAGAAAGAACGTTTAGCAAACGCGTTTATTTGGCGAATGTCGTAGGTTTTGTGAATCAGTTGGATTATATGGAAACACTGGGGCCAAAGCTGATTGTAGGAGATTTAGCGAGCCTTGTCCAGCAGAATCAGTTCAGTTTTTTTATGCGAGATGAAGGAATGCAGGTCGTGATTCAAGAAGCATTGCGACAACTAAAATCAAATAATTGGAGGTAATACGCATGGGAATGCCATTAGAAGTTAATACAATGATCGTAACAAAGGGAAAAGAGAAGCGGATTTCAGATAATTTTTTTGAGTTGGAGAAAGCAGGATATCGTATTTATCCAATCGATGTGCCGGTAGAAGTCCGGACGACAAAAGAGAGCGAGACAAACGGGATTGCAGTGCCACGTAAGCTCATCTGGGAAAACGATACAACGATAATTACATATGAACTAGTGTCGCTTAATTCGAGTAACTAGGCAACAAAAAAAGTTGAGCCGGTAATATGAAGGCTCAACTTTTTCTAACTGATTATTTACGCTGTTTTCTTATCTGACATGCGACGAATCCAAGCAATGAGGCTAATAATTAGGGAGAAAATATATTCCCCAAGTGTGGCAATGAAAATCGAAATTGCAATCTCAGCTTGTGAAACCCCGCCACCATAAAAGCTAATAAAGAAAATAACTGCACTCGTAATCAAGCCCATTGTGGCTAAAAAGTACTTGAACCAGCGCCATTTCAAAACAAATTCAAAAATGCACACAGCGATAATAAAAATCGCAAAAATAATCAAAGTTAATGCTGAAAATATCATAGTTTCTTCTCCTTTGGTGAACCAAGCATTCATACAATCTAGGAAATCCCGATGTATAAAATTCATTTTAACATAGTTTGGCGAGAATGGTAAGCAAGAAACGTAATTTAAGGAGATGAATGAGGATGAAAGATATCGTTCTGTATGATCAAAACTGTCGATTTTGCAAAGCTACGAAGCGAGTATTTGAAAGGTTGGACTGGATGCATGTCATAGATTGGAGACCGCTTCAAGGTGCCAGGGATATCGGATTTTCACAAGAAGAACTAATGCGCGAAATTCATCTTATCGCGCCAAATGGGAGCGTTAAGAAGGGGTTTTTCGCGATTCGCCGGATGCTACTGCGTTTTCCGATGACAGGGCTGATTGGTCTGATTATGTACTTACCATTCTTGAAACCAGTGGGACGTTTTGGGTACAGTGCGGTGGCAGATAATCGGATGTGCGATATTCGGAAAAAGAAGTGAGAAGGGGCATGAATAATTTTTGTGCGTGACAATAATAATGAAACATGTTACAATAACGTGAAAACTAAATTAAACTCTTATCCAGAGCGGTAGAGGGACTGGCCCTTTGAAACCCGGCAACCTACATGTATTGTAAGGTGCTAACCTGTGGCAGGAATTGATTTCCTGATCGATGAGAGCGAAGGTATTGTAAATAATAGCCTTCTCTCTATTCCGCGTGCAATTGGCAAATAGGGAGAAGGCTTTTTTGTTGGCATGAGGATAAAACATGTCGCATGAAAGCGTGAACGAAAACTACAAGGAAACAGACGATAAGTTCGCATTTTTGCAAACCACTTCGCGATGGAGAAGAAAAAGGAGGAAACAAAGAATGGCAAGAAACCGTCATTTATTTACGTCAGAATCTGTTTCTGATGGACATCCAGACAAGATTGCAGATCAGATTTCAGATGCAATCCTGGACGCAATTTTAACGAAAGATCCTGATGCTCGCGTAGCTTGTGAAACGACAGTAACAACAGGGTTGGTACTCGTAGCGGGGGAAATAACAACCTCTACTTATGTGGATATTCCGAAAATCGTGCGTGATACGATTAAAGAAATTGGTTACACCCGTGCAAAATATGGTTTTGATGCGGAAACATGCGCTGTTTTAACGGCAATAGACGAGCAGTCACCAGATATTGCGCAAGGTGTGGATGTCGCTTTAGAATCCCGCGATGGTTCAGCCGAAGATGCCGCAATCGATGCTATTGGGGCAGGAGATCAGGGCTTGATGTTCGGTTTTGCAACAGATGAAACCGAGGAATTGATGCCACTTCCCATTTCATTAGCACACGCATTATCCCGTGAAATCGCAGAACTACGCAAAAATAACGTATTAACTTACCTACGCCCAGATGCGAAAACACAAGTAACAGTAGAGTATGATGATAATAATCAACCAATTCGTGTCGATACGATTGTTATTTCCACACAACATCATCCAGATATTTCACAAGAACAGATCGCAACTGATTTGCATAAACTAGTCATAGAAGAAGTGATTGACGCGAACCTTCTTGACGCGGAAACGAAATACTTCATCAATCCAACTGGCCGCTTCGTTATTGGTGGGCCTCAAGGAGATGCTGGCTTAACTGGTCGCAAAATTATCGTCGACACATACGGCGGCTATGCACGTCATGGCGGTGGAGCTTTTTCCGGTAAAGATCCGACAAAAGTGGACCGTTCAGGCGCCTATGCTGCACGTTACGTAGCAAAAAACATTGTCGCAGCTGGACTTGCTAAAAAAGTAGAAGTACAGCTAGCCTATGCTATTGGGGTCGCTCATCCCGTATCAATCTCTATTGACACATATGGAACAAGTAGTTACAGTGAGCAAGACTTAATCAATGCGGTAAACAAATTTTTCGATCTACGTCCAGCAGGAATTATCAAAATGCTTGACCTGCGTCGCCCGATTTATCGTCAAACCGCGGCATTTGGACATTTCGGAAGGTTAGATTTAGATTTACCTTGGGAAAAAATAGATAAAGCGCAACAAATGAAAGAATTTTTATTAGAAACTGCAACTATAAATTAATATTTTAAAACCTAGCTTTGGAGCCAATCCAGCTAGGTTTTTTACATTTTGAGTAATTTTTTCGCAAAAATACCATGATTTCGTCACAAAAAGTACACACACAGATGAATCATTATGTAATATAATAATTAAGTTACTTAACGAAAGGGGTTTTCAACATGAAAACAAAATTATTAGCAGCTTCAGCAATCGCAGCATCACTCATCCTCGTAGCAGGTTGTGGCAATAGCGATGCAAGCGACACGAAAAAAGAAGAAAAAACAGAAAAGACCGAAACAGCAGCAAAACATGAGGATCACTTAGACTACCATGATCAAAAATCGTGGCAATTTGAAGCAGGCGACACACAGTCCCCAATCAACATTGAAACAGCCAAAACTGAACCAATGAAAGACACAGGAACTATTGAATTAAATTACAATCAAAAAGTGACCGATGAAGTAGACAACGGACACAGTATCCAAGTAGATGACGGTGGACAAGCCACTATCAACGGACGCAAATTTGAATTAAATCAATTCCATTTTCACGCAGAAAGTGAGCATACAGTGGATGGCAAACATTATCCAATCGAAGCCCACTTTGTAAATGAAAATCAAGATAGTCGTCTAGCAGTTATCGGCGTTTTCTTCAAAGAAGGTAAAGCAAATCCAGCTTTCCAAAGCATTTTAAACAACGTTAAAAAAGGCGAGAAAGCAGCAGTTAGCGAGCCAATCGACGTAGCAGCTCTACTTCCAACAAACAAATCATACTACCACTACCTAGGCTCTCTAACAACACCACCACTATCTGAAAACGTAGAATGGTATGTTATGTCGACACCAGTAGAAGTTTCAAAAGAACAAATTGCAGAATTCAACAAATACTACGATGGCAACAACCGTAAAATTCAACCACTACATGACCGTCCAGTATTAAAACACACAGAAAACTAAAAATCGTCCAGCAGCGGGCTGCCAAAGGCTCATTTTCGTCGTTAAAAGCTGTGTTCCGATGCTCATGTACTTTAGTACATTCCACGTCGGTACTCGCTTTTGCTTAGAAACTAAACCTTTGGCGGCCCGCTGCTGTTTTGTGGTGGATTTTTAGATATACATAAAAATACGATTTTTTGTAAGATACTTAGAGATAGGCTGAAAGGAACTCAAATCATAATAAAATTGAAATATCATTCATTATTTTTGAGATAGGACGAATCCTATTTTTCTGGGTAAGACGTAAATTTTGCTTCAAACAAACGCTTGCCGCCGATTTATCTGGTTTATGAACAATTCTAACCGTCTTTTTTTGCGGGATACTGTTCAAACAAAGCCTATTTATGATATGATAGACGTTGTTGAAAAGAGAACATAAATAGTTTAAAAATAGAGGAGAAATGTGACGATGTGTGGATTTATTGGATGCGTACATGACCGCATTGCTGAAATTACTGGCGAAGAGAAGGAAACATTTAAGCAAATGAATGACATGATTACTCACCGTGGACCTGATGATGAGGGTTATTTTACGGATGAACATGTTCAGTTTGGTTTCCGCCGACTCAGTATTATTGATGTGGAGAACGGTCATCAGCCGCTGACGTACGAGAATGAGCGTTATTGGATAATTTTCAATGGTGAAATTTATAATTATGTGGAGCTGCGTGAGAACTTAGTGAATGAGGGCATGACTTTTGAGACGAGCAGTGATACAGAGGTTATTATTGCTACATATGCCAAATATAAGGAAAAAACGGCGGAACAATTGCGCGGTATGTTTGGCTTTGTTATTTGGGATAAAGTAGAGGAAAAAATTTATGGTGCCCGTGATCCATTTGGTATCAAGCCGTTTTTCTATGCAGAAGAAGATGGAAAACTTTATATGGGCTCTGAAAAGAAATCAATCTTACATGCGCTGAAATCGACAAAATTGGATGAAGTGTCATTACAAAATTATATGACGTTCCAGTTTGTTCCAGAGCCAGATTCTTTGACGCAAGGTATTAAACGCTTAGAACCTGGCCATTATTTCACGAAAAAAATCGGCGAATCAATGCAGATTAGTCAATATTGGAAGGCGAAGTTCCAACCAGTTGCGAAATCAGAAGATACGTTTATTAAAGAAATTCGTGATGTAATGTACGATTCTGTGAAAATGCATATGCGCAGTGACGTGCCAGTTGGTTCGTTCTTGTCTGGTGGGATTGATTCCTCGATTATAGCGGCCATTGCAAAGGAATACCACCCTGCGATTAAAACGTTCTCTGTCGGTTTTGAGCGCGATGGCTTCAGTGAGGTCGACGTAGCGAAAGAAACGGCTGAGAAGCTAGGCGTGGAGAACATAAGTTACATCATTACGCCGCAAGAATACATGGATGAATTGCCGAAAATTGTTTGGCATATGGATGATCCGCTGGCAGATCCAGCTGCGATTCCGCTTTATTTCCTATCTCGTGAAGCGCGCAAACACGTGACGGTTGCTTTATCAGGAGAAGGCGCTGATGAACTTTTTGGTGGGTATAATATTTATAACGAGCCGAACTCATTGTCCATGTTTAATAAAATGCCAGGTGTTTTGAAATCCATGTTACGCGGTGTTGCCAATGTTATGCCTGAGGGAATGCGCGGCAAGAGCTTCTTAGAACGCGGAACAACGCCGATGGAAGAACGTTATATTGGTAACGCAAAAATGTTTACGGAAGCTGAGAAGAAAATCCTGTTACCGAAATATCAAGCTGGCCATGATTATACCAAAATTACCGATCCATTGTACGCGGAAACAGTTGGTTACAATCCAGTTGAGCGGATGCAATACATCGATATCCATACGTGGATGCGTGGCGATATCTTACTGAAAGCCGATCGAATGACGATGGCGAACTCGCTAGAAGTCCGCGTGCCGTTCTTGGATAAAGAAGTATTCCGTGTCGCAAAAGATATCCCAGCGTCGCTTAAAACAACGAATGGTACAACGAAATACGTGTTGCGTAAGGCGGCAGAAGCATTCGTACCAGACCATGTTTTAAATCGTCGTAAACTTGGATTCCCAGTACCGATTCGTCATTGGTTGAAAGACGAGATGAATCAATGGGTGAAAGATATTATTCGCGATTCACCAACAGATCACCTCATCAACAAAAAATATGTCTTGCAATTGCTAGACGATCATTGTGCTGGAAAACAAGATTATAGCCGTAAAATTTGGACGGTTGTCATTTTCATGATTTGGTATGATGTATATGTAGAGAATAAGTACGATTTTGGGAAATAATTGAATAAATGCGGAATCACCGGGCTGTTTTGAGCTCGGTGATTTTGCATTTTTGATGCGAAAGAGGATGTAATCCAAAAATACCCACAGAATGTAAAGGCTAACATTTACTGTTCAAGCCATCTTTGTGAACATATGGTGAATCTTTTTTTCAAGGCTTGAATTGATTGAACCTTGCCTGTATAATCAATAAGGGATCAGAGTGCAATTTCTTTTTATTAAAAATGGAGACTGAGTTGGAAGTTCCTTCTTGTTAATGAATGAATTTTCTGTTATTTTAATTTTAGGAATGTATCCTGAATTTAATTGTAATAATTGGGTATTTTGGACAGAAAAACATTGATAAAGGAGAGAAAAGTAGTTTATAGAGGTAACTTTGCAAGTGACATTAGGATGAAAAGTGAAAAAAATACAAAAAAGAGTAGTTTATTTCAAATTGCTGATTATTTACCTTAAAAATATATGACTTTTATAAAAATAAACGAAATTGGGAATTAGAAATGCTATAGGTTATACAAAAATAGCCCAAATATGTACAAAAGGTGAAATGTTTTTGAAGCTGTTGTCATTTTTTCTCCAATGCCGGCAAAAGAAAACTATCATAGCGCGAATATTGCGCATCGCTGCTTCACAACATCTTTTGGGAGTATGCAGAAACATTTGGTTAAGAACACGATTATTATGAGAATAATGGATTTAAATTTAGCTTATGGTAGTCACTATATTAATACGTTTAACTATTCAAATATGGAATCAGATGTTCAAGAGGCAATTAGGATTGTTAGGAACACGTATCATATCTCTAAAGAAGATGTAGTTTTATATGGTGGCTCAAAGGGTGGCACTGGTGCACTATATCATAGCTTATTGGGGGATTATAATTCGGTTACGGTGGATCCCATAATAAGCCTTGAGCAGTACAATCAGGAAAATGATTTGCATTTTTTACGAGATTTCCGCAAAACGAGTATTTTTGCAGATTTGGTTAGGTTAGCTGAGAGCGAGGCAAATAAAAGAAGAATTATTTTTGGTTATCCACTAGTTTCATTTAATTATAATTTGTATACGCAGATTCCAACAGATTCCATTGAAATTCGGGATACATTTGATTCTGATATTCATAAGCATGCAGATATTTCACGAAATACAATTGTAGAACAGATTACTTGTATCAATGAGTTACTGCTATCTTCGGAGAACTTATCCAAGATTTTAGAGCAAATAAGAGCGTTAGCCGAATAGGAAAATAGAGAAACCTTTAAAAGTTGGGTGAAAAACCTGATTTTTAGAGGTTTCTTTTTTATGATTGTTCCTTTGTATTTGTGTACAGACATGACTCACGAAAGATGGTTGGAAGTTAGACAAAGATTTTGTGTGTCTGGTATTTACCAGAGCGATTTGATTCTGGAAATAAAATATACCAAACAGAAAACCACTAAGAGTGCTAAAGGAAACTAAAGAAGATTCTGCTCTTGTAAAAGCAAGCGGAATCTTCTTTGTTTATTTTAATTCATTATTTGGTCTTAATTGAAACGCCTGGCCAGGTTTTAGGAAGGGAAGTATGGCGATGGAGTCTGGAGTGATCTGCCCAATATTATTTGTTTTTGGCTCGACAGGCAAGTCGTAGAGGGCTATCGTTATTTCGCCTTGATACCGTCCGAATAAGTTGTTATCAATGAGGATGCTACCGATGGGACGCGTGTTTGATAGTGTAGCTGGAATATCGAGTTTCGCTAAAGCTGGTCGGGATTTTTCTAAGCGAATGAGGTCACGTGCTGGGTCCATGCGGTTATTATCTGGCTGCAACAGATGATTTTGGATGCGCGGATCTAGGTTTGGAGCTAATTGGCAGTCGAGTAATAGTGTGCTATCTTTGGCGAAAGCTGCGAATTGCTCGGTCGTTTGTATTTGCAGTGTGGGGTCGCCGATATAAATGTTGTCGACGCCGAGTGTTTCTAGTTCAAGCGCTGCGACGAATGGATGGCTGTAGCGGTGTTTTTCGAGTGTTGGTAGGCCTTCGAATAAAGGTTGGCGTTTTTCACCGTCGCCGGGCACGAAAGCTGCAATTTTTAAGCCATGATGGTGTAGAAATGCATTCGTTTGCTTGAAAAAGGGAATATCGAGGCCTGTGTGTGGCTTTGGATAATAGTTATGGAAGGCTTCAACTTGTGAGATTTCGACGCCAGATTGAATAAGTATTTCTAAAAATGTGCTGTCAATGGTGCTAGCGTTGAGGTAGATTTTGATTTTCTTGGCAAGTTTTGCGATTTCGTCTGTCGTGAGTCCATAATCGACGCGTAGACCGGTGACGCCAAGTTCAGTTAGCTGGTCGGCGGTGTCGATGGTGAGCCCGATGTGTGCTAATGATGTAGCAGAAATATCGAGGATTAGTTGCATGTTGTATGTGTTTGCTGCAGCGCCAAGTCTTGTAAGCAAGTGTCGATAGTTTGCAGGATTTTCTTCTGGAATATGTAAGGAGCTGAAAATGAGCGAAAAGCCGTTGTTAGATGCTTGTTGGATGGTTTTTTCAAAGTCGTTGTCGCTAGATAAATAAATCGAGATACCGAACATGTGAATCACCGTACTTTCGTGGTATTTTAAGCTAAGTATACAGGTTGTGAAATTTTATTTCAAACAAAAGAGGATGGGACATAACCCAGATAAATCGGCGACAAGCGTTCGCATTCGGGGGATTAGGCGGACTTCCGGTTCTAACATACACCAGTATGCTCCGCTTCCGGCTTCCACCAAATCCCCTGAATACAAACGCTTTCGCTCGATTTATATAAAGCAGAATTTTTCGTCCTACCCGAAGAAATGGGAGAGCGCTTTTGCCTTATCTTGAGTTTTGTCTCAACCTCTTTATTTTTCGTTTTTCAATGGCAATTACAAAAGGCGGGTTATTGCGTTGGTTGATGAAGCGGTATTCTAAGACATGAAACTGCTCTTGGGGGAGCGCTTCGGTATAGTGTAGCACGGCGGATTTCTCGGTTTGGCCCTCGGGATGCCCGTGATAAATAACTAGAATCACGATACCGCCGACCGTAAGTAGAGATAGGGCCGCTTCAATGGCCTTGATAGTAGAGTCAGCGAGTGTTGTGATTGTTTTGTCGCCACCCGGAAGGTAGCCTAGATTGAAGATAGCTGCCTTGATTTCGGTTTGTTGTGGCAGGAGCTCGATCATGTTTGCGTGGCTCTCGCGGAAAAGTGTGACTTGATCGGCAACATGTTTCTCAGTGAGCAATTGCGTCGTTGCTTCGATGGCTTCTTGCTGGATATCGAAACCAAATACGTGGCCATTCACACCAACCAGATTGGCTAAAAATGCTGTATCGTGGCCATTTCCAATCGTGGCATCAACAACAGTATCGCCAGGCAAAATAAGACGGGTCAGCAGGTCGTGACTGAATGGTAAAATGCTTTTTAAGTTCATGCTTCGTTCCCAACCTTTGCTGTGTTGTAAAATTTCCCTTGCCAACTATCACGTCTAACGAGTTCCGCATCAATCGAATTCAAAACTTCCCACTTATTCAAGCTCCAAATCGGGCCAATTAAGTCTTCGATTGCGCCGTCTCCTGTAATGCGATGAATGACCATTTCAGGAGGGAGTATCTCGAGCTGATCACAAACCAGGCTGACATAATCGTCTTTTGTTAAAAATTTTAGTTCGCCATTTTTGTATTGCTGAACCATCGGCGTGCCTTTTAGCAAGTGCAACAGATGGATTTTGATGCCCGCGACGCCGCTTTCAACGACTTTTTGCACGGTTTGCATCATCATTTCTGGTGTTTCACGAGGCAGGCCGTTGATAATATGCGTACAAACACGAATCCTGCGAGCGTGTAATTTTTTGACACCTTCCACATAGCAATCGTAGTCATGTGCCCGATTGATGAGTACGCCAGTCTCGTTGTGCGCGCTTTGGAGGCCGAGTTCCACCCAGAGGTAGATTCGCTCGTTTAACTCGGCTAAATAGTCCAAAACGTCATCAGGAAGGCAATCAGGGCGTGTTGCAATCGATAAACCGACGACGCCAGGTTCATTTAGCACGGATTCATATTTTTCGCGCAGTTCGGCAACAGGGGCGTGCGTGTTCGTGAATGCTTGGAAATAGGCCATATATTTGCCGTCTTTCCATTTTGTATGCATCCGGTCCTTGATCGCGTGAAACTGGGTCTGCAAATCGTCCACTCGATCGCCTGCAAAATCACCAGACCCCGCCGCACTGCAAAAAGTACAACCCCCATGCGCTACCGTACCATCACGATTTGGACAGTCAAAGCCACCATCCAGCGCCACTTTGAAAACTTTGTAGCCAAAATGGTCACGCAAGCAGTAATTCCATGTGTGGTATCGTTTATTATCGTTCGTATATGGAAATGGGTTCATTTTTTGTCAAACTCCTTCAAACTTGAAATAATCATCCTTGTTATTTTATCATATTTTTCAGGGTTGCGGAGGAGTTATCATTGTGCTATGATATAAAAATACTTTAACTTGGTAATGTACTAAAACGACTTGGGGGCAGAGAAAATGAACAAAACAAACAAAAAAATGGGTTATCTCGTATTGACATCTTTAGTAGTAGGAAACATGATTGGATCAGGAATCTTCATGTTGCCGCGACAAATGGCGGCCGTAGCAAGTCCACTCGGCATTATGCTGGCATGGATTTTAACAGGAACCGGTGTGTTAATGATCGCGCTCGTATTCGGAAATTTGGCTGTGCGACGACCAGACTTAACAAGTGGTGCGCAAAGCCATGCGTTCGAATTGTTCCGCAATCCAAAATTAAAACGGCTGGCAGGATTCATCGCCGTCTGGAGTTACTGGGTCGCTAACTGGGCAGGAAACGTGTCCATTATCACCTCTTTTGCAGGTTACTTATCCGTCTTTTTTCCAGTACTTAATAGTAAAAAAATCGTGTTTACCATGGGATCTTATCAGTTAGGACTCGGCCAATTATTGACGTTTCTTATTTGTTCGCTACTTTTGTGGGGCGTTTGCCTGATCATCATTCAAGGAGTAAGCGGGGCGGGACGAATTAATTTAATCGCAACAGCAGCGAAAATTATCGGCTTCTTCCTATTCATTGTCGTCGGTTTATTCGCTTTCCAATCCTCTGTAATGGGCGAGTGGTATCATCCGGTTGTCGACACGAGCGGACTAGAAAACGGCTTGCTATCACAAGTCAACAGTGCGGCAATCGTTACATTATGGGCGTTCATCGGAATTGAGTCGGCAATGATGTTTGCGGGACGCGCGAAATCCGGTAAAACAGTTCGTGCTGCGACTATTTCTGGGCTGGTCATCTCGGTTTGTCTCTACACGACAATCACGATTCTGGCACTCGGGCTCATTCCTAAATCCAAGCTATTACATTCCGCAAGTCCGTTAGCCGATGCGCTAAACGTTGTCACGGGTAGCGGTGGCTCGGCAGTTATGGCATTGCTCGCACTTGTCTGCTTATTTGGCTCAGCGATTGGTTGGATTATGATGAGTTCCGAAGCGCCGTACCAAGCCGCGAAAAATGGACTTTTCCTCCCATTCCTAGCGAAAACGAATAAAAATGGTACGCCAGTCCTTGTTCTCATTTTGACATGTTGTGCGTCCCAATTATTCATCCTATCAACGCTTTCTGGCAACATCGCAACAGCCTACGATTTCGTGGTCAAAGTCTCGACGCTGGCGTTTCTCGTCCAATATTTCATCTCACCACTATTCCAACTGAAATTGACGCTAACAGGTGCGACATATGAGACGAATTCAATAGGGAAACGTTGGTTTGATGGCTTTATCGCAGCTCTTGCACTAACGTACGCTAGTTGGATTATCAAAAGTGGAACAGAGGACTGGCGCGTGTTCGCTCTTAGTCTAGGCCTATTCTTCCTAGGATTCCTATTATATCCGTTGATGAAATACAAGCCGTTAGCGAAATGACAATCGTTGCTTTATCCGCGTTTTTATGCTATTTTTAAGACATCTTTAGGTTACTTTGGAAACGCGAAAGAAGTGGGGAAATGATAATTGTATACCTTGTGCTGGCGATTATTTGTTTGATGGTCATCACAGCTTTTTATGGGAAAGTAAATATTCGAAAACATTGGGTTGGTTTCGCAGCGCTTGTTCTACTGGTGGCGATGGTGGCGATTTTTTTCAGGCAAACGTTTTTCGTGACGGGCAGTCCGTATCATGAAATTCACAAACAGGTTGCTTCGACCGATCTTTCTTCGGAGTCAGTAAATGGGATTAAAATCGATCAAGTACTGGCAACCGAAACACAGAAAACAGATTTTAAATCGAAGGAAGTCACGGATAAAAGTCTCCAAAAAGAGATAAAAGTACTCGTTCCAAAGAATAAAGAAAAGGCCACATACTGGGTATCTATCGAGGACGCTGACAAAAATCGCGTGATACATATCGAATATGGAAGCGATAAATTAACAACGAGCCGTGGCATCAAGTTTGGTGATTCTGTTGATAAAGTGACTAGTACGTATGGTTCGGCGTATCGTAATTTAACGAAGTCCGATCGCTATGAGCAGGAGCTCGTGTATGAAGATAAGGATAATAATATCGAATTGCGCTTTGGGTTCTGGGATAATAAAGTCGAGATGATTTGGTTGACCGCGCTTGATAAGGCGCCGATTTAGAGGGTTGTCAAAGCGTGGCGGATACGTTACAATAGAACTATTGATGAAACAAGAAAGAGGAGTAGTAGTACAAGTTCTTGGCGTTTAGAGAGGTGACGGTTGGTGCGAGTCACACGCGAAGATGTACGAACTTGCCTCGGCACGCATAGATGTGGTGAAAACCGCCGTCCTTTTCCGCGTTAAGGAATTCTTGAGTTGAGTGGAGACACTAATTTGGGTGGTACCGCGGGGGTTTTTACTCTCGTCCCATGGCATTTTTTTGCTGTGGGATTTTTTTGTTTTGCAGCAAGTATAGAAAGGGAGTTATGGATTATGACATTTAATCACAAAGAGATGGAGCCGAAATGGCAGAAGAGATGGGAAGACGAGAAGATTTTCAAAACGACGGAGGACGCGGATAAGTCGAATTTTTATGCACTCGATATGTTTCCTTATCCATCAGGCTCAGGACTCCACGTTGGACATCCAGAAGGTTATACGGCGACGGATATTATTTCACGAATGAAGCGCATGCAAGGGTTTAACGTGCTTCATCCGATTGGTTGGGATGCGTTTGGACTGCCAGCTGAGCAGTACGCGATTGATACGGGGAACGACCCTGCTGCATTTACAGCGCATAATATCGAGAATTTCACGCGCCAAATCAAGTCGCTAGGCTTCTCTTATGACTGGGATCGCGAAATTAACACGACCGACCCGAATTATTATAAATGGACGCAATGGATTTTCACGAAACTATACGAAAAAGGGCTCGCTTATGAGGCTGAGGTTGCGGTGAACTGGTGTCCAGCGCTTGGTACGGTGCTTGCGAATGAAGAAGTTATCGATGGCAAAAGTGAGCGCGGCGGGCATCCTGTTTTTCGTAAACCGATGCGTCAATGGATGCTAAAAATTACGGCGTACGCGGATCGTTTGCTAGATGATTTGGATTTGGTGGATTGGCCAGAGAATATTAAAGATATGCAGCGTAACTGGATTGGGCGATCAGAAGGTGCGGAGGTTGCGTTTCAAGTGAAAGACAACGACGCGAATTTCACTGTATTTACGACGCGTCCAGATACACTTTTTGGGGCAACGTATGCGGTTCTAGCGCCAGAGCATGATTTGGTGGATAAGATTGTAACAGCGGATCAAAAAGAAGCGGTGACGGCGTATCAGAAACAAGTGGAGCTTAAAAGTGAGTTGGAGCGTACCGATCTTGCGAAAGATAAGACTGGCGTTTTCACGGGAGCTTACGCGATTAATCCGGTGAACGGCGAAGAGATGCCGATTTGGATTGCCGATTATGTCCTAATTCAGTACGGAACTGGTGCAATTATGGCGGTTCCGGCACACGATGAGCGTGATTATGCGTTCGCGACACAATTCCATTTGGACATTAAAGCGGTTCTGGCTGGCGGAAATGTCGAAGAAGAGGCTTATACGGGCGATGGGGACCACATTAATTCAGAATTTCTCAACGGTCTGAATAAAGACGATGCGATTGCCAAAATCATTGACTGGCTAGAAGAAAATAAAGCTGGTACGCGTAAAATTAGTTTCCGTTTGCGCGATTGGTTGTTCAGCCGTCAACGTTATTGGGGCGAGCCGATTCCTGTCATTCATTGGGAAGATGGCGAAACAACAACGATTCCAGAACAAGAATTGCCACTACTCCTTCCAAAAGCAACCGAAATCAAGCCATCTGGAACAGGCGAATCACCACTTGCAAACTTGACTGACTGGGTAAATGTGGTCGATGCAAATGGTCGTAAAGGAGTTCGCGAAACGAATACAATGCCGCAGTGGGCTGGCTCTAGCTGGTACTTCTTGCGCTATATCGATCCGGAAAACAAGGACGTTTTGGCAGATAAAGAAAAGCTTGAAAAATGGCTTCCGGTCGACGTGTATATCGGTGGCGCCGAGCATGCGGTATTGCACTTGCTATACGCGCGATTCTGGCACAAATTCCTATACGATATCGGTGTTGTACCAACGAAAGAACCGTTCCAAAAACTGTTTAACCAAGGCATGATTTTGGGCGATAATAACGAGAAAATGAGTAAATCTCGCGGCAATGTTGTCAATCCAGATGACGTGGTTGAACAATACGGCGCGGACACGCTACGCCTCTACGAAATGTTCATGGGACCACTTGAAGCATCGATTCCATGGAACGCAAATGGCCTAGAAGGAGCACGCAAATTCCTAGATCGCGTTTGGCGCTTGTTCATCGAGGAAGAAACAGGCGAAATCAACGCTAAAATTACGACAGAAGCCAATGTTGACCTTGAGAAATCGTACCACCAAATGGTGAAAATGGTATCCGAACACTACGAAAACCTGCGCTTCAATACAGGTATTTCACAGTTGATGATTTTTATAAACGATGCATATAAAGCAACGACCGTTCCGAAAAACTATGCAGAAGGTTTCGTTCAACTCCTTTCGCCAATCGCACCACATTTGGCAGAAGAACTATGGAATCGTCTTGGTCATACCGAAACGATTACGTATGAGTCATGGCCAACATTTGATGCTTCTAAATTGGTGGAAGATGAAGTCGAAATCGTGCTACAAGTGAATGGTAAAGTGAGAGCAAAAGTCACAGTAGCGAAAGATTTAGCCCGAGATGAGCTAGAACAAATCGCTCGAAGCAATGATAAAATCACCGAAGAAATAGCGGGCAAAACAGTCCGTAAAGTCATCGCTGTCCCTGGTAAATTGGTAAACATTGTAGCTAATTAAACTTAATAACCAGTCCATCTAACTCTATACATGGTTAGGTGGACTATTTTGTTTCTAAAGAATTTTTAAAGGTTTGCTTTTTGTCAAATTCGTGTCATAAATCTATGGTATGATGGAAAAAATGAACCACTAGGATGATGAAGAATGAACGTATTAATTGCAGATGATCAAAAAGATATGTTGAAAATTTTATGTGCTTATTTTGAAAAAGAGGGCTTTACTGTTTTTCAAGCGGAAAATGGAGAAGAGGCTTTAGAAATATATTATCGTGAGAAATTGGATTTAGCGGTGTTGGATTGGATGATGCCGGGCGTAAATGGTGTGGAAGTTTGCAAAGAAATGAAGGCGTCGGGCTCTGTGAAAGTGATGATGTTGACGGCGAAAAGTGAGGGCGAGGATGAATGTTATGCGCTCGAAACTGGAGCGGATGACTACGTTAAGAAGCCATTTTTCCCGAAAGCGTTGTTGGTTCGCGCGAAGAATTTGACGGGTTTTCAGAACTGTTTCGAAGTGGCGGATATTACGATTGATACATATGCCAAGAAATTATTTAAACAAGGTATGGATATTAATGCCACGAAAACAGAATACGAATTAATGCGCGTGTTATATCAAAATAAAGGTGCGATTCTGAATCGAAATCAGCTGCTGGATATTGTTTGGGGGATTGATTACGAAGGCGAAGAGCGCACAGTAGACACGCATATTAGGCGGCTTCGCGAAAAAGTTGGTGACGGGCTGATTAAGACGCATCGCGGGATGGGCTATAGTATCGAGGTCGATAATGAGTAAACTCGGCCGTAAGCTGACGTGGCGCATTTCGGCAGTGGTTATCGGTGTTTTTGCGCTATCGATGCTCGTAAATCAATTTTTTCTACCCAAATACTATCATTTTGAGATGAATCAAAAAGTGACGCAGGCGATGAAAGAGGTCGACAAGTGGGATAAGAAGCGGATTGAGAATGACCTTGGCATATTGGAAGCGAAGTATGACGTGACAATTGTAGCTGAGAAAATGAGCAATAATGTGGACGACCTCAATGAAATGTTGCGGCTAGACTTGGCGCAGAAACGCATTGCGCTAAACCGTTTTTGGGTGACAGGTGAGACGGTAGAGGATTTAAAAAAAGGCGCGATTATTACGAAATTATACGACCAAGGCAAGCAAAAATCGAGTTTTTTAGTGAGTTTAAACGAGAAGGATGGATTGCTTATCATGGCGGGGATTTCGATTGCCAATTACGATGAAACCGCAAAAATCATCAATGAATTTAACTTGATGTTGATGCTGTTCGGCTCTATCTTAGTCGTTGCGCTTACTGGCTTTTTATCTCGAAAAATTACGAAACCGCTGAAGGAATTAAAAATGGTTGCTGATCAGATTTCGAAATTGGAGTTTGAGAAGGTGAGCATTGAAACACGCGATGAATTGGAAGATTTGGCGACGAGTATTAATGTGATGAGTGATGATTTGAAGAAAGCGCATCATGCGTTGCTTCGACGGAATAAAGAGTTAAAGCATTTTATGGCGGACTTAACCCATGAATTGAAGACACCACTTGCACTGATTAAAGCCTACAGCATGGGGATTCAGGATGGCTTGGACGACGGGACTTACATGGCGACAATCGTGAAACAGACCAATCAAATCTCGGTGATTATCGAAGAATTATTGCGTTTTTCCAAAATGGAAGTAGATCCACTGCACCTAGAAAAAATCGAAGTTCGGATGCTTTTTGAGGAAATCCTTGCAAATTATCAAGAAACGACAGATCTAGATATTCGGACAAAATCGGAAATCAGTCCAGAAATCGTTATTTTGGCGGATAAGGCAAAACTAGAGATGGTGTTTAATAATGTCATCACAAACGCGGTGAAATACGCAACAACGAATCAAATTAAAATCGAGTGGACCGAGCAGAATAATAAAGTTTACTTCGCCATTAAAAATGAAACAACGATCCGCGATTCGCAAACATTAGAGCATATTTGGATGCCGTTTTATGTGAGAGAAGCTTCGCGAAATAAGAACTTTTCGGGAACTGGGCTTGGGCTCGCCATTGTGCAAACGGTCATGGAACAGCATGAATTTGAATATGGTGCGAAATTGGAAGATGGCTGGATTACGTTTTATCTGATTTTTGATAAGGTCGAGTAAGGGAGGGGAAAGCAAGTATGAAAATAAAAAATATCATCGTGAGTGTCGTGCTTGTCTTTCTCATCGCGATCTTACTGATTTTGCAAATTTGGCAACCGCATGAGGCGATAGCAGCGCAAGGGTCTACGAAAATACAAACCATTGAGAGGTTAAGGCTATGAAAAGAGAAACATTTATTTTTATATTAGGCGTACTAGCAGCAGGCTCACTCGTGTTTCACTTCTATGATCAGTACCAACAGCGCGCGGCAATGAAGGACATGATTACAGAAACGGCGAAAAAACACGATATACCAGCCTGGATTCCACTCTCGATTGCCGAAACAGAAAGCGGATTTGACCCAGAAACGATTGGCGATTCAGGAACTTCTTATGGCTTATTTCAGTTGCATCGCGGTGGTTTAGCGCCAGAAGAAATGACCGAAGAGGAACTATTGAAACCCGAAGAAAATATTGAAATCGCAATTACGAACATGACGCGCGCTTACGACCGTGCGCAGGTGAAAGGTTTGGAAGGCATTGCGATGCTTACTTATATTGCCAATACATCCGGCTGGCCGACCCAACGCGGAACCGATTGGACGGATCAAAATACGAATTATAATAAAAAACTAGCGAAAAATTTCAAGAAACACATTAAAGTAAAAGAATTAACAACAGCAGAATAAAGTTGAAAAGTGGCTTAGCGCAAAGGTTAAGTTGCTTTTTTATTTTTACAAATTTGAAACTTTATTTCATTATTTTAAAATAGTTATTGAAATATAATTCCGAATGAGTTACAATAAACGTATGAAAGAGGTGTTTTTATGTTAGAGAATTTATCAACGGAAAAACGAAATGAAAAGACAACATCTTTAGATACCCTAACTGTAAAAGAAGCATTACAGATTATGAATGAAGAAGATGCGAAAGTACCGGTTGCTATTGCGGCGAATCTCGCTTCAATTGAAACCGTTATCACTGGTGTAATAGAGAGTTTTAAAAAAGGTGGACGCTTGATTTATCTTGGTGCAGGAACGAGTGGACGTCTTGGTGTTTTAGACGCCGCGGAATGTGTGCCAACGTTTGGAGTTCCCGCTACAATGGTCGTTGGTTTAATTGCCGGTGGCGAGAAAGCGTTTTTACAAGCGGTAGAAGGTGCTGAGGATTCGGTCGCTTTTGGTAAAGAAGATTTAGAAAGTATTGCTTTGACAGCGAATGATTACGTGTTAGGAATCGCGGCAAGTGGCCGTACGCCTTACGTGATTGGTGCGCTTGATTATGCAAAAGAAGTTGGCGCGAAAACAGGAGCTTTGTCTTGTAACACGAACGCAGCGATTTCAAAACACGCGGATACAGCGATCGAAGTAGATTGCGGACCTGAAATTTTGACAGGATCGACACGTTTGAAAGCCGGCACAGCGCAAAAATTAGTTTTAAATATGATTTCGACGATTTCAATGATTGGAATAGGGAAAGTATATAAGAACTTGATGGTCGACGTGATGCCAACGAACGAAAAATTAGTAGAACGTTCGAAACGTATCATCATGGAAGCGACAGAATGTGATTACGCGACAGCAGAAAAGCATTTTGAATTAGCAGGACAGCATGTGAAACCAGCCATTGTCATGATTCTAACGAACACAGACCTTGCGACAGCCACGGAAAAATTAGCATCAGCGGATGGTTTTATCAGACGCACTTTAGACTAAGAGGAGGTACGAAACATGAGTAAAGAGCAAGATTTAGGCCAAAAGATTTTTGAAGAAGTTGGCGGTATGGGAAACGTTTCTAAAATCGCGCATTGTATGACACGTGTACGATTAGGAATTAAAGATACAGATAAGGTCGACGTGGAAGGCTTGAAAAAAGCACCAGGCGTACTTGGAGTTGTAGAAGATGATACGCTCCAAATCATTGTTGGACCAGGATTTGTAAACAAAGTAGCAGGCGCGATGTGTGATATGGCAGGCGTGAAATTAGGTGAAACATTACCAGATAACTTGGATGAGAATTTGACACAAAGTTCGACTGCGAAAACTGGTAAAGAATTGGTGGAAGAAAGAGCAGCTGCGACGAAAGCAGATATGAAAAAGAAACAAAATAATTCATCTGGATTTAAGCGTTTATTGAAATCCGTTGCAAACATTTTTGTTCCTCTAATTCCAGGTTTTGTGGGTGCCGGTTTAATTGCTGGTATCGCGGCGATTCTATTCAATAATATTCAAGCTGGGAATCTAGATGCTGCAACATGGATGCAATATGTTACACTGTTAAATGTTATTAAAAATGGTATTTTCTATTTTCTAGTGATTTATGTAGGTATTAATACAGCGCAAGAATTTGGTGGAACACCAGTACTTGGTGGTGCTGTTGGTGGTATAACATTACTAATAGGCGTGACGCCAGAATTACCGATTAAAAATATTTTCAACGGTAGTGACATGGTCGCAGGACAAGGTGGTATTATCGGTGTACTTCTAGCTGTATACTTACTTTGTGTTCTTGAGAAATTTTTACGTAAATGGATTCCGAATTCGCTGGACATCATTTTAACACCGATGTTAGCGTTACTCATCATTGGTTTGTTCACGATTTTCATCATTATGCCGTTTGCAGGCGTTATTTCAACAAGCCTAGTAGGAAGCATCAACTGGATTATCGCAAAAGGTGGATTATTCGCTGGATTCGTTCTGGGGACGCTATTCTTGCCAATGGTAATGCTCGGGTTACACCAAGTATTAACGCCAATCCATGTGGAAATGATTGCACAACAAGGATATACAATCTTGCTACCGATGCTTGCAATGGCGGGTGCTGGACAAGTTGGTGCATCAATCGCGATTTGGATGCGTTGTCGCAAAAATAAACCTTTAGTTACCATGATTAAAGGCGGTTTACCAGTCGGGATTCTCGGCATCGGCGAACCATTAATCTACGGTGTTACCATTCCACTGGGACGTCCGTTTATTACGGCTTGTCTTGGCGGCGGTATCGGTGGAGCTGTTATTGGTTTCTTCGGTAATGTTGGAGCGATTGCAATTGGCCCATCTGGCGTAGCACTTATTCCACTTATCGCTAATAACTCATGGTTCGAATATGTTCTTGGTTTACTAGCAGCATATATCGGTGGCTTCATCCTCACGTATCTGTGGGGCGTGCCAAAAGATGCGATGGAAGCTGTAGAAGAGTAGAAGCGAAGAAAGTGGGGCGAATCCGTCTCACTTTTTTTGTTGTATAGTCATTCGGCATGTTATAATTAGGCATGGCATTTATTCAAAGGAGGTGGCAACAAATATAATGGGAAGTGTGATTAATCGAATTCAAGGTATTGTAGATGAATTGCCGAAATCAGAGGCAAAAGTAGGTTGCGCGATATTAGCCGATCCAAGTAAAATCGTAAAAATGTCGATTCATGAACTGGCTGAAAGTTCTGGTGCGAGCGGCGCTGCGGTGATTCGGTTTTGTCATTCAATGGGATTAGAAGGTTTTCCAGAGCTAAAAATGAAGCTATCGGTTGAGCTAGCTCGGCCTGAAAAGATAGGTTACTATGATATTGAGCCAAATGAGGAGTTTGAAGAGATTACGAGAAAGCTTGTTTCGAACACCGTGCAAACATTGAATGACACAGTTGGGCAGTTAGAGAAAGAAAAAATTATGGATGCGTGCGAGATTCTCTACAAGGCGGATACGATCTACGCATATGGTGTTGGCGCTTCATGGTTAATTGCCGAGGATATTGCACAAAAATGGATGCGTGCTGGGAAACATGCGATTGCGATTGCAGATCCCCATATTTTAGCCATGGCTTTTGCGGCGGGCTCTAAAAATGCGGTTTTCTTTGCGATTTCAAATAGTGGAGAAACGAGTGAAGTGTTGCAGTTGGCTGAAGAGGCATTGAACAATGGTTTAGAACTACTCAGTTTAACCCGTTTTGGACAGAATAAATTGAAACAACGAGCGTCAGTTGCATTGGAAACGTCACGTGCGCCAGAAACCGAGCTAAGGAGTGCGGCAACGAGTTCAAGGCAAGCGCAGTTTTTAGTGATTGATATCTTATTCTACTTCTACGCTTCGCATCATTATGAAGAAATGATTGAGCAGATAAGGACATCAAGGGAAGCGACGAATCGTTTTAGGGAATCTTGATTTGTTTGCTACATAATTTGAAAAGATAGGTCAAAACGGCTTATCTTTTTTTGTTGCCTTCTTTGCTAAAATCGGTAATATTTGATATAATAAAGGAAACTTAATGGAGAAGGTGATAGTAATGGGGGACGACTTGGGTGCGAAGAAAGTATTAATTGGAGAAATTGAAGAAATAGCCTTGGAATATCAGGTTGGGGAGCCGATTTTCACGAAGGAGATTAAGCAGCAAGTAAATGAACATTTTGAAGTAGCAAGTAATAATAGTTTTACAAGAATAGTGAATGAATATTTGCGTAGATTGGAAAAAAGAGGCGTTATTTCTAAGTATGATGATGGTATTTATTTTCGTAGTAAAGAGACTAAGTTTGGACGAAGCGCTATCGATAAAGAGAAGCTTATTAAGAAGGCGTATATTGTCAATGAGCAAGAGGATGAAGTGATTGGATACGTTGCGGGGGCTGCTTTTCTTAACGCCAATGGTTTTTCTAATAACATGACGAATCGGCAGGAAATCGTGACAAATAATTATAACGTGAAGAAACCAATCCATAAATTCAGTAACCCACCAATCATTAAAAAACCTAAAGTGCCAATTTCTAAGTATAATTACCGTTATTTCCAGTTGTTGGATACGTTAAGAGATATTGAGCAGTATCACGTGTTGGATGCCTCTTTTTACGTATCGCTCTACGATTATATGGAACGAGAGCGGATCGATGGGTTCAAACTACTTGGCTATGCAAAAAAATACTATAATCAAAAAGTAATGCACATACTGGATGAACTAGCGGAGGCTGTTCTAGACAGGGAGCTGATTGGTTAATGTACTGTACTCTGCATCACGATCGACATGTATTTAGGGATTTACTAGAATCTATTTTTAATGAGCATGATATATTGCCAGAGATTTTAGAGAAAGATTATTATGTATGTTTAATGTTGCAAGAAATAGCTGTTGTACAACGAGAGTATGACGTATATTTTAAAGGTGGGACGGCATTATATAAGTGTTTAAAGAGGATTAATCGTTTTTCAGAGGACATCGATTTAACATTTAATAATGAAAAATTTATTTCTAAAACGAGTAAAGGTAATGCGTTGAAAAAGGTGACTTCGTGTTACACACAATTGGGCATAAACACGGCACATCCGCAAAGTGTCTCAGGAAGTGGTTCGAGGACATCGGTTTATGAGTACGATACTTTGTTTGAGACGGGCTTTTCGAAGAGAGATTCGTTGGGAAGAGTTGGGACAGTTAAGGTTGAGACGACAGCTTTTACGACATTTGAGCCCTATTCTGCGTATTTGATGGAACCAATTATACTAACATTAGCGTCAGATTCGATTAAGCAAATTTTGAATGTGGAATATAATATGAAGCCATTTCAAATGAATGTGATGAAGGTGGAACGGATATTTGTTGATAAACTATTCGCTGTAGAGGATTATTATTTAGGGTCTGCAGGGGCAGGAAGGTTTATTGAAATGGGGAAGCATTTATATGACTTAATTATATTATTTGAGTTGGCTTCCATTCAAAAATTATTATTGGAATCAGGGACTGAATTACGTTTTATCGTGGAGCAAAAGAGGATAGAGCAGGACTTGAGGCATGAGGCTAAGACTTTGGGTAAGGCTATTTGTAAATTTGATTATTGGAATTGTTTGGGAAGCGACAGGGAGATTGAAAAAGGATATAATAGGATGCAGAATGTGTATATTTTCCTGGATGATGACAGAAGGACATTCGAATATATTCTCGAAAAATGTGGTCATATTCACAAGTGGTTCATGGAGAATACATTGTAAAAAATACTTGACTTTAGCAAGAATATCGGCTAGTATGAATGTTATAGTAAATGAATGCGTGGATGAAGAGTAAGTAACATGATGGATGTTTCAAGAGAGCTGATGGTTGGTGTGAATCAGTAGCAGAGATGATGTGAATGGACTTCGGAGCAACTAAGCTGAACGGGATTTTTCCTCAGTAGGAGTTAGCGATTAGGCCTTATCGTTACACAAGGCACCCCATGTTATTATGGGATTGAGTGAATCGTTTTTTCGATTAATTAAGGTGGTACCACGGGTCTCCCGTCCTTATCTAATGTTTATTAGATAAGGAGGGAGGCCCTTTTTGTTGTGGCTGTTATGAAGCGTAGTGTGCTGAATTACAGCCTCAATATGCATGAGAACGCAGTGAGCATGTAATCCATCAGCGGTTTTTACACGTAAACTGAGAACAATCAGTAAGCGAATCAGTAGCAGAAAACCAAAGAACCTCAATATATATGAGAGCTATAAAACTTAAAAATAAATAAAATCAAAACATAAAGCAAGAAGAGTAAGCAAACATAATTTTTCCAGAGAGTCAGTGGTTGGTGTGAACTGATAAGGTTAGTTTGCTGAAGTGGTCCTTGCGCGTGCGGCTTTGAACGAAAAAGTAGGAGCTGCCGGGTTCTCCCGTTATTGAGATAGAGTATGTGATTCGTACTCGAATGAGATGGAATTTTTTATGATTCCAATATGAGGTGGTACCGCGGTATTTGATTATTCGCCCTCTAAAGAAAGCAGTGATTTGGCTGTGTTCTTTAGAGGGCTTTTTTGTATTTTAGAATTGGAGGAATGAGAGATGAAATTAACGAGGAAATTACATGCGGATACGATTACGGCGATTTTGGCTTATGAGCGTTTGGATGGGAAAAATAAGGCGTTACTTGAGGGCGCGGCGCGAGATGCGGATGCGGGACGGTATTCAATCATTGCGATGGATCCGGTGCATGAGATAAAGGTTTATGGACAGCGATTTGTGTTGGATGGGGTGGAGAGAACGGTGCTTGATCCGCTGGCGGAGCTTGATAAGGTGATTAGGACGGCGCCAAAACATGCGGATTCGCTTCCTTTTGAGGCTGGCGCAATTGGTTATGTTGGCTATGATACGATTGCGCTTTATGAGGATTTGGGCGAGATGCCACGGGAAACGCGCGCGGGATTAGCGGATATTCATTTTATGGTATATGAGTCGTTTTTGATTATGGATCATCAGGCGGAGGAAATGACGCTGGTGCAGGATAATTGTTACTCGAATCGGACGGAGAGTGAGATGCGGGAGGCGCTTGATCGGATGCAGGAGCAGTTGGTGACGGCGGGGGAACGCGAGATGCGGAATGTTGTGGTGACGCCGATGGAATATACGAGTAATGTGACGAAAGCGGAGTATATGACGCAGGTCGAGCGGGCGAAGGAGCATATTAGGAACGGGGACTTTTTCCAAATTGTGTTGTCGCAGCGTTTGGAGGCGCCGTTTACGGGTGATGCGTTTGATTATTATCGGAAATTGCGATTGTTGAATCCTTCGCCGTACTTGTTTTTCGTTGATTTTGATGAGACGACGTTGATTGGGTCTTCTCCGGAGAGTTTGGTGAGTGTGGCGGGTGATGTGGTTGTGACGAATCCAATTGCTGGGACGCGAAAACGTGGGGGGACGAAGCAGGAAGATGAGCGTTTAGCGGAGGAACTTTTGCATGATGAAAAGGAGCTCGCGGAACATCGGATGTTGGTGGATTTGGGGCGTAATGATATTGGAAAAGTTGCGGTGACGGGCAGCGTGCATGTTCCGGTTTACTTGACAATTGAGCGGTATCGCTTTTTGATGCATTTGGTGTCGGTTGTGGATGGTGTGCTGAAACCAGGCTTGACGGCGATGGATGCGCTGAAATCGGTGCTACCGGCTGGAACGGTGAGTGGTGCGCCTAAGATTCGAGCGATGGAACGGATTTATGAATGGGAAAATGTAAAGCGTGGTCCTTATGCGGGGGCGGTTGGGTATTTGACGCATCAAGGGGATTGTGATTTTGCGCTGGCGATTCGGACGATGGTGTTGCATCAGGGAACGGCGTATGTGCAGGCTGGTGCAGGGATTGTGTATGACTCGGATCCTGAGAGCGAATATTTAGAAACGCTGCAAAAAGCGAAAGCGTTACTGGAGGTTGGAAAATGATTTTATTAGTCGATAATTATGATTCGTTTACGTATAATTTGGAACAGTATTTGGCGGAATTTGCGGACGAGGTTGTGGTTTGCCGGAATGATGCGGCGGATTTGATGGAGCTAGCGGCCAGTGCGACGGGAATCGTGTTGTCACCGGGGCCTGGGAAGCCGAGTGAGGCGGGACTTTTGGAAGAGGTCGTGCGGCGGTTCGCGGATAAGTTGCCAATGCTTGGGATTTGTTTAGGGCATCAGGCGATTGGCGAGGTGTTTGGTGGAACGGTGAGTCGGGCTGGCGAGATTAGGCACGGGAAGGTTTCAATGATGCGACAAACGGCTGGTAGCGCGATTTTTGCGGGGTTAGATGAGGAACTGGAAATTATGCGGTATCATTCACTGATTGTTGAGAAGGAGGCGTTTCCGGAGGCTTTGGAAGTTTTGGCGCGGTCGCTGGATGACGATGAGATTATGGCGATGCAGTTGCGCGGGTTTCCGGTTTATGGGTTGCAGTTTCATCCAGAATCGATTGGGACGCTGGATGGCAAACGGATGATGGCGAATTTTGTAGCGATTGTGGAAAAGGAGGGTGAGCGAGATGGAAGCGTATTTGCAAAAAGTATATGACCAGCAAAATTTGACGCGAGTTGAGATGCAGGCGGTTGCTTCGGCGATTTTTGCAGGGGAATTAAGTCAGGCGCAAATCGCGGCTTTCTTGATGGCTCTGAAAATTAAAGGAGAAACGATTGAGGAGATGCAGGCGATTGCGGAAACGATGCAGGGCGTGGCGTTACAGTTACCGATAGCATCTGAAAATACGATGGATAATTGCGGCACTGGTGGGGATAAATCGCTTAGCTTTAATGTGAGTACGACCTCGGCTTTTGTGTTGGCGGCAGCTGGCATTAAGGTCGCAAAACATGGGAATCGCAGTATTTCGAGTAAATCGGGAAGTGCGGACGTTTGTCAGGAGTTGGGCATTGATATTTCGCTTGGCACGGAGGATATGGTATATTTACTGGAGAATGCTGGTATTGCTTTCTTGTTCGCGCCGCACGTGCATCCAAATATGAAATATGTGATGGAAGTGAGGCGGGAGCTGAATACCCCGACGATTTTCAACTTGATTGGACCGCTGACAAATCCGGTGAAATTGGAGACGCAATTGATGGGGATTTACCGTCGTGATTTGTTGGAACAAACCGCGCAAGTGCTTGGAAAATTAGGCAGGAAGCGCGCGATTGTAGTAAACGGCGGTGGCTTCATGGATGAGGCGTCGCTTGCGGGAGAGAATCATTACGCGCTCCTTGAGAATGGTGAGGTGACAATGCATTGCTTTTTGCCGGAGGACGTTGGCTTAGAAAGTCGTGATTTGGAGGCGATTCAAGGTGGCGATGCGAAACGGAATGCGGAAATTTTGCTATCGGTTTTAAAAGCGGAGCCGAGTGCGTACTACGATACAGTCATTTTGAACGCTGGTCTCGGGTTGCTGGCACATGGAAAAGTAACGACGCTTGTTTCGGGCATCGAGATGGCGCGTGATTTGATTGATAGTGGTGCGGCTTATGCGAAATTAACACAATTATTAGCTTGTCAAAAGGAGCGATTAGTAGGATGACATTTTTAGAAGAAATTTTAGCAAAAAAAGCGCAGGAAGTGGCGGAAATGCCGGTTGAAAAAGCGAAATTAGACAGGCAAAAACCGTATTTTCATGATTTTTTAAAGGCGAATCAAGAGGCGGTGCAGCTGATTGCAGAAGTAAAACGAGCTTCTCCGTCGAAAGGCGCTATTAATCTTGATGTGGACCCGGTTGCCCAGGCGAAAAGTTACGAAGCGGCTGGCGCGGGCGCGATTTCAGTTTTGACAGATCAGCAATTTTTCAAAGGGGACATAGAAGATTTGCGGGCTGTGGCTGAGGCGGTGAGCATTCCGGTTTTGTGTAAGGACTTTATTATTAGCGAAAAACAATTGATTCGCGCCAAAAATGCGGGGGCCTCGATTGTGTTATTGATTGTAGCGGCTTTGTCAGAGGAAGATTTGGCGACACTTTACAAACAGGCTACAGCGCTTGATTTAGAGGTTCTCGTGGAAGTGCATAATGAAGCGGAATTAGAGATTGCCGAACGACTAGGCGCAAAATTGATTGGCGTGAATAACCGCGACTTACATAGTTTTGTGGTGGATATTGCGGTGAGTGAACGCGTGGCGGGAGAATTTTCACTCGCGGATACGTTTTATATTAGTGAAAGTGGCTTCCGTGAACCGGCAGATGTGGCACGCGTGGCGAAGGCGTTTAGTGTGGTACTTGTCGGTGAAGCGTTGATGCGGGCAGAAAATGTCGAGCAAGCCGCGAGCGCATTGAAGGTGAGCCGCGTATGACACAGGTTAAAATTTGCGGACTGAAATACCGTCCTGATATCGATGTTGCGGTCGCGAATGGGGCCGATATGATTGGTTTCGTGTTTGCGCCGAGTAAGCGCCAAGTGACACCAGATCAAGCTCGAATTTTAGCGCAGCATATGCCAGATTCGGTCAAAAAAGTAGGCGTTTTTGTGAATGAAAGTCCTGCGGAAATAAACAGAATCGCGGCGATGGTACCGCTTGATATTGTGCAATGCCATGGACAGGAAACGGCGGCGGATTTAGCGGAAATAAACCATCCAACAATCAAGGCTTTCCAAGTCAAGGATGGTCAGATAAATGGGGATGTAACAGCATTTTCAGATAGCTTGATTTTGCTCGACGCACCAATTGCAGGGCTTGGTGAAACGTTTGATTGGCAGGCAATTATGAAAACTGAGTTGCCAAAGGAACGGTTGATTATCGCGGGTGGTTTGAATATAGATAATGTCGTCGCAGCAATCGAGCAGTTCCAACCATTTGCCGTCGATGTATCCTCGGGTGTTGAGACGAACAGAACGAAAGACCCTGAAAAAATAATAAAATTCATCCAAAAAGCGAAGGAGTCCTGAAAATGAGTTATGATGCACCGAATAAAGCAGGTTTTTATGGGAATTATGGCGGGAAATTTGTCCCGGAAACATTGATGAAAGCTGTCACAGAACTAGAAGCAGCGTACGAAATTTCGAAAACAGATGAGGCGTTCCAACAAGAATTGAGCTATTATTTACGCGATTACGTTGGGCGTGAGTCCCCGCTTTATTTTGCGGAACAGTTGACGGCGCATGCGGGCGGCGCTAAGATTTATTTGAAACGGGAAGATTTGAACCATACCGGCGCGCACAAAATCAATAATTGCATCGGGCAAGCTTTGTTGACACGGCAAATGGGGAAAAAGAAAGTCGTAGCGGAAACAGGCGCTGGGCAACATGGTGTAGCGACGGCGACAGTGGCGGCCTTGTTTAACTTAGAATGCACGATTTTTATGGGAGAAGAGGACATTAGACGGCAGCAGTTGAACGTTTTCCGAATGGAGCTGCTTGGCGCGAAAGTGGTCAGCGTTTCAGGTGGAAACGGTACGCTAAAAGACGCTGTCAATGAGGCGCTGCGCTATTGGGTGGCGAATGTGGAAGATACGCATTATATCATGGGTTCCGTTTTAGGACCGCATCCGTTTCCGCAAATTGTTCGCGATTTCCAGAGCGTGATTGGAGCAGAGGCTCGCGCGCAACATCTGGAGAAAGAGAACCGTTTGCCAGACGCATTAGTAGCTTGTATCGGCGGTGGCAGTAATTCGATGGGACTTTTTTATCCATTTGTGAACGATACGACGGTCAAAATGTACGGTGTCGAAGCGGCTGGTTCTGGTCTGGATACCGCTTTTCACGCAGCGTCACTTTCCAAAGGTGAAATTGGCGTCCTGCATGGCGCAATGATGCATATTTTGCAAGATGATGCCGGTCAGATTCAGGAAGCGTATTCCATTTCAGCAGGCTTGGATTATCCGGGAATCGGTCCCGAACATAGTTTTTTACGAGATGAGGGGCGCGCCGAGTATGCCTCTGTGACCGATGACGAGGCCGTAGAAGCGTTCCAATTGCTTTGCCGCACCGAAGGAATCATTCCGGCGTTAGAGAGCTCACACGCAATCTCCTTCGCTGTAGAACTCGCTGGTAAAATGAAGCCAGAAGAAAGTATCGTCGTTTGCCTATCTGGCCGTGGCGATAAAGATGTAGACCAAATCCGCGCACGTTTGAAAGGAGCAGATGACAAATGATGTTACAAAACGCAATCGAAAAAGCTAATTTAGCCGTAGTTCCTTATATTATGGCCGGTGATGGCGGCCTTGACCAGTTAGAAAATCAGATGAAGCTACTGAGCGATGCTGGTGCGACCGCGATTGAACTCGGTATTCCGTTCTCCGATCCCGTAGCTGATGGACCAGTCATTCAAGAAGCTGGCGCGCGAGCTTTGGCGGCGAAAGTTAGCCTTGAGCAGATTTTAGAAACATTAACAACGAGCAAAATCGAGATTCCGCTAGTCGTGATGAGCTATTTTAATCCGATTTATCACCTTGGCGTTGAGAAATTCATTGAGCTTGCCAAAAAAACACCGATTAAAGGTCTGATTATTCCCGATTTACCCTACGAACATCGTGATTTGATTTTGCCACACTTAGAAAATACCGATATCGCCCTGATTCCATTGATTTCGCTAACGAGCCCGAAAGCGCGAGTGGAATTAATTGCCAAACAATCGCAAGGTTTCATCTATGCCGTGACAGTAAACGGGACAACAGGCGAGCGCGCAGCATTCGGCGATAAGATTGATGAAAATTTGACATACTTAAAAACGATTAGTCCTGTGCCGGTTTTGGCCGGTTTCGGAATTTCGAATCTGGATCATGTGGCGAGATTTGCCGCCGTGTGTGATGGGGTGATTGTGGGCAGTAAGGTTGTGCAGTTGTTGCATGACGGGAAGTATGAAGAGTTGACTGAATTTATTTCTGGGGCGAGTAATTTAAACAATGCTTAGAAGAAATAACGGACATGTAGTGACTCGAATATAGTGTCGCTACATGTTTTTTTATCTCTGTCAAAATTAAATGTGACAATAATGTGAACGTTTTCAAAATGTAAAGTTTTTCTATCCAATAACATTTATAATGAGTTATAGTTTACATAAAAGGAGAGGTAGAACATGGCGAAAGTAGGAATCGATTTAGGAACATCAAATAGTTTAGTCTCATATTGGAACGATGGGAAAACGGAGATTATCCCTAATGTCTTTGGTAATAATTTGACACCTTCTGTTGTTGGGATAGATGATGACGGTGATATTTTAATTGGCGAAGTCGCAAAGGAACGATTAATAACTCACTCAGGGCTTACGGCGGCATCTTTTAAAAGATTTATGGGTACAGAAAAAAAGTACCAAATGGGAAAACATATCCTTACTCCTACTGACTTATCGGCTTTTATTTTAAAAAATCTGCGCGCTGACGCTGAGAATTTTTTAGGTGAAAGTTGTACGCAGGCTGTTATTAGTGTGCCTGCCTACTTTAACGATATACAAAGGCAAGCGACGATGGATGCAGCAAGGCTTGCAGGTTTGGAGGTTACTTGCTTAATCAGTGAACCAACAGCCGCAGCTATTGCTTATGGCCTACATCAAACAGAAGATGATATTACTTTTTTAGTTATTGATCTTGGTGGAGGTACATTTGATGTTTCACTTTTAGAAATGTTTGATGGAGTAATGCAAGTAAGAGCGATTGCAGGAGATAATTTCCTGGGTGGAGAGGATTTTACGCAAGCTATTGTATCAGATTGCCTAGAAAGTAATGGTTTAAGGGAGACATTACTTTCATCAGCAGAATATGCAATGCTTAAATATCGTGCAGAGAAGGCTAAACAAGAGGTTACGACGCAACATGAGATTTTTATTGTATTCGAAGTGGGAACGAAACAATATGAATATGAGCTAACAGAAGCAAAGTTACAAGCGTGTTGTGAGATGCTTCTTTTGAAAATGCGAGCACCAATTATGAGGGTGCTGCGTGATAGTGATATTGGGATGCAGGAATTGGAGCAAATTATTCTAATCGGAGGGGCAACGAAAATGCCTTTAATCAGAACCTATTTGAGTAAGTTATTGGGTCAATTCCCGTATACACTAATAAACCCAGATGAGGCAGTAGGCTTAGGTACCGCTATTCAAAGTGCGCTAAAGGAAAAATCGGAAGGCTTAGATGAGATTATTTTAACAGATGTGTGCGCCTTTTCTTTAGGGACAGAGGTAGTGAATGAAGTGAATGGTGAATTGCGAGATGGTTTCTTCGCGCCAGTGATTGAACGTAATACAACTATTCCTGTCAGTAAGGAAATGGATTTCTATACGGCGAATGATAATCAAGCAAGTATTAAGTTTACGATATACCAAGGGGAAAATCGTTTAGTTGTGGAAAATCTTAAGTTAGGTGAGCTAGAAATTAAAGTTCCAAAAGCACCAAAGCATCAATTGGTAAAGGCACGTTTTACGTATGATACAAATGGTATTTTAGAAGTAATAGTTACGATACCAAAAACGGGAGAAACAAAACGTTTGGTAGTGCAAAATAATACAAAAAAGTTAACCGATGTGGAGATGGAGACTCGCATAGGGGCTTTAGCTGATTTGAAAATCCATCCGCGAGAACGAGATGAAAATAGGTTACTTCTTGCGAGAGCAGAGCGCTTGTTTGCGGAAACATTAGGAGAACGTAGAAAATATATTGAGCAGTTGATTTTGCAGTTTGAAGGGAAGCTAGCGGTGCAAGAGGAATGGGCAACACGAAAAGCAGCAAAAGATTTTCACTTAATCTTAAATCAGCTGGAAGAGGAAATACGCATATGAATTGTTGGGAAATGCTTAATATTGAAGTTACGGTGGATAAAAAGAAAATTAAATCAGCATATGCTAAGAAGCTGAAAATAACCCATCCAGATGATGATTTGAAGGCTTTTCAAGAGCTTAAGCAAGCCTTCGATGCAGCGATGATCTTCGCAAAAAATGGGGAAATAGAGCAGTATGAAATCGAGAATACGCCAAATTTGTGGACAGAGAACAAAGAAGAAGTAACGATTAATGAGTCAGAACTAGTACTTAAAAAAGATGAGAACCCTACATTTCAGGAACTAGTCCAAAGTGTATTTAATAACTTTGAGAAAAGAGTAGATGTGGGTTGTTGGAAATTGATTTTAGATAGTAGTATAGAGTGGGATATGTATCAATACAATGCGAATAGAGATTTGGTGAAAGAGCTGTTACTAGATTATCATGCGACAATTCCTCAGCCAGTTATTCAGCTATTATTCGAGCATTTTGCGCTACAAATGGTTGATGAAAAGCATTTTGTAGATGAGGAAAGACATATTTTTGAGAATCATATGGAAGAAATCTTCAACATACCGAATTTTTCTTTTCAATTTCCTGAGCGTATGAAAGGGATGGTTCGTGAACAATTTTTATCTTTGCGTTACGCAGCTTATCGTTCTCTGAGATATGGAAAGCTTACAGAAGCAAAGCAGCTAGTAGAACAAGCTGAAAAAATATTTGATAGAGATGCCGATTTATGTACTTTGGAAGGGATGGTCCTTTTTTATGGACGATTAGATCAATTACAACTGAGTAATGGAACATTTAAGCGTAGTTTTCGCTGTTTCGAGAAGGCGCTGGCGATTAATTCGGCTCATGAAACAGCTAGATTTTATGCTATTCTAATTCGCAGTAAACAAACTGGGAAAGTGTCGGATAAACGACGTCAGTTTTTGGATAGTTTTCAGGGCGGCTATGTTTTACAATTGAATTTATTTTTGGGTTTTATCTATTATTTTGCAGAAGACTATGGGAATGCTGTACGATTTTGGACAACCCTTCCGATAGAACATTTGACTTTGGTAAAAAAAGAATGGGGGAAATCACTCCGTCAGCAAATTAGAGTAGAGGAGAAATTAGGAAACAAAGAACAAGTCTCTACTTTAAGAAGGAAACTTACGGAAAGTAAACAATTGGAGGGGGAAAAGGTTAGAAGTTGGCGCTGGCTAAAACTCATTGTCATTTATCTTGTTTTGATAGGATTATTTAAGGCGTGTACAGTGTTTGTTCCTAGTAGTTCAACAGCGGAACCAGTTTATTTAACTGAATATGATGAGATGTCTGGAGAAACATTTAGAAAACCAACAAGTGCAGAAATACATACGCAAGCTGGACTTGTTTCGCGATTTGTTACAGCGTTTGACATGCAGGATGAGGAGAGTAAACGAGAAGAATTGATAGAGAGTATTGTTGCTCTGGATTATCGTGGGGCTTTACGAGATCATATAAAATTACCGGCATTTAAAAACTATACAGAACGAGTGAAGGAGCAAAATACACTGGCTACAGATGACGGTATATACACATTGTTACTTGGGTCGGATGAATCAGATTTAATTATTGTGAGTAAAGATGGGGAAATTGTTAAAGTGATGGGTGGATACTTCGACACGATGGATGAAGAGCTTTTAGAAACGATAAAGCAGAAATAATGGGTTATTGAGGTGAATGTAGATTCGATTTTATTAAATTATCCGCTTTTTTTCTATTTATTTTAAACTAATGATTGCAAGCTTGTGCAAGAAGGAGTAAACTAAAATCTAGTTGAGTTTTAAACAAATCATTATTTCATGAAAAAGCGAGTGTCATTAATCGGCTCAAAACGAGCACTTCACAATAAAGGACGAGGTCTATGTCTTCATCAAAATTACTTCGAGGAACTTTCATTTTAACGTTAGGAACTTTTATTTCTAAATTTTTAGGTCTGTTTTATGTCATTCCGTTTTATTGGATTATGGGTGGCGCTGGACCGATGACATTGTATAATTTCGGGTATGTCCCGTATCAAATTTTTCTAGGAATCGCAACGGCTGGTGTTCCATTGGCGGTGGCGAAATATGTCGCGAAATATAACGCGATTGGCGAGTATGAAATCGGGCGTCGTTTATTCCGAACAGGCGTGTATTTAATGCTTGCAACAGGTGTTGTTAGTTTTATCGCGATGTATGCGTTAGCGCCTGTACTCGCTGGGTTGCAATCGATTGAGGGAAGCGGTTATACGGTGGAGGACGTGACTGGGGTTATCCGCGCGGTCAGCTTTGCGCTTATCGTTATCCCAGTTATGAGCCTGATTCGCGGTTTCTTCCAAGGGTACCAATCGATGGGACCTTCTGCGGTTTCGCAAGTTATCGAGCAAATTGTCCGCATTGCGTTCCTGCTCGTAGGTTCGGCAACGGTGCTTTACATTTTACACGGCACAATCGTTAGCGCCATTAGTATCGCCACGTTCGCAGCTTTCATCGGCGCATTGGCGAGTCTAGCATGCCTACTTTGGTATTTCTTCAAACGCAAAAAAGGTCTCGACGCCCTGTTACGAACCAGTAAAGGCGAAGTTACGGTCTCATTACCGTCGATGTATAAAGATATTTTCATTACCGCGGTGCCATTCGTTGTTGTCGGCATTGCGAGCTCACTTTACCAACAAATCGACCAGTTCACGTTTGGCCGAATTTTGACATGGATTGGCTACAGTGGCCATGAAGCGGAGAATTTACTCGGTATCGTTAACTTTAGTGCGCAAAAATTAGTCATCATTCCAGTTAGTTTAGCGACTGCGTTTTCGATGACCATTGTACCTCTCGTGACGGCGGCGTATGCACGTGGCGAACAGGAAAATGTAAAAAAACAGTTAAACGATGTTTTCCAAGTACTACTTTTCATCACGTTACCAGCTTGTATCGGGATGTCCTTGCTTGCAGAACCGCTTTATACAGTGTTTTATGAACATGATCCTGCAGGAATTCAAATCTTGGCGTTCTATGCGCCAGTCGCGATTTTACTATCCTTATTCAGCGTGACAGCGGCAATCTTGCAAGGAATTGATGAACAGCGATTCACGATTTTGAGCCTACTGATTGGTTTATTGACGAAATCCGTTTTCCAAATGCCGCTGATGATGTGGATGGGAGCGCGCGGTTCCGTTGCAGCAACAGGACTTGGCTATACCGTATCCGTTATTTTTGCGATGATTATTATTCGGAAATACGCAAACTACAATTTCAGCGTTATTTTGAGAAGAACAGTCTTGATGTTACTCCTTAATTTGGCGATGGCGGTCTCTGTATTGCTGGTATATCAAGGTTTAACAATGTTTATTAACCCAGAAACGAAATTAAATTCGATGATTCTACTCATCATTTGCGGTGGGGTTGGCGCGCTCGTGTACGGCTATCTGAGCTTGCGACTACGCCTTTTCGACAAAGTATTTGGCCCGAGAGCCGCAACAATTCGCCGGAAACTACGCATGAAAGCATAAAAGGGAGGCAAACACATCATGGAAAAACGAACAAGGAAGCGGTCAAAAGAAGCACGGCGGGCCCGCGTATTTTTGACGCTTGGTATTATCTGCGTCTTAGCAGGACTGGGTGCACTATACCTAAACTACACGTTGGTTGCAATGCCATTCGCCATTCTAGGTTCTTTATTATTTGGCATGACGATTGGATTAAAACTTCCAAGAACGAAAGAATAACAAAGAAAGCTTGCAGGTCGAATCTAGACTTTGCAAGCTTTTTCTGTGCTATTCAAAACGATTCGGAGATGCTATACTTAGAATATGGAAAATTTTAAAAAGGAGCTATGTAAGAGACTAACTAAATGAACTTTACGGAAAATTACGGATGCTATATAATGGTATTTAGACATATCGTTATGATAAAAAAACTTATTGAGTAGTAGGCGGTATGGAACAAAATATAGATGGGAGATAGTAATGTGAAAAAACTTATAGTAGTTGGGATTATCATTCTTGTTGCTTTGGGAGGAGCAGGATACTATAGAAACACTCCAGAAGGGGGGCTTTTTTCTTGATTATTATATTCTTGATTATGCTAAGTTTTGTTATCATAGTAGCTACTTTGATATACTTTATTCACCTGTTTTCAGGGAGAAAAGAAAGGAATACCACTTGGGAGGAGACTAACGCTTTCGTCGTATTTAGCAGATTCACTAGCCGAGCATTTGATGATGGTATACCACGTGCACAAGATGAGACCTCTCGTAGAGTTAAATTAACAGTGAGATTTAAGTTGCGAGATGGAAGCGAATTTGATGGAACGAGATGGGTAACCATAAAGACTAAACATAGTTCATGGCTATATGAAAATAAAGTAGTTACGATCATATACGATAAAAGCAACCCAGGACGATTTAAAATTAAAGAGTAAGCAATTTAATGAGGGAGTATAACGGGAATGGAAAACTTATGGATTTAGCGATTCGAAAACTAACGGGACCTTTGCTGATCAATCTCAATGTTAGTTATGCGCCTTTAACAACGTATATAACGGGGTTTAACATCAGATGGATAGGTTATACTTAACTGGACAAAAAAATAAGGTGTGTACAATAAGAACTGCAAGAACTACGCAAACGAAATACGCAGTTAGAGATGGAAAATGATATTTTAAAGCAAGCTGCGCTGATATTCGGACGAAAATCCAAGTAATCCAACAAAAATAAACACAAATATCCAATAGCAGCGATGTGCCGTATTTTAGGGGTCTCGAGGAGCACCTATTACTATCAAGCAAGACCAAAAAATTCAGAAACAGCCTTAGAAAAAGAAGTAGTCGAGGAGTTTGATAAAGCCGTAAAAACTATGGGACACGGGAATTAAAAGTGGCGTTAGCCCTTCTGGGCTTTACTGTTTCCAGACGTAAAATTGCCACTATCATGCGTAAATTTCACTTAGTTTTGAACTATACAAAAGCTAAGAATGACACCGAAAATCAACTCATTTCTAAGATACACATTTAATCGATTGACACCTTATAAATTTTGTTCGAAAAAGGGTTGCCATTCCAAAAAGCCTACACGCGCAACAAGAAACGTGTAGGCTTTACAATTTAATAAGGATTATCATCCGTTTCACTGAATTTCTTCAAGTAATAAGGAATTTGCTCGGCGACTTCCGTTGGCAAAACAACATATTTCTTTTTCGCCAACGTCTCACCGATATAACTATGCAAAAATACAGCAGTGAGGACGGCATGTTTCGGTTTCTCTAATTGTCCAAGCAACCCAGCGATCATCCCAGCGAGCGTATCGCCCATGCCGCCAGTCGCCATCGCTGGTGTGCCGTAAATGTTTTGCCAAATATCTTCACCGACATAAACGCGCGTACGATGATCTTTCAAAACGACAATGGCATCCAAATCCGTAGCAAAATCCTGATTCTTCATATCGTCCAAATCCTCGGTCTCCATATGCGTCAACCGTTCCCATTCCTTACGATGAGGCGTGAAAATAAGCGTTGCATCCGGTTTTTTGAAATTTTGCGATGCGTACAACGTGATTCCGTCGCCATCAATAACAACCCGCTGCTCGGCATGCGCATATTCGCAAACCATCTCTAAAAGCTGTTGCGCTGTCTCATGTACACCGAGTCCAGGACCAATCAAAATCGTATCAAATTGTGGCAAAACCTCTATCAAGTAATCCATATCATTGAAATCAAGGCACATCGCTTCGGGCAGTCTTGCGTGGAGAGCGGAACGATTCACCGGATGCGTCGCGACAGTTACAAGCCCAGCGCCACTGTAAATCGCGCCCTGTGCAGCCATAATAATCGCGCCGCCAAGCCGTTCATTACCACCGATTAGTAGAACACGACCATAATCACCTTTATTCGACTCATCTTCGCGTTGCTTAATCCAAGCGCAGATCACTTTCGGCGTGATTTTTTTCATTGTGCAACATCCTTTCTCGATTTTTTTGCAGTATGTATTATGTATAGTATCCATTATAAACCTACTTGCCAAAATGTCCAATTTAGTATAATCTATGCTACAAAAGGAGTGAATGCAAAATGAAACCAATTTTTCCAGCAGTGAAAGCAGTCATTATACATAACGGCCAATTTTTAGTTTTGAAGAAAGCGGGGGTTGAAGGGGATGTCTGGGAGCTTCCTGGTGGTCGGATGAACTTCGGTGAAACGAAAGGTGAGGCGCTATTCCGTGAAGTGCAAGAAGAAACGGGGCTTCAAGTACAGCCATTTATCCTCTATGATACGTGGGAATTTTTCCAACCAGAATATCAAATTACAGGCGTGATTTATTTATGTGAAAAACCAGATGGCGACGTTAGGCTTTCGAGTGAACACCAAGCGTACGAATGGTTCCCGCTTGATGCGAGCAGTTTGGAACGCATGGATGTTGTGTTTGCATCGCGCATGGTACGCTGGGATTTTGAAGCGATTCAAGGATTTATGTCGTAATTCGCCTCAAAATGCTTTCATACGAAGGTAAAAGAGTATACAATAGGGAAGTCGAGTAAATTAATAGTTGAAGGGATTGTTATATTATGAGTACGATCAATTGGCAAGAGGAAGTGGAGAAACGTCGCGATGATTTCAAACGTGATTTATTCGCGATTTTGAGCATTCCGAGTGTACGCGATGATTCAAAAGCAACGGAGGACGCACCGTTTGGCCCAGATGTGAAAAAAGCATTGGATTTTGCTTTAGAACTAGCGGCAAAAGACGGTTTTACAACGAAAGAAGTTGGCAATGTTGCAGGCCATGCTGAATTTGGTCAAGGCGAAGAGCTAGTCGCAGCGCTTGGTCACGTGGATGTAGTACCGGTTGGCGATGATTGGTCACATGATCCATTCGATCCAATTTTAAAAGATGGTAAGGTATTCGCACGTGGCTCAGCGGATGACAAAGGCCCAGCGATGGCTGCTTACTATGCAATGAAAATCATTAAAGAACTAGATTTACCACTATCCCGCCGTGTTCGGATGATTTACGGTTCGGATGAAGAAAGCGGGATGTCATGCGTCGAGCGTTATTTCGAAACGGAAGAACAGCCAACCATGGGCTTTGTTCCAGATGCCGAATTCCCGATTATCCACGCTGAAAAAGGTATTTCTGAACTGGATATTTCTTTCAAAGATGGTGAAAAAGAAGGAAATGCTGATTTTGGTCTCATTAGTTTTGAATCTGGCGCGCGTTATAATATGGTTCCAGATCACGCGAAAGCTGTTTTGGAAAACGTGAAGGATTTCGATGTTCTTTCTAAAAAATTCGCAGCGTATCAAAAAGAAACAAAATTAGCTGGTGAATTAGTAGAATCAGGTAATACAGTGACAATTTCTATGGTTGGTAAAGCAGCACATGCGATGGAGCCGAACAATGGTATTAATGCAGGACTTCATTTAGTAGCATTCCTCGGTAAATTCACGCAAACTGGTGCCGCAAGTGATTTTATAACATTTGGTAAGGATTACTTGTATGGCGATTCACGTGCGATGAAACTTGGCATTCGCTATGAAGATGATGAGAGTGGCGAGCTGACAATGAACGTCGGTGTGATTCGTTATAGCGTGGATGCAGGCGGTCGTTACGGTTTGAATTTCCGTTATCCGGTGACAGCAAACATGGATCAGCTGAAACTTAAAATGGAAACTGTCGTGAACGAATATAATGGTCAATACACGCATTATGAAGACTCTAAACCGTTATTCGTGCCAAAAGACCATCCACTAATCCAAACGTTGCAAGAAGTTTACACGAACCAAACAGGCGAAGAAGCAACATTGCTCGCTATTGGTGGAGGAACTTATGCGCGTCATATGGAGACTGGTGTTGCATTTGGAGCGCTATTCCCAGGTCGCGAAGACACGATGCATCAAAAAGACGAGTTCGCGTATTTCGATGATTTAATTAAAACAATCGCAATTTATGCCGAAGCGCTTTACAAATTAGCGAAGTAAGGTATATAATTGAAAAAAATTAAGATTCGGACTGAAGGTAGCAGAGGAACGAAACGTCGTTTTTGACCTCTGCCCTGGTCTTGATTGGAATTTTTAGATAGTTGCAAAAACATTCGCGAAGGAGTGCTGAATAGATGAAAGTATTAGTGAAGAACCAATTAATAGAACGTGATGAGGCAAAGGTTGATGTTGAAGATAGAGGTTACCAGTTCGGAGACGGGGTTTACGAGGTTATTCGTATGTATAATGGTCAATTTTTTACATATGACGAGCATATCGAGCGTTTGTATGCCAGCGCGGCCAAAATTGATCTTGAGATTCCTTATAGCAAGCCGGAATTGCGCGCGCTTGTGGATAGCTTGATGAAAGCGAACGATATTGGGACTGGTAATGTGTATCTTCAAATTACGCGTGGGGAGCAGTCGCCACGTAATCATGTTATTCCGAGTACACCGCCTGAAGCTGTGCTCACTGCCTCCGCTAGTGAAGTTCCGCGTGATACGACGCTGTTTGAGAACGGCCGTAAAGCGATTCTGGAAGAGGATGTGCGCTGGTTACGTTGCGATATTAAGAGTCTTAACTTGCTAGGAAATTCGATTGCAAAAAATAAAGCGCATCAAGCTGGGGCGTTTGAAGCAATCTTGCACCGCGGGGAGAACGTGACGGAAGGTTCTGCGGCGAATGCTTACATGATTAAAGATGGCAAGCTGATTACGCATGCTTCTAACAATCTGATTTTAGAAGGGATTACACGCCAAGTTATTTTGCGAGTGGCTCGTGAGAACGATATACCGATTGTTGAATCTGGTTTTACGCTAACGGATTTAGCAGGCGCGGACGAAGTATTCATTTCCAGCACGACGATTGAAGTGACACCGATTATTGAAATTGATGGCAAAATTGTTGGCGATGGCAAACGTGGACCGATAACGAAAAAACTGCACGATGCCTTTACAAAAGAAATTACGAAACAATGTGGAGAATTAGCAGTAAACTAAAAATAATGAGATCGGCTGAGTTCATGAGTAATGGAACTCGGTCGTTTTTTGATTGGGAGGTTTTGAAAATAGACCGTTCACTAAAAGCGCATTTGCAATATTTGGAGGAGCAGTTATTAAAACCGGAAATTCGATCATCTCGAGAAGCTTTGCAACGAATTTTAGCAGAGGATTTTTTCGAATTTGGGAGTTCTGGACGCGTGCTTTATAAAAACGAAACGATTGGTGAGGATGGAATCGGCGAAGTGCAGATGCAATTGCGCGATTTTGAAATTCAGGAATTAGCAGAAGATGTTGTTTTAGCGACGTATCGTATTTTTAACGTCACGCAACAGCAACAATCCTTAAGAAGTTCTATCTGGAAATTCAAGGATGCTAGATGGCAACTTATTTTTCATCAGGGAACGAAATGTATATAAATAATGACATATAAAAAATAATTGTTGATACGTGGTTATTGTTTTCGCTTTCATGAAAAATGGCGCTTGACAACGTGTTGATTAGGCGTATAATAAGTTTTGTTAATAGTTCGTGTGCGAATCTTTCGCTCCTGAACATTAAAGGGGGCGAACAGAATTTGGATGAGAAATTAATACGCGAGGTCGTGCTTTCGTTTCGAACGATGCAGCGTAAAATACACCATTATTTACAAGAAGAGGCGACGAAGCGTGATATTACGACGGTACAATTATTTTCGCTAGGCACGTTGAAGAGGGAGCCACATTTAACGCTTGGTGAACTGGCAGAACGTGTACGTGTGAATAAAAGTACCATGAGTGGGATTGTTGACCGGCTAGTGAAGGCGAATTACTTAACGCGGGGACGTGATGAAGGTAATCGTCGAGCGCTCAATTTACAGCTAACGCCAGAAGGACTCGCAAAAGTGGACGAAACGTACGATGTTTTTTTTGACCGTTTAGAGGCGGTTTTAGAGATAGACTCGGAAGAATTAAGAGCAATGCTCGCAACGCATGATAAGATGATTGCGTTATTAGAACGAAAAGGAGAAGCAGAATAATGAACATGAAAGCAGCAAGTGATGGAATTAAAACAAACGGTATCTTAATCGTGATGCTGATGGGGGCATTTGTCACAATCTTGAATCAAACGTTGATGAATGTGGCGCTCCCAAGCATTATGACAGATTTTAATATTACGGCAAGTCAGGGGCAATGGCTGACAACAGGATTTATGCTCGTCAACGGGGTCATGATTCCAATGACGGCATTTTTGATTGAACGATTTACGACGAGACAACTATACTTATTCGCGATGATTACCTTTGCGATTGGGACAACGATTTCGGGTTTTGCAGGAGATTACACAGTACTTATTATTGGACGGATGGTACAAGCGATTGGCGCGGGTATTGTGATGCCGCTATTAACTGTTGTTGTGTTGAATCTTTTTCCAATGGAACGACGCGGCAGAGCGATGGGGTTAATTGGTCTTGCGATGAACTTTGCACCAGCAATTGGACCGACTTTATCTGGTTGGATTGTGCAAGAATATGATTGGCGCAACCTTTTCTACATCATCATTCCATTCGCGATTCTTGATGTCGTTGTGGCCTTTTTCCTACTAAAAAATGTCGGGAAACGTACTTTTCCAAAATTGGATTTTCTCGGTGTTATTTTATCGACCATCGGATTTGGTAGTTTATTACTCGGATTCAGTAATGCGGGGGATCACGATTTCTTATCCGCAAAAGTGTTAGGATTCGTATTATTAGGATTTATCGTATTAGCTGTATTTATCTGGTATCAAGGTCGCGCGAAAGCACCTTTACTCAATTTCAACGTATTCAAACACAGAACCTTTACGTTGACAACAACAATCAGCTTTTTTGTCATGATGGGATTGTATGGCGGCATGCTTTTATTCCCGATTTTCTTGCAAAGTGTTCGACATTTTACACCGCTGGAATCGGGGCTTGTGCTCTTGCCAGGGGCTGTGATGACCGCAGCGCTTTCGCCGATAACAGGGATTATGTTTGACCGATTTGGTGCGAAATATTTATCTTTGATCGGCCTTATTATCATGGCTGTGACGACATTTATGTTTACAAACCTTGATGAAAGCACGACTTTAACGTATATCGTCATTGTGCAAACCGTTCGGGCAAGTGGGATGGCGATGGTAATGATGCCACTGCAAACGGCGGCGCTCAATTCCTTACCGCTTTCGATGGCGGCGCACGGCTCGGCGATGTTTAACACTGTCCGGCAAATCGCGGGGTCGCTCGGAACGGCGCTACTTATCACGACGATGTCTAAAAGTGCGAAAAGCTTTGGTGAGAATTTGACTGCGGCAGATGTGGCGGGTAAAACAAAAGAACAGATTGCGAATCATGTGTTGATTCATGGTATTGAGACTGCGTTCTTAGTATCGTCTATTCTTTCGGTGATTGCGGTTATTTTGGCCATCTTTATTAAGAAGAAAAAGCAATCATTGGCTCCGATTGTGAATAAAACAGAAGTTATTGAAAATTGATATGGACCTCTGGACTTGGCTTTTAGCTGGGTTTGGAGGTTTTTTTGTTTGGGGAAATGGTGGTGAGGGGGGCTGGTTGGGTGTGTCGGGGTTTTGGCTTATGTCAGCTCGAACACTAACTGATGGATTACATGTTCGCTTTGCTCACATGCATATTGGGACTGTAATTCACTTTGTTTCAAACAGTCGGGAAGGATTACATGTTCGCGATGCTCACATGCATATTGGAAGTGTAACTCATCTTCATTCGAACGCTTCCAACAAATACGAACATACGTTGACTTGACGGGAAGCGCGAAGAGAAGTAAAATTTAAAAGGTAGCTATTTAATTGTGATGGCTCTTTTTTTATCCATCTTTCTAAAGTACATAATTTTTTGCGCTGAAATTTTATTATATCTCGAAAATTTGGCGTGCCAACGGGTGTTATGTGATAGCTAGAATCGTCGTTAATAGCAATGAAATATAATCGTGATGGAACAGGTTTGGAAAAGACGACGTAAGTGAAGGTGAATGTAAATGGAAGATAATTTGTTTGGGCAAGATTGGGAAATAGAGCCAGCGGGTGGTGAAACGGGAAAAGCCTTCGTTGCAATCCATGAAGACGAAAAATTCTTTTTGAAAAAGAATTCCTCGCCTTTTTTAGCCACGCTTTCTGTTGAAAATATTGTGCCTAAATTAATTTGGACGCGGCGAGTGGAAAATGGGGATGTTATCACAGCTCAAAAATGGATCAATAATGGCCAAACGTTGACGCCCAAAGAGATGCGGGAAACGCGTGTGGCCAAGTTGCTCGGCAAGATTCACCAATCAGAGGCATTGCGGGATATGTTACAAAAAATCGAGAAAAAGGATTATTCTAGTTCTCATTTATTGGCAACGGTGACGGGGAGTATCGATAATTTAAATCAAATGGATACGAAGGTTGCCCAGGCATATCGTTACTTAGTAGAAAATGTGGATAGCTTGGAGGAAGGGCGCCACGTCGTTTGTCACGGAGATGTCAATCATAATAATTGGCTGCTCTCAGAAGGTGAGGAGCTTTATTTGGTTGATTGGGACGGAGCGATGCTTGCTGATCCAGCGAATGATCTCGGTGTGTTGCTGTATCAATATATTCCGTATTCGGAGTGGAGTGATTGGCTTGCTGAATATGGTCAGACATTGACGCAAGCTTTTTATACGCGTATTAAATGGTTTTCCATTTGTCAGGTTTTAATGGCGATGAATTGGCAGTTTGAGCATGATCGGAAGCCTGAACTTGCCCGTTTGGAGCTACTTTTGAACAAAATAATTGAGGATAATGAGGTGTACGCAACGTTATGCGAGTAAAACATAAACCGTGGGCGCGGGAGAAAATTCTAGCTCACCCAGAAGTATGTGTGGCAAATCCCGAGGAACTAAAAGGGAAATGGCATCAACTATTTGGAAATGAGAACCCGATTCATATCGAAATTGGGACAGGAAAAGGTCAGTTCGTGACAGGGATGGCACAGGCGAATCCTGATATTAATTATATTGGAATTGAAGTTGTGGAAAGTGTTCTTATCACGGCACTTGACAAGGCTCTTGCTGCGGGAATTCCGAATTTACGCTTGCTGTCTGTGGATGGTGCGGATTTACTCGAGTATTTTGAAAAGGCTGAGGTTGCGCGGGTTTATTTAAATTTTTCTGATCCGTGGCCGAAAAAAAGACACGCGAAACGTCGCTTGACACATCCTAACTTTTTGGATAGTTATAAAGCTTTGTTGCCGGTAGACGGCGAGATTCATTTCAAAACGGATAACCGTAGTTTGTTTGAATATTCGCTTGTGGCATTCTCGGAGTATGGTGTTCTGCTGACTTACTTATCGCTTGATCTCCATAATAGCGAGTTCGAGGGGAATATTATGACGGAGTATGAAGAGAAGTTTTCAGCACAAGGTTTTCCGATTTATCGTTTAGAGGCGACGTTTAAACCGTAAATGAAAGGCTAGAGTTCCCGGAAATCGTGGTTACTCTGGCTTTTTTTAGTATGAAGGAGGATAAAAAATGGATACTTTGCGAGTAGGGGAGATAACGATTCATTGGTTGCGCGGCGGTGTGACTCATTTTGATGGGGGTGCGATGTTTGGCGTTGTTCCTAAGGCGTTGTGGAGCAAGAAATATGAGCCGAACGAAAAAAATCAGATTCAGTGTGTAACGGATCCGATGTATTTTACGTATCAAGGAAAACATTACCTTATTGATGCAGGGATCGGTGTTGGCAGGTTGACAGAGAAGCAAAAACGTAATTTCGGTGTCGTGGAAGAATCGTTTATTTTAGAAGATTTAGCGACGCTGGGCGTGCACCCAGAGGACATTGATTGTATTTTGATGACACATCTGCATTTTGACCATATTGTCGGTTTGACAGATACAAGTGGAAAAAGTATTTTCAGGAATGCAACGATTTATACGACGGAAACAGAATGGCAAGAAATTCGCGAGCCAAATATTCGTTCCAAAGCGACATATTGGCCTGAAAATTGGCAGGGAATTTCGAGCCAAATTCAGACGTATTCGCAGTGTTTGGAATTAAATGACGCGATTCGTTTGGAGAAAACGGGCGGGCATAGTAATGGGCACTCGGTGATTCGGATAGACAGTCAAGATCAATCGGCTATCCATATGGCGGATATTTTTCCAACGCACGCTCATCAAAATGTTCTGTGGGTGACGGCGTATGATGATTATCCAATGGACTCTATTTTCGCGAAAGAACGGATTCGAAATGAGTTGGACGGAACGGGGAAATGGTTGCTATTTTATCATGATTATTTCTATCGTGCTTTGCAGTTTGATGTGGATGGAAATGTAGTGGATGAAGTAACAGTGAAAAGAAATATTTAATATACCCCTATATGGTATATTCGTTCGCATCCCTGGTAGGGGGTTGTTTTAAATGCCTTTATATAAGGATATATTGCTGATTATAGAAATGCTATGAAAATTTTTAGTAGGGGGTATATTGATGTCGGAGGTTAGAAAATCCATTTCCAATCGTTTTGCTAAAATCGAAGGACATGTGAAATCCATCAAGAAAATGACGGGTGAAGAACGTTCTTATGAAGATATCATGTTGCAAGTTGCTGCGGTGAAAAATGCTTTACAAAGTGCCGAAAAAGTTATTTTCAGTGAACAAATGAAAGAGATGGTCGAAAGTGGCGTGTATGACCAAAAGCGTGTGGATAGTTTTATTAAATAAAAAAACTGCAGGCGCACAATTGGCCTGCAGTTTCGCATGTTCTATTAAGTTAAGTAAACGTCGATAACGGTTCCGGTCGTCGCATCTGCGATAAATTCGAACTGCTTCTTCTCGCCGTCGCGAATCGCTGTAATGCCGCCGTGGTAAACGAATGTATCCATCGCGAATTTTTTGTAATGTTGTTTTTTTAGTTGAATCCACGAGCCTTCGATTGGACCTTCCTTTTTGAATGCTTCTTTGACGTTTTCAAGAATTACATCGCCTGAAATGGTCTTTGGTTCTAGTAGGTAATGGTTAATAAGATGACCCGCGGCTGCTCCTGCTGCAACACCTGTAATAAATACTTTCCAGTTCATTGTTTGCCTCCCTAAATCTTACTTGTCTTCTCTTTTATAGCTTTACTGTGTCTTATTATACCCTCTAAACTAAAAATATAAAAGCCTTTACATCGGAGCTTGCGAATTTGACTAGCCACATTCTTAGACGTAACGTTTCTAAAAGTGGTATAATGCTAGGGATATCACCGAAAAGGACTGATTATAAGTGGAAAAAGAAACGTTAGAGTTATTTAGAACATTGACGGAGTTGCCGGGTACTTCTGGAAATGAACGGTTTGTGAGAGATTTTGTGAGAAAAGAAATTACGCCTGTCTCGGATGAAGTGATTCAAGATGGTTTGGGCGGTATTTTTGGTGTGCGTCATGGTGTGGAAGATGGCCCGAGAATACTTGTTGCAGGGCACTTGGATGAGGTTGGTTTCATGGTTACGCGGATTACGGATAACGGGATGATTGCTTTCCAAACGCTTGGTGGCTGGAATCCGCAAGTCTTGCAAGCGCAACGTGTCCAATTGATTACGGCGAATGGCCCGGTTATCGGTGTGGTAGCCTCTGTTCCGCCACATTTGCTAACAGAAGCAGAACGTAGCAAGCCGACTGATCCGAAAAATCTGTTAATCGATATTGGTGCAGATGATCGTGAAGATGCGATTGCAATTGGCGTGAAACCTGGACAACAAATCGTTCCAGTTGCAGAATTCACACCGCTTGCTAATCCGAAAAAAATCATGGCAAAAGCATGGGATAACCGCTACGGCGTTGGTCTTGCGATTGAACTTTTAAAAGCGGTGAAGGACGATAAGTTGCCAAATACGCTGTTTGCAGGCGCGAATGTACAAGAAGAAGTTGGGCTTCGAGGTGCGGGCGTTAGTGCGCATATGATTCAGCCAGATATCTTCTTTGCGCTTGATGCGAGTCCGGCGAATGATACGACAGGTGATAAGACGCAGTTTGGGCAAATTGGGCAAGGTTTCTTAATGCGAGTTTTTGATCGGACGATGATTATGCATCGCGGTATGCGTGAATTCTTACTGGATACGGCGGAGTCCAACAAAATCCCCTACCAATATTTCATTTCGCCAGGTGGGACGGATGCTGGGAAAGTGCACACGTCTAATAGCGGGATTCCGAGCGCGGTTATCGGTGTTCCAGCGCGTTACATCCATTCTTCTAACTCGATTTTGCACGTGGATGATTATGCAGCGGCAAAAGAAATGATTACAACGATTGTTCGTACGCTTGATAAAACAACGTGGGAAACGATTCGTGACAATGCTTAAAAAGATATGGCGGCATCCTGTCATTTTGACGGGTAGCATCATGTTCTTCTCGGCGCTTGTTTTCTTGGTAGGGTACTTCTTGCGTATTCCTTATTTGAAAGAAACAGAGCTCGGGTGGATCCTGACAACGCTTATCGGTGGCGTGCTTGTTCTGGGATTCGGCTTTATGTGGTATTGGAAAGATCAAGTAAATGCGAAAAAGCACCTCCGTTAATGAGGTGCTTTTTCATGAAAAAACTAGGCAAAAATATAATCAATAATTTGTGCGGCTTGTTCAATCGTATCTACGGTGACATTTGCTTTCTCGGAGAGCTCTTTTAACGGATGGTGTAGCGATTCTGGTCGGATGATAATGGTTGGTTTGCCGAGCGTGATGGCTGTTGCTGCATCTGTGGCGGTGTTCCATTGTTTGAACTTCTCGCCAAATAAGGCAATCACTAAATCCGCTTTTTTCAAATGTAGTTCGGTGCGTAAGTTGTTGATTTTTGAGGCTTGTAAATCTTTGTAAATGGCGTTCGGCTGTTCTCCTAGAATTTGTTCGCCGATTGCGTCGGATAAATCGTGATTTTCTTGCGGTCCAGAAAAGTGGAAGTGAATTCCTGGTTTTTCTTTTAAATGAGCTCGCAATTGATCGCGCCAATCCGAATGAATTTCACCTGCTAAATAAATATGATAGTCCATCAAAAACGCCTCCTTTCTTGTTATGATAGAAGAAAATGCGGCAGGTAGCAACTTTTATGAGCGTAATTCTTTACTAATTTTCGCGGGGGCTTTAGGATTAGGTGAGTAGGAATAAGAAGGAGTCGAGTGCGTGATGAAACATTTGGAAACAGTAGAAGAATTTAATGAATTAAAAAATAATGGTAAAACGATTTTTATGTTTAGTGCGGATTGGTGTGGGGATTGTAAATTTATCGAGCCGGTGATGCCTGAAATTGAGGCGGAACACGATGATTTTACATTTTTGCATGTGGATCGCGACCAGTTTATCGACCTTTGCGCCGAGTTGGCGATTTTTGGTATTCCGAGTTTCTTGGCGTTTGAAGATGGCGAGGAAATTGGCCGTTTTGTCAGCAAGGATCGCAAAACGAAAGAAGAAATTACGGATTTTATTGATGCCTTATAAGGGAGAGGGGAGGGCAACGCGATGAAAATGACAACGATGAAGATGAAGGAAAGGCTTGAAAAAGAGCTTGCTGGCGCGGATCGGACGTTTCGTTATGACCGGGAGAAGGATACGCTAAAAGTGACGGAAGCGGGCAATTCGATTACGCTGTCTATACCACAAATTATTGCGAATTGGGAAGAACAGGCGGACGTGGCGGTTGAGAAAATCGTGTATTATGTCGAAGAAGGTCTAAAAGCATCGCAACACAAGATGGATATTCAGACGAGTTTGCCGTATGTTTATCCGGTTATTCGGGCGACATCGTTCCCTCAGAAAACAAAAGATGGGAAGGTGCTTTTGACAGAGCAACACACGGCGGAGACGGCGATTTTTTACGTGGTGGATGTTGGCGCTTCGTATCGCTTTATCGAGGAAGAAAGTTTGGAAAACACGGATGTGACGATAGACGATGTCAGGATTGCTGCGTTTGCAAACCTGCGTGCGCGGGTGACGCCAACGAAAAAAGATTCCGTGAGCGGTAATGATTATTATTTCGTGCGAACGAATGATGGGTATGATGCAAGTCGGATTTTGAATGAGCCATTTTTAGAGGAAATGCGCGCGCGTATCGAGGGTGAGATGGTGCTTGCTGTGCCGCATCAGGATGTGTTAATTATTGCGGATATTAGAAATAATACGGGCTATGACGTGTTGGCGCACATGACGATGCAGTTTTTTGCGGACGGCCTTGCGCCAATTACCTCTTTACCTCTCGTGTATAATGATGGTAAACTAGAACCGATCTTTATTATGGCCAAAAACAGACCAAAGGAGTAGTTAACGTGATTGTAAATGCATTTTATAACGAAAAAGGAGTAGGGGACACGCTTTTAGTCCACCTCAATGATGTAGAGAAAACAGATTTTGAATCAAAAGGAAATGTCACGCGTATTTTTGATGTGGAAACTGGCGAAACGGTTGCGATTAATATTTTCGAAGTATCGAAAAAGCGCACGTTTGATGCGAATGGTAAGGTTTCATTAACGCTTGAAGATGTAGCGTTTATCAACAAGGAGTTAGCGGATAATGGTTTTGACTTTGTGATTGAAGCGGACCTTTCGCCTAAATTCGTCGTTGGTTATGTGGCGTCGAAGGAAAAACACCCAAATGCGGACAAATTAAATGTATGCCAAGTCGATTTGGGAGATAAAACAGTGCAAATCGTATGTGGTGCGCCGAATGTTGATGCAGGACAAAAAGTAGTCGTTGCAAAAATTGGTGCGGTGATGCCAAGTGGTTTGATTATTAAACCATCGAACCTTCGTGGGGAAGACTCGTTCGGTATGATCTGTGCGGCGTGCGAGCTCGCGATACCGAACGCTCCGGAAGAAAAAGGAATTATGGTTCTGGACGCTGATTATGAGGTTGGCGCTGCATTTCCAGTTTCCTTCTAAATGTTGAATAAAACAGCTTTTTTAACGGAAAGCTGTTTTATTTTCGCTGTTAATCGTATACAATGATCGGTTTAATTGTTCTTTATTTTGAAATGAAACAGAATATAAGTTTAAGTTATACGCACGTTAATGCTTATATAAAGCCGTTTTTCACCGTTTTTCAATCTAATATCTTTTGTTTTGCACTTTCGTGATAGCTTTATCTAAATTTCTCTGTTAAAATCAGTTTAAGAAACAGTTAAAAAATATAATAGGTAGTGATAAGTAATGGGATGGTTCAAAGAATTTTTCTTCGCTGATCGAGATGCGGAGTATGAAGAAGTAGAGGTGGCTAAGCCGAAAAAAGAGGCAGAAACAGCGCCGCCAGTCCAATTAGCAACTGCAATTGAAGTAAAGAAACCGATAAATGTGCCACGTGGAAATACACAATCAACGAAACAAAAGCGCGAAATCCACGCTAACGTGATGTATCAATATCCAAAAGGGGAGTTCCGTTTTCCGCTCATTCCTGATGGACAAAAACAAACAGAAGTAAAACAAGCGTTACATAAAGTACCGATACCGCGCCAGACACCAAGAGTCCATTCGCCAAACACCGAGGCGCCAAAATTTGAGAAGAAACGACCGTTCAGACCGACAGATGTCCCTTCTCCAGTCTTTGCTTTCCAAAAAAGACCAAGTCGTTTTGAGTTTGATATCACAAAAGAACTAGAAACGAGTGATGTTGTTTATGATGAAATAGACGGCCTAGTAGCGGTTGCTGAATCGGTACAGGAAGAGACTGAATCTGAGTTTGTAGCGGATTTGGAGGTCGAAGAAGAACCTATTATTCCAGAGGTAGTAGCGATGGTTTCGCCTGTTGTGGAGGAAGAGGAAAGTTTGCAACAAGAGGAAGTTTCTACTATGCCGCAACGTATTGAACTCATTCACGAGGCACCGAAGTCTGAAAAGGTGGAAGAACCAGAACGTACGCCTCCGAAAACACGAATCCCTTTTAATGTGATGATGGTGAATCAAGATAAGCAACATGTTGAGCAGAAAAAAGAAGTTGTGGAAGAACCGGCGATAGTGGCAGTAAAAGAACCAGAAATAGCCTCTGTTTTCCCCACAGAACAACATCTGAGAGAAGACGCAAGTGGCTATTATTTCCCATCCCTAGATTTGCTAAAACCACCTGTCTTTGAAAATGAGGATGAAGAGTGGTTGGCGTTTCAAGAAGAACTTTTGAATGAGACGCTTGAGAACTTTAATGTATCTGCCAAGGTTGTTAATGTGACGCAGGGCCCAGCGGTGACGCGCTTTGAAGTACAGCCGGAAAAAGGCGTAAAGGTTAGCAAAATCACGAATTTGACGGATGACATCAAGCTTAGTCTTGCTGCAAAAGACATTCGAATCGAGGCGCCAATCCCAGGTAAAAGCACGATTGGCATTGAAATTCCGAATGAAACGAGCCGACCTGTGATGCTTTCGGAAATTATGAATAGTCAGGCATTCCAAACGAGTAGGTCTCCGTTAACAGCGGCGCTTGGACTCGATATTTCTGGTATGCCGATTGTGACGGATTTGCAAACGATGCCGCATGGATTAATCGCTGGAGCAACTGGTTCTGGTAAGAGTGTGTGCATTAATTCGCTGCTTATTAGTCTGCTCTATAAAGCTACGCCGGATGAGCTGAAATTGTTGCTTATCGATCCGAAAATGGTTGAACTTGCACCGTATAATCGTATTCCACATCTGGTCAGTCCTGTTATTACCGACGCCAAAGCAGCAACGGCCGCGCTAAAATGGGCGGTAGAAGAGATGGAACGCAGGTATCAGTTATTTTCGCATGCAGGTGTTCGGAATATGGAGAAATTTAACGAATATTCTTCCCACCCAGAACATTCCGGCGAAAAATTACCGTATATCCTGATTATTATCGATGAATTAGCTGATTTGATGATGGTTGCGCCAAATGATGTAGAGGAAGCGATTAGCCGCATTGCGCAAAAAGCCAGAGCTTGCGGGATTCATATGATTGTCGCGACGCAGAGGCCTTCTGTAGACGTTATTACGGGGCTCATCAAGGCAAATATCCCGACGCGTGTTTCGTTCTCTGTATCCTCGCAAATCGACTCCAGAACGATTATTGACACGGGTGGGGCCGAGAAGTTACTTGGAAAAGGGGACATGCTGTTCTTGCCAAGCGGATCTTCCAAACCTGTTCGCCTGCAAGGAACCTATGTTGGTGATCAAGAAATTGATGCTGTCATTGCTCATGTGCGCAATCAGGCAGAGCCGAACTATCTGTTTAAACAAGAGGAACTTTTAGAACGTGAAATTGCGAAAGAGGAAGAGGACGATCTGTTTGATGAAGCGTGCGATTTTGTACTGGCACAAAATGGTGCTTCTACATCGCTTTTGCAACGTCATTTCCGAATCGGTTATAATCGTGCCGCAAGATTGATGGAGGCGCTAGAAAAGCATAGCATAGTTTCAGAAACGAATGGATCTAAGCCTCGGGATGTTATTATTACCAGAGAACAATTAGAAAAGATACGTGATAATTAATACATCAGTAGTTCTATTAGCGTATAAAAAGCTACTTTGTTGCGTATAAAAGCGTCAAAACATAAGTCCTTGGATATAAATTTCCTACAAGGATTTCTTAATGGGCGAGAAAGTGCTATAATTACCTAGTGAGATTTTTCAGTTACAGCGTAGATGAACAGCAAACACACGTTTAAATTTGTAATACGAGAAGATGTCTAGAAATAATAAAAATAATGAAACTGCTTTTTTAGATCGGCAACACACTATTTTTTAGGCTACCTCTTCAAAGATTAAAATTCTGGGGGTTCAATTAATGACGACGTATCATTTTGTTGGGATTAAAGGGTCAGGTATGAGTGCACTGGCTCAAATTATGTTTGATAAAGGTTTCCGTGTGCAAGGAAGCGATGTTGAGAAGTACTTCTTTACACAAAAAGCACTAGAAGACAATGGTATTGAAATTTTACCGTTTTCCGAGGATAATATTCATGAAGGCTTAACGATCATTGCTGGTAACGCTTTTAAGGATGATCATCCAGAGATTAAGAAAGCGATGGACATGGATTTACCAGTTATTCGTTATCACAAATTTTTAGGACAATTAATTGATGGTTATACGAGTATTGCTGTTACTGGTTCGCACGGTAAGACATCGACGACTGGTCTCCTTTCTCATGTCTTGGAAGAGTTGCGCCCAACGTCTTATTTGATTGGCGATGGAACCGGAAAAGGTAACCCTGATGCTAAATATTTTGCGTTAGAGGCGTGTGAATATCAACGTCATTTCCTAGCGTATTCCCCAACATATGCTATTATGACGAACATTGATTGGGATCATCCCGACTATTTCAAGAGCGAGGATGACGTTTTCAGTGCGTTCGAATCATTCGGAAAACAAGTGAAAAAGGCTGTTTTTGCCTTGGGTGATGATAAGCAATTACGTCGTTTAGAGTTGGATGTCCCGATTGTTTACTTCGGTTTTGAAGACGGTAACGAGTTCCAAGCTAAAAATATTATTAAAGAGACGACTGGTTCGACGTTCGACGTGTATCATAACGGTGAATTATATGGCAATTTTGTCATTCCAACATATGGCGATCATAACGTACTTAATGCACTGAGTGTCATTGCGGTCAGCGCATACGAGAAAATTCCAGCGGCGGATGTAGCTAAAGAATTGCAGACATTTGAAGGTGTGAAGCGTCGTTTTAGTATTACGGAGAAAAAGGATCAGGTGTTGGTCGACGATTATGCGCACCATCCTTCTGAAATACGAGCAACTGTTAATGCGGCAAGACAGAAATATCCTGATCGCCAAGTTGTTGCGGTATTCCAACCACATACATTTACGCGAACACAAGCCTTTTTACAAGGTTTTGCGGATAGCTTGAACTTAGCCGACGAAGTGTATTTATGTGATATTTTCGGTTCTGCCCGCGAAAATCGTGGCACGCTAACGATTCAAGATTTAGCAGCGAAAACCAAAGGAAATCACGTGATTCAAGAACAACACACAGAAAGTTTACTAGCATATCCGAATGCAGTTATCCTCTTTATGGGAGCTGGAGATGTTCAAAAGTTCCAAGCAGCATATGAAGGTGTTCTTGACGCAGGTGTGGAATTAATGGAAGAAAAGCGAGCAGTAAATTAATAGACTAAATGAGAGCTGTAAATCAGGATTTTTCCTAGTTTGCAGTTCTTTTTTCTATGCATAAAAAAAGGAATCCCAATGCTGAAAACGGGATTCCTTTTTGGTGGTTAAATTAAGTTTTCTGGGTTTAATTTTTCAAGTTCTGGAATGACGAATCGGCCGTCTTTGCGAATGAGCACGTCATCAAAGTAAATTTCGCCGCCGCCGTATTCTGGACGTTGAATATTCACGAGATCCCAGTGAATGGCTGAATTATTGCCGTTGGGTGCTTCGTCGTAACATTGACCAGGAGTGAAATGGAAACTACCCTCGATTTTCTCGTCAAATAGGATATCTTGCATTGGCTCATGGATGAATGGGTTAACACCAATCGCGAATTCACCAATAAAGCGCGCACCTTCATCTGTATCCAAGATTTTATTTATACGTTCGGTGTCATTTGCAGTAGCCTTCACGATTTTTCCATTTTCAAAAGTAAAGGAAACATTTTCAAAAACGAAGCCTTGATAAGGAGACGGCGTGTTGTATGTGATGGTGCCATTGATAGAATCGCGCACAGGAGCCGTATAAACCTCGCCATCAGGAATATTTAATTGGCCGGCGCATTTGATTGCGGGAATGTCTTTGATCGAAAAACGCAGGTCTGTGCCTTCTCCGACAAGACGAACGCGATCGGTTTGATTCATCAGCGTTACGAGGCTTTCCATTGCCTCGCCCATTTTACTATAGTCAAGTGTGCAGACTTGGAAATAGAAGTCTTCGAAGCCAACCGTGCTCATTCCAGACAATTGAGCCATGGAAGCGCTTGGATAACGCAAAACGACCCATTTCGTTTGTTTTACGCGGATACTCGTATGCATTTTTCCGACTGTTTCGCCATTGATTTTTAGTTTTTCGGCAGGGACATCTGATAATTCGTTGATGTTGTTACCTGCACGCAAGCCGATATACGCATCCATTTCTTTCATAACATTACCCTCAAATTCAGCAATTTTCGCATATTGTTCTGAATTCGCGCCCAGCATCATTTCCCGGTCAATTTGCGGTTCTTTCAAGGATACGAACGGAAAACCACCAGCTTTATAGGCCTCAGCTACAAGCGATGTGACCAATTCCTTTTGTACGCCGAAGTTTTCGATAAGTACTTTTTCGCCTGGTTGTAGGCTTACAGAATAGTTGATTAAGTTATAGGCTAGTTTTTCAATACGCGGATCTTTCAAGAAAATCACTCCATTTCATTTTTTCAGCCGTTTCGCGGCACCCCTTTAGTTTACTCCAAATCGGCCAAATATGCTTCCAAAAAGAATTTATCTGTCGACTGCTACGCTTTTTCGCTTTCCTTTTTCGCATAATATTGCTAAAATGAAGACAGCCCGTTCTTTAAAAATGGTCGTTTTACATAGACGCATTAGGGGTAAAGTGTCAGATATATGTGGAGGTGTAGAGAAGGTGGAAATAATTTTATACATTGCGGCTCTAGTTGCTGCAATCGCGCTACTTGTCATTGCGGTTTATCTGGGCATGACGCTCAAATCAACTTCAAAAACAATGGATGAAGTAGCTAAATCACTTGAAGAAATGACAGGTGAAGTCAAAGGAATTACGGATCAGGCCGAGAAATTAATGAGCAAGACAAACGATCTTCTCGAAGATATCAACGGCAAAGTTGCAAAAGTAGATCCGGTATTCGACGCTGTTGGAGACATCGGCGTATCGCTTCTTGGACTAAGTCAGTCTGTTCGTGAATTAGCAACGCTTGCGACGAATAAAGTCCATACAAATGAGACGAAAATCGTACAAGCCGTATCATTTAGTAACTCTATTTTATCATTCCGTGATAAGATGAAAGCGAGTAAAGCTGCTAAACAAGCTGCGGCGGAAGCGAAAGAAGAAACAATCACTTTATAAAATGAAGTTGGAGGGAAAATATATGTCTGGAAAAGATGGAATTAACGTAAAAGATTTTCTAATCGGAGGTTTAATCGGAGGTATCGTAGGTTCAGTAACGGCACTACTTTTAGCTCCAAAATCAGGTAAAGAACTACGCGGTGACTTAAACGAGCACGTAGATGTGATGAAAGAAAAAGGATCACAATGGAAAGACGTTGCTTACGAAAAAGGCATCGAAATTGGTAATGTAGCCAAAGATAAAAAAGATGCTCTTGTGGATTCTGCATCAGGTTTTGTTGGTGTGGTAAAAGATAAGTCAGGTCAACTGTATGAAACAGTTTCTAAACAGACAAAAACTGTAAAAGAAACAGCTTCTGCAGGCCTTGAAGCAACTAAACAAGCGGCACAAAAAGCAGGCGAAACGTTCAAATCCGAAGCAAAAGAAGCGGGCGATGACGTGAAGCATGCGGCTGACAAATCAAAAGAAGAAGTGAAAGATGCTTCGAAAACAGCGAAAGATAAAACAGAGAAAATTGTTGATGACGCGAAAAAAGAATTGAAAAAATAAATTAGGGGTTATAAATGAGGTGTGAGAACACTTTGTTTATAACCTTTTTTATTATTAGCCCTAGACTTATGGAAAATTAGCTTGCAATTGTCTCGGTGAAATGTTAGGATTAAGCTATACTATTCGCTTTAACACTTAAAAGCGCTTAAGTGAAAAAGCGGCATGGTGACAAATGAATCATTTTCATCTATAATGATACAATATACTGTACAACTATATACAGGGAAATTGGAGAGGTGGCAAAATCATGGGAAATCCAAATTTAGAAGAATTACGAGCACAAGTTGATAGCTTAAACATCGAGGTTTTAGAGGCTATTAATAAACGGGCGAATTTAGTACAAGAAATCGGAAAAATTAAGGGGATGCAAGGTGTTATTCGTTTTGATCCAGTTCGCGAACGTCAAATGTTAAACGCGATTACAGATGCGAATGAAGGCCCTTTTGAAGATAGCACGATTGAGAAATTATTTAAAGAAATTTTTAAAGCTGGGTTGGAGTTACAAGAAGATGACAACTCGAAGGCTTTACTCGTTTCCCGTAAAAATAAAAAAGAAGACACTATTGTGAATGTAAATGGCGTGCCAATCGGAAACGGTGTACCAACATTTGTATTTGGTCCGTGTTCTGTGGAATCCTATGATCAAGTAGCTACTGTTGCTGGCGCTGTTCGTGATAAAGGTCTGAAATTACTTCGCGGTGGCGCTTTTAAACCACGTACTAGCCCGTATGATTTCCAAGGTCTTGGCGTCGAAGGTCTACAAATTCTGAAACGTGTAGCCGACGAGTTCGGTCTTGGCGTTATTAGCGAAATCGTGACACCTCGCGATATTGAAGTGGCGCTCGATCATATCGATGTAATCCAAATCGGTGCACGTAACATGCAGAACTTCGAACTTTTAAAAGCGGTTGGACAAGTAGATAAGCCAATCCTTCTAAAACGTGGTTTATCTGCGACGATTGAAGAGTTTGTTGGTGCGGCGGAGTACATCATGGCGCAAGGTAACGATCAAATTATTCTTTGTGAACGCGGTATCCGCACGTATGAAAAAGCAACACGGAATACATTAGATATTTCTGCTGTTCCAATTTTGAAACAAGAAACGCATTTACCAGTTATGGTTGATGTGACGCATTCTACAGGGCGCAAAGATTTACTACTTCCATGTGCAAAAGCAGCACTCGCGATTGGCGCAGACGGCGTTATGGCTGAAGTGCATCCAGATCCAGCAGTAGCTTTGTCTGATTCTGCGCAACAAATGGATCTGAAAGAGTTCGATGCTTTCTGGGAAGAGATTCTGAAATCGAAGTTAGTCCCATCCAACATCCAATAGGTCGTCAGCGTGGCGACAAACGATCATTTTCGTCGTTAAAAGCTCTGTTCCAGTGCTCACATACTTTAGTACGTTCCGCGCTGGTACTCGCTTTTGCCTAGAAACTAATCATTTGTCGCCACGCTGAGGTTTGGTGGGGAGTCGGATTTTCAGTTAAGCATATGCAGAGAGTGGTTAGGAAATGATTTCCTAACCACTTTTTTACGTTTGGAAACTGGATGATAGTAGGAGAGTATATATTTTTTGTAAGGGAATACATTGGCTTTGCAAGGGGATTCTTCGCTTTTTTTGGTTAAATAATCAAAGGAAACGCTTTCTTCTGAATTTTTAGTAATGTAAATAATAAGTGAAAACAATTGCATAACGAAAAAAACTATCGTATTATTAAGTGTAGGCACGATTGTGTACGTTTACAATGGTTACATATGGCTAACTGTTAAAATAAATGAATCTGGAGAGTGAAATGAATGAATATAACAATTTATGATGTAGCGCGTGAGGCAAATGTTTCGATGGCGACAGTTTCTCGTGTTGTCAATGGGAATCCGAATGTAAAACCGGTGACTAGAAAGAAAGTGTTAGATGTTATTAAACAGTTGGGATATCGTCCAAATGCGGTGGCTAGAGGGTTGGCTAGTAAGAAGACAACAACGGTTGGTGTGATGATTCCTGATATTTCGAATGTATTTTATGCAGAATTGGCGCGTGGGATTGAAGATATCGCAACAATGTATAAGTATAATATTATTTTGAGTAATTCAGATGAGAATGAAGATAAGGAATTGCAAGTTTTGAATACGCTACTTGGTAAGCAAGTCGATGGTATTATCTACATGGGTGAGCGCATTTCTGAGCAGTTACAAGAAGAATTTGATCGTTCGCCGGCGCCAGTTGTTTTGGCGGGTTCTGTAGATGCTGCAAACAAGATTGCATCGGTAAACATCGATTATAAACAAGCAAGCTATGAGGCTGTATCACGCTTCACGAAGAACGGACATAAAAAAGTGGCATTCATCAGTGGTTCGTTAGATGAGCCGGTAAACAGTGAGCTGAAATTAGGCGGATACCGTGAGGCGCTTAAAGAAGCCAAGATTAAATTTAACGAAGACTACGTGTTGGAAGCGGCTTATAATTATGAAGCTGGTGTCAAAGCTTGGGCGCAGTTAAGCAGTTTGAAAGCAACGCCTGATGCGATTTATGTGGCGGATGACGAGCTTGCGATGGGTGTCTTGAATGCCGCGCTTGATGCTGGTGTGAAAGTGCCAGAAGAGCTTGAAATCGTGACTTCTAATAATACGAAATTGACATTGATGGCACGTCCGCAATTGTCAACGGTGGTTCAACCACTTTACGATATCGGTGCAGTAGCGATGCGTTTGTTAACAAAATTAATGGCAAACGAAGAAGTAGAAGAAAAAACAGTCATCTTACCACATAGCGAAAAAATGCGCGGAACAACGCGGTAATTTTAAGGAGAGTCGGGCAGTATAGAAATAGATTTGCTCGGCTTTTTTAATATTGTTTCTTGACATCTGTTTTAGGCTATGTTAAAAATAGAAGTACAATATCATATCGAAAAGCTATGAACGGACGAAGTAGTCGCTTATCCCTGTGGAATAGAGAGCTGGTGGTCGCTGCAAACCAGTACAAATAAGGCGGACGAATTACATCCTGGAGCACATTTGCATTTGCAAACGGTTTTTGCCGTTATCTTAATGAAGCGAGGAAGATTTTTTCCTAAGTTGGGTGGTACCACGTATATTTTGCGTCCCTTCGTCAATAGACGGAAGGGATTTTTTTGTTTTGCGAGAAATTTTATAAACGAAAAGGAGAGAATGAAATGAATATTATTGATGAATTAGAATGGCGTGGCGCGATATATCAACAAACCGATGAAGCAGGACTTCGTGAATTAACCGAGAAGGAATCGATTTCTTTATACTGTGGTATCGATCCGACGGGAGATTCGATGCATATTGGGCATTTGATTCCATTTATGATTTTGCGTCGTTTTCAAAATAAAGGGCATCGTCCAATTATTTTAGTTGGTGGCGCGACAGGATCGATTGGCGATCCGAGTGGTAAAAAGGAAGAGCGTCAATTACAATCGATTGAACAAGTGAATAAAAACGTGGAAAGCCTGCGTGGTCAGCTAGAAACGATTTTTGATTTTGCGGGTGATCATGGTGCCATTATGGTGAATAACTACGATTGGACGAAGGATTTGACGGTGCTTGATTTCCTGCGTGATTTTGGTAAAAACTTCAATGTCAACACGATGCTAGCGAAGGATATCGTGGCGAATCGTCTAGAAGTGGGGATTTCATTCACGGAGTTTTCATACCAAATTTTGCAAGCGATGGATTACAATGAGTTGTATGAAAATCATAATTGCCGGTTGCAGATTGGCGGTAGTGATCAGTGGGGAAATATCACGGCGGGGCTTGATTTGATTCGTAAAAAACAAGGTGAGGGCTCAAAAGCGTTTGGTTTAACCATTCCGTTGCTAACAAAAGCAGATGGTACGAAATTTGGTAAAACGGAAGGTGGCGCGATTTGGTTGAATCCGGAGAAGACGACGCCGTACGAGTTTTACCAGTTCTGGATTAACACGGATGATCGCGATGTTGTGAAATACTTGAAATACTTCACGTTCTTAGATCAAGGTGAAATCAGTGATCTGGAAGCAGCGGTCAAATTGGAACCACATCGTCGTGCGGCACAGCGTTCTTTAGCGGCTGAGATGACGCGTTTCATTCATGGACAAGAGGCATTAGATCAGGCGATTAAGATTTCGGAAGCTTTATTTAGTGGCGATGTGAAAGTGCTGACGGCCGATGAGATTGAGCAAGGATTTAAAGATGTTCCAACATTCGAGGCAGGGCAAGAAGAGAAGTTGCTTGTAGACTGGCTTGTCGATCTTGGTATTGAGCCGTCGAAACGCCAATCACGCGAGGATATTGGGAATGGCGCGATTTATATCAATGGCGAGCGTGTGCAAGATCTGGAGAAAGTCGTGACAAAAGCGGATCGTGTGGAAGATCGTTTTACCATTGTTCGTCGCGGTAAGAAAAAATATTTCTTGGTGCGCTATGTCTGAGGAGTTACGCTTAATAGCAATGCCGAAAGAACATTTTTCTGATTTTGCGGAATCACTTAGTGTTGGTTATGCAAAAGATCAAGCGGATGCAGGAATTTGGCCACGCGATGAGGCGTTGTTTAAGGCAAGAATGACAACGATGGAACTGCTTCCTGATGGCGTTGCGACAAAGGATCATTTTCTTTGGGAGGTAATGCAGGGGAAGGATTTTGTTGGGACGTTGTGGGTTTTTCAAGAAGGGAAAACGTATTTTATCTATGATATTCTGATTTTCGAAGCGTTTCAAAATAAAGGTCTCGGAAGTGATTTGCTAGTTTTACTTGAGGAAAATGCAAAAAAACGAGGAATTACGGAGATATCACTGCATGCCTTTGCGCATAATAAGCGGGCGGTTCACGTGTATAAAAAGATGGGCTTTGAAGTGGTAGATATTACGATGAGAAAATACGTATGAAAAGAAGCTCTGGCATATCTATGTCAGGGCTTTTTTGGTGATAAAAACCCCTCTGATACAGTTGGTATCAGAGGGGTTTGAATGATTACCGTGAATAAAACTCTACGATAAATGCTTCGTTGATTTCAGCATGTAGTTCTGAACGTTCTGGCAGGCGGCTTAATGTACCTGTCAGTTTTTCAGCATCGAAAGTTAGGTATTCAGGCACGAATGCCGCAACGTCTAAGCTTTCAGCGATTGCTGATAATTTAAGAGATTTTTCGCGAACACTGATTACTTGACCAGGTGATACTTGGTAAGAAGGGATGTCTACGCGTTTTGAATCTACTAAAATGTGACCGTGGTTTACTAATTGACGTGCTGCACGACGAGTGCGCGCAAGACCTAAGCGGTATACCACGTTGTCAAGGCGTTGTTCTAGTAAAATCATGAAGTTCTCACCGTGTTTACCTTGTAATTTGCCAGCTTTTACGAACGTGTTTTTGAATTGACGTTCAGTTAAGCCGTACATGTGACGTAATTTTTGTTTCTCTGCTTGTTGTAAACCGTACTCAGAGATTTTCTTGCGTTGTGTCGGACCGTGTTGCCCTGGAGCGTACGGACGACGTTCTAATTCTTTACCTGTTCCTGAAAGTGATAATCCCAAACGACGGGAAATCTTCCAGCTTGGACCTGTATAACGAGCCATTGATTGACTCCTCCTTTAAATTTGTTTTAGCATAAAACAAACAAGTGTGACCAACCAAATACGTGCAGTTTATCTTCATGTATCTTCGCCCTTGCAGCAGCAGGTTACAGGATACACCACGAAAAAAATCGGGGATAAACAACGGTCATATTCATCATCACTCAAGCTGCATTTTACACGCTTTCTAGTATAGTATAGTTTACCTACTCTTGTCAAACATTATTGTATGGAGGCTTTTAGAATAGTGACTACTTGTTCTAAGTAATGTTGGTCTGTTTCGTCAAATCGGTTTAGGGAAGGGCTGTCGACGTCTAAAACGCCAAGCAGTTTCCCGTTATGAACAATTGGGATAACAATTTCGGAATTGGATGCTGCATCACACGCGATGTGTCCAGGAAAGTCGTGGACGTTTTGAACAAGATAGGTTTTCTGTTCGGAGGCAGCTGATCCGCATACGCCACGACCAAGTGGGATACGGATACATGCAGGCAAGCCTTGGAACGGGCCAAGGACAAGTTGATTGCTCTCTTCTTCGTATAAATAAAAGCCGACCCAATTAATGTCGGTTAGCGCTTGGTTTAACAGGGCGGAGATATTGCTGATGTTGGCTAGGAAATTAGGTTCCCCAGCGATCATTGCCTCGACTTGTTTGACGCATAGTTGATAGTTTTCTGCTTTTGTTCCAGTGAATTTTGGAATTTCGATCATTTTTTTCACCACTTTTTCATAATTTTTGATTTTAAATAAGGCAAATACAGCGGAATCGTGTTAGAATAGTGTATGTGTATAATGAATTAGTATAGCATGGATTTAGCATTTGTACTTAATGAAGTGATTTAAAAAATAGAGATAATGGGATATTAGGAGGAAATGACATGTTTGTTTGGTATTTAGTTGGCTTTGTGGTCATTGTAGCCGTTGTTTTTGCGGTTGGATACATAATGAAGAAAAAGCATTATCAGCGAATTAACGCGCTTGAGGAGCAGAAGATAGAATTGATGGAGCGTCCAGTGATTGATGAACTCACGAAGGTGAAGAAGTTGAGGTTGACTGGGCAGACGGAGGATTTGTTTGAATCTTGGCGTGATTCGTGGGATGATATTGCGACGAAGTTATTCCCTAACTTGGAAGAGTATATTCTTGGCGCGGAGCAACATACGGATCGTTATCAATTCCGCCAAGCAACGCAGATGGAAAACCAGGTCGAACAGGTGATTCACGAAATCGATACACAAATGAAGCAAATTTTGCGAGGATTGAAGGAATTGCTTGCTAGTGAAGAACGCAATGCGCAAGATATTCGGTTGGCGAAGGATAAATTCACGACGTTGCGCCGTGAGGTTTTGAGTAATGGCTATAAGCTTGGTGACGCGTTACATAGCGTGGAAGGCGAGCTGGATCAGATTGCGGAGAATTTGAATCGGTTTGATATGCTGACGGATCAGGGGGATTATTTGGAGGCACGGGAAACGGTGTTGAATGTCCAACATGACCTGGAGAAATTAGGCGCGAAATTGGAAAAGGTTCCTGTTTTGTTGCGTGAGAGTGACGTTATTTTACCGGATGAAATGAGCAAATTGCAAGCGGGTTATGATGAAATGGCGCAACAAGGCTATTATTTAGAGCAATTGCAATTGGCTGCGGAATTGGATCGTATGAGTAGCCGAGTGACGGATTTGAAAGGTAAGATTGTGGCAGGGGAACTAGAAGTCGCGGAAAGTGGTGTGGCGGAACTGCACACGGAAATCAACCTATTTTACGATACATTGGAGCATGAGGTGGAGGCGCGCCATTTTGTGAAGGAAAATCGCATTGTGGTGGAAGCGAAACTGGAGAAGCAACTGGACGTTTCAGATGCCCTAGCAGAGCAAATCAAAGAAGTGAAACAAACGTATCATGTGACGGAAGAGGATTTAGCGAGCTATTTGAAAATTGCAAGCCAGTTAGAGGGTCAAAAAGAACAATTAGCGACTGTTACGGAACGACTTTCTGAGGTCAAAATTGCGTACTCAGCGGCTGAGGATGCGTTGAAGGAGATCAATGCTGTTGTGTCGACGATTTCCTTAGAGCAAGATGCGTTTGCGGAAGAATTGCGTTCGCTACGAAAAGATGAGCTAGAGGCACGTGAGGATGCGGATAGAATGCGCCGGGCGATTCTGAATTTGAACCGTAGATTGGATCGTGAGCGTCTGCCTGGTAAGCCAGAGGACTATTTGGCACTATGTGAGCACATGGAGGCGTCGATTTCCAAGCTAGAGCAGAAATTGGAAGAGAAACCGCTGAATATGAAATCGGTGAACCACGAGTGGCAAGTAGCGCAAGAGGATTTAGAGCATCTGACTGAAAAAGCGGATGAAATGATTGAGAATGCGCATTTAGTGGAGCACGTGATTCAATATGCGAACCGTTATCGTTTGCAGACGCCGGATTTGGCAATCGCTTTGCGCCAGGCAGAAGACCATTTTTATGATGATTATCAATACAAGAAAGCGCTGGAACTTGCGGTAACGGCTTTAGAAAAAGTGGAGCCGAGCGCGTTTAAAAAGATTGAGAAAGCGTATGAAATGAAGATAAATGTGGATGAAGTAGAGGAATAATGAAGTGGGAAATGTCGTCTTATCCGAGTAAGTAGGATGGGGCGGTTTTTCTTTGTTCACGGCTGGATTTTTTTCGAAAGGGGCGCGCGCATTTGGCGATTCTGTGATAGAATAATGAATGAGAATTAATTCATGGGGGCTTTTTGGATGATTTATTTTGATAATAGTGCGACGACAAAGCCGCTGGATGCTTGTGTAGAGACATATGCAAAAGTAGCGACGAACTATTTTGCGAATCCGTCTTCGCTTCATGGCTACGGTGCGAAAGTTAGTGAATTGCACGAACAGGCTCGGCTTCTTGTTGCTGGAATGCTTGGAACGTTACCTGAGGAAATTATTTTTACTTCTGGTGGGACGGAAAGTAATAATATGGCGATTAAGGGCGTGGCGGGGTTTTATCGTAATCGCGGACAGCATGTGATTACAACGGCCATCGAACATCCCTCGGTGCAAAATACAATGCATAGCTTAGAGGCACAAGGGTTTGAAATTACACGGTTGCCGGTCGATGCAGCGGGTGTTGTTTCTGTGGAGGATTTGAAAAGTGCGCTGCGTGAAGATACAATTTTAGTGTCGGTGATGCACGTGAATAATGAAGTTGGCTCTGTGCAACCGATTCAGGCGATTGCGGATGTGTTGAAGGCGCGACCGCAGACGTTTTTTCATGTGGATTATGTGCAAGGATTGACGAAGGTAACACTGGATGTTGCGGGCGTTGACTTGGTGAGTATTTCAGGGCATAAGATACATGGCTTGAATGGGACTGGTGTTTTAATAAAGAAGAAACACGTTTCGTTGATGCCGCTTTTGGACGGTGGTGGCCAGGAATTTGGTCTGCGAAACGGAACGGAGAATACGGCTGGTGTGGTGGCTTTTGCGAAGGCTTTGCGGATTGGGTTGGAAGAACAGAAAGCGCATGTTGCTAATTTAGAAGCGATTCGTGACTACTTGCTGGACGCGCTCGGGAATATTCCAGAGGTTTCGATTCATACGGATAAAAACCAGGCGGCACCGCATATTTGTTGTTTTTCAGTCGTTGGACATCGTGGGGAAATTTTGGTGCATGCTTTGGAGAAATATGAGATTTATGTTTCGACGACGAGTGCGTGTTCTTCGCGTGCCAAGCTTGCTAGCAGTACATTGAAGGCGATGCGGGTGACGGATGAAGAGGCTGTGGGCGCGATTCGCGTGAGCTTGTCTTACCAGAATACGATGGCTGAGGCAGAACGTTTTATGGAAGCGATACAAGAGATTATCAAAAATTTGAATGAAGTGGTGAAATGATGAAATATGATCGTATAGTCGTTCGGTACGGCGAATTATCAACAAAAGGTCGGAACCGGAAACAGTTTATTAAAAAGTTAGCGCATAATGTGAAGCGTGCAATTGCGGATTTTCCAGAGGTGAAAGTGTTTGGAGAGCGTGATCGGATGTATTTGCTATTGAATGGGGCAGATGATCAAGTTATTTTAGAGCGTTTGCGTCCGATTTTCGGGATTCAGTCGTTTAGTCCGGCGGTTCGAGTGCCTCAGGATTTGGAGGAGATGAAGCAAGCTGGATTGTCGCTTGTTCGCGCGATGCATCAAGCGGGCGGGAGTTTTAAAGTGAATGCGCGTCGTGCGGATCGTTCGTTTGAGCTGGATACGAATGGGATTAACCACGAGCTTGGCGGGTTTATTTTGCAGAATATCGATGACTTGCATGTCGATGTGAAAAATCCGGATGTGAAGCTACTTGTGGATGTTCGCAGCGAAGGCATTTTCCTGTCGTGTCAGACGATTCAAGGCGCGGGGGGGTTGCCGGTGAGTTCTTCTGGTCGCGCGATGCTGATGCTTTCTGGCGGGATTGATAGTCCTGTGGCGGGGTATTTGGCGATGAAGCGTGGTGTGGAGATTGAGGCGGTGCATTTCCATAGTCCGCCGTATACGAGTGAGCGCGCGAAGCAGAAAGCTGTTGATTTAGCTGGGAAATTAGCGCAGTATAGTGGACAGGTGCAGATGCATGTCGTGCCGTTTACCGCGATTCAAGAAATGATTAAAAAGCAGATTCCAGAAGGCTTCACGATGACGGTAACGCGTAGGATGATGTTGCGGATTACGGATGAGCTGCGCAGGCGCCGGGAAGGTTTGGCGATTGTGAATGGTGAGAGTTTAGGCCAAGTGGCGAGTCAGACATTGGAGAGTATGCTTGCAATTAATGCCGTGACGACAACACCGATTATTCGTCCTGTTGTATCGATGGATAAAAATGAGATTATCGAGATTGCCCAGGCGATTGATACGTATGATATTTCGGTGCAACCGTTCGAGGATTGTTGCACGATTTTCACGCCGCCATCTCCGAAAACGCGTCCTAAATTAGATAAAGTGGAGCGTTACGAGAGTTTTATTGATTTTGAGGCGATGGTGCAAGAAGCGGTGAATGCGACGGAGATCTTTTCGGTGGAAGTCGCCGATGGGAATAAAGTGCAGGATGAATTTTCAGACCTGTTTTAAATGGAGAGACGATGCCCGATTTTGAGGTGTCGTTTTTTTGTAATATTTCAGACATGTTTTCTCTATTGCTGGCAGGGTAAAAATAAATATAGCCAAGTCAGCGCTTGTGAACATGATCGTTGGCTTGAAATTGAAGGAGGAATGAATATTATGGTAGACGATAAAGGTAAGAAGGATCAATTAAAAGGTGATGTTAAAGAAAAGACAGGGAAATTGACAGGCGATAAAGAGAAGCAGACAGAGGGCTTTGCGGAGAAAACGAAGGGCAAAGTGAAGGAAGCCGCGTCGGATGCAAAGGACGCGACTGAAGGCTTGAAAAAAGGTATGAAAAAGGAATCGGATAAAGAGAAATAACGGATATTAATATGGAAAAGTCGTTCTTATGAGCGGCTTTTTTTGATGACAACTAACGCATAATAATTTCAGTCTGCGAGAAGGGAGGCTCTTATGGATATGATGAACTTAGGAATATTTAAAGTACTGATTGGCAGTTTTTTTGATGTCATAGGCTATCTTCGTATCTTGGTGTAGCGCTGAGTAAGATTGAATTTGATTTTTTTAAGCTAGTATGAGTGTGTAAAAAAATGCCGTGAGTAATTTAGACACTATTTCTCCATTATTTATAAAAAAATTCATTAATTATACACATAAAGAAGAAGTTTTCGTAGTATAATTAAAAATGTAGTAATAATTCAAAAAAATTATACAGTGGATTGATTTCCAAGCTGATTTTTAGGAGATTGAACATTTCTATACATAATAAGATTTCAAAAGTTCTAATCTATATTGATGATACCCATGGTGGGGTATGAGGAAATTTTGTTAGATATAGACTTAAGCAGGACGGGTTGGTAGGTGTAGCAATATGGGATTAGAGTGGATGGAATGGCTAGCAGTCCCGGGTACATAAGATAGAGAGCCTACTTAATTGTTCTATGAGAGGAATCCGTAGTAGGGTTGTAACATAGATTCTCCTACTGAGTAGAGTGAATGAAGCTACTTTCTTCGGATTTCGCCTTATTTTAATTTATTGAAGATTCTCAATTTTTTTTTGCGTATTAAGTATTATTATGATGCACTACCTATTCGTGAATATAGAAGGGAGTGAGTGAAATGATAAATGATAAATGAAAAAGATATGGAGCTAGAAACTCTATTAGCAGAAGCCAACTTGGAGATTATTGATTTAGATCAAACAACGGAATTACCATGAACGGCTGCATCAAGCGGTAGTGGTAACACTTGCTCAACATGTGGCCCATCATCATCATGTATTTAGTTTGGTGTTAGGTAAAAAGGTCAGATGATATATTTCTAACTTTTGCACCTAAGTTTATTAGGAGGAATAGAATGATTAAATTATCAGATGTATCAAAAAAATTCGGTAAAAAAGAGGTAATCAATCATCTTAGTGTTGAGATTAATGATGGAGAAAAAATTTTTATTACTGGGAAAAATGGTTCTGGCAAAACTACTTTACTTAACTTGATTTTGGGATTTGAAAAGAGCAGTCAAGGAGAAATTTTGCTAGATTATTTACCTCAAGATGTTCAAATTATTTTTCAAAATCAGCAAAGAGATCAATATTTTTCAATAAAAGAAGATTTATATTTAGAAACAATTTTGCATGGAACAAATGATTTTCAGGTATTTATGCCATTTTTAAACGTAGATGATATGTCTAAACGATTAATGAAGCTTTCTGGAGGAGAATGGCAAAAACTGCAGGTAATCAAAGCAATTTCTTCTCAGCCTAAGTTATTGATTACAGATGAAATTACAACAGGATTGGATTATGAATCGCGGAATTTGGTCTATGAGTTACTTCAAGAATATTTTTCTGAAAATGAAGTTACATATATTTCAGTAAGTCACTATATTGAAGAAATTAATAAATTCGCAGATAAAGTTCTTTATTTAAAAGATGGTAAATCAATTCTCTATGATAATACGAACAGAGACTTTACATATGAGGAGGAAATACAATGATTACTAATATTTGGGGTTTTTGTTTACTTTATGCACGTAGGACAATAAAAATACCTATGATTCCCATTTTTTTATTCATTTTTCCGATAGTTATTTTAGTAGCAATCTTGCTAAAACAGCAAGGGACTCTAGATACTCATACGTATGAAGCTGTGGCACATCAATTAATTGGAGGATTATCCATTGTTTGCATCCTAGTGGTGACGATTGTAAATGTTCCAATTGTTATAGTAAATGCTAAGATGACAAGCCTATTCAAACGGTTGAAATTTTCGAAAGTTACTCAAAAAGAATATTTTTTAGCACTGTATATATCAAATTTACTGTTTGCTCTAGTTGCAGAAATATTTTTATTAGTAGAAAGTATTTTTATATTTGATGTATCTTTTTCAGCTAACCAGCTAATAGGAATTATCTTACCATTTTTATTGGTGTATACTTTCTATTTTATATTCGGAGTAGCTATTGCTGGATTTTGTAATAACTTAGAACAAAATCAAGTAGTCATTTTGCCAATTTATTTTGGATTACTACTTCTATCAGGTTCATTCATACCATTTGATTCACTACCTAGTAATATTGCTAATTATTTAGTGGATTTCAACCCGTTTTATCTCTTTACTCAAGTATTAAATAGTGCACATGCAAAAATGAATTATTTTACAGATATCAGAACGTATATAATTATTGTCATCGCCTTTGTGTGTATTTTACTAATTAGACGGCAATATCGGAGAGGGTAGAGGATGAATATTTTTATTTACTCGGGAAACCCCAGAAACGAAGAAGCATTAACACATTCGTATATCCAAGAGCTTATAAGACAAATTAAATCTAAGGCGGATTTAATTATATTAGCTTCTCCAGTTTTTGCACAAGCTGTTTCTACGGATATGAAAATTTTTGTTGAACGTATTAGTCATTTTGCGCATGATAATGGCAAGTTTACGTTTGAAAACAGTAAAGCCCAGAAGGGCTAACGCCACTTTTAATTTTCGTGTCCTATAGTTTTTACGGCTTTTATCAAATTATTCGACAACTGCTTTTTCTAACGCTACCTCTGATTTTTTCGGTCTTGCTTGATAATAATAGCTGCTCCTCGAGACACCTAAAATACGGCACATCGCTGCTATTGGATATTTGTGTTTATTTTGTTGGATTACTTGAATTTTCGTCCGAATATCAGCGCCGCTTGCTTTAAAATATCATTTTCCATCTCTAATTGTGTATTTCGTTTGCGCAGTTCTTTTTGTTCGGATGTCAGATTATCTTTTGCCTTAAAAGAACCAGTTGCTCGACTTTGACGTATCCAATTATCAAGTACCGAAGGCGTTAAATCATATTCCTCAATAATGACTTTACGAGGCTTTCCTGACTCATATAATGCCACCATTTGTTTCTTGAATTCGGGTGTGAACGTTCGTTTTACTCTTTTTGTCATTCCCTATTCCTCCAGTGTGCTTTTCTTTTATTGTACACACCTTATTTTTTCTGTCCAGTTTAGTATAACCTATCCAGGTGTTGTCAAAGAGGTAGAGTATATTCAGGAATTTGACCGGTATGGAGGAGTGAAATTAGGATATCCGAACAATGAGGAAACAATTTTATATAGTGCTAGGATTTCTTACCATTCATGTAATTTTAGTTCTTCTATATGATTCTGAGCCGTTAACTAATTCGTTGGATCTTAGTGTCTGTTAAGTAAGGTAAAAGAGAGAATAAAGGCTGTATATAAGGGAAAGAAGAACGGTGTGAAAAAGAAATCGGAAAACACGTATAAGGATGGAATGATATGCTCCCTATAGAGTAGACAATGGAAAAAACAAAAATTCCAAATCTACTTTATAAGGGAGTTTTTTGTATGT
>NZ_JAASTT010000013.1 GCF_014322795.1 Paenilisteria portnoyi
AAAAAGCAAGATCGGCTTTTTACTGCGGCCGCTCCAGTTTTTTTCGGAGCTGAACGGGCCGTTTCAGCTTTATAATCGCCATACACTCTTCACAACATGTGTCTGCGAACGGTCTGGTCCTACAGAGAACATCGAAACCTGAACGCCGGTCAATTGGGCGATACGCTCCATGTAATGACGCGCATTCGCTGGTAAATCATCGAGCGACTTCACATTCGTAATGTCCTCTTCCCAACCGTCAAGCTCTTCATATACCGGTTTACAACGAGCTAATTCTTTCAAACTCGCTGGGAATTCTTCGATAACCTTGCCATCCAACTCGTACGCGACGCAAACTTGCAATTTCTTAATGCCTGTCAACACGTCCAAAAGCGTCAAGGAAAGATCGGTCAACCCACTCACACGGCGAGCGTGGCGGACAACAACACTATCAAACCAACCAACACGGCGCGGACGGCCAGTCGTTGTTCCGTATTCACGACCAACTTCACGAATATTATCGCCAATTTCATTATCAAGCTCCGTCGGGAACGGGCCATCACCAACACGTGTCGTATAAGCTTTTGCAACACCGACAACGTGATTAATTTTAGATGGGCCAACACCGCTACCAATTGTAACGCCACCAGCAATCGGATTACTCGACGTCACAAACGGATATGTACCTTGGTCAATATCCAGCATAACCCCTTGCGCACCCTCAAAAAGAACACGTTTACCATCGTCTAGCGCGTCATTTAACACGACCGATGTATCGCAAACATATTGCTTAAATTGCTGACCATATTCGTAATACTCTTCTAAAATATCTTCTATTTTAAAGCCTTCTAACTCATAGAAACGCTCCAATAAACGGTTTTTCTCTTGTAAGTTATGCTCTAATTTCTCTTTAAAAGCCTCTTTATCCAAAAGGTCCACGATACGAATACCGACACGAGCGGCTTTATCCATGTACGCTGGGCCGATTCCTTTTTTCGTTGTACCGATTTTGTTAGCACCTTTACGTACTTCATCCGCTTCGTCAATCCGAATATGATACGGCAAAATAACGTGAGCTCGGTTCGAAATACGCAAATTCTCCGTAGTTACGCCTTTTTCGTGCAAGTAATTCAGTTCCGTCACAAGCGCTTTCGGATCAACAACCATCCCGTTTCCGATAACACTAATCTTCTCTTTGTAAAAAATACCCGATGGAATTAAGTGCAATTTGTACGTTTCTCCATCAAATTTGATCGTATGGCCTGCGTTATTACCGCCTTGGTAACGCGCGATAGCCTCCGCATTCTCGGAAAGAAAATCCGTAATCTTCCCTTTTCCTTCATCGCCCCACTGTGTTCCTACAACAACAACTGAAGACATCTAAACACCTCATTTAATTGGTCTTTTAAGCTCGGTTTCGCAAGCTTTTTCCACTACTAATTGTACCGTTTGTCTTGGCAATAGTCAATGAATTATCGAACGTTTTAAAATAATGCACCTAGATTGTTCGGTTACTAGGAATGTTGCATACTTACCTTTCACGTTTCATAACAAAAACGTAAGAAATGTCACATAAACTGTCACACGAATCGAGGGTAGCCTCTCCTGAAATCGGATAATATGGTTGTAAGAGCTAAGAAATCGGCTCAATATTTTTTAGGAGTTGGATAAAAAACATGAAAAAATTATTACTTATTAGCGCAATCCTAGGCGGACTTTTGGTGGTCTTATCTGGTTGTATTTTTGATAAAGCGGAGGGGATTGTTCTGTTCGGAAATCAGGAGAAGGTGCAACAAGCGATTGATAGCAATAAGAAAAATGTCGATTCATTCCAAATTTATGAGACGAAACAAGATAAGCAGGACGATACCTTAACCGTGTTCTTAAAAAGATCTGATGCAAAAAAAATGCAAAAACAGCAAGCTTTCACGAAAATTATTAGTTCAGATAAAACAGAAGCCTTGAAGGAACTACCTGCCACAAACGGGAAAATGCTATTGCTGGCAAAGGATACCGCGTCGGAAACTTCGGTTGGCGGGAAGAAAGTGCCTGTCATATATGGCGGCAATATTACGTTTGGAGACACACGTGCTTATGCAGACAGTATTGTACTCGTACCCGATGATCTTTGGGATAGCATCCACGCCAATCGCGAAAGTGTTGCGACGGTCATTATGAAAAAAGATGCTGCGGAATACTTGCCTGATTTTAAAGATGTCGACCGTGCGCAGTTGGCTAACTTGGAAAAATAGTGAAAAAGAGGTTATCGCCAGCGATAACCTCTTTTTCTAGCCTTCTATCTCTTTTTGACGGTATTTCGGGAGTTTTCGTAAGACTTGTTCGTACCCATGTGCTAATAGTTTAGCAAGAAATTCCGCGTTATTCTCTTCGTCTAGCACTACCGACACCCAATGCGACTTATTCATATGGTATCCTGGGACGATCGCGGGATTCTCTGCTCGCAAAACTTCGCCTTGATTCGGCTCCACTTTAACGGTTAAAATATTGCGGCCTTCTTTGTTCGTTCCAAGCATCGCAAATATTTTTTCACCTACAAAAAAGCGATCTGCGCCCCACTCTGCTTTATAATCATGTGTTGCGCCTTTCAAACTTAGCGCTGCCTCATGAATCGTTGGATACTTCGCCATTCTTATCACCCCTTACACTTCTAATTCGAGCCCTCGTCCCACCTGATTCATATTGGATTCCTGACGACAACTTCTCGGCAAAATTTAAACAACTCCGGAATCGCGTCCTCATCCGCAAACTTCACTTTTACGCACCCTTTGCCGAATTTCGCATGAGGCAACCGGTTTTTCATCTCTAAAACTAACTCAAAATCCAACGTATGTACCGAAAAATGAGTTTTTGCATTAGAAAACGCGATGTACTGCTTTCCAAATTTGAATGTCGGAATTTGATAGGAGATTTTCTCTTCAAAATCAGGATAATTCTCGCGCATGAACGAGACAAATATCATTGTCCATTTTCGCTGCTCCTCCGTTTCCAAATTCGCCATATACTGATCAGTCGTTTCAACCATTCAAATTCCTCCAAATTATAGTTTTATCGTGTCGTGTTTGCCCCTAATCTGCTCCGTATAAAACACGGCACTCGTCGTCTGGAAATACGGGCCGATAAAGAGTAATATAACCGTAAAGATAATATTCGTAATCAACATCAATGCCTGATTTTCCGTCGTCACACCTGTAATCAGCAAAACAATCGGGATGATGAACCAGACGACGAAGCTAAGCTGAATGGAAAACAATTTCGCTTTGGCCCCGTTCATGCGTTCTCGACTAAGCGTTATCGCATCAAGAGCGCCAAGTTCAGGATTATCGCGCATCAATCGAAACGTCTGTGAATAACTAAATGTTTTTATGATTCCTGGTACAATAAACAATAATGTCCATAAACCTGTAAAAATCGTGATAAGCAGGCTCGCCACGAAATAGCGTGTGTAGTTCTGCTTCGTGAATACCTCTAATATTTCGCGCCAGCTCGGTCTTTGTTCATCCGCAATTCGCAGGAAAAACCACTGAATCGAAGCCATAAGTGGTAATACTATAAAAATATAAAATAACCACATAATTGCGGCAATGAGTAGAGTATGCGGCAAGAACGTGCTGATTGTAGGTACCGAGAAGCCAACCCCGTTATACTCCGTCCGATACACCCCAGCCTGATCCGAGATAAACTCATACACCAACCAAACAATTACTGAATAAAAATAAACTCCTACTAAACGTTGCTTTGCGATTTTCTTCATTATGCAGCTCCCTTACCATCATGTCATTCTGCTGATGTCAACAGTTACTCTAATTATAACCATTGTACATGCAGTCTGCAATCAAATATTGGAAATTTCATAGAATATTGCTACGACAAAAAAACACCTAACTTCCCATTCGCAGGAATTAATTAGATGTTTTATTGGTATTACCCGATTTCGATATTAATCGTTGTCGTATCTATCATCGTCATCGTCGCGATCCGTATCATATTTGTCGTCATCATCGTAACGATCGTCATCATCGCTGTGATACGTTCCGTTATTGTTAGTTGCATTACCACTAGTAGTAGGTTTTGTTGGTTTCACAGGCGCTGTCGGTGTCGTTGCTCCCTGAATTACTTCCTTATCAAAACTATACACAACTGAATTCGTCGCGCCAATTTCCAAATCATACTCATAGTTGCCGTTCACAATTGTAATATCGTATACTTTACGCCCATTTTCATAATCGACATACGATTTCGTAACTCGTCCGCCACCCGTTTTTCCAAGGGCAATTTGTTGCGCTCTTGCAGCTGAAATTTCTGTTGCTTTTGGTGTTGTAGCGCTAGTTTTTGGTGGTGTCGTTGTTTTCGGCGTTGTTGTTTGCGCCTTATTATTCGTCGTGGCGTTATTGTTATTAGTTACAGTTCTAATTGTCTCTTTTTCGTAACTGTAAATTTTTGAATCGGTTGCGTTAACGTCCATTTCATGCTTCACATTGCCGTTTGTAATCTTAATATCAAAGACTTTCTTGCCATTTTCATAATCAACTTTCGCGCTCGTAACGGTTCCGCCACCTGATTTTGCTAGTGCGATTTGCTTAGCTTTTTCGATTGTGATTTCTTTTGCTGGCGTTACTTTGAGTGCAGCGTTTGTTGTTGCCGCTTTTATCGTTTTCTTCTCAAAACTGTAAATCTTTGAATCGGTTGCGCTGATATCCATTTCGTACTCTGTGTTACCGTTCACGATTTTGATATCATACATTTTCTTGCCATTTTCGTAATCCAAGCTGTATTTCACAATCGTTCCGCCGCCTGTTTCTGCTAAGGCGATTTGCTTAGCACGTGCCGCTGAAATTTCTGAGGCTTCCGCTTTTTCGCTACCTTGGTTCAAGAATAGGCTTCCTGATAGTACAACTGCCGCTGCTGTAGCTCCTAGACAAAGTACCGCCACGCCTGCTTTCTTCTTACCTGTATCCATGATTGATGTTAGTCTATTTTTCAATGTTCTCTTGCCCCCATAAAAATTAGTTGATAGTGCTGTTTGTCTTACATCTTTATTTCTAATCAGGCCAATAATTGCCTCACCATACGTTCTTCGTTTCTCCATGTCTTCACCTGTTAGCAATGTTTCATCACAAGATTCTTCGCAGTCATTCTGGAACGCTTTCCCCATCAAATATACAAACGGATTGAACCAGTGAATCGCCGTTGCAACTAAAAGTGCTGCGTTCACCCATAAATCTTTGCGTTTAAAATGCACCAGTTCATGTCGCAAAATGAGAGCCATTTCCTCTGCGTCAATCGGTTTTTCCGGTAATAAAATCGTTGGCTTTCGGAAACCAATCAACATCGGACTAATTTCAAATTTACACATGCGTATACCAATATGTTTTGAATCCACCCCTACATTGCGTTTCTCTTGTTCAAATAATGCTAAAATAGCGGCATCTGTTACTGGCGTTGTCCATCTTTTCACCATTCGCAAAAAGCTATAGTGTTTCCAAATGTTATAGCCAAGAAAAAGGAGGAATCCTGCAAGCCAAATGCTAAATAAGATGACTGGTAGCGTCCAAAACGGCTCTGCTACTGGTACCACTGTAGTTGCTTCTACCTGGTTCACATTCGTTTAATTTATTACTATTCATAATTTCTAAAACCACCATTCTAAAATATTCTGTCACTAATTATCATAAAGTAATTTGCGCTAGCTTTCCCTTCATTAAGGTGACAAAACGCTTACAAAACTTTCATATTTCTACATTTACAACTGGCCTATTGTTTCTAGAGGTAGAGTGCGCTATACTTCTATTATTCAAACAAAAATGACATGTACAGTTCTACTGATAATACAGAAACGGAGAGATGAATAATGGCGAAAACACCACAGTGTCAAAGTTGCGGCATGCCTATGGATAAACCAGAAGTATTTGGTACCGAAAAAGATGGAACGCGCTCGGAGAAATATTGTTTGAAGTGTTATGAAATGGGGAGTTGGACCAACCCTGACGCAACATTTGATGAGTTTTATGAAATAAGCTTAAAAGGATTTCAGAAGTCTGACATGAGTAAAGTCGGGAAGTTTTTCCTCAATAAAATGTATACTAAAAAATTCTTGAAAAAATTAGAGCGTTGGCGTTAGATCACCAAACCATGAATATCACAAAAGATAAACATAAATCCATCCGATTCAAGTCCCACTATCCTAAATATTTTTCCATTAAATGTTTCATCCTTCTTTTAAGGTGGTATTGTCTATTAATAATTTAGAAAATATACTTTGAAGGAGTGATTGTCATGTCTGCCAAGAAAATATCTGAAGCAATGTCCCAGCAATACAAGGAGCTTGAAAATGAAAGAATCGTTATGGATGTGTTCATCGACTGTTTCATGACAATGCTCGCACAGAAACAACGGATGGAACGAATCCAAAACGAGATTGATCTTGCTCTGGAAACTCAAAATAGACGGCGTTTTTATCGTTTGACTACTCGGATGAAACGATTGCAAGATGAGCAGCTGAGTATGTAATAATAATATCCAAGAAGATGTTTTAAAATTAGGAATAGTTCGATATTATGATAAAATTAAGCGAGGTATGGTAACTTGTACAGTGACCACACCTCGCTTAATTCTATTTAACTACCATCACGTTACACGGCGCATGATTGACTACATAAGCCGTTGTTGAGCCGATGAGTCTTCTTTCAAGCGCCCCTCTTCCTGTCGCGCCGATCACGATTAGATCGCTTTGATTTTCTTTCGCATATTCTACAATGCTTCGTTTCGCGTCGCCATGCACTGCTTCATTTTTGTAAGGAATCGTTTTATCAAGGTCAGCTGTTATTGTCTCTAATCTTTTTTCTGCCAGCGCTCGGTAGATGTCGTCGATTTCTGGGCGCACATCCAGCTGTAAGTAAAGTTCATCGTCGTTTGGCATGATTTCCGTTATTACGGTTAGGAAGGTCAGGCTCGCTTTTTCGAATTTCGCAATCCTGACCGCTTCTTGAAATGCGTCCTTCGATTGTTCTGACCCGTCAAACGCCACCAAAATTTGCTTTATCTTTGTTTCTGCCATCATACTTCACTCACTCTCATATTTTATATTAATCTAGACTGCCTGAACTGTAGTTGCGCATTGCTTTTCAAATACTATGTCAATTATAGCTCGGCGTTTTGAACTTAGCAAATTCCACCTATATTAAAAATAGCGCCCCACTTTGTAAGCCGAGGCACGTTTTTTGTTATTGTACTTTCTCTTTTTTGCGGAAGCCGTTCGGGGTGTAACCTGTATATTTCTTGAATTGTCGGTAAAAATAAGCCCTGTCCGTGTATCCTGATTCTTCGGCAATTGCTGTCACCGGCTGTTTTGTAGTCATCAGCGCGACTTCACTGAGCATGCGGATGACTTGATGTGGATCACTTTCGTAAAGATGTGCCTCCATTTCGAAAACCAATGACCTGCGCGCAAGCCCTATGATAAGTCTATTCTTATGTGTTTTGTCTACTTCTAAAATCACAAAAACGGCCTCGCTCAGACAATCCCATCCGAGTAAAGCCGTTTCCTATTATTTATGATCAATCCACACTTGCATTTGCCCATCCTCGCGATTCGCCCACGCATAATACGGAATAAAGAACAAATCATCCTGCTCCCAGACAATATCACCGTATGCGTGATACAAATCCTCGCTCTCCGGCGCACACGACCGCTCGCCATTACCCGAAATAACCCCAACACCGTTCAGCAATTGCTCCTCAAATCGATACGTAAATTCCGAGTCATTCGTCAACCGATAGCGCCACAAGTCCGCCTTATGATCCGTTTGCTCCAAACAATATACCATCGGACCGCGCTGTAACGCCACTTTGCCAAAATTGTACGGAACTTTCGGATTCGCCTGCCACTGTCTGACCGACATATCCAAATCAAGCGAAATCACCGTTTTGCCCTCCTTCAAAGGAACATACACAAAACCATCTTCCGGCACAAAGCTTTCCTGTTTGCCATCAACAACGACCGTAAAATGCCCCTCCGTCCAATTCGGAATCCGGATACCCATTTTTTCAATTCGGCTACCTTCCTTCTGAATTTCACACTGAATCGCCCCGTCCCAAGGATAATTACTCGTTTGCGACACTTTCACACCATTATCAAAAGTCGCCTCATTCGAAATAAACTGATGCATTAAAATACAGTTTTCCTTCATCGTATACATATAGCGATCAATCGACGCGACCATTCGCGCAACGTTACTAGGGCAACAAGCACAGCCAAACCAGTCCGCCCGGCGACTCAAAACATGTGCCCGATTCGGATTATGCTGGCAAATTCCCGGATTCGCCTGAAGCGGATTCACATAAAAGAAATGCGTCCCATCCAGCGACATCCCGCTAATAATACTATTAAACAACACGCGCTCCAGTACATCCGCATACTCGCCCTTGCTATCAAGCTCCAACATTTCCTTCGCGAAAAATGCCAAACCAACAGAAGCACACGTTTCCCCGTACATCGTATCATTTGGCAAATCATAATCCCCCGTGAACGCCTCACCGATATTCGTCGAACCAATCGCGCCCGTCACATACATCCGTTTATTCACAATGTTTCCCCAAAGCGTCCGGCAAGCATCCGCCAATTCCGTGTCCTGCGTCAAATGCGCCACCTTAGCCATCCCCGTGCACAAATAAACGAGCCGTACAGCATGCCCATCCGCCGTTTCCTGCTCACGAACCGGCTTTTCCGCCTGATAATACGATAACGGGAAATTCCGCATCCCATCAATCACATCGCGATCCAATCCATCCGCCTCCATTTGGCGATCAAAAAAGCGATCCTGGCCACGCTCATCAATAAAGAATTTTGCCAGCTTCAAATATTTCGCATCATGCGTTACCTCGTATAACCGCACCAACGCCAGTTCCACCTCAGGATGCCCGTCATAACCCGCGATCTGATCCTCATCACTACCAAAATGCGCGTCGATACAATCCGCCATCCGCACAGCAATCCCAAGCGCCTTCTCATTTCCCGTCACCTCATAATAGGCCACCGCAGCCTCGATATAATGCCCCATCGTGTACAACTCGTGCGACTGCTTCAACCGCGCAAACTTCCGGTCCGGCGCCTCAATTTGGAAGAAAGTCACCAAATACCCGTCATCATCTTGCGCCTCCGCGATTAGATCAAGCAACCGCTCCGTTATCCGCGCCAGTTTTGCATCTGGATGATATTTCAGCGAATACGCCGCAGCCTCCAGCCATTTATAAACGTCCGTATCCTGAAACGTGTAGCCAGAATGCCGCCCGTCCTTCAAGCCCGCCGCAATCTCCAAGTTCGCAATCGCATGACTCGACTCCGGCAACTCCTCATTACCGCCCGGCTCATGCATCATCTCCACTTCCGCCGCATCATTCATCACGTCCCACTGATACGGCAAAACCTCTTTCGTAATCAACTCCTGATATTCCCTCCAAAAAGCTGATGTAATCTTGATATCACTCATTTCCCTATCTCCTCACTTATTGTCTGCTCATCAAATCTTGACGAATAGCAGGCTCATTTTTCTCAAATTTCCGGTATAAAACAGACGGTATAATCGCGATTGCAAAAATAATCAGAGGTAACCAAATGAATGTGAATTGAATCCCGTTCAGAGACGTCTGGCTTTGCGATTGTTCAGCCACATATCCCGACGCATTCATAATCATGGAAGGTAAAAACGCACCTAACCCAGCACCAATTTTGATACAAAACGAACTCCCAATCGCCGTCAAAAAGCCATTCGCGCGAACTCCCGTTTTCCATTCACCATAATCCACCGTATCCCCAACCATTTGGAAAAACAGCGAACAAGCCATGCCACTTCCAATACAAGCGATACACCAAAATACGATTAGCGTCGTAAGATCATCGTTAAAAAGCCCCATTCCAATCTGGCCGACCGACGCAATAATAAAGCCTAGCACCGTCGTTCCCCACTTGTTAAAGCGTCGAACAAGAAGTGGAACCGCTATCATTCCGAGCACTTGGATAATCGAAATCCCATTAAAAACCGCAACCAAGTTTTGATTTTGGACATTATACTGAAAATAGTAAATTAAAGAAGAGTTACGAGCAGTCAATGCCATCCAGAAAAGAATATTCCCACAAACAATTAGAATCCAAGGCCAGTTGCCCTTCGCAGCTTTAAAGCTCTCACGAATCGAGATACTTTTAATTTGGGTCACATTCTTCTCACGCATATCGAAAAACGCAATAACTAACAAAATCAGCGCCACAATCGCATACAGTCCAACCGCAATGGACCAACCCTTTTGTGTATTTCCGCCACCAAACAAAGCGACTAAAGGCAAAATAAACGTAATCGCCAAGAAGTTCCCAATATTCCCACCAACCATCCGAAAAGTGTTGGCCAGCGTGCGTTCCTTTGTACTAGAAGAGAGGTTCGGCAACACAGACGTAATCGGCGTCGAAACCCCAGTATAACAAATCCCAGCAATAATATACATCACAGCTGCATAAACAATTAATCCCGTTCCCGTCAAGTTGGGCGTCGTAAACAACAACCAGACCGATAATGCAAAAGGAAACGCCATTCGAATAAACCACGGTCGACTTTTCCCGTATTTACTCTTCGTGTGGTCAATCACCATTCCCCACACCGGCGCATCAAGCCCATCAATAAAGCGCGCCACAAGTAGAATAACCCCCGCCGCCGCTGCTGATAACCCATAAACATCCGTGAAGAAATACAGCGCATAACTTCCAATCAAACAATACAACAAATTTCCCGACAAATCGGTGAAAGCATAAGTCACCTTTCTGTGCGTAGGTATTTTATTCTCAATAAATGTAGCGCTTTCTTTTGTCATTTCCATTGAAAATTCCTCCCTATCTTTCGTTGTTTTAAATATATCGCATAATGTAACCGATTACAGTTGTGTAATCCGTAAAAAAAGAGGACTTTTTCGGTATTCAAGGGGAAATACTAGACTTTTTTTCACAAGGAGCCAATAATTAACGCTACATACAGCATTTATGATGGGAGATTGAGACGATGCAATTATTTCAAATTTCTTTAGAGCACCCGATTCTTTATTATAAATCCGGAGAGTTTAGCGCTGGCGTTAACTGGAAACACAAATGCCTTCATCACGATAAAGATTTTGAGATCATTTTTTGCCTGGCAGATGGCCTATCACTGCAAATCGACGGGACACCATACACATTGCAAAAAAATGATTGCCTAGTCGTCCCACCTGCCACTACGATTTCTGGCGGATCACCATCTCAAAAAAAAGTCAGCTTCTACTGGCTCCACTTCTATGCAAAATGGGAAATGCTTGAGAAGAATTCTGAAAGTTTTCAGCAAATATTAACCACATTTTCGAAAAGAGAAAAAACAGCGACTTTGTTCAATCACTGCTTTCTGCCCAATCATTTCCAACTAGCAGACGCTAACTTCACGATTTTGTTATTAAATCAGCTTCTGAACGTCACGAACAACGATTATTACACGTCTAAAATATACGAACAACTGACAGCGACCATCTTGATTGAACTTAGCAATAATTTTCTGAAACAAAATGCCACGAAACATAACAATCCTTCAAAAAAAATGGCTCAAATCAAGGAGTGGATTCGCGTCAACATTAGCAACGAGATGACCATCACGACTGTCGCAGAACATTTCAACCTATCCGCCGACTATCTTTCCCGACTTTTCAAAAAAGAACTGGGCTATAACTTGCGCGATTACATCATTCAACTGAAAATCTCGGTGGCTAAAGTCCTCCTTGTTCAGACGCAGTTACCGCTCAAAACAATAGCAGATTTAGCTTATTTCAATGAAGATAAGTATTTTATTCGCATGTTCAAAAAGAAGACGTCCTTAACGCCGAATCAATATCGCAAATCTTATACAGGAACCCGAATGAATAACCCATACATCGATCCGCAAATCCCTGTCCCGCAACAAATCGAAAAAATTTTGGACGATTTATAACATTTTATTATGCATTCCCGATATGCTACAATACTATCATACTGAAAATAAAGGAGTTTTCCCATGCATATCAAAATCGCTAAATCAAAAGCAGATAGCCAACATATTTCCGAACTTGCACATCACATCTGGCATGAACACTACCCTTCCATCATCACCGAAGAACAAATCGACTATATGCTAAGCAAATTCCAATCCGCCGACACAATCCATAGCGAACTAACAAACGGCACAACTTATTTAATGGCCTATAAATCCAAAACTTTCGTCGGATACGCCGCCTTTTATCAGAAAGATGGTGAACTATTTCTAAGCAAACTATACATCGATCCCGCTTACCATAAGCAAGGAATCGGCAAACAGCTATTTTCCGAAGTTGTCCTTTTCGCAAAAAAAAATAACATGCCAACTATCCGCCTTTACGTTAACAAATACAACACAAATTCCATCGAAGCCTATAAGAAAATGGGATTCATCATCGAAAAAGCCATAATCACCGATGTCGGCGAAGGTTACATCATGGACGATTACACCATGACACACACCCTGTAAACACAAAAAGAGGCTAGCCCCAATATCTAAAATCTGGGTTCTATCCTCTTTATCCTATTCCTTTAAAAAATCTAAAGAATAAAATATAAACTGGTTTGCAGCGCCATCAATGTATCCTTCATCGCTCCAGTTTTTCCATGTTTGTGTCATTGTTTTCGTGCTAACATTGGCATAATTTGAAACCACTTTTTTTGTGAAGCATTTCGCCAGTATCTTCTTTCTACCATCCGAAACAGCATATTTCCCCAATAGCTCTGTCAAACAACCTTTTAATCTGATTTCACTAGGTTCGCGCATCATCACACATTGCTCGATTAAAAAGCCATCGTGGTTCATGTGATTCATATATAAATAAATCCAGCCTTCTTGCATGCTAAGCAACAGCTCTACGACCGCATCACGCGCAAATGCATACACACTGCATCTTTCCAGCGCCCTAAACGTATATAAACTTTCTTCAATAATGAAGGTATTACTCAAACCCGCAATTTGCTTATTGCCTAAAAAAGAGATAACCTGCTCATCTCGTTCCAACGATATAATTCCGCTCTCAATGAAATACACAAATGCGTCTGTTTCTTGTTCTTTTATTAAAATTGTTTGTTTTGGTATCATTTTTTTAGTATATGGTACTCGATTTTCTAGCAAGGTATCCAAAAAATTATCGTAGTTAAATCGCTGACGTATAACACGATGACTGTACAATTCCACTAGCATTTCTTGCATACTGTCCACCCTCCTCTCTTTTTCTCATTTCTACCGTACTCTAAAGATACCATTATTTCTCCTAAAAAAAATAACATATTTCCCCTAAACAAGAGTGAAATGCATAGATTTTGTTACAGTTTTCAAAAAAAAAGCAGTTGCAAAACCAAGACTGGTTTATACAACTACTTTTTGCGTCCTAGGCTCCATGCGGAACTTGAGAATCATCATATCTTACTTCGAGATTTACGAACTTATTATATTCTTTTACAAATGCCAACTGCACGGTTCCAACTGGTCCGTTACGCTGTTTAGCAATAATGATTTCGATTGTACCGTCGTTCTCACTTTCATGATCGTAGTAATCATCGCGATACAGGAAAGCCACGATATCCGCATCTTGCTCAATCGAACCAGACTCCCGGATATCCGACATCATCGGGCGCTTATCTTGTCGCGACTCCACGCTACGTGATAACTGAGATAGTGCAATGACTGGGATTTTTAACTCCCTGGCCAGCGCTTTAAGGGAACGCGAAATTTCGGAAACTTCTTGTTGCCTGTTTTCACCGCCATTACGGCCACTTCCAGAAATCAGCTGCAAATAGTCAATCACAATCATGCCAAGTCCAGCTTCTTGTTGCAAACGACGACATTTGGAACGGATTTCGTTCACGCGTACGCCTGGTGAATCATCGATATAAATACCAGAATTGGATAACGTACCCATCGCGATAGTCAGCTTCTGCCAATCATCCGCGGTTAGGGAACCGGTACGCAAGTTCTGAGCATTGATATTCCCCTCTGCGCAGAGCATCCGCATCACGAGCTGCTCCGCTCCCATTTCGAGACTAAAAATCGCGACATTCTCATCGGTTTTAGTAGCCACATTTTGCGCGATATTCAGCGCAAAGGCGGTTTTACCTACAGAAGGACGGGCGGCGACGATAATCAAATCATTGCGCTGAAAACCCGCTGTCATATGGTCAAGCGCGCTAAATCCACTCGGAATACCAGTAATATCCCCTTTTCGATTATGGAGGATTTCGATATCATCATACGTTTTGACGAGGACATCTTTAATATTTTTAAAAGCCCCGACATTTTTACGTGAAGAAACTTCTAAAATGTTCTTTTCCGCTTCGTCCATGAGTGTTTCGACTTCATCCTCACGCGCGTAACTGTCCGTCGCGATTTGCGTCGCGGTGCGAATCAGTCTACGGAGCAAGGCTTTGTCTTCTACAATATGGGCGTAATATTCTAAATTGGCAGCGGTCGGAACCGCACCGGAAAGCTCCGTCAAATACGGCAAGCCACCGACATCCTCAATTTTACCAGTGGATGCCAATGCTTCATAAATAGTCACCACATCGACGGCTTTTCCTTGGTCGCTCAGTTCAAGCATTGCCTGAAAAATATGTTGATGCGCTTGACGATAAAAATCATCCGGCATTAGAATTTCTGAAGCTGTAATCAGTGCCTCTGGTTGGAGAAAAACAGCACCTAATACAGCCTGCTCCGCCTCGACATTTTGAGGTGGGGTTCTGTCTTGAAGGTCCACATGCACCCTCCTTCCTTTCACGCGGGCGGCGACAAGCGCTCATCTCCGTCGTTGAAGTCTGTTCTCGACTTTGCCTAGGATCTGAGCGCTTGTCGCCGCCCGCTCGTTTTGTACTCTCAATCGTGAAAAACCAGTTTTTCTTTATTCTTCGGTTACATGGACGTCTAGTGTTGCAACGACTTCGTGGTGTAGTTTTACTGGGACTTTTGTGTGACCTAGGGCGCGGATGGCTTCTGGTAGGTCGATTTTACGTTTGTCGACTTTGATTTTATGGTCTTTTTCTAGGGCTTGGGCGATTTGCTTGGATGTGATTGATCCGAAAAGTCGGCCGCCTTCGCCTGATTTTGTTTTTAATTCAATCGTTAATTTCTCAACGGTTTCTTTCAAAGCTTTCGCGTCTGCGAGTTCCTGAGCCGCTTCTTTTTCTGTTTTCTTTTTTTGACCTTCAAGCGCGCTGATACTCGTGTTTGTCGCTGCTGTTGCTAGGCCTTTTTTAATGAGGAAGTTTTGCGCGTAGCCCTCTGCTACCTCTTTAATTTCACCTTTTTTAGCTGTACCTTTTACGTCTTTTAAAAATATAACTTTCATCTTAGTTTTCTCCCTTCCAATAAGCATCGATGGCTTGTAAAAGTTGTTTTTTAGCTTCTAAAATTGTACTATTTTTTATCTGAGTAGCCGCATTGGATAAATGTCCGCCACCGCCCAGTTTTTCCATAATAACTTGGACATTGATCTCACCGAGTGAGCGCGCGCTAATTCCGATCATTTTATCTGGGCGCACCGTGATGACAAAGGAGGCCTGGACGCTCTCCATCGAAAGCATCGTGTCTGCCGCCTGAGCCGCAATGACCGTTCCAAATTCTTCATCCTCGTGCCCCGTCGCGATTGCCATTCCATCATGGTACACTTCTAGTGACTCGACCAAACGACTCCGCTGCCTAAATGTCTCAATGTCTTCTTTCAAGAATTGCTGCACAAGAACCGTGTCCGCACCAAGTGAGCGTAAATAACTCGCCGCATCAAAAGTACGGGAACCAGTGCGAAGCGTGAAGTTTTTCGTATCCACAACAATCCCCGAAAGGAGCGCTGTCGCTTCAATTTTGCCAACTTTTTCAGTGGCTGGTTGATACTCGAAAAGCTCCGTCACAAGTTCTGCCGTCGAGGATGCGTATGGCTCAATGTAGACGAGCACAGGGTTTTCCACGAATTCCTCGGAACGGCGATGATGATCCACGACCACAACATGCGCTGCGGTTTCCAGCAATTCACGATTGATAACCATCGATGGCTTGTGCGTATCGACGACGACCAGCAAACTTTTGTCCGTAATCATATCGAGCGCGGCCTGTGGCGTGATGATGTTGCGAATCACATCAGGATACTTCTCGATTTCGCGCATCAAACGCTGCACATCTGGGCTCATTTTTCCCGGCTCGACCACGACATAGCCCTGCCGTTCGTTCATTTCCGCGATCTTCATCACGCCTAGACTCGAACCGATCACATCCATGTCAGGATACCGATGCCCCATCACGAAAACCTGATCGCTCTGTGTAATGATTTCTTGCAGCGCTTGCGAGATAACCCGCGCCCGAACACGCGTCCTTTTTTCCATTGGATTCGTCTTGCCGCCATAAAAGCGAACTTGTCCCTCTGGTTGCTTAATCACGACCTGATCTCCACCACGGCCGAGCGCTAAATCAAGCCCCGACTGTGCAAGATCCGCCAAATCAATCAAATCAGTCTCTTTGTAACCAATCCCAACACTGAGCGTAAGCGGAATATTCTGCTTCGACGTCCGCTCCCGAATTCGGTCAAGAATCTGGAATTTCTCCTCTTCTAACCGCTCCAACTGCGCCTCCGTCAAAAAGGCGATAAAGCGATCCGATGAAATCCGTTTCAAATAAATCCGGTGTTCCTTCGCCCAATTCGTCAGCATCGACGTCACCAAATTGTTCAGCGCGCTACGTCTACGGTCATCCATACCTTGCGTCCATTCATCATAATTATCCAGAAAAATAATCGCAAAAACGGATTTATCCGCCTGGTAACGTGCATTCAAGTCATAGTATTCCGTCCGATCATACAAATAAATAATGCGTTCCTTCCGTTTCACAATCGTATCAAAACGATGATCCCGCCAAGCAATCGACTGAATCCCTTGGTCCTCTTCCCCACGAATCACCGCTAAAAACTCCGGTCCAACATCCTCAAGCGACGACCCCAAAATATCATCATCCTGACCAAAATATTTCGCCATAAACGGATTAAACCATTCGACATTATAATTCTCATCATATAGCAAAATCCCCATCGGCATCTCAACTAGCGCCTCACCCTCACTGCGCTTAATCCGATACGACAAGTTTGAAATGTATAACTGAACCTCTTTATTCAACCGACTTTCCATGATAAACAATGATATGACTAGCGATATAACAGCTATAAATAATAGTGCTGCCAACCACCACTTATAGTAAAAAGTGATAACTGTCAGGACAATTACGACTGCTATTAGCGCATATAGTGGATATTTTAGCGTCCTTTTCTGAAAAAATCCTGACATCAGCAAAAATCCCCCTTGCTTTTTAGATTAGCATCGAAATTAGGTGTCTATTGATATGTAATTAGCCTTGTAAAATATAAATTTCCGAGCATCCCTTTTAAAATTCTATCTCCGTTTTTTCTAGAAGATAAGAATACTCTAATCATACCATAAATCGGGTTTTAGATGTTACTATGAAGCGAAAATGTAACAATCCTAACGTCATTTATTAAAAAATAAAGCGGAAATAGCTGTATTCTAGTGTCTTTACTCACATTCCCATCACATGCTACAAAACGACAAAAAGCGAAAGAAAGTTTACCAATTAAGGGTATGCTTTCTTTCGCTTCTTTGCTATCATGCTTATGAAACTTTTCTACGATACAACCATAATGCCGTACCACCGATAAGGAATAATACGCCAAAACCTACGAACCACAGCTCACTGTCACTATCTCCGGTCGCTGGCAAGATTGCGCCCCCTTTCTGTGTTGTCGTTTCCATATTAGATGAACCGGTGGTGCCGGAGTTACCTGGAGAATCAGGATCGCTTGGTGTTACAATGGTTCCACCGCCGTTTCCGTTTCCGTTTCCGTCGCCATTGCCATCGCCGTCACCACTACCCCCATCCAGTTTCTGATTGATAAACTCTAATTCCAGAGCTGCCGGTTTACCATTTGCTGATGCTTCAACTTCGAATGGAATTGGTTTTTTATCAAGTTTATAACCCGTTGGAGCCGCTACTTCTTCAAATTGATAGTCGCCTGGTGCTAAATCTTCCACTGTGACTTCACCGACATCATTTGATACCAAATCAGTTTGAAGCGTCTCGCCCGCACTATTTTTCAGTGTGAATTTCGCTCCGGAAAGCGCATTTCCAGAACTATCTTCTTTTTTCAAGACGACACTGCCTTTGTAGTTAATCATGTTGCCGAGTGACACTGCGTCTGGTTTCCCTTGTGCTTCCGCAGCTATAACAAACGGAATCGACGCTGTATTTAGAATCATACCTTTTGGCGCTTTCGTTTCCTCTAACGTATATGAACCTGGTGCTAAATCTTCCACTATGACTTCACCATCATCATTTGATACTAAATCAGTCTGAATCGTCTCGCCCGCGTTATTTTTCAATGTGAACACGGCTCCAGAAAGCGGGTTACCAGAACTATCTTCTTTTTTCAAGATGGCACTGCCTTTGTAGTTAACCACATCGCCGAGTGACACTATACCCGGGTCCCCTTCTGCTTCAGCGGCTATAACAAACGGGATTGGCGCTGTATTTAGAATCATACCTCTTGGTGCTCGCGTTTCCTCTATCGTATACGAGCCTGGCGCTAAACCAGTCACCTTCACATTCCCTCGCGGCCCAGCAACCGCCCGTTTCACAACAGTACCATTCGCATCTTTTACTGCAAAAATCGCACCGCTCAACGTGTTGCCATCTTCATCCGTTTTTACAAATTCGATATCGCCTTGGTAATTAATAAATGGTCCTACCGCAACGTCTGGAATTTGACCGTCACTTTCTTCCACAACGGTGAATGGAATTGGTGTTGTGTTTAAAATATAGCCTGGAGGTGCTTGCTCTTCAATGAGGCGATACGAACCCGGTAGCAAGCCTTCGATCACTAACTGACCGTCAGCATCCGTTACGTAGTCCGTGTCTGGATTAATTTCTGTCCAGCCAGAATCGCCTTCCATCTCAAGCTTGAATTCCGCACCCGCAATCGGTTGTGACGCCTCATTTTGTTTCGTCAGTGTCACTTTATTTTGCGCGTTAACCAGTGGTATTACATTCGCTTGGTTGGAACTCTCCGCTGATACCGCGACTGGAACACCCGCAGCTAACGTATCACTCACCGTATATCCTGCTGGAGCCTTTACTTCCCGAATAAAATAATCGCCATACGGAACATTCCCAAACATTAGGCGCCCGTTCGCATCCACTTCACTTTCCCTGAGAACGACACCTTTTGTTTTATCTAACATTTCAAAAACGGCACCAGTTAATGGGGTCCCATCCGTATCCACTTTTTGAAAACTAATTGTTCCTTTGACACCAGAAGCAGTACCCGATCCATCTGTTATTGTAATCGGCACGTCCGTTCCATCCCCACCGCTAATCGTCTCCTCATTATTACCAGTGACTGTTACCTGATTCGATGCTACCGTATTTCCCGAATCGCTTATAAAGATCATCGCGCGGTACTCGAGAATATACGCCGTATCAATTTCATGTAAAAATGAAACGGTGAGTACTTGCTGCCCTGTTAAATTGTCTGTCGTTAACGTCTCCGTGTAATCAACGCCCTCAACTAATGGCAAATTCGGATCTTTAGTAATCGTCCCATCCGGTTGAACAGTCGTCCGATACAAAACAATGGAATCTTCGTCAATCGCCTGGTTATCGGTCGGTGTATCCGTTACGACGACGTCATCAAGTGTTGATAAACTAGGATTAATAGTAACCGCCCAGTTTACGAAACCATCTTGGTCTTGGAATCCAGTTTTATTCGCTAAGCTATCCCCATTAGCAATCGACACTTCCGCACTCAATGTGCTGTCTGGATACGTGTCATTGGAGAACACGGCATCATTATCGTACGTTGCATGCACTACTTCTCCTTCCAGACTTGTTTGGAACTCAACTATATACGCACCCGAAATACTATCACTATACTCTACGGTCAGCGTCTGATTATTGCTCTCAGAAGGTTCCTCAATCGTAAACTGATCATAATCACTAACTTCTGCACCTAATTCAACAGAACCATCAGGGTTAACCGTATAATTATATATATGCAGCGAACCTGGAACATATACCTGATTATCCGTAATTGGATCAGTAATTTTCGCGCTTCCTAAATCATTCGTATTATAGTTTAACCCAATACCCCACGTAATCCGTGACGTCGTTGCATTATAACTACCTCGTTTAAAACCGTTGACCTTCGCCGCATCTTTCGGATCTAACGTCGCATCATCTGTACTCGTATGTGAATCGCCATTACTATCTTCCCACGTTCCTGTCGCTACATTCGTGAAAATCCGATCCGGGTCGTCCACACCTTCCACATTCGTGTCGTAATCCGTCGTATACGTAATCTTAAATTCATCGGTCGTTCCAGCTGCGAGCGCTCCAATAAACGTTACCGTGAACTGATTACTCGTTGTATTATATTCCAGTTCATAATCCGTTCCCTCAACTAATGTAGCTCCTGTAGTTACATCTTTCATTTGGAAAGTCGAAGTATCCAATGTCAAACCCGGGCTTAACTGATCTGTCAAAGACCAATTAATCATCTCATAGTGGTTCTTGTTAACATCAATATTCCAAGATGCACGTTTTGTATCATAGTTAACATTACTCAACGTCTTAACTATATTTTGTTGCGTAACAGACCCTGTCCCCGTACTTTCGCCACCAGTATCTGTTGTCACCGTATTCGATATACTCGTGTTGCTATCGACAGTTCCATCAAATGTTGTCTCATATGTGATATTTAACGCTGTATCAACATCATGTAAGAAGACAATATCGAATCCATCCGCGGTAGGCACAATAGTATAATCCGTTCCTTCTACGTAAGGATCTCCTTGAATTTGATTCCCATCAGCGTCGAACGTGACCTCATTAATCTGCACAGAACCAGGTACTAAAACCATTTGATCCGAGCCAAAAGTATCATGAATAACCGCGTCACTTTCAGGGATATCTAATTCTCCGTAGTTATACTGCACAGACCAATCTATTGCTTGATTCGCGCTATCATAATGCCCTACCGTCTTATTCAACAGTTTTCCGTAATTGGCTGTAACAGTAGCCGTTGCAGGAATATCATCGCCATCACCTTGCAACGTCGCTGTGTTGACAAATGGCACCGCGCCACCTTCTGACGGTTTCGCGCTATCATCAATTTTCGTCGTGTAAACTAGTCGGTAAGCATCGGAAATCGGTTCTGTAAATGTAACCGTCCCATTCGCATCTACCGTGTAGCCACCCGTCTGAAGTACTTCGCTTCCCTCGACAACATTACCGTATAAATCAACATCTACTTTGTAAACTTCGACCGATTCATACGTAGTCCCCGCTGGAAAATCTTCGACAACTACCGCATTATCGATCGTGTCTAGACTTTTATTTATGTCCACCTGCCACGTAATATAATCCGGATTCAGCTCTTTATCAAAATGACCGCTTTTCTCGACAGTCAAATCTGTATCCGGCTTGATAACAACCGTTTCTGGCGGCAATTTATCTTCATTCGGAATATCGATGACCAAATCCCCTGGCCCGTCGATATCATCTGGATTAAATGCTGCATCAAAATCGAGCGTCCCGTTCACATCAGAACTTTCATGAACCGCGTCCGTAAATACGAATTTCATTTGACCATCCGTCGTAATTTGAACCTCGCCATACTCACCCAGTGAAATAGTCTGATTTTGCGTAATCAGTATATTGTCAGGAAGTTGCACAATATAATAATCACCCGCATTAATTTGCGCGCCTACATCATTAGGAATCGCCCAAGTAAAAGAAAAATGTACCGTATCAGCAACCGTTGGATCCGTCACAGGATTCCCATCTGCATCCTTATATGTGATGTCCATTCCCGTCAATATCGTAGAATCCTCTTCCGAATAGCCCAAGCTCGCAAAAATGTCCTTCACATCTTGTGGCTCATCCGCTTGAATCCCAATCGAATTTTTCGTCACTTTGTCGTTCGTAGTGCTGTCTGCTTTTTTCTGCACAGGATTATTTTTAGTCGCTGGTTCTTCTTTCTTCACTACATCCTTGTCAGCGTCTGGTTTTTCCTCATCCTTCACTACATCCTTATCAGTTGCCGGCTCCTGCGCTTTTGTTTCTAATTTAGGCACATCAATCGTTTGGCTACCACTCGTTTTCCCATCAGAAAAAGTGATGACCGCCTTTCCATCAGCCGTACTTTCGCCCGTATACTTGCCTGCCACTTCGAATTTCACCGTACCATTCGCGTCCGGCGTCACATGCAACTCAATCTTGTTCTCTTTCACACTGTAAGTTCCGACAGGCTCCTTATTTCCGTTCACGATCTCTGTGTTTTGATTAGAGCTAAGCGTCAAATTGTCAGACACTTTAATTTCTTGCGTCGTTCCCTCTGCTCCACTATTCTCTACCTTGACCTCTACTGAAAACACCGATTCCCCGTCCTCTTTCGTATCAGCTAACGTAACTGACCCCATTGAAAAAACCGGCTCCGTTCCTGCCTTTTTCTGTTCATCTGCTAAGCCTGATTGTGGCACACAAATCTGCAAAATCAATGCCACGACAAAAAGTAATATTCCCCAACGTTTCATGTTTTGTATCCCCCTCTTTATAACTTCATACTATTTGTGCTTTCCCTTTTTATATCGACCGAAAACTTTTTTCTTTAGCAAAATGTAAATTATATATCAAAAATAAAAACAGAAAACAAAGGCATGATGCATTCGTTTTCTGCTTCTATTTTATAAGTCACGTTGGAAATGTTCTTTATAAAGCAAACCTGTTTCAAATTGTTCCTCTGTAATCTGATTTTCCCATTGCTTAACACTTTCTTGATACTCTTGGCTTGAAAATCGGTTCATGTTGTCTATTATCTCCATATCTTGCGCCAAAATTTCGAAATCTAGTTGATAGTTTTCCTCCACGCGCTTTGGATTTTTTGATTTTGGAATCACATGATAATCGTGTTGCAAAGCCCATTTATTCAATAGCTGGCCAATATTCACATCGTATTTCTCGCATAAATCATCCAACTGAACCTTCTCTTCCGAAGTCAAAGCCGAATCTGGATAAAATGGATTTGGCGTCGTGTAAGGCTTCAAAATCGAATAACCCGTTAACAAAATACCTTCCTCTAAGCAGTAAGCCTCAAGTTCCAGTGGACGCGTTGTCGGTGAGCAAACAATTTGATTACAATACGGCTTAACTCCCGTCTCCTCCACCAGCTTCTGAATCCCCGAAATAGAAAAATTGGATACCCCGACATGCTTGACGACGCCTTCCATTTGTAAATCCAACAAAGCCTGATATGCCGCCAGATTCGCAGTTTCCCCAAGCTCCGCGTGTAGCAATATTAAATCCACATAACTCGTTTGCAGACGCGCTAGCGATTCCGATACAGAAGCTTTTGTATGCTTAAGATAGTTCGGCGGCGCTATTTTTGTCGTTAAAAACAACTCCGAGCGGTCAATTTCTAATGCTTTCAAAATTACACCAATATCATATTCATTATTGTAAACTTGAGCCGTATCAATATGCCGATATCCCGTTTTCCAAGCCGTTTGAATGGATTGCTTCAAATCATCGAAATCCGTTAATAACCATGTTCCTAGGCCTACTTTTGGTAAATCTTGAATACTCAACCTACATCATCTCATTTCTTTATTATTCATACCCCTCAAAATTACGCCTAACAGTGATGATTGTCAAGGCAAAAAGCTCGTTCAAGACCCCAGATGTGGCGAACTTGAACGAGCTTTATCTTATTTCTTATCCTTCAAATGATGCCCTTCAATATCCATCGATGGCAACACTTTATCGAGCCATTTCGGCATGTACCATGAAGCTTTTCCGAATAATTTCGTTAGGGCTGGGATGATTGTTAGACGCACGATGAATGCATCGAATAATACACCGAAGCCTAGCGCAATACCGATTGATTTGATCATCGGGTCTGGTGCGAAAACGAAGCTGATGAAGACGGAGAACATGATCAGAGCTGCTGCAATGATAACTGGTCCGCTCTCTTTCAGGCCGGTTTTGATGGAGTGCGTGTTGTCTTTTGTCAGCGTATATTCTTCGTGGACGCGGGACATGAGGAATACCTCGTAATCCATTGCGAGTCCGAACAGAATGCCGATCGTTATGACTGGCAGGAAGGCGAGAACTGGGCCGGTGGTGCTGATGCCGAATAGTTCGCTAAATACGCCGTCTTGCATGACCATTGTTGTAAAGCCAAGTGTTGCCGTTAGTGAGAGCACGAAGCCAAGTACGGCTGTCAGTGGAATCAGTAGCGAACGGAACACGACTGTTAGCAAGATGAATGCCAATACAACGATAACGCCTGCGAAAACCGGAATCGCGTCGTTGAGTTTTTGGGACATATCGATGTTGATTGCGCTTTGTCCGGTTACTTCCATGTTGATATCATATTTACTATCTGCTGTTTTTGCGTAGCTTCTCAAATCATGAACGAGTTGCGTTGTTTTATTGCTCGTCGGTCCGGTTTTTGGAATAACGGTAATCAGCGCGTAATCACCATTCGCATTCGGCATTGGCGGCGTCACGATGGCCACGTCTTTCATGCCAGAAATATGTTTTGTGACTGTAGCTAGATTTGCTGCACTTCCTTTTTCTGTCGTATCCGCTAAAATAACTAATGGCCCGTTAAAGCCTTCGCCAAATTTGTCGGATAGGATATCGTACGCTTTTTTCTCGGTGGAGTCTTTCGGTTTCGAACCGTTATCCGGGATTCCGAGTTCCATCGAGCCAAACGGGATGCTTAGTCCGCCGAGAACGATAACTGCTGCTAGGAAGGCGATAAGCGGTTTCCCAACAACGAATTTCGTCCAAATATTGTCGCCTTTTTTATTCTTTTTATCTTTTTGTGGTCTGATTTTTTTATGGAAAACGCCGATGAACGCTGGGATTAAAATGAGCGCGGAAAGCACGGCGAATAGGACGCTGAGTGCGGATGCGAGTCCCATAACGGTCAGGAATTCGATGCCGACAAGGGATAAACCACATACGGCGATAATAACGGTAATTCCGGCAAAAATAACGGCGCTACCCGCTGTCCCTGTTGCTAGTCCGACTGCTTTTAGATGATTTTTCTCGGTGCGGATGATTTGGCGGTATTTAAACAGGATAAATAGCGCGTAATCGATCGCGACGGCGAGGCCAATCATGACGGCGAGCGTGAGCGTGACATTCGGCATTTCGAAATAGCTTGAAATGATCGCGATGATGCCGACACTCGTTCCTAAGCTCAAAATTGCTGTGATGATTGGTAATCCAGCTGCGATAACGGAGCCAAACGCAATAATTAGAATCACGAGTGCCACGACGATACCGATTGCTTCTGAGGAGCCACCGATGTCCATTGGCGTAATCATAACATTACCTGTCATTTCAGTTTGAAGATCTTTGTCATCCATGCCTTTAAGCGCATCTTTGACTTTATCGATCGATTTCTCATTTACCGCGAGTGCGCTGACGCTATAACTAATATCAGCAAAAGCAGTTGTCATGTCTGGGCTGATTGTTTTTGCTTCGTACGGGTTCGCGATGCTTTCGATTTTGTCGTCACTTTTCTTAATTTCTGCTAAAACTTGTGTGATGGCAGCTTGGGATTCGGGTGTTATGATACCTTTTTCTTGGTCGCTTTTGAAAACAACTCGGATACTGCCTTTTTGACTGTCCTGCTTGAATTCTTCCTCGATTTTATTCGATGTATCTAGTGATTTCAGACCACTCATTTTGATATCGTCGGTAAAATTAATACCTTTGATAGCCAGCACGGCCACGATAATTCCTAAAACAACAAACCAGGAAATAATTGTTTTCCATTTGTGTTTCGCAAAGGTCTGCCCTAGTTTGTAAAGTAAATTTGCCAATTGGTTGTTTCCTCCTTCGATTCGCGCTATTATATATTTATAGACATACAGTGTATATTACACGATTTTGAGATGAAATGTAAGAACCAGATTGTTTGGTCTGTATAGTTAAGCAACACTTTAGGAGATGTGTAGATGAACGATTCCGATTTACGTGTGCGAAAAACGAAAAATGCACTTTATAAAACGCTATTGCAAATGCTCGAAACACAGGAACTGGCAAGCGTTACAGTGAATAGTATTTGCAAAGAGGCTTTGATTCACCGAACGACTTTTTATAAGCATTTTTATGATAAATATGATTTATTAGTATATGTTTTACATGAGCAGTTTCAGGATTATTTTGCGCTCGATATTAAAGACCGGATTAATCACCCGTTTCAGTCTGGGTTTGATACGGTTTATATGGATATGCAACTAGTTCTCGAGAAACAGAAGAATGATGATACGTTTTTCAAGACAATGGCTTCTTTTTTCTTGACGGAGTTTCAAAAAGATATTGAGGAGAACATGGATAAGTTAACGCTCACTAGTGATATTCCTGCAGATTTATTGACGTATATTTATGCGGCGAACTTAGGCGCGATCATGTACTGGTCACAACAGATGTCGACGCCCGCGGATTGGGCTCATATGGATACGCTGTTTAAAGCCGTTTTGCCGGTAAAACTTGATTTGTGATGAATCGTTTTAAATAAGACAAACTATATTTTGACTCTCCTATCTATCCATTGTACAATTCATGAATAGACACAATGCATAGGAGGTTACACATGAAGACAGTTTTCGATGGGTTTCATTATTTTTATGATGACAGGTTGTTAACAAAGCAAGCAAGTATCACGGCTATTGCGCTCCATACGAAGAACAAGGGTAAGCGTAAAATAACGTATGACGAAGCGAAACTGCTTATTCGCGGCGGGGTCGCTGGTATGATTCAGCCAGATCGGATTCATATTTTCTATCGCGAAATTGATATTAAGCGAATGGTTCGCAGGCGCGATCGGCAACTTTGCGTTTATTGTGGTGGGCGGGGCGACACTGCGGATCATGTTATTCCAGCTTGTGAAGGCGGACTAACGACGTTCACCAACCTCGTCTGCGCCTGTGCGACATGCAATTTCGCTAAAGATTCACTCTCTTTATATCTGTATCAGAAACGCCTCCTCCATATGAACATTTTTCAAAGATGGCAACACAGACGCAAATTAGTGCGCCAACAATTTATTCCATATTTACCGAAAGATACGCAGCAATATAACGTTTTCTATACGCATACAAAAAAATTAAACAAAACCATCACGGATACCGCCATATTGCTCCAGCATTTAGATAAACGGCTCGTGACGCTAGACTCGCGGCTCAAGAAAATGGAGAGCCAGATAAAGCAAACAAGCAAGACGACGCAAAGTCAGTTCGGACGACTCGATACGTCTATTCAGAAAACGCAAGTCTTGCTAGCGGATTATATAGAAACAAACACCAAGCGTACTCTTTGGCAGAAAATATTTCATTAAAAAAGCTACACATGTTTTTCGCCCTATTTCCAGGATGAGAAAACATGTGTAGCTTTTTTCATATCATCAAGGCAACTCGTTCCCCGCTGCCAAATAAATTTCGTACCATTCTTGTCGTGTTAGCGTGATATTTGATGCTTCGCTAATCGCTTGCAAACGCTCAGGATTCATCGTTCCTACAACCGTTTGAATCTTCGCCGGGTGACGCAAAATCCATGCCGTTGCAATCGCCGTATTTTTCACGCCTTTTTCAGCAGAAATCCGGTCAACCACTTTATTCAACTCTGGGAATTTCGGATTATCGAGGAAAACGCCTTCGAAAAAGCCGAATTGGAACGGTGACCAAGCTTGAATTGTAATATCTTTCAAGCGACAGTAGTCTAAAATACTGCCATCACGGTCAATCGAACGATCAATTTTCATGTTAACGTTAAGTCCCGCATCAATCATACCAGTATTGGTAACACTAAGCTGCAACTGATTCGCGACCAATTTCTGCTCCACATATTTGCTCAAAAGCTCGATTTGCATCGGGTTCTGGTTACTTACGCCAAACTCGCGTACTTTCCCACTCTTTTTAAGCGCTGTGAAGGCTTCTGCTACTTCTTCTGGTTCCACTAATGTATCCGGACGGTGTAGCAACAAAATGTCAATATAATCAGTTTGTAACCGTTTTAAAATACCATCTACCGACTCTAAAATATGTTCTTTGGAAAAGTCGAACATGCCTGGACGAATACCGCATTTTGATTGTAAAATCATTTTTTCGCGTACTGCTGGGTTCATTCCGACTGCATCCGCAAAAACTTCTTCTGATTTTCCGCCACCATAAATATCCGCGTGGTCGAAGAAATTAATTCCCGCATCCATTGCCGTATTGACCATTTTTGCCGCGTCGTCCTTCGATAAATCGGCCATACGCATGCAACCTAGCGCGATTTCAGGAACGAGTAAACCACTGTTACCAAGATTAATTTTGTTCAATGAGAACACCTCTTTGTATTATTTGATAAACGCTTCCTTTTTCATTTTCACACTCTAGCTCGGCGAAGTCAATTAAGAACCTCCGCTACTCGCTGCCGCTGCACTCGCCGCCGCTGCCGCACTTGCCGCTGCCGCCCGTTCTATCGCAATCAGAATGTGAACGGAGACCATCAAACTCTCAACCTGGTCCTGCGTCATGTTCCGCGCTTGATCCTCTGTATACAAACTAAGCGCCATCGCCGTGTAAAATTCGCGATTCCAACGCAGACCGCTCTCATCGCGCATCGCCGCTAACAAATCGAAAAATACCGCATCCAATTCCGTACTTTCCCGCACATACGCCAAAATTCCAAGCGTCACATAATGAATCGGACGAATTTTCACATCCGCGCGCTCCAGTTCCTCCGCCAAACGCACCACTTTTTTCACATGATTCGCGTCACGCTCCATATAAATCAACGTCGAAGTCGCCGCCAAGAACTGCAAGCTATCACTTCTTTTGAACCCAGCGCGATTAAACTCGGTAAAATAATACTCGTTAATCTCCGTCAACTGCTCCACCGAAAGCGGCGTATCCAATTGTGCCATCAAAACCGCCGACGTCACATCTTCCGCCCCCGTCAAAAATGGATGCTGCTTCCGCAAAGCCATGTAAATATCGCGCGCCCGATCCGCCACATTACGTGGTTTATCAGACCGTAAAAGCAAGTACGCACCAAAATACGTAAAGTTCGTACGCTTAAATCCACTTTCCACGAGCAATTCATAATTATCAATCACACGCGCCACTGTCTTTTCATCATTTTGCCCACTCACCAACAAAAGCCCAGCAAGTGATGCCCGCGTGTCTCCATCTAACACATTGAAGAATCCCAACCGCTTCTTGAACAGCGTCGTCACATCCTTAAATGCCTGGCCGTCAAACACCTCTCCCTCACTCGTGAAAAGCTGCGCTACCAAGAATCTAATCCGCTTATCAACACCCATCACGCCCGAATTTTTCACCTGCTGAAAGTTTGCCAATAAATCACTAACGATTCTATCGCTATCAAAAACCAAATCTGCCATCTACTATCGCGCTCCTTTGATATCTCGTTATTTCATATACCTATTGTACCAAAGGAAGAAAAAGACTACAAACGCAAAAAAATGAATCTAGGCAAAATTCCCAGACTCATTTTTTCACTCACTTATTCAACGTACTATTCCTGCGTCCATATGCAAAATACAAAATCAGGCCTAGCAAGAACCAAATCCCACACGCAATCCATGTTGCAACGGATAGTCTCGTAATCAAGAATAAACACATCAAGAATGAGACAATTGGCAGCACTGGGTAAAATGGCGTTTTAAATCCACCGCTCGCAATCGATTTATTACGACGCAAGAAAATGATCCCAATCGAAACCATCATGAAAGCAAATAGCGTCCCCATATTCACGAGCTCCGCCAAACGATTCAGTGGCACAACACCCGCGAAAAACATAATAACAATCGCATACGTCCATGTACTTTTAATCGGCGTATTTGTTTTCTCATCGATCTTTGCCATACTTTTCGGCAACAAACCATCGCGTCCCATTGCATAAATCAAGCGCGTTCCGCCATAAAGCATCACGAGAATAACCGTCAGCATCCCGACAACCGCGCCCAATGAAACAAACCCAGCAATCCAGTTCTGGTTAATGACTTGTAGCGCGAATGCAACTGGATCTGCGACATTCAAGTCTTTGTACGAAACAATTCCCGTCAATACAATCGATACCGCGATGTACAAAACCGTACAAACAAGTAGCGATCCGATAATCCCAATCGGCATATTTTTCTGCGGATTTTTCACTTCTTCAGCAGCTGAGGAAACCGCGTCAAATCCGAGATAAGCAAAGAACACCAAGGCTGCACCATTCAGTACGCCACTAAATCCAAATGGCATGAACGGTTGCCAGTTATCCGGCTTCACGTAGAACACGCCGACCACGATGAATATTAAAATAACGCTAATTTTCAAAATAACCATGAACGCGTTAATCCGTGTCGATTCACGAACACCGCGCGTCAATAAAAAGGCAATAATCCCAACAACCGCAATCGCAGGAATGTTGACATACGTTCCAGCAGCAGGATCAAACGCACCCGAAATTGCGTCCGGAATGTTGATATGGAATCCAGCCAGTAGCGTTTTGAAGTAGGACGACCAGCCACTAGCCACAGAAGCCACAGCCAAGCCATATTCAAGCAGAAGTGCCCAACCGAGCAGCCAAGCAATGAACTCCCCGAAAATGACATAGCCATACGTGTAGGCGCTACCAGCAACCGGTACTGCTGACGAAAATTCCGAGTAACATAATGCCGCGAGCGCACAGACTAGCGCTGCAATGACAAATGACAGTACAATCGCCGGACCCGAATGAAGCGCCGCAATCGTCCCTGGTAAAATAAATATCCCTGTCCCAACAATCGCTCCAACACCAAGGAAAATTAAATCCATCGCGCCAAGCGTTTTTTTCAAATGAATACTATTACTTTTGTTATGAATAAGTGATTCTAACGGTTTTTTTCTAAATAATGATTTTAAAAACATAATTGTAGCTCCCTATTAGTTTGTTATAAAATGTATTTCTTAATCCTATTTACATCATACCTTTAAAGCATACATGCGTCAATGCTTTAAATGATATAAGTATTTTTTTGTTCCCCATACTCAGGTATGCTACAATATAAGCAAGTAAATTTTAGCATATAGCTTGTCACAAACATATAAGGAGTTTGATAAAAATGGATGAAAAATCAACACGCTCTTCCGTAGCAGAAAACATTTTAACTCAGATTGATAATGAAACAAAGCTAGGAGATTTAAAAAAAATCGCGAAAGATATAAAAAAAGACCATGAGTTAGCCTTGGAACTTTGGTCAACAGAAGCGTTTCGCCCCAGGCTATTAGCAGTTCTAATTATGGACAAAAAATTGCTTACACAGGACTTTTTAAATAAACTTGATAAGGATATGCAACGGCACTCTTTTGTTGAGCGAAATAATTTGATGGATTGGCTCATGGCTAATCAACTCATGAAAAGCAAGAAAACAATCACATTGATGGAGTCATGGGAAAACAGTTCTTCCGCCCTTCAAAGACGCATTTTCTGGTATTATCAAGCACGACTTAGATGGACTGGACAAACACCACCGGATAACACCGAAGACTTGTTAGCTGCATTAGAAGCTACTATTATGCAGGAAGAGCCAGAAGTACAGTGGGCTATGAATTTCACCGCGGGCTGGATAGGCGTTTATGATGAACAGAACCGTGCCCGTTGCATTAAAATAGGCGAGAAAACGGAACTTTACAAAGGCCAAGTCGTGTCAAAAGGATGTACTCCTGACTATCTGCCAGAATTCATTACGATTGAGGTTAATAAACGACTTAATAAGTAAGATTCATTATAACGAGCTATAACCTCTTTACCTATCATGAACGAACATAGCCATAAAAAAACCTTCCGAAACTCGGAAGGTTTTTATCAATCTTATTTTTCTTCAGCAACAAATGGTAGTAATGCTACTTGGCGTGAGCGTTTGATAGCAATCGTTAATTTACGTTGATATTTAGCGCTCGTTCCAGTTACACGACGAGGAAGAATTTTTCCACGTTCGGAAACGAATTTCTTCAGTAACTCAGTATCTTTATAGTCGATATGCGTAATTCCGTTCGAAGTAAAGTAACAAACCTTTTTCCGACGGCGTCCGCCTCTGCGTCCTCCAGCCATTATAGTTTCCTCCTATCAAATTAAAATCCAATGATACGTATGCTTTTCCCGTTTATTAGAACGGCAAATCGTCATCTGAAATGTCGATTGGCTTGCCATCACTAGCAAATGGATCAGCGTTACGTGGTGCTTGGTAACTCTGAGATTGAGGTTGTTGTTGATTCTGTTGTCCGTAGCTATTATCATTCTGTTGGCTTTGGCCGCCAGTACTATTACCGTACGACTGCTGTCCACCGCCATCATTATTGTTGTTACTGCTGTAGCCGCCACCACTATTTCCGCCGCCGTTTGCACTGCGGGGCTCTAGGAATTGCACACTTTCAGCAAGAATTTCTGTTACATAGACACGCTTGCCATCTTGACCTTCATAATTACGCGTTTGAACCTTACCGTCAACACCTGCTAAACTGCCTTTTTTAAGGAAGTTCGCAACGTTTTCGGCTGGTTTTCTCCAAACAACACAATTGATGAAATCTGCTTCACGTTCTCCAGCTTGGTTAGTAAAGTTACGGTTTACAGCAAGTGTAAATGTCGCAACTGCAACGCCAGCAGGAGTATAACGCAATTCAGGATCTTTTGTCAGACGACCAACTAATACAACACGGTTCATCATAAGTAGAACCAACCTCCTCTCTTTTTTTCATAAAAATCCGAGCCATGACCCGGGAAATATTAAGCTTCTTCTTTAATAACCATGTGACGAATGATATCATCAGAAATTTTTGCTAAACGGTCGAATTCATTGATAGAATCCGCAGTAGTAGCAGAAATACGAGTGATTTGGTACAAACCGTCTTTATGGTCTTCGATTTCATAAGCCAAACGACGTTTACCCCAATCCTTCGATTCGATGATCTCCGCACCATTGTCAGTTAAAATGCCGTCGAAGCGCTCTACTAAAGCTTTCTTCGCCTCATCTTCAATGTTTGGACGGATAATGTACATAATTTCATATGTTCTTGCCATCTCTTTACACCTCCTTGTGGTCTTAGCGGCCCTAGAATTGTTGCATAAGCGATATAAATCAGCGCCAAGCGCTCGCATTGTTGTGGTTCTTCGAAACTCAGTGAGTTAGAACCACAATATGCAGGAGAACGCAGTGATTCTGCTTTCCCTGATTCCACAAAATTATTGAAATACAAACGCTTTCGCTTGATTTGTTTAAAGCAGAATTCTACGTCTTACCTAATTAAAAAATTAGGTTTGGCGTTGAGCCTTTTTTAAGCGTTTCATCTCTTAGTATTTAACAACTCCTCTAGTCTTTCCAACGCATTTTGCGGCTTTGAAACTAGAAACGGGCAAGGAATAATTTTTAATTACTCACGAGGTATAATTATAGCATAGCTTATTGGGTATCGCAACCTTGATTGTGTTAGAAATAGGGTCGAATTTTCTGCTTTCTTCTATTAGTAATATTTCTATTTTAGCGCAAGAAAATGGTAACTCACATTTGACCTCTATTGGAAATTTTATTAGGATGGTATTATATGCCTCCAATAAAACGGGATTTCGCAGCTTTGGGCGAGATTGTAGAAGCAAGGTATAAAGATAATTAATGAAAGGCAGTATACTCCTAGTTCGGTGGGTGTGCTGTTTTTTTACCGTATAATGAATAAAAATACAATAAAACGTATATAAAAAGCGCCCCGTACACCATAAAATTTACGTGTCTTTTTTATGACTATTTGTTTTTACAGAAAAAAAGTTACCCGCCTTTTAATGACTTATAACCCTAAATGCAGGTAAGATATAGGTAGGGACAAAAGAGATTTACGCAAGAGCTCCCAGTCAGAATAAAAAGAAAAGTGGTGATTAAAAAGCGTATAGTATAAGGCATATGCCAGAGCTATCACGCATAGGGATACTTTATAGCGATAAAGAAATTAATTTATGAAAAATATACAAGCCATGCAAAATTCGCAAAAAATTGGCAAGACACATTTACCGTAAAAATGTTAACTATTCTAGAGAAAATAAGGAGGATATAACTGCCAGACATAAAAATTTATGCATAAGTAGTTATGATTTTAAACATGAAAAAGAAAAGTAATTTTGGATTAAAAGTTTTATCAATAGCGATGATCGTCTCTCTCATGGTACCTAGTTCCATCGGGAATATCGTGACATTCGCAGAAACCCAAGCCACGACACAATCGACAAACACTGTAAACGAGGAACAAGCCTTTCTGTTTTCAAAGGAATTTCCGATTCAAAAAAGTGCCGATGATGCCGAAGTGTCGAGTACGGCGGTGAACTTAACGAGTACCGGCCTTGATTTACACGGTTTAACAGGCGCAACACAGGCGACTTATTTACGATTTGCCGATGTAACCCTACCAGCAGACGCAAAAATCTCGAAAGCCTACATCGCATTCACAACTCGTGATGCATCCTCAGCAGCACAATCCACGACAATCAACGTAACAGGAGAACTTGGCACGCAAGCAGCATTCGCAAGTACTGCCGCATCCTTCGCAAGCCGCACATTCACAACAACCACGATGAGCATGAAAACCCCCGTTGTTGCCACAAACACCTTTTTCAATACCGACGACGTTTCATCTATAGTGAAAGAAATGCGCGCAAATACTGCGGACATCAAAGATTATGTATTCAAAGTAACAGGCAGTGGCGTAGGTTCCTTCGTTATGCGCTCATTCGATTCTAGCGCTCCAATGGCGCCAAAACTCATGATTGAGTACACGTCTCCAACAGGTGAATACAACGCAAAAATCAGCAACACATCCGATGACGCAGAAGAATCCGGCACGGGCAAAGCTATCGCCTTAAATGCTGAAATGAAAATCGGCGGTTACACAGCAGCTGCACTAACTCCGGCAAATAAAAACCTGTCCGCGTTCCGTTTTGCGAATGTAGATCTTCCGGAAAATGCGAAAATTGACGATGCTTATTTAGAATTCACAACAAAAGCTACCGGTGCCAATCAATCTTCCAACATGGCGATTTCAGCCGAATTAGGCAATCCCGCAGCCTACACAACGACAGCTGGAAACATCAGCAACCGTAACTACACAGCTTCTACCGTAAAATATGAGCAACCTTCTTTCACAACTGCCAAACAAGTCGTCCGCACACCAAATCTAAAAAGCATCATCGACGAAACACGCTTAATGGGTTGGACAAATGGCAATGCACTCGCTTTCAAAGTTGATGGTGACAACTATATCGGTAGTATTTATCAAGGTGGAACCGACGCAGCACTTCAACCAAAACTCGTTATTAAGTATTCATACAGCGAAAAAGACGCAATCGGCGAGGAAGTCACCCAAGATCCGGCAAAAATGAAAAACCTATTTATAAACGAAGTTGCGAGCATGGGGACGGACAATCAAGCAGACGGCTGGATCGAAATTTTCAACAACAACGATGCTCCGGTATTTCTTTCAAAAGACGTTTTTATATCTGATGACGCGAATGCTTTAGGTAAATCTGAGCTCGGCAACATCTACATCCCAGCAAAAGGATACTGCATCGTGAAGGCGAACGGCACACAAAATAATGCGTCTACGAACTTCACGCTAGGCGACCGCGACACAACGCTTTATCTATCTACAAAATACGACGGCAGCTTCCACACGCTGGATACTTTTGACGTGAAAAAAATGCCTTTTAACGAAACATTAGGCCGTTTTAATGACGCCGACAAAAATCTAGTTTCCTATACAACAGGGACGTATGAAAGCTCGAACAATGGCGCGACTCCACTAGTAAACATCACGCCTAGCCAAACAACAGGAATGTACAAAACGGCGTTCGACTTAACGCTAAAAACAGATAGCATCAACACGCTCAAATACACGCTTGACGGCTCAACGCCTAGCGAAACAAACGGCACGACTTACACAGACCCGATCAAAGTCGACAAAAATACGACCGTAAAAGCCTATGCCTACAACACCAAACAAAATAGCGGTGTTCAAACGTACGTGTATTCCCTTCGTGATGACGCGGAAAACATCCCTTCAGCGGAAAAAGAATATCTTGTCAAAGCTGGTACAGATGACGCTTCCGTAAACGCCACGTCTACCAATTTGACAGCTACATCCCTCAACTTAAACGGCCTTTTAAAAGCTGTGCCAGAATCTACATTTGTGCGTTTTGCAGATGTTTCTATCACAGCCGATGCCGTAATTACAAAAGCTTACCTTACTTTCACGACACTAACAGCATCAACGACACCAACGAATTTGTCAGTTGCAGGTCAAGTCGGAAATGGTGAAGCTTTCACATCCACCGTCGCTTCCTTCACAGACCGCGCACTTACAGAAACAGCTGCGAAATCTACAACACCAGCAAAAGTCGCAGTAAACGACCTTGTAAACACAGGCGATTTGACAGATGTTATCAATGAAATGCGCAGTTCCAATGCCGTACTGAAAGACCTAGTTTTCAAAGTAGATGGTGATAAAACTGGCTCTTACGCTGCTCGTTCTTTTGAATCAAGTGCTACAATGGCTCCAAAACTAGTCTTAGAATATTACTCAGAAGATGGCGATTCTAGCGCTCAAGTGGCCACAGCAAACGATGACGCAGAGGAATACGGGACAGCAAAAACAATGAATCTTGCTGACAACCTGAGAATCGGCGGTTACTACTTAGCAACCCTTACTCCCGCTTACAAAGACATCTCAGCATTCCGTTTTAACAATGTGACACTTCCAGATTCAGCCGAAATTGAAGATGCTTATTTAGAATTTACGACATCAGCAAAAGGGACAGCGAATGTAAGCTCCAACATGGAAATCCGTAGCGAACTTGGTAGCCCAGAAATCTACAGCACTACAGCTGGAAACATCACTTCCCGTCCATACAGTAATTTGGTCGTGAAGTACAATCAACCATCATTCATAGCAACAAACCAAATCGTTCGCACAGCTAATTTGAAAGACATTATCAATGAAAATCGCTTTAATGGCTGGAAAAACGGTCAATCGATGGCATTCCGCGTCGATGGCGACAACTATATCGGTAGCGTTTATCAAGGCGGCGGTGCCAACTCAGCAAGACTCATCATCAAATATAAAAACAATGGCAAAGGCCCAAGCATTGAGAACGCACTGAACACACCAGACAAAATCAAAAACGTCTACATCAACGAACTATCATCAGAAGGAACTGCGAGCTCTAAAGATGCCTGGGTCGAACTCTACAACGACAATGATGTACCAGTTGTTTTAGACAAAGGCATGTACTTGACTGACAAAACAAAAACGCTCGACAAATTCGAGTTTTCAAACCTTGTTATTCCTGCAAAAGGATATCGCGTGTTGTATTCCGACAAAGCACCAGAACTCGGAAACAACCATTTAAGCTTCGAAATCGGTGGTAGCGGCGATGTTGTTTTATCCGCAAAAGTCGGTTCTGAATTTAAAACGGTAGACTCGATCAAATATACAAAACAAGCCTACAACCAAACATTCGGACGCCAAACAGACGCAAGCAAAACATTAACATTGTTCAGTTCTGAAACATTCGGCACATCAAACAACAGCGGTCAAACAAACTACGCCGTACAATTCAACAAAGATCGCGGCATGTATGATACTGGTTTTGACTTAACAATGACTTCTAAAGCCGGCATCACACTGAAATACACGCTAGACGGCAGCGAACCAAGCGCAACAAAAGGGACGATTTACACTGGCCCAATCAAGATCAGCAAAACAACCGTCGTCAAAGTCTATGGTTATGATGCGACTGGTAACACAGGCATCCTTTCCAACACTTACGTACTGCGCGACAACTACAAAAACGAAGTCACATCAGGCTACCAGTGGCAATTCAAAAACAACATTACAAGCGATGAATACGCGCAAGCCATCGATGATTTCCCGATTGTTTCCGTGACAGGTGCCGCAGCCAACCTAGTTGCCGACCCTTACACACCAGGCACATTCGAGTATTTAGACTCCCACATGGGAACTGGCGGAACTAACTACTTCAACTACTCCGGCGCAAAAAAATTCGGCCAAGCAAGTGTGACTCAATACAACTCCGGCGTAGCAGTGAAATTCCACCGTGATTACAACGCGAAAAAAGCAAAATACAACTTCTTTGACGCAACACCAGGCGAAGCTTTCCCAGTTGTAGGTAAATTTAGCAAACTAGAGCTAAAAGAAGGGCAAGACGGTCCACAAAATGACGTCTACAACCTTGGCTACAACCGCTACGACGAAAAAGTAACTGACACCTTAGCACAGCAAATGAATAAAATCTCCCTACACACAAAATACGTACACTACTACTACAACGGGAAATACATGGGCGTAAAAACAATGCGCGAAGACTTTGGTCAAAACATGTTTGAAGAATACTTCGGCGACAGCGATGACAACTACACGAAAATCCGCTTCCAAGATGGCTATTTCACTTCAGGTATCGTAGAAGCTGGCGAAGGTGACGCAAACATTTTAACAAAAGTAAAAGCCGTTGCAACAGCGAAAAATTTCCAAGAATTTAAAAACTATGTCGATGTTGAAGATTTAATCAAAACACAAATTCTCTTCATGTTTATTGATACCGAACAAGAAGTTGACGCAGTCGTTTCCAATGATATTTTAAACGGCAACGGCATCAAGATGAAATTCAACATCAACGATACAGACGGTGCTTTCTACAATAACGGCCTTGCTGGTACGACCCCTTCTGCATTCATAGGTGGCGGTGGAACGTATCGCTACAAATGGTCCGATCTTAACTCAAGAAAAGGTGCCGGCATTCTATTCGGTAATTTTTCAGGAGATAGTACGACGGTTCCAACAGCTGGAAATCTAGAATTCAAAACGCTCGTGAAAGACCAAGTACTGAAACAAATCGGCCCAGCAAACGGTGACTTCGCGGGTGCAGCAGGCGCTCCATTATCTGTAGCAAACGTGAGACAACTGATTCTGGATAACCAAAAACAAATCGACGCGGCGTACAAACTAGATGCAGCATACATGGGCGCTAGGACTACCATTTACAAAGATTGGTTAGCAGCCCAAGTCAAAATCCAGGCCCAAGTCCCAGACCGCGTGAAATACAACCTAGAAATGTGGACAAAATACGGCATGGCCCACACACTACAAAACGTAAGCATCATACCGAGCGGTTCTGGCGTTGTATTAAACAACCCGAACGCCAACACAGACGTTTACTACACAACAGACGGCACAGATCCAATGGGAGCGAATGGCGTTGTATCAAGCAATGCAACGAAATATACAGCAGGAACAGTCCTTCCAAAAACAGCATCACTTACCATTCGCGCATTCACAACAAACAACTGGGGCCCAACAGCAAATAACGCCCTAGAAGCAGCAGATGCACAAAAAGACGCAGCGGCAGCGAAAACTGTCTCAGAATTATTCACAAATAACAACCCAGACTCAGGCTCCATCAAGCCAGAAACAGACGCATTAGCTATTGCAGCCGCTCAAAAAGCCGTAGACACTGTCAAAGATCCAATTTTAAAAGCAGAGCTACAAGCGCAACTAGCCAAAGCTAAATATCTATTAGACAACAAAACATCCGGAACCATCACAGCAAGTGTCTTTACATTTGGCGTGGACAACTACGTGAAGGGAACATATACTGGCGATGTCGCTAAAATAGGGCTAGAAGTAAACGGCACACCGCAACAAATCATTCCCGTCAGCAGTTCACCATACCAATACTACGCAAAAGACAAAATAAGCAAGTCAACGGACCAAGTCTACGTGATTGCTTATGACAAAAACGGGAACGAGCTACAAAAAACAAAGGTAAACGTGCAAATGCCAACAACCGTTAAAATGACACCAAACTTCTTTTATATTGGTAAAGACAACTATGTAACTGGGCAATTTACCGGTGACCTTGCTAGAATCAGTTTGACAGTCAACGGTGTGGAAGGTTCGAAAGTTGGTGTCGCGGCCCCTGACTTGAAGTACTATGCAAAGAACCTTATCCTTAAATTAACAGATGACGTTAAGATTACCGGTTACGACACGAACGGCCAAGTCTTAGATACAAAAAATGTTATTGTCACAAAAGAGCTTACAACAGGAACGTTCGCTTCTCTAAATCCGTTCAAGCTGGGCAAAGAAAACTATGTAACTGGACAATTTTCTGGTGATATTACGAAAATCAGTCTAACCGTCAATGGTATAGAGGGTACGAAAATCCCAGCTACGACGCCGGACTTCAAGTACTATGCAAGTAACATTATTTCTAACCTAAAGGACGTGGTTAAGATTACTGGCTACGATAACACTGGCAAAGTCTTAGACACAAAAACGATTTCAGTCACTACTGACACTACAACTGGAACGATTACTTCGATCAAAACATTCACACCTGGCAAAGAAAACTACGTAACTGGTCAAGTTTCTGGCGACGTTACAAAAGTTAGTTTGACAGTCAATGGTGTGGAAGGCACAAAAGTCGGCGTTAGCGCTCCAGATTTCAAGTATTACGCTAACAATATCATTCGTAGTGCCAAGGATACCGCTACAATTACAGCATACGACAGCACTGGCAAAGTACTCGACACAAAGCCAGTTGCAATCACAGGAGCAATTGACACCCTAGATACGTTTACGATCGGCAAAGATCACTATATAACAGGCACATACACTGGCGATATTAAGAAAATCGAGTTACAAGTCAACGGCGTTACACTACAACGAGTTGGCGCGACAGAAGGTATCATCAAATATTACGCCAAAACAAACATTACAAAAGTCACAGATACCGTAAAATTAGTAGCCTTTAACACAGCCGGCGAAGAAGTTAGCAGCAGAGTTGTCTCCATCGCATCAGTCAACGGAAGTGTCCTGGTAAATCCATTCACAATCGGTGCTGACAATTACGTAAAAGGGGAATACACAGGCGATGTAGCAAGAATACGCCTGACAGTTAACAACGTACAGCAGACAACAGTCCAAGTCCTCCCGATTGGTCAAGGATTCCAATATTATGCGAAAAGTTTGATTATAAGCAAGAACGATAAAGTTGTCCTGACTGCATACAGCGCGACGAACGAGATTCTTCAGGAAGTCAATGTCATCGTAAACTAGACCAAATAAGATAAAAAATCTTCGCTCTGTCTATTTTTTGGAGACAGAGCGAAGATTTTATTTTTACATGTTTATTTAGACGCCGAAATAATAACGCCGCTTCTATTGTAACTCTCCGGCTGAAGCAACAAATTCGCAAGGACAACTGCCAAGCTATAAATACTGATTGGCTCACCTTTCACCGTCTCGTCCTCATCCTGGAGAATCGCTTTTTCAATGCTATTATCGTATTTGAAGAAATGCGGCATCAACAAGGTATAATCCAAACTACTGTCTTCAATGATCTGCGCACCTAGTTGCTGATTCGCCACATACGTCCTCTCCGTCTCCTCATCAAAACCAAAAGTCTTCGCGAGCGCAATGTTCTCCTCGGTTACTTCGGCTTGTCTAATTTGAAATTGCGTCGTCCAAAAAAGCCTTCCCACTCCCAGCTTCTCCATCGTTTCAACCAGTGGCGTGGCGAATGTTTCAACGTGAAACGGGCCTAGTGTAGAGAAAACAACATCTTGCCCTTGAAGTGCTCCTTCCAAATCCGCTGGGTCCGTCGCGTCGCCAAAAATGACTTTTGTAGTCGAAGCCACCTCTATATTCTCTTTTTCCCGGCCAAACAATGTTAAATTGACGTTCGAAAGCGGTTCTAAAAGTTGGTAAACCGCCTTCCCAAGATGTCCAAAAGCGCCTAAAATTAATATATTCATTCTGCATTCCTCCATTTGTTTAGTTAGAAATAATACGTGATTTTCATCACATGATTAAAAAAATCCCTTGTAAAGTCGCAATCATCACACTATATTTCTATATTCCCCATCATAAACAATTTTTTCCACCTTGTCAAAGCTCCACACACCGAAATAAAGTAAAGCGGCGATCCATAAACTGGAATCACCGTTTTACTTTTGATTATTTTGTTACTGTTACCGTCTTTATCTAGTGCTTTGATAGTAACAACATCCGTTACAGCTTTCACTTTGTCGAAAGAATAGAATTTGAATTCGCCGTCTGTGAGTGTTCCACCTTTGTACTCTTTGTCATTTACCGCTATTGTCGCCATGCGTAACCCCTCCTTGCTTTAGTATCTATATATATTATTCATACCTGTAAATCAACCACAAACATATGTATAACTGTTCTTGTCGAATTGCGAAGAAAGCGCTTTAATTGAAGTATGTTACGTAGCGCAAAATTTTGATGAGGAGGCTTTTGAATGGAAAACACGACGGTATTGGCTCATAAAGGGATTTCTAAATGGCGGCAACGGATTGGATATGGGTCGGCTGATCTGGCTTGTAATTTGATTTGGCAAATGATAACGCTTTATTTAATGTATTTTTATACGGATATTTTCGGATTAGCCGCGGTTCAGGTCAGTGTATTATTTTTGGTAACGCGGGTTGTGGATGGTGTCGCTGATGTTTTGATGGGGGTTTTGATTGATAAGACGAATACAAAATGGGGGAAATCTCGGCCTTACTTCTTGCTTGGCGCGATTCCGTTTGGATTACTGGCGATTCTAGCTTTTTATGTGCCGGATATTGGGCCTGCTGGAAAATTGGTCTATGCTTATATCACTTATTTGGGTCTGTCACTAGCTTACACGATGGTGAATATTCCGATGGCTTCGATTTTGCCTAGCTTGACGAGCGATGCGAATGAACGGACGATTTTGGCGACGACGCGGATGATTTTTGCTTTTGTTGGCGCGACGATTGTTAGTGTACTGACATTGCCGTTAGTCGGGTTACTCGGTGGAGGTTCTAAGGCGCAGGGCTTCTTTTGGACGATGGTTATTTTTGCAGTAGTTGGGACGTTGCTCTTCTTTTTTACCTTCCGAAATGTGGAGGAGAAAGTGAAGATGAAGCTTGAAAAAGTGACGGTGAAGCAGACTTTCCTTGCACTTAGGGGCAACAAGCCATGGTACATTTTTGCAGTGAATATTTTGTTTATGTGGGGTTCGTTTTTCTTTATGCAAGGATCGCTTATCTACTATTATACGTATAATGTTGGTCGGCCGGATTTGGCGATTGTGGTGGCTGGGATTGGCTCGATGGTTCCGATGGTTGGAACGATTATTACGCCGTTTTTCTCGAGTCGGATGTTGAAGCGCAGCGTGTTTATGATTGGTAGCGTGGCGAATTTGCTGGGGCTGGCGATTATGATTTTTGCGAATGTGAATGTGACGGGATTATTGATTGGATCGGTTGTCGCGGCGCTTGGACACGGGCTTCGGCAGAGTATTTATTTCTCAATGCAGGCAGATCCAGTTGATTACGGTGAGTGGAAATCTGGCGTGAGTGCTGCCGGTGTGCTTTCGGCGGTCAATGGCTTTATCGGAAAAGTGGCGATGGCGGTGGCTGGCGCGATTTCGGGCGTGATTTTGACTTGGGGGCATTATGCAGCGAATACAACGCAAAGTTCGGACGCATTGTTAGCGATAAAATTGAATTATCTCGTGATTCCAGCGATTTTGGTGGTGCTTTCGATGGTCATTATGTCATTTTATAAGTTAGATAAATTGTATCCAGAGATTCGCAAAGAGCTTGATGCGCGTTTGTTGGAGGATTAGAAAGAGGTTTTTTGGATGAATATGCAGGTCAATGAGAATGTTGTGATTGTGAAAAATAAGGCGTTTTTGGCGAAGGCTGAGGCGTGTCGAAAACCGTTGTTGCATCAGGATATCACGGCGAAATCGATAGTCGAAGTCGTCGCGGATGAGCACGCGATTCATGGTTGGAAAGTTCGAGATGTGGGGCCGATTTCAGAGTTGGGTCGGGTCGTACTTGGTCAAGGGGATAGCGTGATTCTTGACTTCGGGGAGCATGTCGTTGGGTTTCCGAGCCTTGCGCTCGAGCCTGTTGGGAGCCCGCCTGACGCGCCGCTATACCTCAAGTTTACGTTCGGGGAAATGCCGGTGGAAGTCGCGGAGCCGTTTACAAATTATGATGGTTGGTTGAGTAAATCGTGGCTTCAGGAGGAGCATTATCATATCGATATTTTACCGCGTGATTTGACGCTGACGAGGCGCTACAGTTTTCGCTATTTAAAAATTGATGTGATTGATTCGTCGCCGAAGTATAAAGTCGCACTGCAACATGTTAAAATAAAGACGGTAAGTTCGGCGGATCGGGCGATGTTAAAAGTTGCCCCAGATACGAGTGACTTTTTTCAGGCTTTGGATCGGGTGAGTGTGAAGACGTTGGCGGATTGCATGCAGGATGTTTTCGAGGATGGACCGAAGCGGGATCGGCGTTTGTGGCTCGGAGATCTGTATTTGCAAGCGCAGACAAATTATGAAACGTTTGATAACCAGGATTTGGTGAAGCGTTGTTTGTATCTGTTTGCGGGGCTTGCGGATGAGGATGGGCGTGTGGCCGCGAATTTGTTTATTGAGCCGGAGCCGATTCCGGATGATACGTATTTGGTGGATTATGCGCTTTATTTCGCGACAACGTTACATGACTATTATGAGGCAACTAGGGATTTGGAAACGTTGACGGAGTTGTGGCCTGTGGCGCTGAACCAGATTCGATTTGCGCAGCAGTTGTTGGACGCGAACTATTTAGCCGTAGAACAGCCGTATTGGTGGGCTTTTGTAGACTGGAATGAAGCGTTAACAAAGCAAGCATCTGTGCAAGGACTCCTCATTTTCACGTTGAAACAGGCAATTTCGTTAGCGGAAACACTAGATTCTGATGAAAAATCTTGGCTTTCTGACCTACTGGAAAAAGTGACATTTGCCGCGAAAAAATATCTTTGGGACCCGTCGCAAAAGCTGTTTGTAAGCGGTCCCGAGAAACAAATAGCATGGCATAGTCAAATTTGGATGGTCATGGCAGGTGTTTTGCCAGATGAGGAAGCACGGGATTTGTTGCGACGGACAGCGGAGTATTCGCCAGAAATCGGTTTGACAACGCCGTTTGCGCATCATTTTTTAGTAGCTGCTTGGCTCAAAGTTGGCGATAAAGAAGCCGCTAAGCAAGTGCTCGTCGGTTATTGGGGCGATATGTTGCATCAAGGCGCGGACACGTTTTGGGAGCTTTTCAAACCGAATGACTTGTCGTTTTCGCCGTACGGAAGTCACCTCATTAATTCTTATTGTCATGCGTGGAGCTGTACGCCGGCCTACTTTATTCGCAAATATCATTTATAAAAGGAGCGCGATTCGGTCATGAATTTTCAGCAATTAGATCAGTATTTACGAGCGTATGATGCTATTGAAAAACGGCAAGTATTGGACCATCAAAATATTAATGACGTCCAATTACAGACGCGAAAAGATAAAATTGTGATGCCCGATTCGCCTTTTTTTGAGCAGGGTGATATTTTCATTAGTAAACATCATCGTTTTGCCCCGATGCCAGAGCATACGCATCAATTTATTGAGCTGAATTATATTTATTCAGGCGTCTCCAAGCAGGTGATTAATGGTGAAGAATATCAATTTAGCGCTGGGCAATTCTGTTTATTTGACCAAAATACGAGTCATAGTATTGCCGAAATGGGCGAAAACGATATTTTGCTGAATGTGATTTTTCGTAGTGAAACGATTAAAACGACTTTTATTAAGACGTTGGAGAGCAATAAAAGTATTGTTTCGGACTTCTTGCTTTCCGCCGCCTTATCAAGCAATACGAAAGATCATTTTATCCGCTTTGATGCTGAGGAAAATGAGCAATTGCAGCATATTACAAAGATGATGCTCACTGAATTTTTTGATCCGAAAGATTATTCTAGCGAGATGATGAAGCAATATTTGGCGCTTATTTTTATGGAGTTGGCGCGTGTTTTTCATCAGAATAAAGCCTATCAAGCTCGCATTGCTGATAATTCCGCGCTATTTCCGATGCTTGAGTATATTGAGAAGAATTACAAGACGGTTACGCTCACAAAAATGGCGCAGGAGTTCGGTTTTAATAAGAATTATTTGAGTAATAAATTGCGAAAAGAAACTGGGAAGACATGGACGGAGCTCGTTTCCAAGCAAAAGCTCCATCACGCAACGCACCTACTCGCGTATACGGATAACAAGCTTGTCGATATCGCCGAAGAGGTTGGCTACGCCTCGCCCAGTTTCTTTTTCAAGCAGTTTAAGCGCCATTATGGCATGACTCCAAAGGAATTTCGGGATGAGCGCTAACTTCTGACCTTGATTTTCCGCGTTATTCTGATGTACATTTTGCCGTAGAGGACAATGAGAAGTAGCGCTGCCGCAAACATAAAAATACTTCCAATCAGATACGTTGATGCAAGTAAGGTGGCGATTCCCACGGCGATTAGCATCAAGATCACACTCCCGCCAAATCGGGTCCACCGCGAACGGATTGTTTTCCAAAGCGCCACCATGGAAGCATCGTCTGTGAAAATAGCTTCTTTCGGCGCGCCTTCCTTCATCGCTTTCCTAAAATACATCCACCTACCATTCAGAATTGGATACGCATACACGTGCTCCCATCCTGCGTCCTCGAACAGTCCCAAATACTCCTCCTCGTCACCTGAATTTTCCTTGTAATCAATACAATAGGTGTATTCAGCCGGCTCTCCTTGTTCAAAATGGTATCGTAATGAAGCATACTTACTGAAAAACCACCCCTGATTCGCCATTTCTTCCAAAAACGCTTCTTCTTTCTCCACATTATCCACTGTAATGAATTTAAATACCTTCTTCGTCATACTCGCTCGCCTCCCTAGAATTCCTGTATAGTTCCTCAATACGCGCCTTTTCCATCCCAAGAACTTGTTTGCCGAGTTCCGTAATTTGATAGATTTTTCGGTTTTTCTCTTCTTGAATAATCGCGACTAGTTGATCTTTTTTCATTTTCGACAGGCTACCATAAATCGTTCCTGGCCCTAAAACAATGCGGTTTTTCGTCATATTTTTGACGTTATCTGTGATTGCATAACCATGCCTCGGTTGCATCAACGATAACAAAATGTAAAAGGCAGTCTCCGTCATCGGGACATAAGTTTTTATTAGTTTTTCATCCATAAATATATCACACCTCGATGTATTTTATGTCTACAATATATCACGTCTCGATATAATTAGCAAGGCTCTTTTTATACAAATTACGTTGATTTCGCGATGGAGAAAATTAGAGCATATTGTAGTGGAGATAAAATAGATTACAGAAAAAGATTCTACAGACACACAAATTGTATATCTGTAGAATCTTTTTAAACGTCGAACATAATACTTAAATACACGGCTATACTTGCGGATAAAAGTCACTCCCCATCCTTCTTCCTCGTTCGCCGTCCCAGCCAAAATACCAATCCGAGCACTAACAACCCCAACAAAACACCGCCCGCGACATACCACATCATATAATCCTTCTCGAGCCCCACTGCTTTACCATTGAACTCCGCTGCTACATCTGCTTTTATGTCAAACCGCTCGTCCCATTTCCATATATGATTCCCGGACGTCGCCACCATTTTAAGACGATATTTTCCCGGTTTGAACTCCTCATTATTCCAACTAATCCCAAAATCAAAATTAGAATTCGGAGCCATACGCAACGTACTTTGTTTTGCCTTGTAAAGCGCCTCATCACTGCCATCCTTATACACCTGCGCGTCCACATCCAAATTTTGCAAAATGACCGGTTTGATATTCTGTAGATTAACCTTCAAAACGTTGCGATAGTTAATCTGATCCGGCTTAATCCGCTTCAACTGCATATCAGGATCCACCGCGACATCGTTCTCCGAAAGCATCACACCAATCACGTATGCATACTTATTCTTAATCTGCACACCCTCCCCTGACTCATTTTTGTCCCCATTATCCTTCTCAGAAAAATGAAGTCCACCCAAAACGAAACCATCAAAAGGATCACGCGGCATCGTTACTTTCACTTTCACCATCTTGCTCCCATTCGCTGGAACCGTTATTTCATCAGGCATTTCCGCAATTTTAGAAAAAGGTGTTTTGAGCGTATTATCAAATTTCGGTGCTTTATTACTGTAATCAACAATCCCATTATCATTCGTCACCGCCGTATTTGCGTTGGTTTCCACCGTCACCGCGTGCGACAACCCATTGGTAAGCAATACTTCCAGCTCCTGCACTTGGCCCGGCTCCATCCGCAGTTCAAAATAGGTTTTTGACTTGTCAATTTGGTTTTCCGGAATAACCGCCGACACTGAAAAATTCATTTCCGCGGCATTCGCTGTTCCTGTATGTATTAAAATTCCGCTTATTAGTACGCCAACCACGACTAGTGCCCCTATTAATTTGTTCACCATTTTCTAGCCTCCTCGAGAAAAATAAGCAACACTACTGATGATAAGTAGCGTTTCTTTTGCTAAATTAGAGCTTCAAGGGGCAAGTCAGCGTCGATGTATACGTTTCCCCAACGATTTTCTTAGCTTCGGTTGGAACGTGAATTTTCACACTCTTGTTCGTATGGCTCGTTCCAGAAGTGATCCTAAATGAGTCTATCCAACAATTATGTACTATCTAGTTTATTCAGTCTTCTATGATTCTGCCATTATTTAATCATCTCTAGCCTCTTCAAAAAAAGCAAGCAGAAAAATATATATCGCGGTCTCTTAAATCTCTCGCTCACATTCCAATAATACCATATAAGTAATATATTTCACCGTTTCCAGACAAAGTGGCCTATTAATTTTCTTTTTTAGACACATTTTAGACACAAAAATACACAAAAAAACCCCGGAAATAAGCAAAGTCATGTTGACACATGTTGGAAAATATGATAAATAACTTTTTGTAAAAAATCGGCATATCAACAAGTCCTATCAGACCCATCAATATGCCGAAAATTTCAACTCCACGTACGCGCTAAAAATTCCTCACTATCTGGGTTAGATCCCGTACGCTTATCCTCATTCAACGCATCAATTTTCTTCATATCCTCGTCACTCAAATCAAAATCAAACACATCGAAATTGCTCTGAATCCGTTCAGGCGTCACCGATTTAGGAATAATCACCGAGCCGTTATTCAAATGCCAACGCAAAATCACTTGCGCCACAGTCACCCCTTTAGCCTCTGCAATCGATGCCAAAACAGGATGATGCAATAGTTCTCCACCTTTCGCAAGCGGCGACCATGCCTCATGCACAATATCCTGACTCTCCAAATAAGCCCGCAATGGTTTTTGCGACAATAACGGATGCATTTCAATCTGATCAATGACCGGTTTCTCATTCGCCGTCGTGAATAAATTTTCCAGATGATGCTGATGAAAATTACTCACTCCAATCGATTTTATGAGTCCTTCATTGTAAAGCCGCTCCATCGCCCGCCACGAAGCTTTGTAATCGCCGACTGGCCAATGAATCAAATACAAATCCAGATAGTCCAGTTGCAATTTTTTCAAGGAAGCCTCAAAAGCCCGCAGCGTCTCGTCATAACCATGATCCGCGTTCCAAAGCTTCGAAGTAATCGTCAAATCCTCGCGCCGAATCCCGACCTCACGAATCGCCCGACCAACAGACGCCTCATTCTCATACACCTTAGCCGTATCAATCGCCCGATACCCAGCATTCACAGCCACCCGAATCGCCTCAACTGCTTGCTTCTCATCCTCCATCTTCCAAACACCGAGCCCAACAAGCGGAATCCCCTGCCCATTATGAAACTGCTTTAAATCCGTAGCCTTTAACGCCATATTCAAAAACCTCCCAGATTATCATTCACCACTAAGTATAGACCTCTGAATACAAGATTCCAACTATTTCACACGAAAAAAAGCCAAGCCCCAGCACTATGACCTTGAGATTTAGCTTATAGAGGACTCTAATTTTTTAGCTGGGACCTCCCTAGAGAAACGATTTATTTTTAGCACCTCTCACAACATATTCGCCCTACAGCTAGAAGCAACAGCCTCATAATCATCTTGTAGAAATTGCTGAACCTTTTTTCGCTTCTCTCCAAATTCGTTAGCAACCATTGCACCCGCGTGAGATTCAAAAGAATATCTTAATTTGTCATTCAAACGTTGCCCCTCATATCCTAATATCTCAAATCTATCTATGCCTTTATGTAACATCTGTTTACCGTCCTCCGCTAGTTTTTCCGCGTCCCGATATAACTCTTGGTACAGTTTTGTACGTTGAAGTTGCTTCTCAAATTCTGTTTTCATCCCCGTTAAATTATCAGCTACTGCTTCACTGCCCTCTGCCAGCGCTTTCTTAATATCTATGTCTAATTGCTGTATTTCTTTCTGAAAATCAATCATCCTGTTTCTCCCTTTCTAGGCTCAAGAACGCATCATTGCTGATAAATCTGTCCTTAATATATGAGCTAGCTCTCCGTCATTTCTCTCAATAGAGTTCCCTGCATCTACAATACGTCTTCCAAAATCTTGCCACGCCACTTTTTCATGCTTCAATTGCTCTAAAACAGTTTCTAGCATAGCCACATCAAAAACCACTGGTACACCATTCGACTTACTTTGAGCAACATCATGAAGTGCATCTTCTATCTCATATTCTGTTAATAAATTCAAATCCCCCGACAATCGACCTACATATTTGCTCTTCAGCTCTCGCATACGGAGTTCTTGCTCACTTCTGAAAAATGTAAGAAACCGCTCTACATCGCTCAAACAATCCGTTCCGATTTGCTGAATAGATGTACCAACCCTACGAATATCATCTGGTTTATACAACATTTCGGCGGAACCATTAGCTCCAAAACATCCTTCAAACGTTCCTGCCAAATGCCCCCCAATTCCCGCTTTATCCAAAAGAGACGCTGATTGATTACGTTCCATGAAGTATGTAGGATAGAATAGTAGCGCATTAGGTGGTAGAGATCCAACCACATCGTCCTGATGCCTTAAATCTTTAATAAGATTCCAGTAGTCCCCTTTTTTCGCCTTTGCTTGCTCGGCATCTGTTAGTTTATTATATGCTCGTGCTGCCGCAAATGTTGTAGCGGGTTTTGTATGCTTTACGGCTTCATATTGTGCTAGAGCACCGCCCAGAGAGTGTCCTGTGAAACTGTAATCTTTTACATCATATTTTTTCAGCGTAGAATGGACAAAGCGATCGTAATCGTCAAATTGCCCTTCCGTCTTGGATGTTAACAGCCCAACATCAGCTTTCACATCTTTTAGCTTGGCTGGTTCCGTACCGCGGCTTACAAAAACCATATTGTTGTAAGATTTTGTTTTGCCAGCGTTGAAATCTTTATATTCCTTTAAGGGAACCACTGCCACAGCTTGTAGCCCGCTATCTTTTGAATCTACTGATTTTACAGCCACCCATTTTTGCCCGTTTTGCAGGGTAAACGATGAACCAACTTTTAGCCTCTCATTGTCATAGCTATCTCGCGATAAATCAAAATAACTTTCATCCGATATTTTCATATACTCTACCTCTAATCTATGGTATTATTTGTATTGGAGGGGGGATAATCATGAGAAAACTAATGCTCACAATCCTATTCATTTTGTTAATCTTTACCTTAATTATAGCAGGAGGTTGTTCTATTTTGAAGTCAAAACAGGAAAATACAGAAAAAAATATAATGAATCAACAAAAAGATGATATCCAAACATTTTTAAATTATAACTATAATGATGTAGAAAAAATCACTTTAATAGATATAGAAAAAACTCCAATGGGCTATTTTATTCATGGTTATGCTAACGAAGATAAGGAGTTAAATTTTAGTGCTAGCTTAACAAATGATACATTTGACGGCAACATTTCTTTCAGCCCTAAATGGATTGATAAAGGAAAGTACGACAAAGATAAGACACTAGATGAAATTAAGAAAGAACAAGCTACAGAATAAATAGCTTTAAAAGCTATTTTCTGAGATGAAAGCCAAAGAGCAAAAAAAGATAACCCATGATGTTTATAATTTTATGCGTCCTTAGTCATCTTAACGACTTACCCGCTTCAGATTTCAATAGTGAATCAAACTTATCTGATAATCCTAATGATCCATCCAATTTTTCATTCGTAATAGAGGCGCTGAAACTCAGTTCTTTATCGCCGTTCGCATAGCCATTGATAAAATAGCCCATTGGTGTTTTTTCAACATCCGTGAGAGTTACTTTGTCGATATCATTGAAATCATGTCTTAAAAGTAGTTCAATATCGTCTTTATTAGTTGTCATTAATTCTTGTTCTTGTTTTGTTGGGCTATTTGTCTCATCATTTTCTTTCATACTTCCGCAACCTCCCGTTATAACTAATACAAAGACTAGTATTATTACTATGCCTGTACTTTTTCGCATTCCATTCACTCCATCGATTATAGTTACTCAGAACTCCCAAGGATTTATGCTATATTTCACTCCAAATCCCGCGACTATGATCAGATAACCACTAAAATCACAATCACTATTCTTATTATTATATATTTCATAAGCGTCCCGTTACTCCGCCTTTTAATACCATTTTATCACAATTGTATCATACTATAATGAAACAAGCTAAGTCTCCATCTATCAGACCTAACTTGTTCCACTTACTCCCCTCTACTCGATAGAACAACAAAAAGCAGGAGAGCCAATAACTCCCCCACTTCCCTAAATCCGGTTTTCAAGTCTCCCCGCAAAACAGGGAGCGGGACGACAAATGCTTAATTTCTAGGCAAAAGCGAGTACCGAAGCGGAGCGTACGACTGTACGTGAGCATCGGAACGGAGCTTTTAACGACGAAAGTGAGCGTTTGTCGTTACGCGACTAGATAACTAGTTCCCATGGACCCCACTGTTCAGCCCCTGGAACATCACCTTGTGTCCACCATTTTGCTTTATACGTGTGACCGTTATAAGTCACTTGATCATTTTGATTGTAGACCGCTGTAGAACTCCACGTACCTGTTCCAACTGGCGGAGTTACCGTACCTGCTTTTGTCGTTACAGAAAGTGCCGCGCTTGATGGCGAGACGTTGCCTGCTACGTCATATGCTTTTACAGTATACGAATAAGCCGTTGAAGCTGTTAGGCCTGTATCTGTGTAAGTTGTTCCAGAAACAGTCGCCACTTCGGTACCATTGCGATACACTTTGTAACCTGCTACGCCTACATTATCCGTTGCGGCTGTCCAACTTAATGGAACCGCCACATCTGTCACGTTCGCTGCTACTGTTGCTAAATTCGTTGGAGCAGTTGGTGCTAATGTATCGCTAGGATCAGGGACAACCGCGCCTCCACCAAAAATAACTTGTTTGCCAAGCTCTGTTCCAGCTTTAGACATGCGTTGTGTTAACGAGATATTCGCAATGTTATTCACGTTTACAGACGCTAGATTGGATTTCAAGCGGAATGTATACGTGGCACCTTGCGGAATTTGTTGTGCATCGTAAACGGACGCCAAATCAACGGTTGTAAAACCATTGGCAGTTGCTACTGTACCAGCTTTATAATCCCCGGCCGTCAATGTTTCGCCAGCTTTTACAGGAATATAGAACTTCGGTAATTTTACGGTTTCTGCTGCAAATTCGGTTGCTTGCAGAACTTCATTTGTTTCGTTCGCTACTTCTTTGTTTTTGATCGTAATTTCATAGCCGACACCGTTTTCGCTATATGGCGCTACAGTGGCTTCTACGTTTAGATTTGAATAGATGATTGTGTTTGCTGCAAGTGCTCCAGCGCCGAACAATCCTTCTTTAATTGCTTTTGTTAATTCGTCGCGTTTTGTTGACGTGGTTGGCTTATCTTGTGATTGCATCCACGAAATCATTCCGCCCAAATTGTTATCCTTCACGTATTGCGCTTTGGCAGTAACAGAACGAACATTGTCATACGTGTAGAATTCGCCAGTCGTTTTGCTGTATAGATATGGCGCTTTTGCCACGTCATCCCAGTATTCGACTAAAGTTGGCGATTTAGCTTTCAAAGCATCAATGCTCTTATATGCCCAAACTCCGCCTGCACGTCCACCGTCCCCAGTTGCTAACGGTTTTTCGTTTGGCGCGCCGTATGTTGCTCCTAAGTCTGCATCTTTGTTATTTTTTGTAGCTGCTTGGAAAAGTCCTGGTTGCGTAGTACTTGTACCCGCTTCCACTTTGTTCCAACCACGTGTGTAGAATGCTGCGCCGACAACGATTTTATTGGATGCTGCGCCGTTATCCTTCAGATATTTCACCGTTTGGTCCACGGAGAAACCATCGCTATAATTAGGATCCGCTGGGTTACCGTAAAGCGCCGTGTGATGCGCACTATTCGGAGTCCAAGCACCGTTCATATCGTACGTCATGATATTCGCAAAATCAACAATATTGAAAAGTTTCGCCACATCAACACCGTTTGCAAGCATGCCTTGAGATGCTGGTAGCGCTACAGATAACTCATATTTTTTCTTCACATCTACGCCTTGCTTATCTAAAGCCGTGCGCAAGTCTTGAAGAAGCGTAATATAGTTTTGTTTATCCGCAGGTTTTGCATTCGGCGTACCTTCATCGTTCTTATTGTCCACTAAGTCAGCAGCACGAACGGATGCAGGATATTCCCAATCTAGATCGACAAAATCCATATTTGTATATTTGATAAATTTCATAACATTACTTACAAAATTAGCACGAGCTGTGGCATTTTCTCCGATTGCAGAGAAGTCACCAGATTTCGACCAACCGCCGATAGAGATACCGATTTTCATATTCGGATTTTTAGCTCTCAACTCTTGTAACGCGTTTAAAATACCTGCATTTGCTCCGCCCCATTGAACTCCATCTTGCCCAACTGGCGCGCCAACTGCCGCATCTTTATCAGTGAATTTCAAGTTTCCGTTACTATCGAAATCAAGAAACGCAAAGTTTAGATGTGTCAATTGCTCTGCTGGTATATCTTTCGGATAAAATTGACCTTCCCCGCCCCAAATGGACCAATCTCCATAATACATCACGTTTCTGTATTGCGATGTGGTTGCGGCTTTAGCTTTTACAGAAGAATTCCCTACACTACCTAGAACGGATGACGCAAATAACGAAACGACTAACAACAACACCGAGACTACACTTACAACCCTCTTTGTTACCTTTTTCATTTCTTCACCTCTTCATAATTTTTGCGTTCTGCTTACGGTATGCCTACTTTCTCTGCAATTTCTAAACCCAGAATTTCAAAAAATCTTCCCGCTAGCTCCCCCTTTTATCGTGTACTAAATTCTGGACAACTATGTAATATGCAAGTATTGTGCCAAATAAGAAAGCGCTGACATCGCAATTTTAATGTAATTTTTGTTACACACACAACTTACACGGTATGGATTTTATTTACACAGGTTGGATTTATATTCTAATTACGGAATTCAAAAAGCATTTATTATCCTTTAAATTAGTTATTAGCTGGATTTTTATCAGGTTTTTAGTTATTTTTGTTCACAAAATCACAAATTATATTTTCTACAATATGACTTATTTCAAAAGTCACATACTCTAAGCAAAATTACTATAATGGATAAATCTCACTTTTAATATACCAACATTAGGTTTGACAAATCGAAGCTTCCATCCTGCCACTGGATAGAAGCTCCTTTATTTAACATTTCTCGCAAAATTTATTTTTTATATACTTGTTTCCTATGACCAACTTCCAAGGCAAGTACAATTAGTTTATCACCATCAATTTTACAAATAACGCGGTAATCGCCAATACGATATCTCCACCGTCCAGCACGATTCCCTAATAAGGGCTTTCCACTTACTCGTGGATTATCTCCGCCGTCAATTTGATAGCTCATTCCTTGTCATCCAATCCGTATTCTGACATAGGATCTGATAAGGGACGCGATTTAGGCTGTTTTAAATATTCTTCGTATGCATAATCAGCAACGCGAGCATCATATTCATCTTCTAACGATTCAAGTTTCGTAGTTTTTAGTAAATCAGATAGGCTTTTTCCTTCAAATTTCGCCATTTCATCTAGAAACTTTTTCTCCGCATCTGAAATGCGAACAGTTATTGTAACCATTTTTTAATCTCTCCCCACTCTAAATATTCCTTTATCAACTCAAAAAACAGGCAAGTCAAAAATCCCGACTCTACCTGCTTTCAATACTTTTATTTAGCTTTTTTGCTATCCATCTTACTTTTAACAAACGAGAAAATCATCGGCAAGATCGATACGAAAATAATACCTAGTACAACGAGTGAGAAGTTCTCCTTAACGACTGGGATATTCCCGAAGAAATAGCCGGCCATCGTACAAAGAAGTACCCACACAGTTGCGCCCAGTAAGTTGTAATTCAAGAAATAACGGTAATTCATGCGACTTGCACCGGCTACGAATGGCGCGAAAGTACGGATGAATGGCATGAAACGCGCGATGAAAATTGTTTTACCGCCGTGTTTATTGAAGAATGCTTCTGCTTTGTCCATTTTTTCTTGGTTGATGAATTTGCCGAGCCAGCTATCTGGCGGGATCGAGGTGCCGACTTTTTTACCGATATGGTAGTTGACCGTGTCGCCAAGTACTGCGGCTACCCACAAAACAATGAGCAGGATGATGATATTGAGCTCTGAGCCTGGTAACACTGCCAAGGCGCCAGCTGCGAACAGTAAGGAATCTCCTGGCAAGAATGGAAATATAACAAGTCCGGTTTCTACAAATATAATTAAGAAAATAATGACATACGTCCAAATGCCAAATGTATTGATAATTTCAACTAGATGTTGATCAATATGGATGATAAAACTAATCATCGCCTGGATAATATCCACGAATCTATCACGTCCTATTTTAAATTCTGCTATTCTGTTTAATCACAGTTAGCTTCTATTGTAACATATTTATTGTTCATACTATATCATACTAGGGACTTATTTACATAAACTTAACAATATTACGGCAGACAAAAAACAAAATCCGCGTCTACTCAAAAACGCTGAGTGAGGCGCGGATTTTGCTTCTTCAAATTATGCTTTTGCTTCTGTTAAGTCATCTGCTGTGCTCAGGCTAATTAATCCTGCCACGCAAAGCAGTACGATCGGAACTAGGAACATCATCGATACGCTCATTGTGCAGGCTACGGCCGAAGCGATTAGCATGACGCCGCCTTTTAGCGGTGCTTTGTTCATGATAATGGCGCCGAATAAACCGACAAATGACATCGCTAATGCCACGAAGTTCAGAATCGTGAATACTAATGAATCTTCTTCCAAAACGCGTGCAATGCTGTCGACGGAAATAACGGTTAGGCTAAGCCCCATCGCGAGCAATGCTCCAATAATCCCCAATGTTTTCGCAAAATTCATCGTAAAAACTCCATTCGAAAGACATATTTATCCGTCTTCGCGTATAAGCTAACGCAAACTTCTGGATGCTTCTATGTTACCATTTTTACACACGGTTTGGCAACTCAATGAAACGGACATCCGCCACGCTTTACTGGGGTGATTTCGGTGCGTTCAAACGGCGCATCTTGATAGAAAAAATTCGGTTTGACGATTTTGTTCGGGTAGCGCTGATGGAACATATGGGTCGTTGCTGGCGAGACTGGCGGGATGAGCCATGCCCATTCCCCGGTGACTTCGCGCCCCGCGGCTTGCTCGTTTGTTTCGAATTGGCCAAATTGGCGAGCCGCTGTGTGGTGATCGACAATCTGTACTTTGGTTTTGTGATAGGAGTCGAGGACAGCGACATTGAGCTCGACTAGCGCACGATCTTTCCATAGCGAATCGAGACGCTTCGTGTTTAATCCGAGTTTTTCGGCGACAGCGGCGAGCTTGTTGTAACGCCCTTCGTCGGCAAAATTCCGCGCGCCGATTTCGGTTTCCATATACCAACCGTTGAACGGTGCCGCTTGATACGTGACGCCGCCGATTTCGAGCTTCATTTCGGAAATGATTGGGACGGCGTACCAGCGCAAACCGAGCTCGGCGACCTGCGGGAAATCGGGATGCGCGATTGGGACTTCGAGCACGAGTTCGGGCGGGATTTCGATGACGGTGGGTGTGGCATCAGCGCTTTCCTGGATAACAAGTGGCAAAATGTCAAATTCACCGCGAGCGCCACACCAGCCAATCCTTTCGCAGACTTCCGTGAAGGACACCGACGCCGGATCACCGATAATATCGCCATTTTCCGACGCATAACCAGCATAGCGAATCAGCTGATGATTCCAAATCCGCGGACCATCGCTACCTGGTTTGAAAATCGTGATGAAAGGCCTGATTTGACCGCCGTTCGTTGCTTTTCGGATATGCTCAAAAAGTGCATCACGGATTTCCGATACAGTCACCGCCGCGCGGGCATCAACGACTTGGATGCGATCCCAGAATAACCTGCCAACACAACGGTTACTGTTACGCCACGCCATTTTTGCACCGATAGTCAGTTCTTCCAACGTCTGCGTGTATGTACCATTTTCTGCGATTTCTCGCTGCACCATATCAATACGACTCTCAAGTTCCGCTGCATCCTTGCCTAATTCCACGTAAGACTTCATCAGAAACTCAATTACTTCCTCTGTATCAACCAACATTTTACGACACTCCCCTAGCGCTTAATTATGTACTCATTTTAACATACTTTACATGACAAAAAGAGCAAAGCGAACGTTTTCACATCGCAAAATCCATCAGAAATGACACCGCAAACCAACCAACTTCTAAGATACAAAATTAATTGATCGACACCTTATAAATTTTGTTCGAAAAAGGGTTGCCATTCCAAACATGACCTAATCAATTCATATCCATATGTTCCACTACATGTACTTTTAAAAAAATATACCTCTCACTTAACATGGAAATTTTCAAGATAAAATATTTTTTACTATTTCATTCATAATATTACCCCCAATAATATAAAATTTTTTCTACAAGTCTAGTTGTAATTACTAAATTGAACCAATTTCATGACTCCGCTTTTGTTTCCGGAGGAACAATAACCCGTTTTATTCCAAAATAGCGCAGGAAATGAGATTCGAAAATCTCGAATTAGTTATTTTATGGTATTTATATGAGTGATATGGGAGGTCGCTTTTTTTACATTCTGAAAGTCACTGTGCCGCAACGCTTCTTAATTATAAAATTGGTTCAATCACTATAAATCAATTTATTAACTTCTTTTTTTGTCAATGATTTTTTTCCAATTTAACCTGCACCTCCAACTACCATATTTTAACGCAACTTACCTTAAACAATCCACTATATATAGGAAAATATTTGAATACCACGGTTTGATTTATTATACAGGCCTCCAGCAGATAAAATATTAATTTTTGGTAAAGGGAATACGACTTTTTAAGGGAGTCATATTACGATTAATTTGATGTTGAGGGCTTTTTTATTTAGTCTACGTTTGTTATACTGAATGTGGAAGATACTAACATGGGGGGCAAGATATGTGGATGTAAAATATAGAGACAGTGAATGGGATAAGTCCAAAGAAGCTTTGGGAACAGTCATTGGACTTGGTGCATGGGGAAAAGGTGTCATCGATCAGTTGAAAAAAGCAAACAGTAATTTCGAAGATATTCAAAACGATATTCGAAAAGATGACAGTGATGGCGTGATTTCGTTTTCTTTTACAGATATGGAGAGCAAGTATCAAAAAATGTTTGAAAAAATAGAAGTGCTACATGATTACGCAGGGGATGCCGGAAATATGGTGGAACGCGTGATTGACGAGCCGTTTTATAAGGACATTGATAAGTTCGTCGAGAAGATGGAAGCTTTGTCGATTGATAATTATGAGACGAAGAACACGATTGGCGCGACGACGATTATAACAACAGGCGGATACGATTATGGCGGTTATGGAGCAACGACGACTACCGTGCCAAAAGACAAGATTAAGCTAAGCGACATCATGGCAGGGGATAACTTTTTTGCAGACAATCTAAAAGCCCAATTTGCGGAGTATAGTAAACAGAATCCGGATCAGGAGTTTACATACGAGCAATATCAATCGGCGGTATCGAGTTCGCGCGCGTTTGAGTATGATTCGATTCGAGATGGCCAGCAGAATCTCGAATTATGGCGTGATATCGGAGCAGCAATTGTGATTATCGGCGTGAGCATTGTGTGCCCACCCGCAGGTTTGGCACTTGGCATAGCATATGGTACACTGGAATTGTCTAGCGCCGCGACCGGAAAAGACTGGATGACTGGGCGCGAAATGGACGGGACCGAGCGCGCGACACGAGGGGCGTTTGCGTTGTTGGATATCATTCCGGGCGTGAAGGGAATCCGAGCGTTTAGTACGGCGACGAAGGCTGGTGGACTGGCGTTAGATGCCACACAAGTTGGTAGTAAGCTGACACTGCGGCAGACGGCAAAGCAAGGAGTGTCTCATGTGGATGCGATGGGAAGACAGGCATTGCGTGAGAGTGCCGAGCGGATTCGGAATGCACCGAGGGTTATAAGTGATGTGGCGAGTTCAGCGACAAATGCAGCCAAGACACAACTAAGAAATGGTGCAATCCAGACTGGAAAGTTAACCGATGAGGCTGTAACAACAGTTAAAAGTATTGCGAGTTCACGAGTAGTGGCTACGCATATTGGTACAGTACACATTGCCCCTGGAGTTGCAGAGAATACGCAACGATTTGAGAATATGGCGAAAGGGATGTTTGGTGGTAGTGATGGAGTTATAGAGAAGGCCAGTGGGGCTGTTGATGATATTCCAACGGCTTTTAAACAAAAAGAATTTGCGAGCTCATACGAAGCGCGTTTAGGCCAAACACCTGCACTACAAAATAAAAAAATTCAATTTGTGAGTGAACGAGGAGAGTCATTGTGTACTTTAAAACCACCACCCGATTCTAACTTAGAATCTTTATTAAAAGATGCGGACGTAGAAGGTGTTTACTATAAGAATGGGGTACCGGATTTTTCACCATTCTCAAAAGCGGAGATTGAAATTGATCATATGCATGGAGGAAAGGGCTCAATGGGTAGTAAAGCTAGAGATTTGAATTTTAAACAAGCAAATTTAAAATTGGTAGAGCAATTAAATAAATCACCAGAATTAGCTAAATCATTTGGCATGGAGGCAGGAAATATAAAACCTAAAGATATTGAAAAATACAGAGTGAAAAATAAATTAACCTGGCATGAATTAAATGATACTAAAACAATGCAACTTGTACCATCAGAGATTAATAGGTCATTTGGTCATCTTGGTGGAGTGGGCGAAATAAATGCGGGTGCAGTTATAAAATAAGAAAGGAAGTTTTATAGATGAAAATCAATGATGAAGTTTTTGGTGAATTAGAATTTGATTACTCTTGGTCTAAAGTGAGTAAAATTAATTTTTATAATGAGGAAGTTGAAATAGTTGTTATAATTGAAGGTGATGAAGACGGTGAATTTGAGAAGGAACAATATGATGCTTATGAATCGTTGATAGATAATTGGATTAATATTCAAAAGACGTTATTAATTCCTATTTTAGATTATTATCAAAAGAAGAGGGAAGAGTTAGGTTTTGATATTGAGTTAAATGAAAACTATCCTGAAATAATATCAATAGAAGAATTGCTAAATCATATTAAATTAGTTGGAATAAAAGTTCCTTATGGGGAATTATATGGAGGCAGAAGTATAGGTATAAGTTTTGACTGTACATGGGATCCAGAGAATGGGCTTGGGGCAAGATTAAGTGATGAAAAAGTGATAGAAGTAGGATATCAAGATATAGCAATATAAGCGAATAAAACAATGAAAAATATATAAGTGATGGAAAAAATTTAAGATTTTAAAAAGAAGTTTACTCCCTGTGTCAGAGGAGGTTAGGAATACTTTCACAGAAAATGATCAAGAAATGGAATGGTAACGCATTTTCGAACAAAATTTATAAGGTCTTAACTAAATTGGAATCTTAGAATTTAGTTTGTGATACTGTGAAATGAGGACTGTAAAGATCAAGTTAGCGCCTCGTTCAGTGTGAAATCTAAAATAATGTACTACTGAGCTCATCTTTTCAGATGGGCTTCTCTGCGTTAAGAATTTTATACCAAGCTAGATGTACCGGAGTAGAGGGGCACGGAAGATGAATGTCAAGTATCAAGCAAACGACTGGAACAAGTCCAAGGAAGCCTTGGGAACGCTCATTGGACCTGATGCAGGGGGAAAAGGTGTCATCGATCAGTTGAAAAAAGTAAACAGTAATTTCGAATATGTTCAAAACGGTATTCGAAAAGATGACAGTGATGGCGTGATTTCGTTCTCTTTCACGGACATGGAAAGTAGCTATCAAAACATGTTTGAGAAAATAGAAGTACTTCATGATTACGCAGGGGAAGCGGGAAGTATGGTGGAGCGCGTCATTGATGAACCGTTTTATAAGGATATCGATGCGTTTGTGGAGAAGATGGAAGCTTTGTCGATTGATAATTACGAAACGGACAACACGATTGGCGCGACGACGATGGTAACGACGGGTTACGGCTACGGATATGGTGCTACGCCACAAACGACAACCGTGCCAAAAGACAAGATTAAGCTAAGCGACATCACGGCAGGCGATAACTTTTTTGCAGATAACTTGAAGGCATCGTTTGCGGATTATAGTAAGCAAAATCCAGACCAAGAATTTACGTACGAGGAGTTAGTAGTATGGGATATAAAGAAGAGGTTGTTTCAATTTGGTTTGGTTATTTCGAAAATAGAGAAAGCTTTGAGGAATTTCTAAAAGTAAATTATGATTTTCTTATTTGTCAAATTAAGCGAGACACATCGGCATGCTGCAGAAAACACGCAATGGGTGTCAAATAGTCCAGCGATTTTCTAGGTAAATTATTTCGAGCCGCAGTAATCTCGTTGACTTCCTGTTGAGAAATCGTGTTAAAATCCATTTTTTTAGGCAAGCCGTTTCTTCGAAGAATCCCGTTGGAATTCTCATTGAGTGGGCGTTGACAAGGTTTCCCTGCATCTGCAAAGAAGATGTCCATGTCATGTTGATTAGCCGTCTGCTTCCACCTAGAGAATTCCTTTCCGTTGTCAAAGGTGATGGATTTAAAAAAATGGGAAGGGAAGCCAGACAACCATTGGTGTAAGGCCTCTTCGATGGAGACAGCTTTCCGACTAACGACTTTTAACACAATGATGGCTTTAGATGTCCGTTCCACCAGTGTAATCAGCGCACTTTTATGATCTTTTCCGACAATCGTATCGCCTTCAAGGTGCCCAAACTCTGCGTCGAAACCAGGAAATGCAACAGCTCTGTCTTCTAACCGACGTTTGAAGGCCTCTTTCCCACGCTTCTCCTGATGTCCATTTGGTTTGCGTTTTCCTTTCATAGGCAACTGTTTTTTATCAAATATGCCTTCGGAAAACATGCGATACAAGGTTTTCATCGAACACGGAAAGGGTTTAGTATTAGCCGTAGGCTTGGGGCTAGCAATGGTATCTGGTGTCCAACCAAGTCCAATACGCTCCTTCACACGTGCTTCCGTTTCTGAATCGAGTGAAATAGGCTTACGTCCACATTTTTTCTTATTGCGTTGGTACTGTAAGAAAATAGCCGGAGCGGAAAATCCATTGTTGTTATATTCCTCTATAAAAATAAGTTCATTTCTGATAAGATGGTGATAAGACATGTTTGATACACTCCTTTGTGGACTTTTGTCGGTTTCGTTGAGTGTATCATATCATGTCTCTTTTTGTGACTCGCTTAATTTGACAAATAAGATTATAAATACATGGTCCTTTATTGTTGAACGGTTCGCTATGAAAAAATATGAGCCAAAATTACAAATTGCGCTGTTTACAAGTCAGGATAATGCGATTCTAAACAAGTTGAATTTAAATATAGAGATAAATATTGAAAGTATCCCGAAAAATATGGATCTTACCGTGACGGAAACAACAACGGTGACTAAGAATCTTGACCTTGTTTTTGTTTGGAATTTCCCACCGACGCAAAATGACTGGATACGTTTGGAGGCGCGGTTGAGTGGGATTCGTGATGGGAGATTGGAAGGGTAAATATGTATGGCGGGAAGGTAAGGATTACCTGCTCGCTTCGCTCTCATGCATATTAGTACTGTAACTCACTTTGTTCGTAACAGTACCAACAAAAAAGAACCAGCTAGGGGGGAGCTGGTTCAAAAAAAGAGTTATAAGGACTGATACAATTAGAAAAAGGGGGTAAAACTAATTGTCGTCCTGTTTACATTCTCTATATTACAGGGCGTCGATGAAAATTCACCGGGGTTTTCATGAGAATTCTATGAAACTTTCATTTTTTATGTTATATCATACTTAATCGTGCCTTCTCGTGTTATGTCTGTGATTTCTAGCCGTGCCATTTGCGTCATATTATCGATTTGACCGATTTTTTTAATGATAATTGCGCTGTCTGTATTCAAATAGGAAAGCATGATAGCTTTGCCCAAATCATTTTCTGTGACGGGAATCTCAATCCGGTCTACCTCGCCAGTTCCCAATTGCTTTATATTCGTCGTTTTCTGCTGACCTTCTATGTAAATGAAAACCTTCTGTGTCAATTTGCTCTGCGACTTATTGGTAATACTCATTTCTAACGCCATATTATGCCGACTCCTTCCATTAATAATCCACTAATCTGCCGTCATCATTCCACTTGCCATACAATTCGCCTTTTCGTGTCTTTTCAAAAAAAGTCGTCAACCGCTTATCGAATAACGCGCGATCCTTAACAACGGACTGAATATTATCAAGTTTAATACGAACGTATAAATCCGGAAGTTGTGCAAAATTTTCCGCCAAAACCGCATCCTGCTCTATCTCATCTAAAATATCTGCGAATATTTCAAATGCCACTTCCAGATTCGGTAAAACACGTTCTCCGTGCTGCGTCATCAAACCTAGCTTCCTCATCCGGCGCGCCCGCTCCTTGTTTAACTCCGTCCAATTACTCCTAGGAGCGCGATGTGAGAAGCGTTGCCCGATATGCTCCTCGTCCAATCCTTTTTTCGTACTATCAATCCAACCAAAGCACAGCGCCTCCTCCACAGCATCAATATATGTAAATTCACCCTGTTTCCGCGGCAAAACAAGCCAACAATATTTCTCCGTTTCTCCATTCAGCTCCAGCCAGTTTCTCCATTCATCACGATTTCCCGCATATACCTTATTATCTATCTCCATCGAAATCCCCCCCAGATTCCCATTATCTCAAAATAGACGCAAAAAAACCAGCCGGGGAAGCTGGTCAAAAAGGGAGTTTGTTAAAGGGACACCACAATTAGAAAAAGGGGGGTAAAACTAATTGCTGTCCTTGCTTTACACTCTTTATAATACAGGCCTTTGATGAAATTTTTGCGGGGGTTTCATGAGAATTATATTAGAATTCAAGCTTTTGTCCAAGCGGGAACGGCTGAGCGTCTTCATTGTGCCCAACTGCTGGAGTTTTCAGCAGGAACGTATCATATCGGTTCGCATATTCCTGCACCATCTCAACGACTTCCTCGCCTTGTCCCAGCTTCTCCATTTCTGAAAAAGTGCCCAATATAACGCCATTCGCTCTTTTTAAATAGCCGATTTGGTCAAGTTGTGCGAGATAGGTCGCGATTTTATGACAATCGCCACTCATCGCTTCCAGTAGAATAATTTTCCCCGTCGGATTGGGCAGATATTCCGTTCCTGCAAGCTTCAGCAAACACCGAATATTTCCACCGATAACTTCACCAGACATTTTGGCGCCCACTCGTATCGTTTCATATGGTATAACTGTTTTTTCCCCTTTCAAAAAGGTATTTTCAAACTGGTTCACCTGTAAATCGGACTCGTTCCCTGCCAAATGCAGTAATTGGTAGTTGTAGCCGCATATACCTGTTTTCGCATAAATCGCATTCAAAATAACCGTCAAATCACTGTATCCGATAAACGGTTTATTCGCCGCCTTAATGACCTCAAAATCAAGATATGGTAAAATTTCATTCGCTAAATCACCACCAGAAATATCAAATATCGCCTTAATTTCTGGATTTTGATACATATTCAAAAGCGATTCCGCGCGTTGTTTTGGCGTTCTACTTTCCGTTTCGAAAATCGTCATTGCCCGAACTACACCAATCCCAAAACGATTGAAAAGCAGCTCCCCCACTCGTTTAATATCCTTTTCTCGCTCTTGCTCCCGCCCATTAGAACAACCAACCAAGCCGATGATATCTCCATTTTGCAACATATACCGCACCTCCATCTAGCTCTAGTTTAGCACAATAACCGCGCCAAGCAAAAAACACCGACACCCAGTTAGTTGGGATCGATGTTTTTCTAAGAGAGGTATGAAAAAAGGTGAGAAACAATGCAATTACTCTAAAAGGGAGTTAAAAAGTAATTGTTGTTGTCTACAAAATCTATATTACAGGACAGTCATGAATTTTCTAAGATGAAAATGTGAAATTTTTGTTAATAAAGTAGTTTCTTATATAATGCTAAAATTTCTTCCGCATTTGTCGGGCGTGGATTCCCGCCAGTACACACATCGGCTAAGGCATCTTTGGCAAGTGCTTCTAAATCTTGCTCCTTCACGCCAACTTCGCTTAATGAACTCGGAATTCCGACATCTTTAGAAAGCTCTGAAACGGCTCTTACTACTGCTTTCCTCGCTTCATCAAGTGACATAGATTCGGTGCCAACAACACCCATGGCTTGGGCGATATCGCGATATTTTTCGCCTGTATATGCAGCATTATACTCCATAACTGTTGGCAAGATAATCGCGTTCGCAACCCCATGAGGCGTGTCATACCAAGCCCCGAGTGGATGCGCCATCCCATGCACCAGACCTAAACCAACATTTGAGAATCCCATTCCTGCAATATACTGGCCTAACGCCATTTTTTCGCGTCCTGCCGCGTCACCATTTACCGATGAACGAAGCGATCCCGCGATGATTTTGATTGCTTTTAAGTGTAGCATATCGGTGAGTTCCCAAGCCGCGTTCGTGATATAGCCTTCGATAGCATGCGTCAAAGCGTCCATACCCGTTGCGGCACAAAGCGATTTCGGCATCGACATCATCATATCGCTGTCCACAAACGCCACGAGCGGGATGTCATGCGGGTCCACACAAACGAACTTGCGCTGCCGCTCCTCATCCGTGATGACGTAGTTTATCGTCACTTCCGCCGCCGTTCCCGAAGTCGTAGGCACTGCAAAAATTGGAACGCTAGGTTGCGTCGTGTTCGCTTCACCCTCTAAACTTCGCACATCGCTAAACGTTGGATTTGTCGCAATAATCCCAATCGCTTTTGCCGTATCAATCGGTGAGCCACCGCCAATCGCGATGATATAATCCGCGCCCGATTGTTGAAACGCGCCGAGTCCAGCCTTCACAACCGCGATCGTGGGATTTGGAATCGAGCCATCAAAAACCGCGTATGGCAACTGCTCCGCGTCCAATAACGCCGTCACTTTTTGCACAATCTCATGCTCAACTAAAGCCTTATCCGTCACGATAAACGCTTTTTGAAAAGCCGATTTTCGAACCTCATCCGTGATTTTCCCTATCGCACCAGCGCCAAAATAAGAAGTTTGGTTCAAAATCATTCTGTTAACCATTGAATTGTTCCTCCTCGATTATACTGTTTTCCTCTGGGCCATAACGCTCTTCCTCGATCTCTTTTAGCGTTTTACCTCGCGTTTCAGGCGCTAAAATAAGTCCAATAATTAAGTGAATGACCAAGAATGCGATCATCACCATACCCGCCGCTTTAAATCCTAAGAAAGTAATCATAGCCGGCACGACAAGCGAGATCAAACCAACGCCGACACGCACCAATCCAAACATCATCCCTTGCACTTTTGCCCGATATTGCGTTTTGAAAAGTTCGCCTGCCCATAATCCGTAAAACGCTTGCGCTCCAAAACCGGCCGCAACACCCCACAAAATAATGAATAGTAACAATTGCGTCATGCCCATCGAACCAAACGTCAAGATAACCCACGCCACAATTCCCATTACAGCACCGATTCCAAATAACAGCTTGCGGTTCATCTTATCGCCCAATTTAATGAAGACAAAGTAAGTCGAAAGAATCGTGAATACCCACAGTGTCCCTTGCAACAAGTTCGCGTGCGCCGACGTCAATCCACCAACCACTTGATAAATATACGGCATGAAATAACCCATGACACCCGCAACTAAATTCCAGAAAAAGTAGATACCGAGCACGAGCGTAATCGCTTTTCGGTTCGCCTTAATCGTAAATAACTCCTTAATCGAGACTTTTTTACCCACATTCTCGACTTTTGCATCCTCTTTCTTCTGATCTTCCCAAACTGTTGATTCATTAATTTGCTGCTGTAAAACCCACGTGATAAGAGCGATTACAAACAGCATTCCAAAAATAATACGACTTCCCATCAAACCTAATGGCGCCATTAATACTGCCAAAAACAGCATCACAGCTGGGCCAACCGACCACGCTAGCTGTCCATACCCGACATGTGCCGCCCGATTTTTAGCCGGCGCTTCCTCCGCGATATACGTCCAAGCCGCTGGAATCGCTGCTCCGACCGCTATCCCCGTGATAATATATCCCGTCAATAACATACCGAAATTCATTGACAGCGCTATCAAAAGCACACCAATCATATACACAATTAAATCATATTTGTAGATAAATTTCCGTCCATATTTATCAACCAAAGCCCCACCAATAAAGGCACCGACAGCCGAGCCAAATCCGTTCGCACTAACCGCCCCGAGCAAGCCAACAGATGCATCCGATAGATTCAAATAATTCACCCATAATGTCAGTCCCCCAGCCGCCGCAACAATCGATCCAGCCTCCAGAAAATTAGACATCGACACAGTTAGAGTGGCTTTTAAACTTCCTTTACCTGCATTCGCCATACTTTTTCCTCCTCTTTTATGTTACGCAAGATAAAAAACAGATGTTAGATTTTTCGAAACTGGGCTGTTGTCATCATTCGTTTCCATCAACGGCTCCATGTAGGCCCACCATTTTTTGCAAATTTCAGTCGATGCTATTTTGTCGTATTTTTCTCTATTTTCTACTTCTAAGTACGCGAACAAAACGTGTGTATTATCATCCATGAAAATCGAATAATTCTGCGCGCCGTGTTCCTTCAGGGCTTGCTCCATTTCTGGCCATAAATCATCGTGCCTCGCCTTGTATTCCTCCGCAAAACCGTCTTTTAAGTACATAATCGATGCTATTCTTTCCATGTTGCGACTCCTCCTATTATTTAGGGAGCGCAGACTAGCCGCTCCCTGCATAGTTTACTTCACGCCTACTTGCAAATATCCCGATTTCGCTGTGACACCAAATGCATCCGCTAAATCTTGTAATTGTTGATCCGTAATCGTTTGGCGCGCGCCACCTTGTGCTTGTACTAACGTATAGACTTCCGCAGCCTTCTCAGCCGTTTCAATCAAGCCGAACACTTCGTCCATCGTACTTCCCGCTCCAAAAATTCCGTGATGCGGCCAAATAACTAAGCGGAATTCGCGCATTTTCGCAGCCGTTGCCATCCCAATCGCGTCCGTTCCAGGCACCATCCAAGGCAAAATCCCGACACCTTCTGGAAAAACAACGATACATTCCGTACACATTTGCCATAAAGTACGCGTGAAATCACGTTCTTCCAGCGAATGCGTAAATGTCATCGCGATAATATTCGTCGCATGATTATGCATAATAATACGGTGCTCCGGATCAATTTTCAGGCGTTCGATGTGGCTCATAAAATGCGCCGGCAATTCACTTGTTGGTACGCCGCCATCCGTGAAACCCCACAGCAATTCAACACTTTTACCCGTCTCGGCAACCCGTATAATACCCAGATTCACATCAGGCGCGTCAATCACATTTTTGAAATACTTCCCAGAACCAGTCACGATAAAATATTTCCCAGCAAGCGCCGTCGCGTCAAAAATCATCGGAATTGTACGAATCACTTGGTTCGGATTAATATACTCACCAACCTCCGCCTCCGTAAGCAGATAACTGATGTTCCCGCCATTTCTCTCATCCCAACCTAGACGATATAAATTCGCCGTTACTTTCATCATTTCCTGTACAAATGGTGCTGTTACAATATCTTTACTCAATTCCAATTGCCTCCTCAGACCGTTTTACCAAAACTTTTTCTTCATATTCTTTCACTTCTTTTAACCAAGCTTCACGAACAGGCACGTTTTGCGTCTCGCAATAATGATCCCAAACTGCCGCAAAAGGAAAGTCCTTCAATTCCTCCGTCAGCGCCAATCGTGATGTATAATCGCCATCCAATTCAATTTTGCGAAGATATTCGGTTGGCTCAAGCATTGCTTTTAACAGAGATTTCAACGTGTTTCGCGTCCCAATAACCCACGCAGCCACGCGATTAATCGTTGCATCGAAGAAATCCAAACCGATATGCGTTTTGCCCAGTAAATCATTGCGAACCAACTCGCGCCCAATTTCCTGCAACTCATCATCCATAATCACGACATGATCGCTGTCCCAACGCACCGGACGACTAACATGCAACAGAATTCCCTCACTAAACAAAGATAACGATGACAGCTTGTTCGAAATCACTTCCGTCGGGTGGAAATGCCCCGCGTCCATACAAATCAACTTATTCCGTGTAATTCCATAACCCATATAAAACTCATGCGATCCCACCGTGTAAGCCTCAGCGCCAAGTCCAAACAACTTACTTTCCACCGCATCCAGCGTATACTTCCGGTCCAACTCCTCCGCAAAAATCGTATCGAGCGACTCCATCAAACGCTTACGAGGCGCCAGACGATCAATTGGATTATCCTTGTAACCATCAGGAACCCAAAAATTATTGACCGATGTTTGCCCTAACTCTTCACCAAAGTAAGCCGCAACTTTCCGAGCCCGTTTCCCGTGCTCAATCCAAAAATCACGAATCTTCTTATCTGGGTGACTCAACGTAAAACCATCTTCCGAGTTAGGATGTGAGAAGAATGTGGGGTTGAAATCCAAACCAAGACCTTGCTCCTTCGCCCAATCCACCCATTTCGCATAATGAGCCGGTTCAATCTCATCCAAATCAACTTTTTCATCCGTATCTACATACATCGCGTGTAGATTCACCTTATGTTTCCCAGGAATTAGCGAAAACGCCTTCTCCAAATCTTGGCGTAACTGTCCTGGCGTATGCGCGGCACCAGGATAATTTCCCGTCACCGAAATCCCGCCCGTCAGCTCTTGATCCGGATTCATAAACCCTGTCACATCGTCACCCTGCCAACAATGCATCGAAATTTTCACATCCGCCAAACGTTTCAACACATCATCCACATTCACGCCATACTTTGCATATTCCTCTTTTGCCCACGCGTACTGTTGCTGTAATTTCTCGTTTCCCATTTAAAAAGCCTCCTGTTTTCCAGATATATTTTTGTACTTTGCTTGAATCTCCATCATATTCACGCCATCCCCTGGCGTATACGTAGTCATCGGCGTCGACTTGCGAATCAACTCCCGAACTGCCGATATATCCTCAGCCTCGCCACTCGCAATCAACTGCACTGCCAAATTCCCCAGCCCAGTCGCCTCGGTAGGTCCCGCATGCACCGTAATCCCCGTCAAATCCGCTGTCAACTGATTCAAAATTGCAATGTTTGCGCCACCACCAATAATATGGAGATGCTTAATCTCACGGCCCGTTAAAGCCTGCAACTGCTCAATCTGAATCGCATACTGAATCGCCAAACTATCATAAATAACACGCGCCAATTTTCCCGGTGTTTGTGGGATTTCCTGTCCAGTCTCCATACAATACGCCTGAATCTCCGCAATCATATCCGTTGGGTTCAAAAAGCGATAATCATCCACTCCAATCAAAACTCCAAAGGGCTCCTCACGCGCCGCCAACTCCGCAAGCTCTGCATAACTATACGCATAATCCTGCATCCGTGCGACCTCTTGAATGAGCCACAGCCCCATAATATTTTTCAAGAAACGAAACGTATCATACGCGCCCCACTCATTCGTGTAATTCGCCGCAAACGCCTCCGCACTATTAATCGGATTCGCCAACTCCGCTCCGAGAAGCGACCACGTCCCACTCGATAAGAACGCCCAATCATCCCCAACACCAGGCGCACCAAGCACTGCCGAAGCCGTATCGTGCGTCGCAACCGTAATCACATCACAATCCGGCAAATCATACTTCTCATGCCACTCTGACGAAACCTTGCCCAACATCTCACCCGGCTTCACAAACCTCGCAAACTGCCCAGCATCCAATCCCACTAAATCCAACAAATCCACATCAAACTGTTTCGTATGTAAATGCAACATTTGCGTAGAAGAAGCATTCGTCACCTCCGTCACACGCTCACCAGTCAACAAATACCCCAAATAATCAGGCACCATCATAACCGTATCTGTCTGATTCTTGAGCCCCGCATCCTCCACATACAATTGATACAACGAATTAAACTGCAAAAACTGAATTCCCGTCTTCGCATAAATATCCGCAGCTGGCATCTCTGCCAAAACCGCATCCATCGCAAAATCCGTTCGCTTATCACGATAACTAACCACCTCATGTAACCGCTTTCCTTTTTTATCCAACAAACAATAGTCTACAGCCCAGGTATCAATCCCTAACGTGCAACATGCGACACCAGCCTTCTTCAACTTCTCCAAGCCAATCAATATATTTGTGAAAATATGATCAATATCCCATAAACATTGACCATCAACTTCCGTGAAACCATTTTTAAAACGGTGAATCTCTGTCAGCTCAATCTTCCCATTCACTAGCTCGCCCATAAGCAGACGCCCACTCGATGCGCCAACATCCACAGCCACATGTTTCAAAAGCTCCTCCTCCTTCACACATTTAATTTATAACCCAAGAATACACCGAATGCGTCACTAAGTCAACATTTTTATTTATTATTTTGTAGTTTTATGTGGTTTTCATTTAAAACTTGCTTGTGATTGTGCTATTGTTTACAATGAAATAGACAAGGATGTGATGAAAATGCTTGCTTTCGAGCGAAAAGACAAAATACTTTCAGAAATAAAGAAAAACAAGAAAGTCCACGTATCCCAACTAGCCAAAATTTTCAATGTATCCGAAGAAACGATTCGGCGCGATTTAGACAAATTGGAGAAAGAAGGCATCGTGGACCGCAGTTACGGCGGGGCAACACTCAGCCAACACACAAACGAAGATTTACCATACGCAACAAGAAACGTCATCAACGTCGAAGAAAAGAAGAACATCGCAACAAAAACAACATCACTCATCAAGACCGGCGATTCTCTCATTGCAGACACGAGTTCCACCGTTTTCGAGGCGCTGAACCTGCTCGTCCGCGAGAAAGAGAATCTCACCATCATTACCAACTCGATCACGGCAGTAGAATTACTCGCCAAATTCAAAGTCCACCTCATTCTGACCGGCGGAACCCTGCGCACCAAGTCCAACTCACTTATCGGTTCCGACGCAGCCAACACGATTAGCCGCTATTTTGTGGACTACGCGATTATCAGCTGTAAAGGCCTCTCCATGGAAAACGGCATCACCGATTCCAACGAGCCCGAAGCCGAAATCAAAAACCACATGCTAAAACGCGCTAACAAAGTGATACTAGTAGCCGATTCCTCCAAATTCGACAAAAATGCCTTCATCAAAATCGTCGACATCTCAGAAATCGACTACCTCATCACCGACCAAGAGCCAACACACGAATGGCAACAGTTTTTGAAGGAAAAAGATGTAACACTGATTTACTAACGAAAAGGACTGTAAACATCTAGATTCCATGTTTACAGTCCTTTTCCCATATTTAACTTCTCAACCCGCGACCTTTTTCAACTAGATACCAACAAATCGCATAAAGCACCACGATAAATAGTATCAAAATTGCCATCGACCACAAGACCGAAATATCCGTTTTTCCAAGAAAGCCGAACCGGAACCCTGAAATCATATACACGATCGGATTGACTTTTGAAACAGCTTGCCAAAATGGTGGTAACATTGAAATCGCATAAAATACGCCACCCAGGTACGTTAATGGCTGTAAAACGAATGTCGGTATTATCGATACATCATCAAATGATTGCGCGAAAATCCCGTTCAGTAGTCCCGCTAACGAGAATAAAATCGCCGTCATCAGTAGCGTAATAATGACCAACAACCATGAATGCACGTGCAGTGGTACAAAGAACAGCGAAACCATCGTGACAAGCGCCCCAACGAGAATACTTCTGCCGATTCCGCCAAGAACAAAGCCCCATATAATAACGTGTGTCGGCACTGGCGCGATCAATAACTCCTCAATATTTTTCTGGAACTTCTGCGAGAAGAACGAGGACGACACATTGGAATAAGAACTAGTAATAACAGACATCATAATAAGTCCCGGTACAATAAATTCCATATACGAGAATCCGCCGACCTGACCGATTCGCCCGCCGATCAAATTCCCAAAAATAACAAAGTATAGTGATGTCGTAATTACTGGTGGTACTAAGGTTTGAATCCAAATACGCATATAGCGATTGGTTTCTTTAGCAGCTAAGCTTTTTAAGGCTGTAAAATAAAGATTAAACATGTTTCCCCTCCGCTTGATGTGTCTCGTCTGTGATTTTCAAAAATAGCTCTTCTAATCGATTCGATTTATTCCGCATCGAAAGAACCTGTATCCCTTGCTTTGTGAGCTGTTCAAACAACTCGTTAACACCCTGATCGCGCTCCACTTCCACAGAAAGCGTCTGATCATCCTCCAAACAACTCTTATATCCCGTAATCTCCGGTTTTGTATCAAAAGGTGCCAAATCAAAAATAAACGTTTCAAATTGCAGTTTCCCTAAAAGAGTTTTCATACTCGTGTTTTCAATCAACTCACCCGACTGAATAATCCCGATATTGCGGCAAAGCATTTCCGCCTCTTCCAGATAATGCGTCGTCAAGATAATCGTTGTCCCACCTGCATTCAACTCTCGCAGATAATCCCACATCTCACGTCTCAGCTCAATATCCACACCCGCTGTCGGCTCATCCAAAATAAGCAAACGCGGCTCATGCATCAAAGCCCGCGCAATCATCAATCTCCGCTTCATCCCACCAGAAAGCATCCGTGCACGCACATCACGCTTTTCCCACAGGCCAGATTGCTTCAAATACGTCTCGCTCCGTTTCAACGCCTCTTTCCGCGACACGCCATAATACCCCGCCTGATTCACAACAATTTGCTGAACCGTCTCAAATGGATTAAAGTTAAACTCTTGCGGCACCAACCCAATCTGCTGTTTCGCACGCACTAAATCCGTATCAATATCATAATCAAAAACCTTCACTTTTCCCGATGTCTTATTAACAAGCGACGTAATAATCCCGATTGTCGTCGATTTTCCGGCACCATTTGGCCCCAACAAGGCATAAAAATCTCCTTCTTCGACCGCTAAATCAATCCCGCGCAACGCTTCAACACCCGTCGCGTATACCTTTTTCAAGCCTGTTATCTCCAGTGCATATGTCATTTAATAACTATCTCCTTATCCATATCATTCTGTCCATCATTGGAAAGCAATTTCACCATAGTTCCCATAAAATCCTTCACAAAATCCTCACGCAACGTATAATAATGCCACTGACTCTTCTTAGTCACCGAAACAATCCCTGCCTTCTCCAGCGCCTTCATATGATGAGAAAGCGTTGGCTGCGTAAAATCAAAATGCTCCAACACATCACACCCACACAAACACCCACTCGAAAGCAAATCAATAATTTTCATCCGATTCGGATCAGCCATAGCCTTAAGCACCAACGAAGTCCTCACATAATCCATCTCTACCCTCCATACATAAATACTCACCTATGTTGAATATAGATTACCATGAATATAAAGTCAAGAATAAAAAACCCCCAGAACAGCGAAAACCACCATTCCAAAGGTCTAAAAAAATTTCTAAAGCTCCGAAGTATCCCACCAAACCTTCAGCGAGCCGACAAATGCTTAGATGCTAGGCAAAGACGAGTACCGAAGCGGAATGTACGATTTGTACATGAGCATCGGAACACAGTCTTTAACGACGCAGATGAGCGTTTGTCGGCTTGCTGAACTTAGAGGAGGTGGTTCATGTGACCTATCTCCATTACCCAATAAGATCCCATAACTACAACAATCGCAATGAATGCTGCAAAAAGAATGTTACCGACTTGGATACGTCCATTTTTGCCTTCCGTCATATGCATGAACATTAGTAGTTGCAATGCTGCTTGAATGAACGCGAAGATAAAGATAACCGTAATGATTACTGATTTACTTAACGTAGATTCAAATACAACCCAGACAGCTAGCAATGTTAACGCGATCGATAGGGCAAAACCAACGATATGTTTCCACGGAATGCCTTCTTCAGCATGTGCCGTGTTCGCTTTATTTTTCGCCATATTAATTCACCATCCCTAACAGATAGACACCTGTGAAGATGAAAATCCACACAACGTCTAGGAAATGCCAATAAAGGCTTGAAATGAATACTTTTGATGCTGCTTGAGCCGTTAAGCCACGCATTTTTATTTGAATTAAGATAAACGTAATCCAGAATAAACCAATCGTTACATGGAGACCATGGGTTCCCAGTAAAACGAAGAATGCGGACCAGTAAGAGCCGACTTTTAGCGTTACGCCTTCCATCACATAATTCGTAAACTCATAAATCTCAAAGCCTACGAATCCTGCGCCAAGAAGTAGCGTAATGATGGAATAAATCATCATGTTTTTGACGTTACCTTTACGCATCTCACCAATAGAAAGACCACACGTAAAACTACTTGTCAAAAGCAAGAATGTCATGATTAGAACGAGCGGTAACTCGAACATCTCGGACGGTGGGTGACCCGCGTTAGAGCCACCACTATACATTACAAAATATGTTGCGAACAATGTTCCGAATAACGCAATCTCGGCGCCTAGGAAAATCCAGAAGCCTAGAATGTTTAAACCACCTTGTTCCGATTGATATTCTAACGGAAGGCTGGAATTTTCTTTTATAGGTTCCATGGGTTACCCTCCTTTATGCCAGTTTTAAATTCACGTGCTGCTTGTTCCTCGGTAGCGACAATCTCAGCAACTTCCACATGATAACCATCGTCTTTCTTGAACGAACGATACGCCATACAAGCAAGCATGCCTAGACCGCCAAGAATACCTAACCAGTACCAATAAAATACTAGCCCAAATCCAGCAACAAACAAGCATACAGACATCACAAAGCCAAGTAATGTGTTGTTTGGCATATGAATATGTTTGTAGTCTTTGCCATCATCATACGTTTCACCGCGTTGTTTTTTCTCCCAGAAATCGTCAAGATCATTCCATTCTGGCAATTTAGCGAAATTATATTTTGGTGGCACCGCAGAAGAAGTTGCCCACTCAAGCGTACGTGCATCCCATGGATCACCCGTTGTTTCGCGCTTAGAGTTTTTATGACTGTAGATGATATTCCAACAAAGAATTAAGAATGCTGCACCCATCAAGAACGCGCCTACTGTTGAAATAAAGTTAAGTGTAGTCCAGCCGTCGCCTTCCACATATGTGCTGATACGACGTGGCATACCATCAAGTCCTAGGAAATATTGCGGGAAGAAACATACGTTAAATCCAATCACAAATACCCAGAAGAACCACTTACCAATTTTTTCATTCAAACGATAGCCGATAATCTTCGGATACCAGTAAATCAAACCTGCGAAACAAGAGAATACGGTCCCAGCAATCAAAACATAATGGAAATGCGATACTAGGAAATACGTGTTGTGATATTGATAATCGGCTGCTGCCATCGCGAGCATAACCCCTGTAACCCCACCAATAACAAAGTTCGGTATGAAAGCCAGTGACCAAAGCATCGGTGTGGTGAAGGATATTCGCCCTTTATACATGGTAAAGAGCCAGTTGAATATCTTAATCCCGGTCGGTATCGCAATCATCATCGTCGTAATCGAGAAGAACGAGTTAACTGCTGCCCCAGAGCCCATTGTAAAGAAGTGATGGACCCAAACTAGGAAACTTAGTAAAGAAATAACAACAACGGCCGCGACCATCGCTGGATAACCAAATAGTTTTTTCTTCGAGAAGGTTGAGATAACCTCTGAAAAAATACCGAATGCTGGCAAAATAACGATATATACTTCCGGATGTCCCCAAACCCAGAACAGGTTAGCCCACATCATCGGAATTCCGCCATTTGCAAGCGTGAAGAAGGCCGTTCCGAATAAACGGTCAAACGTCATTAGAGCAAGCGCCACAGTAAGTACTGGGAACGCGAAAACAATAATTAAACAAGTGATCAGTGATGTCCACGTGAACATTGGCATTTTCATTAATGTCATGCCTTTCGTTCGCATACGCAGAATCGTGACCATGAAGTTAATCCCGGTCATCAGCGTACCAATACCGGCGATCTGGACTCCGAGTAAGTAGAAGTTAATCCCATAACCTGGACTAAATTCCTCGGCGAGTGGTGCATAGTTAGTCCAACCAGCTGCTGGGCTACCACCGATTACGAAGGAAATATTGAACAACATTGCCCCCATAAAGAATGTCCAGAAACTCAAATTATTCAAGAATGGGAATGCAACGTCACGCGCCCCAATTTGAAGCGGTACCGCGATGTTCATTAATCCAATAACGAACGGCATCGCCATAAATAAAATCATAATTGTTCCATGTGTTGTAAATACCTCATTGTAATGTTGCGCGTCAAGAAATTCCATTCCTGGCATCGCAAGCTGAGTACGCATCATAAGGGCGTCTACTCCACCACGGAAAAACATTAAAACTGCGGCTAAAAGATACATAATTCCAAGTCGTTTATGATCAACGGTTGCAATCCACTCTGTAAATAGCCATTTCCATTTCTTTGTATAAGTTAGTAACACGACGATACCAATGCTGACAAGAGCGATTGAAATTTGGGCTCCTAAAATCAGCGGGTCGCCGGTGATGATAAATTCATCTAAACTCATGTTGAAATACCCCCCTTTTTAGTGTCCCGATTGATCGTGATCTGTTGCTTCATCGGTTTTGATTTTGTCACCAATTTTCTTCATTTCTTCATCGTAATGCTTGTCTTTCTTGTAACCAGTACCATTTGGAATGATCATTGGTTCCATGTCCATTTGCTCAAAACGCGGGTTCGTAATTGTAACCGGACGTGCTGGCAAAATCGGCTTTGTCGTTCTTGTATCTTTTGCATTTGGATCATGTGGGTTTGTTAGTTCAAAGCCGAAACGTTTATACGCATAGAAAACGTACTCTGGATCTGCGGCCGGATCAACAAACGCCATATGTGTGCCAGCATAAGATTGTGGTTTCACATTGCCTGGTAATAATAATTTATCATAGCGATCTTGCGATAAAGTCGGCGCATCAGCTTTCGTTTTCAACGCCCATTTTTCAAAATCAGCTGGTTTTTGTGCGACAACATCAAATACTTGTCCTGCAAAACCTTCTCCGTTAAAATTCGAGTTACGGCCTTTAAACGTGCCTGTTTCGTCAGCTTGCAAGTATAAATCCATCGTCATACCACTCATCGCGTACTTCTGTCCACCAAGTTGTGGCACCCAGAAACTCGTCATCGAGTCTGCCGCGGTAAGCTTGAATAATACCGGTCGATCAGTTGGAATATGTACATAGTTTACAGTTTCAATCGACTGATCTGGATAACTAAAGAACCATTTCCAGTTTGCGCTAGTCGCATAAATAACAATTGGATCCTTGTGTGAAGTAACCTCTGGCGCTTTTTCGTTCGCGTAAATCGTTTGCACTGTTGGAATAGCTAATGCAATAACGATTGCAACCGGAATCAACGTCCATAAAATTTCTAATTTCGTACTACCGTGCATGTTTGGTTCGTAGTTGGAATGATCTTTTCTCTCGCGGTATTTCGTAATCATAATAACGAATAACACGAAGATCGTGAGTACAATGATAAGCATGAAAATAATCGAATAAATGATTAGATCGCTTTGACTTTGCGCTACTGGACCTTTTGGATCTAGTACCGTCAAATCACCACAGCCGCTAAGAAGTCCAACAAAGACTAGCGAGACTGTAAGTAGCAATGACTTGAGCATTTTTGACACCCGAATCCCCTTCTTTCCTTTTAGATGTTGTGTTGCTGTGTATTTTTGCGCAAAAATACAACGCCGCTCTCTGATTTCCCGACCAAAGAGCCTCCCCTAATTGATAATATAATGAAATATGGCCAACTAGATTGTGTAGATTTCTCACAATATCACAAACTTTCGATTCGTGAAATTATGAATTTGAAACTGCATGTGCATACTCGTATACTATTATAGCTTATTTGGTATCTATATTCAAAGCATCAAGACAAGTTATTTTTTTCACAAACTCAAGCGTTACTATTTGAGCATGTCTACCATTTAAAAATAATTCGTTATTAATAATACTTCTTGTTTACAACTTGAGTAATAGACTCATTTTGATTTTTATGGTTTGTTATAAATAGAACCAAAATACCCAGTCGTTTTGTTCGGAAAAACGCTTTCTTTCCAAGCGGTCGGCACTTTCTATCTACTCTTTTAAATGCTAATTGGTCTAGTCCGTGTGTACATTGCTTCATTTTCACAATATCGGGATTACGTGCTAAAACAAAGGGTAAACAAGATATCGAAACATATATAAAATATAGAGGAGTGTTAGTATTGAAAAAGTTTTTAGGGAAATCAGTTTTATTTTTTGTAGCGTTCGCATTGTTGTTCGCGACTTTTGCGCCGGGAGCATCTGCGCATGGTTACATTTCAAAACCGGAAAGTCGGGCGTATTTGGCTAAATTAGGGATTAATCAAAATGCTGGTGCGATTCAATGGGAGCCGCAAAGTGTTGAAGCGACGGGAAACTTCCCACTTGGCGGACCTTCTGATGGTACTATCGCAGGCGGAGGTAAATTCCCAGAAATGGACGCGCAAACTCCTGATCGTTGGCACCACGTGGACCTTTTAGGGGGACAAAATAATTTCACTTGGACGCTCACTGCGCTTCATAGAACAAAAGAATACAAATATTACATTACGAAAAAAGGCTGGAATCCAAATAGCCCTCTAACTCGCGGTGATTTGGAGTTATTGACGACGATTGATGCGCATAATGAAGTTCCTACTTCTACAACTGTGAATCATCAAGTACCGCTTCCAACTGACCGTAACGGCTACTATGTCGTTCTTGGCGTTTGGGAAATCGCGGATACTGGAAATGCATTTTATCAAGCCGTTGATGTCAATTTGATTAACAATGGTACAATGACGTTAAAATAAGCGATAGAACGAAGCCTCAAATTCGAGGGTAGTAATGCTTAGCAGAGTTTCTGCTAGCCGCTATTCTCTGATTTGAGGCTTTTTTGTGTATAGCTTTTCGGAAAAATATATAGTAATGACTATATAAACACGCTAATATATAGTTATTACTATATAAAAGGAGGTCTTTTTTCAATGAAATCGCTAAAACTCGAAGCTATTTATATGTATATTGATATCAGTAGTAGCCGGCACGTTTTTTCTACTTTACATGATGGTACAAAAATCCTCACCTACCTCGCTGATTCTATCAATAATGCCTATCAGGAGCACCTGTTGACACCCTTTACCATTAAAGATGGTGATGCAATCGTTGGTGGTGTCTCCGATTTTCAACTGTTACCTGAGATTTATAATCACTGCCTAACGATTTATTATTCTCCGGAGTTTAAAAACCAGTTAAGTAGCATATCTGTCGTCGTGGATGAGGCGCTGAATTTTTATTTTGGAGCTGGGATTGGTCATATTGACACCTCGTCTGACGAAGCTTTGCGCAACATTAATATCGTCAATGGGAGTAGTATTATCAACGCGATCGAGGCCTCGGAAATGGCAAAAACAATCGTGAAGTCCTAGCATAATCAAAAACGTAGCGCGCTCCACAATGGTGAAGACTATTTTTTTGATAAGCAACCCTTTAAATTCTACTGCATCGCGGAGATAAAATCGTTCGGTAACGCGGTGAACGCGATGTTCTTCCTAGCTTTTGAGAAGTTGATTAAAAGCGATAAACAGCGCGACCTTTTTCGTATTAAACATAATCATCCTGACTTTAGCAATATCGAAATTGGCACAGAACTTGGGTATGGCACGCTTAGTAAAGCCGATATTTCTTCCCGTGTTAGTGTCTTGATTGCGAATTCCGATTATTTCCTTTATAAAAAAGTGCGCTCAGATATCGTGGCTTATTTAGCCGATTTGCAGAAAATATAGGGAGGTACGACTCATGATTAACCTCCTACTTCCACTACTTCTAGCCCATTTTCTAGCGGATTTCGTACCGCAAACTGATAAGATCGCCAGCATCAAAAAAGAACGCTTTTCCTATCATTTATACCCTCCACTTGTAAGCGTTATATTTGCTTGTTTATATTTGTTTCTTTATAATAATACACAAGAAACAACATAAAACAAGGAGGAAATCACATGAATCAACATAAAATGTATATCAATGGGGAATTTGTTTTATCTAGCGACGGAGCGTTTTTTGATGTCATCAATCCATCTACGGAGGAAGTTATCTCACAAGTACCGAAAGCAACGAAAGCCGATGCAACACGGGCGATTGATGCTGCCGAAGATGCACAAATCGCGTGGGAAGCTCTACCTGCTGTAGAACGTGGCGTTTATCTACATAAAATCGCTGCGAAAATTCGCGAACAAGTGCCTGAAATCGCCAAGCTTATTTCCGAAGAAGTCGGTAAAACATTGGCTTTATCTGAGGTTGAGGTGAATTTTACCGCTGATTACTTAGATTATATGGCGGAATGGGCGCGTAGATATGAAGGGGAAATTTTGCAAAGTGATCGGCCAAATGAGCACATTTTTGTATTCAAGAAAGCTATCGGGGTTACAACTGGAATTTTGCCATGGAACTTCCCGTTCTTCTTAATCGCTCGAAAAATGGCTCCAGCGCTCATTACTGGTAATACAATCGTAGTGAAACCCAGTGCGGAATCCCCAAATAATGCGGTTGCCTTCACAAAAATCGTGGACCAAATCGGCTTACCAAAAGGCGTTTACAACATGATAACTGGGCGCGGCGGGGAAATTGGTGATGAGTTGGCAGGAAATCCGAAAGTTGGCCTAGTTTCCTTGACCGGAAGTGAACCAGCAGGCCAAAAAGTGATGCAAGCGGCGAGTGAGAATATCACGAAAGTCAACTTGGAACTCGGCGGAAAAGCACCGGCTATCGTTCTAAATGACGCCGATTTAGATTTAGCCGTCAAAGCAATTGTTGATTCTCGCGTCATTAACAGCGGCCAGGTCTGCAACTGTGTCGAGCGTATTTACGTACAAGAAGACGTGAAAGATGCCTTCACTGATAAATTCGTGAAAGCAATGGAAGCCGTTCAATATGGTGATCCACTTGCATCTGGAGACCTTGATATGGGGCCTCTTGTGAATAAAAGCGCCCAACAATCCGTTCAAGCAAAAGTCGATCGTGCCGTTGCACAAGGTGCGAAAGTCTTGACTGGCGGGAAAGCCGTCGAAGGAACAGGATTCTTCTTCCAACCAACTGTCATTGCGGACGCGACCAACGACATGGAAATCATGCATGACGAAGTATTTGGCCCAGTCGCACCGATTGGCACATTCAAAACGCTAGACGAAGCCATCAAACTAGCCAACGATTGCGATTATGGCTTAACTTCTTCCGTTTATACGACCAATCTAGACCGCGCAATGAAAGTGATTCGTCAATTGAAATTCGGCGAAACGTATGTAAACCGTGAGAATTTTGAAGCGATGCAAGGCTTCCACGCCGGCTTCCGCAAATCAGGAATCGGCGGCGCTGACGGAAAACACGGCCTCGAAGAATACTTGCAAACACATGTCGTTTACTTACAATTCGACCAAAACGTCCAATAAAAAAAGGGAGCTCTTCCAAAAGCATAACCATCATGCTTTGCGAAGAGCTCTTTCTTGTTTATTTATCCATTATTGGGATATAAATCGTGAAATCTGCTTCTCTTAAATCTTCCAAATTAAATGTTCCTGCCACAGTAACCGTGTCACTTTGCATAACTTCACCGTATGATTGGCCGATAAAGCCGTCAATCGCCGTGCGTTCTTTTGCTTGTGTCACAAATTTGGCGTATTTGCCTTCCGTGATTTCGAACGATGTATCGCCATTATCCGCGCCTGATTTAGCCACCAAATAAGTTTGCACGCCGTCGATATTCGCATTAATACCAACAAAATCCGTCGCTGTTTTTGCAAATTCTGCTACAGCGGCTTCTTTAATTTCACTCATCACGGCGAAACCTTTTTGCGGATCAAATTCCGGGATTTCAACTCTGCTTCCAGAAAAAATTTCTTTGTTTAATTGTACGATTTCAAATGACATATTGTTTCCCTCCAAAAATGACTGTAAATTTGTTATGATGTAACTATATCACGCGAATGTTGACAGCTATATGTCATCATTTGAATTTAAGGAGAAAATAAAATGAAAATTGAGCGGCTCATCGGAATTATCATGTTACTACTTCAACGCGAACTTGTCAGTGCTGCCGAAATGGCAACAATGTTCGAGGTAACGAAACGAACCATTTATCGTGATGTAGACACGCTTTCTATGGCGAATATCCCCATTTATACAATGCCTGGCGTGAAAGGCGGAATTGGAATTATGCCGACCTATAAAGTCGATAAAAAACTCCTAACCGTCGAAGATTTAACCGCAATCATCACGGGTTTAAGCGGCTTTGAACAACTTTTATCCTCCGCTGATATTAAAAAGACCCTGCAAAAAATGAAAAATATGCTTGGCCACGAAAACGAGCTTCCTGCTAGTTCTATTTCTCTCGATTTCTCGAATTTGGCGATGAAACAAGAATTTAATGAAAATGTCGAGCGTCTGCATTTAGCCATTAAGAAGCAGCAGTTTGTAGCGCTAACATACATTGACCGCGATGGAAATCAGACCATACGGAGAGTCGAGCCCTATCATCTACTTTTCCGCAACCGGTCTTGGTATTTACAAGGGTACAGCTTAGAGCGCCAAGACTTTCGCACGTTTAAACTATCGCGGGTCATCGAGTCGGAAGTAGCCGCCGAAACATTCGAAGCGCGCCCATTCATATTGAAACCATTTCGCGCAGCAACAACAACGACACCATTTCAAATGAAGGAAGCGAGCCTTATTATCGATAAAATAGCCCGCGAACAAATCGCTCTACGCTTCGGAGTAACGACGATTGAACCACTAGACGAATCCTATTTTTCAGCAAAAGTGACACTGCCAAATCATGAAGTTGGCTACCGATTTCTGCTGAATCTTGGCGCACATGTCACCGTCCGCAAACCCGGAGAATTCTATGATGGCTTCGTTGCGTATTTGCAGGAAATTCAACGTAAGTATGACTAATGAGCTATTTTTTCCGCGCCGAAACGAGTAGCATCATCGGTCGGCGTAGCTCATCTGGCATATCCGGATGACTCGCCAACATCGCCGCGTCTGGCTCAGGTTCCACCAGTTTCACCAACTCAAAGCCAGACTCAAGCAACGAATTCACATAAGTCGTCACCGTTTTGTGGTATTTCGTGACATCTTCCCCGAGGAAATTCGCCGTCCGAAGCCCTTCCGTGAAATACTTGTCTACCGGCCAATGTAGCTTGTTTCCAGCCTCGTCATAATGCCAATCTTGCGCGCCTTGTGCGGTAAACACAGGATGTTCCACAGAAAAAACAAATACCCCACCCGGCGTCAAAACTTGATTCACTTTCTCGCAAACCGCTTGGAAAGACTCAATATAATGCAACGCCAGCGAACTAATGACCACGTCAAAACTCGCAGCAGGAAAATCAATATCCTCCAACGCCGCCTTAATATACGTAATTTGAGCCGAATCCGTTTTCCTTCGTGCTTCGGCGAGCATATTTTCCGAAATATCCACGCCAACCGCTGACTCCGCGCCTTTTTCAACAGCATAAAGACAATGCCACCCAAAACCACATCCGAGATCAAGCACCCGTTTGTCAGTGAAATCCGGCATCATTTTCTGAAACTCATGCCATTCCCCCGCACCTTTCAAGCCTTCCACCGAGCGATTCATCTTACTATACTGCTCAAAAAAAGCAGGATTATCATATTTATTTTCTTTCATCACACACACCTCTTTCATTCATGTACACAGTATAACAAAAAATATCGCGATTAGCAGTTGAGTCCCCTAAAATCAAAAAAAGACAAACAAGAGCGTCCTTACCACTCTCATCTGCCCTATTCCTCAAACTTCCTGAAGATCCGTCAACGCACCACAAATATTCTTCGTAGCCGGATAAACCTGCGTATAAATCTCATAAAGTTTCTCGTATTTTTCCACATTTTCCGCTCGAGGTGTGAAAGTCGCGTCCTTATACTGCACGAACACGTCACGGCAAGCCTCAAAATTCTCAAACCAGCCACTTCCAACAGCCGCAAGCATACACGCACCAACGCCCGGACCTTGCTCCACCTCTAACCGAATCATTTCCGCATTGAAAATATCCGCCTGCATCTGCATCCAATCAGCATTTTTAGCACCGCCGCCAACACTAATTATCTGCTTAAATTTCTTATTTTTAGCATCTTCCATCAATATCTGCGCATCCTTCAGGCTAAACGTGATACCCTCCAACACCGCACGCGCAAAATGCTTGATTTCATGGCGCGTATCAATCCCGACAAAACTACCACGAATTTTCGAATCAATATGCGGCGTCCGCTCACCAACAATATATGGCGTAAACAGCAAGCCCTCACTGCCCGGCGCAACCGTATAAACGTCCGCCAACAACTCCGCAAAACTGAGGCCCTTGCCAAACGTGTTCTTAAACCAGTTCAACGAGTTTCCCGCGGCAAGCGTCACGCCCATCGAATAATTAGCGTCCGGAATCACATGATTAAAGAAATGTAACTTCCCTTCATAATTCGATATTTTCGCCTCAAACGAACTGAAAACACCACTGGTACCAAGCGAAACGAGCGCATAGTCCTCATTCACCGCACCCGCTCCGAGCGCAGCACACGCATTATCCGCGCCACCAGCAAATACCTTCACTTCCCGTTTCAAGCCGAATCGCTTGGCATAACTCGCTTTCACCACACCAACTTGCGTCATCGAGGACACAACATCGGGCAAAATCGCCATATCAATCCCGAACTTCCCGCAAATCTCCGCCGACCAGTCCTGCTTTTCAATATCAAATAACGACGTTCCCGCAGCATCCGAATACTCACAATGCATATTCCCCGTCAAAACGAACGCCAAATAATCCTTTGGCAACATGATTTTCCGGACTTTTTCCCAGACTTCCGGCTTATTCTGCTGCAACCATAAAATTTTCGGCAACGTAAAGCCTTCCAGCACAATGTTTTTCGTAATTTCAATCATAGAATCGCCGAACTCCGCCATAATCTGCTCGCATTGCTTCGTCGTCCGCACATCATTCCACAAAATCGCCGGATAAACAATCGCATCCTCATCGCCAAGCGTCACCAGTGAATGCATCTGCCCCGAAAAACTGATAGCCTCAAGCTCCGCGTTGAAATCCGCCACTTCAATATTCAGCCGCGTCAACACCTCTTCACAAGCAACCACCCAATATTCCGGATGCTGCTCAGAAAAGCCAGGCGCCGGAGAATCAATCTCATACTCCGCCGACGCCTCCGCAATCACTTGCCCCGCCTTATTCATGACGATTCCTTTTAACGAACTCGTTCCAAGATCAATACCTAATACATAGCCCATCAGTCTAAACTCCTTCGCTTAAAATACGTAATCATTCAAAACAGATTTCACATATTCGATATGGCTAGATTCCAGTTCAATCGTATCACCATGTTTATACGCATAGCTAGAAAGCGACTCCAAATCCTCTTTTCCAGCCAAAATGGACTTCCCAATCTCCGTATTCGTCCACTTACCATAACGCTCAGCAAGCAGATCCGAAATAAACTTGTCCTCGATCAATTTCGCAGCTACTTTCAGCCCGCGAGCAAACGTATCCATCCCCGCGATATGCGCAAGTATCAAGTCCTCCATCGCAAAAGAAGAACGACGAACCTTCGCATCAAAGTTCACACCACCCGGAGCAATACCACCATTTTGCAAAATTTCATACATCGCCAGCGTCACATCCATCACGTTCGTTGGAAACTCATCCGTATCCCAACCAAGCAACATATCCCCTTGGTTCGCATCAATCGAGCCCAGCGCCCCATATTCACGAGCCACACGCAATTCATGCTCAAAAGTATGCCCAGCAAGCGTCGCGTGATTCGCCTCCAAGTTCAGCTTGAAGTCACCCTCTAAACCATAATTTTTAATAAACGCCATCGTTGTCGCTGCATCAAAATCATATTGATGTTTTGACGGCTCTTTCGGTTTCGGCTCAATAAGGAATTGCGGTTTGTGCCCAATTTTCTCACCATAAGCAATCGCCATTTTGAATAGACGCGCAATATTGTCCTGCTCGAATTTCATATCCGTATTTAAAAGCGTCTCGTAGCCCTCACGACCGCCCCAGAATACATAGTTCGCGCCGCCCAGTTTCTTAGAAATATCCAGACCCTTCTTCACTTGCGCCGCCGCATAAGCGAACACTTCCGGATCATTTGTCGAACCCGCACCATTGTTAAAACGCGGATGAGAGAACATATTCGCCGTATTCCAAAGTAATTTGATGCCAGTCTGATCCATTTTCACTTTAATCAGATCCGTGATTTCATCCAGATTATTCATGAACTCCTCAATCGAATTACCAGCCGGAGCCACATCGATATCGTGGAAACAGAAATACTCCACACCCAATTTTTCAAGGATTTCAAAAAACGCCTCGACACGATTTTTAGCCGTATCCATCTCCGTTGCGCCAATCCAAGTACGCTCATTCGTAGGCATTCCAAACGGATCACTACCATCTTGAGTCATCGTGTGCCAATACGCCACAGCAAAACGCAAATGCTCCTTCATCGGTTTTCCTAGTACAACCTCGTCCGCCTTATAATGACGAAACGCAAACCGATTTTTCGTTCCCTTACCTTCAAATTGAATCTTCTCTACTTGTGGAAAATAACTCATAATATATAGCCTCCTCATGAATTTAGCACCTTATTTTAAATTGGTTGGTGCATCGAACTAACTATATAAGCATCATACCTTTTTTCCACCCATTTGTAAAGCGGTTTCATTTAGTTTTTTCGTAAGTAAAAACTACGAACAGGTTGGCTCGTAGTTTTTGGTTGCATCTGTTTGTAATTTTTTCGTGATGATCCGCTAACTGTTCTTGCTCGTTTTCTTCTCTCCCATGGCCAATCAATCTTTAACACGTACTTTTCCGGCTCACTTCTCATACATCGCTCAACTTAAGCGTCAACAAACCAGAAATCCGTTTGTAGTATTGATCTCAACGGGAAAACAATGAAGCATTTCGATCCCCATACGTTCCTTTTGCTAACATACAATGCATCACATCATTTTTTTCGATTTCTTTAATGGGTTGTACGTCCTTCATAGAAAAAATACCTTCTTTTATGCAATCTAACATAACTCTACTATGGAATATATTATGTTAGATTCAAAGCATCGGAAGAAAAAAGAGAAAACAAAAAATCGTCTTCTCACTTACGCGCCCAATGCCTCGCGTCGTTTTTGCGAATCTCTCACAATGTCATTATGGGTGATTCGGTTTTGATTTTTTAGTATAGCATAGATGGCATGATTTTGTAGAAAGCCCTTATTAGGGGTAAAACATGCATCTCGAAGAAAATCGGACATTCTGCAATATTCCGAATATAATACTTCTTCTTGATAAAGCTATCATTTGGGTAAGCCCCACTGATAGCTTAGTTCATCGTTGGTAATTGACTTCCGTGTTAGACTTGAAATAACCAAACATCCAAAAAATGTGTAAGTAATCTAACTTTGGGGTTCACATCAGTTTTCAGATTACTTATACGTTTTTGTTTCATCTTTATTAAAATGGTTGGGTGTAGAATAAAAGTTGGACAAAAGATGATAGAATAAAACATATCAAATACATCGGAGGAATTTGTTCAATGAA
>NZ_JAASTT010000014.1 GCF_014322795.1 Paenilisteria portnoyi
TGCGGAATCAGCAACCTTACCAAGATTACCTGCACCATTTCTAATTTGATTTTTAGCAGCACTTGTAGCCGAACTCGGCACATTCCGAATCCGCTCTGCACTCTCACGCAATGCCTGTCTTCCCATCGCGTCTACGTGAGACAAGCCTTGTTTTGCCGTCTGCCGCAGTGTCAGCTTACTACCAACTTGCGTGGCATCCAACGCCAATCCTCCAGCCTTCGTCGCCGTACTAAACGCTCGGATTCCCTTCACGCCCGGAATGATGTCCAACAACGCAAACGCCCCTCGTGTCGCGCGTTCGGTGCCGTCCATTTCGCGTCCTGTCATCCAGTCTTTTCCGGTCGCCGCACTGCTCAATTCCAGTGTACCATACGCAATGCCGAGTGCCAATCCTGCGGGTGGACACACAATGCTCACGCCAATGATGACGATGGCCGCGCCAATATCTCGCCACAATTCAAGATTCTGCTGGCCATCTCGAATCGAATCATATTCAAACGCGCGCTAATTCCAAGCTCTTCCACGCGATCGACACCGTACATTTCTAAAAATGTCATCGATTCCGGAATCGAATTTTTCAGATTCTGCAAGTGATTCAGCGGCGCCAACGCACGACTCACACTCTCTTTATCAAAATCCGCCGGGAAATGATCCAGCGTAAAGGCACGATTCACAAGCTCGCCTTGCTCCAACAGCACATTCCCGTTCTTCGCGTCCCGAATATCAATAACCGTTTTCACATGCTCCGGCAGACTCTGCATCACGTCCTGCACGAACACAAGCGAAACCCCGTACTCACTCAATAAATCTCAAAAAAAGGGCTAGAGAAACCCCTAACACTTTAGTTATTCAATATTCATCCTCATTCTAAGATTCGGTTTAGTTAAGACCTTATAAATTTTGTTCGAAAATGTGTTACCCTTCCAGTATTATTTCTCTGAAAACAAAAGCGGAGTTATGAAATTTATTCATAATAGCTAGTCATGAATTTTATCTAAAAATGCTGTGAACGTTGGTGCTACATCTGTTAGATTTTCTCTTGACAATTCCTCAACCTGCGTCATATCTAAGCCTTCTTCTGTCATCAACATCTCTTTTGCTCCAGCATTCTCATGATTCCAATAAACCACAGTTGGATTGTTTTGATTGTTTCTATAATCAAAACAAATCAGATTCCCTGCTGGATCAAAAGCAAACGGAATAACATCTGCTGGTAAAGTGGCTTTATAATCATTAAAAACATCTAAAATAAACTCATCACTCTCATTGTCAAAAGAAAGCAGTGTACCAAAGACCTTCTCAACACCCGTCTCTAATTCAAATAATTCTGGTTCTAGGCTTGCTCCATTATTTATTTGGACACACTCCACATAATCACTTGGAAACTTAACTCCTAAATTTTTTTGAACTGTGAGAACATCTTCCAAACTTACCGCCTCATCCGCAAACTGCCACTCTATTTTACTCATCTTACTCCGCCTCCCCAAAGTGTATTACCACCTAAATGATTTACTGAATGTGCTTGTGAATTTACTAATTGCATCTTCCCTGGTACCTGGTGATGGTGCCAAGTTAAGCCGCTAATTCTTGCTTTACCAGCCTCTATCTGAGCCAGCTGTTTTGCCGTAAACATATCCTTAGGAATATCCCCACGTTTAATTGCTGCCTGTAATACTTCTGTACATTTTTTAAATTGACTTGAATCTGATGCTACAAACTTATCTTCGCCTAATTTGAAAGTAAATTTCATATCATCTCCCTTAAATATAGGGAATCCTAACACGTCATAATCTATACCTTTCATGTGTGTTCCACCTGCTAACCCCTTATTTAAAATATTATTATTTGGTGAAGCCTTTAAATAATCATCTACATGACCAACTACCGTTTTAAAATCATCGATACTATCGTAACCAAAATCTTTAATTGTTGTATCATCAACAACCTTCAAAAAGTCATCAAGGCTATCGTATCCTTTAGGCACAACCCATCTTTCTTTTAAAGCACCTACTTCATCAAATCCGCTTGCAATAGTATCCTTTAATCTAACTGTTGGAAAATCCTTTCCCGCTTTTTGAGCCAGCCCCTCTACAAGTTCACCACTAATTTTACTCCTTACTAAGCTCTCAGCCCTATGTGCATTTTCAGCGGTATTATGGACCAGATGAGTCCCGCCCGCAGTATCCTTCATAAGTGCAATTCTTCGCGGACTGAGATTTATCGCAGCTGTCGCAACCTCATCTGCGAGCTTACTTGCTTGAATTGCACCTTTTCCAATCTGTGTCTTCACTGCATTTGCTGCTGAACTCGCCACATCACTTATAACTCTCGGCACATTCCGAATCCGCTCGGCACTCTCACGCAATGCCTGTCTTCCCATCGCGTCCACATGAGATAATCCTTGTTTCGCCGTTTGTCGCAACGTCAACTTACTACCAACTTGCGCAGCGTCCAACGCCACTCCACCAGCCTTCGTCGCCGTACTAAGCGCTCGGATTCCCTTTACGCCCGGAATGATATCCAACAACGCAAATGCACCACGTGTCGCGCGCTCCGTCCCATCCATTTCGCGTCCCGTCATCCAGTCTTTTCCCGTCGCCGCGCTGCTCAATTCTAGTGTACCATACGCAACGCCGAGTGCCAATCCTGCGGGTGGACACACAATGCTGACGCCGATAATCACAATCGCTGCTCCAATATCTCGCCATAATTCGAGATTCTGCTGGCCATCTCGAATCGAATCATACTCAAACGCGCGCGAACTCGATACCGCCGATTGGTACTCCTCGTACGTAAATTCTTGGTCGGGATTTTGCTTACTATAGTCCGCAAACGATGCCTTCAAGTTATCCGCAAAAAAGTTATCCCCTGCCATGATGTCACTCAACTTAATCTTGTCTTTTGGTACGGTTGTCGTTTGTCGTAGTCAACAAAAAAAGATACTATCTAAGAGTTTGAACTCAAAAATAGTATCCACAAAATTAGTATCTGGATTTATATCAATATCAGTAAAAGCAATTCCTAATACTTCTATCCTATATCCCTAACAATTTTAATATCTCAGGGTTATTATACTTTTTAGCCATATCTAAAGCTGTTATATTTCTTACAAATTCATTAGTATATGATATATTTATATCAATATCATGATTTAACAATAATTTCACAGCTTCGGTATTATTTTGTACTATCGCTTTAAATAGTGGGTTAGTAGACATTAAAGCTACATTGATAAAAATTCCTTTAGATAATAAAATTTCTACAACCTCATTTTCATTGTTATCAATAGCAGAATTCAGCTCAGACCCACTAAACTTATTAATATTTATACCCGCTTCAACCAAATATTTTGCTACACTAGTTTTTTTAGCAATAATTGCTGTATTTAACAATGACCCCTCTTCTGTAATGACATTTATATCTCCTCTATTCCTACCGAAAGAAGCAAATAAACCTTCAATATCATCATTTCTTACGAGTGAAGTTAATTGGCTAGAAGCCTCTACAACGCCTCTTTCTTCCCCCCACAGTGTTTCTTTTTTGTATCTATCAAAATACTCTTCATATATCTTAGTTCCTGGTTTTGGTCCGTTGATTACAGCATCTATGAAACATTGTGGTGGAGTATAAATTCCATTTACTATATAATAGAATAGCAAATCTGGAGCTGCGTATCTTTCTCCATTTTTATCTATTACTCTAATTTCCGCAAAACCTAAATTAAGTTTTTCATCACTATATTCGACCGCTTCAATTAACATAGCGTCTCTAGTCTTATTTACTGGTCTTTTTATATAATCCCATAAATTGCGTATCAAATCTTTATCAACATTAGTATTTTTTCCAACATGCTCATCAGAAATACACCAACCAATATTTCTTGCATTTTCGTAATGTTGATGGGAATAATAACTCAAATCTTTAAATATAACCATTCTCTTTACCCCTTCCTTCATATTAGCCCCATAGCTTTTAGTATATCTACAGATCTTTCGCTATAGCACCATGCACAAACGGTCATTCCAGGACCCGTAACTATTTTTTGTAGCTGTTCTGGGGATAATAAATTTACATCTAACACATTAACATTGGGTGTATCACCCCAAGCCTTTATATCCGCATCAAAAAACTCTCTTTCAGGTATCAAAGTCCCATCAGCAGTTCCATGAGAACCCGACAAAACAGTGACCTCTCCATCAGCATTATTTACTATATCAGAAAAATGATGCTGCCTAATCTTATCCGTCGAGACGAAAATTTTTCCACCATCTGCTTTGTCAACAGAATAGAGTGTTGGTGCTGAAACACCTCTTTCTATACCTTCATCTGCACCTTTGAAAAAGTCTGACATATAGGACACATCTTGTCCGTAACTACCAAATCCTTCTCGAGCAACTTCAGATACTTTAGTTGTACTCCTAGCTATCTTTTCAGAAGTTACAGCCGCATCATCAACAATGCCAAACCCATCCGCAACCAAGCGCTCTCCACCAAAGTTCAAACTCGGCATATTATTATCCCCGAAATTCGCCGTCATTTTTTTAACGGTTGTCAAGCCTTCCTGCGCGGTATTCTTCACGGTACTCGCCACATAACTTATAACTCTCGGCACATTCCGAATCCGCTCGGCACTCTCACGCAATGCCTGTCTTCCCATCGCGTCCACATGAGATAATCCTTGTTTCGCCGTTTGTCGCAACGTCAACTTACTGCCAACTTGCGCGGCATCCAAAGCCAATCCACCTGCTTTCGTCGCTTGGCTAAACGCACGTATTCCCTTCACGCCCGGAATGATATCCAACAACGCAAACGCCCCACGTGTCGCGCGCTCCGTCCCATCCATTTCGCGTCCCGTCATCCAGTCTTTTCCCGTCGCCGCGCTGCTCAATTCTAGTGTACCATACGCAACGCCGAGTGCCAAACCTGCGGGTGGACACACAATACTCACGCCAATGATGACGATGGCCGCGCCAATATCTCGCCATAATTCGAGATTCTGCTGGCCATCTCGAATCGAATCATACTCAAACGCGCGCGAACTCGATACCGCCGATTGGTACTCCTCGTACGTAAATTCTTGGTCTGGATTTTGCTTACTATAGTCCGCAAACGATGCCTTCAAGTTATCTGCAAAAAAGTTATCCCCTGCCGTGATGTCGCTTAGCTTAATCTTGTCTTTTGGCACGGTTGTCGTTGTTGCGCCATAACCGCCATAATCATATCCGCCTGTCGTAATTATCGTTGTCGCGCCAATCGTGTTCTTCGTCTCATAATTATCAATCGACAAAGCTTCCATCTTCTCGACGAACTTATCAATGTCCTTATAAAACGGCTCGTCAATCACGCGTTCCACCATATTTCCGGCATCCCCTGCGTAATCATGAAGTACTTCTATTTTCTCGAACAAGGTTTGATACTTGCTCTCCATATCTGTAAAAGAAAACGAAATCACGCCATCTGGGTCATCTTTTCGAATATCGTTTTGAATATCTTCAAAATTACTGTTTACTTTTTTCAACTGATCGATGACACCTTTTCCCCATGCACCAAGTCCAATGACTGTTCCCAAAGCTTCTTTGGACTTGTCCCATTCACTGTCTTTATATTTCACATCCACATATCTTGCCCCCCCCATGTTAGTATCTTCCACACTCAGTATAACAAACGTAGGCAAAATAAAAAAGCCTACAACTTTAATCGTAATATGACTCGTTTAAAAAGTCATATTCCCTTCCCAATAATTAATAAGACTTAGAACAGTAGAATTTGATCATCACAAGAAAGTTGCCCACCTATCCTTAGACTCATCCCACACACTGAGAACCCCCGAAGGTAAAAGTACAAAGACAGCAGCTGGTAACCACGTGTTGATTATTCCATGAGAAAGCTATCAACTCCTAGTGTACGCCGTTGAAAAAGCTAAATCCATTGCTAAGGATCATGATACAGTCCTCCACCAAGATGATTTTATATTCAGAAATCCGACATCAAATAAACCGCTATTCTCAACGAATAGCGGTTCATCCAACATCATATAAAATCACTTAAATCATGTTCTATTTCTTCACTTAATAAATCGTTCTACAGCATCCAGCCGCGGCGCGCGTATATCGTATTTCCGAGCCTCCGCAATCACTTCACTTACAGCATAACCAACTTTGTAATGATTGTGGGCCACGAGTGCATAACTCACACTTTTAGGCGAAAACACGAGCTTACTCAGAAAAAAGCCCACAAGTTTTGATGGCAACACTTTTAAAATCTGACTTAACACATCCAACTTCGACCCCTTCGCCTTCAAAATCGGAACAATTTCCTTCATGTTGCTTCCAATTCCAGCTAGTGATGCTGACGAAGAGACTGCCTCTTTAAAACTCCCACTTTTCAACACCTCCACTTCCATTGCCGTGTTGAATGCGAAATGATTCCAGAGCCAACTTTGAAAATCCTTCGAAGTCTTAATTTTGAACCCAGCACCAGCAAAAAGAGCCTGAACCTCCAAATCCCTTTTGCTAAAGTCCGATTCAAACGTTCCCAAGTTCACAGCTTTGTAAAGCCCACCATAAACCTTACTACCTTCAAATCCACCACCAGCATTCGGAAAACCGTACACAATTTGATTTGGCGGAATTGGCTGAAGCGCCACTTGAGGATCTGTCCAGAAATTACAGAAAAACAGCACAGTTGCCTTTCCAACTCGCGGAGCAAGATACTTTGCCGCAATTGCTACTTGCTCTGGATTAACACTCAAAAAAATAAGATCATAGTCATGATTTTCCGCTATCTCTTCATGCATGACAATCGGCCATTTCTCTTTCACCAGCCTATCTTTTTTACTCCTCCTCGCATCCCAAATTTCCAAATCCACATACGAACCATATTCCGCTTTCCTACCCTCACGAACATAAAATTCTACAGTATGCCCCGCTTGCTCCAACGCCCATGCATACTGTGTTCCAATAGCACCGCGTCCAAAAATAAGTATTTTCATAGCAATTCTCCTCCTATTACATTGACTATACGACAACGTGTTGTATAATGAATTATACGGCGTCACGCCAGCCACATCAACCCACAATTTCTTCAAATCTGTTGGACGATGAAAGGAGATTAAGATGAAAAAACAACCTGAAATAACGAAAAAAACCAGACAAGCATTAATCAATGTTTTCTGCGAACTTTACAGTCAAAAACCAGTAGAAAAGATTACCGTACAAGAAATTGCCAATAAGTCCGGATATAATCGCAGTACCTTCTATCAATATTTTACTGACGTCTACGATTTACTTAGCTTCATCGAAAATGATATTTTGGACTATATCCGCGAAAAAGTAAAAAACACGGAGCAAGCAGACGCAAAGTCAAAGGACATCCTCCTACTTTTTGAAGAAAAAGAATTGTATCTAACTGCCTTATTGGGTGATTACGGGAACATTCACTTTACCGATAAGCTAAAGAACGAATTTTTTTCTGACGGACTGGATCACTGTGTTCCAAAAGACAGTGCGATGACACCTTATTTATTAGAATTCAACATCTCGACTGCGTTTTCTCTGATTCGTCTTTGGCAGCGTCGTCAAAAAGATTTACCACCCGACCAATTATTTCATTTGATCGATACACTCGTTAATTCGGGAACGTCCTCTGTTAAATAACCAACGAAAACCCACCGATTCACGACTGATTCGGTGGGTTTTCGCTATTATTTTTCCGCGCACGGACATACCTATTAATATAAAAATTAATCATAAAAACTGCCATGAAAATAAGGATGCGATACATATCAGGAAAGCCATAATCCGGAATAAAAATCAAAACTCCAATGATCCCCGCAATCATACATCCCAAAATATTCATCCAAATTTTTCTATTCATAACTTCGCTCTTCGTCCTTAATCCGCTCCTCATAAGGAACCAACTCCAAATCTATCCCCTTTTTCGCTTTAAGTTTCGTGAATGCATCCAAATCAAGCGGACCATAAGGCTTCTCCCACTCCAAATCAAAAATCCAATACTGCGGATTCTGATGCTTCAAACGACGTTCCCCAACTTCCTCCGATTTAGCGATCAAATACGCCTCATCCCAATCCACTTCTACCATATTCCCAATCATTTCTTCCGTATCATCCACGACAACCTTAAACACATTATCCATCGCCCCATCAGGATACCTCCGCACAAAGTCATGCTCCATCGTGTTAATCGCCACGATTTGATACTTATCATTCACAGCAATTTCATAATCACCAGCCCCTGAACAGCCCGCCAGCGCCAATATACTCAAACTTCCAACTAATTTCTTTATCATCTGAATTCACTCTTTTCTGCCATTTCCCTATGTAAAACTATCCCATTCCACTTTATCATAAAAAAACAGCGAAGACCAAAAACTGATCTCCGCCATCCTTACTGATTCGCTGACTTTCTAGTCGTTTCATATACAACAAATAATTCAATCACGAGAAATGTCTTTTCAACATCCCTTTTTGAATTTCTAACAATTTCTTATATCCACTATCTTTATATATCCATGCATCATTTCTATAATTCCAATTATCCGCGTATTGTTTGATGATAACATAGGCTTTCTTGCCCGCGAATTCACTCACAAGATAGCCAGTCAAAGCAAATGCCGCAACTGCGTATCCTAATCCTGGAACCAATCCCAGCCCAATCATAACAACATTGGCAGAAACTCTATTTACTTTATTAATAGTGGCTGTGACTTTTCTCGTTGTTACCAATTTCATTCCATAGCTCGCTTTTAGTAATGGCTTTGTATCATTTACATACTCGACTGGCCCAATTTCAGTAGTAGCAACTTCCTCACCATCAATAATTGTAGTTACAATTTCAGTACCGTTCTCTTCCACAATATTATATTCTACACTTGCTGTTTCACCATCTTCATAGATTATTTCTGCACCTGTATGCTCTTTGTCTAAAACAATCCTCGTTTCTTCACCAGTCTCCTTATCAGAAACTATGAATTTATTTTTATTTTCTTGTACTAATTTAGTCTCATCATCGGAATGCAAGACCTCTTCATTGTTTTCCGTCGCTTTGGATTCTATAGGCTGCAATACCATCCCTGCACACATTATCGTCACTATCAGTATACCCATTTTTTCAAATTCATTGTGTCTCTCTCCCTCTCCTTAAGTAAAATCTCATGAACAATCCAAACATAATCGTTATAACCACGCCTGCGCCAAACACACTTTCAGATATCCATCCAAAAATATAAGATAGAATCACCAATAGCGCTAATAAGATATACAACACTATAATAATAACTTTCATATGCCACATTCCTCCTTACCTTGAAGTAACTTAACTATATCACGTAAGCGTTTTCTTATCCATTTTTATGTATTATTAAATAACTTATATACTTTATTCATCAAAATCTATTTAATAAATCGTGCTTAAATAGTTGATATAAATAGATTCATATATAAAACAACTATCATATTCACATTTTAAATATACATACAAAACAAAAACAGCGAAGACCAAAAACTGATCTCCGCCGCTCTCCTTATCCTCTTTTCCACTGCAACCAACTATACGAATCCATGATTTGCAAGAACCGGACTAACCTCGACAAACTCATCCCATCCTCGTTTCCAAACGTCCGCGAAAACCGCTCCTCCATCTCTGGAATCGATGTCTCCCCGTCCATTTGCGAAAGAATAAAATACCCATGTTCATCAAGCTTAATACGTCGTTCTGTCGGCTGCTTCAAAAGTTTCGTCGCCACGCGCTCGAGCCAAGCCGAACGCGGCACAATCAAATACTTCTCCTGCTCCGCCACTTCCAAAACTAGATTCTCCTTCAAAACTGGAATTTCCTCCAACATATTGCGCCGTTCTTTTTTTCGCATAGAATAAATCCCTCCTTATGTCCAAACATTTATCACTCTGAAACTATGCTGTACCTACAAACCAAAGCGGAGCGACAAATGATTAGATGCTAGGCAAAGGCGAGTACCAGCGCGGAATGTACGACTTGTACACGAGCACTGGAACGGAGCCTTTAACGACGCAGCTGAGCGTTTGTCGTTACGCTTTCTTCTTTTTTGGTACTGTAGAGAAGTATAGTAGCGTACACACAATCAAGAACACCAAGAATGGTAACCATTGATTCGAAAGCAAGTACTCGGTCGGAATAATATTCGGGTTAATCGAAATCACAAACGCGATTATAACGCCAAGCAACGATTCCCCTGCGATTAAACCAGACGCAAACAATGTCCCACGCTCGATTCGCTCTGCTTTTTCCTTATCCTTTTTCATCTTGATTACTTGGTTTACGATCAAACGTACAAATCCACCGAACATAACCGTCGCACTGATGTTTAGCGGCAAGTATAGACCTACTGCGAAAACAAGCGAGTTCATGCCTAGGAATTCAATCACAACGGCAATCGAAACCCCGATAAAGATGAGCGTCCACGGCAGATTACCATTCAAAATACCTTCTGCGAGAATTTTCATCAACGCTGCTTTTGGAGCTGGCAAAGCCTCAGAACCCATGCCATATGCGTTATCTAGCAACGTCAAAATATAACCCATGACAAGACCACTGGCGATAACACCGATCATCATCGCAACTTGCTGTTTCCAAGGCGTCCCACCAACGAGATACCCCGTTTTCAAATCTTGTGAAATATCACCCGCAACCGCAAGTGCCGTACAAACAATCGCGGCAACCGTCAAAGTCAACACAATGCCTTCTGTACCGCTGTAACCAAACGATTTATAAGCAATCGCCACAATTAAAAGCGTCGCAATCGTCATCCCCGAAACCGGTGACGAAGAACTGCCGACAATGCCAACAATCCGTGATGCCACTGTAACGAATAAGAATCCGAAAATCGCAATCGCCAAGGCGCCAATAATCCCCACATTCGTGAACGGATCAAACGCGATAATCACGATTAGCACAGTAATCCCAATCAAGACCCATTTCATCGGAATATCTTTATCCGTACGCTCAATTTCAAGCATTTTCTGACCTTTATTTTTATTCAGACTAACCATCGTACTGCGAAGTGTCTGAACAATCGCTGGCATCGTTTTTGCAAGTGTAATCAGACCACCCGCAGCAACCGCGCCCGCGCCGATATAACGAATATAGTTATCCCAAATCATACTCGCATCTAAATTCTTCAATGCCTCTGTCGCTGGGAAAATCACATCCGAACTCCCAGCACCGAAAAACGCAATCGATGGAATCAAAACGAGCGATGCCATAAAACCACCGGCCACCATCTGACCCGCAATTTTCGGTCCGATAATGAAACCAACACCGAGCAAGGCCGGATAAATTTGCGTCCCGATAAAGGCATTCTGGAAATTATATATCCCCGTCTGCACATCACTTCGGAACACTTTGAAACCATCTGTAAGAACTTTTACAAGCGCACCAACTCCGAAACCAAATACGACGAGTTTCGCTTGTGCACCGCCACCTTTTTCACCCGTTTTCAGAACTTCCGCACAGGCCGTTCCTTCTGGATAAGGCAACGTTTCATGTTCGTTAACAATCAACATTCTACGCAGCGGCACCATCATGAACACGCCCAGGAATCCCCCGGTTAGCACGATAAATACCAGCATAATTTGGTTGATATCGACGCCCAACATGAACAACGCAGGAATGGTAAACACCGCACCAGCACCGAGCGCTTCCCCCGCCGTCGTCATCGTTTGTACAATATTATTTTCTAAAATAGAATCCCGTCTAAAAATACCACGCAAAATCCCCATCGAAATAACTGCCGCTGGAATCGACGCTGATACCGTCAAACCTACTTTAAGCCCTAAGTAGGCATTTGCCGCACCGAACAAAATTGAAAGAATAATACCAAGAACAATGGCTGTAACTGTCAATTCCGGCAGTGATTTGGAAGCAGGTATGTAAGGCTGAAATTTCTTGCTACCCATTTTATCACTCATTTTGTAACTACTCCTTTTATGTTTTGTGTAATCTCTGTTCCTTTAAAGCAAAGATTCAGTTTCTATTTTAACGCTACTTCATTATTTTCGCAAAGGAAATCTGGACAAAAGAACAAAAATAGACAATCACTGCTTGAGTAATGACGCATCGTTATGTTATACTTAGGGTAATAAAAAGAGAGCCGTGGTGGTACACGACTCCCTAGTATAGAATAACGTAAGCCGCTTCAAAGACGGTGACTTTCGTTTACATGTTGTAAAAACCATCTAATCTCCGGTCAGGGTATAATCAGATGGTTTTTTATTTGTCGTTTTTCATTGCTTGCACCATTACGATAACGAGCTTGAGGAAGGATAGAATAAACATTCCAAACCCAAGTGCCATCATAATCGATTCTGCAACTGACATCAGACATTTCCTTTCTCCAGATTTGATAGCCTATATACATAAGCATCACTCCCTTCAATTGGAAGGCCACCATCCTTTACACACCTTACTCTACACGACTATTATACCATCTGGATGCCTACACGGTCATTTGGAAAGCGCGACTATTGGCGCAATAACATTTAAAGCGTTTTGTGAATATTTAACATGTAACTATACAAATACACTTTTAAGGGCGGACTAGGGACAAAGATAAGTTGAATTATATATGAAGGTATGTGCTTCTGCCTCTTTTCTACCCCACATGTAATGTAATTTATAATTACTTTTTCTTATACTCTGGACATATAGCCTTACCACGATATATTAAATATACTGATACCACAGGATAATTTTTTCTCTAAACCTATTTTTACCTCTTCTGAAACTTCGGATATAATTTTTGCTTCTCGATTTCCTTCTAAAACATAATTAGCATCATCTTTTTTTACATTAGCATATTTCACATATAAAACTAAATCTGTATTCTTTACCCGTCTATTACCACTATTACTTTTTTCATATGAGGTGTCATATTCTTTTCCAGCATTCTCAAATTGTATAGAAAGTACATCTACATATGTTTTTTCTATGATGGATCTTGCCTCTTCATCTTGCTCTCTCTTACCTATTTTTTTTAAATAGTTAATAGATTTTTCGTCTAGACGCTCACAATGAATATTGTTTCTAATATAGAAATATTGAGAGTCTATCTGACTTAGTTGTTGATAATAGTCCTTTTTACCAACTGTTTGAAAACTTTGAGTGTTTAATATATCATCAGTTCTTTTAAAATCATATAATGAATTTAAGTATTGTCCCAAATAGTACATGTATATATTCTGTAAATTGGCATAGCTTTCTTTTTCCCCGATTCCTTTTTCCATTGCTTTTTTTACATTAAAATCTGATGTAGGATAAATTGAGCTATTCACCGCTTTTATATTTTCCATTGTTTTATCACTCCCGCTATTAACACATCCTGCTAATAATACTAAAACAAATAATACTCCAATAGATTTCATTTTTTTAATCATAAGTAACCACCTGCATTTCAAGACGTTCATATTCATTGGAATCAACACTCACATAATATTTGGTTCCCCATGATGATACAATTAGTCTACCATCATCCGTTTTTCCTGTAACACTCACTGCGTGTCCGCCTTGCATATTTTCGACTACATCACCAGATTTATTTTCAAGAATTACAGGGCTCATTGACAATATAATTTCTTCATCATTATCACTATATTTATCATAATTAGAAATACTAGGCGGAACTCCATTCTTAAACTCAACTTCCATGTCGTGCTTATCTAAATACCTATTGAAACGATACTCCCTTGACTCTTGGGTAGTCCCATATCCGTCTATATCTGAGGCATCCTCATCTTCATCTAATTCATCGTGACTCCAGAACCAAATGCCTTTTTTATTATGATTGTCCTCTGATGCATACAAATCAACAAGTAAATAATTGTAATTTAATGTCTTTTCGCCATTGTCTTTCTTCGTGTACATTGGAAAGCCAAATTCCTTCTCAAACTCTCTCTCTGTACCTCCGTATTGATCTAAAAAACCATTAACTAACGCCACATACCCGCATCCTTCATCATTTAGTTTATCCAAATAATCCTTCATTTCTTTTTCAGTCATGTCTGGAAAATGATTTTTTAATATTTTTTTTATTTCTGTGTCACCATTTTTTAAAGTATAACTTGGAGATCCCTGATTTCCACCGTATTCACCACTTGAAAATACTCCCGAAACTGCATCCGCCCAGTTCATATTCAAATTTAAAATACTAAAACTTCCTGTACTCGCATTAAATCCTTTCCCACTACCAACCTCTCTTAACCCAGTCTCCACAGAAGTCATCAAACTCGCTACTTCCGTGATTAGCGTTGCTGATTTGCCGTCATACGCCATCAACTTATCCAATTTCTCTTGTATCTCCCGCTTCTGATCTTCATAAAATGGCAGAAACGGATTAGCACTTATTCCCGTCCCTACTAATGCTGTTGCAGAGGGCGCAAAACACATGTTACTCTCCTCAATCAAATCGCCCAACTGTCGAATCTGATTTCGTAAGGCGTCTTCCTGCAATGAGTTGCCGTCCACCTCTGCCCGATATTCCTCTGCCAATTGCTTAGCGGCTTTTTGAAGTGCTTCGGCAATCAATATAAAACCATTCGCAAGTGGGACATACGTTGCTTCGAAATACTGCTTCGCGCTGTCGTACGCTTGTCCTTTTAAAGCTGTCTCGGCCGTAAATTGTGTAATCGCTTCTTTGACTTTCTCCATTTCTGAGATTTGCGCTTGGCAAACGTTCCCAATCGCTGTCGCTTGCTCATCTGCGCTCCCTAAAAACATATTCACGCTCATTCGAGTTCCTCCCATGCTCGTTTTCTAGCTCGATATAAGTCGTCTTCTTCTGTTTCGAATGTCCGTATTTGACGACGAACCGCTGCCTGTTTTTCTGCCAAGGTGTCGAAGGTTTGGTGTTCTTGTCTTTGCAACTGCCATTTTCTATCGGCAACGCGATGTGCCATGTCTCCTGTCCGCCAATAATCTTGTAACGTATCAAAAAAACGGGCCTTTCGGTGGACGTGCATCCCCAAAGCTTCTTCTGTACGCTTTAATTGGCGTTGTGTATTTTCTGCTTCATAGCTCACTTCAGACAGACGGTTGATTTGCAGGTTGATTTCGTCTACTTTATCCACTATTTACTCCCCCTTTTGAGCGAGTTGTTGATCCTGTATTTCCATTGCTTGTGCTACTCGTCCAATGTTGGCTGCATCTGTTTGAAATGCCGTACGAAACCGACCGACCATATCCATTTCTTGCTCCGTGATACTATGTAGCTTCGTGTTTCCTTGTAGCGTCGTTTGTGTATCTGTATTTGGGTTTTGTGTGTCGTTCGCATCTGCAACTGCTTGTTGTAAGGTAGCTACTTGGCTCTGTGCTATACTACTATTACTCGCTACTTCTCCACGCATCTGATGTCACCTCTTTTTAACTATTATTAAAAAAGCCACACGTTTCCGCATGGCAATGTAGCGTCCTGTCACGCTTTATTGTAGTCCAAAGTTACGTGATAGGTTTGCATCGTTTTCTTCCACAGCATTCGCTGTTTTAGACAATTGTTGCTCGATTTGATGCATTAGATTGGAGAAGTCCGTTACTTTTGGTTTCAGTTGCTGGAACTGATCATCAAACTTGCGGAAAGCTTCCCCTTCCCATTCTCCACGTAGTTGTTCTTGTAGCTGCTCTAATTCTCTTAAAATTTGTTCAATATCTTGTCCTTTGCGACCATACGTTTTCGAGCGATCTCGTAATTCTGCTGGACTCATTCTAATTTGACCTGACATCCAATCCATCTCCTTTTTTTGTATAAATATGTAACAGGAAAATTATATCATAACCCGGTAGATTTGTATACGCTTTTTTATAATCCACATACACTTTCCTAAAATATAGATGTTTCAGATCTGCCACTGAGTTTTTTGTACAACCTCTAATTTCATTTCTGCTATACGTTTTAATCAAAAGAATACACCCAAACGCTAGATTTTTAAATCTAACATTTTGGGTGTAATACAAACCGAAGCCTTTTAAAGTTGAATATGAATCTTAATTCGCCTTTTTACACCAAAAGGCGATAATTGAACTGAAAACAATCTTGTAAATTAGGGGCAAACCGAAATAAAAGTCGGCGAGACTAGTTGCATCAACTGGTTTCACCGACCTAGTATTATTTTCGCTATTACACCACGATTTTCCCAATATTTTCAAATAAAGATTATCCGATAAAGCGCTGTTTCCAGTTGATTCAAATTTCTCGTTTAGTACTACAAAAATAGCGAACTCATCATTGGATTTACCGCCTTTTTTATAGTAATCCCAATCGTTGTAACCCTTTCAAAACCCCATCATTATCCACGGAATCTGTCACGAAATCGGCCACCGCTTTCACTTCGTCACGTCCATTTTCCATCGCGACTCCAGTCCCAACTTCTTGCAACATTTCAATATCATTGAGACCGTCGCCAAACGCATACGCATCCTCAATTTTAAAATCCAAGCGTTTCAACATTTCACGAATCCCTACTGCTTTTGAACCATTGGCCGGTGCCACATCCATCGACACATCATGCCAGCGCAAGAAACCGTATTCAGGGAAATTCTCTTTATAAAAGGCGTCATGGCTCTCATCCGCAAACAGCAGACATTGATACAACGTCCGGCCTTTATAGAATTCCGCGTCAAGCTCTGGATACCCCTCTTTAAGCGAATTCATGCCCTCGTGCACTTTATGATGATCAGGAATATTCGTACGTAGCGTCTCCTCATTCATAAATACAAGTGGATGATCGCGCTCTTCCGTCACTTCAATCAAACGCTCCATCGACGCCTGCGGTAACGGATTATCAAACACCATTTCCCCTTCAAAAACAACATATTGCCCGTTGAAACTCACGTATGAATTAATATTCAGTTCCTCACATATATCCTTTAATAAAAAAGGAGCCCGTCCAGATGCAATCGCCACGTAAACGCCCTTGTCTTGCAGATCCTTCACTGCTTTTCTAGCTGAATCTGGAATCTCCTTGTTGTCATTTACCAACGTACCATCTACATCAAAAAACACAATTTTCTTCATAGTTCCAATCTCCTCAGACCAAATTTGCGGGAAAAAGTGCACCCATTTACTAATCTCACCATCCAGTATACCAAAAAAAGTACACTAGCGGGCAAAAATAGTATCTTCTATATCAGCCTTTTATAATCACATGCAGTCACTCAAAAACACGATTTTCCAGCTTCCCATCACTTTTTCGAGCAATTTAAGTATATTGTAGTAGCATTTATCGTTTTTTATGGTATATTAGAACTCAAGGATAAAAGTTCGGATCTTGATTTCACAAAGAAGTGACTCGTTGAACCTACCGTGAATTGAAATCATTCTCTGCCCATTTTGTTTAAAATGCGCAGAATAATGGTATTCAATTGGAGTAGGCGAAAAAAACGCAGAATGTCATGTTATATTCTAAAATCGTAGCCAAACAGACACGCGGCTACCATTGTTTCTTTTTGCCCTTTTAACGAGCCTCACCCGTCTTATCCATGAACCTGTTATGTAAATAGATTGCAAATGAGGAGCAATGCTATTTTTACTAATGAATAATAACGAAACATAAAGGAGAGAAAAAAATGATTTTTAAAGTTTATTATCAAGCAACAAAAACGGAAACACCTGTCAGAGAAAAAACACATTCCATCTATGTGGAAGCGAAAGATGTGCCAGAAGTGCGCGTTATTCTAAAAGACCAACCCTTCCATATCGAGCTAATAGAACAATTGAGCGAGGCACACCTACAATACGAAAAACAAAATGAAGATTTCCAACTGTGGGGGCAGTAATACGCTATGAAATTCGTAAAAAATAATGAAACAGCCGTTTTCGCACTTGGTGGTCTAGGCGAAATCGGAAAAAACACTTACGGCGTGCAATTTCAGGACGAAATAATCCTCATCGATGCTGGTATCAAGTTCCCAGAGGACGAACTACTAGGCATTGATTATGTTATTCCTGATTACACGTATTTAATCAAAAACAAAGAAAAAATTAAAGGTTTGTTCATCACGCATGGTCACGAAGATCATATCGGTGGCGTTCCTTACTTGCTTCGAGAACTGAACATCCCCGTTTACGCTGGGAAACTCGCGGCGGCACTTATCCGTAACAAATTAGAAGAACACGGTTTACTGCGCCAAACGAAGATTTATGAGTTTGAGGAAGAGGACGTTTTCAAATTCCGCAAAACAAGTATTTCCTTCTTCGCAACGACGCATAGTATCCCAGATTCCTATGGTATCGTTGTCAAAACGCCATCTGGTAATATCGTGCATACAGGCGATTTCAAATTCGATTTCACACCTGTTGGCGAACCAGCGAACTTAACAAAAATGGCGGAAATCGGCAAAGAAGGCGTTCTATGTCTCCTTTCAGATTCCACCAATGCAGAAGTGCCTAATTTTACAATGAGTGAGCGTATCGTTGGGGAAAGTATCAAAAATATTTTCCGCGATGTTGATGGTCGGATTATTTTCGCTACCTTCGCATCCAACATTTATCGTTTGCAACAAGTTGTTGAATCATCTGTCGCAACTGGTCGTAAAATTGCGGTTTTCGGACGTAGTATGGATTCTGCGATCACGATTGGTATCGAACTTGGCTATATTCAAGCGCCGAAAGATACGTTTATCGAATGGGGTCAATTGAATAAACTACCTGCGAATGAAGTCACGATTCTTTGTACTGGTAGTCAGGGCGAACCAATGGCAGCTCTTTCGCGTATTGCGAATGGTACCCATCGCCAAATTCAAATTCAACCTGGCGATACTGTTGTTTTCTCCTCATCACCAATTCCTGGAAATACGATCAGCGTAAACCGCACGATCAATCTACTTTTCCAAGCTGGTGCAGAAGTTGTTCACGGTAAAGTCAACAACATTCACACATCTGGTCACGGTGGCCAACAAGAACAGAAACTGATGCTTCGTCTAATGAAACCGAAATATTTCATGCCGATTCATGGTGAGTTCCGGATGCAAAAAATGCACGCTCAATCCGCGTTTTACTGTGGCGTTCCACACGAAAATAGCTTCATCATGGAAAACGGAGACGTGCTAGCCCTAACTGCCGATACCGCGCATGTTGCAGGTAAAATCCAAGCAGCAAACGTGTATATCGATGGTAGCGGAATTGGCGATATCGGTAATATCGTATTGCGCGATCGCCGTGTCTTATCCGAAGAAGGTTTAGTGATCGTCGTTGTTTCTATCAGCGCTGCGAAAAATAAAGTCATGGCGGGTCCTGACATCATTTCACGCGGTTTCATCTACATGCGCGAATCCGGCAACCTGATCAATGAGGCACAGGGCTTGTTACGCCGCCATCTCAACAAAGTGATGGACAGCAAAACAACGCAATGGTCTGAGATAAAAAACGAAGTCACAGACACGCTTCAACCATTCTTATACGAAAAAACAAAACGCCGTCCGATGATTTTACCGATCATTATGGAAGTGTAGTATAAACCAAAAACACCAGAACAGTTGCGAGTCTAAACTCCTTAGCTGTTCTGGTGTTTCTTTATGCTGTTTTACGTCTTAAATAATAAACGCCGATTCCAACTAGGACAAGTCCACCAAGCATTGCGCCTGTTTGATCTTGGTCGCCAGTTTGTGGCAAGTTGGTGTTTTTAACTGGAACTACTTCAGATTCGACTTTGCCACCGGTTGCAGGAGGAATAACTGGTTCTGGCGATACTGTTCCACCGTCAACATCTGGTGTTTCTGTGCCCCCATTATTATCCCCAGGAACTTCTTCTCCGCCGCCATTGTCAACTGGATCTGCGGCCATAACTGCTACCGTGAACGCTTTACTATAGCCGTCCGCATCCATTACCGTCACGCCGAACGTATCGCCCTCTTTCAAGTTCTCACCGCTCATATCGATTTCAAAATTACCATCTGCATCCGCTACAACTGGTGCTGCTTTCGCCTTCACCGCTAGCGTATCCACAGTAACCGTTGCACCAGGAACTGTTTTCCCTTTGAACACGGCATCTTTTTCTTTATAAGACACGAAAACCGTGCCCTCCGTGATTGCCTGAATCGCCACATCCTCTTTTTCCTTCGCTATTTCAGCCTCTGTTTTGAATGTTTTACGACCAAGCTCAGGCGTTACAAGTTGGCTTTGTGACTGGATGTAATTAATAAACGTATCCGTGTCAGGATCAATAACATCGACTTGTTTTCCTTTCGTGAAGGCCGAGAATGAATCGCCGCCGCCAAATAAGAAATCATTGATGACAACGCGGTAAGTTGCCGCCGCATCTAGCTTCGTGCCATCTTCCTTCACCACATCCACCACACGTTTTTCGCCAGCATCATTTTTTGTATACGTGTATTTCAAGCCAGATACTTGTAAAAAGTACTTCTCAGATTCGTCGTATTGCTGATCCAACGCTTCGATAATATCTGCGCCAGACAACTCCACCACTTGCAAAATGTTTCCGAATGGCTGTACGGCTTGCGCTGCGCCCCATGTCACGGCAAACGAACCATTCGTGGCAGTTCCAACTAGATCGGAGCGAATTCCCCCGTTATTCGTCATGGCAAAATCAACCGCAATCCCAGCTTGTTTCGCCATTTCGCGTTGACCATCCGTGATTAAATTACCGAGCGGAGATTCGTTATCTGCATTCGTATCACGCGTCATAACTGCACTGTCCATTTGCCCAATTGGCTTACTAATGACTGGATTTACAAGCGCATATGCCTCGTCAATGACACTGCGAACTGCCACATCTGGCGTCACATCTTGTAAATTATATTTGATCTCCGCGCTCGGCGTTGTCTCGAAATCTTTTGTCGTTTTGTTTAGTACGCCAGTTACGTTGGAATACGCTTTCCCATTATTATAACTCTGCACCAAACGAGTATTGCCAACTTTACCGTTCGTATATTGATGATTATGCCCCGCTAAAACAAGGTCCACACTATTGTTTGGCGCAATTTGGTTTACTTTATTGATCATGTCAACCGCAGCGCCAGAAACCGCGCCTTCCCCATTCGTCGGGTTGCCTGGAGTAAGCGCTGGAACGTGCGACAATACAACGATTGCCTTCACACCTTTTGCTTGTAACTCCGCTGAATATTTCGCGATTGTCTCCGCTTCATCCAAGAAGTTGAAATCTTGAATATGATTCGCGAGTACTAAAGACGGAATTTCAGTTGTCACAACGCCAATAAATCCAACATCCACGCCACCCATATTTTTAATCTCGTACGGTTTGAAGCCATACGGAATCGCGCCATCCGACTTATTCACCACATTCGCAACAACAATCGACATATCCGACGCCTCATGATCGTAATTTTGCGTGATTTCATTGAATCCTGTCGTATCCCCACCGTCTAAAATGCGTTTATATTCCGCTAATCCCTCATCAAATTCATGATTTCCAAGCGTTCCAATTTCGAATTTCATCCGATTCAGCACTTTAATCGTTGGCTCATCTTGCAACAATCCAGAAACCGCTGGGCTCGCGCCAACCATATCGCCAGCTTGTACACGCACCGAATTTCCAGCTGTATTATCCGCTAAACCGTTCGCTGTTAAAAACGCCGCCTCTGTGTTGTTCAAGTTTGTCGCCAAGTAGTCCGCCCCACCAATTTTTCCTAGTGGCGAGCTGGAAGGTGTATCGAGCGCCCCGTGAAAGTCATTGACGCCTAATATTTGCACTGGTACAAGATTCGGATCTACCGCAGCCTCGACTGCGCCCCCTTCTCCGCTAAATGCAGTACTCCCAATTCCTACTACCAGCCCAGCAGCCAAAACCACTTTCAAGCCCTTTTTATAAAATTTCTTCACGTTGATAAAAGCCTCCCTTTTTCCATTATGTTCTCCTATGCATCTCTTGTAAGCGTTTTAAACTTTCCCTACTATTGTAGCAAAACAAAACAAGACTTACAACACAATCTCTCCTTAAAAAAACAATAAACAGCGCCCCCTCTGCTTACACTATTACTAGGTAGGCAAGAAAGAAGCGCTGCAACATAATTTAGTTGAGGACAATTCGTTTTATTTCTTTATACTGTGCATCTACACCGATAATTTCTACTTTATCAGTTGGATTTTTGATGAGATAGTTGGTACTTGTGAAGGTAAATCCTCCATCCACGGTCGTTGCTTGTTGAACAATGGTACCATTTACGGCTAGGCGGACTTTGGAAATCGCCGTTCCAAAAGTTCCCATAATTGTTTTATCTCCAAATGTAAACTCTTTCGCTTGTAAAGACGTGTCTGGAGCTTTGCCAGTTACGGTTGCTACGATTCGTTTCACTTCTTTATACTGCGTGTCCACACCAACGATTTCAATTTTATCTGTAGATGATTTAATGAAATTCGAGGCGTTCGCAAAGGTATACGTTCCATCTTCAGACGTCGTTGCTTGCGTTACAACAATACCGTTGACAAATAAACGCACTTTAAAAATAGCTTTACCAAATTGGCCTGTTAACGCCATATCTCCAATATTATATGGATTTTGCGTCAAATTCGTATTGGATTCCGACTGTCCTGTCACAGGTACTTTTATTCTCGCTCGTTCTACATAAGCCGAGTCAACGCCAACAACTTCTACCACATCTGTTGCAGAATGAATAAAGCTGCTCGCGTTATCAAATACATATTCGCCAGCTGCGTTCGTCGTTGCCTGTGTCACAACTTTCCCATTTATCCATAACCGTACTTTTGAAATATGCTTGCCGAACTTGCCTGTTAACGTGCCGCTATCAAGTTTATAAGCATTCACTGCCAAGCTGTAATCCATTTTCTCTGTTACTTTTACAGTGATTTTCTTCGTGATATGATTATCTACTTTCGACGTTATCGTAATAACAGCTTCACCTTTTCCAACAGCATGCCAATTTCCAGACGCGTCAATCGTCATGACACCTTTATTACTTGACTCAAAATTCACGCCTTGATTCGCTGCTGCCGGCAATACTTGCGTCGTCAAAGTCCCCGTGTTCGTCTGCTCCACATTTAACACAGAAGGCCCCTCAATAGATGCTGGGTTTGGCTGTGATAAATCTTTGGGTAGTACATCTTTGTAAGTTTCCATTAGCTCTAAACGCGCTGATTCAGGCAAACCCTTAATTGCCAGTAGTACATCGTCTTTTAGCGTGCTATAGTCACTCGCGAACATCGTTGGGTTATTTCTAATTTGTTTCGCAGCATCATCAATTTTCACCTTCACCCAATCCAAACCGTTTGCTCCAAGCGATGCATCCTGAAGTCCTGAAGCAGTGACTGTAAAAATTATATTCTTATCCATAAATCCAGCATTATTAAATCTTAAGAAGTTTGGCTCTGCATAGAAAATACTTATTTTATAGCCTTCTTTTATTACGACCTTATCCGAAAATAAAGCCTCATTGTCGCCTTTTATCTCTTTATTATAGGTCTCTTTCCCTTTTTCATCGATAACTTGCACTTTCATATATTGACTATTACCGAATAAGAAATTGGGATATGCTTTGTTGATGTTAACTACCATCTGCTCCTTCTCAATATCTACATCCAAATAACCGATTTTCCACTCCGCCAATCCTAGCATGGAGATGTTCACTGGGTTTATCAAATGACTCATTTTTTTAGGTGTATATTTCATCGTTAATGTATTTTCATCATTTTGAACTTTTAAATACCGTTGATCTATACTGTACTTTTGCGAGTTTCCAGTTGGTGCATATACCGTATAAATACCTTTAGGCAGTGATCCTAGATTGATTGTTTCTGATGTAATTTTTACTGTTTTTACGATTTTAGCACCATTCTTGATAACTAGATTGCCCCCACTAATTTGTGAAAAATCATCAATACTTAGTTTAATTGTAGCGTTTCCTGTCAATTTCAATTCTGCCATTTGATCCGTGTCTACTAAAGACAAATATGATTCCAAATTCAATTTCTTTTGTGCATTCTCTAATTCAGAAGCACTAACTAATTCTTTTAATGGGGCAACTGCTTTATAATCCTTATACTCTATATCTTGTTGTAATTTCTCTTCCGTTGTTCCTCGTACAGATTCCAACACCGGTGTAAAGTCAAATCCACTTGTTTCTCCAAAGTATTTAGACATTAAATCCAGCAAATCATAATTCTCTCGTACAAAATTAGGCGTATTAGCTAATTTTCGATATTGCTGATTGAAATTAGTCAAACCTTCGTCCCCACCCTTTCTCATGAATAGAGAGAAGAGTCGTTCTTTATCACTACCTGACCACTTATTTAATGCTTGGTGTTCTAATTGCCAAACTTTATTAAAAGAGGCTTCTCTTGCTTCTTTTTCTCCATTTTTCGTTTGTGTTCCTTTTGCTAAATAGTCAGCTCCATAATATTTTCGTTCATACGATTCTGCATAAATATTATTCCACACTTCGTTAACATCAAATGAAGAACGCTCCATAAAGGCACCTTGATATCCATGCGCAATTTCGTGCAATACCACCCATCCTTTTGTTAGATAAGCAGATATAGAAGACTCGTTTTGACCTGTCTCCAAAACACCGTAATAGGCGTAACCTTCCCCATGAGCGTTTGCCTTTATAAAATATCTATTAGGAATGTTCTTATCTGTTGGATTTACAGGAGAAAAAGAAATCCCTGCTAATTTATTATAAGTCTCAAATATATCACTATAATATGCACACAACTGATCTATAGAAGAGAAATCTGGCATATTTCTCACATATACTTTATCTAGTTTCGGAACCAACATCTGAAAATATTTCGATGTAATCAAGCCAAATTCAGCATTAGTACTATCCCATTTACCAAAAAATTCTGATTCTTTACTACCATCCGTATAAATTGGTAACGGTTTAGAATCCCCCTTTACCCGGTACTCTAGCACTGGTCTAACTTCGCCTCGTGGTGTTCTGATGAATGGAACAGTAACATAATTGCTACTGATTGTTTGCCAAGCTGAAGTGACGTTTTTCTCCTTCTCCGTTTGGCGATCATCATTCAATAATTCTAATACCAAGCTATCTGTAAAAATGGGATTAGTTTGACGAACTTCTAACTCCGTGTTGGCTGGTAAAATGATTCCTAAATCTTGTTTATCTTGTGTAATCCCCTTTGTAAGGCCTGCATTTTGGAACCACGGTGTTTTTTCTAATGAATTTATTTGTTTCGTTTTCAATTCATCGGCATAAATTGGGCGACCAAATCCTACCATAATAATACCTACTAATACGATTAAAAATAATAACGTTTGTTTCTTCTTCATTTCATATTTCTCCTACTTTCCTATCTATTTTTACATAGCTCCCACTGTCAAGCCTATACATTCTATACTAGCATTCTTATTTTGTACAAAAAACCCTAGAATTCCTGTATTTAGATATAATTTGTGACAGTTATATGACGTTTTTAAGTAACGAAGAAAATGACCGGTCAAAAAACAGAGGCTATGGTAACCTCTGCTCTGCTAGCTTATTTTAATTTCAGCTTAAACGTCTTCAATTCATAAGGAAGGATTGGGAATTCCCGTGGGCCTGTCTTCTTATCCGCGATTGGGCGCTCCATCAGATCACATTCCTGCCATGACGTTACTTGAAAATCACTCCCCATCTTCACATGACAACGCCCGCCAGTAAATTCATGTAATCTCACAATAATGGCATCTTCGTCTTCCGCTTTCTACACGGCGTCAACCTGAATTTGCTCACCATCCGTTTTTAACAAGGAACGTTTATCATACGAACCAAGCGCCGCGCGAAGCGGATTGTTTAACGCCCAGGCTTCTTGGACAACATCGCCGCACACAAAATCGCCTTTATGTGGCAACAAAGCGTAAGTAAAATTATAGGCTAACGTCATTAATTCCGGATGGCTCACATAAGCTTTAAGCTGATCTGGAAAAAAGAAATGAAATTAGACGCGTAAAAGCATTCCAGTTAAAAATAAAAGCGGGGCTAATAGTAATGATATTCCCGATACCCATTTACCTGGGAAATCACTCTGACTGACTTTCGTCTCCATAAAAAATCTCCTTATTATATCTATTTCAGCGCATCCACAAACCGTTCCGTAATCAACTGCGGCCTCGTAATCGCCCCACCAACCACAATCGCAAAAACACCAATCTCTTGAATATGTTTCGCGATTTCCGGCGTCAATACATTCCCTTCCGCAATCACCCGCGCCACCTTAACCTCACGCACAATATGACGCAAAAGCGCATAATCATCATCCGCAATTTTCTTCCCACTCGTCTCATCCGTGTAGCCAAATAAAGTCGGCGCCACAAAATCGAATCCCAATTTTTCCGCAGCAATCGCCTCCTCAACGGTCGCCACATCCGCCATAAAAAGCTGTTCCGGATACTTACGTCTAATTTCAGGAAATAAATCCGCAATGACCGTCCCATCAGGTCGAACCCGATCCGTCCCGTCCATCGCAACAATCTCCGCACCTGTCGCTACAATTTCATCCACTTCTCGCATCGTCGGCGTAATAAAGACCGGACACACGCCATAGTTCTTCTTATAAATCCCAATAACCGGCAAGTCCACTTCCGCTTTAATCGCCTCGATGTCCATCGCCGTATTCGCCCGAATCCCGACTGCCCCGCCAACTTTAGCAGCAAGTGCCATTTTAGCCATAATAGACGGACTATGTAACGGCTCTTCCTCCAGCGCTTGGCACGAAACAATCAGTCCCCGAGCCATTTTTGATACCTTTTCTTCCTCTTTCATGGCAAAATTCCTCCCATTTTATCATTAAATTCTAATTTGATTTATAGCCCTTAGAATGATAACATTGTGATAGTGTTAATTTTAACAATAATGTAGCATTTATACCACTTACAGAACTTTTTTTATAAATAAGACGTGTCAAAACACAGAAAGATAGGACTAAATATGGATACAATTCGCTTTCAACCTTTTGAGAAAAAGCCATCCAGACTTATGCACCGACTTCAGATCTCCTTTGTTATCCTACTTGGCATCAGCTTCACTCTCGGTGCTTTTGCAATTCACTATTACAATGGTATACAGCAGACTTTAAACGGTATTCATGTGCCACTCTCCAAGGATAAGACCTCTACTAGTACGCTAACAGACGGCCACGCTTTTTCTATCCTAATGATTGGAACCGACGCCCGTGCTGGTGAGAAAACCGGTCGCTCTGACTCCATGATTCTTGCAACGATTAACAAAGAAAAGAACTCCGTCAAGATGCTTAGTATTCCTCGCGATACGAAAGTGACTTATGATGACGGCGATATTGGAAAAATAAATGGTAGCTATTCAAAAGGCGGCGCAGAAGGTACTGTAAACGCCGTAGAAAAGCTTATGAACGTTCCAATCGATTATTACGTTACTATCAACATGAAAGGTTTCAGTGACCTCGTATCAGCTGTGGGCGGTGTCCGTGTCACAAATGATATCAATCTAACCGAAGTCAACAAACGCTTTGTGAAAGGCAAAATTGACTTAAATGGAAAAGAAGCTTTGCAATATGTTCGAATTCGCCATGAAGATCCCCGCGGAGATTTCGGCCGTCAAGATCGCCAACGCGACGTTATCATGGGAATCAGTAACGAGCTTGCCGGCACTGCTTCTATCACACATTTCAATAAACTCCTAAAAGCAGTAGGCGATAATTTTACTACAAATCTCACAATGGATGACACCGTTGAAATTGCCACCAATTACTCTAGCGTTCGCAATAATGTCGATACGCTCAAAATGGAAGGCGACGGCGTTTCGATTTACAGTGAAGCGTACGGTTTCAATCTGTATTACTACGAACCCGATGCTGCATCTAAAGCCGCTGCAACGAAAGCTTTCCGAAAACACTTAGGTTTAGAATAACCAAACACAAATTAAAATAAGGTTCTCATCTAAATCGCGGAGGGGAACCTTATTTATTTTTATCCACCTTTGCTTGTCTTCTCTCTCTCCTCATAACAAGCAACACTTGGAAAATCACATAGAATAATACGCCATAAATTCCGCTTCCTAAAAAATCACCATTTACCGCGTACTCTATCAAAATTCCCAATACACTACCTACAGTAACTGCGATCACGATCCCCCAATAAGGATGATTATTATAAAAAAGATCCCATTTTCTATACAAAGCCTCACCTCCGTTAGCACTATCTAACGATTTACTATGATACAAACTACTATCTATCACTATACCACAATTAGAGAATGGGCTACGTAGTCATTTGATAAGCAATCGTTTTTTTCCTACTTTTATGAAATCAAAAACGCATCGGCCTACAACCATTTTCTATCATAGCTAGCGATAGGGAAATAGATTGTAGATCGATGCGTTTTCGAAATTTTATGAGCTAAGGGGAATCATCAGCTTGGTGTGTCTGACAATGTCCATGTCAATGATGTTGTATATGCTGAATCAGAATATTTCGCGCTTTTACCAGGTACATTCAATGTAACGGCATCGGCAGCTTCTGTATTATCTGCGCCAAAATTGTCTACCCAATGACCCATACCTTGATCAGCTTCTGCGTTCATGACCATAGCAGCAGTTCCAGCAGGATCTAATGTAATCGTAGTTGCCACGGTTGGGGCTGGAATATCCGAATCGCTTCTCGTCACAGCTGTAGCTTTCGTAATCGTTATTGCCGCGCCATCGAGCGTACGACTTGAGCCATCTGTTAGTTGCCCGTTTTCAGCTACGGTTAGCTGCCAGCCAGCGTTATTCCCGCGGTTATCTGATACTTGAACATTATTAGGCACATCTACCTGAGAACCACCAACTGTCATTTGATCCAGTTTTGCCGTATATGTTTTTGTTTCCCCAGAAATCGTTTGTGTACCAAAATCAAAGGAAGAAGCGTAATCAATACTTAATGGGCCGCCTGTTCCTGGGTCTGTTGAATCTGGATCAACCGGCGTATCCGGATTTAGTGGATCAACTGGATCATTGTTATCAGAGCTGTCTTGCGCTTTAAATAGGACAGATCCTGTGGAATCAAGCGTACCGATTTCTGCAGCTTTTGCGATTGGGGCATTTGGGGCGATAAGAGATGCGGCGAATGCGGTTGTTACTGCGACTGTTGCTAAAATTGCTTTTTTATTTACGTTCAAAATAGTAGTCTCCTTCAAAGTGTGCCGATTTGATGTTGCTATCAGCTTTTTCACTGTCTTAATTATTTGCCAAGGCTTGATGGATTAGATAACTTGTGAAAGCTCTCTGTGCCTCACATCCTTTCATGGGCGTTTTATTCTATGGCGCATCACTCAATGTCCATGTAATGCTCGTCTGATAATGACTATCCGCTTTCACACCGGTAGGATTTATTTTCATATGAATCCCTTCATCAGCTGCATACTGAATGGTCGTAATGTCATCAGAATTCGACGTACCTTCCCCGATAACGAACGCTTGATTGTCCATTATACGTGTTTCTACACCATCTTTCGTGTAAATCAAAGCATCATATAGTTTTTTATTACTAGGATTATTCACGTCGACAAAAGGCCCATTTACCGTTCCTGTCACTTGCCACTTCTCACCATTATTCCGCGTATCCTTGATTTGCAACTTCCAATCTGGATTTTGACGTGGAATATCTACTTCACCACTAGTAATTTCAGTCGTTTCAAAAACTAAATCCTCTGGTGCTTCATTGAATTCAAAAACAGGATTGTCCTGCACTGTAATCGTACGGATCAATGTTGTCGTATTGCCATCACTATCGGTCACTGTATACGTTAGTTCATAATCACCTAGTTGACTTGTATCTACAGAACCGTCAATCATTAATTGACTTGTCAAATCACCATCTTCTTTATCCGTCGCTTTAACGCCTGCAAGAGGATCAAAGCTATCCCCTTTTTGAATCGCTACTTTTGTTGTAGCCCTAATGACCGGTTTTTCTGCAACAGTAACGATACGTCTAAACGAAGCAGTATTCCCGTCAGAATCCGTTACATCATAGGTCAGTTCATATGTGCCCGACTTGCTTGTATCCACGCTACCTGCCACGTTCACATTTGTTGTTATATCCCCATCTTCCACATCAGTCGCTTGAATAGTACTCATCGGGTCAAAAGAGGCATCAGGCTGAATCATCGTTTCCAGTTCGCCTGTAATTACTGGTATGTGATTATCTAAAATAGTTATAGAACTATCGGCCGCATTTGCATTATAGACATCCGTATCGAAGTTCTCATCGTTATACGTCACACTTGTAATTGGTGCTGCCGTGTCCGTTATTTCTATCCCTTTAAGAGGTATTTGAATCATTGCAGAGGCATCTTTTTTAAGGCCCGAGATCGCAAATGTAAGTTCACCTGTTGTAGCATTGTATTGTTCATTTGTAATCGAAGTGTCACTAGAAGAAAGCGTTCCAGGACTGTAGCTCAACTCAGGGGGAATTTTAACAGTAAAGGTATTGTTTACAGCAGTCATACCACCAACATTCGCCACTTGCAATTGGTAGTTTGTAGTATTACGTACTTTCATATCCGCCGTAGAAAAACTACCTTCTACATCTAAGATAGATTGTGTGGCAAATTGAATATTATCCAGTAAATTTCCGACACCATCGCCGCCTGCCGACGAAATGGAATCAAATTGAAAACGTGTTACAGTCTGTCCCTCAGGAATCGTATACACACCTGTGTGAAGGCCCCATTGGCTATTTCCGTCAGTCATTCTAGTCTGTTCAACCATTGCTCCACCAGGTGCCCCAAATGTGACAGAAGCTGTATCTGTTCCTTTTCTTCCTCTATGATATACTTGCCAACGAACGTTTAAACCGGGAGTTGTTGGTATATCTTGATACAAAGAGGCAACCTCATCTGCATTTAACTCAGCATACTGTTTTCCAGAAATAGCCGTTATACCTTGAACATTTCTTTGCAACTCAATTCTTCCGTCACTCGCCGTTGTATTCCATCCTGGTACACTTGCTTGATCAAAGACTTTGTAAGTAGCACTGAATTGAGGGTTTTCAAAATCACCATTCGTTATCGAAATAACATCAGTTGTTTCCTGTAATACTTGTTTCTTTTCCGTACTAGTTGCAGCTGTCACATGCTGCACGTTCCATGGATTTATAACTAAAGATGACGTTATAAGTCCGCCTATTAAGAAGACAGTTGGGATACTACGCCATGTTCTTTTAAAATTTTTACGCATTGGTCACCCTCACCTCCACTTGAATTAATCGATACTAAAAATATACCAAACAGGGAGTTTACGAGTTGTATATTTGTAACAGTATTTCATTCAAAAAACGACAAAATCGTGACTTTTTTATTTTTGAGCACAAAGAAAAACCCCATGACAAATGCCATAAGGTTACCTCAAGTTAATTTAGTTCGTTGTCCCGTCTTGCTGTTCTACACTTTTATTATCCTCTTGATTTGAAATATATTTATCCAAATACTGCTTCAGCTCTGCACCATCAAGCTCATTCAAGTCTGGAATTTGGTCGATATCTAGCGTGACGTCCTCCAACCCGTAGTCAGCTAAACTATCTTGAACACTCGCTACATCGCTTTTAGACATGTAATCTCCTGATATCGTTACGACTAATTTTTGCGTCTCATCATTGTAATCCTGATCAAGCACCACATCATCAGGAAACTCTTCCTTCACAAATTGATTAATAGCCGATGTCCGAATACTTTCCTCCACTAATGTTGCCGCTGAAAAAATACTTGGAACAACAACCAACAACGATAAAATAATCAGAATTACATTCAGTCTTCGGTTCTCTTTACTACTTTTTCTCGTATGCAAAGGAAAACGCATGAAGCGAACACCGATAAACGTCGCAATCATAATAAAAGCACTATTAATAATAAATAAATACGAAGCTCCTACAAAATAAGAAAATTGCAACGTAGCTATCGAATAACCGACCGTACAAAGTGGTGGCATTAGCGCTGTAGCAATCGCAACACCAGGCACAATATTCGTACTCGTTTTCTTTCTAGCGCCAATGATTCCTGCAACGCCCCCTGTAAATGCGATGACAACGTCCCAAATCGTCGGAGAAGTCCTAGCAATAAGCTCGCTGCTCGCATATGTAATCGGCGAAATTGAAAAATAAAGCGTAGCAACCACTAAACTGACGACAACCTCCACAAATAACAATAAAGCCGCCTTCTTTACAATTTGAAAATCAAAGACAGAGAGCCCGTACCCAATCCCTAAAATCGGTGTCATCAACGGCGAAATTAACATCGCACCAATGATGACGGGAATCGAATTCATGTTCAATCCAATCGAAGCAATTAATATCGCGCACATCAGAATCATCGAATCACTTGTCTTAATTACTAAATCTGATAGAACTTTCTGTCTAAACTCTGCTGCATTATAATTTGTTGCATCCATATATTCACCTCATAATACAATTAATAGCGTGGCTACCTAACACCGATTTTTTGCCTTACTCGTTCATCTAGCGCATCAAATGCCTGTTCATGATACGGAATCACTGCTGCTAATTCTGCATTAGTGTCATCAGAAACCGGATGATGGTACAGAACTTCTAAATTACGCAACATCTGCTCTAAATCATGAATAAGCGACAACATCGGCTCTGCTTCTTCTACTTTAGGCACAAAACTGCTGTCATTCACAATCCGCATTCTTTCTTCCTTTAGCGCCTGTAAAGCCTTCCAAGCCCCCACTAAATCATCATGCATCGCTTCTTTCTTTTGATACTTCGCGCGAATTTTATCAATTTGCGTCAAACAAGCTTTTGCATGATCATAAAATATCCGATTCATCTCCGTTTTCTTTTTTGGATAGAGAGAATAGATGAGCAAACCGATAGCCAACCCAATCAGCGTATCGATAATCCGATTATTAATATAGAGTACTGGCTGCCCCTCACCCTTCCCAACTAGGATCATGACTGTAATAACGGCAATAACTGGTGTAAATTTGCCAACAAAAAGATAGCCCCACAAAACCGCAATCGTCGCCGCAATCGGTATCATCAAAAAATGGTGATCCGGAACAATGAAATAGAAAAGAATACCCGTTGCACCACCAACAATCGTTCCTAAAACACGCTCCATACTCGATTTATATGTCGCACCTTTCGTCAGCTGAGCCGTCACATAAATGGCATTAAACACATAAGTCGGATACACAATATACGTACCGAAAAAAGGATACAGAAAAATACAAATAAGCAAACTAATAAGTACTTTTGCAACGCGAGGATCTAGTGCTAGCCGTTCTCTTAATGTCGTTTTCATGCCACCTTACCCCCGCTCAGCGTCTGAATACTGGCTCTTATCGCATCTATCCCTTTCGCAAACTCCTTGATATGAAATGACAAAATCGCGTCACCACTCGGGACAACGGCAACATCATCAATACCAATCGTACGCAGCTCCTCTTGCACCGCTTCATCAATCTCGTATTCGCCCAACTCAGAAATCGTTACTAGACTGAAATAAGCTTGCAAATAAGAGGCCAACGTTTTCTGATAAATTTCAACATGTAGCGGGTCCCTCTGCTTATCCGCCGAGTATTCGCGAATCAGCATTTGTGACTGAATAAAAATACCGTACAAAGGCTTCGGCCGTCCACCTTCTTTTTTCGCCAGTATGTTGTGTAATTCTTTTTGTAAAAGCCCCATTGTCTGTTTCATCATTAGCTGAATCGACTTCTCCACTGGGATGTGTACAAATCGCACAATCAAGCGCACTACAATAAAAAATACGCCAACATCAGCTATCATAATAAGCAAAACAGTCCAATAAGGAACACCCATACCCGATGTGTCCAAGAAGAATAGCGCCGTCCCAATCGCCATCGTCAGAACCATGTATTTTTGCGGCATCAAAAAGTTAATGACTAAAAGCGCAACGACCATCACTACAAAATAGACGTATACACTCATATCAAAAAATACAGATGATGTCCCCACGATAACACAAGCAATGACGAACATGAGTCCCATTTTTGGCATCGCTTTTCTTGTAAAACCACTCGTTGGTTGAATCGAGATAATTCCCATCAAAAGTGCGATTGGAAGCATGCCGATAAATTGCGGTATCAGCAATGTATGGACGCCCACACAAATAAGCGCAAAAATAAAGACTTGCAACATATGTATTAAACCTTTCGTTCCTAGCTTTGCTAAAATTAGTTTTTTCATTCTGTGTTGTCCCCATTTCCCCTGATTTTTAGTATCATATAGAAATTTTATCATAGATTATCTTATTCGGGTAGCTGTTTGTCATATACCCTTGTTTGACGAGCTGTAGACATGATCAAAATAAAAAAGCTAAGCACAGATTTTCATGCTTAACCTCAGTCACATTATTGAATTTGTTCTTGCAAACGTTCAATATCATCATCGCTACCAATGACAATCAAAACATCGCTCGATTCCAATATGTCGGTTGCTTCTGGTGTAATAATCATCTGTTTATCACGCTTAATTCCGACAATATTCACGCCATACGTATTTCGAAAATCCAGTTCGTGCAGGCTTTTCCCTAAGAAACGGCGGTTGGAAACGGAAATCTCGACCAAGCTGTACTCATCCGATAGCTCCAAGTAGTCCAACATATTTTTAGAAACGATATAATGCGCGATTCGGCGACCCATGTCACGCTCTGGATGCACCACGCGATCCGCTCCAATTTTATCAAGTAATTTCGCATGTTTATCATTCGTTGCCTTGGCCGTTACGTACTTCACGCCCATTTCTTTCAAAATCAGCGTCGTCAAAATACTCGACTGAATATCCTCACCGATAGACACAATCACATGCTCAAAATTACGAATTCCAAGTTGGCGCAACGCATTCTCATCGGTTGAATTACAAATCACGGCATGCGTCGCAATCGACATAAATTCGTTGACGCGCTCTTCGTTCGAGTCAATCGCCAGCACTTCCATTCCTTGCTCCACAAGCGACTTACAAATACTCCCACCAAAACGTCCCAATCCAATAACTGCAAATCCTTCTTTCATCGCAAAAATCCGCCCCCTTACTCTTTATCGACAAGGTCATGTTTAAACGCATAAATCGCCGCTTGCGTCCGGTCTTGCACATCTAGCTTCGATAAAATATTACTCACATGCGTCTTCACCGTTTTTAGCGTAATAAAAAGTTCGTCTGCAATTTCCTGATTCGATTTACCTTCTGCGATTAGCAACAAGATTTCGTTCTCCCGCTTCGTCAAATCATCATGCAAATTCTTCTCAGGTTTCGCAGTCAAACGCTGCATCATTTTTCCGGTTACTTCTGGTTCTAGTACAGAATCCCCGCCATATGTAGCACGAATAGCATCTGCAATCTCGCCCGCCGTCGACGTTTTCAGCATGTAACTCGATGCACCCGCCTCAAGCGCTGGATACACCTTCTCATCATCAATAAAACTCGTCACAATGATAATCTTCGCCGTTTTCCACTGACGCATAATCTCCTGCGTCGCCTCAATCCCGTCCATTTCATCCATCACTAAGTCCATCAAAATAATGTCCGGGCGTAGCTCCATCGCAAGCTGCACGCCTTCGCGACCATTCTCCGCTTCCCCAACGACTTCCATATCATCCTGCACAGAAAGGTACGCAGAAACACCGATTCGCACCATTTCATGATCATCTACTAGTAAAACTTTTATCATTCGCCGTCCACATCCTTTTTCTTCACCAGTGGAATCTTAATCTCCACACTCGTTCCCTTCTTAGGAAAACTAATGATTTTAATCGAGCCACCAAATTCAGCCACCCGTTCACGCATATTTTGCAGACCATACGAACCAGTCTGCGGTTTATTCATATCAAAGCCGACACCATCATCGACCACTTTTAAAACGACCAAATTATCAATCACAATCATCCGGACTTCCAGCAAATTCGCCTTTGAATGACGCAGCGTATTAGAAAGCAACTCCTGCACAATTCGGAATAAATGATCCTCGATGCCTTTCTGGAACGAAATATCCTCGATTTGCCATTCGACCTGAATTGGTAACTTCGTCGTCAACTCTTTCAACAACAACTCAATCCCCATTTTCAGCGACTTGCCTTCCAGCTGAATTGGGCGTAAGTGTAGCAATAACGCGCGCATTTCCGACTGCGATTCATTGACAATCGATTCCACCATTTTCAACTGTTTCTGCATCATCGGCGTTGCGTTCTTCTCGCTTTGCTCATTAAGCGCCGACAAAAGCATCATCGCCGCGAAAAGCTGTTGACTCACCGAATCATGCAATTCCCGCGCAATCCGGTGCCGCTCCTCCGCCAAAATCGCCTCTTTCGTCTGCCCAGTCGTTTCGGCACGCTCATTCGCAATTTCCTGCGTCATCATCGTTTGCGCCTTCATTTTTTCACGTAGTCGCTCAATCTGATGATAAACCTGCTGAATCTCTGCATAAATTTCATCATCATCCGCCGACTTCTTCTCCAATTCCCCTTGCTCCAAAAGCCGCAATGAGAAATCAATCGCCTCGAACTTCCGCTTAATAATATAGCCAATCACCGCTCCAACAATGATTCCAATCGAAACCGCCATCAACACAATAAAAACGATAAACGGCAAATAAAAGATCTTTTTTCCAATCAAAAGGTCATACCACGAAATATCGCCACCCGATTGATAAATCACCGTCGTTCCAAGTGTGGCAAGGAGTAACAAACCTGTCGTTGTCGCTATCGAAGCACGTGTAAACGTCATAGTCTAATCACCTCTAAATCACCAAGCACGACAGACGTTATGATCTTCACCTTACGTGGCGCCGTCTCATAATTATCCGAGTATAGTTTAATCGTATCATTTTGCACAGCTGTACTTTCCTTATCATACTGCAAATGCCCAAAAATAGCTGAGTGCTCCAGACAAATACCCAAATCAAACGGCACTAACAATCGAATTTTTCCCGAAAAACTCCGAATCATAACAACACTTTCGCCCGTAGGTAAAACCGTGTTCCCAAGATCAATAATCGTGTCACCAATACCTGTCTGAATGTTGATATCATCCCATTCATATACGACATCTAGCACCCGCTGATTACCAAACCACTGATTGCGAATAAACGTATTACGCGGATTCATGTTTTCCGCCGTTTCTTTCGTTTTTACCATTAATAACTGCGGTGCGCGCTTACGACTAACATAATAATATACAGCAAAAATCCCTGCGATTACGAGTCCAATTTTGAATGTAGCTGTTAAAAGTACCGCAATCAATATAAATACAGCCGCAATAAAGAGCCTAGTACGAGCTTTCTTTTTCGGAATTCCTTCTTTACGCGATGTGAACAAAAAACAAATACCAACCGCAAATAACACAAGTAATTCCCATCTGAAAAGCATCTCAAATGCGATACCCACTGCGACTAGCACCAAGAATAAGAAAATAAACGAACCTTCTAATTTTTTCATCTGAATACCCCCCCTTTGCTGTCAAATTTTGAGTCAGACTCAAGTAACGGGTAACTAGACTATTAACTTCTGTCCCCCATTATAAATAGATTTTCCCAGTCACAACAGCCGCTGTGGCTTGAACTATCACTCCATCTTAAGTCTTATTTTTCGCTATCTTCTTCTATTAAGTACGTGAAGCCATCCTCTTGTTTAATCCGGCGCTCCTTCATCAAACTACCCAACGCCCGCTTAAACTGCGCTTTACTGACGCCAAATTTAGCGCGAATCGCATCTGGATCTGATTTATCTGAAAAAGCCATTTTGCCACCTACGCTTCGTAAGTATGTTAAAATCATTTCTGCATCGTCACCTAACACTTCATGAACACGGCCACGAAGCGATAAATTAAGCGTCCCATCTGGCTTCACAGCAATCACGCGCGCATCTAACTTCTGCCCAAGACGCGGTTCGGAGGTCCGTTCCGTTTCATGTACGAAGCCAATATGCCCATCCTCGGTAATTACAAACGTCCCCACTTTCAACAAGCGGTAAACCGTCCCTGTCACATTTTTATTAAACATGTCCTGCGTTGCTTTTGTCGAAATCGCCTTGAAATCATGCTCTTCACCGAGCACGCCCCAAATCCGTTCCTTCTCGTCCACGCGCAACATAATCATTAAGCGATCATTCTTTTTCGGCCACAAATGGTTCAGCGCCGGCATATCGTCCATCGAAACAACGACATCTTTTGGAATCCCAATATCGACAAACACGCCTAAATCCTTGCGCACATCCGTCACGGTTCCCCAAGCAAATTTCCCGACTTGTGCTTTCGGGATAATGGTCGTCGCCACAACCTCATGATCATAATCACGGTAAATAAACACGGTTTCCGTATCCCCAACTGCCAAGTCCAAGTTAGATGCATTCGTAAGCGGCAATTTCACTTCCACGCCACGTTTTTCTAACATATAATATTCTTCCTCTTTTGCAATAACAGTCATCACTTGTGCCGTTCCAATCATATTTATCAACTTTTCCACCTCATTAGTTATTCTGTTCCTATTATAGCTTAAATAAAGAACACGGTACAGCCCAATCCAATAAAAAAGCCGAACCATCACCAGCTCGACTTTTCCAACCTATTTAATTGCTTCCTGTAGCGCCATAATCTTCGCCACATCAAGCCCTTTGCTAAAATCACCATCAAGACGCGCGCCGCCACCAACATGGTACTGTGTATTCCGAAGCTTTTCATGCAACATCCCAATATTATCAGGAGTCACACCGCTTCCCACCAAAATCTCAAAAGAAGTCATATCCGCTTGACTATCCGCGACCCACTTTTCCAAGCGATCTATCGAATCCGTCGCCTTATCGCCACCACCCGATGTCAAAATTTGTGTAATGTTATTGCCGTATTCACGAAGAACCGCATAGGCCTTATCAATATCGTGTGCACTTTCTATCGCTCGGTGGAACGTCAAATCCATGTCACCTTTCCAATCAATCACGTTTTCCAATAAATCGCGATCAATCTCACCAGACTTCGTCAACGCACCAAAAACAATTCCACTTGCGCCAAGCTCTCGTGCCATCAAAATATCTTCCTGCATAATCGCAATATCATAATCATCATAGTGAAATGAATGGCTATGCGGTCGAATCATCACCATCGCTGGAACTTTAATATTCTCCGTAATCTGCTTGATAACCCCATAACTCGGCGTCAAACCACCCTCACTGATAGCCGAAACAACCTCTAAGCGATCCACACCAAAATGCTCCGCTTCCGACGCTTCCCGTATATTCTCAACGATAACCTCAAGTACCATACTCTCAACCCCTCTTCCTTCTATCATAACTATGTATTATTATTCTATCCTAATTCCGAGTCAAAAGAAATAAAAGAGTCCGGGACATAACCCAGATAAATCGGCGAGAAGCGCTCGCATTCAGGGGATTTGGCGGACTTCCGGTTCTCACATACACCAGTATGCTCCGCTTCCGGCTTTCACCAAATCCCCTGAATACAAACGCTTTCGCTCGATTTGTATGAAGCAGAATTTTTCGTCCTACCCTAAGAAATGGGAGGGCGCTTTTGCTTTATCTTGAGTTTTTTCTCAAGCTCTTCCTACAATTATTTCGTTTTTGATTCAAATACAACCGTTTGGCCAGCAACAACGTCCGTTACCGTTTTCCAATCAAAATCATATTTATTTTCCATGCTATTCGTTACCACCATCGGAATCACCGTGCTACTCGCATTTTTCTCGATGAAATCAAGATCCGCTTCCACAATCGGTTGACCCGCAGTTACCTTATCACCAAGAGCCACAAGCACTTTAAAGCCCTCACCTTTAAGCGCCACCGTCTCCAAACCGATATGGACAAGGATTTCTTGACCAAGCTCAGAGCGAATTCCAAAAGCATGCTTTGTTTCTGCAACTTGGATAATTTCGCCCGACACTGGCGCTACAACCGTTCCATTCGAAGGTTTTACCGCAATTCCTTCTCCCATCATTTTTTGGCTAAAAACTGGATCTGGAACATCTTCTAATTTCACGAATTGTCCTGTCGCATGTGCTACGACCGCTTCTTCTTTATCTTTTTTAAACATTTTCTTAAACATATCAATTCCTCCTAAAGTTCTCTACCTCATCGTATCTTAAATAAGTTAGCTGTAATTTGTATGGTTAACACTGTCTATCTTAACCCCCCGAGCACGAAAATTGCAACCCTTTTACAGCATTTGTTACTTTTTTTAATCTAGACATGTCCTGTATTCTTTTGTTAGAATGGTATCAAGTCTTTATTTAGCAAAGGAAGTGGCATTTTGGGATTTATTACTCGCTGGTTTGATAGCATTGACTGGGATAAGTTATGGTTAGATTCCGTTTCTAAAATAATTAGCATAATTGTGTTACTTATTTTATATTTTATTCTTGGCTGGATCGGACGCAAGTTAATTCGGAGTTTCTTCCGAAAATACCGTTCGCAACAGATGGTTTCTGAAGGCCGTGCCAAAACGCTCGAAGGCCTTATTATGAACGTGTTTGGCTATATTATGTTTTTCACTTTCGCGATATTGATCTTACAAAATTTCATTAATGTAACGGCGATTGTCGCAGGAGCTGGGGTTGCTAGTCTGGCGATTGCGTTTGGTGCGCAGGGGCTCGTGAGTGATGTTGTGACGGGGTTCTTTATTTTATTGGAGCGGCAACTCGATGTCGGTGATAGCATTACGCTAGAGCAGGTGAATGGGAATGTAGAAACGCTTGGCCTTAGGACGACACAGGTTCGTGATTTTGATGGAACGCTCCATTTTATTCCGAATCGACAAATTATGATTGTGAGTAACCATTCTCGCGGGAACATGCGCATCTTGGTAGATATTAGAATCGCTCCAACCGCAAATGCGGAACTTGCGATGGATATCATTAAACGTGTTTGCGAGCAAGAAAAAGCGCTGAATAAAAATATTGTGGATGGCCCCACTGTTCTTGGCGTTCAGGAAGTAAGCGCCACAAATACCGTGATTCGCGTGATGGGAAAAGCCGTGAATGGGGAACAGTTTGAAGTGCAGCGGAACTTGTTAAAAGATATTCGTGAGGAGCTTGTTCGTCATCAGATTGAGTTACCACTTTCTTACTTGGCACCGTTAGAACCAGGAAAATAAGAAGAAACCTCGCGTTTATTTTAGCTCGAGGTCTCTTCTTATTTTATATACGCTCTAAATAGCCTGTCAAAAGTTCGATCGCGAATGGAATCGCAGCTTCATCTGGATTTAATTTTGAATGGTGGAGGCTGTACTCGGAATCGACACCAAGCCAGAACATGAAGCCTGGAATTTTTTCTAAGAAGTAGCCGAAATCTTCGCCGGTCATCGCTTCTCTGCAAGCGATATAGCTTTCTGGATGCGTTTTTTGTAGGTAATCGATGAATTTATTCGTTTCGGTTTCGTCATTGTCTACTTCGACGTAATCAGAACCTGGGATAAAATTCACCTCGCATTGATAGGCTTCTTCCCAACCTTTTGCAAGCTGTTTGAGCCGCGTCCACACGATATTCATTGTTTCCTTAGAAAGCGTACGAATGGTGCCATCTAAATAGGCTTCTTCGGCGATAACGTTCTGTACCTCGCCACCTCGAATTTGGCCGATTGTGATGACCGCCGCATCTAGCGGATCAATATTACGGCTGATAATCGTCTGCATCTGGCCGACAAAAGCGCTCGCTGCAACAACCATATCATTCGCCAAGTGAGGATATGCCGCGTGTCCACCTTTTCCTTTGAACGAAATGAATAACTCCGACGTGTTTGCAAAAAGGAGACCTGGTTTAACCGCGATTTGACCAGCTTTGTACTCTGGTGCAATGTGAAGTCCGAACATGGTATCTGGCCACCACGTCTTGAATTCGGCGCTTTCCATAATTGGTTTTGCGCCACCTGGCCCTTCTTCTGCTGGCTGGAATACGAAAAGGAGATTATCGCGCAGTGGCTTACTCGCAAAATGAGTCAACAAGCCAAGCGCAATACTCATATGGCAATCGTGACCGCACGCATGCATTTTCCCCGAGTGAAGACTTGTAAAAGGTAATCCGGTTTCTTCTGTAATTGGTAGCGCATCGATATCTGTACGGTAACCAATCGTTTTTGTCGGCGCTGTTCCTGCGACACGGACTAGAATCCCTGTACGCCATGTTTTTATTTGCAAATTGTCTTGTGGTAGTGTTGCTATGTAGTCTAGCAGAAATTGTTGCGTTTTGAATTCTTCGTAACCAACCTCTGGAATTAGATGCAGTTCCCGGCGAATTTTTATAAACGGATTTAATTCTGTCATTATTATTTCCCTCCTAAAAAGGCGCCCATTCCTAGCAAAAGCTCACACTTTCACCAAAAATAAACGCCGAATCAATTCTTATAGTTCGCGAAGTTCTTGCATAATTTCTGTTTTGGATTGTGTTTTCGCATCGATTTTCTTGATTTCTTTTGCAGGAATACCCGCAACAACTGTGTATGGAGCTACATCCTTCGTTACAATCGCGCCTGCTGCAACAACAGCGCCTTTTCCAACGCGTACGCCTTCAAGAACCACGACATTTGCACCGATCACAACATCGTCTTCTACAAGGACAGGTTGCGCGGATGGTGGCTCTACAACACCTGCTAGAACGGATCCAGCGCCAACGTGACAGTTCTTACCTACTGTTGCGCGACCACCGAGGACTACGTTCATATCAATCATCGTACCGTCACCAATCACAGCGCCAATATTAATACTTGCACCCATCATGATAACTGCATTATCGCCGATTTCCACTTGATCGCGAATCACTGCACCTGGCTCGATTCGTGCGTTAATATTTTTCATATCGAGTAATGGAATCGCTGAGTTACGACGATCATTTTCCACGACATAATCTACTAATTTATCTTTATTCGCCTCAAGCAGCTCACTAACAACCGCCCATTCGCCGAAAATCGTTCCAGCTTCTCCCGTGATAAAAGTTTTAACATCTTCTGGGAATGTAATATTCGCCAGGTCTCCTTTAACGTAAACCTTGACTGGTGTAGCCTTCTTACTATTTTGAATGAATGAAATAATCTGATGCGCGTCCATTTGTTTCATGAATGAAAAACCCCTTTCAAATATGTGCCTCCATCTAATAGTGCCACAGCTAGTAATGAGTTTCAAGATATTTATCTACAATTTCGAGAAACGCCTTCACTTGTGGTAGCGCGAGTGACTGTTCATAGCCAATCAACGACGTATCTCGACTTAAAATTTCACCTGACTTATCGACGAGCGGAATCTTATTAATATCCTCGCTTGCCCCAATCAAGGTCACCTCTGGCAAAATCGCAAAACCAATGCCGTTAAAAGCCATTTGGCGACACGTCTCGATTTGATCCATCACCATCGCCTGACGCGGCATCTTACCAAAATTACGCTGCCAATAATCCTGAATCACCTGATAATAATTCGAGTCACTTTGGAATTGGACAAACGGCCGTTCAGAATCCAACACATCATCTAACCGCGTGATTTCTTTATCCACCAAGAACAGCTTATCTTGAAAAAGTGGTTTTTGGATACTTTTCCAAGCTACGTTTCCACGAACGATTCCGACATGCGCTGATCCGTCAACGAGCGCTTGGTGAATCTCGCTACTCCAGCCAGTGACGACCGAGATATGCACATCCGGGTACGCCTCGATAAATTGCTTCAACACACGAGGAAGCCACATTTGCGCCACAATGCTAGCACAGGCAATTTTTAACGTTCCGCGAACAATTCCGTCTTGCGCCTCTAAACGCTCCTGAATTTGCCGTTCTCGCTCGATGACACGCTCTGCATGCTGGACAATCGCCTCACCTTCTGGAGTCAGCAGTAAGCCCTTTTGTGTGCGCAGAAAAATCTTGGTTTCCCATCTGCTTTCAATCGTTTGCAATCGTTGGGAGAGCGCTGGTTGTGACAGAAATAGTTTCTCAGCACTTTTTCGCATATTAAGTTCTGCCGCTAAGCAAACCAATAGTTCGTACTCTGTGACAATCAATCGTCTCGCTCCTATCTATTCGTGGATATAACGCTGTACTTGCTTTAAAATGACATGCCTCGTAATAATACCTTCAAAAATGCCTGCTTCGTCCACCACACAAACAAACGGATTGTCAACGAGTAGCTTCACGATTTTCTCGATATCGTGCGAATTCGTCAAAACTGGAATCTTCGTCTGCATCACACTTTCCACTTTTAACTCTTCTAAACGCTCATATTCAATGCGTTCCAATCCAAGAATCGAATCGGTTATCATCGCGGAACTAATCAATCCATGTAACTTAAATTCAAAATCAAGGACGGGAATAACCGAATACCCACATTTCGTCAAAACTAGTAAGGCATGCTCTAAATTATTGCCGATTTGAACGTGCGCTACTTTTTCGGCGGATATAATATAATTTTCTAATTTATCATTCAAAAAATTTCCTAGTCTACTAGAGATCATCTAAATCTCCCTCATCTCTGTTCTTTATTGGCGTGTTTGAAAGTCAACTTCCAACCTTTAGTTATAGCCCAGCGTGTCGACAAACGCTCATTGTTGGGGGTATTTGAAGTAGAATGAGTTACAACCCCAATATGGAGGAGAACAAAGTGAACCTGTAATCCTTCGTCGTTAAAAGCTCCGTTCCAGTGCTCTTCTGCACTAGGTTTCGCATAACTTCTTACTTGGTCGGGGATAAGACTCCCTCCTTATTTTCAGTCATCGTATCCTAGTACGCTCCGCGCTGGTACTCCTTTTTGCCTAGAAACTAAGCATTTGTCGACACGCTGTAGTTTTGCGAAAAATCATGTGAAGCAGTTTTTCTGCAGTCTGTAGTTATAAACCCTGGCTATTCTAAATCCCTTGTGTATTTATCCCAAAAGAGAATAGTTCAAACCTGTTCATGTCCATTTTACCATAAAGAAAGCCGTTTCAAAAGAAATGGGACTGGAAATGGGTGATTTTTGGGAGGGATAATTGGCGGGATAGAGGTCGTGTTTCCTGTTGAGGCAGAGGGGGTGTTTGTGGGTTGATGATTGTTGATTCGAACGAGGGGTTTCATGCTGATTTAATTGATGCGAAGCTGGGTGTAGGGGGTGAGCTTCCTATTTTCTATTTTTAGTTTCTTCATGCTAGGCCTATCTCGTGTGCGGGAACGCTCCGTTTTTTGACTTATCATTGTTTCCAGATCCAGCTTCAACGGCTAGCTCCTCGAAAACTTCACGCCCTCCATAAAAAGCAAAAACGGCTTTTTACTGCGGCCGCTCCAGTTTTTTTCGGAGCTGGACGAGCCGTTTCAGCTTTTCAAGTACAAAAAGATTACCAAAAGCAACAGAGTTTGTCGTCTTTGGTAATCTTTCCGTTACTATTCATTTTTTTCATTGGAGACTAGTCTTGTTTCGTATTCATCGCTTACTGTAGGATTTCGAAGATTTCAAGTGTTGTCATATCAATATCATCGAATTGATACTTATTTTTATCTCCGTAAATTTCAATTTCATAAGAATTTGAAGCGTGGAAATATCGTACTTCACACAACGGCTCTCCATCTTTTTCGAATCTTCGCGATTGCGTATCCGACGTGTCATCCTCTTGCATTGCTTGTAAACGTTGAATAATTCCCAATAACTGAGACATTGTACATTCTCCTCTCTATTCAACCACCGATTATCATTTGTTTTAAACCGTACTAACAGATTTTATCGCACCTTACACCTATTTAGCAAGCGTTCTGTAAAATTTATAATAAACAAATAATTCTCGACTCCTTATTACTGCTTTCCTCCAATCCTATTCCTTGAAACCTATTTTCTCTCCAAAAAACAAAAAAAACCGCAAAATCAAGGTCACAATCCTCGTTTCACGGTTTACCTCGAAACTATATATCCAACTTAAAACCTCAGCGTGGCGGCAAATGCTGAATCAACCTTGTTTCTTATTTATATTCGTATCCAGCATCATTTTCACTGAACGCATAATTGTTTTTTGACGATGAAAGCCTTTCACGCATACTGTTTGCTCATTCAGGGTTGTGTAAACTTCGCCCCAGGAACCAACTGGATTAAAACCATATACATGCAATTTCAACATCCCGTCTTTTGTCGGGAAATAAAATGATTCAACTTTGCCTGCTTTATTCAATTTCCATCAAGCCCCTTCCAAAACGTTAACATCACCTTCTAATTGAAAATGATTATCATTATTAATAGTATACTCGAATTTTTAGCAGAATACAAGTCATCTTGAAAAAAAGTTGTTCGATAATTCAAGAAATGTTGCATAATTGAACAAAACAGGCAAAATCGCCGACACATTTACGATTTTTTTGATTTTTTTCGCCATTTTCCCTTTTTTCTCCACGCATTTTCCGTTATAATTAGTTATAACTGGAAAGGAGGGATACAATGAATTATGCGAGCAAAAAAATTGCTGAAGCGATCTTTATCGTAAATCGTCATAGCAAAGCCGCAATCGATCCGCGCTACCTTTATCAATTGAAGAAAGCAGCGATTGAGAAACTAATACAAGAAGGCCACGCGAAAAAGCTCGGTCTACAATTTTCAAACAATCCGAAAAAGTCCTACCAACATTCTAATCTTCTTATTGATTGCCACGGTTTTCTGTTTCATCTTCCACCGCAAAAACAAGATATGAAAGACTTACCACACCTCGGGATTATGCAGCCTATTAAAACAACGAATCAAGTTAGAATGTCTCTATCACACGCTAAATCAACACTCGAGAACTACACTGGCGTGAAGCCAGATCCTCTCAAAAAATCCGCGTTTTATGAGAATGCCTCCCCATATTTCCGCTAAGCTAAGAATTGGATTCTAACCGTGATAAATTGGCGTCAAGCAAGCGCTATGTATTACCCGAAAAGATAATTTTGGTGTTATAGAAAGGGAGTCTATCCATGTCAAAACAGTTAAGACAGTCTGTTCAAGAAATTGAAATTAGTGGTATTCGGAAATTTAATACCCGTGTTGCTGGGATTCCAGATATGATTAAATTAACGCTTGGTGAGCCTGATTTCCCAACGCCTGAGCACGTGAAACAGGCTGCTATCGAAGCGATTAACAATGATTTTACAAATTATACGCCAAACGCTGGCACGCCAGAACTTTTAGAGGCAGCTTCTGTTTATTTTCGAGATAAATACGATTTGTCCTATAGTACGAGCGAAATTATTGTGACGGTTGGTGCGACAGAAGCGATTAATGTAGCGCTACAAACTATTTTAGAGGCTGGGGATGAGGTCTTGTTGCCGGATCCGATTTATCCTGGATATGAGCCTTTGATTCATTTGATGGAGGCTAAGGCTATCAAAATCGATACGACAGAGACGGCTTTCAAATTGACCGCGGAACAATTACGCGCAGCGATTACACCAAAAACGAAGGCGCTAATTTTGCCGTATCCTTCTAATCCTACTGGTGTTACGTTGACGCTTGAAGAGTTAGAGCAGATTGCGGAGGTTGTTCGCGAAACTGGTATTTTTGTTATTGCCGACGAGATTTATAGTGAACTGACTTTCTTTGGAACGCATATTTCGATTGCAACGATAATTCGTGACCAAACGATTGTCATTAATGGGCTTTCCAAATCTCACGCAATGATCGGTTGGCGCATCGGCTTTTTAATGGCTCCTGAAGCGATTGCAAGCCAAATGATTAAGGTTCACCAGTATTCCGTAACATGTGCCTCCTCAATCTCTCAGAAGGCGGCTGAAGAGGCGTTGCTACATGGTAAAGATGATGCCGTCCAAATGCGCACAGAATACAACACACGCGCCAGTTTTGTTCAAGATCGTCTCACCAAAATGGACTTTTCAATTATCGAGCCCGATGGAGCCTTCTACTTCTTTGCAAAACTACCCGATGCTGTTCTAGAAAATTCGTTTGATTGGGCCATTGAACTCGCAGAAGTGGCCAAAGTAGCCGTAGTTCCTGGATCTGCTTTCTCAGAAAAAGGCGACCGTTATTTCCGACTTTCTTTTGCCGCTTCGTTTAGCCAACTAGCCGAAGCAATGGATCGGATGCATACATTCATGGAAAAATACGCATAACAAAAGCTCTGTACATGACGCCATATTCCGCGTTACGCACAGAGCTTTTTGATTTATTTTTCGTAGTATTTAATCAATGTTTGTGTTCCATTTTCAGCAAATCCAGCCTCCGCCAATTGCTGATACATCTGTTCTGCCATGGTGAGCCCCGGTAGCTCAAGCCCCATTTGTTTTGCCTCATCCAACGCGATTCGCATATCTTTGATGAAATGCTTGATGAAGAACCCCGGCGAAAAATCATCTTGTAGCACCCTCGGAATCAAGTTCGATAACGACCAACTACCTGCCGCACCACCCGATATCGATGCCAAAACTTTTTCAGGATCCAGCCCCGCTTTTTTCGCGTATACAATCGCCTCCGTGACGCCAATCATGTTTGAAGCAATCGCGATTTGGTTCACCATTTTCGTATGCTGACCAGCCCCCGAACCGCCTTGCAAGATAACACTTTGCCCCATCGCTTTCAAAACCGGCTCGACTGCTGAAAAATCCTGCTCTTCCCCACCGACCATAATGGTAAGCGTTCCATTTTTCGCACCAATATCACCACCAGAAACAGGCGCATCAAGCACCGCAATCCCAGCCACCTTGCCCTCTTCCGCAATTTGTTTTGCAAGATTCGGCGAAGAAGTCGTCATGTCGATTGCAAAAGCCCCGGAACGAAGCGTCGCCAAGAACCCATCCTCCGCCAAATAAAGCTGCTCGACATCCGTTGGGTAACCGACCATCGTAATCAGCACATCCACATTCGGCGCCAAAGCTTGCGGCGTATCATACCAAATCGCACCAGCCTGAATAACCGCATCCGCCTTTGATTTAGTCCTCGTATAAATATGTACCTCAAAGCCAACCTTCATCAAATTCTGAATCATACTCGCGCCCATAACGCCAACACCCACAAAACCAATTTTCTTCATCCTAAAATTCCTCCTTAATCGATCACTTTGCCTATAGAACAAAGTTTACCTCTGGCTGAAGAAAAATGCAAATTGCAACGGCTGCGGTAAGGGGCATCATGATAGGTCTTACGAGTTCGTTTTTGCCATGCTCTAATCAGCCCTCTTCATGTCCAACACAAACAAAAAACCCGAGGAATCATCCCCGGGTATTCGTGTTTCCACGCAAATCATTTCTGATCCACCAAACTGTCAGCGGACCGACGCAGATGATCGTTTGTCGATTTGCTGACCCGATTACTCCGCTGTGTATTTATTGACCAAAGCCACAACGTCTTCTTCTGTCGCTTGTTGTAATGCTTCATCCGCTAATTTCGCCATTTCTGTACGATCTAAGCGTTTGATTAGAGAACGTGATTTAAGGATACTTGACGCGCTCATAGAGAACTCATCTAAGCCCATACCAAGTAGTAATGGTACAGCCGTTTGATCGCCAGCCATTTCGCCACACATACCAGCCCACTTGCCTTCTTTATGCGCTGCGTCGATTACCATCTTCACAAGGCGTAAAATAGAAGGATTATATGGTTGGTACAAGTAAGAAACCTGTTCGTTCATGCGGTCTGCCGCCATTGTATATTGGATTAAATCGTTTGTTCCGATACTAAAGAAATCAACTTCCTTCGCAAACTGATCCGCTAGAATCGCTGCTGCTGGAATTTCAATCATAATACCAAGTTCGATTGTGTCAGAAACTGCCACACCTTCTGCTAAAAGTTCTGCTTTCGCTTCTTCCAAAAGTGCTTTGGCTTGGCGGAATTCATTAACTGTAGCAATCATCGGGAACATGATTTTTAGATTGCCGTGAACACTTGCGCGCAATAAAGCACGTAATTGCGTACGGAATAAATCTTTATTCGCAAAACATAAACGAATCGCACGGAAACCAAGGAACGGATTCATTTCATGTGGTAAATCAAGGTACGGTAACGTTTTATCGCCACCAATATCGAGTGTACGAACAACGACAGCTTTTCCGTCCATACCAGAAAGTACGGCTTTATAAGCTTCATATTGCTCTTCTTCGGTTGGGAAGTTTTCGCGGCCCATGTACAAGAATTCTGTACGATAAAGTCCAACTGCTTCTCCACCATTCGCGATAACACCTGTCAAATCTTCTGGCGTACCAATGTTCGCGCCAAGTTCCACATGATGACCGTCTTTAGAAACCGTCGCTTCATTTTTCAATTTATCCCATTCTGCTTGTTGTGCTGCAAAATCAGATTTAATTTTTTCGTAATGAGCGATTTGTTCTGCTGTTGGCTCGATGATAACATTACCTTCTAAGCCATCAACAATAATAATTTGGTTCTCTTTCGTGTCATGCGTGATTTCACCAGTTCCTACAACAGCAGGAATTTCAAGTGAACGCGCCATGATTGCCGAATGAGAAGTACGTCCGCCGATATCTGTTACAAAACCTTTAACAAATTTACGGTTCAATTGCGCTGTATCAGAAGGTGTCAAGTCTTTAGCAACTACAACAACTTCCTCATCAATAAGCGCTGGATTTGGAATCGTTACATTTAAAAGGTGAGACAAAATACGCTTACGAACATCACGAATATCAGCAGCACGCTCGCGCATGTACTCATTATCCATTGATTCAAACATACCGATAAACATATCTGTCGTTTCTTGCAACGCCGATTCAGCGTTTACTTTATTATTGGTAATATTTTCAGAGATTGGTGTAATTAGTTCAGGATCATTTAAAACCAAAAGATGCGCATCAAAAATTTGAGCCTTATCTTCGCCTAAGCTTTCTTTCGCGATGTCGCGAATCTTCTCAAGCTCCGATCCAGAAACTGCAACTGCATCCTGAAAACGTTTAACTTCAGCCTCTGTATCAGCAACTTCCGTTTTGTCAAAAGACAAGTCTGGTTCCACTAATAAATAAGCTTTCGCGATAGCGATACCATCGGATGCTGCGATACCTTTTAATTCCTTAACCATTACTCAGCCAAGCCTTCTTTTTTAAGCACTTCTGTTAAGCCAACGATTGCGTCTTTTTCGTCGCTACCTTCAGCGTAAATTGTGATGTCAGCGCCTTTACCAATACCTAAAGACATAACGCCCATGATTGATTTCAGGTTAACTTTTTTGCCAGTGTACTCAATTTGTACATCTGAGCTGTATTTGCTTGCCGCTTGAACTAAAAGAGTTGCTGGGCGTGCGTGGATTCCTGTTTCATCGATTACTACAAAGCTTGCTTGTTCCATAATTTACATTCTCCTTCATATAAGAAATTTTATTGTGACTCTTCTCACTAAAAATAAATTCAGCAAAAAAAGACTATCCCTCAATTAAAAAGATTACCATGTTTTCGCACCTTGCACAACTATTTGGTGCAAATTTATTATGAAATGACGTATTTTCTTTAAAAACGCTATCATTTAGTGGTAAACGTGACCAATTTCAGACATTTTCACAACGCTTACAAGGTCTTTCATTTGCATTCCCACCATCTTTCAGGCAAAATGGAGACAAAGTTTTATATTTAGTGAATTGCTTTTATTAACGTTTCTATGAATCGGGAGTGATAAACATGGCAAAAGCACAAGTAGGAGACATTATCGAGTTCAAAGATGGCCTGACAGGTGTCGTTGAGAAAATAAATGAAAACTCTGTCATTGTAGACCTAACATTAATGGAAAATTTCAAAAATCTAGCTATTGAAGAAAAAACAGTGGTGAATCACAAAAAGTACAAAATTATCCATTCGATAAGCGACGAAAAATAAAATAGTAATATAAAAATAATGAGATGTACCATGCTCAGATAACACTGACTTATGTATCTCCACAACCCTTTTGCACAAAGGTCTATAATTCCATTTCGAAATGGTTCATTGTATTCCTTCGTGTTTTTTTGTGCCAAAACTGCTAATTGGAGTGAACAACCATGTCAAAAAAAATTATTATCATCGGCGCCGGTCCAGGTGGATTAGCCGCTGCCATGCAACTCACTGAACAAGGCCATAATGTACATATTTATGAAAAAGCTGCTGAGATTGGCGGGCGCACAGCACTTTTAAAGCAAGATGGGTTCTCTTTTGATTTAGGACCTACCGCTTTAAATATGCCAAACGTGTTGACCGCTTTATTCGCAGACTGCAACCGCAACATTCAGGACTATATCAAACTCGTTTCCTTAGATCCACTATATAGCCTCTATATAGAAGACATTATTTTTAGCCCCACTTCTGATCAAGATAGAACGAAAAAAGAAATCGCTCGTCTATTCCCAGGTGAAGAAGAGCATTACGACCGTTTTATGCACGACAATGCCAAGAAAATGATTTACCTACTCCCTTTATGGCAAGAACCGTTCACATCTCTTTGGTCCCTATTTCGCCTGCGTACATTGCGTGCGCTTCCAAGTCTTACTCTTGGCAACCATTTAATCGATGAACTCGCTAAATACTTTGAAGATAAACGACTGCGCCTAGCTTTTTCATTTGAAACGAAATTTTTAGGGATGTCGCCTTGGGAAACACCTGGTGCTTTTTCCGTTATACCGTTTGCCGAGCATTATTTTGGCATTTTTCACATTGTCGGTGGCATCAATCGTCTTTCTTATGCGATGAGCGAAATTATGCAGGAAAATGGCGGTAAAATTCATCTAAATCAACGCGTCCAACAAATAAATACCGCTTCAAAAAAAATCACCTCTATTACACTCGAAAGCGGCGAAATAGTGGAGGGTGATTACTTCTTTCTAAATGCAGATTTCGCTTATACGATGAGCCATCTTTTCTCCAAAACAAAAGCTCCTGTCAATCTAAAAAAATTAGACAAAAAAAGATATTCCTGTTCCGGCTTTGTCATGTATATCGGTTTAGATACAACACTTCCGCTGAACGTTCATACCGTCCTATTTCCGAGTGATTTCCGTATTCATATGGACGAAATTATGCGTCAAGGGATCATTCCCGACGATTTATCTATCCATATCACTTATCCTGTCGCAGTTGATAAAACGGTAGCTCCAAAAGATATGTCAACACTACGCATCCTAGTTCCCGTTCCTAACAATGATAACAATATTGATTGGGAAAAAGAGCGTCCCGCCATGCGCCAGCTTATTTTAAAAACCATGGAGCAGAAACTCGATTTGGTAGATTTAGAGTCCCATATCCTCACTGAAAAAATTATCACACCACATGATTGGGAAAAAGACTATCATATTTATAAAGGAGCCATTTTCAACTTAACACATCAGCTTTCACAATTAGGTCCGTTTCGCCCGAACAAAATACCAGCTATCAAGAATATGAAAATCGTAGGTGGCGCGGCACATCCTGCCAATAGCCTCCCATTCATCCTAGAAAGCGCAAATATTGTCGTCCGCCAATTCAATAAAGAAATCACTAAGAACTAAAAAACTGTTGCGCTTAACTCACGCAACAGTTTTTTTCTGTTTATCGCTTTCTAGACTAAAATAATAACAAGCAGTAAATATGATATTCCCTATCAGTGTCACTAGTAAAATACTCCATAATCCCATAAAATAACCTAACACGAGGAAGAATGAAAGTACAATCCAATAAACAAGGACAAGTTCTGATTTTAGCATTGGGAAATGTAGTTTTCCCCATTGATCCGTTAAACTAAGCATGAAGTAAATCATCAAGTGGAGGATAAGCCCTAACATCCACCAATTCGCGGCATCCGTCATTTGAATAATAGTCAATGTTGAACTATCTAGTGCGGATTGCTTCACTTGCATAGCCACTGGTTCTATCAGCATCTCGAACACCATCACCATCGTCGCCGCGATAACCGCGTAAATCCCTCCACGAATCCAATCTATTCTAATTTTCAACGTTATTTCCCGGGAAATAACATGCGTTCCAACAATCAGAACTAACCAAATAAATCCAAATGCAACAGGTATTCCATTGATAACAAGTCCAAAATCCGTCGTGACATCGCTCGCCTGGCCAGCATTAGTGAGGCTCGTCTGCATCCATTCAATACTCGTACTAACAGCAAAGACTAATATCGTAATCGCCGAGCCAAGTCCCTTACCATATTGTAAAATTAAAAATATAACTGCGAAAATACCTGAAACAATAAAGAACAAAGCGTGGATCTCAGTTAAGCGAAGTGGCAGTACATTGAGAACAATCAATATTACTGCCACGAAAAAGAGCGCCATATAGAGCCAAACGAAAAATCGAAATCTTTTTTCTATCATGAAAGCAATCAACTCCTATCTCCTAATTATAAATGATTTCAGCAAAACTACAATCAATTACAAAAAAACATACATTTAAAAGAGTTCCTTGTTGCTAAATATCTTCTTTTCTATTAAAGTATTCATAGATGGTAATGGAGTAAAGAGGTGTAAAAATTGAAAAGCAGCAAGATTGATTATCGCCTTTATTTAGGCATCTTATTAGCAGCTGGATTAATGTACGTCACATTTGAATATGCTTCTGTATTTTGGTACTTATACGGAGCATCCATGCTATTTCTTATTAGTTGGGTTGTATTAAATGATGAATTAAAAAAACAATTTTCAATCCTAAAAAATATAATTCCAGGCATTTTTAGTGGCATTATCCTTTATATCTTATTTTATATCGGAGCGCTACTACTGAAATTTATTCCAGGTAATTTCGATGCACTTGTTGCTAAAGGATATGGAAAATATGAACCGGAATCACTACTCATTTGGCTTTTACTTGTTATCGCCATTGTTCCAGGAGAAGAAATTTTCTGGCGTGGTTTTGTACTAAAACGATTAGAGCATGACTTAATTCCGTGGGTTGCTGTTTTGATAATGGCCACTTTAAACGGTGCATTGATGTTGTTCAGTGGCAATTTCATTATTGCTTTAGCAGCATCATTAGCCTCTGTATACTGGGGATTTATTTACGTCAAGCGTCCAAGTTTATCGCTCTTAATCATTTCGCATTTAACGTTTAATTTATTATTATTACTAATCTTACCAATCTATTAACTAGTACGAAACATAGTATTTCGAAATAAAGAAACTGATAAAAACTCACAATAAAGCAAAATCGTCCTCCCATTTCTTTGGGTAGGACGAAAAACTCTGCTTTACACAAATCGAGCGAAAGCGTTTGTATTCAGGGAGTTTGGTGGAAGCCGGAAGCGGAGCATACTCGTGTATGTGAGAACCGGAAGTCCGCCAAACTCCCTGAATGCGAGCGCTTTTCGCCGATTTACCTAGGTTATGAGCTAAAATCCTCATTTTATTTATCGTGGACTTCTACGCGCCCGTCTGAAAAGCCTATTACAATGGATGAAGCGTAGTTTAAGAATAACCCATTCTCTACAACGCCTGGTAGATTATTTAGCCAATCATTCAGAGCTTCTGGTTGCGTTATTTCTTTCATTTGTAAGTCTAGAATATAGTTCTGGCTGTCTGTTAAATAAATGCTACCATCTTCATGATGACGCAATATTGGGTTATAGCCTTTCGCTTCCAACTGACGTTCTACTTGCTTATATCCAAACGGGACCACTTCGACGGGCAACGGAAATGCTCCGAGTGTCGCGACGACTTTATCTTCGCCAACAACCCAGATACTTTTTTTCGATGCATGGGCTACTAGTTTTTCAAATAAAAGAGCCCCGCCACCGCCTTTTATGCCTCGAAATGCTGCGTCTACTTCATCAGCTCCATCAATGGTCAAATCAATTTCCGTGATGTCGTTCAAGTCCATTAAAGGAATATTTCGCTCCAATGCCAGCTTCTCAGTAGCTTTGGAAGTAACCACACCCGTTACATTTAAACCATCCGCCACTCGATCACCTAATTTTTGGATCATGTAATATGCTGTTGATCCTGTTCCTAACCCTACAACCATACCATCTTGAATATACTCACATGCTTTTTCTCCCGCAATTTGCTTGCTATTCACTACTGCCAGCCCCCTCAAAAAAATTCATACTCCCTTCATTATATAGAATTTCCAATGATTCGCATAGCAGTATCCGATATTCCTCTAAATAATAATATTACAAGTCGACATATTGCAGTATTTAAATACCGATTAAAAGGTACAAAAGACCTTTAATTGGAAAAAGAAAACTTTTTAAAAAAATTCACAAAAAGTTCATAATTACAGCTCCGAACCTAGCCGAATCGGCTTTGTATCGCTATTATTTTACTTAACTAATATCCAAGTGTGTTTTTTTATACTTTTAAAATAGTTTTTTCATCTATAATTCGTTCCGAAAAAGCTATTTTTGGCTCTCCTGTAGCTCCCCTCGCACAACCTTACAAAAATGTAATTGGACATTTCGAGATAAATGCGTTACATTATATAAATGCATGACACCCTATTTTAACAATTGTAATACTAAAGAAACATAAGAGGTGATTTACGACATGAAGAAATGGAAAGCGGCGATGTTCCATCCAACGGCTATTTTTATCTGGAAAACGTTATTTTATCTAGTTGTTTTACTTGGTTTGCTCTGGTTCTATGGCTTCAAAAACCCGAATGATACCACATTTATTTATAATGAATTTTAAAAAGAAAAGAGGCGATTACGAATGAGTGTATCTTTTTTCACCACTTCGATTAATGAACGTATTGATGAATGGGCTCTTAAGACACCGAATAAATCTTGTTATGATTACAATGACGAGTCACTGACATACCGTGAACTGAAGGAGCAGTCAGACGCATTAGCAGTCTTTTTATTGCAAGAACTGGAGGATGATTTTGCACCTATCTTAGTTTATGGTCATATGGATGCTTCACAAATTGTTACCTTCCTTGCTTGTTCTAAAGCTGGTCGTGCGTATGTTCCAATCGACGTGTCTATGCCTACTGATCGTATCAAACAGATTACAGAAGTCGCGCAACCAAGCGTTATTCTTTGTACAGCTGATTTACCAGTAGAAGCAAAAGTCGCAGAAACAAGTATCATTGATTCAGAACAATTGCAGGAAATTATCGCGCGTCATGAAGGGCAAGCACCAGACTATTCAAACTTTGTGAAGGCAGAAGATAATTATTATATCATCTTCACATCGGGGAGCACAGGGGTTCCAAAAGGCGTGCAGATCTGTCATAACAATCTCGTTAGCTTTACGAATTGGATACTCCAAGATTTTCAGATTCAAGAAGGTGCTCGTTTCCTCAATCAAGCGCCCTACTCGTTTGACTTGTCTGTTATGGATCTTTATCCGTGTTTACTTGCCGGTGGGACGCTTGTACCGCTAGATAAGACAGTTAGCGCCAACTTGAAGAGTTTGTATGAAGCCATTCCAAGTTTAGAAGTAAATGTTTGGGTTTCTACGCCTTCTTTTGTTGATATCTGCTTGATGGACAAGAACTTTAATGGAGAAAACAACCCATCTATTACACACTTCCTATTTTGTGGGGAAGTTCTGACTAAGGAAACAGCACAAATGCTCCTTAATCGTTTCCCAGAAGCCACTGTTTACAACACCTATGGACCAACTGAGGCAACCGTTGCTGTAACAAATGTAGTCATCGATGAAAGTAATGCCAACACATATCCTAGTCTGCCTCTTGGGCGCATTAAGCCTGATACGAGACTTGCTATCTTAGATGAAGATGGCTTGCCTGTTCCAAATGGTGAAAAAGGTGAAATCGTCCTGATTGGCCCAAGTGTTTCGAAAGGTTATCTAAATGAACCGGAGAAAACAAATGCTGTTTTCTATAAAGACGAGCCATTTCAAGCTTACAAAACTGGTGATTGTGGCACGATTATTGATGGTATGCTCTTTTTCCAAGGGCGGCTTGATTTCCAGATTAAACTTCACGGATATCGCATCGAACTTGAAGATATTGAAAATAATTTAAAAGAAGTAAGCTATATTCGCTCTTGTATTGTCGTTCCAAAAATGCGCGAGGGAAAAGTGGATAGTTTAGTTGCCTTCGTGGTTCCTTCCGATCATGATTTTGAGAAGGAGTACAAACTAAGCGCGGCTATCAAAAAAGAACTCGCAGAATCGATGCCTAGCTACATGATTCCACGTAAATGGGTATATAAAGAAGAACTCCCACTAACGATGAATGGCAAAATTGACCGCAAGCAGCTTTCCAGTGAGGTGAACAAATGACAACGCCATACGGATCAATACTCTATTTTGCAGTATTGTTCGCCTTTTTAGCACCGATTGTGATTGCTGGCTTACTCGGTAAAAGAATGCCTGTTTACAATGCTTTTATGACATTGGTCTTCATTTATATGATGTTTGCTAGCAACACAATTCAAGCTATTGCTTTGATTGTATTCGTATTTTGGCAATTAGCGCTCGTAAGACTTTACTTTAATTACCGGCAAAAAAGCAATCATGGTGGCATTTTCGTAGTTGCGCTCATTCTTTCCATCTTGCCACTCTTCATTGTAAAAGCACAGCCGTTACTCGCAGCGAACACAACAATGATTGGTTTTCTCGGGATATCGTACTTAACTTTTAAAGCTGCGCAAATGATTATGGAGACGCGTGATGGCCTGATTAAAGAGTTGAATTCGTGGGATTTCATTAACTTCCTACTGTTCTTCCCGACGCTATCATCTGGCCCTATCGATCGTTTCCGTCGCTTTAAAAAAGAAGCCGACTCACCTATAGATCCTGATAAATATGCAAATTTACTTAATCGTGGTATTTTCCTTATTTTCTTAGGTTTTCTATACAAATTCATTATCGCTTATGTGATTCAAACGAATGCGATAACTGGTCTTGAGTATAACCTCCATCATCACGTTCAATTTGGCTGGAGCTTAGTTGGTTATATGTATGCCTACAGTATGTATTTATTTTTTGATTTCGCGGGCTACAGTGCTTTTGCGGTTGGGGTTAGTTACTTGATGGGTGTGCAGACGCCGATGAACTTTAACAAACCATTCGCAAGTCGCAACATTAAAGAGTTCTGGAACCGCTGGCACATGACGCTATCTTTCTGGTTCCGCGATTTCGTCTTTATGCGTCTGGTTTTCTGGATGACAAAGAAGAAGTTTTTCAAAAGCAAGTTTACCGTGGCTTACATCGCCTATTTCGTGAATTTTTTAATCATGGGTATGTGGCACGGACTTCATTGGTATTACATCGTTTACGGGCTTTATCAGGCGGTATTAATTGTCGGATTCGACCTCTTCGAACGTTGGAATAAGAAAAAGAAATTCTATCCTAAAAATAAAGTCACCAACGTGATTGGTATTGTGATTACATTCCAATTCGTCTGCTTTGGCTTCCTGATTTTCTCAGGTATTTTTGACAAAATTAGTTTTTAAATAAAATGATAAGGTGGTAAAATATTATGGCATTTCGCGAAGACGTATTAGAAATTTTAGAAGAGATTACAGAATCAGAGGAAGTTGTGGAAAACACATCGGTGAATCTGTTTGATGAAGGATTATTGGATTCGATGGCAACTGTTCAATTATTAATAGAGGTAGAATCACGCTTAGGCATCACTGTTCCTGTTTCAGAATTTGACCGTGACGAGTGGGCAACACCAGATCAAATCATCACTAAACTTGAGGAATTAAAATGAAAAAGAAACTTTGGATGACATTTGGGCCTTTGCTTATTGCAGGGGCTGTGTTCTTATTCATCCTGTTCGGCCCAAGCTCGATCTTTGGCGGTGTTTCAACTAGTACCGTCAAAAAAAGCGCTACTTCTATGAATCCAGCTGTCGTGCAAGGTGTTGCCATTCAACAAAAAATGCTTGCGACAGATAAAACATATGTACCTATTTTCGGTTCCTCGGAGTTATCACGTGTGGATCGATTCCATCCAAATGTCTTTACAGAGAAATACAATCGTGGCTATACGCCATTTCTTATTGGTCGTCCTGGCACACAGTCTCTTTCGCACTACTTAGATATTAAAGCGATGGGCAGTGAACTAAAGGGAAAGAAAGTCGTATTTGTACTATCACCACAATGGTTCCAACCAGCTGGCGTCGATGATGGTCACTTCGGTGGTAATTTCTCGCCACTTCAAGCGTATAAATTTGCGTTGTCAGATGAACATCCTACTGCTGAAAGAAGATATGCAGCACGTAGATTACTGAGTTACAAAGTCGTTAAAAATGATACCACTTTGGCGGCATTGCTTGAAAATATCGCATCTCCTGGACCAAAAACGGAGGTGGATACATTTACAAAAACGGCAGCTGTAACGCAATTGAAGATTTTGCAACGAAAAGATGATTTAGATTCGAAGTTTATTCAAGGTTCTCGTGAAGAAAAAGTACAGAAGAACTTGAAGTTACTTCCTGATACATTGGATTATACAAAATTAGATGAATTGGCGACAAAAATGGGTGAAGAAAAAGTCGGTCCGAATCCATTTTTTATCAAAGATTCTTACTACAAGAAGAAATTAGAGCCTACCATTAATCAATTAAAGGATAGTCGCACGAATTTAAGTTATGATGAGTCGCCTGAATATAGTGATTTACAGCTTGTCATGGATGCTTTTAAAGAGGTCGGTGCAGATGTTCTTTTCATCAATCCTCCTGTGAATGGGCCTTGGTATGACTATATTGGTGCTTCTCGTGAGAAATTGCAGAAGTACTATGATAAATCTGGGAAACAGGTAACAGAGCAAGGCTTCCACTACTATGATATGTCGAGTTACAGTGATACGCCTTATTTCTTGGAGGACACGATTCATTTATCTTGGCGGGGTTGGGTTGCGATTGATAAGCAAATAGATCAATTTATGAATGACAAAGCCAAACCTGAGTATGAGAAAACGCCAAAACAGTTTTATTTCAATCAGATTCTCCCTCCCAAAAAGGAAGATAATAAGTAATAAAATAAGGATGTAGATAACGTATCAGATACGCCGTCTACATCCTTATTTATTATTATTCTACTGTAACACTTTTTGCAAGGTTACGCGGTTTGTCTACATCGCAACCACGGTGAAGCGCTGCATAGTAGGCAAGTAATTGACATGGTACAACGCTCGCGAGTGGTGTTAGGAGCTCGTGAACTTTTGGAATCACGAATTGGTCGCCTGGTTGATTCACGCCTTCCATCGACAGGATACAAGCGTTGGCGCCGCGTGCTAGTACTTCTTTTACATTACCGCGGATATTCCAGTTGATGTTTTCTTGGGTGATGAGAGCAAGAACTGGTGTGCCGTCTTCAATTAAGGCAATCGTTCCGTGCTTCAGCTCACCACTTGCAAAACCTTCTGCTTGAATATACGAGATTTCTTTTAGTTTCAGCGCAGCTTCCATGGCTACGAAATAATCGATATGGCGGCCAAGGAAAAAGGCGTTGCGTGTCGTTGCTAGATATTCTCCGGCTATATGCTCAATCATTTCTTTACTGTCCACTAGCGTTTCCATCGCGTTTGCGACAATGCCTAGTTCTACAATTAAGTCGAAATCTTTTGCTATACTCAGACCCTTCTCACGGCCTACAACAGTCGCTAAAATGGATAGAGCTGCTATTTGTGCTGTGTAGGCTTTTGTGGACGCTACAGCGATTTCTGGGCCTGCGTGCAAGTACATCGTGTTGTCTGCTTCGCGGTCCAATGTGGAACCTGGTACATTTGTGATTGTAAGTGAACGGTAGCCTAGTTCTTTAATTTTCACCAAAACTTGACGGCTGTCTGCTGTTTCACCACTTTGCGTAATAAAAATGAATAATGGCTTTTTAGTTAAAAGTGGCATGTTGTAGCCAAATTCACTAGAAACGTGAACTTCGACGGGTACTTCTGCTAATTTTTCGATTAGATTTTTGCCGACGAGTCCTGCGTGATAGCTCGTTCCGCATGCAACGATATGGATGCGATCTGTGTCTAGTAATTCTTTGACAATCGTCGGATTCACGGTTACATCACCAGCTTCATTTTGGTACGCTTGAATAATTTTACGAATAACGGCCGGTTGCTCATCTGTTTCTTTTAGCATGTAATGTGGATATGTTCCTTTTTCGATGTCGGATGCGTCGAGTTCAGCTGTGTAAGCTTTGCGCTCGATTTCTTCGCCATTCAATGTCTCAATTGTTACGCCATCACGTTTTACAAGTACAATTTCTTCATCCATGATTTCGACAAATTGATTGGTTTCGCGAATAACTGCCATCGCATCACTCGCAATCACGTTGAAATCTTTGCCTTTTCCGATGAGAAGTGGACTTTTATTTTTCGCGGCATAGAGTGTTTCATTGTCTGTCTTATCAATCAAACAAATAGCGTACGATCCGTGAAGCAAGCTGAGCGTTTTCTTGAATGCTTCTTTCGTTGTCATGCCTTGATTCGCAAACATTTCGATGAGTAAAACAATGACCTCTGTATCCGTGTCACTTTTAAAGCTAGCATCGGCTAGATATTGATCTGTTAGCAGTGAATAGTTCTCGATAACGCCGTTGTGAACGATCGTGTAGCGCCCGGACTTGCTTTGATGTGGATGCGCATTGGCATGGCTCGGCTTCCCGTGTGTCGCCCAACGTGTATGCCCAATTCCCATCTCACCGAAAGCGTCGGCTGGTACTTCTGAACGTAAATCTGCAATACGGCCTTTTTCTTTCGCTACTAGTACACCAGTTGGTGATTGAAGTGCAATCCCCGCTGAGTCATAGCCACGATATTCTAATTTTTCTAGTCCTTCTAATAAAACTTCTTTCGCATTCTTCTTCCCAATAAATCCTACAATTCCGCACATAATAAAATCCTCCATTTGAGGGCAGACTTATCCTGTATGCAAGCCCTCTATATTTTTGAAAAAGGGCAGACTATTCCGCTGTCTGTATTCCTTTCGCGTTTCCATGGAGATAAAACATGTTCCTTTCCACTCTGTTCACCAAGTCACCTTGATGGTTTGTAGCAAAGGCTTCACGATTGCATGCGCAACCGAGGGACTCCCGCCGAATTTTCGATTAATCCCTTCCTCGTCAACTAAAGACATACCCCTAGTTCTGGCGCTTCTATTCAATTGTGAGCGATCCTCCTTTTTTAATTTTTCTAGGAAACAAAATTATCATACCTCAAAGTTGTATAGTTCGTCAAGCCTTATATAATGTACCAATTTCATAATTGGTATAGCTGTTGACAAAAACAGGCTTTTATTTGATAATGGATAAGAAGCGTCATTTGCTAGGAACGGTAAGGCTTTAGCAATGACATCATATAGAAATTTTGACCAATAAAATGGGAGGTTAACTACATGAAATTTTTTCAGAAAATACTTGCTGGGTTTACAACGCTTTTTGTTGCATGGGCGATTTTTTGGAAGTTTGGTTCGGTGCAGACGGTGAATGCGGTCAATATGAATGGGTTACCAAGCACTGGCGATAGCTTTTCGATTTGGACGATTGTGATTGGTGGTATCTTGATTATCGCTGCGATTGTGTTGCTTTTACGGAAAAAATGGTAAGAAAAAAGAAATTCGGGACCTGGATTAGGCTTCGAATTTCTTTTTTTGTGTTGCGATAATGAGAAATACGCTGGCAAAGATGCCGAGTGTGCCGATGATTAGTTTCAGCGCGACGATCGTATTTTCGTCTTGACCGATTTGAGAGCCGATTTGAGAACCGATTTTGCGTAGCAACTGCTCTAGCCATAGGTATTCTGTGAGAAAGTTGAACGAAAGGCCGAGTAGTGGTGCTGTGATGAATGCATTTGGTTTTCTAAATCCGAATATAGTGGCTAATAGGAAGAAAAATGCAATTCCGATTCCTAAATAAGCGTCAAATGGTGTCGTGAAGAAAAATTCTTCGCCGGATAGAACAATGACGGCTAATGTGATCGAGACGCCTAAACCAAGTATTGCGAAAAACACGCCTGCCCAGCGCCACTTTTTTTGCCAATCGGTAGCAATAACTGCTGGTTTTTCTGGTGTCTTGATGAAGAGATACGCGATTCCGATTAGCGCGACTAGGAGTGTGATGAGGCGAGAATAGTCTATCAAGCCCAATTCTCCGTTTTTGATCCATGGTTCGAATTGATTTTGCCATAACATCCAACTTTGAAAAACGCTATACCCTAGTAAAATTAGCAAATTGGCGAGTAGTATTGTTTTTTCTAGTAATGTTAGTATGCCAAAAATGATTAATAGGATGGTTAAACTAAGCGTTACCCACAATATCCAATTGGGTTTGAAATCTGAGCCGTTTATTGCCCAGCTGTATAGAAAACTACTGAAATTAGGAAGCAATGTTGCTCCTAAAAATAACATGATAAATCCATTGTCTTGTCTTTTCATTCTTCAACTCCTTTAAAGCAGGTTCATTTTTTTGCCGTCAACGATATATTCAAGCTCTGATAGACGCCAGAATTCTTCTTCTTTGTACACATAACGATAGGTTGCGTTGAATACGTAATCGTCTGTGGTACCAATTCGGAAGCCTGGATTTTCGAAGGTAAAACGTTGAATAATGCCAATTTCCGGTTCAATCATGCCAATATCGTCTTTTCCAGCATCGAAATAAGGCGTTCCAATCGTTCTGCCGCCAACTGTGATGTTAAAGGAAAACACGACTTTTTGCACTTGGACGTCTAGAAAATTAGCGAGGACAATGTTGAAATGAATGTTATCCTCTGTAATCTCTAACCCAAATGGGAATAGCTCCACTTCCCAGCGTGCATCTCGGTTTTCATTTAGCTGTTCTACGATTTGCTCGCTCATTGAAATATCTTCTACTGACGGAAAAGTGCTTACCATTTCTCTTTTCTGCAAATCATAAAGTGACCAATTTAGTTCCATAGTAGTTCCCTCCATAAAAAATACCCTTTTTACTAGTGTACCAGAAAAAACGATTTTGAACGATTAAAATATCAGGAAAGCGGTGAAAATATCTTTTTATCAAAAAGGTATTGTAGTGTTTCAGAATGCCACGGTCTTCCGAAGACACGCTTGCTGACGAAATACTGGGCGCGTTCGATTTGGCCTTCTTCATTTTCGGCCTCCATCGATAATTTATGTACGAAACGTTTTTTATCGAGACGGATAGCTCGAATTTTGTCTTTTGGTAGGAAGAACATTTGCGTTTCGGACTTGCTGACGATGGAGAAGGAGAACGTGATTAACCCAACTTCTGTGAACACGAGTACGAGACTGTGTCTGGTGCGCATCGATGGGCCGGCGTACATGAGTCGGTGGTAGTTGGTCGACATGCCGTTGTCCGCTAAGTATTGATCTACTTCTGTTTTGATTTGATCTTTCATTGCCATATGTGATTCACCTCTCCTTTATTTTACCACATATTTAAAAAGCTGGGCACGGTGAAATTGCCCAGCTCAGTCCTTATATCATTCTTTCTGCTTGTGAAGCGATGTTTTTTGCAGTGAGTCCGTAAAATTCTTGGAGATATGGCATCAAGCCGACTTGTCCGAATTGCTCGCGTACGCCAACCCGATACAGTGGAACGGGGCCATTTTCTCCGAGAAATTCTGCTACAGCGCTTCCGAGTCCACCATTAACATTGTGATTTTCTGCGGTGATGACGCGACCTGTTTTTTGGACGGATTGTAGTAGGGTTTCGCCGTCTAGTGGTTTGATGGAAAACATGTCGATGACTTCTGCTGAAATTCCTGATGCTTTTAGAATTTCAGCGGCCTTCAAGCTCTCCGCAACCATGATTCCCGTGGCGCAAATCGTAATGTCTGTGCCTTCTTGCAAAATTTGCGCTTTTTCAAATGTTGTATTTTCATCGTAGAGTTGCGTCGCATTTTTGCGGATGGTTCGGATGTAGTGCAGACCGCCCTGTTTGTAGGCATTTTCGAGGAGCCAGGCGAATTGAATCGCGTCGCTTGCCTCGTAAACGCGAGCATTCGGGACTTCGCGCATCAAACCAATATCTTCAAAAGTCATGTGCGTGCCGCCGTTATGTTCTGCGGTAACACCTGCATCCGAGCCAACAATGACCGCCGAAAGCTGCGCATAGCCTAGCGATACGAAAACTTGATCAAAAGCACGGCGCGTTACGAATTGACCAAAAGAATGAATGAACGGCTTGCGACCAAGAACGCTAAGTCCTGCCGCGACGCCCATCATGTTCGCCTCCATAATCCCAACGTTTACATACTGACCTGGCAGCTCATCTTTCAATTTTCCAGTAGCTATCGCGCTACTCAAATCAGCCTCCAGCGCAATCACATTTGGATCCGCCGCTGCCAATTTGCGAATCGTGTCCGCATAAACTTGGCGCATCTCTATTTGGTCTTTTTCATATGTGAGCGTCATTGTGCCACCCCTTCCAAATCATTTTCTAATGCCAAAATCGCATCGTCAATCGCCTGCTTATCCGTGTCATCAGGACGCAAATGATGATTGTCCGCCTTCTCCTCGATATGCGTCACGCCCTGCCCCTTCACCGTATCCAGCACAATCGCGTGCGGCTTTCCAGAACTCCTTTTTGCCGTCTGAATCGCTTCATCAATCGCCTGCGTCGAAGCACCATTCACCGTCACCGCACGGAATCCAAACGCCGCCATCTTCGCCTCCAAATCAAGCGGATCAATAATGTCCGCCGTCAAGCCATCCAGCTGCTTCTTGTTATCATCAATCAACACAATCATGCGGTCCAGCCGGTGGTGCCCAATAAACTGAAACGCCTCCCAGCACTGACCCTCATTCAGCTCGCCGTCCCCGACAATCGCATACGTATAATTCTCGCGTCCAGCCAACATATTCCCAAAAGCGATTCCCGAAGCCACCGAAATCCCCTGTCCAAGCGATCCCGTCGTCATCTCCACACCCGGCGTCAAGTTCCGATCCGGATGCGACGGCAAGCGCGTCCCGTTCTGGTTCAACGTATACAGCTCCTCCTCCGCGAAAAATCCCTTCAAAAACAGCGTCGCATAAAGAGCCGGCCCACCGTGCCCCTTCGACAAAACGAAATAATCACGATTCGGATCATCCGGTTTCTTCGGGTCCACTGCCAAATGCTTGCCGTAAATCACCGCCAGCGCCTCCACAATCGATAAACTCCCGCCAAAGTGTCCGAACCCAAGCGCCCGCAATTCCTTCAACGTATGCATCCGTATCTGCTTCGCCGCCACATCCAAATTTTCAGCCAACATCACGCTTCCTCCTCAATAGCTTTCCGTTTTTTCCGTTTCACACTAAGCCCAAACATCACGGCTAGAATCACAATCAAGCTCACCACAATCGCAATCGTCCCGCCATGATTCGCGAGCACTCCGAAGAAAATCCCACTCACGCCAAAATCAGTATCCGAGAACGTTGAATTCGCAAAACCGAGATTTCCAAGCACTGGCATCAAGAAAACAGGCAAAAAACTAATCAAAATCCCGTTCACAAACGCCCCGAGAACCGCGCCTCGCACGCCACCCGTTGCATTCCCAAACACACCAGCCGCCGCTCCCGTGAAGAAATGCGGCACAACGCCAGGCAAAATAATCACGCCGCCCGTAAACGTCATAACCACCATACTCACAATCCCGCCGGCAAAACTCGAGAAGAACCCAATCAACACAGCGTTCGGCGCATACGGATAAATAATCGGCACATCAAGCGCAGGTTTTGCATTCGGCACCAAACGCTCCGAAATCCCTTTAAACGCCGGCACAATCTCCGCCAACACCAACCGCACGCCAGATAAAATAATAAACACACCAGCCGCAAAAGTCCCCGCTTGAATCATCGCAAACACAATATAATTCGTGCCCGCGCTCAAGTTCGCCTCCACATAACTAGGTCCAGCAAACAGCGCCACGACCACATAAATCACCATCATCGTCAGCGCAATACTCACCGTACTGTCCCGCAAAAATCCTAACCCCTTCGGAAAATTGATTTTCTCCGTTGATTTCGGATTTTTCCCAGCGACCGCCTTACCGACAAGTCCACTCACCGCATAACCGACCACGCTAAAATGGCCCAGCGCCACATTGTCATTCCCCGTCAAAATTCGCATAAATGGCTGCACAATCGCCGGAGATAGCGACATGATAATGCCAAGCGCCACAGCCCCCGCCATGATCAGCGGAACTGACGTAAAGCCTGCCACCGTCATGATTACCGCCAACATACATGCCATATAAAGCGTATGATGCCCCGTCAAAAAGATATATTTAAACTTCGTGAACCGCGCAATCAAAATGTTGACCATCATCCCGAAAAACATAATTAACGCTGTATTCGTCCCGTAATCCGTCAGCGCAATCGCCACAATCGCTTCATTATTCGGCACGACACCCGTCACATGAAAAGCCGCCTTAAACATTTCTCCAAATGGCGCGAGCGCAGCCGACAAGATCCCAGCCCCCGCCGAAATCACGAGGAATCCAACAAACGTTTTCGTCGTTCCTTTTAACGTGTCCGATAATTTTTTCCGTTGCGCAATCAAGCCGATTAACGCAATCAGCGCCACCAGAATCGCCGGCTGACTCATAATATCTACTAACACTTTTAGAAAATCACTCATATCTCTTACCCCTCCCCATTTTTTAAATCAAGCCCTTGTCCCGAACGACCGCCGTCACCTTAGCGCGCAGCTCATCCATGTCGATAATACTGTCCAGCACGATCACCTCACCGAGCGATTCACCGCCCTCCGCAATGTCCTTCGCTAGGAAAAACACGTCCGCGCTATCCGGAGTCGCCGAACTCAAATCCGAATGTGACACCTCCACATCCGTCACGCCCAGCTCCTTCAACACCTGATTAATATTCATTTCCACCATAAAACTCGTACCAAGACCAGATCCACAAACCGCTAAAATTCTCATTCCTGTTCCTCTCCTTCTATTAATAAATTCGTAATTTCATCCACCGTTTCCGCCTGCTTCAACTTCTCCAAAGCCACATCATTCGTCAAAAACTTCGTCAATTGCGACAAAGCCTTCAAATGCGCCTCGTTATCCACAGCCGCCAAACAAATAAAAATATCAATTGCAGGTCCCGAAGCATCCACTAAATGCACCGGCGTCCGCGTCCGCAAAAACGACATCCCGATCTGATTCACACCTTTTTCCGGCCTAGCATGCGGAATCGCAATCCCTTTTCCAATATGGATGTACGTCCCCATTTCCTCAACCGTTTCAATCATCGCATCCACATAATCCGTTTTTACACGATTCGCCGTCACAAGCGGTGTTGCCGCAAGCCGAATCGCCTCTTTCCAATCCAGTTCCTCATCCGTAAACTGAATCATGTCCTTCGTTAATAATTCAGATAGCATTGGCGCGTATCCCCTCTCTATCGACACTTTTCCGTAAATCTTATTAAATATCGCATCATATAATTTCTGCTCATCCTCGATCACCGCGTGCCGCTCAATGATTTCAAGCAGCGCATCCACCGAAATATGGCGGTGATCAATCGTTGGGAAATCCGCCGCAACCGCCTGAATCAAGTAATTCTTCTCAAGCGACGTGAGCAGCGGCTGCACTAAGTACACCGGTTTTCGCGTCGGCACATACACCGTCGAAAAAATCATATCGTATCCCGACTCCGGAATATTCGCCCCGTCCGCCATAACGAATCGCAACTCCGGAAACAACTGGCGCAACTGCGATTTCATCATCAGCGACGTACTAATCCCATTCGGGCAAACCAACAACGCCTCGAAATCCCGCCGCGCCTCACGCTTCCGCTCAAAATACCCACCAAAATGAATCGTAAAATAACCAATCTCCGCCGCGCTCACGGTTTTCCCAGTCAGTTTTGCAAGTGGCGACAACGCCTGCCTCACAAACGCGAACAACTCCGGGTGCGCCGTCTGAATCTGCTCCGTCATCGGCGCGACCAGTGGCAGCGAAAACACAATTCGGAAATACGCCGGCACCAGATGGTCGTAAAGACTGCGCCGCAACTCGCGCTTATTATCCAGCGTCAACAACGTCAGCTTCTCAAAAGCCGCAATAATCCGATCCGCCAAATCCAGCAACACCACATGCTCCCCAATCTCCGCCGTCCGTTGCGCCCCAATCACCTGCACCGTCACATAAAACTGCTCCATCACATCCCGCGTCCCAAACAACTGCACCACAAGCGACTCCGTCAACCGATACACCGACTGCTGCCCAATCAACTCCCGTTCCACATCCGAAAACACAAGCCCCGCATGCTTCCCGCGACACCTCAGAAACGCCGCCAAATAAAGCCATTCCCGCTGCCGATCCTGCACAAGCTCCACCCGATTCACCTTTTGCCAATCAAGCAGAATCCGCTCCGTCTCGTCCAACCGCGCGCGCAGTCCCCAGCTTTCCAGAACGAATTTCAGCGCGACCTCACCAAGCGGCAACACCAACAGCGCATTGACACACCGCCCCGCCAGCACCCGCTTATCCCGCTCCGTCCCAACCAAATGGTACCCAGAAAGCCGCGAATAAACCAGCCGAACATCCGCCTCCGCACAAAACCCACGCACCTTCTTCACATCACTCAGCGCCGTATTCCGACTCACATGCAACACCCGCTGATAATGAAAATTCGAAATTTCCTCCTGCCGCATAAACGTATATAAATAAAGTAAATAGACCCGATCCTGCTCCCCGAGAAAAAGCTCCTCCTGCCGTATAAATAACTCCGATCCCTCCAAATAAGCCGTTTTCAGCCCAGGATCGATAATAAAACACTGATTTCGCATCCCAATTTCCGATTTTCCAACATGCCGCAAAGCCTGATTCATCTTCTCAAAATCATATTGAAACTGCCTCTCCGACAGCCCCATTTTCCGAACAAGCGCCCCGCTCGTCATTTTCTCATACCGAATAATCTGCTCAAAAAGCCGAAATGCACGTTGATCAAACATGATTGCCTCCTCCTTACTTTTCATTTTAAAGCGGTTACATAAAGATAGCTAGGTGATTTGAGTACAAAGTGTGTGGTGGATTTGGAGGCGTGATTGGGTTTTTGGTGGGGTATTGTGATTATAGCAGAGGTTTTGGAGGAAATGGGAAAAAGCCGAGTTCTCGGATTTGTGGTCCGGGAACTCGGCTTTGCGATTATGCTATATTTTTTTATGCAACGACTAATTTTTTATGAAATACAACCAATACACGAAGTAGCGTTTCAATGGTTGGATTACCATCAAGATCTTCAATTCTGGCCAGTTGCGGCTGCTTCATACCACATTTCTCTGCCAACTCTTTTTGAGACAATTTGGCTTGCTTACGAAGTTTGATTATCTCAACAATAAGCTCCACCTTTATTTTCTCAATTTCAGGAACATTATATTTAGCGCTAAAAGTCTGTCTCGATTCCATTTTTTCACGCCCTCTCTTCATTAACTCTACTTTCTTTCCTTCCTTTTTTTATTTGCCAAGCCTATTTATGAGTTTACTTCGCCGTTATCCATCCAAATTTACCCATAACCCCTTTTTGTTAATTGGATCATAATAATTAAATTCTACTCTCTCATCCTTTTATGAGCTTTCCTAGTTTCTAAAACGCATAAAACCGTGGCACAAATCATTAGGACATTGCCCGCAACACTCAAATAAGGAGCCAATAATTCCGCATACGAAAACGAATGATTATTGCGTAAGAACACCTCTATATTCGCTCCCAATAAATAATCAGCAACAAATCCCACAGCCAATATAAAAACTGCCAATCCAGCCATTAAAACATCCATCCATTTAGAAGTCGGGTATTGCAAGGAATTCATGTTTACTTTTTGTGTTGCAGCATAGACTATCTTCGGTACGCAGACTAAAATAAACAAGAAGATTCCTAAAAGGCCTAATACAAAATTATATATGCTAATCACATTAATCATTATCGCTAGTGGCAACCATATATACCATTTCAAAAGTTTCTCCATCTAACCTAACTCCCCTTCGCTTCAAGACATTATATATTTTTCATGCAACGCACCGCTTAAGCGATTAACCGAAAACTTCCCATGCGCCAATTTGTTTGCAGTGCCTAATAAAATGATTGCAAATGGGAGTGTAACTGGGATAATGAATAAAGCTAATGCTACTTGAATAACTTTCATCAACCTTAGTTGTGGCGTAGAAATATTCCCCGCCGTTTTCTTGAATTTCCGTATCCATAAAAAACTTCTCAAACAAAATACCCAGTTGATTAAATATATAGCGAGTTCTAGCCATAAGAAGCTTTTGACAACTAGCAAGTAACCTTCATGATTCATCTGGCTACCTACCACTATTATTAATACAGGGGCGAGTATAGCGAGTAACACCATGGCTAGCGGTATACATATCGCCAATCCAAATGCCACTTTTGTGATTTTCTTCAATTTATCCTCTAAATCATGCATCTTCAAATTAACCCCTCATTTTCTTTTCGTTCTGTACTTAGTAGCTTCTTCATAGGTTACAGAGAACGCCTGAAATCTATACTTACAAACAGCTAACACTATAAACTCCTGAACTCCAACAATAAAAGCAAAGAATAGGAATAGAAATATAACGCAACCTTCTATAATACCAAAATTAGTTATGAAAAATAGCCAAATTACTAGGATGATAAAACAAATCCCATTTATAACAACTATCCATTTCAAATTTGAATTCCCACTAAATAATCCATTTCCCGCTTCTTTCATCGAGCCGTTCTTTATCCCGCTTCGGACGAGCGCGAAATACATCATAAACTGGATGAAACCTACAATTAGCACTACTATAAACCAAAGACCAAGCCCATCATCCTTATTTCCGTTCCCATCCAAGGAAAAAAGATAGAACAAAAAAAATGGTTCTATTGACATCACCAGCGTATAGACTACCATAACAACCGTGCCAAATTTCTGGCTTTTGAATAGGAATTTCTCTGAGATCAGACACATACTAAGGTATCCAGCAAGAATCAGAAAAATTATTAGTAAGCTGAAATAAACCGCATTAAGTGTTTCACCTAAAATTACTCTTCCTTGATTTCCCCATAAAACCATTGTTGAGATTCCTAATATAACAAGAGAATATAAGCACAGACCCACTAAATAGATGATGACACTTCCCGGGGAAAGCCGATTAATTGCAACGTTTTTCAATTGGTAAAAATAACTTTCGTCTAGTTTCCACATGGTGGCCCTCCAAAATATGTAATCTAATAATAGCCCGTCCATTCAATTAGGTTAGAAATGAACGAGCATTATTTATATTCCCTACTACTTATTTATTCGCATCTGGTGTATAGGAATCCATTATTTTATCTTTCAACTCCTGCATTTCCTTTTCTTTTTTCTCTGCCTCTTGCTCTCGTTGTTCTTGCAATTTGATTTGTAATTCTTCTTGGAGTTCAGCCGCTCGTTCTGCGCTTCGTTGTTGTCTTTCTTTTTCTTCGTTTGCCTGTATACCGCTCTGATAAGTCGTTCCAAATATAACTGCTCCAACGCAAACATAGAGAACCAGTACGCCGTATATCAAGCCATTTTTTGGTTTAGCGTTTTTATCGCTGTACTGAAATTTAATGAACCAAGCTACCGCGCTCAATGCGATTAGATAGAAAATTAACGGTTGCGGTGGTATATCATTAACCCCTAAAATAATAATTCCTGTAATAGTGCACAACCCTGCGATACTAACAAATATAATGTTTTTCTTCATATTTTCCCCCGTTTTCTGATACGTAGCCTCCATATAGCTTAGACCCGTTCGTATTTTAAACTGGCGGAGTATCCAAATATTGAATACCTCGCCAGCGCTCATCCTAAATTCAAACCTTTGCTAACCTTCTATCTACAAAATCATAAAAAGCTTGGCTAAAATCTCCATCCTTAGTTAACGCTTGTTTATTTTCTGTGAAGTAGCTAATCATGGTGTTGAGACATTCGTCTTTAGGAATTGTAATGACAGCGTTTGGAAAGTGTTTTTTACTAACCTGCCACACAAAATTATCCGCAATGTCTTTAAAATCCTTATTTTCGCGTAATTTATCTGCTAGGATTACAAGCTCTAAATGTGCCATGTAGCTGTCTAACGAATCTTGAAATCCGTCTGTTAAAGCATCTGAATTTTTTTTCCTGAAGTGTTTTATTCCTTTATTATATATTTGTGTACTCTGATTTCTTAAAGTTTCCAATTCTCCTCCTTTAAAATATTCATCTAAGGATTCGAATAAATTATTACTTACTAATTCAGAATAAAAACTAATAAGTATATTACATGCAGAATCTTCAAAATCAGTACCTTTTTCATCTTGCACGGCCTGTATCAAATATGGTTCTGAATCTTCCAATGGTCTATAGTTTTGTGGACTTCTTTTTTTTAAATCGGTACTACTTAGTTCATTTTTTATAAAGCTTCCATAATTCAAAGCTGCCAGTGATTGATGCTTTGCAGTTGCAACTTCATATAATTCTATTATTCTACCCACTATATTTTCGAACTCTTTATCTTTGATTGAATAACAAGTGGCATAAATATCCGCAAGTCGTGACTCAGCATTCTTTTGACCTTGTTGTACACATTTTTCGCTTGAATCGATCCATTTTTCAAACCATTTGTTTTGCTTAAGCGCAGTAGTATAATTCCCGTGATGTACGTAGTAATACGATAGCCCCTCAGAGTAATCTTTATCTGCGTTTTCAAGGCCTTCTGCAATTGCATCACTTAATATCTTTTCGCCAGCTTCCCCCTCTCCTAAAACCATTAAAAAGCTTCCTAACATACCAGGTGGAACCGCTTTGTTCTGTACACCAGTCGTGATATTTTCCCGATACCTTTTAATTTCATTAGGACTTGCATGTACCCAATCGTCTACTGTCCCATACATTTTTTGAGCATTGGTATTGCTAATTCCACCAAATAATTTCTTAAAAAAAGTCATTTAAGCACCTCACTCATTTTTATTTTCCAAATATTTCAATACCCCTTAAATTGTTAGGAATCTTTAATTTATCATATACATCATTCCATAATTGTTCTGGGACACCATCTTTTATTAATTTTGATGTTGTATCCTCTGTGAGTCCTTTTAAACGCATTGCTTGCGAGTCAGTCATTACATTAGTTGTAGAAATCTTAGCCTTATTAAAGTTTGTTATCTTCTCTTGAAAATTACGTATAACAGCCTGATCATCAATGTCTATGTCCATTCCAGGATTCCATTTTTGAATCCCAATCCCCGTAAACGCATCATTCCCAACGCCATGCGGCAACTGGAAATCATAATATTTATTAATAATCGCCAAATCTTCTGCCGAGAACCCACCGCCAAGTTGCGACGACAAATTCTCTAGTCGACCTCGCTGTACACCGTGAAGCTCATTAAAATCGCCTGCCGCAAAATAATCATGCCATCCTCGACCTAGGCTTGATTCATCAATTGATGCCGCCACACGTCTCACATTAAATTTGCTAATAACCTTCGACGCTATCATGCCAACTCCTTTTTCACCACCGATTAAGGTTGCTCCAAGTAATGGGTTTCGTATCGTTGTTATCGCTAAGTCTACTTTTCCAGCGATATTCTCTGCGTTTGTTGCCAATTTCAGAGTGCTCGCTAGTGTTGAGCCTTCTCGTAGCGAACTCCCTAATTTTGTCACAATTGCTCCTGCTCCGAACGATAATGTCGATGCAACAAAATCTACGCCTAACCAGATTTTATCTTCTGTATCCAAAATATCACCGGTAATCATATTCGTTCCCCCAGCAATACCAACCACTGCTTTTGTTCCTAAATAGGCGAGGGCTGGGGCTGCGAGTAGCAAGGATGCGCCACCCGTCACAAAAGCCGATGCAACTAGCGCCACGCCAACGACGACGGTCAAGCCAATATCCACCCATTTCAACCAGCCCGCATTATTTTCATGCCAGGTTGATTTCAGCTCTTCGAATTCTCCTAGTTGAGTCGGGAAAAAGGCTCTCACCAGTTCGTCATTACTCATTCCTTTAAGTTCTTTAATGGTTTCCTTATCTGTAATTTCACCACTATCCATAAGCTCATTTATTAATTTTAGGCGTTCGTCATACAATAATTTAGTCGCTTTAATTGGGCTATCACTGGAATTAAGTATTTGATCTAGTGTGTATTTTTTTTGTGTTGTGTATGTTGAGGTCATTCCTGAATAAGGATCTGTTGTTGTATACGTTTCGCTAAAAGTTAGTTTGTCTGTTTTATATGCATTCTTGCCTTCGTTCACGTTATCTAGTTTTTTAACTGCATCATTCATCGCTTGTGTAATTTTTCCGTCGATATTTTGCAACACTTCTTTATGCACACGCCCAGCTAATGTCACGAGTTCATTCGCGTGTTGGTATTTTTTCTCTAGCCCACTTTTTCCTTTGCTAGCGGATAGAGTCGATGTTCCTCGTGATGGGAATAAATCAGACAAACCCTGACTTCTTAATTCCGATTTCACTTCTTTAATACCTTCTAAAATTTCGCCAATTCGTTTTACCGCGTAGGATTCTGACGTTTCTGTTGAGTATGAAGGATAGTACGATCCTGTGTAACTATAACCGCTACTACCGCCATTACTACTTTCCCAGAGAGACTTATCACTTTTATACATTGTCATATCGTACCCCCTATTTATTTTCTTTCATGTAGGTTTTCACTTGGTCGATCACTGCGTTAGGATCTTGCTCACATGCTAATTTAAAATCGGCATTTGTCCCGGGCTCATTCAATATCACATTTACCACCTGCATCGCTAGCATTTTATCCGTGTCAATCATTGATTTATATGTGTTTTCTGTTTGAATCGATAAAACTTCTGCTAATGTTTGGAGTGTCTGCGCTTTGAGTGTGAATCGTGATATTGTTCCTTGATCATTGTTAATAATTCTATCTTTAAATTGGCCTTCTAAACAAATCGCACTTACCGCTTCTCCTGCTTCTTTCAGCAATTGTGTCAACTCTCCTGAATGCTGTGCTAATTTCTGCATTTCAACAAGCAGTTGTTCTTGTTCCGTAAGCGAGATTGAAATTTCACCTGCTCCCATATTTTATCACACCTGCACTTTCATAAATTTAACGAATTGCTTTTTCAGTGTTTTCCCTGCTATGGAACGAACTTTTTGCCTTGGTAAATCGTACTCAATAATCTCTGTATCATTGTCGATAATCAGGGCTGAATAGGTACATTTATCATATTCAAAATACTGTAACTGAAAAGCTTCATTCTGGCTATAATAGGCTTCTAATCGCAATAACGCGTAGTCTTGCCAGATTTTTGTATCTTCACTTTGCTGTTTATTATCCAGCTGCTGTAGAAATTTAATGTTTTGATAAAAGACTGCTAGCAAAATCATTTTGTCGGTTCGTTCCAGCGTATATACATTTTCTCCTGTTTTTTCTAATACATGCGAAAACATTTTATTCTTGTCTACATCAACAGCGCATGTAAAACTATTTAATGTCATGTAACGCTTGGCTTTTTGATACTTTTTCAAAATATAGCCATACTTCAAGCCTTCTTCTGTTGGTTCACCACTCTGAAACAAGCCTATTTCTTCAAGATGGCTATATCCTTTTTCAAGCACTATTTTGAGATTTTCCAGTTCATCTTCTTCATTGTATTTCGGTATAGGTACGTTAAATATTCCCGTCGAATCATCATTCAGCATGTTTAACGCGTATAAAGCTTCACTCAGCCGCTTGTAGTTTTTGCAATGCACACCAGTTCTCGTGCTATTGTATTTGACCTTATCCGAAGTAAATTTATCTTGCTCTGTTTCGTGTTCCCATTTATGTATTCAATTGAAAAATGCTGAGAACTTCAAATCCCAGCATTTCTCACATTCTATTATTGAATCGTTCCTAATCTCACCTGCGCAATCAGTTTATCTAAGTTCAGCTTCACATCATTAGAAATAATGTCCAATGATTGAATTGCTTCTGAACTATTGCTACCACTCAATTGATATTTAATATCTATGAAAATTAGCCTCGCAACTTCTAAAATGTTCAATGATGCTTGATTATACAAAATCACATTGTGATACTTTGTTCCCTCAAACAAAGCCGTATCTATGTACGGTTTGAAATTAGTTAGTACATTCTCAAATCCAGATTCTAAATCGGTCACCGCTTGATGCGCTCCTTCTGCGGATTGTTTAATGCCATTCAATGTTCTTTCCAAACTTCTTAATGTCTCTCTTAAATCATCATCAAAGGAAACGATTGGAATATCTACTGCACTCACCGCCGCCACAATGGTTCGTAAGTTTCTTAAAATATCGTCAATGGCTATATTCGCTTGATTAATTGTACTTCCCAGATTCCGTAATAACGGTTTCATACTTAAACTGATACTCGTTGAAAATGCTTTAAAATTGGTATCAATCTGGTTTTGTCGTACAGTCATGCCTTTCTTCAAATATGGGGAATCTTCCATCATTACTTTCACGGTGCTAGGCCCCGAGTTAACTTCATCATAAATCCCCAACGATGCATTTTTATCTGCCGTTTCCATCACATCTTTGACAGCCGTTACTTGATCCCTAAAATTGCTTACTTGCAACTCCATTTTATCTTTGTTAGTATCAATAATCGCATAATGCTTCGTTAGTTCCTCTACAATACCATCAAAAAACTGACTGTCTATATTCACAAATAACTTAGGGACGGCTTGACTCTTTATCCCACCGATGTGATCTATAATATCTTCTGCCTTTAATACAATATCCCCTAATAACATTGGTAACTTCAATAATGTATCTATTACTGTAAAGGAATTAGTGAGAATAAAATCTAATATATCCGAAATGACTGGTGTCGTGCGTATTCTTTGCATCACATCTACAGCTGTTGTAAAGATAGGATAGTCCTTTTCAAAATCATTTCGTAGCTGCTCATATGCACCAGCTCCTAAAAATATTTTCCCAAAAGCTGTATCTTTCAACATCATATCAAAGTCATCTTTTAGCGTGCCAACACGGTCATCTAGCTTATGTCCCTCATGGTTGACAATATCTACAGAGTTATCTAGATAGTTCTTAGCATCCTTCAGTTGTACTAACGTATGCGCTGTTAAAGAGGTGGCTAGTACTGTTAACGTGTCTGGATCAATTTTAATCTTCGTACCTGATCCCCCATAATTTTTAGCAAGCACATTTCCCCATGGACTGACTGCTAAAAAATCGTCGGCACCGATTTTTATTTTTCCATAGCCCACGTCTCCTGGTTTTCCGATTGTATACTCTCCCTTTGCAGTATACCCAGTATGATTTTCTGACAAAGCAACAAACCATGGCAAGCCACTATACATCGTCACTTGTTTGCCTGGTAATCTTGCATCGTAACCTAAGCCCAGTTCTCCCAATGTAAGCGGATCATATTGGCTCATGTAATTTGTGATATACTTACTTTTTCCGCTATCTGGCGTATACGGCAGGATAGCAGGATCAAAAGCGACGCTGTACACCCCTTGATTCTGAATGGCTACATGATTGGCTAATCCTCCACCGAGAGAGTTTCCCGCAACATTTGTTACCCCTTCTGCAGGGAATTTTTTCATTTCCCCATCCTCTTGCCTTAATGTGATTGGATTATTTCGGTATTTTTCATTCATTTCATCGTAATACTCATTTGCCGCCGCTAATTGGGCATCTATATTTCTTCCAGGTAAAGATGCATCTGTAAAGACATCATCGATTCCATGTGTTCCTTGATAGACTATTGAAATTTCACCGGTTTTTATATTAGCGACTGTCATCGCGTCTAATCCTGCTGCTCCCTTATAGTTCGTATTTAAAACTTTGTACGAGTTATTATTTATAGAAATCTCAGCATTTACAATTGGATTTTTATATACAGAACTTCCACCTAGCTCTACTAAATCGTTATCAGGTGTTTTCTTTCCCATTATTTTCACTCCCCTCAGATATACGTTTTACTTTTTAATAATTTCATCCACACCTACTGAAGTCCCAACAGAGTCTCCTATTGCTTGACCACTTGTAACGTCAATAGTATTACCATTAACAATTACTGAATATGCGCCTGGTGGCAATCCTTCTGCATTCTTAAGTTCATTAATTATTGAATTCACTTTATCGATATCTGCCTTCTTATCTTTAGTATAGAGTGAAATGACAATCCCAACTAAGGTTTCAGGATTTTTTTCTTTTTCAAACAAATTTCTTAACGACTCTTTATTAATGTTTTTATTAGAAATGTATAAATTAGAAATACTCGGCGCACCTGATCCCTGCATAGCCAAATAATAGTAGTTAGTAACATACCCCGAATCTCTAGTCTTTTTAACGGCTTCGTCTGTCAATCCGATAAACCCGCTCTTTTCAGATGCAGACTTAACAAATTTATCTAAATTTGAAAACTTATCTTCATAAGCCATTGCATAGAGACCTGTTTGAATACTCCCCTCAATGCTTCCTTCCTCGGATGTAACCGAATCTAATACTTTCTTCTTATTCATATCAATACTCACTATCACCGACGTATTAAATTTCGGCTCATGTTTGGACTCCAATATAACAACTGCTGCATTTCTTGCTGGAACAACATTATTTACCACTACATCAGTATGATATTTTTCTTTAAAATAATCCAATGCGTACTTGGAAATAACCTCTTTATTCTCGGCAACGATATCTTTGGTCTTATCTCCATCAATGAATATAAACCCCTGCCCATTATAATCCTGTACCGCTACTTCTTGCTTTGATGCTACATCATCCTTACCTTGTTTATCCATGTTATTACAACCTCCTAAGATTAAACTAATTAATATTCCCGCTACAATCGCACTTTTCTTCATTCTTCCACTTCCTTTTTTATCTTCTTTACAACTTTAACTATAAACAAGTTAAATTTATTTAGCCAGTAATTGTATGTCTACGCTCTTGATTGTTTCTCATCCAGCCCATATGAACTGGATGAGAAAACATTATTATTCCTTCAGCAAGGGTAATTTAATTTTTGTCGCTACTCGATCACTGATTAAATATGCTTCTTGAGGATTAAAAATAGTCGCATGAGTATCTTTACTTGTCACATCAAACATCGACTGTCCGTATGTGCTTCTAAATAATAATACTTGTGATTGGACTTTTAGATACTTAGTTATGACGTCATAACGACTATCTAATGCATCAAATAAAGTATTAGAAACAACGTAGACTCCCATAAATGCACCAGTTTTCATAAGTTTTACAACATTATCCCAGTCTCTATCATCTATTTCATCTACTAAATCAGATGAATCCGCTATAAATATCACAATAGGCTTGAATTTAGTAATAAACTGCTCTGGGCTTAAATCAGGATTTTCCTGTTGTTCCATCTTGTAGGCTTCTTCTCTCTTAGTCACTATTCCATTCAACTGCTCTAGTAGCTGAACAATACTGTCCTTACCACTAACATACAGCTTGACCTCTCCTTGCATAACAGAGAATTCACGTTTCTTTGTATCAATAATTCCAATCTCATAGCTATCTTGCCCCAACATGTGTTTCAACATAACACGAATTGTATTATCCCCATCTTCTTTAGATAAACCAGCAATTACGAAGTTTCCAGCCTTCCTCATATCTATTCCAACTGGGGTCACCTGATTTTTTTCTAGACCCAAAGGTATCACATTACCAATTTTCTCTATTCCTCGCCATGAAGTAAATTCTTCATAGGTTAACTCCTCAGGTACCATTGGAATTGCTAGTGGTTTTTCACCAGTCCAACTTGCATCCATTGCTCTACCTTCCTCTTGAATTCCTGAAATAATTTCAAGTACGTCACTACCCTTGTTCGGTAATACCGTCTGGAAAATTGTAGGATCCTCTACTTTAACCAAACCACGGCCCATCATATCTTCAATTTTCAACGTTGTCCTTCCAACAATACTCTTTGGTTCATTTTCTTCAATCAGATAAAGCGCTATTTGTGTTTTTATGTTGGCGACAAGTTGAATATTCAAGACATTTTGGCGTCCGCCACTAATCATTAAATAAATACCGACGGAACTACCTTCACGTGCAATTTGGCTTATCAAAGGTTGGAATCTGTCGTCCAATCCTGCATCTCTTACCGCATCAAAATTATCAATGGTTATCAAGATATTAGGTATTTCTTGCTGGCTTGCACGTTCATACATTCCGACGTTAGCTACACCAAACTTGCTTAATAGTTTTTTCCTCGTTTTCAACTCCACCAGCATCATATTAATAAATTTCGTACATTTTTCAAATTCATCAATCGTGATTGTATCCGCAACATGCGGCACTTCTTTTAGCGGTAATAAACCATTTGTACCAAAGTCTAGAAGATACACATGTAACTGCTCTGGATTATGTTGACGAGCCAAATCCATAATAACACTCTGCAAGAAAGTAGATTTACCATAGCCAGGACTTGAAAATACGGCTACATGTCCATCTTTTGTCAAATCTAACGTTAATGGATTTTGAGCTTGCATCTCTGGTTGATCCAGTAACCCAATTGTCGCGCGCAGCGGTTTTTTTGGCTCTTGCCACGCTTTTTCAAAATCTACTGGATGCAAATCTTGCGCAAATACTTGCTCAGGAAGCGGCGGCAACCACGGACGCGGCAACATCGCGATATTAGCTTCCTCCGTATACGCGTGAATATAATCGATCACCGCATCAAGCTCGGACGGCACTTTCGAAATATCCTCTTTATCGCCCAAACCACTTAAATCTTCTGTCAAAATTTCATACTGACCGAGATCGTTAATCGCGTAAATCGTCGTGTCTACTTGCTCTTGATCGTCTTTATCCGGCACGTAATCCGCACCACTCCAAGCACTCTGGAACAATTCGTAAATCTCGTTATTCCCGACTTGCAAATATGAACGACCGGGTAGCGTGATTTCCGCTGCGTCTGGTGTTTTCAAAATTTCATTGGAATCCGATGCGTTTTGTACTTTCAGCGCCAGTTTGAATTTCGAGTTCGACCAGATTTGATCATCCACGACGCCGCTTGGTTTTTGCGTGGCGAGAATCAAATGGATACCGAGCGAACGCCCAATACGCGCCGTTGAAACAAGTTCTTTCATGAATTCCGGCTGCTCACTTTTTAGCTCGGCGAACTCATCGGAAATCAGGAATAAATGCGGCATCGCTTCTGATGCTTCGCCTAATTTGTATAATTTTTGATATTGGTTAATATGGTTGACATCGTGCTCGCCAAATAGACGTTGACGCTTCTGCAATTCGGCTTTGATCGAAGCTAGCGCACGCATACTTTGCGCGCCGTCCAAGTTCGTGATCGTACCGAGCAAATGTGGCAAGTTTCGGAACAGATTCGCCATGCCGCCGCCCTTGTAATCGATCAGCAGGAACGCGACTTCATACGGATGGAAATTCACGGCAAGCGAGATAATGTACGATTGAATAATTTCCGACTTACCAGAACCCGTCGTACCCGCGACCAAGCCATGCGGACCATGCGCTTTTTCATGCAAGTTCAGGTTGACAATATCGTCTTTCCCGCGCAAACCAAGTGGAACCGCCAAGCTCTTATACGTCTCATTTTTCTCCCAACGCGTGCTAATTCCAAGCTCTTCCACGCGGTCGACACCGTACCAAAACGGTTTTCACATGCTCCGGCAAACTCTGCATCACGTCCTGCACGAACACAAGCGAAACCCCGTACTCACTCAATAAATATCAAAAAAAGTGCTAGAGAAACCCCTAACACTTTAGTTATTCAATATTCATCCTCATTCTAAGATTCGATTTAGTTAAGACCTTATAAATTTTGTTCGAAAATGCGTTACCATTCCATCTTTAAACCTATTCAAATCCTATGACAATCCATTCGTCTACAATATCCCAAAAATCAGCATTGTACTGGGGTTGCTCATCTACAAACCATACTGTTGCGTTATCATTGCCACAATTATTATAATCTAAAGCCACATATCCACCCATTCCTGTGCTGAAAAAACCGAATGTAGAATCGAGTTTAATACCTAATGGCGAATCTAATTCCTCTATAATCCCCCATTCATCATCCCCAAAAAATGTTATATCCTCGAGCGGGATGAGTCCCATGGCTCTACTTGGAAAATAATAAAAGCCATTATGCAATTTTTCATAGAAATTCTTTATCGATATAGGTGTATTTGTCCAAAATTTATTTAATTCAGTATTGTTTACGCTTCGAATAGGCATTTTACCTTCGAAATAATCAATCTCGCCATCGCCAACTTTGACAGTATACAGTATAGAGTACGTGTCCTCGTAATTTATTAACTCCACATCTACTAAATTATGAGTTAAATACGATATTGTATTTCTTAGTTCCGCAGAGCTAATGCTATTCCAATAATCAATTGTATTCTTTATTCTAAAGCTCCTGTCACTTTCTTTTAGAATATTATACCATTCATTACTTACCGTATCTTCATTTATCTTTGCCATATTCACTATCGAAATGTTTTTTCTATACTTCGATAAAAACTGTATTTTATTTTCCATCTTAGAAACCACCGCCTTTATTTAATTCATCAATTAATCTTTGTAACTTTTTCTCGAGTTCGCTTTCTTTAAGCATCATTTCACTTCTAAACTCTGGGTTTACTTCTACTCCTTCTTTCTTATAAATAGTCCAATCAGAATACGATTTTGGCCCTTTAGATTTATTAGCAGTTTCGCTTAAGCCTATAAAATTTTCTTCATAGTTTAATACTGATATTTGCTGTTCTTTAGTAAGCTTATCGAAACCTTCCATTTTCGTAATACTATCCATCGATACTATATGATCTGCATGTAGTGTTCCATCGATTGTTTTACCTGGCAAGGCAGGATCAGCAGTTCCAAGAAGGTCATCCAAATTTTCATTAACTTGCTTTTGAATTTTTCTAGAGGGAGTTTTAGATCTTAGTTTATTATATTCTTGATCTGAGATTCGACGATCACCATACCTTGGCCCGGTGGTTACATCATCTAGCTTTTCTCTTACATCATCTAAGCCCTTACTGACAATTTTATTTACTCCAGTCGACGCTTCATCTGCATTCCTTACAAAACCAGTTCCGATATCTCCAAATCCCTCAGCAACCAAACGCTCGCCGCCAAAGTTCAAATTCCGCATATTATCCCCGAAATTCGCCGTCATTTTCTTAACGGTGGTCAAGCCTTCCTGCGCCGTATTCTTCACGGTACTCGCCACATCACTTATAACCCTCGGTGCATTCCGAATCCGCTCGGCACTCTCACGCAATGCCTGTCTTCCCATCGCATCCACATGAGACACTCCTTGCTTTGCCGTCTGCCGCAGTGTCAACTTACTACCAACTTGCGCAGCGTCCAACGCCACTCCACCAGCCTTCGTCGCCGTACTAAACGCTCGGATTCCTTTCACGCCTGGAATAATGTCCAACAACGCAAACGCCCCTCGTGTCGCGCGCTCGGTCCCGTCCATTTCGCGCCCAGTCATCCAGTCTTTTCCGGTCGCGGCGCTAGACAATTCCAGTGTACCATATGCTATGCCAAGTGCCAAACCTGCGGGTGGGCACACAATGCTCACGCCGATAATCACAATTGCTGCTCCGATATCACGCCATAATTCGAGATTCTGCTGGCCATCTCGAATCGAATCATACTCAAACGCGCGCGAACTCGATACCGCCGATTGATATTGCTCGTATGTAAACTCCTGATCCGGATTCTGTTTACTATACTCCGCAAATTGGGCTTTTAGATTGTCCGCAAAAAAGTTATCCCCTGCCGTGATGTCGCTTAGCTTAATCTTGTCTTTTGGCACGGTTGTCGTTGTTGCGCCATAACCGCCGTAATCGTATCCGCCTGTTGTTATAATCGTCGTCGCGCCAATCGTGTTCTTCGTCTCGTAATTATCAATCGACAAAGCTTCCATCTTCTCGACGAACTTATCAATGTCCTTATAAAACGGCTCGTCAATCACGCGTTCCACCATATTTCCGGCATCCCCTGCGTAATCATGCAATACTTCTATTTTCTCGAACAAGGTTTGATACTTGCTCTCCATATCTGTAAAAGAAAACGAAATCACGCCATCTGGGTCATCTTTTCGAATATCGTTTTGAATATCCTCAAAATTAGCGTTGATTTTCTTCAAATAATCCGTCACGCCTTTTCCCCAGCCTAGTCCAATGAGCGTCCCAGTAGCATCTTTGGACTTGCCCCAGTCGTTTTCTTTATACTTAACATCCATCTGCCATCCCCCTTTTTACTCTGGTACGTCTAGCTTGGTATAAAATTCGTAACGCAGAGAAGCCCATCTGAAAAGATGAGCTCAGTAGTGCATTATTTTGGATTTCACACTGAACGAGGCGCTAACTTAATCTGCACAGTCCTCATTTCACAGTATCACATACTAAATTCTAAGATTCGGATTTAGTTAAGACCTTATAAATTTTGTTCGAAAATGGGTTACCATTCCACTCACTATTTCTTAGCTTCTATTATAGAATTTACACCTGTAAAGATAATATCTCTCAACACTTCATTATTATCTTTATAATTTTTTTCAATCCTAATCTTATCAAAAACTTGTTTTATTGTACCATCAAGCAATACGGTTAATCCTTCAATTTCTTCCTCTGTTCCTTGTTTTTTGTAGCTCTCATTTAAAATAGTAAGCATATCATTACTCATTTATTTACCCTCCTTAAATTTGTCTACCTCTAATTTGTATTCTTCTGATATTAAATTCTTATCACCTAAAATCCAATATCTTTCTTTTTTAGGGATATACTCAGTAAAATCTCCATAACTACTCTTCCAGCCTGTAGGGGTATAACTCTCGAATGGTAATGACTCAGGATAAGAGGATACAAATATTTTCTTATCGAAATCTATATAGAGTGACGCCTGCAGCGCTAAAACTGTATCTTCATACTGCTTATTTACCAAAAGATTTTGTAATTCATCAGAGTCCACCTGATTTTTTTCATAAGCAAACGCATACTCTTCAATAGTTGTTTCATCAATCACATGTATCTTATTTCTAAATCCTAAGGCAAAATTCATATCAAAATCATATCCATTTTTTAAATATGCCTCACTATACTTATCGATGTCTAGTATCCATGTATCCCTATCTGTTATATACCATTTGAAAATTTTTTTATACACAACACCCACAATAATGTTCTCAGCGTATTTAGGTTTCAATGTGCTACCTCCTTTCGTTTTACTCTATTATTCTTGCAGAATGGGCATTTTCTTCAATCCATTCACCCCAAGGTGCTGGAAACTCATAGCTTACCCCAGGAGTTGTAGGATCAACAAGTTTCGGAGCCATCCCTCCTTGATTTTTAGGATTCTCAGAATACTTGTATTGATCAATCTTAGTTTCCTGCGCTAAGTCATCTAATTCCTTTGGAACCTTGAATTCTATTATTTCTCCACCTGGACGTTTGGTATCCCTAAAATAAATAGCATGTTCTTTATAGTATGCACTAAGATTAAGGTCTGCATCATGGTTAGGTATTCGGATAGTCCCATCGTCATTCAATTGTATTCTGTGCTGACTTGTTTTTGTGCCTTCTCCCCCACCTTGCACCCGGTAATAAGAAACCGAATCCTCCGCTTCTTTTCCAATCTTAGAGACAACAGGTTGCACATCTTCAATTACATCGTCTGTGAATACAAATCCATCAGCTACTACTCGAGGTTGTCCGAAATTTTTTATTGTATTTCCGGCATTCTTAACAGTAGTCAAGCCTTCCTGCGCGGTATTCTTCACGGTACTCGCCACATCACTTATAACCCGCGGCACATTCCGAATCCGCTCTGCACTCTCACGCAATGCTTGTTTTCCCATCG
>NZ_JAASTT010000015.1 GCF_014322795.1 Paenilisteria portnoyi
TTCATTGAACAAATTCCTCCGATGTATTTGATATGTTTTATTCTATCATCTTTTGTCCAACTTTTATTCTACACCCATTGTTTTACATCAAAGCCTAATGTAAAATACATTGATTTTAATAGACTAGATTTCCCCTGAGTATTTCCTTCACTAACTATAAGATTGGTTCCATCACTAAATTCAAAATCCTGAGCCTCTTTATTTTTAAAATCAATAATTGAAAATGAATTTACAATCATAGTTGCTGTTCTCCCAACTCACAAAAACAATCAATTGCTAATGCAATAGAAAGCTCTGTGTCTATTCCCGTTTCTATGTCCATCATTAAACTTCTCAGATAGTCAATGGCACTCTTGTCATCAACAGAGTTCATAATGATATTAATATCGGCCTTTTGTTTAATTTGTTCTTTTAAACTTTGATATAATAAAGGAATGCCTAGCTTTATTTTTTTTACTTTATTTTTAACTATGGTATTACATGGATATCCATTCAATACCTCATCAAACATCTCCTTTTGTTGAACCGTTGCAAACACATGTTTCAAATACCTTCCGTCAATTTCTTTTCTTTTAAAGCTATCATCCGTCGTCATAATAATTTCGCTTTTTTGGTCTATCTCTAATGACAGTTCACCTAATACTAGCCTTGCTCGTTCATTAGTAACCAATAAATTTGCAGTAACCATTTCACCCTGTAGCCTGGTTATTGCGCTATTTAAATCATTCGTAAATGGCGTTATATAAACATACTGATTATTTAGTTTGTCCATTTGATCTTGATTTAAACCTAGCGACTCACTAAGTTCCACTTTTTGTTCCGAGGAAAAGCTGTGTATTATTGGAACCAAGGTTCCCGGCTGATCTTCTAATTTAGCTTTAGTAGTCTCGGCTAAATCCCAAAGAAAAATTTTACGCCTGTTTATTTTTGTACTTGGTAATAAATTTTTCTCAAGAATTGAAGGCTTTCCATTAGGCCTATATTTTAGCTTACCTAAGGTAATTTTTTTAGTACCTTTTACTTGGATATAATAAATTTTGTTATTCATATGAATTTCAAAATCTTCGTTTGATTCAGGAAAAACTTTAAAGTTTTTCCTAGTAAAATTATGAATCATTACAAGTATAATAGAAGCTTTTTGATAGTTAAAGCCTTTTATTGCAATTGCACCGCCATTATCAGCCATATGTATTCTACCTCCTAACACGTTCTATTGTTTAAATTCGATTACGTTATCTATAAAGTAACTTCTACAAAATGGTAACATATTCCGATTTATTTGTAAACGATTGCGCTACTGCTTCGGAATGATTACATCTCTTGTTACACGTAAAGAGATATACTCATTCACCGAATATTTTATTCTTGGCGCTGCACACTATAAACAATGTCAAAAAGTGTACTACAAACGTAACATGTTTCAAAATCCATTTTCGGATATTTTGAGACGTGATTTCCATTCTTATCTTAAAGTGTCAAAAAGCATGCTTTTTGACACTTTATAGAAAAGAGTAGGATATAGCCTCTTAAGTCTAATCCTACTCTCGATTATATCTCTACTCCTACATTTTCTTTATAGGTAGAAGTTCCTTATAATTCATATATTCTTCTCCAAACGTATGAATAATATCTTTTTCTATTTGTCCTGTAATTAAGGCGATATAATCCTTAAAATCATTTGTATCAAAAATTTCTTCTGAGTTATATTGCTGCCAAACAGAAAAAATTTGAAAGCCTGATGTTGTTAATTTAAAAGCGAGTAATGGGTTCTCTTCCGATTCCATACTCACGTATTCAAAACTAATTTTATGACCCTTTTCCCAATCGTATAACCACCTATCTAGATAACAATAAAATTCATATAAAGCTATCGGTTCTTCAAAGAATATTTGGTTATTGATCACAATATTAAGGTCTCCTTCTATATTCATTAACTGAGATGGAATGCTTTTTAAACCTTTTACAAAACTAAATTCAGAAGTGATTTGATAACTAATTTTTACTTTGCTGGATAAGCTGTCCATATTTTTCCATCATCTCCAAACACTATTTTTATTTTCTTTTCACCCTTACTACCTATTTTTTTCCCCATATTAACAATACCCACAAATGAACGATCCCCACTAGTATTATTATTTGTGATTGAAATATTTTTCTTGTTCAACCCTTCAGTTAGCCACTTTCTTACCTGCTTCTGACTGTCTGTATTGAATTTTGTATAGCGGCCTTTTGCCGATTTTAAATGTTTTTTTGATACAGAAAAATTTGCTACTTTTTTCTTAGCCGATTTCAAAGCCTGTTTTTTTGTAGGTAATTTTTTCTTAGACGATTTTTTAACCCATTTTTTTGTTTTTTGAACAATTGTTTTCCCATTCTTCAAGATAGTACGAATGACAGTTATCCAAATGTGCCCGTCTGGATCATAATTCATAATTGGATTATTATTAGCATAGTTATATCCATTCATAGAAATAGGATCATCGTCATCCCCTGGATTAGGATCTGAACTAATAAATACACCTTGTTTAGGTTCATAATAGCGCGCTATTAGATAGTACATGCCTACCTCTCTATCATAGGTATACCCTGCATAACCGAGCGTATTTTGCTTCGCTTCTTCTGTCAATTCTTGTGACTTTAGCACATTTCCCCATGCATCATAGCTATATTCCGCAACAACCTCGCCTGTATCATCTGTCATTGCTACAACATCCCCATGTGCATTATGATGGTAATACAGTGTTTTTCCGCCTATTTTCATGGCTAAACGTGTATCTCCATCACCATAAATGTATTGTCTCAATAATTCTCCAGAACCATTGGTTTCATATAAAACATTAATTGTGTCAGCATCATAATAATATTTTGTTGTCTCACCATTAACTGTTTTTGTAATCCGCCTATCTCTGTCATCATACTCATACGTTGCAAATGGTTTATTTTCTCCATTTTTAGCGATAGCTATCAATTGATCGGCTGTATTCCAGGTGTACATATAATTCTCATCAGATGTGCGATTTCCGTTGCTGTCATAGACTATCTTAGAACCATTCCAATCGATTAATTGGTTTCCACCATTATAACTCGCGTAACTCTCTTTCGTCTTACTAGAATCTATCACTTTAATACGATTTCCAAAACCATCATACGTATATTGTTTTGTCGTATCGTTTGGTAAAACTTCTTCCGTTAGCTGACCAATCGAATCATATTTATATTGGGTCCTACCATTATCAGAATCATTAATTGTTAGAAGTCTACCAGACTCGTCATAACCGTATCTTTCCTCAAGGATATGATTACCTAACTTATTCCCTGTTTGTATTTCAGTTATTTTTTGAGCGTTATCGTAATTAAAGTTACTAGTAACGCCATTCCCAGCAATATAGTTGCTAACATTACCATTTTCTCCATATTCCATAAAATAGTTACGGCTTCCATCGTGTACTTTTACATTTTGATTTAATTGATTATAAGTGTAGCTCACCTTGTTTTGATAAGAGTTTTGTATGGATGTAATTGTGCTTATCTTATTACTTGTCCCTTTAACTCCATTTTTCACAGTATCTTGATAGGTTCTTGTCACAATCCCATCTCGGTCTACTTGCTTTATTAACCGATCAGAGCTATCGTAATAACTTTCTTTTGATATTCCTATTATTTCATTAGTAACTTTCGTTTCATTTCCATTCAAATCTAATTGGTAGCTAAATGCTGTTTGATCATTCCACTTCACACCAACATTACGATCAACAGAATCATAGATGCTTTCAATCGTATCACCGTTTGGTTTTGTCACTTTGGTTTCGTTCGCATTCGCGTCGTATTCGTAGCTGATTTTGCGACCTAAGGCATCAGTTAGTTGGGTTACCTTGTTGTCGCTATCGTACACGTAGCTATTTTGCTGTTCTTCCCCATCTGCTGTGACGAATTTCTCGGTCGTATTGCCATTATCATCGTACTTGTAAGCTACCGCTGTTCCGTTCGCCAGCGTTGTTTTCGTCAATTGATTATCGACATTGTACTCCAATTGCTTCGTGTTACCTTTTTCATCGGTTTCCGTCAGTTTATTGCCATACACATCATACGTAAATGCCGTTTTCTGCTTCTCCTCATCGTACGATGCCGTCACATAATTCCCTGCGCTATCATATGTGTTCTCCGTCAACACTTCCCCATCAATCACACGCATATTATCAAACCACGCTTTACCTGTATGCTTCCCACGGAATAGCGTCCAGATTTTCAAACGCGTGATTGGTTTGTCCACGTTCACCGTCACCGCACTACGATTCCACTCATTCGTTCCAGTCGGGAATGGCGCGTAGAATGATTTCGTCACGCCGTCGCTCAATACCGCCTCAGCCAGAATCGCGTAATCGTTCGACAGCTTCTCGCCGCCCGCCGTATTCACCACGTTTTCCGATTTCGACATCGCTGTCACCGTCACGTTTTTCGCCGTCGTTTGGTTCAGCACGATTTCTTGCCCGTACTTGCTGTCCACGTCCGTCACCGCTGTGCGCACAATCCGCGCCGATGAACTGTCCGCGAAGCCTTCCGTGTCGTCAACCGCTAATTTATCCGCGCCCGCCGTCGAACCTCTCCACCAGCCAGTCGCCATCAATTCCGTGCCTTTTTCAAAACTACTGTTCAGCACAGGGTTAAAGTTCGCCGATGCCTCGCCTTTTTCGAGTTGTACATTATCAAACCACGCCGTTCCTGTCCCACCAGTGTCTTTATTTTGCTCCACTTCTAGGAAAATATAGGCTTTTGCGGTCGTTTTCGTGGTCTTAATCGTCAGCTGGCGTTTCGTCCAAGGACGGTTCGCTTTAATGTCACTGTAACGGTTACTCTGCCAACCATCGCCATCCGTCACGCGTTTGCCCGTCGCGTCGTGCAGCTCGACGTTAAAGAACACATTCGTATCCTTCATGTCGCTCGTCTTGATCAGCGCGCTCAGCGTATACGTCGAGTCTGGCTCTAGTTCCACGATCTGTTTCCCAGCCGTAAACCCGCGTCCTGTCGATTTCCCAGTGATTTTCAAGGAAGCCGCTCCGCTCACGCCGCCCGGTGCCGATGTTGTTTTGTCGATCGCTACCGTTCCCGTCGCCGTTTGGTACACTTGCGAGAACCATTCCGTCGCGACTAAATCCTTCTCAAAACTTGGATTCGCTAAAATATTAGTCGCCGTGCTTAGTTCTGCGGTTCCTTTAATCACATTTCCATATTTATCATACTGTGAAACCGTCGAGGTCGCGCCGCCAGATTGGTCTGTTTCCGACACCGCATCTGCATCATCGTAGGCTACCGTCGTTGTTTTATTCTCGGTATCCGTCATCGATGTCACGTCATTATTCTCATTATACGTATAATTCTCCGTCCCGTAAGGATCAGTCACCGACGTCACATTCCCGTCCGCGTCATACGTATACGTTTCTTCTTGCCCTTTTGGACTCACTTCTTTGATCAGGTTATTCGCCTCATAGCTCGTCGTCGTGCTCAACTTCAAGCCATCCGCGTCCACAATCACTTTCTCGGGATTTCCCGCCTGATTGTAGGTATAAACCGTCTTCTTGCCTTTCGCGTTCACCAGCGTCGCCTCACGCTTCTCAGGCGCATAGCTCAGCGTCGTCGCTTTCCCAACTGGATCCGTCACCTTCACCAGCTTCTTATCTGTGTACGCATACGTTGTTTGGTATGGCGTCGCTTCCGTGTGTTTCGGATCATAAATCGCTGTCAACAAGCCATCCGTGTAGCCATAACGATACGCCTTCCCGCGCGGTGTCGTCGATGCCGTCAATTGTTTCGCCGCATCATACGTAAACGTCACGTCCCGATTCTCCGGTCCTGTCACTTTCGAAATCTGCGCACCATTATAAGCCACGCTCACCTTCCGACCAGACGCATCCGTAATCCCCGTCAACTTCCCACTCGCGTAAGTATACATCAACACATTCCCATTCGGATCCTTCTCCGTCAAAAGTTGTCCCGCCACGTTAAACGCCACTTCCGATTTATCCTGCTCCACCATCAAAAAGCCCGTCGCCGTTTTCGTCAGTTCGCTATACACACCAGCAGGCGCCTCATACGTCGTGCCCGTTTTCATAAACAATTGCGTTTTATTATCCGATTCATACAACATGACATCGCCGTTCGCTTGTTCTGCGACGCGCGTTTCCAGTGTACTCGTCCAACCTTTTCCGAACAAGCCAACTTGGTCATTTTGACTGTTAAATGTTCGGCTAATATTAATGCTTGGCCCGCGTCCTTCCAGCTCGAAATCCGTCTCGCTGAACAAGAAATTCCCGTTCGTCGCGTTCACTTCGCCGCCAATCACCGGAATCGATGTCCAATAATCCACCATTCCCTGCTGTGAACCAACAAGCGGAATCGTCGCTTTGTACGTCCCAGAAATCGTGCTGGCACCTTGTTGTCCTGTCTTCGTATACGCCTTCACCCGGAAAGCATAATTTTTCAAATGGCCTAACGTTCCGCCAGAATTCGTATACACTGGCGAAGGATCTTGCGCTAATTCTGCGCCTTTTCCGTCCGTATGCAACGCCCAGCCACCAGCCGCAATCTCCGCTTGCGTTGGCCACAATCCTTTATGTTGCGTCGTCCACGATGTCTTATTCCCAACATCAAATTCGACATCCTTTTTCCCATCAAACATCGTCACGATATAACCTTCTGCATTCGCAACAGGCGCCCAGTTCACTTGCACATAACCGGTATTCGTGCCCGCCAAGTTCGCGTACGCTTTCCCGGTCGGTGCTGCTGGCGTCTCAATCGGCATGTACACATCCGTAATATCCGACGTCGGGCTATCCCCACCTGGGAACGTTGCTAAAACCCGAACGATGTATTTTTGCTGATTCCGTAACCCAAACGTACTGCCATACTGGAAACCATTTTCATAGAGTTCCCGCGGATCATTCGCAAATTCGGCACCTTTTCCGTCCGTGTGGAAATCAAATTCGCCTTCATCAATCTCCGCTTGTGTCGGGAAAATCCCCTTCCCTTTCGTTGACCACGACGTCACATTGCCGACTGGGATTTGCTCATAATTATACCCATTCGCTATAATCACTTTGTAACCTGTCGCGCCCGGCACCGCGTTCCACGTCAAATCCATGTAACCCGTGCCAGTTCCCGGTCCATTCGAATACGTTTTTGCGACCGCTTTCGCTGGTTTTGCATACGTATACGTCACTTCCAAATACGGTACATTGGTTCCCGTTTCCGTCGCCGTGAACTTTTTCCAAAAACCTTGCGTGTTTGTCGTATGCATCATGAAACCGTAGTTCACCCGCGTGCCCTGCGCCCATGCCTGCACCGTATCCTTCACGTTAAAACTAGCCCACTGCCCGCGTCCGACATTCGTTTCCGCAATGTTCGTCGCTGTCGGTTTCGTATTCCACGTCACCGCGCCCGGCGTCCAAGCACTCTTCACCTCATCCAATTTCACCAAGTTTGGCGTCGATGGATAGTAATGCCATTTCGCATACGCCTTAAACGTCGCCGATTCAATCGAAGCTTTCGCTAGTGACGACACATCCGGCTTGATATACGCGTAATTAATCCCCGTCGTGCCGTCATATTGACCAACCGACATTGTATACTCGCCTTGACCCGCGTCCCATAGCTTGCTTCCCGAATAATTCGTCGTTGGGTAAGCACTCGCAATATGCGCATCCGTCACCTTTTTCAGCTGCACACTCGGATCAATATAAACTGGGTACTCCCGATCCTCCGCCTTCAACCAGCCCGCATCCGCCACAACCTGCAGCGAATAAACCGTACTCGTCAACGCCTCCAGCTTGAATTCCACCGCATCTGAACTCACCGCGATGCCCGATTTATCATCGATTTTCGAGTCCGACATCACCGGCTTCGGCAATTCAAACACCACCGCGCCCTTGCGATTCGTAAAGCTGATCGAGCCGTCTTCCAATTGTTCCACTTTTAATTTCGTGTCCAATCGGAAATTATACCTATTGAATCCATTATATTCATTCACCACGATGTCTTCCTTCACAGACGTGTTAAAATGCAAATTCCGCAAATCCGTGTTCGGTAACACCTCTTTAAATCGCGCTTCATTGCCATCGACGCTAGCTTCCACGTCCGTCACAGCCGTTTTTTCGTTCTCGCCTTCTGCCGATTCAAAACCAAACGTAATCGCTTCGTTTCCCTCTCCAAAAGTACTGTATTTCCCTTTTTCCATCTTCGGTAGGAATTGCGCTTGAATCTCCGTCCGTTCCGCCTCAATGACATCCTCATCCGTCGTCACCAAGTCATTGGAAACCCGCTCCCACTCGCCATCTTCCTTCACATTGACCGGTTCCGTAAAAATCTGTTTCGTGAAAGAACCATTCTGATTATCAAAAACAAGCTCATTCTCCGTGCGTTCCTCAACCACTTCCACTGGCTTCGCTTCCGCCGTCGTTTTCGGTGTCGGTGCCGCATCCCCCTTTGTTTCCTCCGCGCGTGGTTCAAATGCTGGTAATGTTGAAACAACCAACGCAAAAACCAACCACACTAATAACCCCTTTTTCAGCCACGTCTTCATGCAAAAACTCCTCCGCTTTTTGTATTTTTTCTTACCATCTCTTTTTTTGGTGAGCGTTTTCACCAAACTACAAAGTAACATAATTAACCTTGGAAAACAATGCTTTTTTCGTTTTTTTCTAATAAATTATTTTTTTCTTGTTTTTCTAACTATGAATTTACTCAATTCAGCTACATCCCGCATAAACCACTCCAAAATGGCATCCCCACCTTTCTTGATCTCTTACCCATTATACGAACGTACGTTTGATTTGTAAATAGCAAAAGTCTCCCAACTTTGAAAAGCTGAACGGGCTCGTTCAGCTCCGAAAAAATTTGTTAGGGGCCACAGTGAAAACCCGCACTTGGTTTTTGCGGAGGGCCCGAAAATTTCGAGGAGCTAGCCCGTGAAGCTAGATCCATTGAAAAGCTGAGGAAGCCCGTTTAGCCTCGACAGAAATTGTTAGAGGGCGCAGTGAAAACCCTCATCTGGTTTTTGCGGAGGCCACGAAATTTCCGAGAGGCTGGCTAAACGAAAGGCAGTTTCATTACATTCAACTGCATATTGAGGTTCTAATAAAGCAAACGACGCTTTCTAAGAACCACAACAAAGCTGGATCCGAAGGCGCCAAACCAAAAACTACACATGATTAACCACCCAAACAAGCCAACACCACTTCAAATTCATAGCAATTTTATCACAAAAAATAGTCGAAAAATCGTTTTTGTCCTAAACGCTTGATTATTGATCCTGAACGCCGAAAATCGCCCTAAATATTAGCTATTATCTTTTCGCATGAAACAAATTCCCACTGATGGATTACCTGCTCGCTTCGCTCTCATGCATATTGAGGCTCTTTAAATTCACTAATCCTTATTTGCTTTACTAGTGGTTCTCTACTCAGCGTCATAAGAACCACTGTTTGTAACCCGTGCCAGTTCCCGGTCCATTCGATGTTTTTTTAACGTCATTTATTTCCAATGACAGACAATTCCATTTAAAAAATCCTCTCGATAATATAATTCAAATTGATTTTTGTGTTTTTATTACAAATCTACACGCCAAGTAAGGGCATCACTATTACTGTGTGCCCTTACTTTATAATTAAGTTTTCTACTAATTCTACCATACTAATCTATTGTGGCAGCCTCGTCCATTTAATAACTGACTCATCCCATATCAACATCGTGTTAAATAAACTCTCATCGTTTTTTCTAGTGATTACTGTCATTGAAGAAATGGGATTAGCAGAAGAGACGAAAAAATTATCTGGAAGTTTTTGTTGTATACTTTTATTCCAATAAATATCTCCATTTAAATCAATTTTGTAAGATGTTGTATTAGTAATTATCTCACCATTTAAGCTATACGCAGCCTTAGTATCCCCCTCATCTTTATTTATCAAATCTACTCCTTTTGAATCTGCATTAAAAAGATATAAACCTTTTGGGGGCGCATGGATGGTATATTTAAAAAATACCGTTTGCTTATCGCTAGTTGGCTTAATATGACCTAAAAACTGTTCTCCTAAATCATACTGTTCTATTTTTCTACTGTTGATGTCATAGGTCTTTATCAAAGCATTTTCTTCATACTTACGATTATCAATATACCATAATTTGTTCTCAGATAGTCCCAATTCATTATTTGGATAATTCACAGTCGTTATAGTATCAATTATACTTTGCTTACCACTTAAAAGATTATATGATTTTATTGTTCCCTTATAGTTACCTATAATCATAGTGTCTTTATCCTCACCTGTCCCGACCTCCTCCTGATTCTTAGTTGTATCATCCTCTATCCAATACACAGTATCTTCTCTAAGAATAAATGAATCAAAATATTTTTCATTACTATTCTTAAACCGATTTATAATCTTTTTTTTCTTTAAATCATAGACAACTAATGTACTTAAATAGTCTGTACTATTTTGATCTAACCAAACCAAATAATCCTCATTACCAGCCAGCGAAATCAATTCACCTTCCCCTAATCTATACTTCGAAGTGTATATTGGGGTGATTGAACCGCTTTTTTTATTCATTTCAAAAACTTTTCTTGAAGGGGAATCCTCCCCATTAGAAATTAATGTATATATGCTATCTTTATTATTTACAGCACTATAGAAAGACCCTTTTTTTGACATTTCATAGGAAACAAAATTTTTTGATTTCTCAATACTGACTTCAAGTTTTTTCTCCTTAACACTATCATTTTTTATCGTATATAAATACCCTATAACTAATACAATAGCTAGCGCAACTATACTGGTAACAGTGATAACGACGTGCTTCTTTCTTTTATTCATAATTATCTCCTTTAGTATACAAATACAGGATTAGGACTACTTATATTTTTTTGATACATCGCTTTTGTCAATGTATTATTCTGCCCCACTCCGGTCCCAATATTTTCCCACCATACCATGTTATGTTTAGAGTCTGTATTATATGCTTGGGCTTGATAAGTACCATTATATTTACGAACGCCACCAATAGTCAGATAATGACCAGCATTAGGATTTGTCTTTGCTGAGTACTTACTTAAATACAATTGATGCACTAAAACCATAGGAGCATTACTTTTTTGAGCTAAAACGCCATCCAAACGCGTTCTTATTTTATTAGCTGCTCCACTACCGAATTCTTTAATTGTTGCTGTTATATAAGGTGTCTTCGAGAAGCCATACGTGTTTTTATATCGATTTATTTGGACTGCCATATTCTGAGAAGTTGTTTTCCCATAATAATAAGAATAACCCATTTGGACACCAAAATTATTTTGAATCGCCTTAACATCTACACTTCTCTTCTTATACATATGATAACTTAGAGCTTGTGCCAAATTAGCCGGTCCACACCAGTGGCTATATTTTTGTTTTACTAGCTTAATACCTGCAATAGATGAACGTAATGTAGGTTCTCCATCTGGGTATAGTAAATCTCGCTCTTCTACTAATTTTTCTAACTCTGCATCCTTTGCATCCGATATCTCTTTATCATATTCAGAATATTTATCAACAACCTTCTCCATCTCAACTGATTCGTTTAAACCGTAATTTTCTCCTGCCGTAGCAAATAATCTAGACTCCGATTTTTCTGCTTTAACTATATCTTTCGTACGTTCTTCCTCTACCTCTGGATCAATAAACTTCGTATAATTATCTTCATCTATTGCTTCTTGCGCATTTTGACTATCTAAATAATCTATCAAATAGTCGGACATGTACAGATAGTCTGCTCTTTCTGCCAAGCCAGCATCTATTTCTTCAAAAACTTGTGCTTTCACAAAATCTTTGAACTCCTGAGAATCCAACTTCATATTAAGTCCCTTTTTTTCTAAATATTTTAACAAGAAGTCTTGTACTTCTTGCTTTGTAGAAAGGTAAGATAACTCTTGCTCAGTAGGTATGGATGGCTTATACACATTAGAAATTTCACTACCATTACGTTCCCCATCATTTACATAGGCCTGCACTCGGAACCAATAATTCGTTGCTTCTCCATATAAAACACTGCCAGCATTTTTGTATACTGGTGAAGGATTTTTTGCTAATTCCTCTCCTCTTCCATCTGTATGTATATCCGCTTGACCTAATGAAACCTCTTCCTTAGTAGGCCAGATACCTTTATCTTTACTCGTCCAAGAACGTTCCTCTCCCACATCGAAATAGATGTTCTTTTTTCCATCAAAGATAGTAACCTTATAGCCATCTGCCCCTTCTATTTCATCCCAATCTAAAGTAACATATCCACTCTCTGCTCCTTCAGCGTTAGCATATGCTTCCCCAGTCGGTGGAACAGGCGTCGCAAGTGGCATATACGAATTAGTAATGTCGGATGTTGGACCATCTCCCCATGGATAAACTGCTAATATACGCACGATGTATTTTTCTTGGTCTCGTAGTCCAAACGTACTTCCTGCTTGATAACCATTCTCATACAGTGCTCGAGGATCATTTGCAAACTCTTCACCTGTACCATCTTTATGAAACTTATACAGACCATTATCTATCTCTTCTTGTGTTGGAAATATTTTCTTTCCCTTAGTGGACCAATTTGTCACATTTCCAGTATTGAAGTATTCATAATTATAACCATTTCCAATGACAATTCTATAATCAACTGCGCCTGGTACCGCTTGCCAAGAAATATCCATGTATCCCGTTTCGGTTCCAGCACCACTTGAATAAGATTGGATAGTTGACTTCTCTGGCTTTGCTGGTGTAGCTTCTGGTGGCATGTACGCATCCGTTATATCCGATGTTGGACCATCTCCGCCCGGGTAAATAGCTAAAATACGCACTATATATTTAGTTTGGTTGCGAAGTCCGAATGTACTCCCTGCTTTAAAACCATTCTCATACAGTGCACGTGGATCATTCGCAAATTCTGTTCCTTTACCATCCTTGTGGAATGTGTACAGACCCTTGTCGATTTCCGCTTTCGTCGGGAAAATCCCTTTGCCTTTTGTCGTCCAAGATGTCACATTGCCTACCGCAAACTGCTCGTAGTTATAACCGTTTCCGATAATGACTTTGTAGCCTGTCGCTCCTGGTACCTTGTTCCATGTTAGGTTCATAGCGCCAGTACCTGTCCCGACACCATTTGATACAGTCTTAATTATTGCTTTTTCTGGTTTATCATATGTGTACGTGACTTCCAAATAAGGAACATTCGTACCGGTTTCCGTCGCCGTGAACTTTTTCCAATGATCTTGTTGGTTAATCGTATGCATCATGAAGCCTTTGTTTGGACGGGCACCAGTTGTCCAGGCGCGGACAGAACTTGTCACATCAAAGCTCGCCCATTGATTTCGGCCAATATCGACCGAACCGACATTAAAAGTGGTTGGCCGATTATTCCAGGTCACACCTGTTGTTGTCCAATCACCTGTGACTTCTTCTAATTTCACTGGATTTTTGGCTGTCGATGAATGATGCCAAACAGCGTACGCTTTAAACGTTGCGGACTCGATCGTTGCATTCGCTAAAGAGCTTGTGTCTGGTTTGATATACGCGTAGTTGAATCCTGTTGTATCGTCATAACGTCCGACTTTTAACACGTATTGATTTAAAGCAGCATCCCATAGTTTGCTTCCTGAATAATTAGTTGTTGGTGTGACACTAGAAATACCAGCATCCACCACTTTTTTCAATTGAACACTTGGATCAATGTATACAGGGTACACGCGATTCGTATCTTTTAACCAAGCTTCATCTGCCGTCAATGTGATTTCATAGGTGGTATCATTCATTTCCTTTAACTCAAAGTCTACATTTTCTGACTCTGTCGCATTCCCTATATTGGGATGAATTTTGGAATCTGTCATGACTGGTTTTGGCAATGTATAATGTACACTTCCTGTTGTATCTTCAAACACAATGGAGCCATCTGCTATTTGTTTAGCAGCGAGTAACGTGTTTACTTGGAACGTATACTTATTACGGCCTGTATATTCTTGTAATACAATGTCCTCCTTGACGGATGTGTTAAACGTTAAGTTCCGCAAATCAGTTTGGGGAAAGACATTGCTATATCGTATTTCATTTGCTTCTGTTTTCGCTATTGCTTTTTGCACAACCATAGTGCCATTTTCACCTGACGCTGACACAAGCGAGAATGTTACCGCTTGATTTCCTTCGCTGAACACACTATATTTCCCTTGTTCCATCGTTGGTAAAAAGGCTGCTTGAATTTCCGTTCTTTCTGGTTCAATAATTTTAGTCGTTTTAGTCACGTCATTAGAGATAGACTCCCATTCGCCATCTTCCTTCACGTGAATCGGTTCCATGTAGATTTCTTTGGTAAATGAGCCGTCTTGATTATCGTACACAATCTCATTTTCTGTTCGTTCTTCTACAACTTCTACAGGCTTCGCTTCCGTCGTTTTCAGTGTTGGTGCCATATCTCCCTTTGTTTCCTCCGCGAGTGGTTCAAATGCCGGTAATGTTGAAATCACCAATGCAAATGCTAACCACACTAATAGTCCCTTTTTTAGCCACGTCTTCATGCAAAAACTCCTCTGCTTCTTTGTATTTTTATACTTTTTTTCTTTAGTGAACATTTTCACCAAATTCTAAGGTAACATATTTAACCTTGGAACTCAATACCATTTTTCGCTTTTTTCTAATAAATTATTTTTTTCATGCTTTTCTAACTATAAATCTATTCAATCCCGCTATACCAAGCTTCCATCAAGCCGAAATGGCATCACCACCTGTCTTGATTTCTTATCCACTATACAAACATTCGTTCTTATCGTAAACACTAAAAGTCTCCCAAGTTGAGATTGACACTTTCAATATTAATGTAAATTTTAGCACAAAAAATAGTCGAAAAACCGTTTCAGTCCTAAACGCTCGTTTTTCGATCCTGAACGCCTAATTCTTCCTCGTAAGGAACACCATGTTTCACGCATGAAACATATTCCAACTCACTGAAACATCAACCCAATTCCCCAATTCATATTTACATTCCACCCGAAACCGTTTACATTTAAATCATACAGAAAGCCTGCAACACCGCTTTCTAATCAAGCTCGATAATTTTCCGGAGGTGCATTATGCAACACAAAACGTTAAAACCATTCCCAAAAGATTTTCTTTGGGGCTCGGCGTCCGCGGCTTATCAGGTCGAAGGTGCTTGGGACACAGAGGGTAAAGGCCCGTCTGTCTGGGATGAATTTGTCCGCATTCCTGGCAAAACTTTTAAAGGTACGAATGGCGATGTGGCAGTCGATCACTATCACCGCTTTAAGGAAGACGTTGCGCTGATGGCTGAACAAGGTCTGAAAGCTTACCGCTTCTCGATTGCGTGGAGTCGTATTTTCCCGAAAGGCCACGGCGAAGCGAACGAAGCTGGTCTCGCGTTTTATGACGCACTGGTTGATGAACTCGTAGCAAACAACATTACGCCTGTCATCACGCTTTACCATTGGGATATCCCGCAAGCCATTCAAGACGAGTACGGTGGCTGGGAATCGCGTCGTATTATCCAAGATTTCACCGACTACGCCGAGGTTTGCTTCAAGCGCTACGGCGATCGCGTCAAATACTGGGTTACGCTGAACGAACAGAACGTTTTCATCTCGCACGGCTACAAATTGGCGCTACACCCGCCCGGCCTAACTGACGACAAACGGATGTACCAAGCCAATCACATCGCCAATCTTTCCAACGCATCAGCTATCGCAAAATTCCGCGAACTAGGCATGGACGGTAAAATCGGTCCTAGTTTTGCCTACGGACCTAATTATGCGATCGACGGCAAGCCTGAAAACGCGCTAGCGGCTGATAACAGCGAGGAATTCAACGCGCATCTCTGGATGGACGTTTACACGTGGGGCGAATACCCGATCGCGGTTTGGAATTGGCTCGAAGAAAATGGCTTCGCACCAGACTTAGAACCAGGCGATACCGAACTTCTCAAAAAAGGAAAACCAGATTTCATGGGTGTCAATTACTACCGCACGATGACGAACGCGGCGAACCCGCTAGATGGCGTGGGCGTTGGTAAAATGAACACTACGGGTGAAAAAGGCTCCACACAAGAAAGCGGACTTCCTGGCGTTTACCGTCACGTGAATAATCCATATCTTGAAAAAACGAACTGGGATTGGGATATCGATCCGACCGGTCTTCGCGTTGGCCTTCGCCGTATCGCAAGTCGTTACCGTTTACCGATACTTATTACTGAGAACGGGCTCGGCGAATATGATACATTAGAAGAAGGCAACGAAATCCATGACGAGTACCGCATCGACTACATTCGCGCCCATTCCATTGCGATTCAAGAAGCAATTACCGATGGCGTGGAAATGCTCGGCTACTGCACATGGTCATTCACAGATCTACTCAGCTGGCTCAACGGCTATCAAAAACGTTACGGCTTCGTTTACGTCGACCGCGATGAAAATGATGAAAAAGAGCTAGCACGCTATAAAAAAGACAGTTTCTACTGGTATAAAAAGACGATTGAAGAAAATGGGGCAAATTTGATTAAAGAGTAAAGTTAGGGAGTCAAGTTTGCGAAACGTATCTATGGTGGGTTTCGTGGACTTGATTAATAGTTAATTAAAGAAAGCGTTAACAAGGGGTTGTGTCATGTGGGGCGTCGAGTTCGTCGCCTCCGGATCCAGCTTCAGAAGCCAGACCCTCGAAATTTTCGTGGCCTTCGCAAAAGTCAAAAGAGGACTTTTACTGCGCCCCCTAACAAATTTTTTCGGGTCTAACGGGCTTCTTCAGCTTTTCAAATTGGGAGGTTCATTTTATGAGTTTAATGACAAAGTTCGAACATGGTATGGAGAAAGCACTTGTACCCGTTGCCAACAAATTGAATTCACAGCGGCATATTGCTGCCATTCGTGACGCATTTATTTTAGTTTTCCCTTTAATCATGGCAGGGTCGATTATCCTTTTAATCAACTTCGCAGTGCTTAGTCCAGATGGTTTTATCGCTAAAATCCTATTTCTAGGTAAGATTTTCCCGAATCTCGCGGACGCTCAGGCTATTTTCGCGCCGGTTCTGCAAGGTTCAACCAATATTATGGCCATACTTATCACTTTTTTAGTAGCACGAAATCTCGCTATCTTTTTCCAGCAGGATGATCTTTTATGCGGTTTAACAGCAATCGGCGCGTTTTTCATCATCTACACGCCATACCTTGTTGTCGAAAACCAAGCGTACATGACTACCAAATTCCTAGGAGCGCAAGGCCTGTTCGTAGCGCTAATCGTTGGTATTATTACTGGGGAAGTTTTCAGCCGTCTTGCACGCGCACCGAGACTGACCATCAAAATGCCAGCCCAAGTGCCGCCAGCCGTTTCTCGTTCTTTCAAAGTTTTGATTCCCGTTATTCTTGTGATGATCTTGTTCTCCGTTTTGAACTATCTAATCACTTTAATAGCTCCAGAAGGCTTGCATGACCTCGTTTACACGGTTATTCAATCGCCACTAAAAGACATGGGTACGAATATTTATTCTGTCCTATTGCTTGGCTTTATTTCCAACTTACTATGGGTTCTCGGGATTCATGGTCCAAACACGATTGCAGCGATCCGCGATACCATTTTCACAGAACCTAACTTGGCAAACTTGAACTATGTAGCACAGCACGGTTCCGCATGGGGCGCGCCTTACCCAACAACTTGGGCAGGTCTAAATGACGCTTTTGCGAACTATGGTGGTTCTGGAATGACGCTCGGTCTTCTGATCGCGATTTTCTTCGCTTCCAAACGTGCCGATCACCGCGATATCGCGAAACTATCGATTGCACCAGGCTTGTTCAACATTAACGAACCAGTTATTTTCGGTCTTCCAATCGTGCTGAATCCGATTATGGTGATTCCGTTCATCTTTGTCCCAGCCATCAACACGCTAATCGGTTACTTCTTCATCCACTTCAAAATTATCCCGCCAGTCGCGTATCAAGTGCCTTGGACAACACCGGGGCCACTGATTCCGTTCCTTGGTACCGGAGGAAATTGGCTCGCACTGCTCGTCGGACTACTCTGTTTGGCCGTCGCAACCATTTGTTACCTACCATTCGTACTCGTATCCAATAAAGTAGCCGCGAGTGATGCACAAATGGACGCAAACGCAACGGAATCCGCAACAGCAACTGAAAAATAGGAGTTGACTAATTTGAAAAACCTGGCAGCATTTGATATCGGCGGAACAACCTTGAAAATGGGCGTTGTTTCGAGTGAAGGCGATATTCTCCAACACGAAAAAATGACAATCCCTGATTTTGACGGCGAACTGATATTAGCAGGGATTTCAGAGTATACGAAAAAACACGATGTGGCGGGCGTTGCAATCAGCGCGCCCGGCTACATCAATCCCAAAACCGGCTTTATCACGATGGGTGGCGCAATCCGTGCCTTCGATAATTTTCCCATTCGCGAATACTTAGAAGAAAAAACCGGCCTTCCAGTCACCGTTGAAAATGACGCCAATTGCGTAGCCTTATGCGAAAAATGGCTCGGTGGCGCGCAAGACGTGGATAATTTTCTCTGCATGACAATCGGAACAGGCATCGGCGGCGGCATCTTCATTGATGGCAAACTATATAGCGGCTCCCGGTTCCGCGCCGGGGAATTCGGCTACCTATTTAGCGATCGACCTGGCAGCTATGAACCCGGCAACTACACGATGAACCAAACCACCACGCTGCTCGTTTTACGTCGTCAATACGCAGCCCACACAGGCAAAAGTCTAAACGAAGTCACCGGTGAAGAAATTTTCGCTGCTTACGACGCACGCGAACCCATCGCTGAGAAGCTAATCCACGACTTCTACACTGGACTTTGCACTGGCCTCTACAACCTGATTTACTGCTTCGATCCGAGTCACATTTTCATTGGCGGCGGCATCACAGACCGGCCGACGTTCCTTGACGAGCTCAAACACCACATGGCCTTCTTCGGCCTCCGTGACACCGAACTCGAACTCGTCTCACACAAAAACCAAGCCGGCTTGCTCGGCGCAGTATATCATCATTTGCTGTTAACAGAAATCTAAAAATAAGGCGGAAAACTCATAGTTCGGAGTTTTCCGCCTTATTTCATACTTGATGCCTATTATACGTCTTCTTCGCCATCGCCTCCAGCAAAAACAAAACCGGAATCTGCGTCGTAATGTTCGTCTCATGGATCATTTCCTTTGTTACAAAATATGGAATATTCACATCCGACAAGCCTGCCAACGTATTTTTGCTAGAATTCGTAATGCTAATAATCTTACTCCCATACTGCTTCATATTCTGCGCCTGCAAAATAACTTGTGGCGTTTCCCCAGAAACCGACAAAATCACCATCACCGCATTATCAAACTGCTGCGCCGCATTCGGATAAAACGGGTCCTTGATGTAAAACGTCCGCTTCTGCAAATTCGAGAAAAAGCGCGAGCCATATTCCGCGAGAATCCCCGACGTCCCAATCCCCACAAAAACGACCAACTGCGCGTCATCAATAATGTCCACAGCCTTATCCAAGCTTACATCATAATCCCGTCGCAATGTCCGCTCAAAAAACTCCTCCAAAACCTCAATCGTGTCCGCCGTCTTCGTTCTGACCTTCTCCTTCGACGCCTGTTTCAACTGCACCTTAAACTCCGAAAAACCATCATAACCAAGCTTCCTCGTAAAGCGAACAATCGAAGCCGCCGATACATGCGTCTCATCCGCCAACTCCCGAACCCGCATGTACATCACTTTATCCGGATTATCCATTATGTATCTGTATAAATGCAACTCTGTCTCAGTAAATTTGCTCACTATCTCATAAGGAAACATTCGCTATACGCCCTTTCTAATAAAGGTTTCACGAATTTATTATGTCATATTCCTCACCGAAAAGCTACCCGATCACAATATTTCCCGGGAAATAATCAAAAAATGCGCAACCTCCGAAATCGAAAGTCACGCATCCATCCTTATTTAATTCACACGACCAGGCGCTTCCACAACCTCCGCCTTCATCTCACTTTCAAACTCACGCTTGGTCTTCACATCACTCACATTTAGATTTACCTCAACAACTTTCAAACCAGTCATTTTAGCAATCGCCGCCTCAATCTTAACTACCGTTTCCTCAAAAATAGCAGGGATACTCTTGCCATATTCGACAGTAGCCACGAGATCAATCGCCACTTGCTTTTCGCCAACTTCGACATTAATACCTTTCGTAATGTCGCCCTTCGCTTTGAATTTATCCGTCAAGCCACTAATAAAACCGCCCTCTAAAGCCAGAATACCATCCACCTCGTTTGCAGCGATACCAGTGATTTTTTTAATAACTTGATCATCAAAAGTTAGTGAATTTTTGCGTACTTCAACCTCATTTGTTTTTGTAGCTTCTACCATTTCAATCATCCTCTCCTATTTAGTAAAAAATTTCAACCAATCATTAAAATCCAATTGCCCATCTTTCCATTTGCCAATCAAAAAACCAATTCCCGCAATAAGTAGTATTAACAACGTATATCCGAAACCAATCGTCATAAACAAAATAGCGATAATGAGTCCTACAATGACACCAATTATACGCCATTTATACGGTTGCAAAAGCTCTGGTAAATTCATTGTATCCCTCCTAAATCACACGCGCATGACTACTTTTAGCCTCACGCTTATTTGTTTTATGAATCTTGATATCCGCCTCAACCAACTCAATCTCTAACATATCTTTCAGTTTCTCTTCAATTTTACTCTGCAAATCAGCCCCATTTGTCTGAAGCCTCGACGTTTGAATAGCATCTCCCATCACAAAGACCTTCACTGCCTTTTTACGATTAAATAATTTCGCAGACACCACAGGATTTCGCAACATATTCTCCTCCACGACAACATACATCACCGTCGATTCAATCGTTTTGCTCGTAATCTCTATATCACCATATTTCGTTGGCAACACAATCGACCGCTCTCTCGTTTTCGTCAAAAGTCCGATGAAAAAGAACATGAAGAAAATGACAAACATAAGAATACCGACAAATATCGCGACATTAGAAAACCACATTTTCTCCTGATATTCCGTCACAACATCCGAAAATACACCTAATTGATAAGCCATTCCCGCAAAAACAGCACTTCCGACCATCCCAACCAGACCAACAATGACAAAAAGTACCTTCGCTAGACCATTCATCGTAAACCTCCCTTCTGTTTTGTAAACTAAGTATGAAATAGTAACCGATTTCACCTCACAAATTAAAATAACAAGTACACCGTCCAGAACATAGAATTTCTATGATTTTCCTAACAATAATACCCCAGTATAATTTTATATAGTAGAAACCCGTCTATGTGACTATATCCTTAAACCCCGCATTTGAAACATAATTACAAAATATTCCGCAGCTCCATCGCACGCACTAACTTTCCATAATAATCATTTTCCTCCAATGTAAACTGGCGCATCCCCAGCACCTCATTCACAATCTCAACTCCTGCATCGCGCAACTTAAATCCCTCCACACGAAGCCCATCCGATTCTCCTTTAAAAAATGACCGGAACTCCTGCAAATCTGCCGTCACCATGCCGCCAACCTCTTCCTCCTGTAACCTGAAATCCGCCAAATTCCCCGCAAACTTATACAAAAACACATGGCAAAACTCCCGATCCACAAATCCCGGCGAAACATAGCTCGTGGCAATCACACCAAGCGGTACCAACTCATCAAAAGCCACATCGACACCAAGCTCCTCCTTCACCTCACGAATCCCATCCAAAACCGTCTCGTCTTCCGTCAAATGCCCCGCCGCTGTAATATCATATAGCCCCGCAAAATCCTTTTTCCGCTCACTTCGGAATTGAATAAAAATCCGCGTCAAGTCCGCCGACACAAACCAACAATGAAATGTCTCATGCCATAGACCCTTATGATGCACATCATCCCGACTCGCCGTCCCGATTTGCTGGTGCTCCAAATTAAATATCTTCAGTTTTTCTACCATTATAATCATCCTTTCTATCAAAAAATGCTGCTCCTAATTAAGAAACAGCATCAACATCATTATCATCTATAAATTCGGTATATTTTTCTTTCTCTTCAAGTAGAAGCGTAATGCCAATAGCGCCACACCAACAATCACAGTCGGATATGGATCTAACGCAATATTCCATTTCGCCGGAACAACCACCTGTACAACCGTCATAATCGTCATCCACACAAGAATAACAACCATCGCGATCGCGAGATACTTCCACGTTCCACCTTTTTCACCTTGACGCATGGCACCCGCATATTTACGCAGTACCATCATCGCTCCACCACCGACAAGGAATGTCACGAATAGCACGGCCAAACCAAGTGTCTGCCCTTGGAAAATCGCGCTCACACCACTAATCAGCATCATCGCTCCAAGTACGAGCAACCCACCATCCAGTGCAATCCACCATTTCCCAGCTACTTCACCAGTTGGCGCTGCTTTCACAGTCAAAGCCTTCACATATTCCGTAGGCGTTACGTCGAATAATTTCCGAGCCGTCACACCTTGTTTTTGATTCTCAAGTACCTTTTCCGTCATTTCATAAATCAAATTCGCTTGCTGCTCCTCACCATATTGCCCCGTTTCGCGAAGATGCTTCTCCACTTCCAGAACATATTGCAAGTTACGCTTCGTCAAATTCGCCTTCATCTCGCCAATCTCAGGCTTCACTGTTTCTGCTTCTGTTGTCACCGATAAAATCCTCCCTCAAACATACTACCTCTATTATAACCCAATATACTTCCCAGTAGAAATATATTTATGAAAAATTACAAACGTTTCCCGTAAGTAAATCGAATTCCCACAATCACAGAAGCCATCATGCTTACACCAAATACCGCCAAAAACCCAACAAAACCAGCCGTTCCAGACAGTTTCACAAAATCCTGAACCATATTCGCCACGAACATCCCAATCAAAATCGCTGCAACCCCAATTCCCCATGCCCGCATTTTCGGGAAAACAAATAATCTCCCATTCGTTTCAAGTGACTCGCGCTCTGCAACAACACCCACGAAAACAAGCGCTCCAACCAATAATCCCACTTGCAAAATAAGTGGTCCATAAGCTGGCCGAATGAATCCCAACGGCTCCAAAATCCGACAAAAATCGCTCCAATACGACAAATCACCCGAGGCACCTTTTTGTACGAACGTCTCGATATGAGCCACAAACGCCAAAATAGTACCTGGTAACAACACCAATCCCGCCGTAGCAAGAATACCACCCAGCGGAGAACCAATCACATATCCCACAACAATCGGCAGCAAGAACAACAACAAATACGCCAGCCAACTCCCCAGCACGTCCATAATTAATTTTTGGTGGTGAAAATCAACAAACTCTGCTGGCACCTGGGACGTAAAGTACCACACACCCAACCCCAAACTCACAAAATAACTCACCGTGATGACCGCGAAACCAAGCAACACCTTCACGCCAAGAATCGCTTTCTTAGAATAAGGCATCACCGCCGTAAAATGATTCCCACGCGTATATCGCTCCAAAATCACCGAACATATCCCCAGAATCACGGCCAGCACAAGCGTCAACGTAAACGGCACACTCACCGTAAAACTAAAGAAAAAATATGTATACTGATCCACTTTGTTCGACAACTTCGTCTCATACGCCAAGTAACGCACCGTCAAATCATCCCGAATCTCCTGCTTCGTCATCGCAAAATCCGGATCAAGCTCCTGCTCCACCTGGAAATCCTCCGACTTATAATGCGCCTGACTCTTATTCCAAGCATCCGACTCATTCACCAATCCCACAAAAAAAGCTAACAAAAACACCAGAAAAACAAGCGGAACAACCCACCTGATTCCCCGCCATTCCTTATACCACAGTCCCTTTTGCCACATAAAAACCCTCCTATCTCCGAACCCATGCATTTCTATAAAATACCATATAACAAATAAATAAGCACCCAATAAACGATCCGATACTTATAATTAATAAACTTATTAGCGTTGGAACCTCCACTGCCCCTCCACCAATCCAAAAATTAGTAATCGAAACCGCACTTGAAATGCGCAAATACGAGAACACCAACACCTTCTCATTGTTCTCAATCGAATATCGCTTATAGAAAAATACCGAACCCGCTCCAAACAAAATAAGCAAAATCATCCGTAAACCGATCACCAGGAAAACCCTGCGTAAAATAGCTAAGCGTCAACATCGTCTTCACATCATCCGGAGACATTTTTGCATCGCCAGCTGCTTGTTGCTCTTTTTGAAACGCATCCGACTGATAATAATCATACCTCGTTTGCCAAGTCTCCATATCCGAGTATAACCCACCCGTTTGCGCATAAACAAATAACAACATCAGAATAACTACAATCCATCTCACGCCTCGCCATTCCTTCAACCATAGATGTTTACTAAACAATGTTCCTCAGATCTCGTAGTAGTCGACCTTATCGTCCGCCAACCTCACTGTAAAAACATCCTCAATCGTGATTGCCATTTCTTGATATAAAATCGGCTCCTCTGCCTTCACCCTGCTCACGAAATCATCCGTATTTTCAGTCACCAATAACGTATAAATCCGCCCATTCCGCTGCAAAAGCTCTGATTCCTCCTTCACAAACACCGGCACATGCTTCGATTTAAAAGCCACTTGAAGCTTCAACGCCGTATCACGCAACGACTCCAAATAATAATCCAGCTCTAGCGTCGTCCCCTTCAAAACCAACACCCGATCCGCGACCATTTCCAGTTCATCCAAGCGATGCGAGGCAATCAATACACTCGTTTTCCGATCTGCGACTGTCTCCAAAATAAACTGCAACAACCGCTTCTTCACAATCACATCCAGCCCATCCATCGGCTCATCCAGCAACAAATAACGCACATCCAAAGAAAACGCCAAAATCATGAAAAATAACGCCTTGCGTCCCTTCGAAAGTGACATGACCTTCGCTTTTTTCGGCAATTCAAAACGCTCCATTAACGCATCGAAGAACTCCTCATCAAACGTAGCATAAACATTTTTATAAATTTTTACCACTGATTTCACACTATACGAATTAAAATAGTTCATATTATCTTCCAAAAAGAAAATATTCTTCTTCAAAGCTGGGTGTTTACGCAAATCGTATCCATCAATCGTGACATGTCCCGCATCCGCCAAATACATCCCCGCGATAATCGAGAACAGCGTCGTCTTACCAACACCATTCCTCCCAATCAGCGCCGTAATCTCACCCGACTGCAACTCAAAAGAAATGTCCTCCAATACCAAATTTCCCTCAATACGCTTCGTAACACCGTCAATAATCATCTATTCGCTCCCTCCAAACTTCTATAATATTGCTTCACAAAATTTTGAAGCTCCTGTTCCTCAATCCGTAAATAATTCGCTTCCAAAACTAATTCCTCTAAATTCTGTCTAAATAAAGCAAGCGCCTCTTCGTTCGGCCTATTATCACTAGCATACGCTACATACGAACCTTTTCCAAGCTTGGTCTCAATAATCCCCAGTCGCTCTAATTCCTTATATGCCTTACCCACCGTATTTGGATTTACTAAAATATGCGTCGACATTTCACGAACACTCATCAATTTTTCGCCTGGCTGTAAGACTCCGCTGATGCAGTAACCTTTAATTAAAGCTACAATTTGCTCATAAATCGGAACATGACTTTGAGAATCTAACCTATACATCCCCATCACTCTCCTCATGTGTCCCATTATAACTAGTACACTCCAAAAAGTAAAGATTTTTATTACAAATGTTTCAAAAATATTTCTTTTATGTTTCATAACGAAATATTGGTAATCTAAAACCATTTTCTATACTATTGGCCTTAATTATTGTAAGATAAACCTATTGAACAAAATGGACTACAAGAAGGTGAAATCGTGTTATATAAAAATGACAATCTGTTTCCAATACTAGAACAACACGCCGATTTGAAAAAAAGGCTGTTTAATGGAAACTTTGGACTTGAAAAAGAAAATGTGCGAGTAGATGAAAACGGAAATTTATCACTTACACCACACCCCGCCATATTTGGCCTAAAAGAAGAAAACCCCTATATCAAAACCGATTTTTCAGAAAGTCAAATCGAGATGATTACACCCGTCAGCGGCTCTGTGGACGAAGTATATACATCTATGGAAAACCTGCAAAATATCGTATCAGACCGGATTCGCGACGAATATTTATGGCCAAGCAGCAACCCGCCAATCCTTCCAGCAGAACAAGATATCCCAATAGCCGTTTACCAAGATCCGAATTCAGCGAGCAGACTCTACCGTGAGCATCTAGCCCGCGAATACGGCAAGAAAATTCAACTTTTCTCAGGTATTCACTATAATTTCTCGTTCTCCGATGACTTTTTAGAACGACTACACACAAGCATGGGCGGCGAAAAAACTCTACAAGACTTCAAAAACCAGATTTACCTCAAAGTCGCCAAATATTTCATGCAAAATCGCTGGTTCCTACTCTATCTTACAGGAGCAAGCCCTGTTTATCTGCCAAATTTTCTGAATAAAACTCCCGACAATGAAGTTTCACGTGAAACATCCGACCTTGCGCTTAACAACGGTATCTCGTTGCGCAACAGTCACGCCGGGTATAAAAATAAATGCTCCCTCCACATCGACTACGACAGCTTTGACGGCTATATCTCAAGCATCGAGTCGTGGATTGACCAAGGTAAAATCGACAGTATGCGCGAACTCTACAACCCCATTCGGTTGAAAAACGCCCATACCGATCAATCACTAAAAAGCCTTGCAAAAGCTGGCGTCGAATACATCGAGATCCGCTCATTGGACCTAAACCCATTCGACCCAAACGGCATCACGAAAGAGACACTGCATTTTATCCAACTACTCCTAGTCACAGGCCTATTAACCGAGAGCACTGCTTTTGACAAAATACAGCAAGAACAATCCGATCAAAACGAAGAACGAATCGCGAGTAACGGCTTGAACAAACCAAATATATACGTTAACGGCACAGAAATCCCATTCGATCAAGCAGTTGAAAAACTCCTAACCGAAATGGAACACGTCACAAAACTAACTGATACAACCGATTTCCAAAGTATCATCGACGCACAACGCGATATCAGCAAACAACCAGAGAAAACAATCGCGTCACAAATCACAACAACATCCGAATCATTCGTATCCTTCAACCTTGAAAAAGCGAAAATCTACCTAGAAAAAAGCTTGCAAAACGCTTACAAGCTCATAGGCTACGAAGATATGGAACTCTCAACCCAAATCGTTTTGAAGTCCGCGGTAACAAAAGGATTATCGATTGAACTTCTAGACCGCGAAGAAAACTTCATTCGTCTCGAAAAAGGAAATCAAGTCGAATATATCAAACAAGCAACAAAAACCGCACGCGACAGCTATATTAGCGCTCTTATCATGGAAAATAAAGTCGTCACGAAACAAATTCTAGCCGAGCATAACATCGAAGTACCACAAGGTCAGAATTTTTCAAATATCGAGATTGCGCGCGATAACTTCGAACTATTCGCTGACAAACCAATCGTCATCAAGCCTAAGTCAACCAATTTTGGCATCGGAATAAGTATTTTCAAAGATGGATTCACCCAGGAAAACTACGAGGAAGCTCTAAAAATCGCTTTTAGCTACGATTCTTCCGTCATCATCGAAACCTATATTCCCGGTGATGAATACCGCTTCCTAGTTATCGACGGCAAAATCGCGGGTATCCTAAAACGCGTGCCAGCCAATATCACAGGTGACGGTACTCGTACTATTGCCGAACTCATCGATGAAAAGAATTTAGATCCATTGCGCGGTACCGATCATCTCAAACCTTTAGAAATAATCCAAAAAGGCCCAGAAGAAACGCTCATGCTCTCCATGCAAGGATTCAGCATGTCGGATGTTCCCGATGAAGGCCAAATCGTGTATCTACGCGAAAACTCGAATATAAGTACTGGCGGTGACAGCATCGACGTTACTGATCTGATTCATCCCTACTATCAAGAGTTAGCGATTAAATGTGCCAAAGCCGTTGACGCGAATCTTTGCGGTGTTGACATCATTGTTTCACGTGAAACAATCCCAAACGGCCCTTATGCTGTGATTGAACTCAACTTCAATCCAGCAATACAAATCCACTCCTTCCCCTACCAAGGAGAGAATCGGCGGATTGGTGATATTATTTTGGATTTTCTATTTAAAAATTAAACAAAGAGGCTAGGAATTTCGATTCCTAGCCTCTTCTTATACAAATCTATACGTTAAACAAGAAATGAACGACATCTCCATCTTTCATCACGTACTCTTTACCTTCCGAGCGCAGTCTCCCAGCCACTTTTGCAGCTTGTTCAGAACCATGCTCTAACAAATCATCATACGAAACCACTTCGGCACGGATAAAGCCACGTTCGAAATCGGTGTGAATAACGCCGGCACACGCTGGAGCCTTCATGCCATTGCGGAACGTCCAAGCGCGAACTTCCTGAACACCAGCCGTAAAGTAAGTCGACAAGCCAAGTAGCGTATACGCCGCACGAATCAATTGATCCAGGCCAGACTCTTCAATTCCAAGTGCTTCCAAGAATTCCGCTTTATCTTCATCATCCAACTCAGCAATTTCTTCCTCCGCACGCGCGCAGATAACAATAACCTCAGAACCTTCAGAAGCTGCGAATTCACGTACTTGTTGCACATATTTATTGTTCTCTGGGTCGCTAACCTCATCCTCAGCAACGTTCGCTACGTATAATACCGGTTTGCGAGTTAATAAGAACAATCCACGAACAATTTTATCCTCATCTTCATTAAACTCAATCGAACGTGCCGGTTTATCATTCTCCAAAGCCTCTTTCAACTTCAAAAGAACGTTATATTCCGCGATCGCATCTTTATCTTTTTGCTTCGTTGCCAGCTTCTCAACACGGCTAATACGCTTATCAACCGTCTCTAAATCCGCCAAAATAAGCTCCAGATTAATTACCGCGATATCATCAAGCGGGTCAATACGACCTTCCACGTGCGTAATGTTTTCATCTTCAAAACAACGCGTTACGTGACAAATCGCGTCCACTTGGCGAATGTGAGATAAGAACTGGTTACCAAGCCCCTCACCTTTACTCGCGCCTTTCACAATCCCTGCAATATCCGTAAATTCGAATGTTGTCGGTACTGTTTTCTTCGGTTTCACAAGCTCCGTCAATTTGTTCAGACGCGCATCAGGAACCTCAACAATTCCCATATTCGGTTCAATCGTCGCGAAAGGATAGTTTGCCGCTTCCACTTTTGATTTCGTAATTGCGTTAAAAAGTGTCGATTTCCCAACGTTCGGAAGACCAACAATACCAGCTGTTAATGCCATTTAAATGAACTCCTTTGATCGAAAAGCTCAGTCGCTTTCCTCATTTTATATTACACTCATGTCTCCATTATAAAGGTTTTCCGACTAAAAAGACACAAGAATTTACCACACACCATCTAAACCGTATTTCCGATATCATTCAACTTGTTAATCTCCGCATTCATACTCCCCAACATATCAATCGACAGCTCGTCCATCACCTGCACTAACCGCTTCACGACCGCATTATAACTATCCAACTCCTTGCGAAACCCATTCGAATCCCCGACCAAAAGCTCATGTTCCATCGTGCTTAAATATTTATTGCTATAATTAAACGTCGACACAATCAACTTCACCTTCTCCAAATCATCCGGAAAATAAATACTCATCAACTCAATCTCATGAATATATTTCTCCGTCTCATTCCGATTCTCAATCAACCGCGCCCGTATTTTCTCACTATCTTATTTGTCAAATTAAGCGAGACACATCGGCATGCTGCAGAAAACACTCAATGGGTGTCAAATAGTCCAGCGATTTTCTAGGTAAATTATTTCGAGCCGCAATAATCTCGTTGACTTCCTGTTGAGAAATCGTGTCAAAATCCATTTGTTTAGGCAAGCCGTTTCTTCGAAGAAACCCGTTGGAATTCTCATTGAGTGGACGTTGACAAGGTTTCCCTGCATCGGCAAAGAAGATAGCCATGTCATGCTGATTAGCCGTCTGCTTCCACCTAGAGAATTCCTTTCCGTTGTCAAAGGTGATGGATTTAAAAAAATGGGAAGGGAAGCCAGACAACCATTGATGCAAAGCCTCTTCGATGGAGACAGCTTTCCGACTAATGACTTTCAACACAATGATGGCTTTAGATGTCCGTTCCACCAGTGTAATCAGCGCACTTTTATGATCTTTTCCGACAATCGTATCGCCTTCAAGGTGCCCAAACTCTGTGTCGAAACCAGGAAAAGCAACTGCTCTGTCTCCCAACCGACGTTTAAAGGCCTCTTTTCCTCGCTTCTCCTGATGCCCGTTTGGTTTGCGTTTCCCTTTCATAGGCAACTGTTTTTTGTCAAATATGCCTTCGGAAAACATGCGATACAAGGTTTTCATCGAACACGGAAAAGGTTTGGTATTAGCCGTAGGCTTGGGGCTAGCAATGGTATCCGGTGTCCAACCAAGTCCAATACGCTCCTTCACAAGTGCTTTCGTTTCTGAATCGAGTGAAATAGGCTTACGTCCACATTTTTTCTTGTTGCGTTGGTACTGTAAGAAAATAGCCGGAGCGGAAAGACCAGCCTGTAACTGCCGGAGAATGCGATAAATGCATTCCTTACTACGCCCTAATTTTTGAGCAATATGACGGGCGGAAAATCCGCTGTTGGTGTATTCCTCTATAAAAATAAGTTCATTTCTGGTAAGATGGTGATAAGACATGTTTGATACACTCCTTTGTGGACTTTTGTCGGTTTCATTGAGTGTATCATAGCATGTCTCTTTTTTGTGTCTCACTTAATTATACAATTCAGGAAATTTAAAAAGTCTTAAAAATAAAAACCCCCGAAAATTAATTGAGGCTGCTGAAAAAGTGTATCGCATGAACTGTAGAAAACGATTTGCATCGTTTTCTATAGTTTTTCTTTTTTATAAGGACTTTATGGCCCAAATCTGAGATAATAGGTATAGAAAAAAGATGGGTGGTAAAAGCGATGTTACATTTTCAGGATGAATTAGATGTAAGTCCCTATTCAGAGTTGTATGATATTTTAGTGAAGGAAGATCACTTCCTTCGTAAGTTGAATAATCTTGTTGATTTTTCATTTATTGTGGATGAAGTACGAGAAAACTATTGTTTAGATGATGGACGAAACGCTGTTAGCCCTATTCAAATGTTTAAATACCTTTTACTGAAAGTGATCTACGATCTTTCAGATCGTGATTTAGTTGCACGAGCACACACCGACTTGTCCTTCAAATATTTTCTAGGTATTGCTCCAGAAGCCAATGTGATTCACTCTAGTACACTAACCAAGTTTCGTCGCTTGCGTTTGAAAGACGAAACGCTCTTAGATATGCTTATCGGGAAATCGATTGATATTGCTAGTCAGCTAGGATTAATGAAATCGACGACGATTATTGTGGATGTGACCCATACGAAATCTGCCTACAATGCTAAATCACCCATTGAAATTTTACGCGACCGTTCTAAAAATCTTCGCAAGAAAGTGTATCAAATAGACGCATCCATGAAAGATAAAATGCCACCAAAATATAACGGTTCTGAATGGGAACAGGAATTAGCTTATTCCAATGCCTTACTCCACCAACTGAAAGAGCAGTCTACATTGGTGGCTGTCGCTAGTATTCAAGAGAGTATGAATCTATTAGAGGAAACAATTAGTGACGATTTAGAACATCGGAAAAGCCTTGTTGATCAGGATGCTCGGATTGGACATAAGACTTCTGACACTTCTTTCTTTGGCTACAAAACGCATATCGCAATGGATGATAATCGACTTGTGACTGCTGCTGTTGTTACGACTGGCGAGAAGTCAGATGGAAAGTATCTATCGGATTTGGTTGAAAAATCGAAAGCCAATGGTGTGAACGTTCAAACGATTTTAGGTGATGCAGCTTAGACAATCTTACCTATGTAGAAGAAAAGGATATCACGCTTGTAGCGAAGCTGAATCCAAGTGTTTCTAAAGGTGGACGAAAAGAAGCCGATGGCTTTGAGTTTAATAAAGATGCAGATAGGATGGTCTGTCCAGCAGGAGAAATGGCAATTAGGAAAGCGAGACAAGGGAAGAAAAATCAGAAGAAGAATCAGAGGACAACGTATTACTTTGCGATAGAAAAATGTAAGGTTTGCCCCTTGCGTGAGGGCTGTTATAAAACCGAAGCCAAATCAAAAACCTATTCTATTTCCATAAAATCAGACCTCCATCAAAAACAAATAAATTTTGAGAATACAGAGGAATTTAAAACCCTTGCTAGAAATCGATACATGATTGAGGCTAAAAATAGTGAGATTAAAAACAGTCACGGTTTTTCGACCAGTAAAAGTGACGGGTTATTGGGCATGAATATACAAGCGGCGACTACGCTATTCGCAGTGAATATGAAAAGAATTATGACATTAATAGATGAAAATAAATAAGGTTTCTATCCGAATTATTGGATAGAAACCTTATTTATTTGGCTTCGCTCTGATTTATGCAAAAAATGCTTAGTTTTTCAGCAGCCTCAAATTAATTCGAGGGCTCCATTGCAAACTTACTTTAAAGAAATCTATTCGTTAAATTGGGTTATTTGGATATTCAGCTAAATACTTTTCAATTATTCCTTGTAATTTCTCGTCCTGCGGTTTTTCGTTTAAGTATTTATATTTCCAAATAATCATTTGATCTGAAAAATCATAGTCTGTACTCGCCCAATCTGTATAATCATAATGTACATTCAATTTGCCAGCGCTCGTTAAGCTCATTGTAAACGAATACCAAAGTTCTTGCTCATATTTTTCGAATACTAAACGAAGAGCCTCACTTAAATCATATAATTCCATCTCATTATCATCAAACTTTTCAGTATTGATTTTATACTTAAAAGGAATTTCCAAACTATATTTAAACTCATTTAAGTTCTCTTCTTCATTATAATAGAAGTAAGTGCCTCCACCTGATTCCGAAATTTGAGCATAGAAATGGAAAGTTTCCCATCTTTCTGGAATCATTTCATTTACCTTTTCTGCAATTTCTCTGTATTTATTATTCATTTCTTGTTCCATAGTCACATTAACCACCTGCCTGATTTTTAATTATTTTCTTGAACATACCCTTACCTTCTATTTCATAAAAAACCTGGAATCTATCAGGTCTCAAAGAGTCACCTGAATATCGCGGCGTTATTTTGACAGTAACTTTTTTAGGAGGTATCTCTTTCAGTGCATTGGCCCACTGTTTCTCCATGTTATACCAAGTACCACCTGAACGATTTATTTGGCTATTTTGAGCTACCAAATTATCAATATCACCAGGTCCATTAAACTGACTTCCGATAAGGTGCCCCCCATCGTCATCCGGTAACCTATATTCACGGCCTGCAATACGTTGCATCCCTTCGTTCCTATCTGCTGTTTTCAGAATGAGGCTACTCGCATCAACGTCTATAACTCGCCCCAAGTCATCTGTTGTATATTTATATCCGTCTTCCGTTACGTATCGTGTATTTGGCGCGAGTTCTTTCCTGCCGCCTTTTCCTTTAATGATGTGCTCACCATACGTAACTTCTTTAACCTTAGGCACATCAGCAAGTTTCTCGGCCGATTCCCGCACTGCCCTACCAGCATTGGATGCAACATTGTCCGTATTTTTAAGAAAACTAGTGCTTACAGTTCCAAATCCCTCCGCAACTATGCGCTCCCCGCCAAAATTCAAATTTCGGATGTTATCTCCGAAATTCGTCGTTCTTTTCTTCAGGGCGGTCACACCTTCTTGCAAAGTATTTTTTGTTGAACTTGCTACATCCCCCAATACTCTCGGAACATTTCGCATCCGCTCTGCACTTTCACGCAAAGCTTGTTTTCCCATCGAATCAATATTAGAAATTCCTTGTTTAGCTGTCTGTTTTAGGGTTAGCTTACTGCCCACTTGAGCGGCATCTAATGCCAGCCCACCAGCTTTTGTTGCTTGGCTAAATGCTCGGATTCCTTTCACACCTGGTATAACATCCAGTAATGCAAAAGCTCCGCGTGTTGCTCGCTCTCCGCCATCCATTTCGCGACCTGTCAGCCAGTCTTTTCCGGATGCCGCACTACTTAATTCTAGTGTCCCATAGGCAACTCCGAGTGCCAATCCTGCCGGTGGGCACAAAATACTGACCCCAATTATGACTACTGCAATACCAATATCTCGCCAAAACTCTGTGTTTTGTTGGTCGTCTCGAATCGAATTATACTCAAACGCACGAGAACTGGATACCGCCGATTGATACTGATCATATGTAAACTTTTGGTCTGGATTTTGTTTACTATACTCGGCAAATTGTGCTTTCAAATTATCAGCAAAAAAATTATCACCTGCCATGATGTCTTTCAAATTAATCTTATCTTTTTTGACTTCTGTTGTTGCTGGACTCATGCCATAATTATAGGCGCCGGTTGAAATAATCTGTGTTGCGCCAATGGTGTTTTTAGTCTCATAGTTTTCAATAGATAAGCCTTCCATTTTTTCCACGAATTTATCAATATCTTTATAAAATGGCTCATCAATGACTCGTTCAACCATGCCCCCTGCATTACTTGCATAATCGTGAAGCACTTCCATTTTTTCAAACATACTCTGATACGTGCTTTCTTTATCTGTAAAAGAGAAAGAAATAACACCATCGCTATCATCCTTCTGGATGTCGCGCTGTATATCTTCAAAATTTTTATTTATTTTCTTTAAATGATCTGTAACACCTTTTCCCCAGCCTAGGCCAATCAATGATTTAAGTGCATTTTCAGACTTATCCCATTCGCCCTCTCTATATTTCACATCCATATTTGACTTCTCGCCCCCATCTCCCTAAATTTAGTATTCCATGCCAATAATTATAACATACGCATCCCATGAACAATAAAAAAAGCTCCCGATAAACTTAAATCGAGAGCTTCTATTACTATTTTTTCAACTCCAAATGTTTATCCGCCGTAATGATATAGAATGCCTTACCTTCATAACAACACTTTATTCCCAAATCTGCGATATCCAGAAACCGAGTTCGCAAATGCTGTAAAGCCAACTTTTAGTGTAAGAGGTAACCAATCAGTATCTACAAATTGATTATTTACATAGTTTCTCATATTCTATCCACAGGCTTGCGATAGCCCTACATACAAATCGTGCGTCTTATGGTTATCAAAACTCTGCATGATTCCGTGCCAAGATACTTGCATATCAATTCATCGAATATTTTGATATTTATGTAGGCTAAAAAAGGCATGCGCTGTTGAATTCCTAGCTCATACCTCTCGATATTTCACCCCAACAATTGACATAGAGCCAAAAAAACCGACAGAGCATCACGCCCCATCGGTCCATCCTATATTATTTCAAATCAGCAATATGTTTCTCCAATTCAACACCAGTTCCTTTTGCTACGCGTTCTGCAAATACCGGCTCCACTTGATAGAAATTGCGCAGGTTACGGATTTTGATATCCTCACGAACGCCTTCCCAATCACCAACAATATTGTTCACTAGCGCATCACGTTCGCCGTCAGAATAACGGTTCCAAACTTCGCGCGCATGGCCAAAGTTATTCGGTTTCTCTTGCTCCAAACGACCAACTTTACCAGCAATCAAATCTTGCTCATCTTCCACATAACGTGGCGTCTCTTTTGGCGTCGTATCATAACTATTTGGCTCATAGTTAATCGAGCTCGTTTGCTGCTTGAACGGCATAGCGCCATCACGCTGATTGTTATTCACATCCACTTTTGGACTATTAATCGGCAATTGCAAGTAGTTCGGACCAACGCGGTGACGCTGCGTATCCGAATACGAGAACAGACGACCTTGCAACATACGATCCTCCGACGGCAAAATTCCAGGTACAAGTACGCCAGGATTGAAACCAACCGATTCCGTTTCCGCAAAAATGTTCTCCGGATTGCGATTCAACACCATTGTCCCAACGTGCTCATACGGGAAAACATCCTCAAACCAATCTTTCGTCGCATCAAGCGGGTTGAAATCATAGTTATCGATGTCAGCAGGGTCAAGCACTTGAATGTAAAGCTCCCACTCAGGGAAATCACCGTTTTCAATCGCTTCATAAAGATCGCGAGTCGCATGGCTAAACTCTTTCGCTTGGATTTGCGCCGCTTGGTCCGTCGAAAGGTTCACGATACCCTCTTTTGGCACCCAACGCATTTTGATGTAAACCGTTTTGCCCTCTTCATTTGTCCATTTAAAAGCATGAACACTCGAACCACGAATTTGGCGGAACGAAGCAGGAATACCCTCATCACTAAATAGGTATGTAATCATCGTCGTAGCCTCAGGAGTCAAGCTGAAAAAGTCCCAATAACGGTTCGCATCTTGCATATTTGTACTTGGATCTGGCTTCAAAGAATGAATAACATCCGGGAATTTAATCGCATCACGAATAAAGAATACAGGCAAGTTATTACCAACAAAATCGTAATTTCCCTCTTCCGTGTAAAATTTAACCGCAAAACCACGTGGATCACGCAACGTTTCAGGAGAATGTAAGCCATGAATTACAGTAGAAAAACGAGCGAAAACCTCTGTCTCTTGCCCTTCTTCTTGTAAAAATGCAGCTTTCGTGTATTTCTTCATACTATTCTTAACTGTAAATACGCCATGCGCACCGATTCCACGAGCATGTACGACACGTTCCGGAACACGTTCACGATCAAAATGGGCTAGCTTCTCGATTAACACGTAATCTTCCAATAATGTAGGACCACGATGCCCAGCCGTCATTGAATTCTGATTATCACCGATTGGAACACCTTGGTTTGTTGTTAGTTTTTTTGTCATACACACATACCTCCGTTTTTATAATTATTATAAAGTAATACTAACTCCATTCTACAAAACATATGCTCGGAAAACAACTATTTGCGCTTACAAATCCCAATTCATCGCCAATCACCCATTCAAAAAAGTATGATCGTATACCCATAAATACGCCTGGTCACCTACCTTTGATTCAAAAAGAATAAATATAACTAAGAAAGCGTAATCAATCGTATTCGTTCATACTTTATTCGATTTTTATCCACACAACTGTCACCCCTAAATGGCGGCGCTAAATCAACACAACTAATCAAAACAGCTAAATCCGTGATTGATTTTAAAGATGTAGCCAACGTAAACTTGAAATCAAACAATGCAAAAGGTAACATTTTCAGCGTAAGCGCAGGTAGTCTCGTGCAATTCAACACACCACAAACACTAACGCTAGGCACAAAAACAACAGACGCAATCTACACAGCAACAAACCTACGCGCATTCCTGTCCGGATCTGGAACCAATCTATCCGTTCAATCATTCGCTGGCGATAACTCCATCGTTACGTATGACTTCAAAACAATGGGCTCTTTCAAATTAACAAAATAAGGATGACCTTGCACTTGGCGTGAAATCATGCTATTCTAAAGATAATTCATATTCTCGTTCCCGATAAGGGGAGTAGCAGTAATAGTAGAGTCGTCAGTACGGGGCAACCCCGGCTCTACTAGCAATGATATCATTGTTTGCGAGACCTTACGTTTCTTACGTAAGGTCTTTTTTGCGTACTTTTTGGGAACCGCAGTCTATGAAAATCGCACAAAAGGAGACGATAGTATGGCTTTATTCGATTTTTTGAAAGATATGGCAACAGAAAAAGTAACAGATTTACTCGGCGGTGCAGGTGACGTCGTCGATCAAGTAACAGGCGGCGCAACAGATCTCACAGAACAAGCACAAAACTTAACAGAACAAATCAATCCCGAAGAAATCACAGGCCAAATTAGCGAACAAGCTGGCGGCCTCGTTGACCAAGTAACAGAAAACGCAAACGTCACAGAATCGCTTGGTGATGTTGGAAATATCGTAAGTGGAATTAAAGATTTGTTTGGTGGAAAGTAATATTTTCATTAGAGAAAGCCAAGATAGCTACCTGAAAGTCGGTAGTGTCTTGGTTTTTCGTGGTTTAATTTTAAATGACTTTTTGAATAAATATATACAAAATAACTAGTTTTTACATAAATTTGACATGGATTAAATGTTATAGTACTATACTTTGAACAGTAATACATAAAAAGAAAGGATGAAACAGCTATGAAAATAACTATTTCCAAAATAATCTCCAGTATTTTTCTAGTTGTATACGCTATCCTCTTTATAAATATAACGTATAGCATTATTCAAACACAAGAAGGCTTTGCTTACCCTATTTGGATTCAAATCCTACTTGCTCTCTCCTTTTTAGCGGTAGCATTGCTAAATTTTACTCAAAAGTGTTACATTCTTGGCGGCGTCTTAACAAGCGCGGTTCTCATGCTTGGAATTAGCATTGTTATTACTTCCGTTGCATAATAAAAGCGTTGAATGAACCGCTCAGGCTACTCATTCAACGCTTTTATTTACTCAGCTCTCTCCAAAACCCGCTTCACTTTCTTCGTGAACTCGCGTCTTGGAATCATCACACTGTGTCCGCAACCTTCGCACTTAATCCGAATATCCATACCTAGTCGAATAATACGCCAACGATTGGTACCACACGGATGCTGCTTCTTCATTTCGACAATATCATTTAAATTAAAAGTCTGTTCCATACGCCTTAATCCTCATCAAACTGAACGTCTAAAATTTCTAAAATACGCCCCAAATCATCCTCAGATAAAAATTCAATCTCAATTTTACCTTTGTTGTCATGACGCTTAATAGAAACTGCTGTTCCGAATTTATCACGTAATTGTGATTCACTCTCTTTGATAAAAACTGGGATTTTATCCTGTTTTTTAGGTGTTTCACGTGAAACATTGTTATTCAAATCCCCAACTAATTTCTCCAATTGGCGAACCGTCAAGCCTTCTGCCACAGCCTTTTTAGCAACTGGTTTGATGTTCTTCTTATCTTTCAATCCGAGTAAGGCACGCGCATGTCCCATCGATAACGAACCATCACGGAGCATCACCTGAACTTCTGCTGGCAATGAAAGTAAACGTACCATGTTCGCGATATAAGGACGGCTTTTACCTAGACGATCAGCCAATTTTGCTTGCGTCATATCCAAGTTCTTCATTAGTAAATCATAGGATTCCGCTTCTTCAAGCACCGATAAATCCTCACGCTGTAAATTCTCCAAAACTGCTAACTCCATCATTTCGCGGTCATCTAACGTACGTACAACAGCTGGAATTGCCTCTAATCCGGCTTCTTTCGCTGCACGGAATCTGCGTTCGCCGACAACCAGTTCATACCCTTTCGCCTCTGATCGACGTAAGATAACTGGTTGCAAAATACCGTGAAGCTTGATAGAATCGCGTAATTCGCGAAGTGCTGTAGGATCGAATGTTTTACGTGGTTGATATGGATTCGGGCGAATTTCGCTAACAGGGATGCTTTGTACAGCTTCCTCATTCTGATCGACATTGTTGAACAGCGCGCTAATTCCTTTTCCTAATCCTTTAGCCATGAGCAATCACTTCCTTTGCAAGATCTACGTAAACCTCAGAACCACGGGATTTATCATCGTATAAAATAATCGGTTTGCCGTGACTTGGCGCTTCACTCAAACGAATGTTACGCGGAATAATTGTTTCAAACACTTTATTTTGGAAGTATTTCTTCACTTCATCAATAACTTGAATGCCCAAATTGGTTCTAGCATCTAGCATTGTCAGCAATACTCCTTCGATTTGTAAGTCTTCATTCAGATGCTTTTGGACAATCCGAATGGTATTTAATAGTTGGCTTAAGCCTTCTAGCGCGTAATACTCACACTGAACTGGAATTAAAACCGTATCAGAGGCAGTAAGCGCATTTAGCGTAAGCAGTCCTAGGGATGGCGGACAATCAATAATCACATAATCATAGTCGTCGCGAACAGAGTCGATCGCCTTTTTCAGACGAATTTCACGTGATATTGCAGGAACAAGCTCAACCTCTGCTCCAGCAAGTTGAATCGTAGCAGGAACCACTTGTAACGTTTCCATCGCAGTTGGTTTAATAACATCTTTGAGTGCAACGTCATCCACAAGCACATCATAGATACAATGCTCGATCTCACCTTTATTGATGCCAACTCCGCTCGACGCATTCCCTTGAGGATCGATGTCCACAAGCAGTACTTTTTTACCTAGAAATGCAAGACTAGAACTTAAGTTAACAGATGTCGTCGTCTTGCCTACGCCACCTTTTTGATTTGCCAGTGCGATCACTTTGCTCAATCTATTTCACCAACCCTCACATATTTATAGCACTAAGACGCAGATAAACGCATTCCACGTGATTAATCGCCGAACTTCCATGCGTCGACAAATGCTTCGTTTCGTTATACTTCTCCTTCTCTATTCTATCAAAAAAATAAGGTTAAGTCTTACTTTATGCGAAAATAAATTTCATTATACACAAAAGCCGCGTCTAAAATTCATCGACACGGCTCCTTTTTTATGCTTTTTTGCGAAGAAATAGTGATATAACTAGACCGATAATCGCCATCACGAGGCCAAACGTAAACGCATTACGCGAACCTTCAACAAGCGATGCAGCTAAGTCTTGTGGCCCTGGATTCGTCACTGCGGCCATATATGTTTTTTGACCTGCTGACATAATCGTGATTGCCACCGCTGTACCAATTGCGCCTGAAACCTGTTGTAGCGTATTCATGATCGCCGTACCATCTGGATACATTTTTGGTGGCAGCTGGTTTAAGCCGTTTGTTTGTGCTGGCATCATGATCATACATACGCCAATCATGAGCGCGCTATGCAAGATAATGATTGTAACGGCCGTTGTTTCAAGTGTGATTTGCGTTAAGAACCATAAAGCCACGACGGATACGATAAATCCTGGAACAACAAGCACGCGCGCACCGAATGCATCGAATAGACGGCCTGTAACCGGTGATAGCAAGCCATTTATGACTCCACCTGGCAAAAGTACTAATCCTGCTGAAAATGCCGCTAAAGCCAGTCCTGTTTGCAAATAGAGTGGCAATAAAATCATTGTTGATAGGATAATCATGAATGCGATGAAAACAATCAATAATCCAAGCGTAAACATCGGAAATTTGAAAACGCGCAAATCCATCATCGGCTGATCCATCGTGAGTTGGCGCCAAGTAAATAAGCCCAAACTAACTATGCCGACAATCATCATTGTAATCACAAGCGCACTGCCCCAGCCACTTTCACCAGCGCTACTAAAGCCGTACACAATACCCCCGAAACCAAGCGTCGACAAAACAATCGACAAAATATCAATCCGCGGCTTTGTAACCTCAGATACATTTTTCATATAACGCAGTCCGAAAAGTAATGAGAACACTAAGAACGGTAAGGCAATCCAAAATATCCAGTTCCATGTTAAATTCTCAATAATTAGGCCTGAAATCGTTGGTCCCACTGCAGGCGCGAACATAATAACAAGTCCGATAAGCCCCATTGCAGATCCCCGTTTGTGCTCCGGAAAAATAACCAGAATCGTGTTGAACATTAATGGTAGTAAAAGTCCTGTTCCGATAGCTTGGATAACCCGAGCGATCATCAAAACACCAAAATCCGGTGCCAATGCTGCAATTAGCGTCCCTACTATCGAAAATCCAACAGATGCAAAAAATAATTTTCGCGTGGTAAACCATTGTAATAAAAGTCCTGAAACCGGTACTAAAATACCTAATGTCAGCAAATATCCCGTTGTTAACCATTGAATCGTTGCTGAACTTACATCAAAAACACGAATTAAATCCGTAAGTGCCATATTTAAAGCTGTTTCGCTAAACAAGCCTATAAATCCTGCAATTAGAAAAGCCGTGACAATTGGTATAGTCTTAAAATCCTGTCTTTCTTGCGCTGTTATTGTTTTACTCAAAGCAATTTCCCCCTCTTCACCTTCATTGCGTGAAGCTTCTATTTTAGTAGCTTTCATGGGTAAAGTCAAGCAAATAGGAACGTGCGTTTCTATTTCTTATTATTTTGAACGTACATATCTTGCACTTCTCTTATCATCTGCTCCAAGTTAGCGATTCTCTGGGAATTAGAGTCTGGTAACCGGTATACAGTTGATCTACCATTCCCCTCTTTATAAATTAGCTCCTTGCTTAATAATGAGTTGAGCGTAACTTTCGCGTGGTATTCACTTAAACCCAATGTTGTTTTTAACTTCGAAATCGAGATAACATCTTCCTTAGAAATGAAGCGAAGTACTGTTTTCTCGTTTGCATTTAATTCAGGATGCGCATCAACTAAATCAACTTTCCAAATTTTCAGTTGAGTCATACCACCGCCACTCCTCAACTCAGGGCTCCGAAATTTATTATTAATAGCTGCTTGAAAAATTTTAGGACCACCCGAACCCGCACGCTCAGAAATTCCAACACGTCTAAATAATGTCGCTATTGTATGATTCCTAGGTTGAGAGTCCCCACCTTGCGCGAATTCTTCCTCGGAGATTTTCATTTCACCTGGATTGGTAAACTCATAATTGTTATTGTAAGCCTCAATTTTTATATCTCTATCTGTAAAATAATCCGCGTGTATTAGCGAATTTGCCAAAGCTTCTCTAAGCGCAATATCAATCTCATTAGACGTTTTTCTCAACAACTTTTCATCTAACTCGAAACTTTCAAGTACCGTTGTCTTCAGCTTCTCCAACACAATATTATAAAATTTGAACAGATTTAAATTGGGATACTTCAATTCTCCAGTTGCAACTCTATCAATCCATCTCCAATCAGTCTGTGCCGTCTTATTTTGATAATCCAGATGAAAATGTGGCATCTTATCAATAATAGATTCATATTTTCCAAAAAACAAAAGTGCACCAAGTTTTAGCTTAATAGTATCTTCGCATAGCCCCAATCGTCATTAAAAACTCTTCATTTGACAGCGTGAGATAATCTGTTTCTAAATCTCTTTCTCCTACTATATCTTTATAGCGGACGATCGATTCGTAATCTAAGTCATCCATAGTGTAGCCCTTTAGTAACTCTGAATCCAAGTCATCTTCCGCATTTCTCAAAAAACTTCTTAATTCTGTGTCGCTAACTTTCATGTCTCCTTCATTAGATCTCTTAAATGTATGTTTTATATTATTATTAATATACACAGGTTTCTTTGTTGTAGGAGCTTCATTGACTCTGACTTCAATGATGTGCATCCCATCTATTTCACGCGTACTAACATTGTCATCATTAATTACGTTATAGTTTACTTTTTGCGGGTTATTCAAACTTGTAAATAATTCTGCAATTATTTTCTCTGTATTTTCAACACCTACAATTTGATAGTCTATTCTATTTTCATGTTTCTTCTCTTTTACTCCTAGAACTACAAGTCCACCCTTCGTATTTGCAAATGCAGAATACGTTTCCCAAAAATCCTTTGATAGCTGCTTTCTGGATTCTTTATACTCTAAAATTACAGATTCATTTTTTAATTCAAAGTTCTGCATGTTACTCCTCCTCTAGTTATGAATCTAATCTTTTTCGGGAGATAATCAGGAGATTCTTGATATCTCGATTACTCTCATTTAAAATTTTTACCTAATTTATTATTACTATAACAATTATTCTAATGAATTCAAACTAAAAAATGGCTCCTGATCATGCCAGAAACCATTCCTTACTATTAGCAATCATCTAATCGTCAAATGATCATCTGTAAAATCCGTCGAAACGTCCAGCACTTCACACGCCTTTTGATACATACGAACACTCATATCCGGATCTCCTGCTTCCAATCGCGAAATTACGAGTGGTGACAAATCCGATTTCAGCCCCAGATCCAACTGCGACCATTTCTTTTTCACACGTTTTGCAAAAATAAACTGACCTAAGCGCGCCGAGAAACTATCCAAATAATGAACAATCGCTTCGTTCTCCCACGCCAATTCCTTCAACGTTTCGAATTCATAATCATCCTTGCCAATGCTCAATCTCGCTTCCGAACGACGAAGGAATATCCGCTTCACTTCTTCCCGATACGCGCCCATTTTATCATTGAACGGGTTACGATCTTTAAAATAGCCTTTTACGAAGCAATAATACGTTTCCGTGTCCGAAAAAGCCGTGAAATAAAGCATTCGGCAATTCTTATCTTTGAAGTGGACTTTCATTTCCTCAATCGGCTGATCAACGGATGTTTCGATTTTATTCGTTTGTAGCGAGTACGACTGGTTTTTGCCGATAGTCAAATGAACTTCCGGTAAAACCTGTTTTCCCGTTGTTAATTTTCTCGTTTCCGCTTTCTCTAGCTGCATCAGGCCTTGCAATAAAAGGGTCGACATTAAAGGTTGTTCTTTAATCAAACTGTGTAGGAAATCATATGCTTGAAATTCATCTTGTTCATCTCTTACAAAAATTATTTTCGCCATATTATTCGCAGTAACACCTTGAAAGTGCACCGCTCCCCTCCTTTATCCATCGTTCTACCTTCATTGTATAGGTTTTCATGAAAAATTGCACCTTACTTGCGCGGTTAAATATAATTCTTCTTTCGACTATATTAAAAAAACAGAAATCCTCATTGGAAATCTGTTTTTCGGTCGCTTATTTGGTTTTTTGCTTCGGAATTTGAATCGTAATTTGATAGTAATCATCCGACTCTTCTTCTTCCAACTGTAAATCCATGCCGTTATCTTTTACCATCGTGATGGACTGCTTGATTGTGTTCACAGCAATTCGAACATCACGACTAATTGCTTGGCGCTTCGGTTTTGCTTTTTTAGGTTTTGGCTCGGCGGGAAGTAAAGTCTGGATATGTTGCTCTGTCTCTTTCACATTCCACTTGTTCTCGATAATTTTCGCCAAAACATCTAGTTGCTTTTCTTCCGTCTCCAAAACGAGTAAGGACCGACCATGACGCTCCGAAATTTGCTTGTCTAAAACGGCTTGCTGGGCGGCTTCTGGCAACCTTAGCAAACGCAATTTATTAGCGATCGCGGACTGACTTTTACCAACACGTTGGGCTAATGCTTCTTGCGTCACTTCTTGCATGTCTAGCAAACTTTGATACGCTTTTGCTTCTTCAATTGGTGTTAACTCTTCACGTTGCAGATTTTCAATTAAGGCAATGGATGCTACTTCATCATCCGTAAGGTTTTGAACGATAGCAGGAATTGTGTCCCATTCCAATGAAGAAACAGCGCGGAATCGGCGTTCACCAGCGATAATCTCGAATTTTTCGGGCTCATATTCACGCACAACAATTGGCTGAATGACGCCATGAATGCGGATTGTTCTGGCTAATTCTTCAATTTTTGACGCATCAAAGACAGTTCTAGGCTGATAGCGATTCGGAATAATAGCTGCGACAGGAAGTTCCACGATTTGTTGCATGAATTCCTCCACGGTTTCTTCCGTTTCAATCTCAATATATTCCTTATCTTTCTTTCCGAATAAGCGCGAAAAAGGCATTATCAAATCATCCCTTCTAATGTTTGTCGACAAACGCTCATCTCCGTCGTTAAAGTCTGCGCGCCAAGTTCGGCGCATTATCTACGAAAATCGGTTGTTCGATAGTTTGGAATTTCACTTTATCCACTCTGTCCATTTTAGCAGAAATTTGCTGATAAATATACGCTTTTCATTCAATTGGTTGTTTGTTTGGCGTACCAGCTTTGCGAGGATACTTATTTGGTGTCTCTTTTACTTTTTCGATCAAGTATAAGTTCCGCTCGCTTTCCTCGATTGGTAATGTGAAAGCGTAATGGTCCTTCACTTTCCCGCCAAGTGTTGCAATCGCTTTGGCACCAATTTTCAGCTCCTGCTCCGCCTGCATCCCTTTCATCGCCAAGAAAAATCCACCCTTTTTGACTAGCGGTAAACAAAGTTCGGTCAACACGCTCATCCTTGCTACGGCACGGGCTGTAACTAAGTCAAAACTACCGCGAAACGCCTTATTTTGACCAAACTCTTCCGCTCGTGCATGGTGAAAATGAACCTTATCCAATTTCAATTCAGCTGCAAGCGCGTCTAAAAAAGTCATCCGTTTCTGCAACGAATCCACAATCGTAACATCCAAATCAGGGAAACAAATCTTGATTGGAATACTCGGAAACCCAGCGCCAGCCCCCACATCACAAACCGTCCCCACACCTTTAAAATCAACATAAAAAGCCGCAGAAATCGAGTCATAAAAATGCTTCAAATAAACCTCATCACGCTCTGTAATGGCCGTCAAATTCATTTTTTCATTCCACTCGACAAGCATCTTGAAATACAGATCGAATTGCGCCATTTGCGTATCAGATAACTCGATCCCTTTTTGCAATAATTGTTCTCTAAACTGTTCTGGATTCACGTTTTTCCCTCACTTTGTTTTTGCGATTTTGCCTTGCTCAATATACACTAACAAGATGGAAATATCGGCGGGATTCACACCTGAAATACGGCTAGCTTGGGCGATCGAAAGCGGCTGGATTTTCTTCAATTTCTCCAATGCCTCCGTTGCCAAACTGCCAATCGCATCATAATCAATGTTCTCCGGAATTTTTTTGCCTTCCATATGCTTCATTTTTTCCACTTGATTCAATGATTTCTCGATATAACCTTCATATTTAATCTGAATTTCGACCTGCTCCTCGATATCTGCGGTTAGCGATGTTTCACGTGGAACAATCTCCATCAAAATATCATACGTAATCTCTGGACGTCTCAAGAAATCCGCTGCTAAAACGCCATCCTTGAGCTCCGTGCTACCCATATCGACCAACATTTTCTGTACGGCCGCAGTCGGTTTGATACGCGTCGTTTTCAATCGTTGTTTTTCAGCCTCAATAGCTTCACGTTTCGCTACAAAACGGGCATAACGTTCATCGCTGATTAGACCAATTTCGTGGCCAATCTCGGTCAAACGCAAATCCGCATTATCATGGCGTAACAACAAGCGATACTCCGCGCGCGACGTCAACAAGCGGTACGGCTCATCGGTTCCCTTGGTCACAAGATCATCAATGAGAACGCCGATATAACCTTGATCGCGTCCAAGCACAACCGGCTCTTTTCCAGAAGCACGGCGCGCCGCATTGATTCCAGCCATTAAGCCTTGCCCAGCCGCCTCTTCATAACCACTTGTCCCGTTCAATTGCCCAGCTGTATATAAATTCTCGATTCGTTTCGTTTCAAGCGACGGCCACAATTGCTCCGGCATCACCGCGTCATACTCAATCGCATAACCAACACGCATCATTTCGACGTTTTCCAATCCAGGAATCGTTGACAACATTTCACGCTGCACATCCTCTGGCAAACTCGTCGACAAACCTTGCACGTAAACCTCTTCCGTATTGCGACCCTCAGGCTCTAGGAAAATTTGATGGCGTGGCTTATCGCTAAAACGCACAATCTTATCCTCAATCGACGGGCAATAACGCGCACCCGTTCCTTTTTTAGTCGCAGTAAACATCGGCGAGCGATGCAAGTTTTTCTCAATAATTTGGTGTGTCGCCGCGTTTGTGTACGTCAACCAACACGGCAACTGATCCATAATGAAATCCACCGTCTCATAACTAAAAGCACGCGGAACATCATCACCAGGCTGTTCTTCCGTTTGCGAATAATCGATAGAACTCGACTTCACACGCGGTGGTGTCCCCGTTTTAAAACGACGCAACTCAAAACCTAGCTCCTCCAAGTGCTCCGAAAGCTTGATCGATGGCTGCTGATTGTTCGGACCACTAGAATAACGCAGTTCACCAACAATAATCTCACCACGTGAAAATGTCCCTGTTGTCAGCACGACAGTTTTGGCATAATAAATCGCGCCGCTGTTCGTGATAACGCCTTTACAGACACCATCTTCTATAACTAACCGATCCACCAAACCCTGGCGTAGCGTGATATTTTCCTCTTTTTCAATCGTGTGCTTCATTTCGTGTTGATAATCCCACTTATCCGATTGCGCGCGCAAAGCACGAACGGCAGGGCCTTTTCCAGTGTTAAGCATCCGCATTTGAATATGCGTTTTATCCGTATTTCGACCCATTTCACCGCCGAGCGCATCGATTTCGCGCACAACGACACCTTTCGCAGGTCCGCCAACAGAAGGATTACACGGCATGAACGCCACCATATCTAAATTAATCGTCAACATCAACGTTTTCGCGCCAATTCGACCACTCGCAAGGCCCGCTTCCACGCCCGCATGTCCCGCACCGACCACGATTACATCATAATGTCCCGCATCATAAGTTTGCATATTTCAACACATCACTTTCCTAAACAAAATTGGTTAAATAGCTGATCGAGCAATTCATCTTGCACCGACTCACCGATAATTTCTCCGAGTAAATCCCAAGCCCGCGTCATGTCAATCTGAACGATATCCACTGGCATTCCGGCATCCACGCCATCAATAACCGCCTCAATTGCCCCAATCGCCTCATGTAAAAGCGCAATATGACGCGCATTCGAAACATATGTCGCGTCCCCAGCATCAATTTCTCCCGCGAAAAATAAATCCCGAATCGCGATTTCAAGTTGCGCCAACCCCGCATCATTTACAAGCGACGTCTCGACCACTGGATTCTCCCCAGCAAGCTCCCGAACCCGCGCCACATCAATCTCCTGCGCTAAATCCGTCTTATTCAAAACGACTACAAAATTATGTCCCGCGACCGCCTCAAACAACGCCTCATCTTCCACACTCAGCGGCTCATTTTGATTCAACACCAACAAAATAAAATCCGCATCCAGCAAAGCTTTACGCGACCGTTCCACGCCAATTTTTTCAACAATATCTTCCGTCTCACGAATCCCCGCCGTATCAATCAAACGTAGCGGCACCCCGCGAACATTCACATACTCCTCAATAATATCCCGCGTCGTACCCGCAATATCCGTCACGATCGCCTTTTCCTCCTGAATCAACTGGTTCAAAAGCGATGATTTCCCAACGTTTGGCCGACCAATAATCGCCGTCGCCAGTCCCTCACGCAAAATCTTACCCTGCTGCGCCGTCAATAACAACTGCTCCACTGACGCCCGCACCAATTGCGCCTTCTCCACCAACATTCGCTGCGTCATTTCTTCCACATCGTCGTATTCCGGATAATCTATGTTCACCTCGACTTGCGCCAAAGCATCTAAAATTTCCTGTCTCAAATTGCGAATCAAACGCGATAAACTACCGTCCATCTGCTGCAACGCGACACCCATCGCACGATCCGTTTTTGCACGAATCAAATCCATCACAGCCTCCGCTTGCGACAAATCAATCCGTCCATTCAAAAAGGCCCGTTTCGTAAATTCCCCAGGTTCCGCCAATTTCGCCCCATTTCGAAGCAATAATTGTAGCACCCGATTCACTGAAACAATCCCACCATGCGCATTAATCTCGACCACATCTTCCCGAGTAAACGTCCGCGGCGCACGCATAACCGTTGCCATGACCTCCTCAACCGTCTCCTTCGTGCTTGGATCCACAATATGACCATAATGAATCGTATGACTCTCGACCGCGCTAAGCGATTTTTGCGCACAAAAAATGCGATCCGCTATCTGAATCGCCTCATCACCGCTCAAACGAATAATAGCAATGGCTCCCTCGCCCGGCGGTGTTGAGATCGCAGCAATTGTATCAAATTCCATTCTTTACCCTCACCTTTCTAGGAAAAATCAGCTCACAAAGAAGCACGATCTCCTAATCGAATAAATTTTGGCACATGACCTGTGCATATCATCAACATTTGCTCCGCTTTCACCAAAGCTAATAATGATTGGTTTTATATAGTTATCCGAAAAAAGTTATCCACATATCCAGATTTTTAAGATTTTAAAAATATCCTACCCCTTATTTTAACTTATCCATATGTGAATAACAATAGTTTTGGATTAATTTCTGAAGTTATCCACACAACAAAAAAAGCAATAAGCTCAGAATCAAACTTATTGCTCCCATCTATTATTCTTCAGTTCCATCCGTTTCGGTATTTTCTATTGGTGCTTCTTCGGCAGGAGTAACTTCATTTTCGGATACTTCTTCATCCACGAATTCTTCCTCTTCTTCTTTCGGCACTTTTGCAACGGTCGCTACAAATTCATCATCATCCAGACGAATCAGTTTCACACCCATCGCGCTACGGCCCGTTTGAGAAATATCGCCAACAGAGAACCTAATCAGAACGCCGCCGATAGTCATCAGCATCAAGTCTTCCTCACCAGTGACCGTTTTCAGAGCGACAAGATTTCCGTTTTTCTCCGTGATGTTGATGGTTTTAACACCCATACCACCACGATTACGAAGCGGATACTGTGCAGCTAGCGTTTGCTTCCCATAACCGTTCTCCGTCACGACAAGCACTTTCTCGTCGTCTTCAAGGATTTCCATGCCGACAACCTCATCATCTTCACGAAGGCGAATACCACGCACACCAGCCGCTGTACGACCCATGACGCGAATATCGGTCTCCTCAAAATAAATCGATTGGCCAAATTTCGTTCCGATGATGATTTTTTTGCTACCATCTGTCATTTGAACAGAGATCAATTCATCATTTTCACGAAGTTCTACAGCACGTAAACCACTTTGACGGATCTTCGCGAATTGCGTCAACGTACTACGCTTCACGACGCCAAGTTTCGTTGTAAAGAACAGATACTGATCATCCGTAAAGTCGCGCAGATTAATCACGGCATTTACTTTTTCCTGGCTCTCGATGCCAAGCAAGTTGATAATCGGAATCCCTTTCGCAGTACGGCTATATTCAGGAACTTCATACCCTTTCGCGCGGTAAACTTTCCCTGTATTCGTAAAGAATAGCAGCGTATCATGCGTACTCGTAGCTACAAGATGCTCCACGAAATCATCTTCATGCGTGCCCATTCCTTGCACACCACGACCACCACGGCGCTGACTACGATAAGTCGAAAGCGGCAGACGCTTGATATAGCCTTTATTCGTAAGCGTAATCGCGACTTCCTCTTCTGGAATTAAATCCTCATCTTCCAAACTTACCAGATCACCCGCCAAAATTTCCGTACGGCGTTTGTCTGCATATTTCTCTTTAATCTCCGTCAATTCTTCACGGATAATTTCTAAAATACGCTCATCATCGCCTAAAATTGCTTTCAGATCCGTAATCAGAGCCATCAAACTATTAAATTCATCCTCAATTTTGTCGCGTTCCAAACCAGTTAAACGTTGCAAACGCATATCCAAAATCGCTTGAGCTTGTTTATCAGAAAGGTTAAATTGTGTCATCAAACCTTCTTTGGCAATATCTGCTGTTTTTGAAGCCCGAATCAATTTTATAACCGCATCAATGTTATCAAGAGCAATTCGCAAACCTTCTAGAATGTGCGCGCGAGCCTCCGCTTTACGCAGTTCAAATTCCGTACGACGGCGAATAACGATTTTTTGATGCTCTAAATAATGGTATAAAATCTCTTTCAAATTCAACACTTTTGGATGGTTCGCAACAAGTGCCAACATATTAATCCCAAAAGTCGTTTGGAGAGCTGTCATTTTATACAAGTTATTAATAATAACGCTGGCACTAACGTCACGACGAACCTCAATGACCATGCGCATCCCTGTACGGTCAGACTCATCATTGGCAGACGTAATACCATCAATTTTCTTCTCACGAGCAAGCTCAGCAATACGCTCAAGTAGACGCGCCTTATTGACTTGATACGGCAACTCCGTAATAACGATTGTCTCTTTGCCATTGCTCTTCGTTTCAATCTCCACACGAGCACGAAGCGTGATCGAACCACGACCCGTTTCATAAGCACGACGAATTCCAGAACGCCCCATAATCATCCCAGCAGTAGGGAAATCAGGACCAGGAATATACTCCATCAACTCACGAATCTCGATATCAGGGTTGTTACTCAGCGCAAGCACACCGTCAATAACCTCACCAAGATGATGCGTTGGAATATTTGTCGCCATCCCAACCGCAATCCCTGACGAACCATTGACAAGCAAGTTAGGAAAACGAGCTGGCAAAATATTAGGCTCCCGCTCCGAACCATCATAGTTATCAACATAATCAATTGTATCTTTATTAATATCGCGCAAAAGCTCCATCGAAATTTTGGACATTCTGGCTTCTGTATAACGCATCGCAGCCGCCATATCTCCATCGACCGAACCAAAGTTGCCGTGCCCATCAACGAGCATATTCCGATAACTAAAATCCTGCGCCATCCGAACCATCGTGAAATAAACCGCCGTATCACCATGCGGATGATACTTACCGATAACTTCGCCGACAATACGCGCCGACTTCTTATAAGCCTTATCAGACGTCATACCAAGATCATTCATCGCATACAAAATCCGACGATGCACAGGTTTCAAGCCATCTCTAACATCTGGAAGAGCCCGAGCCACAATAACACTCATCGCATAATCTAAGAAAGAAGTACGCATCTCTTTATTCAAATTGATTTCCGTCACTCTTGACTCTGGTGTTTCTGACATTTTTCAAGAAACCTCCTTCAAATTACAACACATATGATATGTATTCCCCACATTATTTCCCGGGAAATATAATTAATTTTTTAATCTCTAATCCCTTGATCTCGCAGTTTCCCGACTTGAAACGGGAAACCTCAGCGCGCCAGCAAATGCTTAATTCCTAGGCAAAAGCGAGTACCGAAACGGAGCGTACTTGTGTACGTGAGTATCGGAACGGAACTTTTAACGACGGAAGTGAGCGTTTGCTGGTGCGCTGAGCGACTTAGACATCGAGGTTTTTAACGTACTGCGCATTCTCTTCAATGAATTTACGACGCGGTTCTACATTGTCACCCATAAGCATCTCAAACGTTTCATCTGCCGCAATCGCGTCATCAATATTTACTTGAAGCAATGTACGGTGTTCGGGATTCATTGTCGTATCCCACAATTGTTCAGGGTTCATCTCACCCAAACCTTTATAACGCTGAATGCCATATTTTGTATCAGCTTCCAATGTTGCCAAATAATCATCTAATTGGTCATCACTGTAAACATATTCCTGCGTTTTACCATGCTTAATCTGATAGAGTGGGGGTTGTGCAATATAAATATACCCAGCATCTACCAAAGGACGCATATAACGATAAAATAACGTCAATAACAACGTCCGAATATGCGCACCATCGACATCAGCATCGGTCATAATAATCAATTTATGATAACGTGATTTCGCAACATCAAAATCGCCACCAAAGCCTGTTCCCATTGCTGTAAAAATCGTCCGAATTTCCTCATTCGCCAAAATTTTATCTAAACGTGCTTTTTCCACGTTTAAAATTTTACCACGAATTGGAAGTATCGCTTGGAATAAACGGTCACGACCTTGCTTAGCAGAACCACCGGCAGAGTCACCCTCTACGATATAAAGTTCGCTGATAGCAGGATTCCTCGAAGAACAATCGGCCAATTTACCCGGTAGGCTCGAAATTTCAAGACCACTGGATTTACGTGCCACTTCACGTGCTCGCTTCGCTGCAAGACGCGCACGGCTCGCCACAACGCCCTTGTCGACGATTTTTCTAGCGACTGTAGGGTTTTCCATTAAGAACTTATCTAAAGCCATAGAGAACAGCTTATCCGTGATTGTACGTGCTTCGGAGTTACCAAGCTTCGTTTTTGTTTGACCTTCAAACTGTGGATCAGGATGCTTGATCGAAATAATCGCTGTCAGACCTTCACGCACATCTTCACCAGACAAGTTATCATCGCTTTCCTTGAACAACTTGTTACGGCGCGCATAATCATTAATAACACGTGTCAAAGCCGTTTTAAAGCCTGACTCATGCGTTCCACCTTCATACGTATGGATATTATTCGCGAATGAGATCAGATTGCTCGAAAAACCAGTATTGTATTGCATCGAAACTTCCACCATGATGCCATCACGTTCACCCTCAATGTAGATAGGCTCATCATGAATGACCTCTTTAGAACGGTTTAAATGCTCCACATAAGACTTGATTCCGCCTTCATAATGATAATCCTGGCGCCGCTCTTGGCCATCACGCTTATCTTCAATCGAAATTTGCAAACCGCGGTTCAAGAAAGCAAGCTCTCGCGTACGAGTTCTAAGCGTGTCATACTCAAAGTCCGTCGTTTCTTTAAAAATCTCTGGATCCGGCGTAAAATGAACAATTGTTCCGCGATAATCAGACTCGCCGCGTTCTTCCAAGTCCATTACGACATCTCCACGCTCGAAACGTTGGTAAAACTGAGTGCCGTCACGGTGAACTTGTACTTCTAGACTCGTTGACAAAGCATTAACTACAGACGCACCAACACCATGCAAACCACCAGAAACCTTGTATCCACCGCCGCCGAACTTACCACCAGCATGCAATACTGTGAAGATAACCTCAACTGTAGGGCGACCTATTTTTTCGTTGATCCCGGTTGGAATTCCACGACCATTATCGCGTACCGTGATGCTGTTATCCTTCTCAATCGAGATTTCGATTTCCGAACAGAATCCAGCCAATGCCTCATCGATACTATTATCAACAATTTCCCATACCAGATGATGCAAACCACGTTGACTAGTAGAACCAATATACATACCCGGTCTTTTACGAACAGCCTCTAAGCCTTCTAAGACCTGAATCTGATCATCGCTATACTCATCCGCATTTCCTTGCACATTCGTCATATTTTCCTCAGACATCTAATATCCACCGCGCTTTCTTATCCGTTTACAAAACTATATTTTGATACTATTTCTTCGTTACCGTGCCTTTTTCCACCCAAAATGTCGTCGCATCATTCAGCGTTGCATGGTCAATGCCGTCGATACTTGTCGTCGTCACAAACGTCTGCACCTTGCCTTGGATCGCTGCCAACAAATGAGATTGCCTGAAATCATCCAACTCACTGAGCACATCATCCAGCAATAAAACCGGATATTCGCCCGTTTCCTCAAAAATCAAATCAATTTCTGCAAGTTTTACAGAAAGCGCTGTCGTCCGTTGCTGGCCTTGTGAACCGAACACCTGTACATTTTGATCATTAACATAAAAGAAGAGATCATCTCGATGTGGGCCAATTAGCGTAACACCTCGATCGATTTCTCTTTGAGCGATTGATTCCATTTTCTTATATAAATTCGCTTGCCACTGCGCCGCATCTGAACCCTCAAGCTCAACAGACGGCTTATATTCTAATTTCAACTGCTCCAACTCGCGTGAAATCTCAAAATGGATTGGAACCGCGAATTGCTCCAACCTTTCGATAAAATCCGCCCGGCGCTTCGTTAATTTCACCGCAACCTCGATAAACTGCTCGGTTAAAATTTGCCACATGGTTGGATCGTGTTTGCGCTTGATTTGCGCTTGCTTTAAAAAATGATTGCGTTGTTGCAAAATGCGTTGATACTGACTCAAATCATGCAAGTAAACTGGCTGCATTTGGCCAATTTCCATGTTGATAAAACGCCTTCTCACGCCCGGCGCACCTTTTACGAGTGATAGATCTTCAGGGGCAAACATGACGACATTCAAATTCCCGACATATTGGCTTAGCTTCTTCTGTTCTAAATGGTTGACCTTAGCTTTCTTGCCTTTTTGTGTCAGCGTTAGCTCTAGTGGAACTGATTGCCCATGTTTTTCGACGCGACCTTCAATTTTTGCAGATTCGGCGTCCCAACTGATGAAATCCTTATCGTTCGTCGTCCGATGTGATTTCGCAACTGCGAGTAATAAAATAGCTTCCAAAAGATTCGTCTTACCTTGCGCATTCTCGCCTAAAAAAACGTTGACCTTGTTATCAAATGTCAGTTCCTGTTCTTTATAGTTGCGAAACTGGCGCAATACTAGATTCTCTAAATGCATATAATCCCTTATCCTTCTTTGATCAGCCTTGTTGGATCTGGACTTTACCCTCACCAGGAACTAAGACTACATCACCGTTTCGTAACTTACGACCGCGACGATTATCTTCTTCTCCGTTTATATACACCATGTTTTCGCTTAAAAAAGCTTTCGCCATGCCGCCGCTTGAGATAACATCCATCATTTGAAGCAGTTGCCCAAGTGTAATATATTCGGTATTAATTTTAATACTTTCCGCCATTTTTTTCACGTCCAATCTTAATAAGCCCTATTCCTCTATTTTACTAGAAAATCGACCAGAATACAACGAAATTATTTATATATGCGTTTTTTAGCCAATTTTAATAAAACTAATAGGGGGATATTATTTTGGTTTATAAATAAATATGGGGCTTCTCAGTGGGTTTTTGTTCTTAAAGCACAAAACTTCGCGATTTTCTTTTTTCCATCCGGCGTCTTTAAATCCAATCGATACAAACAGATTTTTCGCGACCGTGTCTTCTGGGGAAACGGCAACCTTCACTTCAATGCTCTCCGGATTTTTCACAAATACAAAATCAACCAATTGTTCCAAAGCGCGGCGTCCTAAGCCTTGATGTTGGTAATCTTTATCTATCACAAAGCCCGAAATCCAGTGATTATCCTTTGATTCATCCTCAAACGTATACAAAATAAAGCCGACTAATTCCTTCTCTGAGTATATGCCATATGGATTGTAAACCAGTTTCGAATCCTCTGGCTCACCAGCAATGCGCATCAACGAATCAGCAACAGAGTCAACAAATGGCTTCTGCTCACGAAAAACGCTTATTTCTGAAGCCTTTTCCCACATATCCAGAGGTAATTTTCTAATAATCATCTATCTTACTCCTTTATTTTTACTTTCTATTCCTTCCCATTCTACTATAGTTCCTTCTTGATAACAGCTTTTCGCATCCACTTGCCCGATTTATAGCGCCATAGTCCGAGCATCGTTGCGCTGACCCAAGCCGCCGGTGTTGCCCACCACAAGCCCATATAACCTAAAAATTGTGCCAAAATAAAGCCGATAGCAAGTCGCGCTACCAATTCAAAAATTCCCATCCAAAGCGGAATAATCGCGTCCCCAGTCCCACGTAATGTTTCGCGAACAACGAATAAAATCCCAACGACGACGTAAAACAGCGATACAATTTTCAAATAACCCGTTCCAATTGATAGAGCTTCAGTCGCCGAGCTGTCTAGAAATAACGTTAAAAATTGATGCGCAAAAAGCTGTACTAATACAGTTAACACTAAACTGACGACGGTCACTACTTTTATCCCAGACCAAAAGCCTTGTTTCACCCGATCAATTTTGCCAGCTCCCATATTTTGGCCAGCGAACATCGAAGAAGCCGCACCGAACGCAATTCCAGGTTGGTATGTCAGCGAATCAATCCGACTTGCTGCCGTGTAAGCTGCAACGACTGTCGCGCCAAAACTATTAATCAAGCCTTGAATTGCCATATTCCCAATCGAAATAAACGAACCTTGTAACGCAGAAGGAAATGCAATCCGAAAAATTTCTTTAAAAATCGCGCTATCAAAATGCATATCTTTCTTTTTCAAACGCATGTATGGAATTTTACGATAGCTATAAATAATGCATAAAATCGCTGAAACGAGCTGACTAAGAACCGTTGCCCAAGCCGCACCAGCAACACCCATACCAAGTCCCACAACAAAAAGAAAACTTAACGCAATATTGAGTAGTGACGAAATAATAAGAAAATAAAGTGGCGTAATCGAGTTTCCAAACGCTCTCAAAATCGCCGAAACGCCGTTATAAAGCCCCATTGGTAGTATCCCGATAAATAAAGTCGTCACAAAAAGCACCGAATCATCTAGTATTTCTGTTGGTGTCCCTAAAAGCAACAACAACGGTTTCGCAAGCAAAATTCCGACGATCGTTAATGCCACAGATACCGAAACAATCATAATACTCGCCGTCGCAAGCACTCGTTTCAATCTTTGAAAATCCTGAAAACCGAAATATTGCGCCACAACAACGGAAACACCGCTCATCAACCCAATCACTAACGATAGAAAAAAGAAATTCAGCGCATTCGTCGCCCCAACAGCAGCGAGCGCGTTCACACCAACAAATTTTCCGACAATCATCGCATCCACCATGACATAAAATTGCTGAAATAAGTTTCCAATTAGCATTGGCATCGCGAAATAAAAAATCGTTTTCGTCGGCTTTCCAGTAGTCATGTCCTTAATCATACTCTGGCGCCTCCTTTTATGTATTCAAGTACAACACAAAACCCGCCCAATTTTCACTGAGCAGGCAAGATAATTTTTAGTACGTACGAACCGGCGTAATCAATTGTAAAATTTCATTTGGATTTTCCGCATCTTTTGGTCTAAGTACGAACGGACGCATCGTTCCCGAGAAAGAAATCTGGATATCCGCGCCATCAAAAGCACGCAACGCATCCATCATGTATTTCCCGTTAAATGAAATCTTCAATTCCTCACCAGTAAAGCTTTGACTGAAAACTTTTTCAGAAACATTTCCGACCTCAGGTGAATTAGACGAAACTTCGACCTGACCGTTTTCCAAAGTCATTAATTTAATCACGTTATTACGATTTTCACGAGCAAGTAGGGAAGCACGATCAATCGCCTGTAAAAAGGATTTCGCATTAATAATTAAATCTGATTTCGTTTCCGTCGGGATAAGGCGAGAAGTATCAGGATAACTGCCTTCCAAAAGACGCGAATAGAAAAGTAGATCCTTCAGTTTGAACAAAATTTGATTATTAGCAAGCACCATTTCAATCGAATCCGTACCTTCATCCAAAATTTTATTCAATTCAGATAAACTTTTTCCAGGAATCACGATATTGTATTCCTCATCAATTTCGGTTGCTAGCGGAATTTCGCGTAGCGCTAACCGGTGACTATCCGTTGCTACAGCAGTCAAGATATTATTCTTAATAATCCAGTTAACACCAGTCAAAACAGGGCGAACCTCAATCGCCGAAACAGCAAAAACAGTCTGTCTAACAATATTTTTGAGGACAGAAATCGGGATTTGAATACTTTTACCAGCAGTCACTTCTGGTAATTTCGGATATTCTGCTGGATCAAGTCCAATCAAGTTAAACGACGCTTGCCCAGAACGAATGTTGGTTTGATAATTCGTCGTCACTTCAAGCTCCACACTGTCATCCGGTAAACGACGAACAATATCACTAAAATAATTCGCCTGCAAAACAATACCACCAAAACTCTCCACTTCCACTAGAATTTCGTCGTTTTCAATAAGAGGTATAAAAGCTTCAATCGAAATATCAGAATCACTACCAGTTAATGTGACACCTTCATCATTCACTGTGATTTTAATACCTGTTAAAATTGGAATAGTAGTCCTTGAAGAAATAGCACGCGTCACTTCATTTACCGCCTGAACAAGACGATTGCGCTGAATTACAAATTTCATGAGAATTCCCCCATTTTTAGTTTCTTTTTCTAAGTATAACATTATATCAAAATATGTTTAATTAATTAATAAAAAATCGTAGTAATAGTAATAGGGCCTGTGGATTTGTGGATAAGTATAGCTGAGCCTATCTCCCGCAAAGTTTTCCACATGTTGATAACTTGTTGGTAAGTATGTTCCACTTATCCACATTATGCACAGCTTTAAAAAATGGAGGATATCATGATTCGGCTCTTTGAAAGCATCAATTGGCTAACCTAGAGCCCAATATATAGTCCTTTAAAATAAACTCTGTGGTTTTCGCAAGTTTTTCTCAATCTCAGCCAAATCATTTTTCAAGTTTTGGTCGATTTTCAATAACTGAGAAATTTTTTCGTGCGCATGAATCACCGTAGTATGATCTCGGCCACCAAATTCTTCTCCAATTTTCGGTAGGGAAGCATCGGTCAGCTCACGAGAAAGATACATCGCGATTTGTCTAGGGTACGCAATACTTTTCGTCCGTTTTTTCGCTTTAAAATCTTCTAAACGAACGTGATAATATTCGCCAACAGCTTCTTGAATATCAGGAATTCGGATCACGTGGGATTTCGAATTTGGAATGATATCTTTCAAAGCCTCCGCAGCAAGATTCGCATTGATATCCTTATTTACGAGGGACGAGTAGGCGACAACACGAATAAGCGCGCCTTCTAGCTCCCGAATATTGGAATCGATTTGGTTCGCAATGTAAAGCATCACTTCATTCGGAATATCCAGTCCGTCAGCTTTTGCTTTTTTACGTAAAATCGCAATCCGAGTTTCTAAATCCGGCGGCGTAATATCGGTAATCAGACCCCATTCAAAGCGCGAACGTAAGCGATCCTCAAGTGTTGGAATCTCTTTTGGCGGGCGATCACTAGAAATAATAATCTGTTTCTGCTCATCATAAAGCGTATTAAACGTATGGAAAAATTCCTCCTGCGTTCCTTCTTTACCAGCTAAAAACTGAATATCATCAATAAGAAGCACATCGACATTACGATATTTATTACGAAATTCTTCGGCTTTATTTTCTCGAATAGAGTTAATGAATTCGTTTGTAAATTTCTCACTAGAAAGATACATAACTTTCGCGTTTGTTTTATGCTCTAAAACATAGTGACCAATCGCGTGCATTAAATGCGTTTTTCCAAGTCCAACACCACCATAAATAAAGAGCGGATTATAGGCTTTGGCTGGCGCTTCAGCTACTGCAAGTGAGGCTGCATGGGCAAAACGGTTGCCCGATCCAATAACAAAAGTATCAAAAACATAACGCGGATTTAGCATGTGTTTAGAGTTCGCTTCGTCCAAATCTTCATCCAAATTACGCGGTTTTGGTGGAATATAGTTATCAAATACCTCATCTTGTTCCCCATCGATAAATCGCACATCAAAATTTTCCCCCGTAATTTCCTGTAGGATATTAGCGATGAATTGTGAATAACTTTTCTCAAGCCAGTCACGAACAAAATTGTTTGGAGCTGTCACGATAAACGTATTTCCTTCAAGTGAATGCGCAGTGGTAGATTTCATCCACGTATCATAACTTGGTTTACTCATATTTTGCTTGACGATACGTAAGGTTTCTTTCCAGATGTCTTCCATTGTTTGCACTATGTTCCCCCCTTTTCATTAAACATAAAAGTTATCCACAGATGGATAGAGCCGTGGATAAAGTTATACAGGGGTTGTTTAGAAGTTATCCACAAAGTAAAAGTTGACTGTGGATAAATAATGTTATCCCCAAATAATTTTCTATTCGACAATTGATATAATATCAGAAAAACATCACAATCGCAAGGGATTTCAAATTCTATCCACAAAGTTATGAAGATGTTGAGAAAAGATGTCCACAGGATATGAGCTTGTGCATAACTTGTGAACTAGGACTGGATAAAAAAATATCCAAAAAACAGTTATCCACAAGTGATTGTGGTTAACTATCGTAAAATGTGCATAACTTTTCAGTATATTTAAGAGTTATCCACAGGAAAAGTGGGTTTTAGCGTACTTATCTACATTTATTGTGATTATCCACAAGAAAATGAGAGATAGAAAGTCTTTGAAAAAATTTTAAAAATAACTATATATCAGTTTGGAAATATGGTATTATGGAAGATAGAGTGTTTATATTCTACTTTGTTCCGAGATATTATTGACAAATCCGATATATTTCTGTACAATGTCTAAGACTGTCTATACGAGTAAATTTGTAATAGACCCTTACTAGGAGGTGTAATTAATGAAAAGAACATACCAACCAAGCAAGCGTAAAAGAAAAAAAGTACATGGTTTCCGTCAACGTATGAGTTCTAAAAACGGACGTAGAGTTTTAGCTAGTCGTCGCCGTAAAGGAAGAAAAGTTTTATCTGCGTAGACCACTGAAAAAGACTCAGTGGTTTTTTTTAATTTCAGGCAGAGTAACCGTTAATCTATCAGTCACTTCCTATATAGGGAGATCTGATAGGTTAACAAGGGTGCATGTATGAAAGATAATCTGATTAGAAGATGGAGATTTTATGAAAAAAGCATATCGAATAAAAAAAGATGATGAGTTTCAACGCGTATTTAAAAAAGGGAAGTCGTTTGCGAATCGCCAATTTGTCGTTTACATATTAAAAAGGGAAGATTTGGCGCATTTTCGAATTGGACTTTCTGTGAGTAAAAAAATTGGAAACGCTGTCGTACGTAATCGTGTTAAACGATGTATTAGGCAATCCTTTCATGAGCTGAATGAGCAAATTGATTCAGGTTATGACTATATTATCATCGCCAGGAAACCGGCGGCCAATATGGATTTTCATGAGATTAAGAAAAGTTTGATGCATGTTTTGAAGCTTTCAAGAGTTTTGAAGCAGCCTCAGAAAAAGTAGTTTCATGGAAAGAATACAGGCGGAGAGTGGAGGTAGCACTATTTGAAGAAGAAAATGCAATTGAAGAAGAAGTTGCTCTTAGTGGGGTTGATGGTTGGACTTATGGCTGTTTTAGCGGGCTGTGGCGTGTCAACATCACCGATCACATCTGAGTCTACAGGATTTTGGAGCCATTACATTGTCTATCCATTATCAGAAGTAATTATTTGGTTTGCGAATCTATTTGGTGGCAACTACGCTATGGGGATTATCATGACAACTGTTGTGATTCGACTGCTTATTATGCCATTAATGATTAAACAACTGAAGAGCCAAAAAGCAATGACAGCGATGCAACCACAAATTAAAGAACTACAAGAAAAGTACAAGTCAAAAGATAACGAGACAAAACAAAAATTACAACAAGAAACAATGCGTTTATACCAAGAAAACAATGCGAATCCAATGATGGGTTGTTTACCGTTATTAATTCAAATGCCGATTCTACTTGGATTCTACCAAGCGATTAGTCGGACCGCGGAGATCAAGACGCAAGATTTCTTGTGGATGACACTCGGCGATAAAGATCCATATTTCATTTTGCCAATTTTAGCAGCATTGACGACGTTTATTTCATCTAAATTGTCGATGATGGGGCAAACGCAGCAAAATAAATCGATGAACATGATTATTTACTTCATGCCGTTGATGATCCTATTTGCAGGTATCAGTTTGCCGTCAGCACTAGCGCTTTACTGGGTTGTCGGAAACATATTTACGATTTTCCAAACAATGTTAATTAATAATCCATTCAAGGCTAAACGCGAGGCTGCGGCTTTGGAAGAGGCTAAGAAGGAAGAAGAAAGACTTAAAAAGAAAGCAGCGACAATGTCTGCATCGAAAAAGGGAGGTAAGAAAAGAAAGTGAGAGATATAACTGCGCAAGGCCAAACCGTTGAAGAAGCAATTCAAAACGCGTTGAAGGACTTAGGCACAACGCGGGAAAAAGTAGACGTGGAAATCATGGACGCTGGTAAAAAAGGTATTTTCGGGATTGGTTCAAGGCTCGCTATGGTCAAGGTCATTGAGAAGCATAACCAAATCGAAACGGCCGTCCAGTACGTGATGGATGTGGCTACAAAAATGGGGGCTGAGGTCTCTGTTGATGTCTCTGAAAAAGGTAAGGAAGTCAGCATTCAAGTGTCAGGAAACAATCTAGGCTTGCTGATTGGAAAACATGGTCAAACGTTAAACGCGTTGCAATATTTGACGCAACTGATCGCAAACAAAGATACGACGCAGTTCAAAAATGTTGTCGTGAACGTCGGCGATTATCGCGAACGCCGTGATGAAACACTGACTTTATTGGCTAAAAAAATGGCGGATAAAACAGTGAAAACGCGTCGAGTTGTTCATTTGGAGCCAATGCCTTCGTTTGAACGGAAGATCATTCATGCGATTTTGAGCGAAGATAAGCGTGTGGAAACACATTCGGAAGGTCGCGAACCATATCGTTATATTGTGATTAAGCCTGTAAAAGGGTGAAAAAAAAGAAGCTTCTCCGAGAAAAAGATCGGAAAAGCTTCTTTTTTTGTGTTTCACGTGAAACACTTATAATCGCGGATCAATGTCGCGTTCTTTCTCAACTTCGAACAACAGGTTTGCTGCAGTTTCATTGAACTGCTGATTTGTCGGTGAGATTTCTGTCCATTTTGTTGCTAGTAATTTGGAACCAAGAGACCATTCGTTAATGGAGGTTCGGAGCTTCTTATTGATGCTTTTTTGCTTGATTAGTTTGTTGAATTTGTGCGGGAATTGGAAGTCGTACCCGTAAATAATAGACAGGTAGTCCATATTTCGAACTTTCATGTAAGGCGCGATGTGTGGACTTAGTTTTTCTGGTTTTATCACGATACCTTCCATTTTGTTTGTGGTTGTGATGGTTGAAAAATATTGCTCGGCGATGGTGAGATAATCGGGATTTGTGAGATCAAGCAATACGAAAGTGTCATCATTTAGAAAGCTATACATTTCCGAGGTCGGCCATGCAGGGATTTGCTCGGTCCCGTCTTGATAGATTATTTTTAGTAAGGAAAAGGCTTTGTAATCAAGATCGGATTCTGCTGCGTAAATGTCTAGTTGCTGTTTGTAAGTGTTTAGAGCTTCTTTGTGCTGCGCTAAATCTGTGTGTGTTTGCTTGATTTGGTGCAGGGGTTTGTAGTTTTGATAGAGTCGCGAGCTATATTTTTCGTTTAATTGCTTTTTCGTGAGTTGGGTTTGATCGGTTTCAAAATCCGTTGCATCGTATTCGGTGATGAGTTGATCTAGACTTTCATCAAAACCATGTTTTTGCAAAAAGGCTAGCTCGGTTTCCAGCGCAGTTTGGATCGGCTGGAATTGTTTATCGATGAGTTCTTTGCCGAGTGCTTGCCAAGGAAGGAGTTCGCCATCTAGAATGAGCATTTGAATTTTGTTTTTTTCCATGTATTCTGCAAAACGGCTATGCAAGGCTTGATAAATTGGTGACAAGTCAATATGAGTTATTTTGAAGCCATTTCGACTCACCGCGAAACTGTGTTTTGTATTTTTATGCAAGTAGATGTTGCAGCGCGATCCCATATATTTTGGCTGTAGAACAACATGAGAAATACCTTTTTCGGCAAAATAGTGTAGCCCTTTTTCTAAGGATTCTAGATTGTTTGTTGCTAGGTCTTTTGGTGCGGGTGACATGGTTCCAGAGATGAAGTTGATTTTGTTTTCGCCGATATAGTGTAATCTTCTCAAGGATTCCGTATCGAGCTCGGAAATCTGAACGGTGTGTTCGCGTTTGAATAGCGTTGGAAGTTCTCCAGCGAGTTGCTGATTTTCTGACCGAACGGATTTGAAAAGGGGTTTTCGATATTTTAAGGTGACGGCTGTCAATTCGTTACCGTGAGCGCATCCAGTATCTAGATGTAGCTTGTTTTTTATGCGAAATGCTTGTTTTGCCGCTACATGTCCGAATATATGGTATGGATAATTATTCACGGCTTCTTTTTCTAAAAAGGCTAACTGTTCTTGAACGGGTCTTGTTCGATCTAGGTGGAAGTTTCGTTGATGTCGCATGGAGTTTCCGTCAAGTTTGCCGATATATTTATTTTGGCATGGCGAATGAGTAACATAAAAGGATGCTGTTTCTTCGCCAATATAGCGATAAAAGGGTTTTGCTAAGTGGAAAAGTTGTTCGAATTTCGCAAATAGCTCGGGATCCGCGACAAGATCTGGAATCGAGTCAAAATAGTTATCAACAATTTCTTGGTTTGCTCCTTTAATTTCACCCAAAATGTATTTATGAACAAAGTTTTCATGGTTTCCGAGTACAAATAGGAAATATTGCTGATTTTCGTATAGAAATTCAGTAATTTCGCGCGTATTTTTTCCTTTATCAATCCAATCGCCGACAAGAATGATTTTATGGGGGCTGTAGGTGATTATATTATTCTCAATTTTGCAACCCAGTTTGTGTAGAAGTGATTTTAGTTCGCTCGTACATTCGTGAACATCACCAATCATCGTGTAGGTCTCGTTTGTTGGAAGGAGTGTGTCGCAGAATTGTGCTTTGTTCTGGATGTTGATTGTATAGTCCGTGAAATTTTTAGCTCTGATCCGGTGAATTTGATGGTATTGTTCGCGTGCGATATTAGGTAGAATTTCTTTTTTTAGACGGGTAACATGCTTAGAAATCAGCTTTTTGGAGCGCTCGCTGGCATAATAATCATCACGATCACGATAGTCAAAAAGGATAACTTCAACATTATAATTGTTGTTTTTAGCTGTTTCCCGAACTTTTTCACGGAAATCAGCGGTTAGTCCGGTTGTGTCTAAAACTACAAATTCGGCATTGATTGGGAATTTTGTGACCATATCTAGCTTATTGAATAAGAGTTCGAATGTTTGATCACTGGCTTCCAGCATAATTTGGGCATATTTATCGTAATCGTGACCGAGGATTTCTTGGCGAATCGTGTCGGATGATAAATATTGAACGTTTGCTTGGAAATTCTTGTCGGCTTCGGAAAATTGAAGTTGAGGTATCAACGTTTCTTGCGCGAAGGTAGATTTTCCGCATTCTGTTGGGCCGACAAGCAGGAAAATGGTGTGTAGTTGTGTATTTAGCTCCATATTATACCTCCTTCTTTCGTAAAATAGCGCCTTGTGTGGTATGAATTCCGTTTACGGCATCACCAATCGCATGGAATTCAATCGTGACCGTTTTTTCGTCAACAATTTCTGTTAACCAGGTCTGGAATTCTGTAGTACTCATTTCCCAATCATGGTCGTCATGTCGGAAGCCTTCCAAACCGTAAAACGTGTTGAACTCACTGTTTGGCGTCGTGATAATAAATGTATCAAAATTAATATGCTGTATGATTTTTTGAATGAGCTTTTTCGCCATATTCGTAGGCATGTGTTCGATAACTTCCGTTAGAATCACGTCGACCTTCTCAGCAGGGCTATTTTCTAAGAATAATTCCAGTGAAGAGTAAGTGATAATATTGTCGAGATCTTTCTTCGCGGCCTTCTTGTTTGTAATGAGTAGCATCTCGGGATCAATATCAATCGCATAATAATCGAGCTTTGTTTTCTCAGCAAAAGGGATGGCGTAAAAACCTTCACCGCAACCGATGTCCACAATGACTTTGTCGAAAGCGAGCTGACCAGCAATGAAATTTCGTCTTTGAAGGGCAGTGCCGCCGAAATCAAATTGGATATCATAGCGATTCGTTGTTTCTAATTCTGACTTGAACTGATTAAATGATTTACGCGTTGTTAGGAAATTGTGCGCGAAAAGATTACGAATATAGAACGGTGGATCGGTTATTTGGATGCTTTTAATGTATTTTCGCAGCAAATCATCGGTTATGTCTAGGTGTTCTTGACTGAAACCAGCGAAAAATAGGCAAAATAGGTTTGAAATATGGATTAAATCGTAGAGACTAGACTTGGTGGAAATCGTTACGGCCCAGTTTTTATCGGAAAGATGCTCCACTTCAAAGGTATAGTCTGGCATGTATTTTTGAAAAAATTCGACGTAGTGAATCCGGCGAATGTAGAGCATATTAATATGAAATTGATGTGTAAAGCCGGACAAATCACGCGAGTCGGGTTCCTTTAATGAAAAGAACTCGCCAAGAGCATTTAATGGAAAAACATTTGAATTATAACGAGATAGATTCAGGTATTCAAAATTTTCCTCACGATATTTTTTATAGGATACTTCATTATCTGCATCTTTGAAATAAATGTTATAGGTATCGGGCGCGGAATACCAACCATGTGCGATGCCTTTGCGCATTTGCCGGAGTATCATGCCTGATTCGGGATTCTTCTTAATAAGGAAAGAAAAATCAGGATTAGTCGATGTTACTTGAATAATTGCCATGTTATTGCTCCTTTACTGTAGATTAAGATGTTTCACGTGAAACATCTCAGCGTGCCTGTAATCCTTTACGTTAAAAGTTCCGTTCCAGTGCTCTTCTACACTGCGTTTCGCATGACTTCTCACATGGTCGGGGATGATACTCCCTCCCTATTTTCAGTCAACATACTCGCTTTTGCATAGAAACTAAGCATTTGTCGACACGCTGAGGTTTAGCGGAATGTCATGTAAAGCGTTATTTCTAAAGTCTTACATGATTTTTTGCCAAACTTTAGCATTGTTAGAAATATATTATACAACCTAACGTTAAGGTAAGCGCTTCTATTTGTCAATACCGTGAATTTTGTGTTCAATGTGCAAAATATTACATAAATAAAGGTTTACAATTTCATGATTTAGAGGTATATATAATAAGTATGCAATTTTCAAAAGGAGGAGAACACATGAGTAAGAAATTATTTGCTGAATTCATCGGGACTTTTGTTTTGGTATTATTCGGTACAGGTACTGCTGTTTTAGGCGGTGGAATTGAAGGAATTGGAACGCTTGGAATTGCGATGGCATTTGGTTTGTCAATCGTTGCGATGGCGTACAGCATTGGGACTATTTCTGGATGTCACGTGAATCCAGCTGTTTCCGTTGCGATGTTTTTAAACAAGAGAATTTCAGGTGGGGAGTTAGTAGGATACGTTGTGGCGCAAGTGGCTGGTGCGATTGTTGGTACGGTTACATTGCTTTCATTCTTAAATCTTTCTGACATGTCTACTAAAAGCTTAGGTCAAAATGGATTTGGTAATATCGGTGCGGGCGGCGCATTCTTGGTAGAAGCAATTTTAACTTTCGTATTTGTTTTAGTTATTATCGTCGTTACTGGTAAAAAAGGAAATCCTGCTTTTGCTGGTCTAGTTATTGGTTTGACTTTAGTTTTAATTCACTTACTAGGCATTCCGTTGACAGGAACTTCTGTTAACCCGGCTCGTAGTATCGGTCCAGCTCTATTTGCTGGCGGTGAAGCTTTATCTCAATTGTGGGTGTTCATTGTTGCGCCTATCGTTGGTGGTTTAGTAGCTGCGATTGTTGGTAAATTTGCTATGGATAGCGAAAAATAAGAAGTATTTCCGAGATATGATGGTGGCGATTTGCTGTCATCGTATCTTTTTTTATGATATAGTTGTCATGACAATCATTTTAAAAAGAGGTGAATTGGGATGCGAGATTTTTATGATAATGTGACTTTTCGAACGAATGTGGTGGCGAGGAAGGCGAGTCTTGGGTTGCAGCATGGGTTGGAGCGGTTTGATGTGACGCCAGAGCAGTGGTCGGTTTTGAATGTGGTCGATCAAAAAGCACCGATTTCACAGCGTCATGTGGCGGAGTTGGTGGAGAAGGATGCGCCGACCGTGAATCGAATTATGGAAGTGCTCGTTCGGAAAAATTTGCTTGAAAAAGTGATAGATAAGAAGGATCGACGGATTACATTGTTGTCGTTATCTATGGAAGGAAAGCAGAAAGTGCAACTGATTCGGAATGTGGTGGAGGAAACGTGCTCGCATTTTTACCTGGGAATATCGGATGCAGAACTTGGCATGTATTTAGATGTTTTGGTGCGGATTGAAAATAATTTAGAGTGAGAAGGGATTTTTTGAAGGCGAAGTTGTGGACGAAAGATTATGTGATATTGTTGATTTCGAGTTTGTTTTTGTATATTGGATTCCAGATTTTCATGCCAACTTTACCGGCGCAAATTATTAAATTAGGCGGGACGGAAACCCAGGCGAGTTTGGCGGTGGGCTTATTTTCGTTGGTAGCTTTGTTTATGCGAGTTATTGCAGGCGGGCTAAATGATCGTTTTGGTGCGAAAATCATGATTTTGGTAGGCTTTTTTGTATTGATTGCGGTTACGGTGAATTTTTATTGGTCAACGGTTGTGTCGGCGTTACTTGTGTTGCGTTTATTTCATGGTGTTGGCTGGGGAATCACGACGACTTCGATTGCGACGGGGGTTTCGACGCTCGTGCCACCGAATCGGACGGGGGAAGGTATCGGTTTTTATGGATTGACGACGGCGCTCGGGATGTCGCTAGCACCGATTATCGCGATTATTTTGATGAACCAGTTTTCGTTTAATTTTCTGATTGGGTTCTCGATTGTGTTGATGGTTTTGGTTTTTCTATTGGTGACACGGTTGAAAATGCCGAAACAGGAAATTGTCGTGAAGCATAAGATGCAGTTGTTTGACAAAGGGGCGTTGTTGCCGGCGCTATTATGCATGTTGATGGCTTTTCCGTTGGGCGGAATTCAGACGTTTATGATGATTTACGGATTGGAATTACATGTGCGGATGGTCTGGATTTTCTTTGTTGGGCAGGCGATTATGGTCTTGGTGAGTCGTGTTTTTGCGGGACGATTGTATGATTTGAAGGGACATCGGGTGGTCATTCTGCCGGGAATCGTGCTGATGGGAATCGGATTGTGGCTCTTATCACTGGCGACGGGAGCTTGGGGTTTATTTGGAGCTTCGTTGTTCTTCGGGCTCGGATACGGAATGGTGCAGCCTTCTTTGCAAGCCTTGGCGGTGGATCGTGCGGCTCCTGACAAAAAGGGAATTGCAAATGGGACGTTTTTGTCGGGGATGGATGTCGGGATGGCGCTTGGGAGTTTTGGATTGAGCTTTATCGCGGCGCATTATAATTATGCGATGATGTATCGTTGGTCGATTGTTACGCTAGTGATTTTTCTGATGATTTATTTACTTGTTTTTCGGACGAAGCGATTATTACCCGGGAAATAATATGCTAGATTTCTATAAAAGATCCATCATTATTTGGCTGTATACTAATTTTGAAAAAATGGACAGGAAAGCCAGATGACCATTGATGCAAGGCTTCTTCGATGGAGACAGCTTTATTTTCGTTACGTAAGAAAATAGTTGGCGAATAAACGCATAGTATCAACAGCGCAATCGTTTACAAAAAACTCGGAATATGTTACCGTTTTATAGTAGAAGCCCTACAGTTCATGTATGGCTTATTTTAGAGAGAACACGATTGTTATGACATAAGCGGGAGGTGTAAGATGCGTAAAAAATACATATGGATGATTTCGATTGTAGTTGTTATTGTTGTGATATTGATAGGGGGGAAAATGTATATGAATAAGGTAGATAAATCTTTAATGGAAGATAAGAAAGTGGAGAATAAAATAGCGAAAGAATTTGCAAGCACATTCCTTACGCCAGAAAAAAAATATGTGAGCGAGGTCACATTTTATAAAGCCCCTGCTAATCAGAAGGATGCTACAGGAAACCGCAATTATTTTTTTTACGTGAACGGCAACAAGGCGTGGAAGGTTGGTGCATCTGTTAAATCGAAGACGGATGAGGTTTGGGCTTTTGGAAGTAATGATATTGATTTGGTTGAAAAGAAGGATACGAAGGATGTAACGCATTTAAAAATAAATCACTGGGAGTCTAAGTGAAATGACAACAGAGAAGGATTTAAATAGATTAGCCGATACATCCTATTGGGTAGATAAAGGAAAAGAAAATATTCCGTTCAATCCTAAAAAAGGTACGATTTTAACGCCAAAAACAATCAAAGGTCTAACACAGCCCTATAAGGTGCTGAAGGTAATATGGATTTGTCGATTCCGCAATGGTGGGGTTCTCCTGAAAAAATAGAAGGGCAAGCAGTAACCGCACAAAAATTTGCAACAAGTATCAAGGAAAGTTATCCTAAGACCTTGGTTACCACAACAGGCCATTCTCTGGGGGAATACCTTGCTATTTACATAGCAGCTGAAAATCAATGGAAAAATACAGGTTTTAATGGACCTGATCCGTATACTATTTTATCTGATGAAGCGAAGAAATGGGTGAAGGACAATCCAGGTTTACTCGTTAATTATCGAAATAAGCATGATAAAATAGGAAATTTCGGTGGTAACAAGACAGGAGCAGCTATCTTATTGGATGCATCAAAGGGTGGGTATAATCCGATTAAATCTTTAGACTACCATGATTTAAGTGCATGGGAATTTGATAAAAGTGGCAATCTTGTGGCTCCTGGTCGCTCCAGTAGAGATTCACGTTTAGCGCAAATGGAAGCGACAACGCGTTATCAATTGTGGAATCTATCTGTTCTATCCGATAAGCTAAGAAAAAGCCACGGTGGTCTATCGTCATCTGAAGAAATATTTATTAACAGCGGGGAAGCTTTGATTGTTTTAAATGGTGCTTCGACTGTGATGGAGGATGGTTTGACGACCGTTATGAAAGATTACCAACAAGGAATCACAGAAGCTGAGGAATTATGGCGAGAAACTGTTGAGCGAGCACAAGGGATTGGCATGGATTTGAGTCATGATGAAGTAATCGAAGCATTAGCCAGCGGTGGCGCCACACAAAGGAGTATTGTCGGAGAAACGACAGCTTTCTACGAGCAAAAGATGGATAGTGCAAAGAGAATGCTTGATAAATATCGTGTACTCATGTCTGAAATCAAAGCAAGTATTGATCAACAAGTAGCGAAGGATCAGCAATTAGCAAAAGAAATCCAATTTTGAGGGTGAGGTAGTTATACATGCAATCGCAGCAACAGTTGGAAAATGACTATTTACGCGATAGGAAACGGTTAGAAGAAAAGGAGGAGCGCTGTTTCAACAGAAAAAGAAAGGACTTCAAGCGTTGGATTCGGTTGCCGAAGCAAGTCATTATTACCTACGAGATTTTGCTCCAGAAGCAATGAATATGCGACGTGGCATGGATGGATTAGACTCAATGAGAGACGATTTTGAAGCGTTACATCGAAAAGAAAAACGCCGCCTGGAATATGAACTAGACGATTTAACAGCAGACTATCGTAGGCAACAAACTATAAGAAGTGAGAGGGAGGAATCCTTGTGACAGAAATGTCCATACTAGATGAACAATTTATACTGCAGTTAAAAAAAGAGGCAGAAAAAATGATGATTCATTTCGCAGTAGCTTCATCAGCAGTGTACAAGAGCGATACTAACCGACACCGAATTGAAAAAAAGTGTAAAGGCGTACTGGAAGATACGCAAACGGGTGTGCAACATATTTCAGCAAATATGGGTAATGGTCTAAAGGGGCAATTTGGGAATAAAGCAAAAGAAACTTTGATTGTGCATCATAAGAAACTGGAACAACTAATCTAGAAAACACCTAAAAGTTAGCAAATATGCTGGCTTTTTGCGTTGTATTGGTACATTCTAACGCATCAAAAATGGTTTAAATTGATGCTGTACAGTAGATAATATGACTGAGCTTGATAAATAAATGATTTTGAGGACGATTTGCTGTTATTCATTAACTAAAATGTGATTTCAATCAAATGGGGACGCTTTCTTGGTGTTTTTTAATAAAAACCCGCAGAATAAGTTCAATTTGTCTGAAAATATTCGTATTTTCTGATATAATATATCCAAGTGTTAGGAGTAAGTATTCTTTCTTGGGTTTGATTAAACTGTAAATGGGAATGAGATACATATGTGAACTCCAAAATAGGCTTTTCGCGATACTTGTAATGCTTGTCACAGTTTTTGTATTAAGACCAGATGTGAGAAATCGAAGTTGTAGGTTGGAAATACGATTGGAACAGGAGAGATGTTGTGTGGAAAGAGCGTATAATTTTTCAGCAGGACCTGCGATTTTGCCCGTACCAGTTTTAGAAAAGGTGCAGAAGGAGCTATTATCGTACAAAGGTTCAGGAATGTCAGTAATGGAATTAAGCCATCGATCGGATTTATTTGAGGAGATTCTTGGGGAAGCGGAATTGCTATTGCGTGAATTAATGCACATTCCCGAAAATTACAAAATTTTATTCTTACAAGGTGGGGCAAGTCTGCAATTCACGATGGTGCCGATGAATTTGATGGCTGGCAAGAAAGCCTACTTTGTGAATACTGGCTCGTGGTCTGAAAAAGCGATGGAGGAAGCGGCTAAAATTGGCGATATTGAAGTGTTGGCGTCGTCAAAAGATAAGAATTTCAGTTATATTCCAGAGATACCGCGGGTGCCTTCCGATGCGGCTTATTTGCATATTACAACGAATAATACGATTGAAGGTACGGCGATTTTCACACCTCCTGAAACTGGTGATGTGCCGCTTGTTGCGGATATGTCTTCCAATATTTTGTCGAGTGTGTACGATGTGAGCAAATTTGGTTTGATTTATGCGGGAGCTCAGAAAAATATTGGTCCTGCTGGTCTCACGATCGTTATTGTTCGAGAGGATTTGATTGGAAACGTAGCTGGTTTGCCGGCAATGCTGGATTATGAGGTGCAGGCGAAGAATGGTTCGATGTTTAATACGCCGGCAACTTTTGCGATTTATGTATCGAAGCTGGTTTTTGAATGGATTAAGGAGCAAGGCGGCGTGGCGGGTATCGAGGCGTTAAATAGGAAGAAAGCTGGACTTTTATATGATTATTTGGATGCGTCTTCGATGTTTTCGTCTCCTGTGAACAAGGCAGATCGTTCGCTTACTAATGTGCCGTTTGTGACGGGTTCACCTGAGTTGGATGCATTATTTATTAAAGAGGCGGGGGAACTTCATTTTGAAAATTTGAAGGGACATCGCTCGGTTGGTGGTATGCGTGCAAGTATCTACAATGCTTTTCCGTACGAGGGTGTCGAAGCGCTGACTGCTCTGATGGAAAAATTTGTAGCGACTCATAAAGGGGGAGAAATACATGTTTAATATTCAGACTTTCAATGCGATTGCCAAAGAAGGATTACGTAAGTTCGATGTGGAAAAATATTTGATTGACGGGAATCAGGTGCCGGATGGTATTTTACTGCGAAGTTATGATCTGCACGATTTTGAGTTCCCAGACAGTGTGAAAGCTGTTGCTAGAGCTGGTGCGGGGGTGAATAATATTCCTGTGGAGGCTTGTGCTGACAAGGGAATCGTGGTTTTTAATACGCCTGGTGCGAATGCAAACGCAGTGAAAGAACTGGTATTAGCGAGTTTATTTATGGGTGCGCGGCCGATTTTGGAAGGCTCGGAATGGGTCAAGACGCTTGATGGCGACAATATTGAGAAAAAAGTGGAAGCTGGGAAGAAGAAATTTGCGGGCACGGAACTTGCTGGAAAACGACTTGGTATCATTGGACTGGGTGCGATTGGTGCGCTTGTGGCAAATGATGCGTTGGCGCTTGGCATGGACGTTGTCGGTTATGATCCGTATGTTTCGGTGGATACGGCGTGGCGGATTTCGAAAGAAGTGGAGCGCGCGATGACGATTGAGGAAGTTTTGGCGACGTGTGATTATTTGACGGTGCATGTGCCGCTGAAGGATAATACGGCTGGAATGTTCAATCGGGAAACGTTGCAATTGCTGAAACCTGACGCTGTTTTGCTTAACTTTTCACGTGGGGAATTGGTGGAGGAAGGTGCGATGGTTGAGGCGCTGAATGCTGGTCAATTACGCATGTACATCACGGATTTTGCGACGGAAGCGTTTGTGAAGCATCCGCAAGTGGAAGTATTGCCGCATCTTGGTGCTTCGACGGAAGAAGCGGAAACCAACTGTGCTAAAATGGCGGCGAAGGAATTGGCTTACTTTTTAGAGACGGGTAGTATTAAAAACTCGGTGAACTATCCGAATGTGGACATGCCTTATAATGGACATCCGCGTTTAGGTGTATTTCATCATAATGTGCCGAACATGGTTGGGCAGGTGACGACGGAACTTGCGAACGGATCGATTAATATTTTGGATATGACGAATCGTAGTAAGGGCGATTATGCGTATACGCTGATTGATATGGAAAAAGGTGCGCAAGGCAATTTATCGCTGGTTGTGGATCGTTTGAACGCAATTCCTGGTGTGATTCGGGTGCGTGCGATTGAACCTGCTGGTGTTACGACTTATTGAGATAAAAATGAATAGCTGCGATGGATTTTCTGTCGTGGCTATTTTTATAAAATGAGGAGGGATTTTTGTGGTAAAGATTAGAGCTTTTAAGGGAATTAGACCGAGTGCGAAAGAGGCGGTTTATGTGGCTTCGTTGCCGTATGATGTGTTGAGTACGGAGGAGGCGCGGAAATTGGGTGTTTCGAACCCGATGTCGTTTTTACATATTGATAAGGCGGAGATTGATTTGGCCGCTGATGTGTCGCCGTATGATGACTCGGTTTATGCAAAAGCTGCGTCGAATTTGGCGGAGTTTCAGGAGAAGGGCTGGCTTGCGAAGGATGCGAAGCCGGAGTTGTATTTGTATCAGTTGGTGATGAATGGGCGGCCGCAGACGGGGCTTGTGACGTGTACGGCGATTGATGATTATGTGAGTGGTGCGATTAAGAAGCATGAGTTGACGCGTGAGGAGAAGGAGCTGGATCGGATTCGCCATGTGGATGTGACGGATGCGAATACAAGTCCGATTTTTTTGACGTATCGTTCGGATGAGTTGGTGAATGATGTGGTGGATGCTTGGATTGGCAGTCATAAGCCGGTCTATGATTTTGAGAGCTTTCATGGTGTGAAGCATCGGATTTGGACGGTGGATGATGCGGATGTAGTGCGCGTGCTTACGAAGGCATTTGAGGCGATTCCGGCGCTTTATATTGCGGACGGGCATCATCGCACGGAATCGGCGGTCAAAGTTGGTCTGAAGCGTCGGGAGGAATTTCCGGATGTTGGCGCGGATGCGGAGTTTAATTTCTTCTTATCTGTGTTATTCCCACAAGATCAGCTGGAGATTCTGGACTATAATAGGGTCGTTGATGTTCCAATCGCAGCGGATTTCTTAGATCAAGTTGCTTTAAAATTTGATATAGAGAAAGTCGGAAAAGAGGCGTATAAACCAGCGACGCCGAACACGTTTGGGATGTATTTGGATGGCTCGTGGTACGGGTTGAAAGTGAAACCTGAGTTCGCGGGTGAAGGTGTTATTGCGAGCCTTGATGTGTCTATTTTGGCGGATCAGGTACTTACACCGTTGTTCGGGATTGAGGATATCAGACGCGATGACCGGATTAATTTTGTTGGTGGGATTCGTGGGCTTGTGGAGTTGGAGCAGCTTGTGGATGCTGGGAAATATACGATTGCATTCTCGATGTATCCGCCGACGATGGATAATTTGCTGGATGTGGCAGATGCTGGCGAGATTATGCCTCCGAAATCGACTTGGTTTGAGCCGAAGTTGTTGAGTGGATTGTTTGTACATGATTTGGAGAGTAAGTAACGCCTTAAATTAGATATGTTTCACGTGAAACAAGTGGATAACGAGGAACGGATCATTGCGCTTAGAAACGTGCGGTGGTCCGTTTTAACTTTTAAGATGTTGTTATAATGTGATATACTTTTTAAAAATGGGAAGCAAGAAGGGACGTATACATATGACGAAGAAAACTGATCAGGATGTTATGAGAGAGAACAATAAGAAATTGGTGCTAAAAACTCTATTTAATGCTGGTCAGACATCAAGGAGTTCGATTGCAAGCATGGTTCAGCTACAGAAATCTACAGTATCCTCGATTATTCGGGAGCTGCACGAAGATGGTCTTATTGAGGAGCTTGGCATTGGGGAAGCCTCTAACGCCGGTGGACGGCGGCCGAATTTGATTCAATTTAATTATCGGTATGGCTATGTTTTGGCTTTTGATATGGGGGCTAGGCATTTAAGGTATTCGGTGAACTATTTGAACGGTGAGGTTATTAAAAAGGACTCGCTGCGATTAATAGGCAACAGTGTAAAGGATGTTTTTCAGATGATGCGCGAGGTGATTTCTGGTTTGCGGGCTTTTGATACGATGAAAGGGCTGCTGGGCATTGCGGTGTCAACACATGCGCCGGTTCACGAGAATGAGATTCGGTATAGTCCATTTTTGGAGCTCGATTCTTTTGCGTTACTACCCGCGTTGCAAGAAATTGTCGATGTGCCGATTCGCTTTGAAAATGAGGCCAATTTAACGGCGATTTCGATTCGAGATTTTTGGTATTATACAGGTGAGGAGCCGCTTCAAAACTTGTTAGCGCTGAATATTCATAATGGGATTGGTGTCGGCACGATTATTAACGAGCAGCTTTATTACGGTATGCAAGGGCTGGCTGGTGAAATCGGACGCTCCGTTATTTGCAAGGATAAAAAAGTGTACCGGTTAGAGGAATTGTACTCTGAAAAAGCGATTATGGAGAGAATCGCGAAGCATGAGAAAAAGGCGGAGTTATCGGTGGATGCATTTGCTGCGTTGATCGAGAGTAAAGATACTTTCGTTTTGGAAGTGGTGGATGAGTGGATTACCGCGATCGCGCAAATAGCCTACAATTTAGTACAGTATAGCGCACCGGAAGCTGTTTTTCTGTCTTCGCGCTCCCTATCGCAATTTCCAAATTTGTTACAGCGGATTTTCGAGGAGTATAAAGCGCTTGATCCACTAGGCGAAACACGAATTGAATTTACGCAACACGATATTTATGACTCCTCGTTACTTGGCGGTGTCGCGCTCATTTCGCGGCAGGTTTTGGGACTGGAATCGCAGGATCTTGTTTTTAAAAAGTGAGGTTGCTAGCACAGATTCCTTGTTAGTAAATGCCAAATGAACTACAATATAATAGGTTAGGACATTGAAAATAAGAACGATTTAAAACAATATTTAGAAGGAGGAATTAGAATATGAAACACATCAAAAAAGAGTTTATGCTTGAGTGCGGGCCGAAAGAGGCTTGGCAATTAGTAGTGGATCGCAGCAAGTATGAAAAATGGGCAGCGGCTTTCCACGAAGGATCAACCTACACTGGTGATATGGGGCTTAATGAAACCGTTAACTTTGTCGATACAGAGGGCAATGGTTTGGTTTCTAAAGTAGTCGTTTTTGAACCAGAAAAAGAAATCAAATTCGCATTTTTAGGTGAAATTAATGATGGGAAATATGTTGAGGTTGCTGAATTTGCGGATATGCTGGAAGAGTACGTATTTGAACCAGTGGGCAGCCAGACAAAGATGCTTGTGGATGTTGCGATGGATGATAAATATTATGATATGATGAGTGAAATGTGGGACAGAGCGGGGATTGAGCTTGTGAGGTTGAGTAAGTAGTTGCTTACCACCGTCACAAAAAATATATAAAATTAACAAGGTGCTTTTCATCGATTATGATGGAAAGTATTTTCAGTGCATGTACAGTTTTTGTGCATAGAGAGATAACACTCAAAGGGATTGTAAAAGTGTTATCTTGAAAAAAATACATGAAGACATGCACTGTGAGGTATTCATAGCATAAAATAGAAGAGGATTCACTAGACTTTAACCGGGAAAAAAGTAAAGTGATGACAATAAGTGCAATGTCTTGATAATCCTTAACTTCAAAAGGTACTTAGGATAATTGTGTGACAAGGGCTCTCCCATATATACATAAACCAATTTCATAATTCAGAAGCGTTGCGGCACAGTGACTTTCAGAACGTCAAAAAAGGCTACCTCCCCATGTTACTCATATAAACACCATAAAATAACTAATGCAATTTTTTCAAATCTCATTGCCTACGCTATTTTGAAATAAAATGGGCTATTATTCCTGCGAAAACAAAAGCGGAGTTATGAAATTGGTTCACTGGTATAAAGACGTAAAAAAAGATTTACGTTTGCTGGTGTTAGTATTATCAAACCAGGGATTGATTTATGTGGAGGCCATGACCACAAAAAAGAGTTCCCTAGTGATTCACACGAAACAAGGTACTCCATTATGCTACTTGGAAAGAAATAAAGTGGCTCCAAAGGCAAAAAGAGGGGAGGCAGAGAAATGAAAATGATTGGTATGCATCCATTCGGCCGTTCCATCGTAATTGAGGTGAAAGACAACATGTATTTATATGAAACGTCGATTGGAAGTGGCCAAGAAACCACGCTTGATAAAGCTAAATTCAGTGCACGTTTTGAAAGTTTTACACCAGCAGAAAAAGGCAAGGGATGGACGTCGGATTATGGAAATGGCGAGAAGTAGATAAATAAGTAAAGGGGAGTTTCACAGATGAAAATAGACATGAGGAAAGATGCGAAGGGACAACATGTGCCAAGGCAATATATTGTAACACTAAACAATCAAATTTTTATGAAGTGGCTAGATGATCCACATCAGCCACTTTTTATGATTCCAGCAGATATTCCGATAGTGGAAATAGAATTGGATTACATTTTCTTTTTTAAAGAGATGGCAGACGATGTAGCGAATGAAATCAGTGGGAGTGTGATCGAAATTGTGAATGAACAGTACGAAAGAATACTGTTAAATAAGCAAGTGAGCCAAGAAAATCAGTTAGAAGAGGTACATCGATCCATCCAGAAGAATAGCTTGAAACAGCAAATACTAGCAGCACAACTTCAAAAAAAGAAAGAATTTAGAGATACTTTCTTTCCTATGTCCGAAGAAGCCACGGATAAAATAGACGCAGCCATTCACGGAGCAGAATCACTCCTGCAGATGGAAGGTTTCCTTCACGAAGAGCAGGCGAGTCATCGCCATACGTTACAGAAATTCCGAAAACAATTTGATGCGGAGATAGAAGAAATGGAAGCGAAGGAACAGGAGCTATTAGAAGAGGAAGAAGCTCTGTTTTCGCTACGAAAGAAAATAGTCAATGAATAGCGTTGTCGCTTTATAAAAGACGGAAGAATCGTGTTTCTATAGACTTAGAGCATTGGGATTTAGATTACGTCATCTTTGAACGGTCGATGGGATAGTAAAGATCGTGTATTTAATCCCAGTAAAACGTTTACAATGACATGTTTTGTATATTTAATATGTATGTTACATATTAAATATACGGGAGATGAGTTATATGTCAGGTCAAATTAGAATGAGTCCAGCAGAGTTACGCGATCGCTCCAAAACCTATGGTCGTAAGGGACAGGATATTGAACAAATATTACGAGAATTGGAGCAGTTACAAGAACAGCTTCGTGGAGAATGGGAAGGGGAAGCGTTCCGGAAATTTGATGATCAATTCCAACAATTGAAACCAAAAGTAACGGATTTCTCCAATTTAATGCATCAAATTGAGCAACAACTGGCGAAAACGGCAAATGCAGTGGAAGAAAATGATGCGAATCTTTCTCGTAACTTTGGGTTAAACTAATCCATGAAGCCTTACATAAGTAAGGCTTTTTCTTGAAAAAGGGAGGAAAGTGCAATGGACGCATTCGATCAGTTGACACAAAGCATTCGTCATCAAGAAAATCGAGCATCAGAATGTCAAATAGAAATAAGAAACTTGAGAATGAAATTAGAACAGTTATATATGGCGCAAGATAAACAACGACAAGCACAAGATAAGTTTTTGGAGTTTCAGTATCGTAGGAAAAGGCAGTATCAGAACATGTATGATATTACTGGCCAGATGCGCTTTGCAAGGAGTCAAGCGACCCGTGTATTGGACATACTGCACAGCAATCAGGCGCTACGTACAGAGCACCTTCTAGAAGATGCGCTACAAAAAATAAGACTAGAAATAGAAAGAACAGAGCAGGAAATCGCAAGAAATCAGGCACTAATTGGCGATTGTGATCAATTAATAAATCAATTGTATCAGCAACGTACACAGGTCTTAACCAAGTAGAGGAGTGTAACGATGACCTATAAAATAGGGTATGACATTGTTGTCAACGAAGAAGACTGTGAAGAGATGGGGAAAGAATATGAAACAATGGCGCAGACTTTCGAACAAAAATTGACAGACTACTTAGCTTCATTGGATCGTATTTTGGCGGGTGCAGTAAAAAGTGGGCAGGTTGCCGATAATTTAGCGCTATTTCAACAAGAAGTAAAGGGATTGCAGAAGGAAGTCGAAGAAATTAGTACGACGGCAAAAGAAAAAGCAACCAGTTTTGGAACTGCGATAGATGAGGCAGACAAAGAGTTGTTTTAAGGAGGGGTATTCATGAGTGAGGTTCATATCGATCCTACTATCCTGGAACAAGAAATTGGTGTATTGAAAGGTTTACTTACTACTAAAATAACGAGAACGAAGGGAAGTATAAGTAACAAAGGGAAGGCATCCGAGAAAATGAAGGAAGTACAGGTATATTACGATACATTGAATGAGACGCTAGATATACTTATTCAAAATACAGCATCTTTTTTAGATAATGCTAAAGATGCGTATATAGATACAGATGAAGCAAGTGCAGCGATACTTAATCAATTAATAGAGGGAAGTGAGTAAAAATGGCTGGAAAATCACATGATTTCTCACAAGCTTCTATTGACCAATTAGCGACTATTGTAAATGACGTGGAAGATGATGGACAATTAGGTTTTTTGGATTGGGTAAATGACCCTTTTATATCAGTTCCGGAGATACAGGACAGTTTGGATAATTTAAATGAATATCACAAAGCAGTGATAGACAAACATGATATTGGAAAGCAAGCTTTTGATGAAATCTTGAAAGATGTTGAAAGTGTGGATAAGGCATATGAAAGAAATTTTGAAAGTACGCTCAATGAGTTAGAAGGATTTCAATATAAACTAGAAAATATAGCACAACTCATTACACCTTCCGTTATTTCTACTTCAAAAGATATACTAGGAAGCATTGTGTCATACACTAATTACAGGGGGATGGCAATCGCTCAGTATGGAGACTATCTAAAAGGGCACCCAGATGATTTGGATAGAATTATGGCAATTGTTGAATATGAGGCGCTTCATCCGGAATCTGTAAAGAAAACTAATGAGTTTCTTTCGCCACTAGAAATGCAGGATGTTATAGGGATTAAGTATCTTATCTATACAGCAGAGGAGCCACAACGGTCGTTATGCTTGAAATATATGAGTGAGTACGAGATAAAATTCCTCAGCAAAGAGGACATCGAAAAAGATGTATCTTCATACTTTAGCCCAGGGGATAATTCTATTAATGTTAATATGCGTATTGATAGATATAACGAACGTGGAAGTTACTATACTTTTTTCCATGAAATGGGACATGCGATTGATAACTATTATGGGAAAGAACATGGCACGAATGATAGTTATTCCAGCATATTCAAAACAAAGGGAAAAACATTAAGTGAATACAATATACAAGATGTGGGAAAAAATGTTGAAGATAGTCTTGATAAGTTACTCAAAGAGGACAAATATAGTGGTCTAAGTGATGGTGAGAAACAAAAAATGATTAATAATATTTCACAAAACATAATGCAGCAAGATAAGAATTATGATAACTTAACGCAAACTGAGCAAAATTTACAAGACAAGCTAAAACTACATTATGCGGATGAGTTTGCTGGTGCTGATGCTGAAAGTCCGTCTGATATTTATGGAGGGGTTACTAATTTTACGATAAAAGGAGATTATGGGCATCAAAAAGATCCTTACTATTGGTTTAATAAAAGTGGAGATGTTGTTCGAACAACCAATAAGGAATCTTTTGCAGAATTTTTTGGTAGGAAGGTAACAACAGGTGACACGAGTGTCAATGGATTAGGAAGCATAGACACTTATTTACCTGAATCAAGCAAGCATATGGAAGAAATGCTGGAGTCGATGAGGTGAACTATTTGAGTAAAAAAATGATTATTGTAGGAATGTTATTCTTTGTTTGTTTTATAAGTGCTTGCTCCAACAAACCAGAAACGATTCCTAATAGTGAGGAGGATAAAAAAGTGGTTGAAACTCCAATAAAAGACTTTTCAAGAATTGATAAATTAGCGCAATCAACCGAGCCACAGGATATAGATAGGGTAGTCAAAATTTTATTTTATGAGTCAAATAACATGCAGTATAAGAATACAATAGCTATCGATATTGGAAATAATGCAATGTATTTAAATCCAAAAGTCCCAACACTTGGACTAGTTAATGCAGACTATAAAATGACAGAAGAAGATGTGGAGAAGATACAAAATATCATAAAAAAATATGGTATTCAGAGTTGGAAGGAAGATTATTCAGATAGCAAAAATACTAATTATGAAGACGGTTATGGTTGGGTAATATACTTGGAATATGCTGATCGAACGGTTGAAAGACATTCCGGATCTGGCATGTATAGGGCAGACGTAATTCCCAAAAATTTCGATACATTCATAGAGGAAATAACAAATTTTGTTGATAGTAAGAAAGGTGATTTAAACGAATAGCGTTACTATCCTGTAAACTGAAATCTAAAATGGAGAGAAAAATATAACTAGGGGTAGAACCAGCATCTCCGAGCAAATCGGACATTACGTAATATTCTGACTATAATGATTGGAATATCTTATGAATAGAGTTTCTTCTATATTACTATATTGGCCACAATCTTGTTAACGGATAGTGGCCTTATTTTTAATGCGAAGCAAGCTATTTCTACTGGTCTTCTGTAGGCATTGTGGCTAAGCCTTCTTTAATCCGATATATCGTCGGTCTTGTTACTCGATTTTTCTCCGCAATACGTTTGATTGGCAAGCCTTCTTCTAACATGCGCACAATCTGATGGTATACTGCTTGTTTTTGTGGATCTTTTGCATCTGCAGCGTATAAAATCGGCCGACCTTTATAGACGCCTTTTTCCTTCGCTATCGCAATTCCCTGCGCTTGCCTTCTTTTACTTTCCGTTCTTTCCCGTTCCGCAATCATCGCCAGCCGAATACAGTTCGACATATAGAAAATATGTTCTATAAAAACATATCATTCAGTTGGTCTAGATTTTAACAAGATGGTTGATTGGATTTGGCTTATTATGTTCACAATATAGAAAGACTGAATAGGCTTTGTTGTATAAAATAAACAGTTACCTACTGTGAGAAGGTGTTATACTAAAAAATAATTAAAGGACGTAGAGAACTTATTATATCCCATTTTATATTAATTGAGAGGTTGCTTTAGAATCTTTATGATAGGAGCTCATAGACTATGAGAAGAGAACAAATAGTACGAAGAAAAATAATTACTGTTATTTTGTCACTAATTGTAGTGGGATCCCAAACCTTAACTACTGTTCCCGTTAATACAATGGCTTCAGAAAGTGCAATGGGAAGTGTAGGATCTACGATGGATACTAATTTTGTAAAAAGTACACCTACTGCAAGTGATATTACAATAAATACGATACAAACAACAGATTTAGTAGTAACTGGGACTGGGATTCCAGGTGAAAAAGTAATGGTATATGGTTTGGATACAATGGCGAATTTTGATAGTAATCCAGTCACTGTCGATGCTAATGGCAATTGGAAGTTTACAATGCATGCCAAACAAAAACAGGGTAGACCTGTAGCTGTACGATATGTAGACTATCCTGATATTATTGCTCAGACAGTTGTTGCGAAGGGAGATCTTCCGATTATTACAGCATCAAATAGAACATTAAGAGCTGGGGATGTATTCGATGGGAAGGAAGGCGTTAGTGCGTTAGACACAGAAGATGGAGACTTAACAAATAATATTAATATAATTTCAAATGATGTAAATATGAATACGGTAGGAGTATACTCGATTACTTATGAAGTAAGCGATTCTGATGGGAATACAAGCAGTAAGACGATTGAAATTACAGTAACAAGTAATGATAAGCCCGTTATCAATGGTGCAGAAGATGAAAGTATTGAGATAGGAACATCATTTGATGCAAAAAAAGATGTTACAGCGAGCGACACAGAAGATGGAGATTTGACAAATCAAATAATAGTAAT
>NZ_JAASTT010000016.1 GCF_014322795.1 Paenilisteria portnoyi
CGTTTAAAAATGAAAAATCATAAAATTGGATTCGTCTAATTTCGAATAAAAAGCGACTTATGAAATTGGTTCAATTAGGTAACTGGATAGGTTATACTAGACTGGACAGAAGAAATAAGGTGCGCACAATAAAATTGGCGATGTGACGCGCGTGGCGGATCGTAAAGGCCGGAGCGAGACGTATTGACTATGATGCGTTCGGGAATGTCGCTAGCGAGACGGATGTGCGTGGGAATAAGACGTTTGACGTCGATGTGTATCATTTCTTTTTAGCGTACTTTTATGAGAATGCGGTGCTATGTGAGGAGGTAGATGAGATAGTGCGGGATTATTTTTATATCTATTATTGAGATTTGGAATGGAAGTTTTTCGAATGAATTCGACGAATATACGAATAAAGAATGACTGGTCAGTGGTTGCAATGCTGGGCGTGATTTATTGTACGCTAATAGTCACATTGTGATATCGAAGCGTGTTTTAATTTGTGAATGGATGGAAGCAATGTATCTATGATATACTGCATCTAATACATATTATTTAGAAAGAGGTGCGAGATGAAGGCGTACTTATTAGATATTACATTACGATATTGCGAGCCGAGAATAAGCCGGCGCGTTATTTTGCCAGCAGAAATTACTTTTGAACAATTACATCGTGTGATTCAGGCAACAATGGGATGGGAGGATTCTCATCTTTATGAATTTATTTTAGATGAGGCGCAAACACAAATTTTAGATGATATGGTTTATGATGATATGAAGGCGCAACAAAAATATTACCAATCATTATCTGTGAAAGATCTGGCGAAAATGCCGAATCCTTTCTTAGCGAAATTAAAGATTCGTAAACCTAGGGCGAAGATAGACCAGTATTTGGAAAAGGGAATGATTTTTCAGTATATCTATGATTTTGGTGATGATTGGATTCATGACATCAATGTAGTAGAAATAGAAGACAATTATGAAGCTAATTATCCAGAAGTCTTATCCTTTGAGGGTGGTTATCCTATCGAGGATTGTGGGGGACCACCTGGTTATGAAGAAATCCATCATGTCATGTCAAATCCCAATCATCCGGAATACAAGGACATGAAAAGTTGGTTAGACCCAAGTTGGGATGCTCCATATGATCTGGATTATGCAAATATCTATATGGAGGCCTATTTGCAATTAAAACGCAAATAAGGAGAGTGCTGCGTTTGGTCAAAGTAAAGCCCTTATCACTAGTATGCGATAGGGGCTTTACTTATTGGTTACTTTTTCTGGTATAGATTTTTTAGCCAGTAATTAACCTGTGACTAGACCGATGAATATTAAAGATAGAATGGTATCTGTTATTAACACGGAATCCACTATTTGTCATAGACCATGCGACGATACCCGATATTTAGAATCAAAATAACGATTTCATCATCTTTAATTTCCGCGATTAATCGATAATCACCAACTCGATACCGCCATTGTCCAACGCGATTTCCAACAAGGCTTTTTCCGTGCACACGTGGATTTGTTGTTCCCTCTAAATGTTTTTCGATCCATGAAACAAGGAGCTTTGCCTGAAAACGGTCCATTTTTTTTAATGCTTCCTGTGCTTCTTTCTCGAAGCGTACATGATAGCCATCACTCATAAATCAAGTGCCTTTTTCATCTCTTGAAGAGAGAGGCTTTCATCTTTCGCATGATGGGCTTGCAGTGCGCTTTTGTATAGGTCTAAGTCGATTTGATTTTCTAAGCTTTCTAGAATTTGATTTCGACTGAGTTCAGATATAGAAATTCCATTAAACTCGGCCATTCTTTGGATAAATTCTTTTTCTTCATCAGAAACGCGAAATGTGATAGTTGTCATTGGTTAACACTCCTCTTAATATGCGTACCTTCTTCATCTTATGAATATTGTAACACATATGTGTACAAAAGGGGAGAAGAGGAGTTTATAATATCGGTCGAGTGTACTAACTTTTCGAGAAGGTTATTAAAAAAGTCAATCAACGTCCTAAAAGCTCTTGCGCATTCTCAAAAAACAATTTCTGCTTAAACTCCACAGAATACAAATCACTTTCCTCCAACACGCTAGCCAAGTGCAATACCGCAGGCGTTGGCGTGTAAGGCGTATCAGATGCATACACAAGTTTTTCAGGATCTATAAAATCCGTCAATGCTGGCAATTGCTGCGGTAATACAAAGCCCGCCACATCAAAATATAGATTTTTCATAGTGCCTTTAAGATTCACTTGCGCGTCTGTCAATGCAGGGTTCAGCGCTTGTGCTAAGCCAACGCGTTCCACAATCAGCGAGAGAACAGCTCCACCATGCGGAATAATGAATCGAATATTTGGATACCGCGTGAAAACGCCATTTTGAAGCATATTCATCACTGTGCGTGTTGTATCAAAGAAGAACTCCATAATCGGTGCGGGAATATCCCCAGCAACATTTTTGTCATGCGTCGCGGGTTCGTTAGGGTGAATGGCAACGATGGCCGCCCGCTCATTCAATCGAGCCATAATCGGATCCAATCTAGTGTCACCAAGATAGACGCCATGCGAGTTTGTCGGAAGTGTAAAACCGTTAGCATGTTGTTCATCTAGCGCCGTATCAATGGTTTCTATGCTTGCTTGAACGTATGGAATAGGCAACGATGCAAAAAAGCCGATTTTGTCTGGATAGGTCGCTTGTTGAAGGGCGCCGTAGCTGTTCACTTCATGAATCAAGGCAATTGTGCTGTCTTCTTCACCAGTATTGGGATGGGGAGAAGAAATCGAAATAACAGAATAGTCTATATCAGTCTGCGCCATAATACCAAGCGCTGTTTCAATTTCATATGCTGGCGTTTTCACACCGTCCCCCATGTCATCAAAATAATCATGCAAAAATTGTTTGTAGCCTGGGGAAAGGTAATGCGCGTGTAAATCTATTTTTTTATAAGTCACCGTGTCCATCTCCTTTTAACGAAAAAGCGCCATTAGTGTTGTTGTAAAGCCTTCTGGTTTTTGAACGTAGCCCAAGTGTGCACCTGGGATATCATAAATCGGTAAATCTAAATAATCGCCAAGAACGTGCATAACGTCTTGAGGGAACGAGCCTTTTGAGTCGGTACCATTCAATAAACGAATTTTGTCGCGGTGTTGTTTAAAAGCATTAAAATCAATGTCACGGCTCGTATATTGGCGAATTTCATAATTAAACCAATAATTCATGCCTTGTACTTCTGGATTGCTCATATCGTTCAAATCAACACCAGGTCGGGACATCATTCTTTGATCCAATTCAACCGTACGCATAGCTTCGGCGAATTTTTCCATACCAAGTGCAAAGTTTTCCGTCAAAGCAATCGTCACAATTTCATTATTAGCATCTTGCCATTTCTTTGCGTCCGGTAAAATAGTGTTGATAGGCGATTCATGGAAGGCTATTTGCTCCACAATCTCCGGAAAATCTTGCAATGTTTCCATGGCTACAATAGATCCTGAGGACGATCCCATAATGAATACTTTTTCGTCCCCACTTACAGCTTGTGCTAATGCTGCAACATCGGCGGCGTCTGTCTTCAAGCGGTATGTACTGTTGATATCAGCTACCTCTTGCGGCATATCTCCCGTCAATTTACTTTGACCAAAACCGCGGCGATCGTAAGTAACGACATTAAAATGCTCCTTCAAAAACATGCTAGCTGGTTTGAAAATATCACCAGTTCCATTAGCGCCAGGAATTAGAATTAAAGTAGGTCCTTGCCCAGTTGTTTCATAAAATAAATTTGCTCCATCACGTGTTAAAATTGCCATCATCTATCGCTCCTCTAAGCTTTTTTGTGTAAATCAATATCAAAAACTCATGCCATGAGTTGAATGATTTATAAACGTAGTATACACTCATGGTATGAGTTAGTCAACATATTGTATTTTAAGGAGGCAGGAAATAGGATGAAACGTCGAGGATTGACGCGTGAAATCGTTTTAGAAAAGGCGCTAGAAATTACGTATCAAAAGGGGTTTCGCGATCTTACCTATAATGGACTAGCGCGTGAACTTTCTGTACAACCACAATCACTTTATCGCTGGGTTAGTAATATTGCAGATGTTAAAAGTAGTGTTTTGGCTACATATTTAGGTAGTTTAGTGGATGCGCTACAAGCAGAATTAGAGAATTATTCTGGGAAAGAAGTGTTAGAAATTTTTGCGAAGCGCTTTTCTGAATTTGTGGAGGCGGATTCGATCGATCGGTTCAATGTGCTGGATATATTAAGCGGTTTGACGGAATACGGGCACATAGAAACGGTGAACGAGGTGTTATTGAACTTGCGAGAACTTGCGCTTAAACCAGTGAGGGAACTAACGAAAGACCCTGCTTCTGCTCATTTGAACGAGTTGCTTTTTCTGAATGTTGTTATTGGGTATATCACGCTGGCCAGCACCGGTTTACAGCCAGCGGATTCCAAACAGGCTTTTCAAGAAAATATCCAGCGCATTATCACGTTGTTTTGACTCGCTAAAACTGGTTATTTTCTTCAAAATAGGCTAACAAAAAATCACGGAACAGTGTCTCGGACGGCGACATGTTCCGTTTTTTTGTCGTGATGATCCCAACTGACCGCCGCAATTCCTTGTCCATCAAGGCAATGCTTCGCGTCTCTTTAAATATCGCCCCATCCAAAATCATCTCTGGCAAAATGCTAATTCCGAGTCCCGCGCCAACTAACCCCTGAATCGTATGAAAATCACGACTTTGAAAAATCGTCTCGAGCTCAATGCCTTTCATCACGGAATCATCAGGAAAAGTGTACCATTGGGAAACATAAATTCAGGCGTAAATATAGGATTTTTTCGTAAGGCGTTTTCCTGATGGAGCGCCTTTTTTCGTGGTTTTAACGAAGGCTTGACTATCGCATATCACGAATTAGAATTATTCACGCTTGCCTTGGAGTGCACTCCATGTGTTTTAATTTACAGGTAGAAGGTTGGAGGCGAGTTACAGAATGAACGCAAAATTATCTACAAAACTGCTCCAACTAAAAGAAGCTGCTGAGTGGGGAGATTGTAAAATATGAAGAAAATAATCGCTTTTTCAGCTATGGATGTAGTTGTGCTAGCTGTATGCGTTGTCGTAGCTATAGATGCTAAAGGAGAGGACAAACAAATGAGTCATGCCAATTTATTTATCAATGCAAGTAAGAATCGGGACGGGAATACGGCAAGGTTAGCCAAGGACTATTTTGACGGGCAACCTTATAAGCAAGTAAATTTAGTAGATTATTACATCAAGCAACTCGGGCAAAATAGCGAGTCAGATGATTTTGAAAAGGTTCGTTCTGAGATTGAATCGGCTAAAAATAGTGTGATTGGTACGCCTGTTTACTGGTCCGATATAACGGGGCTATTGAAAACGTTTATTGATCGACACGAGACGGTGGATACAAGATATGATGGAAAAAATGTGAAGATTATTGTGCAAGGTTCTGGCCCCACGGAAGGGGAAATCGCAGCCATTTCGCATGTGTTAGAGCATTGGACGGAGCGGTTTAGTATGGAATATAAAGGAGTAATCAAATAACAAACCTACTTGGTATCAAGAGATGACCTAGTAAGGCAATATGAAAAATTGGAGTGAATGATACAAAGTGAAACAAGAAAAATTCGGCATGGTTTTGCCAATTACATTATTAGCATATTTTTTAATTTTGATGGATAATTCGATTATTTTTACGAGTTCTACGCAAATTGGGCAAAGCTTGGAGATGTCCGCGACTAATTTATCGTGGGTGTCCAATGCCTATACATTAACTTTTGGTGGGTTTTTATTATTGAGTGGTCGATTGTCAGATTTACTGGGACGCAAACGAATCTTTTTCATTGGCTTAATCATATTTGGTGTTAGTTCGCTGCTCATCGGAGTATCTCAAAATGCTACGATGATGATTGTGATGCGAGCTTTACAAGGCGTGGGTAGCTCGATTATTGCGCCTACGACATTAGCTTTAATGATGGACGCGTATACGGGAAACATGCGGCAAAAAGCGATTTCTTATTATGGCGCGATGGCAGGCATTGGGGCGAGTGTGGGCTTACTAATCGGAGGAGCTCTGACCAGTTGGATTTCATGGCGAGCGGGGTTTTTAATTAATGTTCCTTTCACGATAGCGCTGATTTTCCTTACTTTGAAATGTGTTAAAAGTTCTCCAATGAGTAAATCAAAAATCGACTATTTGGGAAGTTTATTATCGATACTGGGATTAGGAGGTTTTATTTTTGGCTTGACGGAAAGGAGCGCTGTCTTAATTGGCATTAGTGTTCTTGTTTTAGTTGCTTTTGTTCTGCGGGAACGTGCCATTAAATTTCCTATTTTGCCATTGATGCTTTTCAAAAATCGAATTCGTTCTGGTGCTTACATTGCGCGTTTATTATTTATGATGGCGATGTTGCCGTATTGGTTTTTTGTACCGCAAGTGATGCAGAGTGAATTTCATTTTTCAGCGTTACAAGCGGGGCTAGGATTTTTTCCGCTGACCGTTTTGAATTTTATCGTAGCGATGCAGTTACCGAAGTTGGTCGCTAAATTTGGCAATAATCGTATGTTAATGGTGGGCGAGGTCATCCTATTTATCGGCTTATTGTGGACGGCTTTATCGGATTTGAGTAATGGTTATTGGATCGCAATTGCCCTGCCGATGTCTGTTATTGGTATCGGTCAAGGCTTGATTTTAGCGCCAGTCACATCAGCGGGGGTTCACGATGCGCCTAAGGAACTGGCTGGTGCTGCTAGTGGATTAACAAATACGATGCATCAAATCGGTGGGCCAATCGGACTGTCCATTATCGTGGCATCAACCGCTAATTTTCATATGGAAGTCACCTTCATGACGCTGTTTACTCTCCTTGCTGGCATCATTGTGGCGGTCATGATTTTAGGTGGAAGCAGGCTGAAGCTAGATTGATTTATTGCTATCAAAATACCCCAACAAAAAATCACGGAACAGTGTCTCGGACGGCGACATGTTCCGTCTTTTTGTCGTGATAATCCCAACGGACCGCCTCAACTCCTGGTCCATCAACGCAATGCTACGCGTCTCTTTAAAAATCGCCCCATCCAATATCATCTCTGGCAAAATGCTGATGCCAAGCCCCGCGCCAACCAATCCCTGAATCGTGTGGAAATCACGGCTTTGAAAAATCGTCTCGAGTTCAATACCTTTCATTCGCGCCGTATCTTCCACTAAATGAAACAAATCGAAATCCTGCGGGTACAAAATAAACTTCTCGTCCGCCAAATCTGCAAGCGAAACGGAGTGCTTCCCAGCCAACCGATGCCCACTCGGCACAATCAACTTCAACTTCTCATCAAAAAAGCGATGCGGCATAATCTCGTCATCTTCTTCTGGAACCGGTGATAAAAACGTGACATCCAGCGCGCCAGTCACCAACATCTGCTTCAAATCGCGATTCGAGCCTTCCATAAAACGATACGTAATCCGCGGATACTTCTCCCGAAACGCGGAAATAACAGCAGGTAGAACTTTTGTAGCAATCGAGTTTGGCAGTCCAACGCGAATTTCGCCAACTGTTGGATCGGTGTATTCTTCCACAATCGCTTGGGCTTTTTGCAATTCCTGTAAACCGATTTTGGCTTGGCGCAAGAAATCCTGACCTACCGCTGTCAGTTGCATATTGCGGCCAATCCGGTCGAACAGCTTGATTCCGAGCTCTTCCTCGAGTTTTGTTATCTGTCTACTGACGGCAGATTGGGCGACGTGTAAATTTTCCGATGCTTGGGTCATATGTTCGACGCGCGCGACTTCAATAAAGTACTTTAATTGTCGTAATTCCATTGCTTGTCTCCGATCTATCTCGAAATGAGATTGTTTTATTCTATTATATATATTGTTTCGATAAATGAAAAGGATTAAAATAGACATTACACCAAAACGTTACAAACTAGAAATTAATGGGTAGAATAATAGAACGGGATGGAAATACATAATTACGGTCAGTTAGTTGGGGATCGAATTATCTGAACTCTTGAAAAATTGTGTTGCGACTAAGGAGGAATTAGGATGAAACAGACGAATATGCCTGAAAAACATGGCTTGTACGATCCGAAAAATGAACATGACGCTTGTGGTATTGGTTTTGTGGCGAATATTAAAGGGCGTTCTTCGCATAAAATTGTCGAGCAGGGAATTCACATGCTTTGTCAGCTGAAACATCGTGGCGGCGAAGTTGGCGGCGATACGGGCGATGGTGCGGGTATTCTTCTGGAAATTTCGGATGACTTCTTCCGCGATGCTTGTGCGAAAATAGATATTGTATTACCTGAAAAATATCATTATGCGGTCGGGATGTTTAATTTCCCACAAAACACCGCGCAACGTGAAATTTTGCAGGCGGCAACGGAGTGTTATATCGAACAGGAAGGGCAGCAGTTCTTGGGCTGGCGCAAGTTGCCAACGGATGTGACGAAGGTTGGACTGGGTGCACAAAAAACGGAACCGGCTGTGTATCAACTTTTTATCGCGAAAGATGAGACGCTTGATGAGGAAGCTTTTGAGCGGAAATTATACTTAATTCGGAAACAGGTCGAGAATTTTGCGATGGGCGACGCGCGGATTACGGAAACGTTTTATGTGCCTAGTTTGTCGACACGGACGGTTATTTTTAAAGGGATGTTGACGCCGGAGCAGATTAATCAGTATTATTTGGACTTGGCGGATCCTACTTATACGTCAGCTTACGCGTTGGTGCATTCGCGTTTTAGTACGAATACGTTTCCTAGTTGGGAACGGGCGCATCCGTATCGCTATTTGATTCATAACGGCGAAATTAATACGCAGCGTGGGAATTTGAATTGGATGAAGGCTCGTGAAAAACGCGCGGAATCGGATTTGTTTGGCGCGGATTTGGCGAAACTTTTGCCGGTGATTGATGAGGATGGAAGTGACTCGGCGACGCTTGATAATGCGCTGGAATTCTTGGTGCAAACGGGGCGGACACTGCCTCACGCGGCGATGATGTTGATTCCGGAACCTTGGGATAAGAATAAGGCGATGACGGATCCGAAACGGGCGTTTTATGAGTATCACAGCACGCTGATGGAGCCTTGGGATGGGCCGACATCGATCTCGTTTACGAACGGGCGTGTGATTGGGACAATTTTGGACCGGAATGGTTTGCGTCCTGCGCGTTATTATGAGACGAAAGATCACACGATTATTTATTCTTCGGAGACGGGCGTTGTGCCTGTAGAGCCGGAGGAAGTGATTCGCAAAGTAACGGTTGGCGCGGGTACGATGTTGTTGATCGATTTGGAAAAAGGCGAGATTATTTCGGATGATGTGATTAAATCGGAGTTGACGACGGAAAAGCCGTATCGTGAATGGCTGGATGCGGAGTTGACAGAGATTGGGACGCTGACGGATAAGGATCGCTTGGAATATATTTCATTGAATAAGAAGGATTGCTTCAAGTTGCAGCGGGCGTTTGGCTATACGCAGGACGAACTGAGCAAAATCTTGATTCCGATGGTAACGGAGAAAAAGGATCCGATGGGGGCGATGGGTTACGATGCGCCGCTTGCCGTGCTTTCTTTCCGACCGCAGTTGTTGTTTAACTATTTTAAACAGTTGTTTGCGCAGGTAACGAATCCTCCGATTGATGGGTTGCGTGAGGAGTCGGTTATTTCGACGATGACGCTACTTGGGAATGAGGGCAATATTTTAAACCCGACGGCTGAAAATGCAAACCGAATCCGTTTGGAGACGCCGATTTTGTCTCGGAAACAGTACGCTTCGATTGCGTTACAGAAGAAATTTGCGAAACCGACTGCTTTCATTAACGCGTTGTTTAAGGCGGAGGAAAAGGAGAATTTGGCGGAAAGGCTGGATCGACTTTTTGCGGAAGCGGATGCGAAAATTGAGGCTGGCGCGGAGTTGCTTGTGATTACGGATGACGGCACGAACGATGAATTTATCGGGATTCCGGCGCTGCTCATCACGAGTGGCCTGCATCATCATTTGGTGAAACAGGGCACGCGGATGAAAGTGAGCTTGATCGTGAAAACGGCGGAGGCTCGCGACGTGCATCATTGTGCGATGTTGGTTGGTTACGGTGCGGATGCGATTTTCCCATACTTGGTGATCGATGTGTTTACGAATTTGATCAAAGATGGCCGTATCAAAGGCTTTACGGTCGATGAAGCGGAGTCGCGTTATATTCAGGCGATTACGGACGGGATTTTGAAGGTGATGTCTAAAATTGGAATTTCTACCGTGCAAAGTTATCGGGGCGCGCAGATTTTTGAAGCGATTGGCATTGGCAACGATGTGATTGCGGATTATTTTCCAGGAACGGCGTCGCAACTCGGCGGGATTCCACTGGAAGTCATTGCGCAGGAGTCATGGTTGCGTCATCGCGAGGCGTTTCATGATATCGGTTTCCAAGAGTTCACGCTGAACACGGGTGGCGAGTATCAATGGCGCTCGAATGGCGAATATCACGTTTTCAACCCGCTCGCAATCCATTCGTTGCAACAGGCGACGCGTGAAAATAACCGCGAAACGTATGATCTATACTCGGATTTAATGCAGAATCAAAATAACGCTTTCCTTCGTGGTTTGCTGACATTTAATTCGCATGGACGCAAGCCGATTCCAATTGAGGAAGTCGAGCCTGCCGAAGCGATTTTCAAACGTTTCAAATCAGGCGCGATGTCTTACGGTTCGATCAGTCAAGAGGCGCACGAGTCGTTGGCGATTGCGATGAACCGAATTGGCGGGAAAAGCAACAGCGGGGAAGGCGGCGAAAATCCAGATCGGTTCGAGCGTGATGCAAACGGCGATTGGCGTCGGAGTGCGATCAAGCAAGTCGCATCTGGACGATTCGGCGTAACGAGTCACTATTTAGTGAACGCGGACGAGCTGCAAATCAAGATGGCGCAAGGCGCAAAACCAGGTGAGGGCGGTCATTTGCCAGGCGAGAAAGTGTATCCATGGATTTCGAAAACCCGCGGATCAACGACGGGTGTAGGACTCATCTCACCACCACCACATCACGATATCTATTCCATCGAGGATTTATCCCAACTGATTTTCGACTTGAAAAATGCCAATAAAGACGCGCGGATCAACGTGAAACTCGTATCGAAAACGGGAATCGGGACGATCGCAGCGGGTGTTGCGAAAGGATTTGCCGACGTGATCTTGGTCAGCGGTTATGAAGGCGGAACAGGTGCGGCGGCGCGGAGTAGTATTCGCCATACGGGTGTTCCGTGGGAAATCGGCTTGGCAGAGACGCACCAAACGCTGCTGCTGAACGGTTTGCGAAATCAAGTCGTGGTGGAAACGGACGGCAAACTGATGACAGGAAAAGACGTGCTCGTTGCGGCAATGCTCGGCGCGGAAGAATACGGTTTTGCGACGGCACCGCTTGTGACACTAGGTTGCGTGATGATGCGCGTGTGTCATATGGATACGTGCCCCGTCGGAGTGGCGACGCAGAACCCAGAACTTCGTAAAAAATTCGGAGGTTCCGCAGATTACGTCGTGAATTTTTTCAACTTTATCGTTGCTGAAATGCGCGAAACGATGGCCGAACTTGGTTTCCATAGCCTCGAAGAAATTATCGGGCACAAAGAATATTTGGAAACCCATGAACGCAAGGAATCGCATTGGAAAGCGAAACATCTCGACTTTTCCAATATGCTATATACGGACAAATTTTACCAAAATCAAGTCCAATTCTGTACAAAAGAACAAGACCATAAAATCGACCAAACGCTCGATATGCGCGAACTGAAAGCCATTGTGGAGCCTGCGATTGAACGCGGGGAGAAAGTCACGGGACGCTTCCCAATTCGCAACATCGACCGGGCGGTGGGCACGATTACTGGTTCTTATATCAGCAAGAAATACGGCGCGGCTGGCCTCCCAGAAGACACGATCGACCTAACCTTCACGGGCGCGGCGGGTCAAAGCTTCGGTGCCTTCGCTCCAAAAGGCATGACGCTGCGCATTGAAGGCGACGCGAACGATTACTTCGGAAAAGGCCTATCCGGCGCGAAACTCATCGTATCACCAAACGCAAAAACACCGATCGTCGCGCATAACTCAGCGATTGTCGGAAACGTAACGCTTTACGGTGCAACAGACGGCGAAGCTTACATTCACGGAAAAGCCGGCGCACGTTTTGCCGTTCGTAACAGTGGCGCAGACGTGGTTGTCGAAGGAATTGGCGATAACGGCTGCGAGTATATGACTGGCGGAACCGTGGTTGTCCTCGGCGAAACCGGCGAGAATTTTGCAGCAGGGATGTCCGGCGGTGTGGCTTACGTTTACGCCCCAGACCAAGCCCATTTCAACGCAAAAGTGAATCCAGAACTCGTGACGTGTCGAGGGATTACGACACCGCGCGAAGAACGGAAACTACGCGAACTGGTAGAAAATCACGTGCGTTATACCGATAGCGAATTTGCCCGCAAACTACTTGCAAACTGGGAACGCGAAATCACCAATTTCGTCTACGTCATCCCGAACGAATTTGAAATCATGCTAACCCGCATCGAAAAACTAGAAGGCGAAGGCCAAACCCACGATTCCGCGGAGTTGCAGGCATTTTATGAGCATAAAAATAGGAAGCTGAATCCGCTCGTTCAGCTCTGAAAAAAACTGGAGCGGCCGAGATGAACGAATACTCCTTTCGGTCGCACTCATATTGAGGTTCTAAGAAAATGCTTTTTCTAAGAACCTCAACAAGTTTTCGAAGAGCTAGCGGATGAAGCTAGACTGCGAACACTTGAAAGAGGCGCAGAGCTCAGAAAAATTTCAAAAAAAAAGGAGATGAAAAACAATGGGAAAACCGACAGGATTTATCGAATATGACCGAATTCCAAGCTCAGTCCGCGATCCACTAACAAGAACGCGCGACTGGAACGAATATAGTTTGCCAATGCCAGTTGTCGATTTACAAATCCAAGCCGCGCGTTGCATGGATTGCGGCGTACCATTTTGCCACACTGGCGAAGAAATCAAAAACGGCGTATCTGGCTGCCCGCTACACAACTTAATTCCCGAGTGGAACGACGCCGTGTACCGCGGAGAATGGCGCGAAGCCTTAGATCTCCTTTTAAAAACCAATAACTTTCCAGAGTTCACCGGCCGCGTTTGCCCAGCACCATGCGAAGGTTCTTGTACAGTCGCCATCTCCGAACCAGCAGTCGGCATTAAATCCATCGAAAAAGCGATTATTGACCGCGGTTTTGAAGAAGGCTGGATCAAAGCCCAAGCACCGCAAAAACGAACTGGAAAACGCATCGCGATCATCGGCTCCGGCCCAGCAGGACTCGCGTGCGCCGACCAACTAAACAAAGCCGGTCACAACGTCACTGTTTTTGAAAAAAGCGACCGAATCGGCGGCCTACTTATGTACGGCATTCCAACAATGAAACTTGAAAAAGACTCGATTAACCGTCGCGTCAACCTGATGGCCGAAGAAGGCGTCGAGTTCGTGACCAATGTCGAAGCTGGAAAAGATATCACGATGGCGCAACTAAAAGAAGAATACGATTCCGTCGTGCTAGCAACCGGCGCTGGAAATGCCCGCGACGTCAAACTTCCAGGCCGCGACGCAAAAGGCATCCATTTCGCCGTCGACTACCTCACACAAAGCATCAAGGACAATCTCGACAACAAAGGCGTTCAAACCATGTCCGCAGAAGGCAAAAACGTCATCGTCATCGGTGGCGGGGACACAGGCGCGGATTGCGTTGCGACAGCTCTAAGACAAGGCGCGAAAAGCATCTACCAATTCGGCTTACGCGACAAACTCCCAGACCTGCGTGCCATCCAAAACCCATGGCCACAATTTCCAAAAGTGTTCCAAATGGACTACGCACACAGCGAGGCACAAGCGGTCTATGGTGATGACCCACGCGAATACTTAGTCAACTCGACCGAATTCATTAAAAACGAACGAGGAGAACTGACAGGATTGCGCACGATTGACGTCGATCACGTTGACGCCAATCGCAACCTCCATGAAGTTCCGGGTTCCGAGAAAATATGGGACGCCGACATCGTGCTAATCGCCATCGGATTCGCCGGTGCGACCCCATCTGTTTTTGAAGATTTCAAAGTAGGCAAAACAAAACGCCACACGATTGAAGCAGCAAAAGGCTTTTACCGTACCGATGTAGAAGGAATCTTCGCATGTGGCGACGCAAGATACGGCCAAAGCTTAGTCGTGACTGCGATTAATGAAGGACGCGAAGCCGCACGAGAAGTCGATTTCTACCTCATGGGCGAAACATTTTTACCATAATAAACAAAGAAGGCTCAAAAATCTGTCGACCACCAGTAGCGTAAAAACTACGGGGCATCGACAGATTTTCTTTATAGACTTGTATGACAAGGTTTAGGTGGTATTTAAAAAAACTGAATGTAAGGGTAGGTAGATAGAAAAGCCAATTTTGCTATCAATCGACAGAAATAGGCTCGTGAGGTGTTATGGCAGTAGGGCTGAAAATAGTACGGGGTTTATTTAAGTAATGTGAAATGTAAATATCGATTTGTATTTGCCGTTTGCATCAAGTATTAGAGTTTTATTCAAGTAATGAAAAATGAATTCCAAAAAAATTAGGCTGCTAGTCTCCAATTAATTTTAGGAAACAAGTAGCCTAATTCTATTCAATGCTTACTTTTTCATGTCAGTGTAAAATCAATGCAGGCCTTGTAGCACTTTTTAAAATGAAAGCAAGTTAGTTAGTCACGCTTAAAGAAAAGAATGCTAGTAGATAATAAGGTCAAAATACTTCCTATCGCCAAAGGTAAAGTGTTGTTTGTATCACCAGTAGCTGGAAGTATATTAGAGGTGTTGCTACTGCTTGGTTGTGTTATTTCAGAAGTAGGTGTGGTGCTGTTTGTATTTGTTGTGTTATTGTCAGTTGACTCACCATTTGTATTATTGTCAGCCGTCTCGCCATTCGTACTATCATCAGTTGTAGCTATTTTTTCATAGATGTAAGTAACGGCTGTTGGATCTGTGCCAAACATACCAGATTCGCTTCCATCTACTTCTTTTAGTTTATAGCCACTGATGTTTTTGCTGTTGGTTTGATAAGCAGTGCCTACTTCACCAGTCAAAGTTGTATCATTTGCGAGCGATGTACCAGCTTCATCTTGATATTTCACTGTTACTGTTCCATTTTGAACGACATTTTTTTCATATATATATGTTACATTTTGAGTGGTTTTAGTAAATTGTCCAGTCGCGTTTTCAGGAGTCTCTTTTAAAGTATAACCACTTATTGCTTGAGGGCTAGATGTGTAAGCTTCCCCAATGCGACCATCTAATCTAGTGGAGCTAGCTAGTTCTGTGCCAGACGCATCTTTGTAAGTAATTATTATTGGTTTGGTATATTCAAATAGGATGATAGGTATTCCGGAAGGACCATATTCAGAAATATCATAATAAGAATCAAAACGATTAGTTCCGGTGTAAAGGGAAAAAGTAGACTCTACTGGTTCTGCAGAAAAGACTAATGCGTTTTTCGCTTGGTCATACGTAACGCCGTCCGATAAGTCGGTTACTGTCAAATTATCCATTGTTAATTGAGACGATGCATCTTGAAAGTGAATGTAATCAGTTAGCGGTAAAACACTATCACTCGGAACAATGAGTCTACTTAAAATTGTCTGAGCAGCGAAAGCTTCATATTCGAGTTGGACATTAGGATTTCGGATAGTTATGTCGGTAATAAAGTTGTTTTCAAAACTCGATGCATCAATGCTTTCAATATTTACAGGGATGTCAACAGTTTTTAACTTGTTAGACAAAAAAGCAAAGTTAGGAATGTTTTGAAGTGATGTAGACAAAGTAAGACTGTCTATTTGGTTTACACTAAATGAGTTTTTACCGATTGTTTGTACAGAGTTAGGTAGCACGAGTTCTTGTAATGAATTAATTGTAAAAGCACCATCACCAATCGTTGTGACGGAATTAGGAATTGTAACGCCTGTTAAGCCCTTAGAAGAAAAAGCACTATTACCAATAGTTGTCACACTATACTCATTATTATCACCAACTGTGGTAGGAATAGTTACATTTGATGCTGATCCTGTATAGTCTGTGATAGTTGCTTCATTTCCGTCGACAGTATACTCGAAATCACCGAAAGTTGCCGCAGAGCTAACATTTGGGAAGATAAACAGAGCTAAAGCAAAACCGAAGCTAAGCCAAAATATTTTTTTCAACAAATTAATTTCCCCCCTATTTAGAAGTTTCTATTTATGTTCCCTTGTATCAAACTTTCAAACCTTAACCCAATTGAACCGATTCTATAAATCAAAAACGGTTTAAAATAACTAGTTAGAACTGCTTGCTCTAGTGCTAATAAAAATTTCTATGTCAACTAATATTTACGCGCCGAGGGTGAATTTTTCTGAGAATTGAAGAAGGCACCATGGCAGTTAGTCGGTCAAAATAGTGAGGAAAAAATGAAGACGGGGGTATCCATGAATATCTTAAAAGTGATATGTATATAATAGAACAAGTTACTTTTGAGGACATATATGAACTAATTTGGGATGCTATCATGAAAAAAGCATTAGTTTTTCAAGTGCAGCAACTTACTAAGCGTTTAAGCTGTCATATACCTAAAAATTTTTTTGTTGCGTTTTACCTTAGTATTGTGTAATCTGAATAGAGAAGTTCTTCAACAATTAGCTACGAAGCAGAGCGTGTTTAGTAAATGCAACCATGCATAAAGGTGGGATCGATATGAGAAAAGAAAAAACAGCATGAACAGATCTGTTTACAATTATGGTATATAAAGTAGTACTATTCTTTCTAGCAATCATTTCGTGCATCATTTTTGTGTTTGCGAAAAAGAAGGATTGACTTACTAAAACTTCACCAATATGCCATCCATAGTAGCTTAATGCTTCTCTTCGGACGGCATATTTTTTATGTGAAAATACGCATACTTTCCAAAATCAACGCCATCACGCGAGCATTCGAGTATGTTTCCTCTGAACCTCCCAGTTCTAATCCCAGCCCCAAAATCAACCGCGCCAAGTAGTTCGGTACAAACTTCTGGTCCGAAAACGAAACGCCCTTTAAATGCGCAATCCTCAAAATCTTTCCAGATACAATCTCCAAAAAACGATTTTCCGCCCAGCCCCATTCTAAAATCTGAAATAACTCTCGATTCCTTTGAACCGTATCAATAATTAAACGCAGTACATTATTGCTGAGCTAGTTCGTCTGATCAAAAGCAATAGAAAACTCCTGCATTTTTCGTAAAACTTGCAGCTCAATGATTTGCACCATTTTTTCATGGTGGCGATAGAACGTTGCGCGAGATACACCTGTTTGCGTGCATAGCTCTTGCACCGTAATGGAATCGGAAGTTCCATTTTGATAGAAAAGCGCTGCCACAGCACTGTACAACTTAGTTTGCGTCTTCTGAACGCGAAGGTCCACCGGAAATATGTCCCCGCAAAATTTGCCACCAGACATTTCTGTGCCACTATCCCGAAAAGCGAATGATGAGCTCGCAAAAGTCGTGGCTTCACATCCAGACCGTTTTTCCGCTTTTGCCGTATTGCCAGTAGGTTCTCCCGAAGATGCGGCGCAGGAATTGAAACGCGCAGTTGAGAAGCTAGGCTTTAAAGGCGTCCTTCTAAAAGGCAACTACGACAACAACTATTTTGACGATCCATTCTTTTTTCCTATCTTTGAAATGGCGGAAAAGCTAGACGTGCCAGTTTATTTCCATCCATCCTTTATACCTGAGGCAGTCACCCAGCAATATTTTGCAAGCGATCAATGGTCGGATGTTGTGACTGGCGTTTTTGCTTTATCTTGAGTATTGTCTCAACCTCTTTTCACGCTTATTTCACTTGCGCTTCTATAGTGTAAGGCGTTATGCCAGAGTCATTTATTTGGCGAATCTGCGTTACTTTTCCATCATCATTACATTCAAAGAAAGCCACACAGTCATAATGAACCGCTTTATGATTTGCCGCTACAAATGTACCATCTGGAAATGTAATATCTCCCGTTAATGAGCCGGTTAAACTAAAACGAGTAATGGCGATATTTCCCTCTGCATAAACTTCTTCGTCTTCAAAAACAGCATCATTAAATAGATGGGTCAGGCCTTCTAATTGTGTAAGAAAATCCTCTATCCCTTTTGCCGCAACACCATTTTGGAAAAATTCTATATCTTCGGTGACCAACTCGGCTTGTTTATCAAAAGCCCTATTATTAAAGTTTGTGTGGAATTCAACCGGTATTGCTTTTAATCTTTCTAAAGTTAATGTCATGTCATCATCTCTCCTTTTAATAAAATTCTCTTTATGTTTTAATTATAAAGTATTGTCAGAAAAAAGTAAAATAATCTGCTAATAATTAGATGCAAAAAATACTTTAACATTGACTTGGAGTGAACTTCATGGTTTAGACTTTACATATAGAAAACAAACAAGGGAGGAATGACAAGTGACTGTCAATAAAACCGCACAAAAAAATCAGAATCTATTATTTCCAAATCATAAATCACTGCTGAAAGACACGAATCACGAATTTATCGGGCTTTTCGATGATTTTGCTTTTGATGAAGTTTTGCAATATACTAAATTAACGATAAAACAGCGTATGAAAGTAACGCTTGCGGCGCTGGTCACGATGGAATGTGTGAACGAGTATAAAATGATGCTACATGCGGCTTTAAGTATTGGGGTGACTCCGATTGAAGCGAAAGAAATCGTCTACCGAGCGGTGCCTTATGTAGGACTCGGAAAAGTTTTCGATTTTTCACAAGTAACCAATGATATTTTGCTAGAAAGAAGTATGTTTTAGGACACGGAATTAGTTGAAAAAAAGCGCACCAGATGGAGGAGAATTATGAAAAAAACACTATACTTAATGCGTCACGGACAAACTTTATTTAACGTACGGAAAAAAATTCAAGGCTTTTGTGACGCGCCTTTAACAGAACTCGGCGTATACCAAGCAAAAGTGGCAGGAGACTATTTCAAGGACAATGGCATCACATTCAAGGCGGCTTACAGCTCCACATCCGAACGAGCTTGCGACACGCTGGAATGGATTACTGACATGGATTACAAACGGCTCAAAGGACTAAAAGAATGGAACTTCGGCACGTTTGAGGGTGAAAGTGAGGATTTGAATCCACCATTACCGTACGGCGATTTTTTCGCAGGATTTGGCGGGGAACGTGAAATGGATTTTCGCGCACGACTTGTGGAGACGATGGACGCGATGATGAGTCAAGAAAATCACGACGTCGTTTTGGCGGTTTCTCACGGCGCCGCGTGTGCCCAATTTGCGCGAAACTGGGAAAAGACGAGCAAAATAGGAAAAATAACAGGTTTGAAAAACTGCTGTATACTGAAATTTGAGTACGAAAATGGCGAATTTACACTTGTTGACTTTCGAAATCACGATTTTGCAAATGCCTAGCCAATCTCTTCGCAAATTTTCCGATTTTCCGCTATACTAAAGAGGAGAACACATGAAGAAGGGAAGTTTTGTTATGAAGCTTGGTATTATGGGAACGAATTGGATTACAGATGCATTTGTAGAAGGCGCGATTAACTCTGGCGAATGGGAAATGAACGCGGTTTATTCACGTACTTTGGATAAAGCCTATGCCTTTGGTGAAAAATATAAAGTGGAAAACTATTTTGACGATATCGAAATGATGGCGAGTTCAGACGTGATTGATGCGGTCTACATTGCGTCACCAAACGCGATGCATTATGAACACGCGTTACATTTTTTGCGTAATAAAAAGCACGTCATCGTCGAAAAACCGATTTTTTCAACGGTCGCAGAATTAGAAGATGCGCATAAAGTAGCGAAGGAAAACGGCGTCTTTCTTTTCGAAGCGGCGCGTCATATCCAAGAACCAAACTTCAAAATATTGCAAGATAGCATTCAAAAAGTAGGGAAGCTTCACGGTGCAACATTGGCGTACATGAACTATTCCTCGCGCTATGACAACGTGCTTGCTGGCGAAGAACCAAATATTTTCTCGCTTAAATTTTCCGGTGGTTCGTTAGTGGATTTGGGCGTTTATCCGATGTACACGGCGGTTGCGCTGTTCGGTGTTCCAGAAAAAGCGACTTATTTTGCGACGAAACTACGCACAGGCGTTGACGGCGGCGGTCCAGTTATTTTTGAATATCCAGACTTTACGGTGACAATTTTGCAAGCTAAAATGTCGCAATCCTTCATGCCAAGCGAAATATACGGTGAAAAAGGCACGCTTGTCATCGATCCGTTGACGGGCATTCAGAGCATCCAATATGCTGATAACCACACGAAAGACATTGAAGAACTTGCGATGTCCACCATTCCAAACGATATGGAATTCGAAGCGACCGAGTTTGCCAGAATCATCAAAGAGACTGATACTTTGGCGTATGAAGACCTCGAAGACTTGAGCAAAGCGGTCCTACAAATCTCTAACGACCTGCGCCATCAAAATGGTATTTGGTATAAAGTCGAGAAATAGTTTTTTGAAGCCAGATGATGCGAATTATCTGGTTTTGTTGATTCCTTGAAAACGTGGTATGATAGGGATATCGAATTTAGAGGGAAAAAGGAGTTTATTATGACGACAAAAGAAGTACCTGAAATCTGGGCTGAGCAGTGGAAAGCCCACAATTATGAGGAAATGACTGAAATTCAGCAGCTTTTATACACGCCAATCAAAGAGGGCCAAGATGTTATCGCAGTTTCGCCGACAGGGACAGGGAAAACAGTAGCTTATTCGTTGCCTGCCATCGAGAAATTGGAAGTCAAACCGCATACGCAATGGCTTATTTTGGCACCGTCTCATGAATTAGTTATGCAAATCGCGGATGTTGTTCGTTCGTGGCTACCGGCTGGTCTGAAAGTTATCGGCATCATCGGAAGTGCCAACATCAAGCGCCAAATCGACAACCTTAAAAAGAAGCCGCAAGTCATCGTCGGCTCGCCAGGTCGTGTTTTGGAACTGATTAAACAGAAGAAAATTAAGATGCATGAAGTGAAGATGATTACGCTTGACGAATGTGACCAATTGCTGATTCGTGAAAACGTTCCAACTGTGCTTGAAATCGTAAATAGCGCGATGCGTGACCGCCAATTGGTGATGGCATCGGCGACGAAACTCGAGGACCCGATGATGTTTTATCGCAACAGTGAAATCGAACCGGTTATGATTGAGGCTAAGGCCGAGGAGAGTAACGCGAACGTGAACCATCTGTATATGGATGTGGAGCAGCCGCGTGATAAAGCGATTTTGCTGCGTCGGATATCGAATGTGGAAGGTATGCACGCGCTTGTTTTTGTGAAGGATAAAATTCGGATGGACATTATTTTGGAGAAATTGCAGTATGACGGGGTTGCCGCTGCTGGAATTCACGGAGAAGTCGACAAAGAAAAGCGTAAAAAATACTTAGCGGCTTTCAAAAAAGCGGAATTGACGTATTTAGTCGTAACCGATGTTGCCGCGCGTGGTTTGGACATTCCCGATTTACCGTTCGTGATTCATTGTGACGTGGCGATGGATGCGAAACAATACACACATCGTTCTGGACGCACAGGGCGGATGGGCAAAGAAGGTACGGTGCTCTCATTTGCGAATGAACGCGAAGCCCGGACGCTGCGTCAATATCTGAAAGAATTAAACAAAGATCCGATTAAAGTTCGCTATTACGAGGGCGTCTTGACGGATGATTTTGAAACGAAAGCGAAACGTAAATAAAAAAACCTGTAGAATGAGGCACATCCGTGTGAAATGCTCCATTCTACAGGTTTTATTTATACTCTGAATCCGCCTTATTTCCAAATATACTATCCACATTTTCTTGAGACCACTCACCTAGCTGAAGGATTGTCGGATAACCTGAAGTGATTTTTTCATGACCCGCGATGGTATAAACGACTTTTGGCTTCAAAACATACCAAGCATAGCGCTCAGGATCACCGCTCAATGCTAAGGTATGAGACACGGATTTACCTGCTGGAACTGATGCAGTAAGTGTATAAAGATGCAATGCTGCGAGTTCTGCGGTCACGCTTTTTATGGTAACATCTTCTGATTTGTCATTATTTTGAATACCTAATGTATATTCATTCATTGCCGTCTGGACCGCGGCGCCGGTAAATTCGAGATTTGTCGGAGGTGCATCATTGTTTACATCGAAGACTATCCTGCCGATATCAACAGTTACGGATGAATCCCCTGAAATAAGTGTCATTTTCTGCGCGTTGAAAATCCCAGCTTTATTTATTGAAATATCCAAACTTAAATAACCAAGTCCAGCTTTACCGTACTGGTTCGGCGTTTCGTTCACTTCGCCTACCTCAACTTCCACTTCACTTGCGTCAAAAATGACGGTAGAGATTTCGCCAATACTCGAATCGCCAAATAAAAATGGCAAACTTAGCGAAAAAGTCTCGCCTTTGTGTAGGGAAATATAAGCGTTGCCTTTCAAGAAAAATGGGTTTTCAATTGTAGGTATATTGATTTTACTGGCTTCTGTTGTTTCCGTGTTTTTTGGCTCCCAAAATACCACTGAAATGACAGCCAGCGCAAGGATAAGAATAACTGGAATCAGAAATTTGATCTTTTTCATCGGTGTATTTTCACTCCCTTTATGTAAATCATTTACAATATCATCATACCATCCCTGGATAAACTAGTAAACTATAGTAATACCAAGTTAGAAATTTTACAAGCTAGTGTTTTTTTAGTTTGCCGAATCACCTTTGTTACAGGTATAATAAATAAGAACAATCGTGTGTAAGTGATTTCTAGCGCAAACGGCTGGTCTAAGCTCAAATCAGGTGCGAAAGAGGTTTATGTTGCATCTAAGTAAAAATAAAGCCGTGGCGGGCCCAGTGGCACAGTATTATACAATTGGCCCCAGGGATAATTTAAGTACGATTGCGAAGCGTTACGGAACAACCGTTACACAGTTGCAAGCTTGGAGTAACCTCAAGCTTGCCAATAAAATTGTATCTGGGCAGAAAATCCGAGTTAAATAATAAATTCTGAAGCTCTTGATTAATTTCGAGGGCTTTTTTATTTTGCACAATTTTGGTATAATAGTTTTTACTATATAGTAGTGGGGGTAAATATGAAAAAAACATTAGTTGTAGCTAATACAGGATTAAATTTTATCGTGTATATAAATGAGCTTTTGAAGGATTCAAAGAGCGAAATAGATAGAGCGGTATTTGAGGAGAATGTTGTTGCTTTATGGGATGAAATTTTGGCTAGTTCACTTCATTTTGATGCGGGTTTTAAACAATACATAGCAATTCAAGGAGCGAATCTAACAACTATAGCAATGAGGCTTTTAGGTAGGGAGAGAACGGAAGTAATTAGAGACTTTGACAGTTGGTGGGAGAAATCTGGAGATTACGGCATGATACATGAGGTAGAGAGTAGCCTAAATGAGGAGATTGTTTTAGAATGTAAAGAGAAGTTTATCTATGTGTTGTTTTCAGATGCCCCAAAAGGTTGTAAATTAAGCTATAAGGACTTAATAAGGATAATTGCAAAGAAAATATAGACAAAAACATTACGCTTGTGTTACGATTATATTACTACATAGGAGGGATGAAAATGAGTTGATACAGGACTAACAACAAGAAAACGGCTTAACACCAGAGCAACAGAAAGAATATGAGGAGCTTGGTATCGAGCTTATGTCTGATGAAGATTACCAAAAAGCGTTAGCAGAATCCCAAAAAGAAATGGAATTTTACGATCAATTAATTGAGGATGGGGCTATCGATCCTGAGCAAATAGATGCTATGGAAATTGATGAGGCTGTGATGCAATTAGAAAATACGAATCCGCTTTTAAGAACTACGGCTACAGGAAATGGTGGAACATCAAGGCTTGAATGGCGCAAAACAGGCGGAGAATGGTGGGTCAAAATTACGACTAGTGTTGCTTTTGATTTTGTCGGCACAGTAGCATTGTATATGAGTGGTAAAAAGTTAGATTCAAAACCTGTTCGAGGCGCGGGCTTCGGGGGAACAAACGCTCACGGATACGCTATGTTTGCAAAACCGAAAAGCGTCAAAGCTGGAAATTGGGTTACTATTACTCTTTTTGGAGCTGCTTGGGGAGTCAAGGGGAATCTCAAAGTTAGTAAGTATACGATAAAAAACAAATATCTAATGTCTGGCGGTCCATGGGGCAAAAGTTCGTATTAAAAATATGACCTTAGCCTATGTAAGCAGGGATAATACTAAGAGAAAACACCAATCAGCATATGATCGGTGTTTTTATATATAATCCATCTTTGCCCCTAGTCCGCCCCTAATAGTTTTCTAATGTAGTCCTATGTTAAAAATAACAAAAGACTTAAAACGCTACTGTACCAACAATTGCCCTTTTATAGTGACCGCGTAGGCAACTAGATGGTATAATAGAAGAATAGAGCTTTTAGTAAGGAGTCGGGGACATGCTTAGTAGAAGAGACGAAGTATTTAAGCTGCTGAATAGTGTAAACGGTAAATTGACGGCGAATGATGTTGCTGAGAAATTGCAAATGGACCGCGCGAATGCAAGCCGTTACTTGAACGAACTGTTTAAAGACGAGCAAATCGAGAAACTTCCTGGAAAGCCGGTGCTTTACCGAGCGTTCACAAAAGAGGAGGCGAAACAAGGGATTGGCAGTACGCAGACGGCTTTTGACAGACTGATTGGATCTTCGCAAAGTTTGAAGGTTAGTATTCAACAAGCGAAAGCGGCGATTCTTTATCCGCCGAATGGTTTACATACATTAATTCTTGGGAAAACAGGTACAGGGAAGTCCTTATTTGCCGAGTGCATGTACAAATTCGCTCGCGAGGCCGAGATGGTTAGCAAAAACGCGCCATTTGTCTCGTTCAACTGTGCGGACTATGCGCAAAATCCGCAGTTGCTTTTTGGTCATATTTTTGGTGTGATTAAAGGGGCGTACACTGGGGCGGAGCAGACACGCGAGGGCCTACTTGCAAAAGCGGATGGCGGTATTTTGTTTTTAGATGAGATTCATCGGTTGCCACCAGAAGGTCAGGAAATGTTATTCACGTTCATCGATAAAGGCGAGTATCGGCCACTTGGTGAAAGCCAAGCTGTGCACACCGCGGAAGTGCAGATTATCGGCGCGACGACGGAATCACCGGATAATTTCTTATTAGAAACGTTCACGAGACGGATTCCGATGACGATCACGTTACCGCCACTTGCAGAACGGCAATTGGAAGAACGCTATCAGCTAATTGAATTTTTCTTGTCACAAGAAGCAACCCGTTTACACCAGACAATTCGTGTTCACCGCCAAGCCTTGATGGCATTTTTGCTCTATCACGCGAGTGCCAACGTTGGACAGCTGCAACGTGATTTGAAGCTGGCATGTGCGAAGGCATTTTTACATTATAAAACAAAAGCAACGAACTATATTTTAATTGAGCAGGACGATTTGCCGATTTATGTCCAAAAAGGTTTGCTTCATTTGAAAGACGAGCCGGAGAAGATGAACCGGTTGATTGATGTGAACAAGACGATTTTTAAATTTTATGATACGAGTGAAGCGAATGATATCGCGATTGAAGATGTGGATGACGTGTACCAAGCGATTCAGACGAAGGCCGACCAGTTAATGAAAGAAGGCAAGGACCAGTCGGAGCTTGAGGAAGCGCTCTACATGGATGTTGACCAGTATTTTCATGAATATATGGGGCAACTTCCAACGCAACAATCGGCGAAGGAGATCATTAGCCCAGAAATCTGGCAACTCACTGATCAAGTTTACGCCTTAGCAGAACAGCGCTTAGAACGTAAATACAATGAGAAAATGCGTTTTGCGTTTGCGCTTCATTTGCAAAGTACCATCGAGCGGATTCGTGAACAAAAACATATCGTTCATCCAGATTTGAATAATGTCCGCAAAAAATACTCGAAAGAATTCCAAGCAGCGATTGATATTTCAGGGTTATTGGAACAATCGCTTAACATCGAAATCCCTTTTGATGAAATCGGGTTTTTGACGATGTTTTTAACCGAGGAAGTCGTGGAATCGATTTTTACACAGGAGGCGCTTGTCGAAGTTATTGTCATGATGCACGGGCGCTCGACTGCAACAAGTATGGTAGAGACGGTTCAAGAACTCCTCAATATTGAGTCTGGTACAGCGATGGACATGCCGCTATCGGTCGAAGTTAAAGCGATGTATGAGAAAGTCAAAGCCAAAGTTCAGCAACTAAATCCGACAAAAGGTGTGCTTATTTTATCAGATATGGGTTCACTGACGTCGTTTGGTAATATGTTGACCGAAGAACTTGGCATCCGCACGAAAACAGTCAGTATGGCAAGCACGCCTGTTGTGCTAGAAGCTATCCGTAAAGCCTCACTGGGACGCGGTTTGGAAGATATCTATCAAAGCTGTCAGCAACTTTTTGAAAATAAACACAAGGCACAAATTTTACGAACCAAGCCAACGAAGAACGCGGTTATCTTCACTTGTTTCACGGGAGAAGGCGTTGCAGAACAATTGCGATCTCGCGTGGCTCCAGTCATTGATGAATCAAAAGTAGAAATCATTGTCTTACAATTTTTGCATAAAGAAGCATTCCGGGAACGCATTGATCAGTTAATGGAAGAATACAATATTTTAGCAATCATGGGTTCCGTTGAATTCCAATACCGCGAAATTCCGTTTTTCAGCGCATTAGAGGTGTTTTCCGAAGGTGGCCTGGACATCGTGAAGCGAATTATCAACGACGAAGTACCATATGATCAGCTGATTTCCTCACTAGAAGGGAATTTGAAAGAAGTCGAATCACCAGAACAACTCGTCTACTTCCTGCGCAAAATCATTTCGGAATTACAAGTCCAGATGAACCTAGTGTTGGAACCAGGCGTAGACATCGGCATCATTTTGCATCTCGCCTTCCTTGTTGAACGAATGAAACTCGGCGGTATTGATCGCGAATTTCCGAATATTGATGATTTCACGAAGCAGCATATGATTGAAATGCAAATCACGCAACAAATGATGGAAAACGTCAATTTGGAGTACAACATCATTGTGCCACAGTCAGAAATCGCTTATTTAACCCAAATGATGACGGCCAACAAGATTAGTATAAATGAAAATTAGCCCAACGAGACAAGTGTGTACATAATTTACACACTTGTTTTTTGTTCATGTGTAAGCGCGAAAACGGCTTTTTATAGCGTTTTTCTCGAATTTTAAAAGTTGGCACGGAACTTGCATTTATAAGAGTGAGGGTTAAGAAATAGCGTTTTAGGGAGGATGAATCGAAGTGAAAACAATCATGTTAGTTTGTTCCGCGGGTATGTCAACCAGTTTGCTAGTCACAAAGATGGAGAAGGCGGCAGAGGACAAAAATCTCGAAGCCAAAATTTTTGCAGTATCAGAAGCCGAGGCGCCAGATAATATTGAGAAAATCGACGTCTTGTTATTAGGACCACAAGTTAGATTCCTAGAAAGCAAATTTAAGAAAAAACTAGAACCACTTGGAAAGCCCGTTGCAGTCATTAACAGCATCGATTACGGGATGATGAACGGTGAAAAAGTTTTAGATCAAGCACTAACTTTACTTGGGGAATAAGCGGTACATTGTGACTGCTTAAATATAGGAGGGGGCAAACGTCTCGTCCAAAAATAAAATTATTGGGGGAAATACAAATGAATGGTTTTATCGCATTTATGGAAAAATACTTTATTCCTTATGCAGCCAAAGTCGGTGGGCAGCGTCATCTAGTTGCTATCCGTGATGGTTTCATTTCAACAATGCCATTAATGATCTTGGGGTCATTAGGGACATTAATCAACAACTTACCAATCCAAGCTTACCAAGACTTCATGAATAACTTATTTGGGGAAGCGCTTTGGAAATCTTTTGGGGGAAATATTTGGAACGGTACTTTCGCGATTCTAGCACTTTTAACTGCTTTTACTGTAGCTTATAACCTAGCGAAATCATATGATAAAGATGCTTTATCAAGTGGTGTTGTATCTGTTTCTTCTTTCTTTGCCATTGGTGGTTTAACTGGACTTAGCTCATCAGGACTATTTTTAGCTCTTATCGTAGCTTTGCTTTCAACAGAATTATTCACACGCTTAAGTGGAAATCAAAAACTTATTATCAAGATGCCAGACGGTGTTCCACCAGCGGTATCTAGATCATTCGCAGCACTTTTCCCAGCGATGATTACAGTAAGTATTTTCGCAATGTTTACAACGATCCTTTTTGGACTGGGTGTAAAAGACATTGTTGGTGAATTCTACAAACTAATCCAAGAACCGTTCATGGGTCTTGCGAATACATTGCCAGCAGCGCTATTACTTGCATTTATTTCTTCATTCCTATGGTTCTTCGGACTTCACGGTGCGAACATTATCGAGCCATTCATGCAAACAATCAACGTGGATGCGATCGCTAAAAATGTTATCGCAATCAACCATGGTTTAGAAGCTCCTTACATCGTTAACAAACCTTTCTTTGACTCTTTCGTCAACTTAGGTGGTACTGGTGCAACGATTGCAATCATTATTTCGGTATTCCTATTTGGTCGTCGCAATAAGCAATACGTTACTGTATCAGGACTGGCCTCAGCTCCTGGACTATTCAACATCAACGAACCATTAATGTTTGGTCTACCGATTGTGTTAAATCCAATCCTATTCGTACCTTACATCTTGGCTCCACTAGTGCTTGTAACAATCGCTTACTTCGCGACATCATGGGGACTGGTACCAGCAGCAACAATCGTAACACCTTGGACTACACCGCCAATCATTGGTGGGGTACTCGCAACACAAAGTTGGACAGGTGGAGTTCTAGCTGCAGTCAATATCGCTGTCGCCGTAGTCATCTACGCACCGTTCATTAAAGTAGCAGAAATTCAAGAAATTCGTCGTGAAAAAGCAGCAGCAGCCGGCGAAGAAACAAAAGATAACTTCTGATTGAAAAATGGAACAAGATGAATTACATGTTCACTTTGTTCACATGCATATGGAGTCTCTAAGCAAGCAAAGAGCGCTTACTAAGAGACTCAACAAATACACGCAAGGATGTGGAACTTAATGGAAGAATTAGAATTGACAATTATGAATCTAATCATGTTTGGTGGTAACGCAAAAAGCGATGCCATGCTAGCAATCGATGCAGCTAAAAAAGGTGACTTTGCTTTAGCGGATGAACAAATCCAAAAAGCAGAACAATCATTACTTGAAGCACATCATTCCCAAACAAAACTAATTCAAGGTGAAGCTCGCGGCGAGAAAACAGAGGTCTCTTTACTTCTAGTTCACGCGCAAGATCACTTGATGAACGCTATTACTTTCAAAGATTTAGCAATCGAAATTGTAGAATTATATCGCGTTAAATAATTATAAAAATGGGGGTGAGGATTTTTCCTCATCCCCATTTTAAATATATGTAGAGAGGAAGTTTACTTATTATGAGAAAATTAGGTATTTCAGTATTCCCGCAACATGCGCCATTAGAGGACTCGTTAAATTACATCGAGACTGCCGCAAAATATGGTTTTAGCCGTATTTTCACATGTTTAATTTCAGCGAATGACGAAGAAGAGTTTGCGAAATTAGAGACGATTTGCCAAACAGCGAATAAGCTAGGCTATGAAGTTATTGCCGATGTGGATCCTGGTGTTTTTGCCTCACTAAACCTGACATATCAGGACTTAGGACGTTTTAAAGAATTAGGATTATCCGGTCTGCGTTTAGATTTAGGTTTTTCTGGTGCGGAAGAAGCGGCGATGTCTTTTGATGATAATGATTTGCAAATCGAACTAAATATCTCTAATGGAACGAAATATGTGGATAATATCTTGTCCTATCAAGCAAATACGGCGAATATTATCGGCTGTCATAACTTCTATCCGCGTCGTTATACAGCGCTTTCTCGCGAGCATTTCCTTCGCACAAGCGCCCAATTCAAAAAAAATAACTTGCGCACAGCAGCTTTCGTATCTTCCAACGCAGGGAAATTTGGACCATGGTTTGTTGTAGATGGCGGACTTCCAACATTGGAGGAACACCGCGGTATGTCGATTACGGTTCAAGCGAAAGATCTATGGAACACAGGCTTGATCGATGATGTGATTATTGGGAACATGTACGCGTCAGAAGAAGAACTAAAAGCACTCGGCGAATTAAACCGTAACGAGCTAGAACTTGCGGTTACATTCCTTGACGGCGCAACAGATGTCGAAAAAGAAATCGTGACCACGCAAAAACATTTTAACCGAGGCGATGCTTCCGAATATGTATTGCGTTCAACGATGACACGTGTGAACTTCAAACAACACGATTTCCCAGCACACGACACGGATACAATCGAACTTGGTGACGTAACCATTGATAACAACGGCTATGAACGCTATAAAGGCGAAATGCAAGTGGCCCTTCGCGAAATGGAGAACTCCGGCAACACGAATATCGTCGGTCGAGTGATTCCAGAAGAACGCTATTTGCTAAAAACAATCCAATCTTGGCAACATTTCCGTTTAAAAGAACATAAATAAGATAGAAAATACAAGCCAAGTACCGTAAAAAGTGCTATGGCTTGTATTTTTTATTGCAGTCTTCAAACTCCCCATGTATAATCGGACGTGAGCAAATATATGAGGAGTGTGAAGAATGAAGAAAATCTGGGGTATTTTTATACTCGATTGGCGCCGACTTTTTAAGGCTCCAATTGCTTTGATGCTTGTACTTGCGCTTGTCATTTTGCCATCTCTGTACGCATGGTTTAATATCGAAGCGCTTTGGGATCCATATTCCAACACATCAGGAATCAAAGTCGCCGTTGTTATCGAGGACGAGGGCGCAGAAATTACCGTACCGGGAAAAAGCCCGCAAAAAATCAATGTCGGCACACAACTCAAAGAGCAACTGGAGAAGAATGATTCGCTAGGCTGGACTTTCACAACAGCAGATAAGGCTAAAGAAGGTGTGAAAAAAGGAGATTACTACGCAGCTATTTTCATTCCGGCCGATTTTTCGAAAGATATCGTTTCGGTGGTGGGCGGGGATCCAACGAAGCCAACAATCAATTATACGGTGAACGAGAAAATAAACGCGATTGCCCCGAAAATAACCGATAAAGGCGCGTCGACAATTGTTGACCAAATCAGCTCGGAATTCGTCGATAAAGTCAGCAGTTCTGTTCTCTCAGAGCTTAACCAAGCTGGGATTGATCTGGAAAATGAACTACCAACGTTGCGCCATATCAAGGATAAAGTTTTCCAAGTGAAACAGAGTATGCCACAGATTATCGAGATGGGCAAGCAGGCTGTTATTTTAGAAGGAAAGTTACCAGATTTAAAGGCAAAAGCGAACCAGGTGACCGAGCTAAATAAGAGTATGCCACAAATCGACGCGGCAGCACAAGACTTGCTACGCATCGAATCACAGTTACCACAGCTCGACAAACTGGGCAAAGACATCCTCGTATTGCAGCAGAAAATCCCAGAAATCAAGCAAATCGCGACGGACGTAAAAGCGGTCAACGCTAATTTTGGAACGATTCAAAAAACGGTCAATGATGCGCTATCTGAATCTACGAAAGCGCTAGGCATCATTTCAGAGGCAGAAAAAGCCCTGCCAACTGTCAAAAAGATTGCTGATGATGGCTCAAAGTACGCGGATAAGGTGACCGATTTTACAAAGCAAGTCGATCAGTCCTTTCAAACAGTGGCCCCAGCGATCAAACAAAACCTGATTTTGTTACAACAAGTCACGAATAACATCTACGAACTAACGGAAGCACTCAAAAATGGAAGTATCGACCCAGCCAAAGTCATCACAGTCATCGATCAAATCGATACTCAGCTAACGAGCGCCAATGCGATGCTCACGAAACAAATCGAGCTGTTGACATCATTAAACGAAACATTGCCAAACAAACCGCTAACAGGCTTTATCAGCGACCTAAAAGCAATGCAACAGGACTTAGTGACGCAGCAACAAACACTGGCAGAAATCGAAAAAATCATCGAATCAGGCGAAGAACCCAGCCAAGCCTTACTTGACCAACTAAACGCCGAGTCCAAGAAGGTGAGCGATGACTTAGCAACGATTATCAGCGAATACGATTCCAAGATTGTGCCAACCATCAACGCTGCACTAAAAGAAATCAGTGCGGACTTAGCAAAAAGTAGCGCGTTACTCGATGGAGCTAAATCCAAGTTACCAGACATTGCATCCATTCTCCAAAACGCCAATCAAACACTTGTAACAAGCCAAACATACCTAAAAGAATTCCAACAACGATTGCCAGAATTGCAACAAACCTTAAGCGATGCAACGGCATTCATCGATACGAAACTCGACACAGTAATCAGCGGTATCAACAAAGCAGCGGCCTTTTATAAGTCAGACTACCCAGACGTAAAAGCTAAAATCCACAAGGCAGGCGACTTCGTTCGAAACGATTTACCGACACTAGAATCTGAAATAAATAACGCGGCAAAACTGATCGAGCAAAAGTTCCCAGAATTTGAAAAAGCCGTCAAAGTTGCAGCCGATTTATCTAGAACGGAGCTACCACAATTCGAGCAAGCTATCAACAAAGCAGCGTCACGTATCAACGAATTCGACCAAAATTACGATATGCAGCAAATCATCGCCTTCCTCAGAAATGATGTCAAAAAAGACAGTGGCTTTATCGCGCATCCAATCCAGCTAAAGGAGACGAAAGACTATCCAATTCCCAATTACGGATCAGCCAGCTCTCCATTCTATACAGCGCTGTGTTTGTGGGTTGGAGCCTTACTTCTTATCTCATTATTACGCGTAGATGTCGAAGTACCACGAGGCATTTTCAATCACCATCATGTCTATTTTGGCAGATTGCTGACATTCCTATCGATAGGTCTCGCGCAAGCTCTAATTGTCACGCTAGGAAATATCTTCTTACTTGGCGTATCCGTTGCAAGCCCAGTCTACCACGTCTTATTCAGCATGTTTATCAGTGTTGTTTTCATGATTATCGTTTATACACTTGTCTCGCTGTTCAACAACGTCGGAAAAGGTCTCGCAATCATCCTACTCGTCTTACAAATATCAGGAGCAGGTGGGAACTTCCCGATTCAAGTGTCGCCGCCATTTTTCCAAGCCATCTATCCATTCCTACCATTCACTTACGCGGTGGGGCTAATTCGAGAAAGCGTGGGTGGCATATATTGGCCAAACGCAACACACGATATCATGATGCTCTCGATATTTGGAGTTCTATTCCTCTTACTCGGAATTCTACTGAAAAAACCATTAGACAAAATCATCCCTAGGCTCTCAGCGAAAGCTAAGAAAAGTAAATTAATTCACTAATAAGGAAATATGAAAAGGATCTGGTAATAAAACCAGATCCTTTTTCGTCGTAAAAACCGTTTGAAGTAACATGAAAGAAATTATTTTGTAACATTGCGGTAAAAAAAGATGATTAACGCTTTATTTATGACATAAAAAACGCTATAATGAAATGGTGAAATAAAGTTACATTTCTGTTTCTGTGGTAAAATATTTTACATCTAGTATATGTGAAATGAGAATAGTTTCGTATTTCAACTAAAAATGTCCTGAGAGGGAATCGAACCCACGACCTACAGCTTAGGAGGCTGTCGCTCTATCCTACTGAGCTATCAGGACACGATGAAATTTGCCAACCTTATCATTTTAACATAAAACAGAGGCGGGGAGCAATCTGTTTGCAAAAATCAAAAGAGAGGAAGGGACAGGTTGAAGAAATTAATACCAGTATTTATAGGAGTAATAATTCTAGTCGGATTAGCAGCATGTGGCAAAGAAGGCATAGACAAGGTTCTGAGCGACAATTCACTGACCGTGATACAAAATGTGAAAACAGATTTAAAAGACTATCAGCTAGCGTATGTGAAGGATGACAATGATACAACAGGTGTGCTCGAGTACTACAAAGATACGAATGGAAAAGATATTTCGAATATACAACTGGACTCCGCACTTAAAATAAAAGATTCCAAAGTAAAAATAAACCTTATGAATGGTTTGGACGGCTTAATCGCGATGGTTGAAATCAAAGATACTACCCTTGCGAAAGAAGCAACCGAACTCGTTTTGCTCGACAGTAATAAAGAAGTAGACGAAGCAATTGGTGTTTCACTGACCAACAAAAGTACGGTAGAGGGCGGGAAAACAGTCGCAATCGTCGCGATTCCCTCACTCGATCCGACGACAGCGAGTGGACTAAAACGCATCGAGTTACGTAATGATGCCAATAAAAACTTGTACCAAAACGACCTAAATCCAAGTAAAATAAAAGCTCAGGCACCATCAGAGCGCGCGAAGAAGAACTCCTTTTTCCCAGCAGTTAATAAATACATCACGGATAAAGAATGGAAAGTGGTAAGTAGCGCCACACAGAAAAAACACATCTACACAGCGATTTTACGCGATAAAGAAGGGGTCTATCATTTAGCTGAATTCACCTATCCAGATAATAAACTGGCTGTGAAGGAAACCTCTAAAAATGATAACCCGCAACTAGATAATGATGTGTCGTTACTGCAACTACAAGGTGACAAAAACCAGTACATCGGGGTTGTTGCTGAGTTAGAAACGATTGTTAAAAAGGGCGCGACGGTTGTTTTAAAATCAACGGACGGGAAAGAATATCAGCAGCCTCTCCACAGGGGATACAATGATAGAAACGCCTTGATTCAACTGACAAAGAAAACTGAAATGACAATTGATACGATTTCTTCTGTGTCCATCCAAGACGATGATGGAAAAGAACTTTATACGATGGAACTAAATTAAGCGAAAAGATTGGCGTGAGGCTATACGATACCTCACGCCAATCTTTTCTTATTTTGCTGAGCTACAAAAATGTAAGTTTAGAGTATGATAATGTAATATAACTAACATGCGAATTAGCGAACAATGATATATACTTAACAACGTAATATTTTATACAGTTCAGGTTTGGGTCATGAAAAGAGGGTAATAAAAAAGGAAGTAGTTCGCAAGTGCGTATGGCATCTATGAGTTTGTGACATCTTAATTTAACGAAAAGGAGCAAGTAGATGAAACATTCATTGGAAGGCCAAAAACAGGGGTATTTAGTAATAATTAGCGCGATATTGGTGGGGATAGCCTATCAATTCCTACCATATGTATTCACCAACACACCATATTTAGAAGTTATCGGTGCACTTTTCAATGTAACCCTCATGTTTATCTTGCTATACATCATCCTGAAAGAGGAGTTTCTAGATTGGTTCAAACATTTCAGCATCAAATGGGTCTTAATCGGAATCCCATTTTTGGTTATCGTAGGAACGTTAGCAGGAAGTCTTTGGTCAATAATTGCTGGCGGGATGACATCCAATGATATAAATAGCATCCTGACATGGGAATATGTCATTAAAAACGTGCCATTCATGTTACTTGGCGAAGAGCTGCTTTCGATTGGAATTCTCTATGCTGCATGGAAAAAGTTAAATTGGAAATTCTGGCAAGCGACGATGCTATGCTCGATTTTATTCGCATTATGGCATTTACCAGCTTATGACTATAACGCGCTGCAATGCTTAGTCACAATTATTCCGAGCAGACTCGTCTTAAATTACTTATTCAAAAAATCCAACTCTGTCTGGGTCACATGGATTGTCCACATTGCTTTTGATGTCATTACATTCTTACCGATATTGCTAAAATAGCCAAAAAAACCATAAAAAAGGAGTCGAAATTGGCTTCTTTTTTATGGTTTCTCAAGGTTTAATTAATTTTTTTAGATACTTTATCAATGTACTCAAGTGACATACCAGTTCCAATAGCTACGGACTCTAAAGGACTTGGTGCCATATGTACAGGAACATCGATTTGATTGACAAGCCATTCTTGGAAGCCGTGTAATTGCGAACCACCACCAGTTAAAACGATGCCACGATCGACAATATCACCACTTAACTCAGCTGGACATTGTTCGAGCGTCACACGAATCGCTTCGAGAATCCGACCTAACGTTTCTTCCAATGCCTTTTGAATCTCAGTAGACGTAATGGTTAAAGTCAGCGGCAAGCCAGTTAAAAGATCGCGGCCACGTACATCCATCGTTATTTCAGTATGTGGAATCGGCGCATAGCCAAGCTCCATTTTGATTCGTTCGGCTGTAGCTTCCCCGACTAGGAGGTTGTAATTTTTGCGGATATGTTGGATAATCTCGTCGTCCATATGGTCGCCGCCAGTTCTAACAGACGTGCTCGTCACGATGCCTCCGTAAGAGATGATGGCAATTTCACTCGTGCCTCCGCCGATATCGACAATGACATTCGCGATAGGTTCATCGACTGGTAAATCAGCTCCGATTGCTGCTGCGACAGGTTCTTCGATAAGCGTCACTTCTTTCGCTCCCATCGATTTCACCGCATCAATAATCGCACGACGTTCCACAGAAGTTGCTCCAGTTGGTGCACAAACAACGACGTTTGGTCTTTTCACCGAATTTCCGACAACTCCTGTGACCCGACGCATAATCTCACGTAAAAGACCAGATGTGACATCGTAATCCGCAATAACGCCATCTTTTAGAGGACGAACGGCGATAATATTAGTAGGCGTTTTTCCAATCATTTCTTTTGCTTCTTGGCCAATGGCAAGCACGGACTTGGTGTCAACATCCATGGCAACTACAGAAGGCTCATTCAAAATTATTCCTTTAGATTTACTATAAACTAAGATGTTCGCGGTACCAAGGTCGATACCAATCGTTGTATTTCCAAACATTTTTTTACCCTCCATATTTCCTTTTTCATGCTTTTATCGGCATAGTCTCTAGTATAAAGCAGTTTTGCCATTGATGGGGCTTATAAAGATAATGATATAAAAAGGTAATATAGGAATCGCGCGGGAATAGGCTTTCACTTGAAAAACGTAAACCTCATGTAAAAAACTTAATACAAATCCAGTATTTAACTTAAGAGAAAAATGGCAAATTAAGTCGTGGTGTTGTTAGTTCCAAATCACCTGAAACTGTACGTTGACTGTAAAGATGAATCCGTCCGGTTCCAATAGCAATCGATTCCAGTGGATTTGGATCGAGGATGACTGGGAAATCGACTTGATTTGTTAGCCATTCTTTAAAGCCATTCAGCAAGGAACCACCACCAGTTAAAATAATACCTTGATCCATAATATCACCGCTCAGTTCAGCTGGAGATTGCTCCACCATCACATGAATCATTTTGATAATTTTTGCTAAAAATTCTGTAATTAATGGTTGGATGTCAGTAGAGGAAATGTTTGTCGTTGCTGGGAGGCCGGTTAGCAAGCTGCGACCGCGAACATCCATTGACTTTAGAAGATGGGGGCTTGGCGCGTAACCGAGTTTCATTTTAATTTTTTCGGCGGTCAAATCACCAATGAGTAGATGGTGTTCTTCACGGAAATATTGAATGATTTCGGCATCTAGCGAGTTTCCAGCCGAGCGGATGGACATGTTTGCGAGCACGCCTCGGTAGGATACAATCGATACTTCTGTTGTGCCAGCGCCAATATTGACAATCATATTGGATACAGGTTTGTTGATTGGAAGTCCAGCACCAATGGCGGCAGCAACGGGAGCTTCGACAATGGTGACTACTTTGATTCCGGTTGCAAGCACAGCATCACGAATAATATTTCGCTCGACAAGCGTTGCACCAGCGGGGACATTGACACTCGCCGCTGTTTTACGAATGGAGATATTAGCGATGCGAGCAACACGATCAAGAACCGCGTGCAATAACTTTACTGTATTATCAAAATCTGCAATAACACCGTCTTTTAATGGTTTAATAGCAGTTAAAGTGGTAGGCGTTTTTCCGTACATTTGTTTTGCTAAATTCCCGATTGCATAGACTTCTTTCGTCTCAACATCTAAAACGACAACAGCAGGTTCACGAAATATGACTCCCCGCAGTTCATTGTAAACAACGATATTCGCTGTTCCGAGATCAATCCCAATGGAAGAATGACTAAACATAAGCACACACCTTACTTTCCTTTGAATTTAAAAAAACAGATTAGACTTCTTAATGACATAATTGCCTTAAAACGGGGAACGTAAACCTAAATGCACAAAAAAGCTATGCGTGTTAAGCATAACTTTTTTTGTGTAGCGCTATTTTGCACGGTCTTGTTTTTCATATAAACTATACATGTAGAAGTATATAAATCCGCTTATAACCGCGAGTACAGCAATCGTTGCAAATGTTGCGAAATAGCCAACAAGGGTTGATAGAGTAATCGCGAGTGGCGCTATTACTTTTCCGAATGTATAGCGGAGTCCAGCCGCAGAGAAGTACATTGCTCGCTTATCATCAGGGGCAATTTTGGCAACGAAATTTTGTTGAATTCCGACTGTCATTAATTCTGCAAAACTGAATAAAATAATGGCCAAGACGGCGCCCCATGGACCCGTCGCGATTCCAAAAAGCAGAATAGCGATTCCGTATAAGAAAGACGAATTCATGAAAACTAGCTTTTCACGATAACGGCTCATCATTCGTGTAAAGAAGACGGTCAATAAAGCGACGCAAAAGCCGTTGATGGAGACAATGAAGCCAAATAATTGTTCTCCGGTAAGCTGTATCGAGAATATCGATGAATCACCGATGACCTCTGTGATGTAAAGCGGGAACAACAAGTCCAGTTGCATAAAGGATTGCGAAATAATGACGCCAGCAATGATGTATAAGAAAAAGACTTTATCCTTAAAAATAAGCTTGTAATTTCGCAATTGTTCCATCAAAACAGTACCTATCTTTTTCTCGCGTTGAGCTTTACGCAACTCCTTATCCAATGCCATTGGCGCCGTCTCATGTCCGAATTTTGTCAGTAAAATCAGGAGCAACAAGTCGGCGAGAACGATTGCAAGCAAGGTTTGCGAGGTATAATTGTTAAACACAAGCGCCCCAATAATCGGACCAATCACGACTGCGATATTTATCATCATGTAAAAAATGGAGTACACATGGCTCCGATGCTCAGGTTTGACAACATCGGCAATCATCGCCTGACTGGCAGGTTGATAAAATGACATGAAAATACTCGCAACCATGAATCCAAAAAACGCAATATATGGCGAATGGAACATCGTTGTCGCGGCAATCGCAAAAATAAGGAAACCAGCGCCCTCACCGATAACCGAAATACTCATCATTCGTTTACGCCCATATGTATCAGCGAAGTAACCGCCAAGTAGGGCCGTAATAACAGATAAAGCTTGCGATAGAATAAGCAATAGACTCGTCGTTTGCCTACCAATCGAATCTGAGAAATAAATAGTTAAAAAGGGAAACACAGCCCAAAAGGAGATATCGAGCAGAGCCTCCCCGAATAGTCGCACTTTGAGATTGATATCCCAAGTCTTAAATTTCATAAAACTAAAACACCTTCTTTACAAAAAAAGCCCATGAAACGGTTCTTCCATGGGCTTCGTTATTAATTAGTAAATAATCATTTTCTTATTAAAATGCCCAGTCACCGTTACGGAAAACCGGAACCTTCTCGCCACTCGCTGTGATGCCATCGATGTTCATTTTATCAGAACCAATCATGAAATCCACATGTGTCATACTTGAGTTAACACCAGCTTTTTCTAGTTCTTCGCGGCTCATATCTTCGCCACCTTTGATATTAAAAGCATAGGCGCTTCCTATCGCTAAGTGATTCGATGCATTTTCGTCAAATAACGTATTATAGAATAAGATTCCTGATTGAGAAATAGGGGATGGATCGGGAACCAGGGCTACTTCGCCAAGATAATGTGATCCTTCATCCGTTGCTACTAAATCTTTCAGGATATCTTCTCCTTGTTCCGCTACAACATCCACAATGCGGCCATCTTTGAATGTGATTTTGAACTTATCAATGATGTTACCAGCATAGCTTAGCGGTTTTGTACTAGATACGTAGCCATTCACGCTATTTTTTTCAGCACATGAGAAAACTTCTTCCGTAGGCATATTCGCCATGAATTCTTTGCCTTGTTTATTATAGCTTCCAGCGCCAACCCACACGTGATTTTTAGGAAGCCCGATTGTTAAATCCGTTCCTGGTGCGGTGTAGTGAAGTGCTGTATATTGTTGATCGTTCAAATAAGTCGCTTTATTGTTCAGCGTCTCATCGTGATTTTTCCACGTTTGAACTGGATCAGCCGTGTTAATACGGGTTGTTTCAAAGATCGTTTCCCAAAGTGCAGGAACTTGCTCCGCTTGTGGTAGATCAGAGAATACTTTTGCTGCCCAGCCTTCAGAAGCCGCGCCGACAACCGTCCAGCTTATCGTGTTAGACTGAATCATTTGGCGGAATTCCTCAAGCGCTTGACCTGTTGCTTTTTGGTTTGCTGCGATTTTTTTGCCGTCCACACCTTTAAGTAAATCCGGATTTTCCGAAACAATTGAGATGAAAACGGCATTTTCGTGAGCCAATTCAATGCGTTCAGCAGCTCGGTGAAGTGCAGCTTTCTCGAAAATCTCAATCGGTGAATTTTGGTAGCGAAGTAACGTGATTTCTTCGTCTACCCAGTTGATAATAACGTCGCTAGCCCCAACTTCAAAGGCTTTTTTCGTAATCAATCTGCTTAGCGGTGCGCTCTCAACGGAACTGTTAATGACTACTTTCTGATCAGGTTGAACGTTCACTCCAACCTTGACGATTAATTCTGCATACTTTTCTAATTTCTCATTAAATGTTGACATATGTAGCACCCCTCTTCTATTCAATAAAAGCATTGTATCTTAAAAAATCGCGTAAAGCAACTATCCAAACCATTTTTGACTAGAAACTAAGCGTTTGTCGGCACGCTGAGGTTTGGAGTCATAGAGGCGGCTTTAGGCTAATCAAATTCAATCTCTGACAGGGCTTCATCCATCGACTCTAAAATATTGTACTTCACAAAATAGTCTAGCCAAGCTTGGTGTAAATCAGGGGCATCGCGTTTAATCGACGGCTTGATTTTGTCGTACATTGTTTTCATAATATCTTGCCACATTGCATTCACTGCACGATCTAGTTTCGTGTCTTTCCAACGCTTTGCAGGCGGACGTTTCTTATTTTTCTCGTTTTGGAATTCGAGTGCTTTTTGGTAAAAGCTATCTTTGGTCGTTAAGTTCTCGGACATATATACAGAAAATTCATTGAAAGTCATCGTAACACTCCTTAAAATTGTAGGTCAATTAACAGTAACATATCCTTATCAGAGCGTCTACTCCACGAAGATAGGGAGAAATAGGTTTATGCGACACATTGCTGTATTTTCAAAGGTAGAAATCGGGCGGGAATCTGTTTTTAAAAAGAGCTGAAAAACGCTTGTAACGCTTGCTAGAGAATCGAATACAGTCTAATATAGGCGAATCAAAAAACGGATTTTAAAATTATTTTAGCCATCAAAAAAATGCCTAACTATCAACGCGATAGCTAGACATTTTGGGAGATTTCATTTATTCGATGTCGGAAATTACTTCCCAAGTAGGGCATCCGCAAATGTTTTCGCATAGGCTTCCGCACGAACTACATCATCTTCATCGGGATCTAAATCCACTTTTAAGCCTTCTACAGGGACTGTCGCGCCTTGTTCTTTCAAACGTTTCTCAACAAGGTCAACTGTTAAGCAGAACTCGTCGTAGAATGTGTCGCCAGATCCAAAAGAAGCGCAGATTTTACCAGAAAAGTCTACATCAGACATATCTTCATAAAAATCTACAAATTCGTCTGGAAGTTCGCCGTCATCATATGTGTAACCGCCGATGAGCGCGCCATCATATTCCAATAATTTCTCAGGTTCGACAGAGATACATTCCTCAATCTCAACCTCAATATCATATTTCTCTAACTCTTCGCCAAGGATATCTGCAATTTCTTCTGTATTACCAGTCATGCTGGCATATACGATCATAACTTTTGCCATTATTTACATCACCATTTCTTTCTATGAGTTCTAAGTTAATACGCTAAAAAAAGCACACATGCGAACGCGGAATATGCTTGTTTCATCAATCACTAATACTTCCATTATAAAGAATTTCAGGAAAACTGCAAGAAATTCCGTTAAATTTAGCAAAAACGTCATATTCGTACTTTCAAAATGAGGCGAATAAAGCTATAATGGTAGAAGTGAGAATTTCTGGCTAGGACAAAATCAAAGGATTCGAGAGCTGGAAAGAGAAGGGATGGAAAAAATGATTACATTAAAATCAAGACGCGAAATCGACGAAATGAAACATGCAGGGGAAATCCTTGTTGCGACACATAAAGAGATCAAGAAATTAATCAAGCCGGGAATTACGAGCTGGGATATCGAAGTTTTTACGGAGGAATTTTTGCGCAAACAAGGTGCAACGCCAGAACAAAAAGGCTTTGAAGGTTATGAATTTGCAACATGTGCGAGTATCAATGACGAAATTTGTCACGGTTTCCCTCGTAAGAAAATTCTAAATGAAGGCGATATTATCACAGTGGACATGGTTGTTAATTTCCATGGCGCGCTTGCTGATTCAGCTTGGACATATGGCGTTGGCAAAGTCTCACCAGAAGCCGAGCGTTTGATGGAAGTGACTCGCAAATCGATGTATCTTGGTATCGAACAAGCACAAGTAGGAAGTCGCATTGGGGATATTGGGCATGCGATTCAAACCTACGTAGAAGCCGAGAAACTAGCGGTTGTTCGCGAATTTATTGGTCACGGGGTTGGTCCAACATTACACGAAAAACCAGAAGTACCACATTTCGGCGCAGCAGGCAAAGGTCCGCGTTTGAAAGAAGGAATGGTTATCACGATTGAGCCAATGGTTAACACGGGTGGCTGGAAAGCGAAGATGGATGACAACGGGTGGACGGCGCGAACGGCGGATGGTTCACTTTCTGCACAATATGAACATACGATTGCTATTACAAAAGATGGTCCAGAAATTTTGACATATCAAGGTGAAAATGACTAAATAATACGTAGGTGTGTTGCCAAGAACGCGACACACCTAAATTTTTTCAATAGCAAAGGGAGAATGGGTATGGGAGAGAAGAAAGCGATTCGTAAAACGAGGGCGCCACATACAGTTACATCGATTTGCAAGGAATTACATAATCAGGGTATTGCAAAAGGAGATACGGTGATTCTGCACTCTGCACTCGGTCAAGCTGGCTGGGTATGCGGAGGCGGGGTTACGATTATTAAAGCTTTTCAACAGGCGGTAACAGAATCTGGGAATCTAGTAATGGCAACGCAAAGTACGAATGTGTCAGACCCAGCTAAATGGCGGAATCCGGCGGTGCCAAAAGAGTGGTTGCCGACAATTTATGAGGAAATGCCTGCTTATAATCCTGATGAAACGCCTACTTTTTTCATGGGTGTGATTCCAGAAATCTTCCGTAAAATGGCAGACGTGAAGCGAAGTTCCCATCCGAAATATTCTTTTTGTGCATGGGGAAGCGATTCGGCTTTTATTACGGAGAAACATGCGCTAAACTTTGGCTTTGGCGAGCAATCACCACTAGCACGCCTCTATGAGCTACACGCGAAAATTGTCTTGTTTGGCGTCGACCACAATAAAAATACGTCGCTACACCTGGCGGAACATCGTGCCAAAGCCTTCCGAATTCAGCAAGAAAAGTCACCGATTATGGTTGGTGGTAAGAAAATTTGGCAAAGTTATGACGAAATAACGTCTAATAGCGAGGAATTTATTGCAATTGGGCGAGAGTACGAACAAAAAAAGGCACACCAGCCGACGACGATTGCTGGTGCACCTTCTAAAATCTTTGATATGCGTGACTTAGTGGACTACGTTAGCGAAATTATTTCCGAATAGTGCTTAGTTCCTCTGCAAAAAGTTGCATTTCACGCATACTGATATTATTTTTGCGATGAATCAGCGTATAAATATCAAGTAAGGAATCATAATGGATGGCTTCTAAGGTCAGGTTTTCAAAGACAGAAGCATTAACCATTTTGAGTTTTACCGTAATTTCATTTAACATATACGAAACATTTTCTTGCGAGGGATTTTCTAAGTTCATGTGAGACACTCCTTTTCAACTTTCAAAAATTGTAGCATATAGTTTGGAGTGACGCCACAATTAGCGTCTATTTTAAGAAGAAAGGGGATAGCGATGTTAAAAAAAATACAAAATATCCGCCTAGTTCGTTTTGGCATGGCCGTTGGAGCTAGATTTACTAAAAATGATGTATCCGGAAGCGCCTCACAATTAGCGTATTATATGCTATTTTCCATTTTTCCGATTTTACTAATTGTGGCCTCGTTACTTCCGTATTTCAACATTGACCAAGACCAGTTATTTACAACGATAAAGCAGTTTGTTCCAGAAGAAATTTATGATTTTATTAATAATAATCTGGATCAACTTCTGAATAACAATTCGGGCGGTGCGCTTTCTATCGGGATTATCGGGACATTGTGGTCGGCTTCTAACGGCATGAACGCAACGACAAAAGCCTTGAATAAAGCGTATGGTGTGAAGGATCGTCGCAATTATTTTGTGAAACGCCTGTTGTCGATGGTTTTTACAATGGGGATGTTGGCGGTTGTTGTTGTAACCTTACTCCTCGTCGTTTTTGGCCAGCAAATTGGGTTGTTTATTTTTAATCATCTGAATGTGTCCCAAGATACGCTCGATATTTGGAATAATTTCCGCTGGGTCGTGACAATGGCCGTTATTTTCATCGTGTTTTCCTTTATTTTTTGGATTGCACCGAACCGGAGAAGCAGTCTATTTAGTATTTTGCCAGGCGCGGTTTTTTCCACAGTTGGTTGGGCTGCCGCCTCGATTGGTTTTGCCTATTACGTAAACAATTTTGCCAACTACTCTGCGACTTACGGGAGTATTGGTGTCATTATTATTTTGATGTTATGGTTTTATCTAACAGGAACGATTTTGATGATTGGTGGCGAAATTAATGCCACACTTAGCATAGTGAAGCAGAAAAAGCTGGTCGGGGAGATTAATTAAACTGACCATAAGGAGAGAATTATTTTGAGCGAAAATCCAGTAACAGAAGGTCAACAATTCCCGCTAACGATTAAACGGATTGGTATTAACGGCGAAGGAATCGGCTATTTCAAACGATCGGTCGTTTTTGTAACCGGCGCCCTAACAGGAGAAGAAGTCGTGGTCGAGGCTACGAAAGTCAATCCACGCTACACAGAAGCAAAAATCCGCAAAATTCGTAAAAAATCACCACACCGCGTGACACCACCATGCCCAGTCTACGATGCATGTGGCGGTTGTCAATTGCAACATTTAGCGTACCCAGAACAATTACAAATGAAAAAAGATCTTATCGTACAATCCATCGAAAAACATACACGTTTCCACTTAGAACAAATTAAGATTCGCGACACAATCGGTATGGGAAATCCATGGGGTTACCGTAATAAAAGCCAATTTCAAGTACGGGAAATCGATGATGTGGTCGAAGCCGGCTTATTTGGCGCCGAAAGCCACGAGCTAGTTCCAATTGAAAACTGTATTGTGCAACATCCAGACACTGTAAAAGTAACCAATTTTGTACGCGATTTACTCGAAGAACTTGAGATTCCAATCTATGAAGAACAACGAAATAGCGGCATTGTTCGGACAATCGTTGTTCGCACGGGGATTAAAACTGGCCAGATTCAACTGGTTCTTGTCACAAACAGCAAGAAGTTACCACGCAAACGCGAGTTAATTGAGCGCATCCAAGCCGCCATCCCAGAAGTTGTTTCGATTATGCAAAACGTCAATCAGGCTAAAACATCCCTAATTTTCGGTGAAGAAACGCTCTTCCTGGCAGGGAAAGAAAAAATTACTGAGAAGTTAGGCGAAATTGAATTCGATCTTTCTGCCCGCGCCTTTTTTCAATTGAACCCGTCGCAAACCGAGAAGCTTTACCGCGAAGTAGCACGTGCCATCCGCTTGACTGGTAACGAAAAAATTGTCGATGCCTATTGTGGTGTTGGAACAATCGGACTTTCTTTGGCAAAACGAGCAGCAGAAGTCCGCGGCATGGATACCATTGTAGAATCCATCGAGGACGCAAAAGCAAATGCCGCGCGTGCTGGAATAACAAACGTTAGCTTCGAAACAGGGAAAGCCGAAGAAGTATTCCCGAAATGGATCAAGGCTGGATTTAAACCAGATGCCATTGTTGTCGATCCGCCACGCGTAGGCTGTGAAGATCAGCTACTTCAATCGATTCTGCGTACGAATGCGAAACAAATTGTCTACGTATCGTGTAATCCATCAACACTTGCACGCGATATTCAGATTTTATCTAAAAAATACAACGTGAAATATATCCAACCACTAGACATGTTCCCTCATACGGCGCATGTGGAAAGTATCACCGTTTTAACTTTAAAAAATTAAGCGAGGAGGGCTTCCTTTGACAATTCAACTACAACCGTTCAAAAATGAAACAGCGGAGATTGCAGCCCTCACAAATTATATCCTCACGAACGATGAATTTTCCGCACATCCATTGGAAATTTTAGAGCAAGCCACAAAAACAAGTAGCTATCACTGCGTCCTGATTTCCGATAACGGAATAATCGCGGGCTTCTTCGTTCTGGATAGCGGCAATGACCTAACGACATACACCACAGAACCCAATGCACTACTTCTTCGAGGCTATTCCATTGATTCCAGCTTGCAAGGAAAGGGATATGGTACAAAGTCCTTAGCTGCGTTAAAAGACTATGTGCACGCTCATTTCAAAGGAATTGCTAGCGTTGTTTTAGCAGTCAACAAACGAAATATTCCAGCACAAAAATTATATTTAAAAAGCGGTTTTGTCGAAACACCACGCGTTGTCCTAGGTCCGCGCGGGGAGCAATTTGTTTACGAACTGAGAATATGAGGAACAAGAATAGAGAACGGGGAGATATGTACCAATCCTCGTTCTCCATTTTTAAATCACCTTGCAATAATGTAAGGATGAAAAGTCGCGACAAAGCTTTTCATTACTAATGTTATTTGTTAAACTAAGGTAGACAATTAGACCATAAGAAAGCGTGGCAGATCTATGAAAAATGACAAAATTCGGTTTCTTGTTCTCCTGATTCCGATTTTATATATGGCTTACGGTATATTTTTAGCACTCGATTTTGGTAGTAGAGCAGAGTTGATCAATGTCATTCTAAACGGGACAATCCTTGGCGTGTGCTCGATTTTCATCATTTGGAAGGCGAAATTAAGAAATTCAATAGATGTGATTTGGCTCGCAACTTTCATTCTCTATCTGTTCATTTTGCATCATTTAGTTACATATATTTCAGCAGGAGATATCCTAAAAAGCACGTACACAGGAGGATTTCATATTCAGCAAGAAATGGTAAATATTGTGCCATTTACGACGATTGAAAATACGGTGCACCAAACGTTGCCAACAATGCCAACCATCATTCAGTTACTTGGAAATGTCCTGTTACTCGCACCATTGACCTTTTTCCTACTCTATTTTCAAATTACGAAACGAATGGGAACGACGCTTTTGATTGCCCTTTTAGTTTCTACCGGAATCGAGCTTGTTCAATTCCTACAAACGACGGTTATCACAGGTTTTAGCGGCATAACTTTGCCAGAAAATCGTTCGACAGATATTGATGACATTATTCTAAATACGCTGAGTGGTTTGCTGGGTATTCTTGTAGCCCTGTGTATACCACGCGTGAGAAAGCGCAAAAAATAGTATTGAAATGGGAAAAGTGAAGGGAATTGGTATGATGAAGGAAAGATTTGCAAAACTCATAGCATGGTTTCAAGAGAATAGTCTGAAGGCCAAAATTATTTTTATCGGCTTTGTACTCGCGTTTGTCGTGTATGAGGTGATTAGTATCGGAACAACAACCGATTTTGGCGCCTTGAAAGACAACTTAACATCGCAGAGCCCGGAAAATATCTTGATCATGGTTGTAGTTGGACTTATTGCTGTGACACCAATGCTTATCTATGATTTTGTCATCGTGAAACTCTTGCCAGGAAAGTTTCCAACGAGTCACATCATTGCGTCTGGCTGGATTACGAATACGTTTACGAATATCGGTGGATTTGGCGGCGTATTAGGAGCCTCGTTACGCGCCAATTTCTACGGTAAGAATGCAGACCATAAACAAATCCTTCTAGCTATTTCAAAAATCGCCTTGTTTCTCGTATCAGGTTTATCATTATATTGCCTTATCGGCCTAGTGATGCTGTTTATTCCAGGATTCGCCGATCATTTCCGCAGTTACTGGCCTTGGCTTGTCGGCGGTGGCTTATATTTCCCAATCCTATTTTTCTTTACAAAATGGAAAAGTAAAACGCTATTTGAAGATTTACCGCTAAAACGTGAATTACTACTTATATTAGCGTCCCTATTAGAATGGGCGTTTGCATTCGGTTGCTTCATCATCATCGGCGTACTCATGAACGAACCAGTCGATATTGCTAAAGTGTTCCCGCTTTTCGTCATTGCATCTGTTATCGGGATTGCATCGATGGTACCAGGCGGGGTTGGAACGTTCGATGTCGTCATGATTCTCGGGCTTGAAGCACTTGGCGTACCGACGGACCTCAGTGTCGCTTGGTTGCTGTTTTATCGTATTTTCTACTATATTATCCCGTTCGCAGCTGGACTTCTATTCTTCGTCCAAAAAGCTGGAAAGAAATTCAACGATTATTTAGAAGGGTTACCACGCCTATTCCTACAAAAACTAGCGCACAGATTTCTAGTCTTGTTCGTGTATTTTGCAGGGCTGATGCTGATTATCTCCGCAGCGATTCCAAATGCGATTTATCATTTACCACTACTCTATAAACTCGCGCCATTCAGTCTATTTTTCGTGTCGCAAATCACGATGATTGCGTTCGGGTTCTTGTTACTCGGACTTGCTCGAGGTATCGAAAGTAAGATTACAAAAGCTTATGTAACAACTATTGTTGTGCTAGGTTGCGCGATTTTCAATACACTTGCCCAAGGATTTTCCATCAAAGCAGCGATTTTTCTTGGTATCGTATTGATTTGCGTTTACCTAGCCCGCAATGAATTTTATCGTGAAAAACTCGTCTACACATGGAGTAAAATCATTTTTGACAGCTTACTATTTTTAGTTTGTTTAATCGGCTATGTCCTCATCGGCATTTATAACTCGCCAAAAGTACCACATCACCGCAAAATTCCCGATTACCTGTTGATTCCATCTGAACACGTTTGGATTACAGGATTCATCGGTGTCGCCATCGCGATTATTAGTTTGATTATTATTTTCTACTACTTCTCAACCACGAGTGTTACGATTGGGGAACCATTTGATGCGAGGCGTTTACGAGCCCATTTAGCTAAATACAAAGGAAATGAAGTAACCCACACAATGTTCATGCGCGACAAACTACTTTTCTGGTCTAAAGACGATAAAGTTGTGTTTCCATTCCAGCTCAAAGCCGATAAAATGGTTATCATGGGAGAACCAGTCGGGGATAGTGACTCCCTTGAGGACGCGCTAGAAGAACTGATGACATATGCCGATCGTTTTGGTTACCGACCCGTTTTCTATGAAGTCGATGTTGATATGCTGGCATTCCTCCACGATCATGGTTTTGATTTCATGAAAATTGGTGAAGAAGGCTTCGTATCCTTACCCGAATTTACGCTAACTGGTAAAAAACGTAAGGGTGAACGCGCCTTAATGAATAAATTCGAGCGTGAAGGTTATACATTTGAAATTATTGAGCCAAGCTTCGATGAAAAAACGATTCAACGACTCCGCGAAATTTCGGATGATTGGCTAGGCGATAGATCCGAAAAAGGATTCTCGCTTGGGTACTTCGATGTTTACTATTTAGAACAAGCACCAATCGCAATCGCTCGAGACGCAGAAGGTGAAATCATTGCCTTTGCCTCGATCATGCCATGTTACAACGACGAAATGACATCCATCGATTTAATGCGCTACGGTCAAGATGCTCCAAGCGGTATCATGGATTTCCTATTCATCAACCTATTCCAAAAAGGGCAAGAAGACGGTTACCAAATTTTCAATGCAGGGATGGCGCCACTTTCCAATGTCGGTTCCTCACAGTTTGCCTTTTTAGGAGAAAGGTTGGCGGGTCTCGTTTATCGCTATAGCCAAGGTTTCTACGGCTTCCAAGGTTTACGCAACTACAAATCAAAATACGTAACCACTTGGGTTCAAAAATTCATTGCGTTCCGAAAACGAAGCTCGATTGCCTTTACAATGTTGCAACTGATGGTTCTAGTAGGCAAGAAACGGCCGTTATCCAAAGCACAAATCGCAGAAGACATTGTAGACGAGATGGAACCCGTCGCGGCTACAGAAGAAACGAAATAATAACACAAACAAGGCGCTGGAAGATCGCAATCGGATCTCACAAGCGCCTTGTTTTTCTATTCTTTTACTAAATCGGTCAATGCTGCCTCAATCTGTGGGAATTTAAATGTGAAATTTTGATTGAGAAGTTTTTGCGGATATACCCGCTGACCTTTCAAAATAAGCATCGCTCGTTCGCCCATCGCTAGACGAATCATCGAAGCAGGTGTCGCAACTTTTGCTGGTCGATTCATCGCTTGACCGAGTAGCTTTGCGAATTTTTTCTGTTGAACTGGGTGTGGAGCTGTCACGTTCACCGCGCCGTCGATCCGCTCATTCGTCATGATAAAGACAATCGCGCCAACGACATCATCAATGTGAATCCACGAATACCACTGATTTCCATCGCCGAGCGGCCCGCCAACTAAGAAGCTAAACTGTTTTGTGAGTAGTGGCAATGATCCGCCGTCCTTACCCAAAATCAAACCAAATCGCGTAAAGACCGTCCGAATTCCCGAAGCACGCGCAGCTTTTTCCCAAGAAATAACCGTCTCCGCAAGAAAATTATCAGCCGCCACATGCTCCTCCGTATCTAAGAAAAAAGTCGTTTGTGATGTTGGGTAAATGCCAATCGCGCTCGCATTAATCAACAATCGGGGCTTCGGCTTCAAGGTATGAATCATCCGCACCAGCTCAGTCGTCGCATCCACACGACTATCTAAAATCAACTGCTTCCGATCCTCTGTCCATCGCTTATCCGCAATACCCGCGCCAGCAAGATTAATACATATATCGATAGACAACCCAGCCAAATCAGGCAAAGAGCCGCCCAACCACTTTATATAATGGATATTATCGGTGCTAACTTTACCATCCTGACGTGTCAAAATATAAACAACATGCCCCTTATCCAAAAGAGTAGGAACGAGATGCTGTCCAATAAAACCAGTCCCGCCCGCGATTAAAATATTCATAATTTCGTTCACCCCTAACTTGTTTCTATTACTTTTCCCTTTAAGATAGCTTTAAAACGATAGGAGGCTGAAACAAGCTGGCGTAACTAGTTTCAAAGCTACATTTATCCGGTTGCCCCTAATTGCGCCCCTAATTACCACTGTGCCATAAATTCTTCATATTGTTCAACAGCACGTTTGTTCATTCCTTCGTCACTATGCATGTACTGTTTCGTAACAGTGGAATCTTTAGAATGTCCGATGCGTTGCTGAATGGTAACCTCAGGTACACCAGCTTCCACTAAATTTTTTACATGGGTATGTCTGAAGGCGTGCGCGGAACGTCCCCGATAGTTCTCAACTCCTGCCCGCGATGATATGCGAGTCAGGGCATATCTAAAACGGGAATGCATTATCGGCTTATTCAGATAGGCGAACAAAAAATTGTATTGACATTCTATTTCTGGATGTCTTAATTTTGCTTTTTTATTGTCTAAAATTCGGCGCTTGATAATTTTTTCTGTTTCAGTGTCTACATAAATCGTTCTATTCGAAGTCTCTGTTTTTGTTTTTGCGAATATAATGTTAGTTTGAGTTGCTCTATTAAGTAACTGCTTATTTATCGTTAGCGTGCCATTTTCCTCGTTGTAATCCTCTACCATAAGTCCAAGCGCCTCGCCTATCCTTAGACCAGTTCTAGGCAGGAAAAGAATTAGATCAGCTATGACAGCTTTTTCTGTATCTTTGGCTGTTTTGTATAACTTAGTAAGCTCTTCGTTCGAGTAGTACATTTTATGTTCTGTAACCAGTTCTTTTTTAGTATTTGCTTTAATAACGATTTTTTCTGTTGGATTGTAATCAATGAGCCGTAAATCATGTAGCGCGAAAGATAGACAGTTATTCACGACGGAGTGGATAAGCTTAACAGTACTGACCGCGTACTCTTTATTAATAAGGGAGTTAATAAACTTTTGATACATCAATCTGTTTATTTTCGTCACCTGTATAAACCCTAATACAGGGATAATATAATTTTCCATAGCCCACCTATAACTAATAATCGTGTTTGACGATAGTTTGTTTTCCTTGTATGTTTTAAACCACTCATTTATTAATTCCTCTAGCGTAATATTGCGGTCGATTTCGACAAAGTTTGAACTTTTCTCTTTCACCAGCTTAGCGTATACCTGTGAACCTTCTAACTCGGCATCTTGCTGCTTATCTGCAGAACCAGATTTCTCATATTGCTTGCTATTAATCGTGACACGGGCGCGCCAGATCCATTTATTTCGTTTTTCGTTATACTTTACTGAAAATCCCATAATAATAATCATCCTTTTCCTCGGCGGAGGGGCGTGGATGGTTATTTTAATCTTCTTCGAATTCAATTTCTAGTAAGCCATCGTCCATAGCTTCTATGATGTTATGTGTGTTCATGTAGTATAACCATGCCTTTTTGATTATAGGTTTTCTTGTTAACACTAGATTTAATTCGGTCGTACATATTACGTAAAATATCCTCCCATATTTGGTTTAAAGCGCGATCTAATTTCGTTTTGTTCCAGCGCTTCGCGCTTGTAGCCGACGACGTTTCTTTTTTATCGGTTCTATAATAAATGTTGAGGCAGATTAACTGCTATCCCAACATTTATTATAGAACCGTTTTCATGCGACGAGTTGAATAAGTAAGAAAACTGCAAAGGATAGAATCAACCAGAGGACTATGTGAGCAACTATCACCCAGAGCAGATTGTTTTCAAAAAAGTCCTCCGCTCCTTTTTTTTTGAGAACCCCACGACCGATAGTAGTTGTAATATATAGCGCTATAAATGACGCTACTATAGTAATATTTAGCATGTGCACTGTCATTAAGTATCTTACAAGTACAAATAAAATACAGATGGCTACGAATATTACGATAAAAACGGCGACCACAATTACCCATAATCGTGATTTCGTTTTTGATGTTGCTTCAGATTCCAAATTTGAGTCTTCCTTTTCTGAAGCGAATTTATGTGTAAGGTCAATAATAAGAAAAACTATGAATATAATTATCATTATAGCGGATATCGCAATCGCGATAATTTCTGTTATTCTTGTTGCCTTTAGATTTGCGGCTACAACTATTAAAATAGCAGCAATAAGACAATACCAAAACCACCAATTTTTAAAAATTGATTTTTTCGCTTTCTTATTTGCCATTTTCATCTGCTCCCTTAATGTTTTTTACATCAACGCATTTGCGCAAATATCTGCATATCATTATAGTGTAGTCCCGTAGTAAATGACTTTTCCGTGTATCTTTACATTATAATCAGTGTCAGACATAACAACAATATCTTTAAATGCAGGATCGTGTGACTCTGCTTTAAATAATATGGCTCCCTCTATTTCATTTGGACGATAGCGCTTAAGTGAATATTGGTTGTCATGCGAGAAGATAACTATATCACCATCTTTATAGTTTTCAAATTCAACCTGTTTTGCAATTATGACTTCATCGTGTTGAATTACTTTATCCATGGAACTACCATTTACCTTCATCGCGAATAGTTTATTTGAATTGTAAGGACGGCTAAACATAGCTAATGGCAATGAAATTATTTTTACATTATCTGAATTTATGCCCTCAACCTCTGACAGTACACCTGCTGAGATTGTTCCGTACAATGGAATATTAACCATTTCAAATGAAAACTTTTGCTCCTCACTTCCATCAATCAGTTCACTAACGGTAATGCCAAATAGTTCGGCCATTTTTTGAATTGCACCCATCCTAGGGTTTTTTAATCCAGTTTCCCAATTTGATATGGTTTGCTTTGATACAGAAAGCTTATCCGCAAGGTCTTGTTGTGTAAATCCGCGTCTCCCCCTATATAAAGCAATTTGATCGGGGAGAGAAATATTTCGATTGTTGTTCAACATAATCATCCTCTCTACCTATATGATACAACATAAAGTTATACAATACAACATAAAGTTATATAAAAGTTATATAAAGTGTTTGACAATAACCGAAAGTTATATTATAGTGTTGTTATGGAGGTGAGGGAAATGTTAGTTATCACACTAGAAGCTGCCAGAGTGAATAAAAAAATGACTCAATTAGAAGTTGCTAAAAACTTATCTGAATCCCTTAATGAGAAGGTTACTCGGCAGAAAGTCTCGTATTATGAGAACCATCCAGAGAATACACCAGTCAAAGTTGCTGAGGCATTTTGTGATTTATATGATATTCCCATTAACAATATTTTTTTTGCTGGCAAGTCAACTTTAAGTTATACGGGCGATAATAAAGCTATTTCATGAATAACTTTTGGTTTGTTAATAAGTAGCTACTATATGTATAGATAGGAGGTGATCTAGGTGACGAATTATGAAAAAGAGGTTCAGGAGCTTTTAGAAATCATGCAAATGAAAATAGAAGAAGCAGTCTGTGAGTGCGACAATAGATTAATCAAAATAAGCATAGGAAAGACATATAATGAGCTTTCCCATGCGCTTAGAGCTAATAGTCCAGTATTCCGTGGTGCGGAATATAATATCGCTTGTCATTATGAATTATCTCGAAGAAGTAAAGCAAGACAAGCGAACGAACTAATTAGATAGATACCAGTTTTACTATAGCGTTTGACGAAAATACTTCATTCTCTTTGTCGAGTAGATAAAAATACTCGAAATTACACAGAAATTCAGTTAGGGATGGAATCATACCCGCTGAAGCATGTAGCCAAAGCTCTAATGGCTCTGACGTAGAAGTTGTTCTAGGATAGTAGAATTTTTCTTTGTCAGAAATGTTTACTGCCCGGTTATCACGAGAGTGTATACCGATTAGCTTGGATCCATCCTGTACAACCAGACTTTCACCATTTGAAAAGATAATCTTACAAGAATTCATCATGTATCACCTCACTTTCTAAGGTGATTATACCATAAAAAATACCATTGAAAGAAAGGAGTGGATATCCGTGCATCACTACATTACGAAATATCGTGATGGAAAAGGCAATCGCTTTGCAGAGTCATGGTTGCAACTAAATATTTTTGGGAAATGTGTTTGTTTTAACCGTAAGCGCATAGCCCTATAAAAAAGAGCAGGCTATTGCCTACTTCAAATCACTTATTTGTTAAAGGTAGTTGCATCACAATGTGGGCAAGGAAGCAAAGTATCAGTCGCATCATCTAATACTACTTTTTGTCCACAACTATTACATGTGTAGGTAGCTTTACCAGGTTTTTCGCCAGTTGTATGTTGAGTCATGTGAGTGCACCTCCAATCAGGGTGATTGTACCAAAATGTAGATGTAATAGAAAGTGTTAGGGGGATAAAGAATGATAGATTTAAAAATAATCGGCAAGCAACATGTTGGCCATTTTGAATTTACTGGTATCGAGGGTGGATTTGGAGAAGACAAACGAGCAATGACGGTGAAGGATATTGCAGAAATTCATAGTACAGATGTTAGAACGATTAATCAATCCATCAATCGTAATATCGAACGATTTAAAAGTGATGTAGATATTCTTGATTTAAAATCCGTTATCACACAGAGTGATCTCGAAAAGTTTGGCTATACGCAAAATGCTTGGAACAGAAGCAACAATATTTATCTTCTATCCGAACGCGGCTATTCCAAACTACTCAAAATTTTAGAGGATGATACTGCTTGGGAAATATACGATCAATTGGTAGACGACTATTTCGCGATGCGGGAAGAAATAAATAAGAAACTGCCAACTGATCCGATGGAGATTTTAAGACTAGTTTTTGATGCCAACGACAATACAAACGTTGAAGTATCTAAGTTGGATAAGCGCGTAAATGAATTAGAAGTGAACAAACCACTTACTGCCAGTGATTATGGCTATATCACACGCTTAGTAAGTCAACGTGTCGGCAACGTGATTAAAGAAAGGCATTTAAAGCCAACGCAGGAACAAAAATCACAACTGTACAAAGATTTAAATTCAGAAGTGAAGAAGATTGCGCAAGTGCCGCACCGTTCCCAATTGCGTATGCGCCACTATGATATGGTTATCGATTTTATTGTGAACTGGCAACCATCAACGGCGACCATGACACTCATAAATCAAATGGACAATGAGGACCTGGACAATATCGGATATTGAGCGGCAATAAAAAATTAAAAAAACGGCGGAGGGGCGTGGATTCCATGTCACTAATAAAATTTGACGAGGAAACAGTAAAACAGCTAATCAAGGAGAAAACGCAAGAGGTATTGGAGGAAATGGGTGTCGTTGGGCTAATTTGGAGAATGGACAGAATGCGGGTAGTTTGCGGTGGGTATAGCGAACGCTGGGTAGTAGATCATATCTGCCACCATCCTTATGTTGTTCAACATCAACTGGCTATTTCGACAAGTAGCGGCTGGATGTTCAAGGCGAAGCAGATAGAGGAATTTATCGATCTGTATTTTCCAGAACTCGGAGTCAATCACAAGCGAGGTGCTAAAATTGGCTAGTATATTAACAATAGGGTGCGTGCTGATTATGTTCGCATTTGGTATGTTCAAAGTTGGCTATCATTCAGGATTAAAGGCACAAAAATAAACCCACGCTCGGCAAAGCGGGGTTCGGGATGTAGCATACAATAAGCCACCGATTAAGCTTATTGTATGTCATATCCTCCAAAATAGCAAGTTAAATGTGGGAGGTTTTTTATTATGAAAGCAGAAATATCATTGGAATTACTTGGCGAGGTGCTAAGGATTGCGAAGGCAGAAACAGAGCAATCCATCAAATATATAAAGGGGTTGCCGGAGCGCGGAATTGGCGTAGGGATGGAAGATTTTCTTTCTGGCCAACTTACTGAAAAAGAACGCTTATTAGCAGATATTGACGCTCAACTAGACGGACTAAACGCGATGACTTATTCCGTTGTCACGCGTCCATTGGAGGGGTTAGATGAAAACTAGAAGAGATGGCCCAGACCTATACGAAGCAGCATTTTATAATTTTTGTGATCGTACATTAGAAATAGGCAAAGTACACGGCCCTGATGCCAGCAAAAAATATTTAAAGGATCATTTTTTGTTCTATGCGATTAAATATCTTGGCAAATTGAGCCTTAAAAATAGAACAGAATCAGAACTAAAGTCACTTTTCGAATTATGTCAGATAGTAATGGCGCACATTGGTGTGATGACCCCGCGAGAATTTGCAACATTCTTTCCGATTGACAAGACTTACGACGGTGCCAAGTGGGGGAACAAAGACTATTTCTACACCATGAAATACATTAATGGCATCGGTGGCATGGACACGGTGATAGGCGAAAGAGACCTAGAATTTATGTACGAGTACGATAATTGGGATGTCCGTTTCTTTACACTTACCTCATTGGCGATTATAAGTGAGTTGCAAGAGCCGACAGACGGAAAGAACATCATGGAAGAATTTGCGAGCCTATTAGACGCAGAAATTTTTACAGAGCATGATTTTGGCACTGGCGTCATTCATTTAATCGGGGACAAGGGTACCACTCACATTTTAAAGGATGGCGTGGGATTTCAAACAAATATCGGGGGTTTTGATGATGGGGAATAAATTTCATAAAGCGATGTTGGCATTTTCGTCCGAGCGTATTAATTCGGTGGACAGGGCGCTAGACGATGTTTTGGAGTATAGGGAATCAGAGAGTGAGGCTAATAAAGCCTTAACAGAGCTAACGATGACACTCACACCGGATCAGATGAGTGCATTTGAAGAGTATTCTAACTTAGCGGCGATGTTGCCTATGATTTACGCTCAAAAAGTATATGAACTAGCGTTTTATGATGGTATCAGTTTTGCTCGTGAAATGGAGGGTTTCGGCAATGATTGAAAATGAAATGCAGTGCGCGGAAACGTTCAAAGACCTTACCATTGAAATATCAGATGTCGGAATTGCGATAGAGGATGCTATTAACATCATTGAATTAAGTTATCTTATAGCAGATGACATTCCCGTAGATAAGACTCAATCAGAAGTGCAACAAGTCATTAGCGCATTACGTGTATTATGCGATTCCTTGCGTCCAAGAGTAGGCCAAATGAGCGGCATAGAAGAAAAGGTGATGTTGATACAAAAAACTTTCAAAGCGCAACAACCATTTTGTAATATGCCAGTTCATCCAAGCGCGCAAGGGGATGATCCTAATGGCTGAAATTACATGGATCAAGTTCAAAACGGATATGTTCGAGGATGAAAAAATAAGGTTGATTGAAAGCTTGCCAAATTGTGACACGATACTAGTAATTTGGTTTAAGCTACTAGCCCAAGCAGGAAAATCGAATTTAAACGGCTATATTATGCTTAATGAGCAAGTTCCATTAAACACGGAAGAACTGTCAGGCTTGTTCAATCGTCCTTTAAATGACGTTAGAATGGCGTTCGCGGTATTGGCTAGATATCAACTAATTGAAATCGAGAACGATATTATTAGTATTCGCAACTGGGAGAAACATCAAAACATCGAAGGTATGGACAAAGTACGATTACAGAACAAAGAGCGTAATCGAAAATACCGAGAACGTAAGCGGCAGAACCTTTTACCTGAAAGTGACGTTACCGTGACGTCACATGACGGAACAGATATAGATAAAGAATTAGATAAAGAGAAAGATAAAGAAAGAGATAAAAGAGATATAGCCGAGCAAAAGCTCGACGACCTGTCCGAGGCAGTGAGTGCAATTGTGGCATATCTCAACGAAAAGGCGAATAAAAATTATAAAACCAACACACCAGCCACAAGAAGCCATATTAAAGCTAGACTAGGCGAGGGGTTCACGGTTGATGACTTTAAAAAAGTGATTGATATAAAAACCGCTGAATGGCTCGACGACCCTAGTATGCAAAAATTCTTACGGCCAATAACTCTATTTGCCACTAAGTTCGAATCGTATCTAAACCAACCAATGCCAACGAAAGGAGGTTATGGCAATGCGCAAAACAACGGACGTCATGCGGGAAGTGATGAAGATAAATACGCAAAGGGGTTCTTCGGTTGAGGGAGAGCGCCCAACACTGGAATACTCCGAAAATACATGCAGTAACAGCACAGTGCACCCTTATCGCAAAAATATCCCGATGTATATTGTGAACGGGATAGAGTTGTGTCCTGTTTGTGAAAGCGAAAAACGGGATGCAGAGCTGCAGAAACAAGTAGAGGCAGATATACAACGCATTCGAGCAGAGCGAAAAATGGGATTACTAGACAATTTCAGTGTTATTGCAGATCTGACGATAAAAGACGCCACATTTGAGGGGTACATTGCAGAAGATACAACATCGGAGGCTTATATAAACAAACAGCGCATGATTAAGGTTTATAAATCCTATCGAGCGGATGAGGTTTTTAATACATGGCTTTTTGGAAAGCCTGGTGTGGGTAAGACTCACCTCGCCATGGCCTTATTGAACAGCCTCAGTAAAAAAGGCGCAGGCGATACATCTTGTTTATTTATCAAGGTCGATAAGCTCATGGCAATGATTCGAGATACGTTTAATGACCATTATCAGGGCAAGGATTCAGAAAATGGACTGATACAGCAACTGATAGACGTAGATTATTTGGTATTAGATGACCTAGGCGCAGAATCTGGGAAGATAGATAGAGACGGGGAGAAAGTCCAAGCGAGTGAGTTCGTCCATCGCGTTTTATATGCTATATCAGATGGCCGGCAAGGAAAAAGCACTATTATCACAACAAATTTACTCCATGGTGCTCTTAAGAAAACCTATGACGAAAAGTTGATTTCTCGCTTGTTTAGTAATTATTGCTTAATTGAATTTCTAAATACCAAGGACAACAGAATGAAACAAGTAGAATTATGAGCTATGTAGTTTACGTCTCGAATTCGAGTCAATACGCTTGATTTTGAGATGTAATTATAAAATATGAATATTTTTCTACGTGAATAAAAAAACTGTTTAAACGAGCGCGTGAGAGGAAATAAAATGGCATTAGAAATTAGTAAAGCATTTGAATTATTTGGTATACTAGGTAATCAGAACTGATACAAGGCAGAAAATTTTCTAGTCGAGAATTTTCCAACTATGTAATCCTGCAGGTTTTGCCAAGAATCAAACGATTGAAAACTCGAAATGGATAAGAGAGGGGGGATTGGTTAGCGCAATCGGCCTTAGTGAGTCTTAGGTAAGGTAAACGGGGGATATTCGAATCTAGAGGTATTAAGCAGAGAGGTACACACAAAGAGAACGTTGCAACTGGATGATATAGAGGGAGGGGAAAAATGGACGTAACACCAATGGATAGTTTCGCCGCAGCGATTAAGCAATTATGCGCAGAAGCGGCGGCGAAAGGTTACGAGCAAGGAATAGAGGACGCACGAGAGAAATATAAGTTACCGCCAGTGTTAGAAAATGAAGATTTATCAAGAATATTCAAGTTAGATAAATCAAGTGTCAGCGCAAAATTAATCAAATTACCAGGCTTTCCTAAATTAAAATATTATCGCGGTAAATACCCCACATCAGCCGTCCTGAATTGGATGGACGAAAATACGGAGTATGTGGATAAAATTAGAGAGGGAGGGAAACGATGAATCAATTAGTATCTTCTAAAAGTGCTTGTTTATTGATGGGTAGTCGTACATTGGCTGAGAAATTTGGCACAGAGTATAGGAAGTCTTACTAGAGATTGATAAGCAAATAATCACTATGAATGCTACTGAGGAATCCGAATAAGGGTGCGCAATTTTTCGTAGACTCATTGCTAATATACGAGCAAACTAAAATATTGTGAAAGATGATTGGTATAGCAAATAAAAAAACGAGGCTCGCACCCCGCTAGTTAATTCCACAAATTAATTATATCACAGGGCGTGAGAAAATGACAAAGCAAGACGGTGTGTATCTTCTCATAAACGGCGAGGAAAAGTATTTCAAACCACCAGCAAATGGATTTGGCCAAACAACAATTAGCTGGTCGGATGGTAAACCCGTAACAGTGGAGAGTAAAGAAACAATCAAATTGAATAAATAGTCTGGTCGAAAAAATCGAAGGACGTTATGAACAGTTTATTACTGTCGTAGCGTCCTTTTTTATTTTAAAATTTGAGGAGGATGACGGAATGCAAAAATTAATTAATGAGTATAGAGGAGCTTTAGCCGATACTGAGGCGTTTAAAGCTAATCTACAAACCATAATCGATAAAAAAGAAGCGTTGCTGCCACCACTTTTGCCGGGACAAAAAAGAAAACGTGAAGAGTTACCGGAACAAGTGACGATGTCTAGAGTTAATAGCATAGTTGATAGTTTGAAATACGCAATCGACTGGATGGAGTTAGGGCATGAACCTAGTCCTCGTAGAGCGATACACAGACGTTCAGGCGTTCAAAGAGAAATTTGCTTGTCTGATGTTGAGGTGATTCGGAACTGGTTTATCCAAGAGCATGGGCTTGCTTATGAGTACGAGGATGAAGAAGTTAAAATATCAGAATGGGACAAAATTAGAATAGAAGATGCGATGAGTACCATGTCTGAACAAGAGAAAAAAGTTTTTTTATTAAAATTTGAAAAAAATTTATCCTACTCTCAAATTAGTGATGAAATGGAGATAAGCGTTCGCTCTGTAAGAGTCTACTTGAAAAGAGGAGAAGAAAAAATACAAGAACAGGTCGATGGAAGCCTTTTTTGCATGGCATTTTGAACCTCTCACGACTAAAGTCGCGAGTATTCTCAGCTGTTAGATAAAAAAATAGAAAGTGTTCTTTTTACAATGGTACCCATAAAATGGACACTTTCTATTTCATGTCTTATCTATTCATTTTACTTAATTCCAGCTCTTCTCTTTCCATATTCACATATTGTTCTTCGGTGAAATGATTAATATGTTTCTTTTCTAAATAATTTAAAATGTTATTTTTATTTTTTTTTAATAGCACGCCCTTCATACTATTAAAAAAAGGTTTTAAGGAATATCTTCTGTAAGCATATCGATAAGTAACGACATCATCCTCATCTTTCGTTGATGATATATAGATTCTAAAATCAACATAATTTTTTTCGAGACTAACTTTGTACAACAAGTATTTATCAACGCCAGTATACGAAGGCTTATTAGCAACATACATTATTTGAGAGAAAAAGTTTTCATAATTAATAATGCTACTAGGCAATTGAGCTTCCGTTATTATTTGAAGTACATCAGTATTGCTTAAAACTTTTTTACTACCAGTAAATACTATAAAACCTAACGAAGAAATAAACTTTTTACTGCTAAGAGTGAACGTAACTCTTGGTATTGACGTGAATTCAAAAGAAAAGGAACCAGAGTTTACATTAGTAATTTTAGGCAATTCATTCTCAAACTCAATCTCAGAAGCGGCAGGCGTATCATTTAGTTGCCAACTTGTATATAAGTCTAGGATATCTTCATTGTGATTATCTGCAAATGAGTTATATTTTCTGGAAAAAGTTTTTAGAAATGTATTTTCGTTAATCAAAGGTGCTGAATATAGAGTAATTAGACTGTCTTCGCTACTTTTAATCATTTTGATAATCTCATTTATTTTATCGGGTTGATTTGATCTAATCCATTTTACTTGTTCATGAGTTAAAACAAAATCATTTTTTTTTAACTCATTAATTCTATTTAAGACTTTCTTTTTTTCATCTTCTCCTAGGCGTATCAATTTTTTTAATTGTGCGACATAATCATTTTTAAGCCCACTATTTAATATTTTTTCAAATATATTATTTGCTTGAAGACCTATATCCTGATAGGGATCAGTCTCCTTGCTGGATAACAGAATAGGTAATCGAATTATAAAATCCTCCCACTTATCTACAGTTGTTCTGACTCCAGGTATTATTTCTAAGAGGTCTTGCAATCTTCTGGCTCTTGAGGCCGTTTTTTGCATGCTTGTTTTGCTTTTTTGAGCCGCACCTGCGATGCTACCAAATTCTTTTATACACTCACTACCGACGTTTATTTTAATTTTATTCAGAGTATTTTCAATATAAAATATGAATCTATTTGGCGTGTTACACAACGAACAATTCTTCCAGTTCTCTTCATTGTCCCCCATGTCTTCCTCTGGTTGACCGTTAGGGCCTTTAGTTTGAATCCATTCATCAGAGCATTTAAGTAATATATCTTGTATGGTTTCTGAATATACATCTTTTTTTTCAATCGGAATATCACTAAAATCTAAAGACTTATCAATTTCTAGAAGGTCATATAGCCAAACAAAGTTAATGTTTTTAAGATATTCACTATTTAATAATTTATTGACTTCTTTTTTTGATAATGAGTACTTCTCCATTAATGCATCCTCCTTCGTGTATTAATACTATTTTAACATTTTTTGTTGAAGTTTGGAAATTAAGTTTCTGCTAATATTGTATATTTTTGTCGCACACCTGCCACCTATATATGAGAAGTAAAAAACGTCAATACCTCCATCACTTTTTAGCCAGGCACGTTCTGATGTGGAGGCTCTTATTGACGTTTTAAAGAAAAAATTCATATGAAATTTATTTCTTTCCAAGTAAATGCACATCAGAATCTCAGATACTGAGCCTAAAATGGTTGGTATAATAAGTAAATGAGGTGATGATATGAATTATATAGGTACTCACATCACGGGGAAAACAGCTATCATACGAAAAATAAATGATCTATTTGTTTACAGCACGGAAAATAATAGTGGTGCTTCTAAGAGTTTAGAAATCGCCCAAAAATTGGCGCATCTAGATTTATTTAGATCAGAGGAAATTTCTAAAAGAGCCACAGCTGGAATTGAACTTCAAGATTGGTTCTGGCAAAGCACGCAAGAATAAAAAATACACTAAAAAAACCGTCTTTTATTAGGCGGTTTTTTTAGTGTAGGTAAGGAGTGAGAGATATGTCAGAACCACTACTAACTATTGTGTTACAAGACGAGAATACGGTGCCAGAAATCACATATAAAGGAGAAAAGATTAGTTTGTTGCAGTACGTACAATTTGGCTGGGTGACAAAGACAGATGAACGATGCGCTGCTTCTCCTAGTATTGTGATTCAACATGTTGATTCAAAGGAGGTTGAAAATGGCAAATGGGATGTCTTACGAATCGAACGTGGGGACCTTGAAGTGATAGATGATTTTATGCATGTGAACCTTGGTGAAGATATAGATGAAGCTAAGAACGCGGACGATTTATAAATAGGAGGAGTGAATACCATGAAATATATTATCATGCTTGGTAATGAAGAATTCTTAACGGCGTTTGACCCAGATGCAACAGGTGTACAAGTATTGTCTGACACGAATCAGGAGGCAGCACAACCCTTCACCAGCCAAGATAGCGCCGTGGAAATGTTAGAAGAAGTACGCGCCTTTTATCATGGAGATCCAGGTGTGCGTATTGTGTTGGATGTGTGATGGCAAAGCCAAAGAAGTTATGTAGACATCCGTCTTGTCGAACGCTGATTGAATATGACAAAGCTTATTGCGAGCAACATCAAGGAATATACAATCGTGGCTATAATAGAGCGAGAAGGCAGTCCGACGCAAGGTACGTCAGCTTTTACAACTCGAAAGCATGGCGAGAACTTCGAGAAGTTGCTTTAGACCGTGATTATCATTTGTGTGTGCGATGTCTAGCTAACCATGATGTGACGCATGCGCAATTAGTCGATCATATTATCCCAACAAAAGATAATTGGGAATTACGATTGGACTTAAATAACTTGCAATCACTGTGCGAAAGTTGTCACCAGCTGAAAACGAAAAAGGAAAATGCAAGCAGGTACCCCCACTAAAAATATCGGGGCTATGTTTTTCGAAAACAAAAGAACGGTGCCCCCCTTTCCGTGACCGAAATTCCTTTTCTGAAACTTTAAAATGGAGGTGAACACACCAATGAGCAATAAAAAAATGAAGCTAGTGGATACGGCAAAAGGACATTTAACGACGATTGAAAAAAGTAAGCGAAAACGCGCAGAAAATATGGCTTCTGATGGATTCGCCAACCTTCAAAAATCAGCGCCTAATCATTTAGGTTCCAAAGCGAGATATGAATATGAGCGAATCAGTAAAGAGCTTCAAAAGCTCCCTGTTCGATCGCTTGATAAGGCTACCGTAGAATTATATTGTGTGTGGTACGGGATTTACCGTGAGGCCTACGAAGAAGTAAAAGAAAACGGAATCTATACGGTTATGTCTGAAATAACAGAGGAGGGCATCGTTCATTACAAGGATCGTACGCGAAAAAATCCAGCTATTACAGTCATGAACGATGCCACTTCTAATATTCGATCTTTAGCGAGCAGTTTAGGGCTAACCGTAGATAGTCGCTTGAAGTTGATGATCCCAAAAGTAGAAGAGAGAGAAAAATCATTGAAAGATATATTTGGGTGATGGATATGGGCGGAAAAGATATAGCGTATGTGTATGCAAAAAAAGTATTGTCCGGTGACATTGTAGCAAGTAAGAAAGTAAAAGCGGCATGCAAACGACATTTGAATGATTTAGAACAAGCCGAAAAAGGTGAATTGGACTATGTGTATATGCCGGAATATGCCGATAAGGTTATTCGGTTTATTGAAACATTACCCGATGTCAAAACAGGAGAGACGTTCCCGTTAGTCGATTTCCAAAAATTTATCGTGTCCATGCTATACGGCTGGCGTGAACAACATAATACAAAGGCGAGGCGCTTTAAAAAAGCGTTTATTTCTATGGCCCGTAAGAATGGGAAATCTATATTAGTGGCGGGCATTGCTTTGTATGAATTTCTATTCGGCAGCGAACCGGCTTATTCTCGCCAAATTTATTGTACGGCGAACGATAAAAATCAATCGAAAATCGTGTTTGATATGATTCGCAAGCAACTCGAAAAACTACGTTCGAAATACTTTGAAATTGAAAAAATGACAAAGCGCGTGCGTGAGGAATTGCAAAATAGAGAAGATGAAAGTTACATCCGTCCCTTATCTCGTGATACAGGAGCGATTGATGGCTTTGAAGCTTATGTGGGTATATTAGATGAGTTTGCGGCTTCCAAGACGGATGAAATGCTGGAACTATTAGAATCTTCGCAAGGGCAACTAGACAATCCACTAATACTCATCATTTCAACAGCTGGCTTTAATTTAAATGGCCCGATGTATAAAACGGAGTACCCGTATGCAAGTAAGATATTGCTGGAAGATTATCATTTGGATGATGAATATTTTGCTTATATCGCTGAACAGGATACGGCAAGAGAAATCAAAAATCCAGACATGTGGGTGAAATCGAATCCACTCTTGGCAATCCCAGAACAACGAGATAAAGTCATGAAATATTTGAATAAGCGTCTGAAGGCGGGATTTGAAAAAGGAACGATTAACAAAGTATATGTTAAAAACTTTAATATCTGGCGCCAATCCGAAGAAGAAAGCTACATGACGGCAGAAAATTGGGAGAAGGCAAAGATAGAAAAAACGGATATACATGGAAGGCGTGCGTGGATTGGTGTAGACGTAGGGAGAACATCCGATTTATACGCTATTTCGTGGCTCACCATGAACGAGGAGATGAAAAGATGGGAAGTAGACAGCTTTTCATTCGTGGCAACTAAGTATGGTCTAGACACTAAAATCAAGCGAGATAGCATGGATTATCAATTACTTGAGGAAAAAGGGGAATGCCAAATTACAAAATTAGAATCAGGTGTGATCGACAATGAAGCGGTATTTGAGTGGTTAGAGGATTTTATTCTCTCCAATGATTTACTTGTGGAGGGCATTTGTTACGATCCCTATCAATTTGGTGATATGTTGACCCGTATTGAAAAAACATATCCAGAATGGCCCTTAATTGAAGTGAGGCAGGGGACACGGACATTATCGATGCCAACAAAACAATTCAAAGATGATGTGCTCAATGGAAAAGTGATGCATATGGGGAATCAGTTGCTAAGCGCTGCTGTCCATAATGCTATTTTAGAATCGAATAATAACGGTGTTCGCATTGACAAATCGAAAAACAGCAACAAAATTGATCCATTAGATGCTCTTTTAGACGCGTATGCTATTTGTTTTTTAGAAGAATTCACAGAACCACTCGACGATGATTATATTATGAATGGCAATTTTAGCTTTTAGGAGGTGACGAGTGCTTGAAAAAATATATCGTAACGCAAATCCACACGCTGTTGCTGCTAGCAGGCGTATTTTTTATGACTTTATCGGCTTTCCTGGTTCACATCGAGCTAGGTTTTTTGGTATTGGGATTATTTTTAGTGCTGTTAGCGCTGTACATCAACTATGAAAGTAAGGAAGGGGGCTAGATAAATGGCATTTTTTAAAGCATTAGGAGACGCAAGTAACTTGGACATACTCGTTGGACAAATGGACAATGTTCGGTATATGGGGCTAAGTGCGCTGAAAAATAGCGATGTATTAGCTGGGATTAGCATACTAGCAGGAGATATTGCGAGTTCCCCTGTGCGACTGCTTCAAAAAAACGGATCGGGAGAGTATGACGAAGAGTTAGATTATTTATTAAATATCAAGCCGAATAATGTGATGAATGCGTATGATTTCAAATTTTCCTTAATCGTCAATGCGATTACGTGTGGCAATGGGTATGCAGTCATTCGGCGATTTAGAGAAAAACCCATACAACTCGATTTTATAAAGCCTTCGAATGTGGTTATTGAGCAAGATACTAAGACACATGATGTCTATTATCGCATTTCTTTCTATCAAAATCGGGAGGAAATACTCCCTGCCAGTGATGTATTGCATCTTAAATTTTTCACGACAGATGGGATACAGGGGCGTTCGTGCTTACTATCACTCGAAGATGAAATTGCCATGCAAGAAAATGGGATACAGACCTTGCGGAATTTCTTTCGCAAAGGGCTAGCGGGCGGTATTTTACGTATGAAGAGTGGGCGCTTGAGTACAGAGGCGAAACGAAAAGTGCGGGAGGAGTTCGATAAAGCGCAGTACAGCACAGAGGGCGCTTCTACCACCTTGATATTAGATCAAACCATGGACTTTGAGCCTTTGCAGATAGATACCAATGTGCTACAACTGATCAATTCTAATAATTTTTCTACTGCGCAAATAGCCAAAGCGCTAATGATACCGGGTTATAAACTAGGTGTTAATAGTCCAAATCAATCGGTTTCTCAATTAAATGCGGACTATGTGACTAATAGCTTAAATTACTATTTTAGCTTTATGAGTAGCGAATTCAATGTGAAGTTAATGGATTATAGAGCAGCATTGACGTCGGAGTTTGTATTTAACACGGATCGGATACTACAAAGCGACCGAGAGGCTTTCACGAAGAATGTGATAGATCAAAAAAATGCGGGGATCATCACGACAAATAAGGCGCGTTCTCTATTGGGGTATGCGCGTTTTGATTCCGAAGAGGCAGATAAATTACTGACATCGCTCAATTATACAACACTCGATCAACTCGCAGCGTATCAACTCTCGAAAGGGGGTGATAAAAATGAGCAAACCTAATTTTTATACGATGAAAGCGCAAGGGGAAATGGCGACTATTGATGTGTATGGTCCAGTTGTACCTTCTGGGTACGAGATGTTTGGGCAATCAGCGACTAGTTTTAAAGCGGATTTGAAAGCGCTTGGCGATGTACAGGCAATCGAATTACATGTGAATAGTCCAGGCGGCGCCGTTTTTGAAGGGGTCGCTATTTATAATGTGTTGAAAAATCATCAAGCGAAAGTTACCACGTACATCGATGGCTTAGCGGCTTCGATTGCCAGCGTTATTGCACTTGCTGGGGACACCATTATCATGCCTAAAAATGCACTGATGATGATCCATAATCCGAAGATGAGCTATTACGGAACTGCCAACGAATTTCGAACAAAAGCAGAAGAATTGGACAAAACAGCGAAGGCAATGCGCTCCATTTATTTAGAACGTGGTGGGGACCATCTGACAGAAGCAGAACTTATTGCCAAATTAGACGCAGAGACCTGGTTGGATGCCGAAGAAGCACAAGCAATGGGCTATTGTGATGTTATTTCAGAAGAGAATCGCATGGTTGCCATGTTACCGCCTGAATGGGCAGATAAGTATCAGCACCCACCCACGGCTATTATTCCGTCTGCCAATAAAGAGCAGGAAGATATGATTCACGCATTAGGACAAATGAAACTAGTAGCGGAACTCGATGCTTTAGCACGATGTAGTAGCGGAGCTTGAGACCGTACAATGAGGAGGAAAAAAGATGAATTTACTAAAAGAAAAATTAAAAGAAGCGCAAAAAAAGATAGCGGTGAAACAAGCAGCGTTTAACACTAAAGTCCAAGAAGCAACAAAAAGTGCAGAGGACGGAGACTTGACGAAGGCTTCTGCCTATAAAAAAGAAGCGGAAACAATCAAAGCGGAGTTGGATGATTTGGAAGCAGCAGCTAGAGAATTACGGGGGCTTGCTCAAATGGAGCCTATTTCCCTATCTTCCGATAAAAAAGCAGCAGGGCAACCCCATTTAGAGCCGGTTGAGCCTGCTCATGCAGAAGTAAAAGCTGGTCTAAATGATTTCCTACATTCCAAAGGTGCCACGATACAGGCTTCTGTAACCAGTACAGATGTTGGGGTATTGATTCCAGAAGAAATCCAGTATACCCCGCGTGAAACGGTAGAAACCACGGTACGGTTAAAAGATTACGTGCATGTCGTATCCGTAACGACACCAACTGGGAAATACCCGGTATTAGCGAATCCAACGACTACGATGGCAAGTGTTGCAGAATTAGAAAAAAACCCAGAACTAGCGAAGCCAACATTCAATCCAGTTGCCTGGGAAGTGGAGACGTATCGTGGTGCGATTCCACTTTCGCAAGAATCCATTGATGATTCGGCAGCAGATTTGGTAGGCATTGTAGCACGGGATGCGGACAAAATTAAAGTGAATACCGAAAATCAAACCATTTTGACCGCACTGAAAACGTTATCCAAGAAAACGGTGACTACGTTTGACGAGATTAAAGACTTAGTGAATGTATCCATTGATCCTGGCTACACGGTGCGTTTTACCGTGACACAATCCTTTTTCAATGTATTAGATAAATTGAAGGATAACAATGGTCGCTATCTGTTGCAAGACGATATTAAATCTGTATCTGGAAAAGCCCTTGGTGGCCTATCTGTATTGGTCGTTCCAGATAAAGCGCTTGGAACAGCAGGAAGCAAAGTAGGTTTCATAGGTGACCTATATGCCGCCATCCTATTTACAGATCGCAAAGAATTAGCCTTGAAATGGGTAGATAATGAAATTTACGGGCAATATTTAGCCGCGGTCACAAGATTCGGCGTTTCTGTGGCAGATAAGAATGCGGGTTATTTCGTGACCTATGACGATACGGTTGTTCCACCTGCAGAGTAAGGGGTGAATCAGGATGGCAGAAGCAGAATATGCAGCGTTTAGCATGGAAAACCTGCGCAATACGATAAAAGTAGACCATAATTTTGACGATGATTTGATACTAAATGTGTATTTGGAAGCGAGTAAAACGGAAATTCGTCGAGCGATTACCAGCAGTGATACGGTGGAAAATGCCGTTTTTTTTCAAAACAATCGTTTGTACGAGTTGGCTGTGCTTCTGTTAGTCAAGTACTATTACGACAATCGAGTAGCGGCAACAGCGACGTCTCAAATAGAAATCCCTTTCGGTGTCAATTCCCTTATTCAAACACTGAGGGGGGATTATTTGTTATGGAGCTGAACGACGGCCGTATTTCTTTTTTTTCTCGCGGCGAAGCAACCGGTGTGAATGGACAGCCTGTTGATGATTTAATCTGGGTGCATACATGCTGGTTCAACTATCGGCAACAATTTATTCGTGAGCGAAAAGAACAACAAGATACCGTTTTTGAAAATACGATGGATATTTTTATTCGAGAGAGGCAGCGTGTACCCATCGAAAATGACATGTTAGTCACAATTGACGGCATGACGTATGAAATTCTCGTGATCAATCCAGATAGGAATAATAAAGCGTATCAAGTATTAACGCTAAAAGAGGTGAATTAAATGAGCCAGTCGAACGTCCATGTGACATCCAAAAATGTAGATAAGCATATTCACATGCTTATGAAAAAATCAGAAAAAGTAACGAAAAAGGCAAATGCGATAGGCGGGAAACACCTAGCGGAAGCGTTAGAAAGAAACACACCCTACGACCCGGATGGTTCTAAGCACCTTCGGGATGATGTTGTATTTGGGGCAGATGAAGCTGGTGCTATGACGATAGGTTATGGAAAGGCAACTGCTTATCGCGCCCATTTCGTCAATAATGGAACGGAAAATCAAACAGGCGTACACCACATCGAGAAAACGCTCGAAACAGAAGGGAAAAAAGCGCTTGATTTAATGCAAGCGGAAGTGAAAAAAGGTTTAGGCCTATGAGTTTGGGAGAGTTAACGTCTCTTGTCAACAAAATTGGAAAACGAGTGTATCCCAATTTTAAGGGATATTCTATGCGATTGCCAGAGAGTTTACAACAATTAAACAATCTTCCACTGGGGAAAATCACAGAGGTGAACGAAACAAATAGTATGCGAGCTTCCAATACGTTGCTCATTTCCATCCGAACCTTCCAAGTACAACTGTACGTATCCTTAGATGATGATTTGGAATTATTGGATGATGCACTCAAACGAGGATTAGAACCATACGGCTATTATTCCGGCTATTGCGAAGGATATCCGCATCCAGATTGGAAGACGGTATATGTGAAGACAATTCAGTATAAAAAAACAAAATATTATTAAGAAGGAGTAGATGAAAAAATGGCACAAACAATCGGTTTTGATAGCGTTACGTTTGCCGTGTTAGATGAAGATGGAGCTATCGTTGGAGAACTACTTGAAAATAAAGGTGAGAAGGAGACCGGTGCAGTAGAGGCTACGATTGAGGGGATTACGGCCGAAATGAAAAAAGTATGGGCTTCGAATATAGCCGTGTATGTGGCGGCAAGCGGCACAGGCGATGTGAAATCTAAAATCACTATTTTCAACTTATTGGAAGAACAGTTCAGTTCTTTGTTAGGCTGGGAAAATGTGAATGCGCTCAAAGGTGTGTTAGGACGTGGAAAGAGTAGTAAAACACCATATGTGGCTGCAGCCCTACAATCGCAAGCTATTGATGGGGACATCATCATTTATGGTTTACCAAAAGGTAAGTTTTCGTTGAATGAGGTAGCTGTAGAAACAGGCACGGACGAAAGCGCGGAGCCAGAAGGCTATGAATTGGAAGGCGATCATTCGGCCAATACAGATGGCTTTACCTTTTTAAAATTCAAAGGTTCCAAAGAAGATGCAGCTGCATTTTTGACCTACTTATTTCCTAAAACGGCGCCTGCAGTAGAATAAAAATAGCCCATAAGAAACTAAAAATTGGAGGAGAAACACAATGACAAACAAAACGATTCAATTAGAGTTATATGATGAAAAAACGAAGGATACAAAAGTATATAAAACAGATTACCTTTCTGGAAAAATTGTTAAAAGAGCGTTAGAGATTTCTCGCGATTTAGACACAGGTGTCATTGATGAAGTTGGATTTTTAGATCAGCTGGTTGATTTCGTGACACGGGATGTGTATAAAGACAAATTCACGGAAGATGCGCTGTTAGATGGTATTCATGCGCCTAACTTAATGAATGAATTATCTCGCGTCTTTAGTGCGGTACTTGGTCGTGATGAGGCTTCGATTATTGTGAATGACCCAAAGCTCGTCCAGTAAGTGCCCAAGAAAGTCTAGACGATTTACATCGGCTATTTCATACGATGATAACGGAGCTCGGTTGGAGCTATCAAGATTGTATGGATACAGATTTGCATGATTTAGTCGATATATTGGAAGTCGTGAAGAAGAAAAAACGTCGAAAGGTCATCAGCGCGGAAGAACATTATAACCAAGCGCCAAGTTCTCTTTAACCGAATAGACGGGAAAGGAGGTAAAAATGGCTAAGCAAGGAAAACCGATTGGCTCTATGGTGATTAGCTTAGACTTAGCGTATAACAAAGCATCTTACACTAAATCACTAGCAGCGACTCAGCGAGCAACGAAAGCCGCTATGACTGAAATGCGCGCACAAATGAGTGTTATCGGTAATACTGGAACGGAAATGGATAAGTTAGCCACAAAATATGACTCCATTCAAAAAGTGATGAAAGCACAAGAACAAGAGCTTAAAATCCTGCATGAAAAATACGAACAAGCGAAGCAAAGTTATGGGGAAAATTCAAAAGAAGCTACAAATATGGCTAATAAGATTAATACAGTAGTTGCTAAACATCAAGCCATGCAAAAGTCACTGGATGCCACTAAATCATCAATGGATCACTTGAAAAGCTCTCAGAAAGAATTATCGGATGACATGGCACTTTCAAAACGTGAAAGTCAGTCACTTGCGACCAGTTATCGCGCACAAGGTCGCGAATCTGATGCGCTAAAAGTAGAGTATCAAGCGCTATCAAAAGAAATTCAAGATCGAGGACGCATGATTCAGAATGAACGGCAAAAATTGAATGCATTGATTTCTGAAAAAGGAAAGGATGCACGAGAGACCAGAGAACAAGTCATTGCTGTACGTGACTTAGAGACAGCGAATAGAGAAGCGATAACGGCTCAAAAATCTTTAGGAAAAGAAACGAAAAAATCTGGCGATCAAACGAGTTTAGCAGGCAAAGGGATGAACTTGTTTAAAGGTATCCTTGCGGCTGGTTTTGTCGTGGCTGGTATTCGAGCTGTGGCGAATGGTGTGAAAGAGGTTGTCACACAAACTTCCGAAGCTAGTCGCGAAATGAATAAATTCAAGGGCGTACTAGGCGTAACAGACAAAGAGGCAGGGAAGCTAAACAAAACAGGCCGGAGTATTTATAAATCAGGGTTTGGCGAAAGTATGGAACAAACGAATGAAGCTGTACGTGAAACAAAGTCACTCTTTTCTAATTTGGGTAATAAAGAGTTGAAACAAACCTCCAAAAGTGCGCTAAACTTAGCTAATACGTTTGATGCAGATGTGAATGAAGTATTGCGTGGCGGGCGGAACATGGCGGTTAATTTCGGACTAGAGGGAAAGAAATCGTTTGATTTAATGGCCTATGGTGCGCAACACGGGTTAGATTTTTCGAAAGAATTTTTTGATAATATCAGCGAATACAGTGTTCAATTTAAGAATGCTGGATTTAGTGCGGATGAAATGATGAATATTCTCATTGCCGGTTCTAAAAATGGGGTCATGAACTTAGATAAAGTAAATGATACGGTCAAAGAATTTGGTGTTCGGATAGGCGATGGTTCGAATACCACGGCACAAGGTATGTCCAAAATGTCTAAAAGTACCCAAGGGTTATGGAAACAATTCTTAAAAGGGAAGGCGACCAGTTCCCAAGTATTTACGGCAGTAACAAAAGACCTTGGCACTATGAAAAATGCCAATGATCGCAATAACGCTGGTGTAGCATTAATGGGGACACAGTGGGAAGACGTCGGACCCAAGGCGATATTTGCCATGGGGCAGGCCTCCACTGGTACGGTCAACGCAAAAGGATCGATGGATAAGCTGAATAAATCGGTTCAAAATAAGCAACCGTGGGAAGTGCTCAAACGAAATTCATTAGCCGCTGTCAACGCCATTGGGCAAAAAGTAGCGCCTATTGCCGGTAAAATTGGTTCGGATATGCAAGCAGCGTTTAGCAAAATAGATAAAATAAAACAAGCAATCAAAGCAATGTTTCAAGGCGATTGGGCACAAGGTGCTAGTATCCTGCACAATGTGTTGCCAGATAACGTCATACAAAACATCATTAGGGGCGTTACGGATATAAAAAAATGGTTCAATAGCTTAAAACCTACCTTTCGAGAGATTGGGGCTGCCATCAAGCCAATTATCGATGGCATTGTTGTTTTCATCCAGAGTATAGGCAAGCAACTTTCTGACTTTTGGAAAGAAAACGGTACGATGATTATGGCAGCTATCCGTAATGTTATCGTGATTGTGAAGCCTGTATTACTTCTATTAATTAGCATTATCAGCGGTATTATCGATAATATAAAAGGCATTATTCAAGGTGCTCTGAATATTATCATGGGCGTCATTAAAATTTTTGCTGGCCTATTCACAGGGAATTGGAAGAAAATGTGGGAAGGTGTCAAACAGCTCTTTTCTGGCGCGATTCAATTTGTTTGGAACTTGATCCAAATTGCCTTTGTCGGACGCATCCTAAAAGCAGGGAGAGCGTTAATTACTGGATTTAGAGGACTGATTAAAGCTCTTTGGGCCGGCGTAAAAGGGCTATTTTCTTCTGGCGTATCAGGTAGTCTTAGTTTTGTGACCAATCTGCTGAAAAAAACCTTAGGCATTGGAACGAAATTAAAAACGGGTTTTGTGAATACCATGAAGGGCCTTTGGACCGGCACAAAGAAAATGTTCTCTAATATGGTGGATTACGTTAAAAATATGCCCGGAAAAATGGCGGATGGCGTACGAAAAGCAGGAAGTAGTTTGAAGAAAGCCTTCGCAGACATTTGGAACGGTGTACTAAAAGCGGTAGGCAAGCCAGTCAATGCTGTGATTAATGGCGTAAACTGGGTACTAGATAAATTTGGTTCTAAAAAGAAAGTGACAAAATGGAAAGTACCGCAATATAAACGAGGAACAGAGGGTCATCCAGGCGGTCTGGCTATGGTTAATGATCAGTCAGGAGCCAATTATAAAGAGCTTGTAACCTTGCCAAACGGTGCATCGTTTGTTCCGAAAGCACGGAATGCCATTTTACCATTACCTGCGCGGACACAGGTCACGCCGGCAAAAGACACGCGTCAGATGGCGCGTGTGGGCATGATTCCACATTACAAAAAGGGCATTGGCGCGAAAATTTGGGATACAACAAAAAGTGTAGCAAGCAAAGCAAAAAATATGGCTTTCGATGTCTTTGACTATGCGACGCATCCATCTAAATTGATGGGGAAAATGATGGAGAAGTTTGTTCATTTTGACGGAATGAGTCATGTAGCTCTTGATCTCGGTAAAAGTATGGTAGGTAGTGTGAAAGGGGCGGTTACGTCCTTATTCAAAAAAGAAGGTGAAAACAGCGGCGGCGCGGCACCGAAAGGCACAGGTGTGACGCGTTGGGCCAGCTTAGTCAAACGGTCACTAGCGATGAATAGCTTACCGACCTCAGGAAATTACGTAAACGCATGGTTACGTCAAATCAAAAGTGAATCGGGTGGCAATGAAAAAGCGGTACAACATGGCTACACGGATGTGAACACCATTTCTGGCGACTTAGCGAAGGGGTTGTTACAAACCATTAGCGGCACATTCAACGCCTATAAATTCCCGGGGCACGGTAACATTTTGAATGGCTTTGACAACATGCTAGCAGCGATGAACTATGCAAAAAATCGGTATGGCGCGAAAGAAATGCTACAGGTCATTGGGCATGGGCATGGCTATGAAAATGGAGGTATTGTCCAACACGAAACTTTCCGAATGGCGGAAAAAAATCGCCCAGAAATGATTATTCCATTACATGCTTCGAGGCGTTCCAGAGCACAATACTTGATTCAAAAAGCGATGCAAATCGTTGGCTATGAATCGAAACCGTTAGGAAGTGCGACTCCTAAGACATCCGATGATGCTGGGTTACAGACGATGATTGGACAACTTGCGCAAAGCAATCAACAACAAGCAGAAATGATTACCTTGTTAAAAGCGCTACTGGATAAACAGCTCATTGTGGACGAGAAGGCGCTTGAACGTAGTAATACGGATCTGCTGTCTAATAAATTAATTGCTGCTCTGTATAACAAAGGAGGCGTATAGCCATGCAAAAGGAGGTCATATTATTTACACCAGAAAGCCAGACAATCTTAACGGATATGCCAGGCTTTTCTTTCTTAGAATTTTCTCGCTCGGATGCATCCATGACCGGTGGCGAGACAGAAATGGAAGGTATCGACGGACTTGTTACGTCAACTAAAAACTATGCCCCATTTACAATTGAGCTCCATTTTTTATTTGACGGTCGATTTCCAAAAGAGCTGATGTTGCGTCGACTACGTGCGATACTCCATAAACGCGAATGGTATTATGTGTATTGTTCTGTTACGCCTGGGTTAAAATATGCAGTGAATAAAGCAACATTGGAATACGATTTGGTGCATGTGGATGATTTTACGTGTACGATCACTTTTCAAGTTTTTCGGGGATTAGCACAGTCTCGCGGGTCTACGTTAAGCGATTTTACATTTTCGGAAAAATTATGGCAATTGGAGCAAGGGATAAGATTAGAGGACATATCCTATCAGTTTCAATCCAATAAATTTCAAGTATATAATGCGGGAGATATTGATGTAGATCCAAGGCGACATGCTTTCGATATTTCTATTCAGGCGAAATGCTTCAAAGAGTTCACCATGATAAATAAGACAACAAACGAAACATATATCTTTTATCCAGAATTGCGTTCGCTAGATGAATTAGTCATACAAGGGCCGTATTCCTTATTAAACGGAAATCATTGTACGAGAGATACAAACCGCAATTTAATCACGTTAGCACCAGGTTTCAATGTTTTTGAAATTAAAAACGCAAGCGCTGTCCAAGTTGGCTTTGATTTCGACTATTGGTATGTGTGAGAGGAGGTAAAATGGCATGGAAGTAATCACCGTTACAGATGTATCAGGTATGTATACAGAAATAGTGACAGGATTTGATGCTGCCTCCTTTACACATGAATGGGCGGAAAATGAAACGTGGCAAATTGATTTTGATATAGCTAAATCAGAACATAATGCTTTTGCGTTTGATTTAATAAAGGAAGAGCATACGATTTGTTTTCAAAATCAAGCGTTTGTCATAAAAAAAGTGATCTACGGCGCAAACGCAGCACAATTGTATAAAAAGGTGACGGCTTTTCATATTAGCAATACCATGCAAGATGGTTTTCAATACGATGAAAAAACAGGCACGCTCAGTGTGTTAGCATGTTTGGATTTCATTTTTTCAGGTGAATCCGGATCTATGGGGTTCACCTACACATTGTATGATCCGAATAAAGTAGTAGAGACCGTGCAGCAAGAGAATTTCGGAAATGGGAACTATTTAAAACTGGTGCAGGAAATGCTAGAAGATTATAAGTTGGTGATGGTCGCTGACAATAAACATTTAAGTTTTTATCCGGTAGAGGATTACGGAGCCTACACGGAAAATCAGATTCGTTATAATCTGAATCTAGATGGCGTAACGATGGAAGTGGATACAACTGCTTTTCGGACGCAAATCAGAGGCTATGGCAAGAAAAAAGAAGATGATACGTATTATTTTGCACCTATTACGTATACAAGCCCGTTGGCCAATCAATACGGTATTCGTATTCAAGACCCTGTGAGCGATGAAAGATATACCGTGAAGGGGAACCTAGAAAGACGCTTAAAAGATGATTTACAGGACTACCCAGCAACGACGATTACCGTCAATACAAAGCTAGCGGTACCAGTTACGCGTGGTGATTATGTGATTTTTGTGTATGAACCGATGCAGTTAAATTACGATGTGCGTGTCGTAGGCATAACAGAGTATCCATTTACAACGAAGCCTCCGACGGTCACTCTATCGAATACGAAAAAAAACATCGTGCAAATACTCGCACGCTATTTGACCAAGGAGGTAGCAAGATGAAACCACTAAAAAAATGGAAAGATTCTTTATACAGTAGTGAGAACCTAGACATTACCAATAAAAATGTGGATACACTCAATCAATTCTTCGTGAGCGATCAAGAACAAAAAGAAGTGCTTCGAAAGAGGATTGCTAACTTAATTCTGAATACAGGGAATGACGGTAATAATGAAGTCATAGATGCTCGTGTCTCTTCGCTCCAAAATAAAACGTTCGATACACTGGAAGAACGTATCAACAGTGATATCGATTATTTGTCAGATACGTTGTCTATCGTTTTATCGAATGTGACAGACACGCAGGCAATTGTGCAAGAAGTTAATGATAAGTTGAAAAAATTGTATGGGCTCGATTCAGGCACCATAGAAGTCTATGTGAATGCCGTGAAAGGCAATGACAGTGCGGGAGACGGAAGTTTTGAGGCACCATACCGAACGATTATGCGCGCATTTCAGGATATTCCACATGTATTGGATGGAAATGATGCTTATATTTTTTGCGCATCTGGCTCATATAATGAAGCGGTTGAATTTCCTCGTATTTCAGGTGGGCGCGTATTTTTACAAGCTTTAAATTATGAAACGATAGATACAACGACTTTAACGGGATGTAAGGTGTACAGTATTGTCGCTAAAGGGTTGCCTTATGTTGAAATCAATGGCTTTGAGCAGTTAGATGCTTATACGAATTATCCTACGAATTTTATTCGCATCGATAGTTGTCAGAGTGCTAATTTGCGAAGGGTACGCTTTGCAACGAACTTTCGAAATCAAACGGATCATTTTGCCCTTATCGTACATGGTTCCACAATGGTCTGGTGTTACGAATGTCGATGGGCTTATCAAAATGTGGATATTCGCTCACAATATGGATCTAACGTCATTGTAAACGAAGATTGCACACACGGCGGCAAGAGCGTCATTGGACTGGTAGGACAGATGGCTAAAATTTATAACCGGCGCTCGAATAAATTAGCATGGGAAGCGGACACAGCGACGCAAACATACCCTGGTGGCGAGTTTATTACACCAAATTAAGGAGGAGATACCATGACAGACGAACCGAATCGCGTATATAAGGACCTTAAAAGAACATTACAGGTCACGGCAGATAGTCAAGAGGCCCGGATGGTAGATTTAAAAGGAACGTTTAGTTCCTATGACACGAATGCAGCACGTCTTGTTTTTTCGCTTGTGAAAGATAGTGTTCCTTTTCCATTGGCATCACTTACTGCGAATGTTTATTTGAAAGCACCAGGATTACATGTGCAATATGCCTGCACTATTGATAAAACGTTGAGTGAGGTCACCTACATTTTATCAGAAGAGGTGCTTCAAACGAGGGGGGTTATCCTAGGCGAGCTTTATTTAAATTACAATCAAGGGCAACATTTATCCGCACATCAGTTTACGTTTAAAATAGAGCAAGCGTTGATAGATCAGGATTTAGAATATATAGATCACGTCTATATTAATGATTTAGAGGATATAAAAGAAACCTATGTAGATGGATTCGAACATTTGAAACTGGAATTGGAGAGTTCGGTGGCTGATTTACAAACCCAGACAACCCATCTAGATACCCAATTAAATGCGATGCAAGCGACACTGGACGGTATGGATATGCTAAAAAAATCGGGGGACACCGCAACGAATACCATCCAATTTGGGGGAGATACAGCTATTTCTGTCGTATCAAATTATGTGAAACATTACATCGGTGCCCAGACAAATGGCACTATCGTTCGTGTGTACTTTAATGAGACTTGGGGGGATACATTCACGGAGTATTTAGATGTTGTCGTAGGAGGGGAGGAAGTAACAAGTAGTGATGGTCGATTTATATTATCAGCGCTGACTAGTGCCTCGCCGTATGTCACGGGTTATGCTCCTCCGGGATATTTGAATACAAAAACAGAGATAGGCGGAATAGAAAAGGCGGCGCATAATACCATTACGTATAAAAGCATGTGGGACATCAAGCGTAATAAGCAAGCTATTACACTGCAAGGTGATACGAATACATCGGGTACATGGGTCTTTGACACCGTTCCTTTAGTCGGTGCGGCCCAACTAGAAACAGCAACAGCATCGCAACAGCGCGCAACCAATACACTATCGGCAAGTAAAAATTACGTGGACAGCATCGCCCCAGTGAAAGAAATAGTATGGGAAGGCGATAATTCTGGTATGCTAACCACGCCACAAACGCTAGTCAAGGCAATTACTAATTATGATTTTGTGCATATCCAATTTAAGAATTTAGGTATCGCGCAATATGATGTGACAGATTGTCAGGACAATAAAGCGATTATTATTACGCGTAGTGACACTGCAGATAGTGGCACATCCGCAACACAATATTTACGTCGTTTGAAATTCCAGTTCCAAAATAATGGAACCGAATTTGTAGGCCTGTCCGCGTTTTGGGCCTATGGAACAACGATTCAAAATGCGACGGATGTCGGGATACTAAGGATTGTCGGTATAAAATTAAAGAAGGAGGCGACATAATATGCAAATTGTATGTAGGGGAAATAATGTAGTAGTGGGATTTATTAAAGTGAACTAATTTCATAACTCCTAAGCCTTGCGGCACAAGAGATTTAAAGCAACAAAAAAGAGGAACCTCCCCATTTTT
>NZ_JAASTT010000017.1 GCF_014322795.1 Paenilisteria portnoyi
ATACAAAAAACTCCCTTATAAAGTAGATTTGGAATTTTTGTTTTTTCCATTGTCTACTCTATAGGGAGCATATCATTTTCATCTTTTTGCTCCTTTTTTTGTTAAAATTTTATCTCGACAGCTGAGGGCAACTGTTGAAAACTAGAAATACTGGTCAAAAAAAGAAACCCAAACGGATTCGAGGAGGCATCAAAAAAAGACGCGACTTCAAATCCACTTAGGTTATGCCCGAATAAACGGTAACAATCCTTGAAAGGAAATGTATTATTAATTACGGAATTTTACTAGGTCTAATATAACATGAATTGAAAACGGTTTCAAGTTAATTATAAAAAATTTTTTCCGAATATAAAAACCACAGTATGCTCCGCTTCGGTACGCGCTTTTGCCTAGGATCTGAGCATTTGTCGCTCCGCTGAGGTTTGGAGGGTCCTTCTGTATTAGGAAATTAGACAACAATTTCTAAAAACATAATAAAAAACCACCGCGGAAAAGGGAGTAACCGCGGTGGTCAAAAAGGGAGTTTGGGATTTTCATTCTTTAGGGAAAGTATGAAAATTTATTTGCTTGTTGTTAGCTTATAAACATATAATAAACGTTGGAGAAAAAAATTTGCTGTGAGTTAGATTAGAATTTGATGAAAAATAACTTTTGGATTTAAAGGGATTGACGCGGGATTGTCGCTTCTTTGTAATATGCGTTTGGTAAGATGGGTTGCAAATGGGGAAAAGGGAGTGCATGTTTTGACGTTGAAATCTAGTAAGAAATGTATGGCTATGTTACTTGTAATCATTCTGGCAGTAAGTGTCTTGATATTACCGAAGTCTGGGGAAGCGGCAACAACTTACAAAATGACCACAACTGTAGAGAGCAATATTCGAACTGGGGACAGCGTAAAGTATGCAATTATTGGATATTACAAAGCAGGGACAACAGTTACATTTAACGCCAAAACTAAAAATAACTGGTACCGTATTACATACAAAGGCAAAGTGGGCTATGTATCGGGGAAATGCTTAGCGCCATATAAAGCACAGTCATTTACCGCACTGAATGTCGAAGCAAAAAAACACTTAGGCAAAAAATATAAATGGGGCGCAACTGGTCCAACTTCATTTGATTGTTCTGGCTACACAAGCTACGTTTTCAAACAATCGATCAACAAAGTGATTCCACGTACAGCGAAGCAACAATACAATGCATCTACTAAAATTAAAGCGAATCAGTTAAAAGCAGGCGATTTAGTGTTCTTCAATTACGGTAGTGGCATCGCGCATGTCGGTATCTACGTTGGCAGTGGTAAAATGATTAACGCACAAAATAATGGTGTGAAGTACGATAACATTTCAAGTGGTTATTGGAAAAGGTATATCGCAGGATACGGTCGCGTAGTTAATTTTTAAAAAATAAGAGGTTTGGAGAATTCTCCAAGCCTCTTATTTGCGTTCAGCGAAGCGACAACCCCAATATGCAGGAAAACAAAGTGAGCCTGTAATCCATGCCTAGGATCTAAGCATTTGTCGCTTCGCTGAGGTTTGGTGGTTCCGTCAAAGTTAAGAATTAAGAGACATATAAAAATACTTAAATAAAAACACAAAAAAACCACCGTGGAAAAGGGAGGAACCACGATGGTCAAAAAGGGAGTTTTACGAGCTTTCATCCAAAAAGGGGGAAAGAATGAAAGTTCGTTTGTTGTTGTTAGCTTATACTTACATATTAACGGTCGGGAAGGAAAACTTGCTGTGAGTTAAATGAGAAATTGGTGAATGTTTTCCTAGTTTTTTGCCATTTCAATGAATTTATAACTGTATGGTGAGCCGAAAGCGTGTTTTTGAACGCCTGTTACTTTTGGATTTTGTAAAACGGCTGTCTGGTGTTGATATAGTGGCAGGATTGCGGCGTCATCGTCAAGTAGTACTTTTTCTGAGTCGACAAAGGCATTCCATCTTGCAGTTGGCTCTGTGGCTAGTGTTGTATCTGTTGATTTGACGAGCTGATCGTATTTGGGACTGTTGTAATTCATACTGTTGTTGTAGTAATCGGATAGGAAAAGACTGCTATACGTCCAAGGATCCTTAAAGTCAGGCATCCAAGCCGCTAGGGAAAGGTCGTAATTGCTAGTTCGAGTCAGCTCAGTCGCGCTCTTTGCAGGCATTGTTTTAATATTTATCGTCACACCAGGTAGATTCTTCTCAAATTGATCTTTTAGGAAGGTAAAAATCGTTTTTGTCGTATCTTGGTCATCGCCTAGGAGTTCCAGCGTGATTGTATCGGTTCCTAGTTCTTTTTTTGCTTGGGCTAAATATTTGCTCGCTTCGACTTTATTAAAAGTGAGATGATCCCCGCTGTCGGCTCGAAAATCAGCACCAGTTTCTGGATTTTGTACGAAGTCTTTTGGCAATAAACCGTTCGCAGGAAACGATCCGTCGCCTAGTATTTCGCTTGTTAGTGCTTTTTTATCCACTGCTAAATTGAGTGCATGGCGCAGGGCATTATTGGCAAGTGGTGTGGCTTTGCCGTCACGTTTTTGATTTAGACGTAAGTAGCTGATGAGTGCGTCTTTTTCGGTTAGAAAATCAGAACGGTCCTTATACTGTTTCGCGTATTCGCCGGAGAGGGGTGCACGATCGGCTTCTTTTGTTGTGTATAGATTTACTCCAGCATTAATGTCTTTTGCCACCTGTACAGAGATTTCATCAATGGCTACTTGTTTTTTATCCCAGTATTCGTCATTTTTCGCATAGGTCCATTTTTTTGCGGTATTTCCATCCCAGTTTTTCATAATGAAGGGCCCATTATACAATGTGTGTGCTGCATCTGTGCCATACTTGTCGCCCTGCTTCTCGACAAAAGCTTGTTTTTGCGGTAAAAAAGTTTCGAATGATAGTAGAGATATGAAGTAAGGCACTGGTTTTTTGAGTGTTATTTTTAAGGTTTCGTTGTCTGGCGCAGTAACGCCGAGTTCTGATACAGGCAGCTTACCTTCGTGAATTTCCGTTGCATTTTTAATAGAATCTTTAAAAAGAGCCGCATAACTTGGTGCTGTTTTTGGATCGACTGCGCGTTGCCATGCATATACAAAATCATTCGCGGTGACTTGCGAGCCATCAGACCATTTTGCGTTATCTCTCAATTTTATCGTATATTCCGTCTGGTCTTTGCTAATTACTGGCATGCTTGCTGCAACGCCAGGCACGAAACTATCTTTCTTATCCAGCGTATAAAGGCCTTCAAATACTTGGTTTTGCGCAGTGAAACTAACAAAGTCTTCCTCCGCAGTCGTATTGAGTGTGAGTAATTCCCCAGTTTCTAAAAAGTTAATTTGGTCTGACGCCTTTTCATTTGTTTTGCCTGCGCTATCTCCGCAAGCTGCTAAAAATAGAACGCTTACTATTGAAATTGTTACAAATGTCATTTTTGTGAAATGCATGTTGTTCCTCCTTTTTTCTGACTATTTTTATTAAGTATATGTATTCCTATCGGATATGTCAACATTCAGCGAAGCGACAAATGCTCATCTCCGTCGTTAAAAGCTGTGTTCCGATGCTCACATACTCTAGTATGCTCCGCTTCGGTACGCGCTTTTGCCTAGGATCTAAGCATTTGTCGCTTCGCTGAGGTTTGGTGGTGCCTTCAAGGTTGGGAATTAAGAGACATATAAAAATACTTAAATCTAAACACAAAAAAAACCACCGTGGAAAAGGGAGGAACCACGGTGGTCAAAAAGGGAGTTTTACGAGCTTTCATCCAAAAAGGGGGAAAGAATGAAAGTTCGTTTGTTGTTAGCTTATACTTATATAATAACGGTCGGGAAGGAAAGCTTGCTGTGAGTTAAATGAGAAATTGATGAATGTTTGGCGAACTTTTTTTCATTAATGTAAATCGATGTTGACCCAGCCGCGGACGCTATTGATTAGCCAGGTTTTTGTGGCTTTTAGTAGGTCATTGCGGTGTAGGACGCGCTCTGTAATCGTGTTTTCTGTTAGGAGAGTTTCGCGCATGGTGCCCCCTAGTAAGCCGGATGATTGTTTTGGCGTGACCAGCTGCCCGTCTATTTCTGCGACTAGATTGCCATTGATGAATTCTGTAATCTCGCCGCGTTCATTCCATAGTAATGTTTCATCATAGTCAATCCGGCGTCGTTTTTCATACATCGTTCGGTTGGTCGTTTTGTGATAGAGAAATGGGTCGGTGCTATTGATGGATTTGTCGGCAAAATGGGCGGTCCATGTAATCGGGTCGGAAATGATGAGTGTGCCTTCCACAGTAATGTCGCCAGTTTTACTTGAGAGCAGGCGAACTTTCCAAATGTCGCTGGGATGTTCTTTTGCGAACGCTTCTAGAGCCTCATTTGCAGCGTCAATGTTCCACGTGAAACCAAAATAATGGGCACTTTTTTCGATGCGCTTTAGATGTAAATCGGTGCGATAATAGGTACCATCTTCTAAGCGTAGGCTTTCTAATAGTTCAAATTTTGGTAAATAGGTGGTCAGAAGAGCCGCTTTTGCTTGGACTTCCTCATACTCAGCGCCGCTACGTGAATCCCAAACAATGCCGCCGCCAACGCCGTATTCCGCTGTTTTTTCTTCGGTATCGACAACAACAGTTCGGATGGGTACGTTAAAAATGGCTTCCTTATGAGGTGTGACGTAGCCGATCGCGCCACAGTAAACATTGCGGGGAGAGGTTTCTGATTCGGCAATAAGTTGCATCGTTTTTACTTTCGGTGCGCCTGTGATGGAACCACATGGGAAAAGTGCTTCGAAAATAGCTGTTAAATGGACTTCTGGTAATGTTTCAGCAACTACTGTCGAGGTCATCTGCCAAACGGTTGGGTAGCGTTCGACGTCAAATAGACGGGGAACTTTAACAGAACCTGGTTTGGCGATTTGGCCAAGGTCATTGCGTAATAAATCTACGATCATCACGTTTTCAGCTTGATTTTTAGCGGAAGCTGCGAGCCAGTCACGTGCGTTGAAATCTTCTTCCAGTGTCATACCGCGTTTTGCAGTACCTTTCATCGGCTTGGTTTGGATGATGCCGTCTTTCCAATGGAAGAAAAGTTCGGGCGAGGCGGATAAAATGTGAAACCTGCCAGTTGATAAGTACGCTGAATAATCCGCTTGTTGCGCTATTTTCAGTTGCTCATAGAAATTCTCGTCTTCATCTGTGAAATCACTTTGCAATCGGATTGTATAATTAGTCTGATATGTATTCCCTGCTGCAATTTGTTCTCGAATAAAATGGATACCTTTTGCATAGGAACTGTAATCGGTAGTTGGTTGCCAGTCTAATTTCAGCGCTTGTGAAAGAGGCGTTGTTGTTTGCTCAATTTCGCGCATTTCACGAAAAACACCAAACCAAAGAAGCGGCATTTTACCATGTGGGTGCGTGGTTAGATTTTTATTGAAGGCAGCAGCTGCTTCATAACCAATGTACCCGGCGACATAATAACCGAGATCGACAGCTTGTTCGACTTGTTGCATTCGTTCCATCACGTCATCTAACTTATCGGTTTGAATAATGGCTTCGGGGGACGAGAATAGTTGTGTTTTTCCTTTAAAATCGAACTGCATTTTCATTTTCGTAGCTCCGTTCCGTTAGTTTTACAAAGTTCTCCAAGATTTCGTGTCCGTGTTCGGAAAGAATGGCTTCGGGATGGAATTGAACTCCTTCTACTAAGAATTTGCGGTGACGAACGGCCATGATAAGGTCATCCTCGGTTTTTGCGGTGATGGTTAATTCATTCGGAAAATGGGATTCTGCGGCTATGAGTGAATGATATCTGGTCACAGAAAAACGCGCGCTTAAGCTTGTAAACACGCCTTCTTGGTCATTTGTAATTATCGATGTTTTGCCGTGAACGGGTTCAGGAGCGCGAATGATTTCACCACCAAATGCTTGAACGATAGCTTGGTGACCCAAACAGATGCCAAGAATAGGGATTTTGCTAGCAAATTCGCGGATGACGGCTAGACTGATTCCCGCGTCATCGGGTGTACCGGGTCCAGGTGAAATGACAATTGATTCGGGATTTATTTCACAAACTTCGGCTACAGTTATTTGATCATTTTTCACAACGCGTACTTGTTTGCCGAGCTCTAATAAATATTGATATAAGTTGTATGTAAACGAGTCGTAATTATCGATTAACAGGATCACAATATCACTCCTAAATGGAATTTCAATGGATATACGTCCACCCTATTTATAGCAAAATAGTGGCAGTTTGTCCAATAAGCAGACTTGTGATTTCACAAACTTTGTTGGGTTGAAATTCGGGGGTGAGGGATTGTTATAATGAATGAGAAAGGGAAGACATACGACCAACATGTTTTCCTGATACAAACACCATTTAAGATGGTGACAGCCTGAATATTTCAAGAGCCACTAAGCCGTCAAGCGTATAAAGTGGCTTTTATTTTTTGTCATCTTTACTGTTCATTATCATCACAATAAGCCCCGCAAATGCGATTGTTGTAGTCCATCTCAATCATGACTCGAATACAGTCACGCGTTTTCAGGGTTTATCTGATGATTGTGTAATGCAATTTTTAGATGGATATTACAAATTTTGAATGGTGGGAAGTTTTCTGTTTTGGCTTGCTAATTCTGGGGTTATGGGGTAGAATGTTCTTACATAATGAATTAAAACGTTGACAAGAGCTAGTAGTAGAAGTTGTGCTTTTTAGAGAGCTGATGGTTGGTGGGAATCAGTAGGAACGCTTTTATGAATCCGTCTTGGAGTGAGCAGAGGAAATGTGAGTAATCTGCTTCGGTGGAAACCGTTATATCAATTGAGCTGGAGTTTGGGATGTTTCTCGGACTCAATTAGGGTGGCAACGCGGTACTTCCGTCCCTTTCCATGTATTTATTTGGGGAGAGATTTGGGGGTCTTTTTTTCGTTCACAGAAAGTATAGTATGCTTTCTGTGAACGAAAAAAGCCTAGCGACAAACAGTCATCTGCGTTGTTAAAGCTTCCGTTCCAGTGCTCATGTACAAGTCGTACACTCCGCGCTGGTACTCGGCTTTGCCTAGCATCTAACCATTTGTCGCTAGGCTGGTCGAACTAAAACTAAATAAAAAACGAGATTATCATTTTGTGAGGAGGAAAAGATATGTTGGATGTTAAGTTATTACGTGAGGATTTTGAAGGTGTGAAGGCGAAGTTATCGCATCGTGGGGAAGAACTTGGGGAATTTGAGAAGTTTGGTGCGTTGGATACGCGGCGTCGGACGTTGATTATTGAAGTGGAGACGCTTAAAAGTCAACGCAATGAGGTTTCGCAAGAGATTGCTCAGTTGAAGCGTGATAAACAGGATGCGGACGAGAAAATTGAGGAAATGCGTGTTGTTGGGGATCGGATTAAGACGTTTGATATTGAGTTGAACGAGATTGATGAGAAGTTGCGTAATATTTTGATGGCGATTCCGAATATCCCGCATGAGTCTACGCCGATTGGTGATACGGAAGATGATAATGTGGAGGTTCGCAAATGGGGCGAGGTTCGGACGTTTGATTTTGAGCCAAAAGCACATTGGGATTTGGGTACAGATTTAGGAATTTTGGATTTTGAGAATGCGGCGAAGGTTGCGGGAAGCCGGTTTGTTTTTTATAAGAAACTGGGTGCTAGACTGGAGCGGGCGTTGATTAATTTTATGATGGATTTGCATGCGACGGAGCACGGGTATGATGAGATGTTGCCGCCGTACATGGTGAATCGCGATAGTATGACGGGTACGGGGCAGTTGCCGAAGTTCGAAGAGGATGCGTTCTTGATTGAGAAGGAGGACTATTTCTTGATTCCGACGGCGGAGGTTCCAGTGACGAACTATCATCGTGATCAGATTATGAATGTGGATGATCTTCCGCAAAAATACACGGCTTACAGTGCGTGCTTCCGTTCTGAGGCGGGTTCTGCGGGGCGCGATACGCGTGGCTTGATTCGCCAACATCAGTTTAATAAAGTGGAAATGGTTCAGTTTGTGAAACCTGAGGATTCGTATGCGGCGCTCGAGGCTTTGACGGATAATGCGGAGGAAGTGTTGCGTCTGTTGGAATTGCCGTATCGTGTGCTTAGCATGTGTACTGCTGATTTAGGGTTCACGGCTGCGAAAAAATATGATATCGAAGTGTGGATTCCGAGTGGTGACAGCTACCGCGAGATTTCTTCTTGTAGTAATTTTGAGGCGTTCCAAGCGCGTCGTGCGAATATTCGTTTCCGCCGCGAGCCAGGTGGCAAGCCTGAATTTGTGCACACGCTGAACGGTTCTGGACTTGCGATTGGTCGTACTGTTGCGGCGATTTTGGAAAATTATCAGTTGGCTGACGGTTCTGTCGCGGTTCCAAAAGTATTGCAAAATTATATGGGTGGCGTGGAAGTTATTACGGCACCAAAAAAATAAATAGATTATGTGAAAAGGGCTTTTCTCTGAATGTGGAGGAGAGTCTTTTTTATGTGGTTTTTAAATGTAACGGATTTGCCTTATTTTTGTTTGGAATGGTATCCGATGAGGAGAAATTTTGTATTTATTTACGGTTCTTTTCTGTTACGCTAGGTTTGGTAGGGTTACTTTAAAATGATGTTATCAAATTTATGAGTAAGGGAGATTGGAATGAGTTATGGAATCGTTTGTGTTGTATAGTAACAGTATAGTAGCTATTCTGTTAGGAATCTCAACTCTATCAAAAAAAAATAGATATATAAAATTTTGTACACTGTTGAAAAAAACAATATATATCTTTTTTCCAATTCAAGTGATATTGCTGATAATCTTAGTGACATGGTTTTTCAAGCAATAATTTTAAATTTGCGAGACTAGGAAAATTATCGGGAATGGAGAATACAGCGGTATTAAACTCCTAGATTTACCTAGATGTATTGAAAAATTTCACTTTAAGGCTTGTTTTCATGCAAGCCTTTTTGGGGTATAATGGCATACAAAGATTAGATAAAGGAGTATGGCATAATGCGATTTTATGAGGAAGATTTTGCGCTTTTTGATCGGGATTATTTTCAGTTTCGGCAAATGAAGGAGTTTACGCCAACGCTTGTGGCGAGTGTGAAGGCGGAATATAGGGCTAGGTGGGATGTTTGGAAGGAGTTTGCGTTGTTGTGTCAGCGGGAAACGGTGGGTTTTGGGAAGCCGAAAGTGGAGAGTTGGACGAATGGATGGCAGGTTCGGTCGCATTTTTGGGCGTATTATAAGGGATTGTCACGGCAGGATTCGGCGAGTATGATTGCGATTTTGCTCAAAAAGGATAGTTTTCGGATTTATTTGGAGTGGCATGCGTATCGGAGTTCGGATTCGGTGACGAGTTATGAGGATCACGCGAAATGGGTGAAATTTTTGCCGGAGTGGGTTCGGGAATTGGGGATCGATGTGCGGGAGTATTGGGTGTGGACGTCGTATGAGGATGAACCGGATAATTTCGTGATGTTGGCGGATTATTTGGAGGACCCGGAGCCGGTTCATGCGCTCTTGGAAAACTCGAAAAAATGGCTTCGAATTGGGCGGGTTATTCCAAAAGAGGAAGCTGTGCAATGTGTTGCTATGGAAGAGATTGTAAGGGAAACGATGATGGAACTTTCTTACTTGTATAGCAAAACGGAAGAGCTGTAAAATGGGATGAAAAATCTTGTTGACAGCGCTTTCGATAAGGTGCTATACTTAGCCTTAGGAAAAGGATTGTTACTGATTCGATCAGGCATTACCAACATCGACGGGGAAGCACGTATTTGAGTACGTGTAGCTGCGTGTGATATTGGTATTTTTTTCGTCCATGAAAGCGAGGAGGCTTCTATGAAGATTATTAAAGCGATTAATAATAATGTTGCTCTGGCGGTGAATGAGCAGGGACATGAGCTCGTGATAATGGGCAAGGGTGTTGGATTCCAGAAGAAGTTGGATGATATTATTGATGATGCGGTGATTGAGAAGGTTTTTGTTTTGGAAACGGACGAATTGTCTGAGAAATTGATGGATTTACTTGGCGAAATTCCAGCAATTCACTTGGAAATAGCAGATGAGATTGTGAATTATGCGAAGGAAACTTTTGATGCGAAAATCAGTGATAATGTGTATTTAACGCTCACGGATCATATCAGTTTTGCGATTGCGCGGCATGAAAAAGGTATGCTGATTCGCAATGTGATGTTGTGGGAAATTAAGAAGTTTTACAAGGATGAGTTTAAGATTGGTCTGAAGGCGCTGGATATTATTAAGGAGCGGCTTGGGATTCAGCTTGGTGAGGATGAGGCTGGATTTATTGCGCTTCATATTGTGAATGCGCGGACGGACGGTCAGGCGATGAAGACAACGGTTGATATGACACAGGTTGTGCAGGATGTGCTGAACATTGTGACGTATCATTTTAATGTGGTGTTGGATGAATCGTCGCTGAATTATACGCGTTTTGTGACGCATTTACAGTATTTTGCGCAGCGGCTTTTGCGGAATGAGATTGTGGATTCTGGCGATGACTTTCTTTTTGATCAGGTGCAGGTGAAATATCCGGAGAGTTTTGAATGTACGGGAAAAATTGATGCGTATTTGCAAAAGGCGCACCATGCAACGCTTACGAAGGATGAACGGGTGTATTTGACGCTTCATATTCATCGGGTGACGGAGCGGAATCGGACAATTTGAATAGTAAAGTGATTAATAATGGATTGTTGTTGTGGCTCTTATGAAGTGTTTTTTGCTGAATTAGAGCCTCAATATGAGTGGGAGCGAAGCGAGCATTCGTTCCTCAAAAAGTTCTTATAGGTTAAACAATGAATAAGAGTTGGAATAATCGGATATTGATATTTGAAAAGACGAAATATAATAATGTGGAATGAATTTTTGCGCAGCTATATGCTTGACCTGTAATGCATTACACAGGTTACATTTGATTTAGGATATAAAATATAGATGGGAGCTGATTTTTTGAAATTTATTGTCACAGATTCATATGAAGAAATGAGTACGGTTGCAGGGCAGCATTTATTGGGCTACATGTATCAGGATTGCCGCGTGAATATGTCGATTACGGCTGGGAATACGCCACTTCGGATGTATGAGCAACTTGTTCCGCAGGTGAAGGGGAAATCTTATTTTGATAATGTTCACTATTATAATTTCGATGAGATTCCGCTAAAAGGAACTGGTGAGCCGGGTGTGACGATTAGCAATTTGGCAAAGTCGTTTTTCACGCCAGCTGGGATTCCGACAGAGCAGATTCATGTGTTGGATGAAACGAATTACGAGACGCATGACGCGAGGTTGAAAGTGGATGGCGGACTTGATGTGATGTTGCTTGGTATCGGCGCGGACGGTCATTTTTGTGGGAATTTGCCGGATACAACAGATGTTCATGATGAGACGGTTGCGGTTCCGACGACGCCTGAAATGAAGGAGATTTTGCTTGGTGAGGTTGGCGGAGATGCGTCGAAGGTTCCAGATTTTTATGTGACAATGGGGCCGAAAGCGGTGATGCAGGCGAAAAATATTATTATGTTTGCAAATGGGAAGCATAAAGCGGAAATCGTGAAAAAAGCCTTTTTCGGTGAAGTAACGAACGCTGTGCCATCTTCCATTTTACAATTGCATCCATCGATTACAGTTATTTTGGATAAAGAAGCAGCGTCATTGCTGCCAAACTTATAAATAGAGAGGAAGAAAATTATTATGACAAAATCACCATTTCCAGAAGGATTTTTATGGGGTGGCGCGGTTGCTGCCAATCAATGTGAGGGCGCGTATTTAGAGGATGGCAAGGGATTATCGCCTGTCGATGTTTTACCATCTGTTGAAGGAGGGCGTTGGGATGCGGTTATGAATCCGACGAAAGCGCTTGAAACGAAATATGATTATTATCCGAGTCATGAGTCGATCGATTTTTATCACCGCTATAAAGAGGATATTGCGTTGTTTGCGGAAATGGGATTCAAGTCGTTCCGTTTGTCGATTAGCTGGCCGCGTATTTTCCCAAATGGCGACGATGCGACGCCGAATGAGGCGGGTCTGGAGTTTTATGATCGTGTTTTTGCGGAGTGTGCGAAATATGGCATTGAGCCTGTCGTGACGATTAACCACTTTGATACGCCGGTGGAACTTTTCAAAAATTATGGTGGTTGGAAGAATCGCAAATGTATTGATTTTTACATGAATTTCTGTGAGGTTATTTTTAATCGGTATAAAGGAAAAGTGAAGTATTGGATGACGTTTAACGAGATTAATATGATTTTGCATCTGCCGTTTTTCGGTGGTGGCATGGATGTGAATGGGGAAGCGAACCCGGAAGAGGCGAAGTATCAAGCGGCGCATCACCAGTTGGTGGCTTCTGCAATGGCGACGAAATTGGCGCATGAGATTGATCCGGAAAACCAAGTTGGTTGTATGTTGGCGGCAGGCGCGACGTATGCATTCTCGTGTGATCCGAAAGATGTGTGGAAAGCAATGCAAGCTGATCGTGAGGGTTATTTCTTCATTGATGTGCAGGCGCGCGGCTACTACCCAAGTTACAGCAAGCGTTTCTTCAAGGAGCACAACATTAATTTAGTGATAGAAGATGGCGATTTAGACGTTCTGAAAAATCATACGGTAGATTATGTGGCGTTTAGTTATTATTCTTCTCGCCTAACAAGTGCAGATCCTGAAGTGATGAAGGAGACAGAAGGTAATGTTTTTGCGACATTGCGTAATCCGAATTTGGAAGCGAGCGAATGGGGTTGGCAAATCGATCCACTTGGTCTGCGTATCACAATGAACGCGATTTACGATCGTTATCAAAAACCACTTTTCGTTGTGGAAAATGGTCTGGGCGCAGTGGATACGGTTGAGGCTGATGGCTCGATTAATGATGATTACCGGATTGATTACATGCGTGAGCACGTGCGCGAAATGGGCGAAGCAATCGAGGACGGCGTGGATTTGATTGGCTATACGCCTTGGGGTTGTATCGACCTTGTCAGCGCTGGTTCTGGCGAGATGAAGAAGCGTTACGGTTTCATCTATGTTGACCGCGATAATGAAGGTAAAGGTACCTTGAATCGTTCTAAGAAGAAGTCGTTCCATTGGTATAAAAAAGTGATTGAGAGTAATGGTAGTGATTTGGCATAATATCATAGGCAAATAGGAGCAGACTCGACGTCTTACACGAGTGTCTACTCCTATTGTTGTTTAGGAAACTAGAGTGCGGATATTAAGTAAGTCACTAAACATTTCGCGTCGTTCAGAATTACTTTTATTAGTGAAATCAACGTTGTTGTACCAATCTATTAGTGCTTCTGAGTCTAGTTCATCAAAAGTATCAGTATTAAATACATATAGCCCTGTTAAGTAATTAATGTAATCTATTCGAGAAGGTTCTTTTAAATCATTGTCTTTTATAAAATTGATTGCAGAGTCTAGTGCATTTAAGGTAATAGAGAAACATAGCTCAATATTTTCAGGTGCTAAGTTACATAGCTGATTTTCTTTGGTATCAGAGGGAATAGGAGCATAATTATTTGAATGAACTCTATTCATGACTACTTCATAGGAAGGATTTAGTGTAGCTACAGGATAAGAAACGCCTGTTGAATGTGGGGAGAACAAATGGTCATACCCTGATTCACTTAGTTTATCCTTATATTTATGCGTGTACTGCACATAAATATCTATGCCGTGAAATTTTAATTTTGAGAAACGCATTTCCAATGCACTAACCCTGCTACCAGCATTATTTAAAACTTCAAACCATTCGATTTGTTCATCTTCAGTTAGGTTCTCTGCGATATTTATTGTATAATTATAATTTTTTATCTTACTACGTATTTGGAGTAATGCTGAGTATACCTCGTTCTTCTTAAGTAATGGAATATCATTGATGTAATTAAAAAATTCTTCATCTTTCTCATTAAGAAGAAATCCAACAGGGATTTGAGAATTTCTAATGGCCCCCTCTACGGAAATAAATTTAGCTCTTCCTATATCTAAAACTATATTTCGGAAATCCTCATGATTAGAGAAGGCTTTAAAATTTGTAGATAGGCGTTGTTGCCCATCAACAACAGATTGTTGGCCAGAGGATATATCAATTAGAATTTCTCTATCAATAAAAGATACTTGAGGTACAATAACGTCTTCAATGATATTGAGGGATATAGGCGATACGGGTGCTTTACCAAAAAGTTGATAGTTTAATAACTCTACAGATTTTTGTAAATTCCAACTTAAATCTCTTTGGTATAGCGGTAAGGATATTTTATTGGCTTTAATTTTGTCGCACATCTCAAAAACAGTCATTTGATGGCTTTTTTTGGTAGGGTTAAACTCACCAGCTTTTTTTAGTTTTTCGCTAATTCTCATAAATACCTCTTTCTGTTGATTTAACAACTGGATAATATTTCAATTGTAAACGTTTTCTGTATTTTGGTCAAGTTATTTTCACGGTGATAACTTTGGATTTGCTAAAAGACGAGCAATTTGTACGCTTATAACTAAAAAAATTCAGCATTTCGCTTGCTCTGTAATGCATTACATGAAGTATACTAAAAATGTAAACAAGATTGAGAGGAGCGAATAAACAAATGACAGAGATCAAAAAGCAATTTCCAGATGGATTTTTATGGGGTGGCGCAACGGCTGCGAACCAAGTTGAGGGTGGCTTTGACTTAGATGGTAAGGGTCTTTCAACGGCTGATATGGTGAAGTTTGTTCCGAAAGATGAGCGTGGAAATGGGCATGCGCTGGACGTGAGTTCGGCTGAGATTGAGGAGATTTTGGCGGGGAAATCGAAGGCTCGTTTTCCGAAGCGTGATGGTGTTGATTTTTATCATCGTTATAAAGAGGATATTGCGTTGTTTGCGGAAATGGGATTCAAGACGTTTCGGTTGTCGTTTAACTGGGCGCGGATTTTCCCGAATGGTGATGATTTAACGCCGAACGAGGCTGGCTTGAAATTTTACGATAATGTGATTGATGAGTTGGTGAAGTATGGTATTGAGCCGCTCGTGACGTTGTCGCATTATGAGACGCCGCTTGGTTTGACGCAGAAATATAATGGTTGGGCGAGTCGCGAGGTTATCGATCATTATGTGCGTTATGCGGAGACGGTGATGACGCGTTACAAGGATAAAGTGAAGTATTGGCTGACTTTCAATGAGATTAATATCATCGCGATTAGCCCGTACACTGGTGGTGGCGTGGTTATTGATCGTGTGGAAAATCCGCTGGAAGTATCTTATCAGGCGGCGCACCATCAATTCGTTGCGAGTTCGAAGGTTGTAAAATTAGGGCATGAAATTAATCCAGACTTCGAAATTGGTTGTATGTTGGCGCGTATGGAAACGTATCCTGCGACGAATAATCCAGATGATATCTTGCTTGCTCAGCACCAAAATCAGATGAATCTATTTTTCACGGATGTTCAAGTTGGCGGTTACTATCCTGGTTTTATCAAGCGCTATTTCGCGGAAAACGACATCACGATCAAAATGGAAGACGGCGATTTGGAACTTTTGAAAAATTATCCAGTGGACTACTTGTCGTTTAGTTATTACATGACGTTATCCGTTTCGGCAGATCCAAACCGCGATCAAACGGGTGGAAATTTCATGGGTGGCGTGAAAAATGAATACTTGGAAAGCTCGGATTGGGGCTGGCAAATTGATCCTAAGGGCTTACGTGTGGCGCTGAACGGGTTATATGATCGCTATAGAGTACCACTTTTCATCGTGGAGAATGGCTTGGGTGCATATGATACGGTTGAGGCGGATGGCGCGATTCATGATCCTTACCGCATTGATTATTTGCGTCAACATATCGAGCAGATGGCAGAAGCGATTGCGGACGGCGTTGATTTAATTGGTTACACGAGTTGGGGACCAATTGACCTTATTAGTGCATCTACGAGTGAAATGTCCAAGCGTTACGGTTTCATTTATGTGGACCAAGATGATGATGGAAATGGGACGCTTGATCGGTCACGTAAGGATTCCTTCTTCTGGTATAAGAAAGTGATTGCGACGAATGGTGAAGATTTAGCTTAAAATCGGAAAAGAGGTTGGCTTGTTTTGAGGCTGATCTCTTTTTTGCCTTGATTAATGGTTGCGTTTGCGTTACATTGAACATAATAGCGCAACGGAAAGCAGGGTTTGGAATGAAGAGACAGGAACTAATTGATGCAGCAATACAGGTAATTCAGGAAGATGGTATTCATCAGCTAAGTTTGGCTAAAATCGCTGAAAAAGTCGGAATCACAAAACCTGCCATCTTTTATCATTTTAAAAATAAACAGGATTTAATGATGGCCTTGACGTATTTCACAGTTGGTGAGTATGAACAAACCATCGCGGAAGAGTTCGAAAAAATACCTGAAAACGATGCTTTGCGTCACGTTCATGCTTTTTTGAAGGGGAATTTGCGTCAACTAAATGATTCTGAGTTGATTAAGGTGCACGCGGCTTCGATGGAGGTTCTCGTTTCGAATGATGAGGCGACGGCGGTTTGGCGAGATGTGTATAATCGGGAACTGGAGAAAATGACACCAGAGATTGGCGTTGTGAAGGCGGATTTGCTCAGTGTGGCGCTGGATGGCATGTGGTATGGGGCTATGTGCGGGGTTTGGGAGGCAAAGCGTGCGGAGGCGGTTGTTACATATTTGGAGGAAATCGTGAATCAGGGTTAAATAGTTGCTTTTTCTATAGTTTAGAACTAAACTAATGATGAGGAGGGGATTCCCTTGGTGAAAAAAGAGCAACGATTAGGCGTATTACTCTGGTTTAGACTTAGCCGGTTTTACAATCGCAATATTAAATTGACGAACCAAAATCTCAAAAAAGCGAATCTCTCGATGGCGCAGTTTGACGTGATTGCTCAAATTGGTTTGGAGGGTGAAAGTACACAGAAATCGCTTGCGGACCGGCTTGTGGTGACAAAAGGGAATATTACGCAATTGCTCGTGAAGTTGGAAGAGCAGGGTTTGATTTGTAGGCGAAAGCAGGGCAAGGAAAAATACATTGCTTTGACGGAGCTGGGTAAGGCGTGCTATTTGGAAAATGTACCAGCACAAGAAGCATTTCAGCAGGAACAGTTCGGTAAGTTGACACGAGATGAGCAGAAACAGTTACTGAGTTTATTAAAAAAATTAGATGATTAGTGAGGAGTGGCGAAATGGAATTAAGAGGAATACATCATATTTCGATTATCACGGAGAATGCGCGGGCTAATTTTGATTTTTATACGAAGGTTTTGGGATTGCGATTAGTGAAGAAAACGGTGAATCAGGATGATCCGTACACATATCATTTGTATTATGCGGATGAGATTGGAAATCCTGGCACAACGGTTACTTTTTTTGAAATTCCGCGGGCGAATCGGGGAAGTAAGGGGTATAATTCGATTGCGCGAATGGGGCTACGAGTGCCAAATGATGCGGCGCTGGCTTATTGGGAAGAGCGGTTAACAATGTTTCACGTGAAACATGAGGGTGTTTATGAGCAGTTTGATCGGAAGGTTTTGGATTTTGAAGATGTGGATGGACTTTCGATTCAGCTCATTTCGGATCAGCGTGATAAGGGCGTTGCTGGAGGGAATCCGTGGGTGGATAGTCCGGTTCCAGTAGAACACGCAATTATCGGATTGGGTCCAGTATTATTTTCGACGCTGAAAAAAGAGAAGACGGATCGTGTGTTGACGAAGATTCTAGGGTTCCACCGAGTTGGTGCGTATGAGGATGATGAGCGTTTAGTTACTGTATTTCAAGGTGGTGAAGGCGGATCTGGCGCGGAGGTTCAGTTGGAGGCTAATTTCAAGGATCCGCATGCGGTGGAGGGAATTGGTAGTGTGCATCATGTGGCGTTCCGTGTGGCTGACGATGCAGAATTGCGTGATTGGATTACGTATATTCAAGATTTAGGATATCCGAATTCAGGTTTTGTGGATCGTCATTATTTCCACTCGTTCTATTTTAGAGAGGAAAATGGTATTTTGATTGAGCTTGCGACGGATGGACCGGGCTTTAAGACGGATTTTGCGAAGGAGCATGGCACATATGTAGAGCTTCCACCTGCATTGGAAGAGCGCCGGGCAGATATCGAGGCACATTTGACAGAGCTTGATAGTGATAAATAATAATGGTAAAAGACAGCGGTATCTATTATGATAGGGGTAACATAATAATAGGCGGTGAAAACAATTATGATGGAAAACAGGTATGAAGGCATAGCCAACAAGGACTGTCCTAATTTAGAGCGATTTTTAGTATCTAGTAAGCATGATGTTCCAGCAATGTTGATTTTTCAGGGCGGTGGTTATGGAAATCGGACGGAGCGTGAGGGGAAGCCTGTAGTGGAATGGTTGAATAGTATTGGTATTGCAGCGTTTATCGTGAATTATCGGGTTGCGCCGCATAAACATCCTGTTCCTTTGGAGGATGCGAAATGGGCGATACGAATGGTGCGGCATCGGGCAGAGGAATGGGGCGTTGATCCGAATCGGATTGGTGCCATCGGTTTCTCGGCTGGTGGGCACTTGGCTTCGACTTTGGCGACGCATGTGGAGGATGGACAACCGGATGCGGAAGATCCGATGCATCAATATAGTACGCGTCCCGATGTGTTGATATTGGCGTATCCGGTTATCACGATGCGAGCGCAGACGCATAAAGGCAGTTTGTATAATTTGTTAGGAGAAACGCCGACGAAGCAGCAAATTTTGGAGCTTTCGAATGAGTTACATGTGACGAATCACACACCACCAACTTTTCTATGGCATACAGAAGAGGATCAGATGGTGCCAGTGGACAATAGTTTTATTTTTGCGGCGGCGCTTAGAAGGCATAATGTTCCACACTCGGTTCATACGTTTGAGCAAGGTAGGCATGGACTTGGAATGGCGCGGGATAATCAGGAGGCGAGAATTTGGCCGGAACTATGTGAAAATTGGTTAAAAGTGCGAAACTTCATTTAATTTTCCGTGAAACAGTGGTACAATTTTAGAGGAGAGTTAATTTGGAGGAGGCAATATTTTGGGTAAACGCACTTTTTATTTTGTACGTCATGGTAAAACGGAATGGAACTTGGCTAGAAGAATGCAGGGTTGGGGCGATTCACCATTGATTGAAGAAGGCGTTAATGGTGCGATTGCAACTGGTGAAGCACTCGCGAATGTGGACTTTACGGCTGTTTATTCTAGCCCAAGTAAGCGAACGGTAGACACGACTGGTTATATTATTGGTGATCGAGATATAGATGTTAAGACGCTTGATGGTCTTCGCGAAATGAGTTTTGGAATTTGGGAAGGCGAGCGTTTTGTTGATATTACGGAGAATTATGGGGAAGAGTACGCGATGATGCTGGATAATCCGGCAAAGTATGAGGCGAATGTGAGCAAGGGCGAGACTTACTACCAAGTGAAGGAGCGCACAAAACAAGCAGTGGAGCAGATTTTGGAGGAGCAACCGGAGGGCAATATTTTGGTTGTTTCACACGGAATGGCTTTGCGAGTATTGATATTCGTTGCTTTGCAGGGAGCAGATTTACAGACGCATCGTACGGAAACACCGCATATTTTGAACACGAGTGTCACGGTTGTGGAATACGAAAACGGCGAGTTCCGGGTAGTTACGGCAAATGATACCGCTCATCTTGAGGGTATAGTTGAAGGAGTTTAGAGGATGATAAAATTAGTAGCGATCGATATAGATGGAACATTACTCAACGATAAGCATGAAATCACGCCTGAGGTCCACGCCGCGATTCATAAAGCGAAGGCCCAAGGTGTCAAAATTGTCTTGTGTACAGGGCGCCCAATTACTGGTGTGCAGCAGTATTTGTCGGACTTGGAGTTGAAGCGTGAAGGTGACTACGTGATTACGTTCAACGGTGCGATGGTGCAAGATACATTTACAAAAGAGGTCATCTCACATTTGACGCTTACTCATGCAAATATTATGGATATTTATGAAATGAGCCGCGAGCTTGGTTTGCATATGCATTTCAATGATATGAGCAATCTGTATACGCCAAATCGTGATGTTGGCAAGTACACGGTTTATGAGTCTTATTTGACAAATACACCGCTGTTTTACACGCCGATGAATGAGGTTGCCGAGGATATTATGGTTTCTAAGGCGATGTTTATTGATGAGGAAGAAATTTTAGCACCAGCTATTGCGAAAATTCCAGCGAGTTTTGGCGAAAAGTATAACTTGGTTCGGAGTTCGCCATTCTTCTTGGAGGTTTTGAATCCTGAGGCGAGCAAAGGAAATGCGGTTCATGGTTTAGCGCAGAAGCTTGGAATTAAGCAGAGTGAAGTCATGTGTATCGGTGATCAAGAGAACGATTCAACGATGATTGAGTACGCAGGTGTTGGCGTTGCAATGGAAAATGCGATTGATAAAATTAAAGCGATGGCTGATTTTATTACGCTTTCCAATGAAGAAAGTGGCGTTGCGCATGCGATCAATAAATTTGTTTTAGAAGGATAGGTGCGGCTGATGAGTGATTGGATAGAGAAGGGTTATCGTGAGTACCGAGGCGAGAAGATCGATGTTTATTTTAATACGGCGATTTGTGAACATGCAGCGGAATGTGTGAAAGGTGACCCAGCTGTGTTCGATACAAGTCGTAAACCGTGGATAGTGCCTGATAATGCGACACCAGAGAAGGTTCAAGAAGTCATACATCGCTGTCCAAGTGGTGCTCTGAAGTATCGAGTAAAGTAGGAGGTTATGATGATGGAATTTGTTAAAGGTGAAAATCGTTTTTTCAAGGAAGATGCGAACGGAAAATTGATTGCGGAAGTAACGTGGGTTCCGAGTGGGGATTCGCTTGTAATTTTGGATCATACGTTTGTTGATGAGAGTCTCCGTGGTCAAGGAATCGCATCGGAGTTAGTGGAGAAAGTAGCAGAGACGATGCGTGCGGAAGGTAAGAAAATTACGCCGACTTGTCCATTTGCAAAAGCTGAGTTTGAGCGTAAACCTGAGAAATATGATGATGTGAAAGCATAATGAGAGGAAACCCGTTTGCAAATCTGCGCGGGTTTTCATTATTTCCCGGGAAATAATGAGCTTTTGCTACCAATTTAAAAGAATATACTTTAAAATGAAGAAGAGTAGATTTTACCTAAATGGAGGTTTTAATAATGGAGCACAAAAAGCATACCGATTTTCCGAAAGATTTTTTATGGGGTTCTGCCTCGGCGGCGTATCAAATTGAGGGTGCGTGGGACGCGGATGGCAAAGGGCCTTCTGTTTGGGACAATTTTGTGAAGATTCCTGGGACGACATATGAGGGCACGAATGGTGATGTGGCGGTGGATCATTATCATCGTTATAAGGAAGACGTGAAGTTGATGGCGGATGCTGGCTTGAAGGCGTACCGTTTTTCGATTGCTTGGAGTCGTATTTTCCCGACTGGTAAGGGTGAGGTGAATGAGGCAGGATTGAAGTTCTATGATGATCTTATCGATGAGTTGTTGAAGTACGATATTGAGCCGCTTGTGACGCTATATCATTGGGATATTCCGCAGGCGTTGATGGACGAGTATGGTGGCTGGGAATCGCGCCAAGTGGTGGAGGATTTCACGAACTATTCAGTCGCGTTATTTAAGCGTTACGGGGACCGTGTGAAGTATTGGGTTTCCCTGAACGAGCAGAATATTTTTGTGTCGCTTGGTTATTCGATGGCGCTTCACCCACCGAAAGTGACAGACGATAAGCGGATGTATCAGGTGAATCATATTGCGAACTTGGCGAATGCTAGTGTTATCAATGCGTTCCATGAGATCGTGAAGGATGGTAAAATTGGGCCGAGTTTTGCGTATACACCGTATTATCCGGTTGATACGGACCCGAAAAACGTGCTTGCTGCGGAGAATGCGGAAGATTTGAACGGCTATTTCTGGATGGATATGTATGCGTGGGGCGTTTATCCGAAGGCGGTTTGGCGTTATTTGGAAGAGAATGATTTGGCACCGACGATTGAGCCTGGCGATATGGAATTGCTTGCGTCTGCGAAACCGGATTTCATGGGCTTGAACTACTATCAATCTGCGACGGCGGCTCATAATCCGTTAGATGGCGTTGGTCAAAGCAATACGTTTAACACGACCGGTAAAAAAGGAACGGCGGAGGAAACGGGGATTCCTGGTTTGTATAAGAAAGTGAAGAATCCTTACGTGAAAACCACGGACTGGGATTGGACGATTGATCCTGAGGGGCTTCACATTGCGCTTCGCCGTATTAATAGCCGCTACCAATTACCGATTTTGATTACGGAAAATGGTTTGGGTGCGTTTGATAAGTTGGAAGATGGCGAGGTTCATGATGCGTATCGTATTGATTACCTAAGCTCGCATGTTGGCGCTATTCAGTCGGCAATCGATGATGGTGTTGATATGCTCGGCTATTGCACATGGTCGTTCACGGATCTTCTGAGCTGGCTGAATGGCTATCAAAAACGTTATGGTTTTGTTTATGTCGATCGTGATATTTCTGATGATGCACCAATGACGCGGATTCCGAAAGATAGTTATTATTGGTATAAGAAAGTGATTGAGACGAACGGGAAAGAGTTGTAATAATATAGAAGGAGCCGTTTTCCATGTTTAGCTTTTGCTAGGATGGAAAACGGCTTTTTATATGTTTTTAACCAGTAGTGAGTAGAGAAAATAATCGGTTTTAAGCATTTTAGAAAGAGGAGTTAATTTTTAACGATTTATTCAACTCGTTTTGTGTGTTGTTGTTTAAATACATTAAAAAGGAGTTGGTTTTTTGTGGCGAAAAAAATGAAGTATTGTGCTGTAGCTTTTGTATTTTCTCTAGGTTTACTTATTCCGCTAACCGCTTATGCTGCGATTAATAACGTATCGTATGATTTCAAGCATATGGTTCCCGTTAGTGGTAAGATGACTGCAACAAAAGCTACCTTGTCGGGAAGTGTTAGTGTGAATAATTGGGGTAAAGACAATTCGTTCGGTGTGAAATTATTTAAACATCGAGTAATATTGAATGATATTTATAAAGGTGGAACGTATTTCTCACCAACAGGCAATAAGAAATTCTCCTACACAGTGGCAAAAGGCAAATCTTATTGTGCAGAATTCTGGAAGACCCAAAACGGCAAATATATAAAAGGAAAAGCTAGTTTTAGCTACTAAGCCTATGTTGAAATTTATTTTTCCGTTATTGATTATGGTCATTATATTCGCAACGATCCTGATTATGTATAAGAAATTGGTGGACAAGAAAACAAATAGAGAGCTTATTCTGATCTCGATCTTTGCCCTGTACATCATGGCTGTCATCTGCGTAGTCCTGTTCCCACTACCAGTGCAAAAAGAATACATAATGGACATGATTAAGTATAATCAAGGGGTATCGAATAATCTGATTCCGTTCATGGCTTGGGTAGATGCGGTGAATGACATGCGCTATGTCGGTGTATTGCAGGCTTTTTATCAACCGATTGCAAATATGATTTTATTTTTTCCACTTGGATTCTATTTACCGCTTATTTTGCCTAAATGGAGATTCAAAAAAATTATCCTTGTGGCTTTTTTATCTTCGTTGAGTATTGAGTTGACCCAAGAGTTCATTAACTTAATCTTGGGCTTTAATTATCGCGCGTTTGATGTGGATGATCTTATATGTAATACTGTTGGTGTTGCAATGGGCTACCTATTTTATAGATGTGTTGTTAAGATAGTCCTTATTTCTAAAGAAGAGCTTTATTAGAGCCTAACTAAATCATAAAAAGAGCCGTTTCCCATGATCAGGATGAACGACTCTTCTATGTGTTATGGAGGTAATATTATTACTAGCTTCATGGAGTCTTTATTTGAGCTACATAATTTGCCTTCGATGTTATGGTAACGCTAATAAAGCAAGTATATAAGTTGCTTATTTTCCTACTGTATAAGTGATAACGCCTTTTAGGTTTTGTGTATCAGCAATAGAAATTTGTTGTCCTGCTTTAAGAGCGTTTCCAGCAGGTACTATGAAGCTGTAAGTTCCGTCAGCAGCAATGCGCAATGCATTTCCAGTAGCTAGAACTGTCTGTGTTGAAAGGTTCCCGATGTTTAGGTAATGACCAGGGATACCTGTACCAGTAATGCGAACATCGCCAGCGCTTATAGGATTTACACTAAGGTTGCCACTTTGAACTGTAAAAATAGTATTACCTTTTAGATTTTGTGAATCAGCGATAGCAATTTGTTGTCCTGTTTTAAGAGCACTTCCTGCTGGTAATGTGAAGCTGAAAGTTCCATCAGCAGCGATACGCACTGTATTCCCAGTAGCTAGAACAACGTGTGTTGAAAGGTTGTTGATGTTTAGGTAATGACCAGGAATACCTGTACCAGTAATTGTAGTAGCGCCTGAAACTAAAGGATTAACATTGAAGCCACTACCTTGAACGGTATAATTAGCAACTGTACCTTTTAAGTCTGATGAATCGCTTATTGCAAAAACTTGATTAGTTGTAAGAGCACTTGGTAGTGTGAAGCTGAAAGTTCCGTTAGCAGGTACTTTGAAAGCATTACCAGTAGCTAACACGGCTTTTGTAGACAAGTTCGTGATATTAAGGTAGTGACCAGGAACGCCTGTACCAGTAATAGTTTTAACTCCAGTAAATAAAGGATTAACTTGAAGAATGCTATTTGTGCTTGCTTGTGTTATGCTTGCTTGTGCTTCACCTGGTGAAGATGTTACGTATACCCCACCTAAAAATGCTGTTGCAACTAATGCAACCCCTACTCTTTTTAATGTCGTTTTTTTATTCATTAGTGTAATCTCCTTTTTTATATGAAAATGATGATAGACAAAAGCATAGCGAAATAATGATTCCATGAAACCTAGTGCTAATATTAGCATATATAATAGGCATAAACGCGGGAATTTTGGACGGATTCTGCTTTTTTTGATGGAGAAGTTGTGTCTATTACTAGATGGCTTTTTATGATATACGAAAAATAGCCCAATTTTATTTTTGTTAAAATCTAAACAAAGCGGTCGGTCGTGAAAGCGTTGACAAATCAAGCGAATCTATCAAATTGGTATAGACCCTTTACATTTTGAACCAATTATTTCCGAGGTTTTACTTTTAAAGAGCTCGGGTACTTGCTTAGTGTCAGAGCTATTGACAAGAAGTAAAAACGCTTGAATGAAAGCGTAAACAATGAGGGGGATTTACTAATGGTAGATTGGAAGAACACGAAAAAATGGGTAGCAGGCGGAGTTTTGACAGCGGCGGTTGCAGTTGGGGTTTCTTTAACGGGAGGAACACAGGCTCATGCGGCGGTCGATGATGCAACACCAATGCCTAGCATTCAAGGGAAACAGGTTCTAGTCGGTTATTGGCATAGTTGGAAATCCACGGGCAGAGATGGTTATAAGCAAGGTACTTCGGCTGATATTGCGCTAAAAGATGTAAACGCGGCGTATAATGTGGTTCCGGTCTCCTTCATGAAGGGCGATGGCATAAATCGTATTCCAACGTTCAAGCCGGTTGGGTTAACGGATAGTGAGTTCCGCGCACAAGTTGGGGCTTTAAATAAACAAGGACGTAGCGTGCTGCTTGCGCTTGGTGGTGCGGATGGGCATGTTCAACTGCAAACCGGGGATGAGCAAGCGTTCGCCAATGAAATTATTCGCCAAGTAGAGACGTATGGTTTTGACGGTTTAGATATTGATTTGGAGCAAACGGCGATTACGGCTGGGAACAACCAAACGGTGATTCCTGCGGCGCTTAAAATTGTGAAAAATCATTATGCTGCGGAAGGTAAGAACTTCCTAATTACGATGGCGCCGGAATTCCCATATTTGAAGCCGGGTGCTGCGTATCAAAGCTACATTACGTCGCTAACTGGTTACTATGACTATATCGCGCCTCAATTTTATAACCAAGGTGGCGATGGTGTCTGGGTTGACGAAACGAACCAATGGATTGCGCAAAACAATGATACGCTGAAAAAAGAGTTCATTTATTACATGGCGGATTCGTTAATTCACGGTACGCGTGGTTATCTACAAATTCCGGCTGACAAGCTAGTTATTGGTTTACCAACGAATAATGATGCGGCGGCAACGGGATATGTGATTAATCCGCAAAATGTTTTCGATGCTTTCAATATGTTGAAAAATGCGGGAACTCCGCTTAAAGGTATCATGACATGGTCTGCGAACTGGGATGCTGGTAAGAGTAGCGCCGGGGTTTCTTATAATAATGCGTTTGCGAACACATATGGTCCATTCTTAGGTACAAAATAAATCATAAACGTCGCCCTGCCGAAAATTGGTGGGGCGATTTTTGACGTGTTTGAAGTCCGTTACATAGGAGTAAATAGCAAAACGTACGAAAATGTTCACAAAAAAGATGTGAAAATGGTAAATAGACACAATGCCAAATAAAGCAACCTGCTATACTTGTACAATGGAATACTGTGTTGGATTTGAGAACCTCAAGAAAAGATGCAGATTTTGTACAGAGGAGGCGATCTTATCAAAGGACCTCAAAATGATGAGATTAAATATGTTTTAAAACTTGTTGCGGATCCCGGTTTCTCGTTTATGACGCTGGAATTAGACAAAGGTTATGCTATTACAATTACGCGGAATACGCTATATATGACGTTATATTGGCTAGAAATGAAACAGCTTATTTATAGGAAAACGAACATTAAACGAGGGCAAAAAAAGTATTTTTTGACGCAATATGGAGAAGAATTGATGGGAAATGTTGAAATGTTAGAGAAGATGCTGGACAATTTACAACTAGAATGAAGTGTTTTTTAAAATAAGTGTGCTTAAAACTAGATTCAAGCATGATTCTTAGGGTATAGTTAAGTAGCAATATTTTTGCATTACTATCAGGGGAGGAATGGAATCATGCGTAAATTTTATTTGTATTTTATTTTAGTAATGGGACTTGTTATGATTGGGCTGGGACTTTGGTTTGTATTTAATCCAAGTACGTCGCTTGCGGCTTTCACATTTGTAATTGGGATTGTGTTATTACTAAACGGTTTGAACGAGATTATTTCTTATTTCAAAGGTCGGAAGGTTTTGAAAATCTCGAACTGGATCCTTTTGGACGGGGCTTTATCGTTCTTAGCCGGTTTAATTATTCTGATTAACAACAACATTGGTGAAAAATTCATCGTGCTAATTTTCGTTATTTGGGTACTTGCTTCGGCAATTCTGAATATCATCATGGCATTCTCGGTGAAAGGCTCGAAAGGCTGGATTTTCATTATGATCGTTGGGATTATCGGTGCTTTGATTGCGATTTTCTCGCTATTTAGTTCGGCAATCGTGGCAGTGACAGTAGGCTTGATTCTTGGCGCGTTCTTTATTTTCCAAGGGATTGCGTGTTTGTTACTGTTTAATGGGATTCGTAAGCAAATGAAATAATGGAAAAGCTCCTTGTGGATGTGTTCATGGGGAGCTTTTTTCGTGTGCATTGAATATCTTTTTGGTGTGTGTTAGAATGGAATAGAAAAGGAAGCCATGCGTCAACATGACTTCCTTAAGTAGAGCCGTTGAAAAGACGATGGCTTCATAATTTTGTTGCAACCATCTAACCTTTTCGCGAAAAAAGTGAGTTAGATGGTTATTTTTTGTCTTTTTTTACTGATTTGATGAGCATCACGACAAAGCCAAGGAGTGATACAGTAAATGTACCAAGCCCGAGCATAAGTGTTAGTGTCTCAGCAACAGACATCAATTAGGCGTTTCCTTTCTACAGATTTTAGTACCTATTTGCATAAGCACCACCACCTCTCGATTAGATCGGCCACCATCTTTTCACTTCTCTACAGGGTTAGTATATCAGAAATAGCATAGCAGTGCGGTGTAACTTATTTCAATGTTGGGAGGAGACGATGTTTTATGCAGAAAATAATTATTAATGCGGATGATTTCGGGATGTCGAAAGGGATTAATTATGGTGTTATGGAGGCATATTTGAACGGGATTGTGAGTTCGACGCTGTTGATGCCGAATTTGGAGGCTGCGGAACATGCGGTGAAGTTGGCGAAAGCGGCATGCCCTGATTTATTTATTGGGCAACATACGAATTTTTTACTTGGGAAACCGTGTTCTGATCCTGCTAAAATTCCTTCGATGGTTGATAAAAACGGGGATTTTCATCGCTCGGCGTATTATCGGAGTGGAAAAGGGCATTTTGTGTATGATGAGGTATGCTTGGAAACGATTGCGCAGATGGGGCGTTTTAAGGAGTTGCTTGGTCATTTTCCAGAGCATATTGATTGTCATGCAGTTGGTGACGAGGTTGTGGATCAGGCGTTTTATGATATTGCGCTGGAATATGGGATACATACGACATTGAAATATAGCGGTGACAAGGTTTGGCCGTCATTGCCGGGATATGTGGAAACGGGATTGCTTTTGGAGGTTAATGGGTTGCCGTTTATTGAGAATGGGACGCTGGTGGAGAATTTTTTGCGGGATGATTTTGGGCTGCTTAGGCAGGATTCGGAAAAAGTGATTGAGATGCATTTTGATGCGGGATTTTTGGATCAGTTTGTGCTGGATAATTCGTCCATGACGACGCCGAGATGTCGGGAGCTTGCGACACTTTGTGATCCGCGGGTTCGTGAGTGGTTCGATGTGAACGGACTCGAGCGGATTCATTTTGGGGACTTGAAATTGGGTGATTTTAGCGGATGAAGCGGTTTTTGATGATTGGTGTTGCGGGAATGGCGGGTGCGCTGTGTCGCTATTTTGTTGGAATGGGGATTGGTGTGTTTTGGGGAGCTGATTTTCCGCTGGGGACGTTGATTGTGAATCTGAGTGGGTGTTTTGTGCTTGGATTTTTCACGACGTATTTGTTTCGGTTGACGATTTTGAATACGGATTTGGTGATTGCGATTGGAACGGGATTTTTAGGGGCGTATACGACTTTTTCGACGTTTAGTTTGGAGACGGTACGGTTGTTTGAGTCGGGAGATGCGATATTGGCGGTTACATATTTAGGGTTGAGTTTTCTCGGCGGGAACTTGTTGTCGTGGCTGGGTTTTACGCTCGGTGAACGGCGATTCGTGCGCAAAAGAGAAGCGGTCAAGGAGGGCGATTTGTGATGTGGATGGATGTGATTTCCATTGCGATTGGTGCTTTCTTTGGAGCGAATGCGCGATATTGGCTATCAACTTGGATAAAAAACCGTGTAAAATGGGATTTTCCGATGGCGACGTTGCTTATTAATTTGGCGGGTGCATTTGTGCTGGGCTTTGTCGTGCAGTTGCAGTTGTCGTTTGATTGGAATTTGCTATGGACGACGGGATTTTTAGGGGCGTTTACGACTTTTTCGACGTTTAAATTGGAAAGTGTGCAGTTACACGCTGAGCGAAAGTGGAAAAAAGCGATTTTGTACCAAGTCGTGACGTATTCGGCGGGCTTGGCGCTGGTCGTTGCGGGGATGTTTTTAGGATCGATATTATAACAAAGAAGTGTGCGCTAATCATCACTGTAAGGTGGTACCAATGTCAAGGACACTTGTAAAAAAGAATGAAGCACTTGCTAGAAGATGGTTTCTGTATTGTACAGGAGCCATCTTTTTGAGATTCCATTGATAGCGATAATTATTATAGTAAATCATATAGTGTCTATTTTCGATTTCAGGTGGCTAGGGGTATCAAAGGAACGAGAATCAATGTCATCTTTAAAATGGCCTAAGTAGTGGTATTTTTTAAGAGTTTTTGATAGATAGAGCTAGTGTAATGGCTTCTTTGATCGGAGTGAATAAAGGCGTCTGTGTGTAAGTTATGTTTCCGTTTTTTGAATTTTTTAATCGGTTGTATCGCAATGGTTTGAAGGAGGTGCCAGTGGAGATTGATTACGTGGCGACGAGTCCAAAACGTTTATACAGTAAAATGTATGAAAAGCGTCATTTATCGCGGGCGGATGAGGTTCGGGTTGTGATGGATGGCGGATTTAATATGTTGGAAACGATTAGTCAACTTGGAAAATTAGATGCGGAACGTGGCGAGAATAAGTGGTCGCTGAGTATTCAGACGCATAAATTAGCGGGTATTGAATAAATTATAAAAATAAAGCTTATCCTGAGGAGCGCTGAAATTTGCGTTAAGGATAAGCTTTGTTTTTTTATGCCTCATTTTCGTCTTGTTCCAGCTCTAGGTTGAGGAAATATGAAATAACGGTTCGGATAATAACGATTAGTGCTAGACTAAATAAGTCTTGGATTGTGGGTTTGAGAATAGATTCGATGATGTCGGAAACGATGAGGATTTCTAAGCTGAATAAAATGTAGCTACTAAGATCATTTTTGGTTTTGAAAATGGCTTTTTTCAAATTAGGTGTTCTCCGAAGCGTCAAGCGAATGACTTTGACGATGCATAGTACGACACCTAAAAGTAGAAGAAGCATAGCTAGGATATCGAGTCCTTGTGTTATTATTTCAAAAAATGGATAGAAAAAGTTCATTTTGCGCACCCCCTTTTGTTTTTGTTGTATAACTAGTATATCCTATTTTTGATGGGAACCTTGCTTTGTGGAATCATTTATTTCTGATAGGTAGAAACTTTTGATAAAATAGCGTTATTTAGCAAGTGAGCGTGTAGTATAGAGGTGTAGCTAGATGTATGGACGTGTGCCTTTATGAGATATGAGAGGAGTGTTTTGAATGATGAAAAAAAGAATGAAGATGCCATTTGTTATTCTTCTGATTTTTACGATTACGATGATTGGACCGATAAATAGTGCGGGGCTTGGTAGTTGGTTTTCGACTGAGGTTTCGGCTGGGACTGGGTTATCGCTTGTGGTGGATAAGCCGAAGCAGACGGAGAATCGCCAGTTTAGTTTGACTGTAAAAGACGATACGGCGCTGAGTTATTCGGATGATCCGCCGAGTGATGAGGATGCGGTGAATGCTGTTTCTATTGCGATTCCGGTTGGGATGGTTTTGGATTTGGCGGCAACGCAGGAGCATAATGCTGCGAAAAATGCGGCGACGCTTGATTTTGATGAGGAGTCTGGGATAGCTCAGGTGACTTGGAATAGTGAAGCGACGGAGCATGTCTATGACTTACTTTTGACGGCTGAAAAGGCGCAGAGTTATGCGATGCAGGCGGTGAGATATGATGCAGAGGGTAATGAAGTGGAGTCGGGCGTTGTGACGGTTGCTGTTGAGCCAGAACAGGTGGAAGCGGTGACGCCGAAAGTAGAGGAAGAAGAGGCTGTGGCGTCGGTAATTCCAAAAGTAGCGCCAAGAATTGCGGAGGAAATAGTGACTTTTGCTGATGCTGAGGACCCGAGTGTGGCGAATGTGAGCACGCTGACGGAGTTTCATAATGCGATGATGAATAAGGATATTGCGACGATTAACGTTTTAGCGGATATTAATTATGCGGCGTTTTCTGCGGCAGATGCGAGTCCAACGAATACGGGTGCTTACTATCAAAGGATGCCAGAACGTCCGTTTACGATAAATGGGAATGGGCACACGATTGATTTTAGAAACCAGTCTTATGCACCGACAGACACGTATTCTTTGCCAAAAGTGGTGACGTTTAATGATTTGAATACGTATGGGAAAAATTACTATGGATTTTATACGGATAATTCAGCTGGTGGAACGAATGCTACGAATACGATTGTTTATAATAATGTGAACTATCGTGGTTCTCAAGCGATTCATGCTCCAGCGACCACGACTAAAATTTCTGGGAAATCATCTTTTGCGCAGACGAATAGTTATGTGAGTCCTTTTGATGGTGTGAGCTATACGACACTTGCGAATCAGACGACGTTTGCGGTCGGTGATATGAATATATTAGAGGGCGCGGATGTGAAAGTAACGAATGAATCGAGTGGCGCGATGTATATTTATACGGGCGGAACGGTAGATATTGCGGAGAACTCGGTTTTGGATATTTATACGTCGGGAACGAATTCTACGGTCGCGGATGGTGCGGTTTCAGGAATCACTAGTTACGGAAATATCAATGTACGTAATGGCGCGACGCTGAAGATGGATAATGAGGTTCCTGCAGCTGGGAAAACGGCGGTTGGCGGGATTTGGATGAACGCTGGTACGTTTAGTGTTTCTAATAATGCGAAAGTGGACATTAAGGCTCGTGGCGCGATGTATTACGGTAGCCCGTTTTATATTTATGGTGCGGGCGTCCTAAATGTTAGTGATAATGCGGAGTTTAAGCTGGAAGCGACGGATACTGGGACTTCTACGCAGGATGTTTTCAGTACGGGAACTGGTACGATTTTGATTGGCAAAGATGGTGTGTTTGATGTTAGTGCGGATGGGACGGGTGCTAAAAACCTGGTTTATCTGCGTGGAACTTCAAAATTCCAATTTGCGAATGCGAAACGTGTGGATATTAGATTTAATAATGCGAATCCCGCTGCGACGGCTCGTTTGTTGCGGATGGCGGGGAATTTGGATGTAGATGTTCAGTCGATTCAAGCCTGGAATACAAAAACTTGGACGGATGGTATGGACGATAATTCTAGTTTTCTTTGGAATCCGATGTTTCAAGTGAAAGTGACATATAGTGCGGCGAACGTAACGGCTGCAACGGGTCAATCGGTAAATGCGGCGACTAAGAATAGTTTTACAACGAACTTTAGAACGCAAAATTTCAAGCGTGTCCTTTTTGAAGGGATTCCGGATGTGGAAGTAACGATTGGGAATTTGAGTGATAATGAGGAGCGCGAAAATAGCCGAGTGATTACTGGGAAAGCGAATCCGGGTGCTTCGGTGCAACTTTCAGGTGATCCTGCGATTCCTGTTGGTACGATTGATTCACCGAATGAGGAAAACAAGACGACGAAGTTTCATTTGATTGCTGATAATGATGGGAATTATCGTTATGAGTTGCCTGCGGGGTCGTTTTTGACGGCTGGTAATACGGTGCAGATTTATGCTTTCTTGAACGGAAAGGATGCTTCGGCGCAGACGGTTGTTCAAGATGGTACGGCTCCTGAGGTACCCATTTTGGCCGCGATGAAAGATGTCGATGTGGCGGTTAGTGGGCAAGCGGAGGCTGGCACAACGGTGACGATTTATGACGCGGAGGATGATAGTGCTTTTGTGAGCGGTGTGACGAACGGGACTGGTACTTTTGCAATAACGGTTCCTGCTGAAAAACGCCCGATGACGCCGAATAAGGTATATTATGCGGTGGCGAAGGATGGGACTGGAAACACAAGTGTTGCGTCCAATCGGATGACTGTGGCGGATACAACGGCTCCGACGGCGGATGTGATTAGGCAGTTTGTAACGCTTGGTGATAAGTTCACGACGAATCCGAAGAATCTGGTGGAAAATGTGGCAGATAACGCTGGAAACGGCGATGATAATATTAGTTATGCGATTACAGAAGTACCCGATGTTTCTAAAATTGGCTATACGACGGCGACGGTGACGTTGACGGATGATGCTGGGAATGCCGCGGATTTTGTGATTCCAGTTTTCGTGCAAAATGATAGCTCGATCAAGGATGAAAATTCTTTCTTGCATGCAAATGATTTCACGGTAGCGACAGCAGACGTGCCTGTGACATCAGCTGCATTGAAAGATATGGTTTTAGAAATGGCCAATGTACAGGCGTACTTTATTCCAACGGGTGAGAGCGTGATGGCTTTTGTTCAGATGACTGGATTTGAGGCGATTACATCGACGCCTGGAAAGTATCAAGTAAAAGTAACGTTGGGTGAGTTAGAGCGTGAGATTACTGTCACGGTTTTGGCCGGAACGTTACAATTTAAATCAGCGACACCGGAAATTTCATTTGGGACGGCGGCTATTAGTTCACGCGAGCAGTTTTTGAAGCCGCAAGATGATGTGAAGTTAACGGTTGAAGATACGCGTTCGGAAGGGACTAACTGGAAACTGACGGCGCAACTTGTTTCTCCACTGGCAACGGCGGACGGTAAGGAATTAATCAATAGCTTGTTTGTTAGAAATCAGCAAGATGGGACTGTGATTATGACCCCGCTAAATGGTGTGGCAAATGAAATTTTCTCGAATACGTCGGGTTCAGATGGCGTAACGGAGATTGATTTAAATACGGCGGATGCTTCTGAGTTAGTACTCAATGTTCGTCCAGGAACGGCGCGTGCGAACAAGGAATACAGCACAACGATTCATTGGACATTGGAAGATACGCCTTGATATAGATATAAAATAGCAAAGAGTCTGGGACATAACTCAGATAAATCGGCGAAAAGCGCTCGCATTCAGGGGATTTGGCGGACTTCCGGTTCGGCTACGCAATACTTGCTACGCTTAACTTCTTACATGGTCGAGGAAACTACCCTCTCCCTGTTTTCAGTCATCACATACACCAGTATGCTCCGCTTCCGGCTTCCACCAAATCCCCTGAATACAAACGCTTTCGCTCGATTTGTATAAAGCAAAATTTTTCGTCCTACCCGAAGAAATGGGAGGGCGCTTTTGCTTTATATTGAGTTTTGTCCCAGCTTCTTTGCTATTTTGGTAGTTGAATGCTTATTTTTGTTCCCTGGCCTTCGCTGCTATCAACAGCAATCGTCATTTCGTGAAGATCGGCAATTCGTTTCACAATAGAGAGTCCAAGCCCACTACCGCCGATTTTGGCTTGACGCGAGTGGTCGGCTTTGTAAAAGCGTTCAAAAATGCGTAATTGGTCTTCTTGGGAAATGCCGATGCCGCTGTCTTGGATGGTTATTTCGGTTTGGTCGTTTTTATTTTTGGCGAGTGTCACTTGGATTGTGCCATTTTCTGGTGTGAATTTGATCGCGTTATGAAAAAGATTTTGCCAAACTTGGTAGAGTAGGGATTCATCGCCGTATATTTTGGTTGGTGTGAGATCGACAATGACGTCTAGTTGCTTGTTTTGCCACTGGGGTTCAGCGGTTAGGATCATGTCGCGGATCTGGTAGTCTAGCCGGAACTCCGTGGGATTGAGTTTGTAATCGTTTTTTTCTAGCGCGGTTAATTTGAGTAGGTTCTCGCTGATTTTGGAGAGTCTGCTCGTTTCTGCTTGGATGATTTCTAGGTAGTGGGTGCGTTTTTCGGTGCTTAGGCTGTTGTCTTGGAGTAGTTTGGTGAAGCCAGAAATCGATGTGAGTGGTGATTGGATTTCGTGGGAAACGTTGGCGATGAAGTCTTGCCGTAATGTCTCCATTTCACCGAGTTGTTCCGCCATTTTTTCGACTTGAAAAACGGTGTCGCGGATATTGCCGTCGTCCATGCGTTGTAAGGGAATTAATAGTTCGCTGACTTGAAAATTACCGCGTCCGATTTCTTCTAAGACCGAGCGGAAAATTTTGAAGTATGTTCGTTCGTGTCGGAAAAAGTAGCGACTAAGAATGAATCCGATACCAACCATGATAATGATTCCACCGGCTGCAATCGTAGCTTGTTCCCAGATAGTTGGCCAAGAGAAGTTGAATGTTGCCTTTAACCAAATGAAGATGGCGTAGGAGGCAAGATTAGACAGGACGAAAAAAGTCCCAACTAGGAGGCTGCTGCCAATTCTTTTTAGTTTCTGGATCATTTAGGATTCCTCCAAGCGATAACCAAGGCCACGAATGGTTCGGATAGAAAAACCGGAAATGTCGGTTGGAAATTTCTCGCGGAGGCGCTTGATATGGACGTCTACTGTGCGTTCGTCGCCTTCGTAATCGTAACCCCAGATTTCTTCGATGAGTTGCTCTCTTGAAAAGGTTTTATCGGGATAGCCGGCAAGACGAAATAGCAGTTGGAATTCTTTTAGCGGTAGCGTGATAGCACGGTTTTGCAGCATGACGAGCATCTCTTTTTCGTTAAGTGAGATGTTGCCGATGCGGATTTCTTGGGTCGCTAGGATTTGGTAGCGTTTCAGAAGGACGCGGATTCTTGCGACTAGTTCTTCTGGTGCAAAAGGTTTGACGACATAATCATCGGCACCGAGGCTAAATCCCTTGATTTTCTGCTCGATTTCGCCACGTGCGGTCAGAAAAATGACGGGAATTTCTTGAAAGTTTTTGATGGCGCTACATAGTTCCCAGCCGTCCATGTTTGGCATCATAATATCGATTATCGCCAAGTCGACCGTCGTTTTTTCAAGGACAGCAAGCGCATCGACTCCATCCTCTGCATTGAAAACGGTGAAGCCTTCTTTCTCTAAAAAAATGGTGACAAGTTCGCGAATATTGCTATCGTCATCTACCATCAAAATACGGTTCATTGTTTCCACCTCCAAAGTAGCGATATTTCCCGGGAAATATCGCTACATTTTTATTTAAGTCAATTGTTGTTCTGCGAATGTTGCGTATAGTGGGTGACTGGCAACGAGTTCGCTATGTGTTCCGCGGCCTGTGATTTCGCCGTGTTCGATAAATAGAATTTGATTCGCATTTACTATTGTGGATAGGCGATGGGCAATCACGAATGTTGTCCGGCCTTCCATCAAGTTCGCCAAGGCTTGTTGGACGATGCGTTCGGATTGGCTATCAAGGCTCGCTGTAGCTTCATCCAGCATCAAGATTTTTGGATCGCGAAGGAAAGCTCGAGCAATCGCGATACGTTGACGCTGACCGCCGGAAAGTTTCACGCCGCGTTCGCCGACTTCGGTATCTAGTTGGTTTGGCAGTTTTGCAATGAAGGTATCAGCGTAGGCTAGTTTGGTAACCGCCCACAGATCGTCATCGCTGAATTCTTTATCTAAACCATAACATAAATTGTCGCGAATGGTGCCTGAAAGCATCGCGCTTTCTTGGGAAACATAGCCGATTTGACTACGCCAAGAATGAATCGAAATCTCGTTCAACGGTTGGTCACCAACTAGGATTTCACCAGAACTTGTCTTATAGTAACGTTCGAGAATCGCGAATAAGGTTGATTTACCGCCACCACTTGGTCCAGCAAACGCGATAACTTCGCCAGGTCTGGTCTCAAATGAGATATCTTGCAAAATAGGTTCCTCTTCATTATAGGAGAAAAAGAGATTATTTGCAGTAATTTTCTGGCCGCTAACATCAACTGTATCGCCATCATAAATATTTTCTTCTTCGTGATCCAAAATTTCAGAGATACGTTCTGTGGCACCTTTTGATTTTTGGAGTTGGGTGAAGAAGGTGACGAAAGATGTGACGGGAACGATAATTTGGAACAAGTAAAGCAGGAACGCAATCAGTGTACCAGTAGAAAGTGTGCCGGCTGAGACGCGAATACCGCCGTAGCCGATGATTCCAACGATGACACCCATCACGACGAATAGCATCAACGGTCCGATGACAGCTGTTACTTTGGCTTCGCGGACGCCGAATCTTAGTAAGCGCGTGATGCCAGATGTGCCGTCATTGATTTCTTTTGCTTCTGCATTAGACGATTTGACAAGGCGTACTTCGGATAATGTTTGGCTAATAGAGCCCGTGAAGTCGGCGGTTTCTTTTTGCATACCGCGGGATATTTTGAACATTTTTTGGCCAAGTGGTGCGATAATAACGGCTGTAATTGGAACGGCAACGATGAGTAGCAATGTCATTTTCCAGTCCATGACGAACAGGATGGCGATAGCGCCGATAACAGAGATGACGCCGGTTACGAATTGCGGCAGGCTGTCAGCGATGAGCTCTTTGATAACAACTGTATCGTTAATCATCCGGCTGACCATTTCACCAGACTTAGTATTGTCAAAATAGGATACTGGCAAATTGAGCGTTTTTTTCCATAGTTTCTCACGCATCGATGCGACCATTTTTTGACCCATTAAGTTGAGTAGGAAAATTGCAAAACCGTTTGTCACGGCTTGGAGTATAAAGACGGCGACGATGGTTGCAATCATTTGCCAACTCAGTGAGGATGGTGAAAAACCGTCAATCAGATTTTTTGTGAATAGCGGGATTAGTAGTCCAGCCGCGGTTGTGACTAGACTTGCTAAAAAGCCACCGATAATGACTGCTTTTGACGGTCTAGTTGAGATGAGTAGTTGGAAAAACTGTTTCCAGCTATAGGATGACTTTGATTTTGATTTCTTTTTCATGTTTTTTCCATTCCTTTCGATGTTACGGTATCTTTGTGAGGTTTCCCTCCTGCCACTCTAATATAAAGCATGATTGTGAATGGAATATGAACAACTTCGAATGTGATAAAAACTACATTTATTGTGCAATATCATAATTGTTAATAAAATGAACTAAAATTCTTGTTTTGGGATTTTGTATGGCATATATTTTACTAATCAGGCTCTAAAATCATCTTTTTGATGGATAATGTGTCTAAAATATAAAGTTTTCAGCGGTAATATGGTGGTCATTTTTAGTTATCATATGTTATAATTCAGAGATACATCGATTGGAAAGTGAGAAGGAGAGCCTATGCTATTTCTAAAAGAAGGAAAATCAAGTATTACTGTAACTAAATTAATAGAGTACTGTTTTGAGCATCCGGATTATAATAAATATTGTTCCGTAAGTCGGACGAAAAAAGGCGATATTTTACGAAATAAGCAAGACAAAGAATTCAAAATATACTTTATTTTGAGTGGTATTTATGGCGTGGTGATACAGGATGAGAAGCCAAAAGGTGGTATTACGCGTTTTCTAGGGAAGTATGCTTGTTTCGGGTTGCACCATATCTATTATGAGAATTGGGAGCCGAGTCAAATGTTGCTGAGCTTGGGACATGGTGAAATTATGGAAGTGGATAGTACATTTTTGTTTTCAATTTTAGACGAACATGAACAAGAAGGCACGTTCTTCATGGCGCAGTATTTGGCGGAAGAGCTACAGGAATATCAATTTTTCTGCAAACTTACTTTTTTAAAGAAGGAAGAGCGGATTAGGAAGGTCTTGCTGAAAACGGGGCTTGAGCTGGGAACGGAAACTGAGGATGGTATTATTTTGCCGAGGCAGCTTACGCAAGAAATTCTGGGAAGATATACGAATACGTCGCGTGAATATGTGGCGCATACGGTGATGAATCTGATTGAGGCGGGAATTCTCCGCAATCGGCCGAAGCCATTACTTATCGTAGACAAAAGTAAATTATAGAACGTTGCTGGGCATGACGCGAATGTTGTGCCTATTTTTTTGAGGAAAAGACAGTTTATGAGACATTTAGTGGTAAAAGGTATACAATAAAGTGGAAGTTATGAAAGCGCTTGATGCGTATGAGGAGGATGAACATGAAATTTTTTATTGATACTGCAAATGTAGAGGAAATCCGCAAGGCTAACCGAATGGGATTCATTGCTGGGGTAACGACAAATCCGTCATTGATAGCGAAGGAAGGTCGGGATTTTAACCAAGTTATTGAGGAAATTACGTCGATTGTGGACGGGCCAATTAGTGGTGAAGTCGTGAGTTTGGAAGCGGACAAAATGATTGAAGAAGGTCGCGTGATTGCGAAAATCCATCCGAATATGGTGGTTAAGATTCCGATGACGGGTGAAGGTTTGGCTGCGGTTGCGGTGCTGAATAAGGAAGGTATTAAGACGAACGTGACGCTTGTTTTCTCGGCAGCACAGGCTCTACTTGCGGCACGAGCGGGTGCTACATATGTTTCGCCGTTTTTGGGACGCTTGGACGATATTGGCTCGGATGGCTTGATTTTGATTCGCGATATTGCAGAAATTTTTGAGGTACATGATATTGATACGGAGATTATTTCGGCGAGTGTGCGTCATCCGATTCATGTGATTGAGTGCGCGCGTGCAGGGGCGGACATTGCGACGATACCGTTTAAAGTATATGAGCAAATGTTGAAGCATCCACTTACTGATTCAGGAATTGAGAAATTTTTGGCGGATTGGGAAGCGACGCAGAAATAATGAATAAACAGTATAACGTGAAAGTAGCGCATCAACCGACGGATACAAGTCCACTATTTGTGAATAAAAATGAGGATTTGTGGATTGGCGAGCGTGATGGGAATACCGGCTGGGTTTCTTGCACGACAAAAATGTCTGGGAAAACTGGTTGGGTTCCTGAGCAGATTTTATCGCGTGCCAGCGCAGATTCTAAATCAGGGACAGCAAAAGAAGATTATTCGGCGCGTGAGTTGGTGGTGAAGGCTGGCGACAAAGTGGAGAGTAATCGCGAGCTAAACGGCTGGGCGTGGTGTATTGATGAGGATGGCAATGCAGGGTGGTTGCCACTTGAAAAACTGAATTAAAAATGAAGAACAAGCCGCGGATCAGGATGGCTTGTTCTTCGTTTTGAGATGGGAGATAATTTTGCGACGGGCATCTTCGCCTTCTGGAATCGGATATAGCGGGAAGATGTGAGGATAGCTTGGATACTCGTAGTAAGTGGTGTTTTCTGTGTTTTTCTCGGCAAAAAGGCGCGTGTCAGGATTCGTTAAATCACCTGTGCTACTAAAAATGATGCATGGTGCGGTGTGTGTGAAATCGCCGAAAAGTGGGCTGATAATAGGACTTTGTAACGTGTGGGTGCCGCGATACCATTCGCCGATTTCTTTTAGAGCGGGTGTGCCAACAATATAGTCTTTTTCCTCGATGGAAGCAATGTCGGGGTTCGTGAGGTTGAGATCGACGACTGGTGAAATCGCGATGATTTGTTTTGGTTGTGGCAGGTCTAATGTTTGCAAATAGTCGCTGAAGGTTAGCGCAATATTGCCGCCAGCAGAGTCGCCCATGATGGTGATTGTTTCTGGTTGCTGGTCTTTTAGAGCATTTTTATAAATGGTTGTGAGGTATTGCATAACAGTGTCGACATGGTACGCTGGTGCTAACGGATAAAGTGGAACGATGGCTTTGCTGTGCGTTTCTTCGACTAGTAGCTGGATGAAGTCCCAGTGTAAAGAGCTGATGGGAAGCACGAAGCCGCCACCTGCAAGATAGATAATGAGGTTTGTCGTATCGGATTTTGGAGATATCTCGTATACATCGAAGCTTTCGACTTGATGGGAAGTCACCACGCAAGATTCACGCAATTTTTTGGATGGGCGGGCTAATTTGCTTTGTTTTTTGGCGATTGCGGTTTTGAGCGCAGGGCCTCGGAGATACCAGAGCTTGTTTATTTTGCCTACTTTTGCGATGGTTTGGATCATTTTTAGTTGGATGCTGGTTTTCATTGGGGTTACGCTCCTTTAAATGTTTGGTAGTTAGTATAGCACGCGTGGTAGAATAGAAGCAAGGAACGGAGGCGGTCAGGATGAAGGACGAATTACTGCAAATACCTGGGATCGGCAAGCGCTTGAGTGAGGCGCTACACAATATTGGTGTTTCTAAAATAGCGGATTTGAGAGGGAAGAACCCACTGCATTTGTATGAATTGATGTGTGAATTTGAGGGCGAGCGGGTCGATCGATGCGTACTGTACACGTTTCGCTGTGCGGTTTATTTTGTGGAGACGGAAGATCCCGATCCGGCGCTTTTGAAGTGGTGGAATTGGAAGGATCGCGTGTATCCTGGGGAGGTGGAATGATGGGAACCTTAGCAGAAAGCTTGACGAGCAGCGAACGAATTGTGTTTTTGACAGGTGCCGGTGTTTCGGTACCATCGGGAATCCCGGATTATCGCTCGAAAAATGGACTTTATACGGGGCGGGAAAATCCGGAGTATCTGCTGAGTGCGACGTGTTTATTGAACGAGCCCGATAAATTTTATACATTTGTGCGGGATAATATGTACTATCCAGACGCCGAGCCGAATGCGATTCATGAAAAAATGGCGGAGATTGAGCGTCGCGCGGGAAAACAAGTGACGATTGTGACGCAAAATATCGACGGTCTCCATGCAAAAGCGGGATCGCGCAACGTGGTGGAATTTCACGGCAGTTTATATCGCTGCCACTGCCAGAAATGTGGTATGACGGTGCGCCCAGAGCAATACTTGGAATTAGATAAACACGAAAACTGCGGCGGCATCATTCGCCCAGAAGTCGTACTATACGAAGAAAACTTGCCAGAAGACGCAATAAATGGCGCGCTAGCAGCAATCACAAAAGCAGATTTGATCGTCATTGTAGGAACCTCATTCAAAGTGAGCCCATTCTGCAATCTAACAGACTATCGCAAAAGCGGAAGCACGGTGTTCGCAGTAAATCAAGAGCTACTACACCTACCATTCCAATACACAATGATCCAAGACGACGCTGTCAGTATTTTTAAAGAATTATGATTTCTTGCAGAACCCTAGCGAATCATGGTAAAATTTTAAAAGTACGGACAAACTCGAAATGAAACTGGGTTAATGTTTTTATCTTTTTGGGTAGAAACAAGACTACGCTTTACTTCGGGTATGCGCCGCATTAAGAAAAGGAGTGGATGGTTGGATGAACCCTGACCCCGAGAGTCAGCAGATTATTGTACAATTAATTCTTATTTTGGTGTTGACGTTACTAAATGCGTTTTTTGCTTCGGCGGAAATGGCTTTGGTATCGCTTAACAAAAACCGCGTCAGATCACAGGCGGAGCAAGGGGATAAGAAGGCCCAGTTGCTTGTGAAAATGATAGATGATCCGAGCCGATTTATCGCGACAATTCAAGTTGGTATTACGCTTGCTGGATTCTTTTCCAGTGCGGCGGCAGCGACGAGTATTGCCTCAGTTCTAGGAACGCGATTTGGTGGGACTGCTTTTGCAAATGAGATGGCTGTAGTCGTTGTGACGATTATTTTATCTTATATCACGCTTGTATTCGGTGAGCTTTATCCGAAGCGCCTTGCCTTGCAAAAAGCGGAAACGATATCTCGTTTTTCAGTACGGCCAATCATGATTATCAGCACTGTTTTAGCACCTTTCGTTAAATTTTTGTCGTTCTCAACGAATGTTCTTGTGAAAATAACGCGCATGGACAAAAATGAGAACACGGAAAAAATGACGCGTGAGGAAATGCAGCTGATTATTGAGACTGGTAGACGTGATGGTGCCATTGAAAAAGCGGAACTCGACATGCTTCGTGGTGTTTTTGAAATGGACACGATTTATGCGAAAGAAGTTATGGTGCCGCGGACGGATAGCTTTATGATCGATGCGAATGAGGATTCTGGCATATTGGTCGATAAACTTTTGGAGCGTAATTATTCGCGTATTCCGGTTTATTTGGATGATATGGACTCGGTGTATGGTATTCTGCATATGAAAGATTTATTTTTGGCGGCGAGGAAGCAAGGTTTTGAGAATATCGACGTGAAACAGTTAGTAAAAGAGGCTTTTTTTGTGCCAGAGACGATTTTTGTGGATGATTTATTGAAAGCAATGCAAAAATCGCATAACCAAATGGCAATTTTGATGGATGAGTATGGCGGAGTTGCGGGTATCGTGACGGTGGAGGATTTATTGGAGGAGATTGTTGGCGAGATTGATGATGAATTTGATGCGTTGTCTGACGAGGTGAAGCAGTTGGATGAGCACACATTTATTGTTGAGGGACGTATGCCGATTGATGATTTCAATGAATTGTTTCACGTGGAACTTCCTGATAAGGGGATAGATACGGTTGCGGGCTTTGTTTTGACGCAGTTAAAGACGATTCCAGATGATGGTGAAGAGGCTGTTTTGGAATATGAGAATTTAACTTTTGTTGTGACGGAGATTAAGGATTCACGTGTCGTCACAATACGAGTGGAGATAGAAAAAGACAAAATCACAGAGCAAGAAGAAGATAAGTAATAAGGAGTGCGTTTCAGGGTGATGTCCCAGAGACGCCTTTTTTAGTCCAGACAGATGGGAGGAATGGTTAAAATGGGAACTTTAGTTGGTGGTAGTCGGCATACGGTTGGGTTGCAAGTGGATGGGGCTGTTGTTGCGACTGGTGATAATAAATTTGGACAATGTACGCTTGAGAAATGGCGTCATATCGTGGATGTTGCAGCGGGGAATGTACATCGGGCAACTAATACCGGCAATACTCATACTGTTGGGCTAAAATCAGATGGTAGCGTGATTGCGGCTGGGTGGGATAAGCATGGACAATGTGCTGTTGATGACTGGCGTGATATTTCAGCAGTGGCGGCTGGATGGTGTCGAACCATTGGTCTGAGGCGTGATGGGAGTGTGATTGCTATTGGGCGAAATAATGAGGGCGAGTGTGACACATCTAGTTGGCAGAACATCATCGCTATTTCGGCTGGCGACTGGCATACTGTTGGACTTGCGAGAACTGGCTCTGTGGTGGCTATTGGTAATAATCGATATAAACAGTGTTCGGTGCTTGATTGGAAAAATATCATAGCTATTGATGCGGGGTACCTTCATACGGTGGGCTTGCGCAGAGATGGTACGGTCATAGCTACTGGGCAGAATACGGATGGTCAATGTGATGTAGCGGATTGGCGTAGCATCGTGGCGATAGCTGTTGGAAGTAAGCATACGGTTGGGATTCAGGAGGATGGTACTGTTGTTGCGGTTGGCGATAATCGATTTGGCCAGTGTGATGTCATTAGTTGGCGCGATATCGTGGCGATAGCAGCTGGTTGTGGACATACGGTGGGTTTGAAAAAAGATGGTACACTGTTGGCTATCGGTGATAATAGTTATGGGCAATGTGGTGTAGGGGGGTGGCATAATATCCAAATGCCGATTGTATAGTTCGTTGCTCCATCTAAATGACATTTTTGGGACTTGAGAAGTGCTTATATTATCGGTATGATGATGGTATAGATGAAAACGGAGGTGCGTGGCTTGTCGAATATTAAGGATATTGCAAAATTGGCGGGGGTTTCGGTGACGACGGTTTCGCGGGTTTTGAATGAACATCCGTATGTAGCGGAGGAAAAACGTAAGCGTGTTCAAGAGGTGATGGTGAAGCTTGATTATAGCCCGAATCGGAATGCGGTAGATCTGAGTCGTGGACGGACGAATACAATTGGTTTTGTGTTGCCGTATAATGATCATCCGTGGTTTGATAAGGTGATGAATGGTGTGCTGGAAGCGGCTTTTTCGAAATGTTATTCGGTTGTGATTTGTCCGACGGGATATGATCGGGGCGAGGAGGAGCGGTATTTGCGGATGCTAAAAACGAAGCGGATTGATGGGCTGATTATTGCGTCACGGGCGAATGATTGGGACACGATTGCGCCGTATGCGAATTATGGGTCGATTGTGGCTTGTGAATACATAAATAATCCGCTGATTTCGTGTGCGTACGTGGATCAGTTACAGGCGTACACGGATGGATTTCAGATTTTGAAGGACGCGGGGCACGTGCGTGTGGGATTTACGGTTGGGCGTGAGGAGCAGTGGAGCAATAGTACGAAGCTGAAAATGATGGCGTATGAGACGGTTTTCGGGGAGCTGGATGCGGCGCTTGTTTTGCAGGCTTGTTATGATGTAGCGGACGGGAAACGTGCGGCGGAGGCATTTTTGGCTTTGGCGGAACCTCCGACGGCGATGTATGCGAATGGGGATGAGGTTGCGGCTGGGATGCATTATTATGTGACACATCGGGGTCTGGACGTGCCGCGGGATATCGCGATTTTAGGTGAGGAGAATTTGGCAATTGCGGATGTGCTGGATATTTCGACGGTGGATAAGAATTTGCGGGAGATTGGAAAGTGCGCTGTAGAGCTATTTTTGAGTGGAAAAGTGGAGAAAAAACTGGTGGAGCACAAAATTATTATGCGAAATTCGATATAATGGCTTGACCTGAAACGCATTTCATCGTTTATCTTTAGTGTAGAGATTAGAGGAGGCGATTGGGATGCGTGTGGAAGGTATGTGTAAGGTGACGGCGAATTTTGGGATGGAGTTTCAGTACGGGGAATTTTATTTGGAACGGGATTATCTTGTTTTTGATCGGAATTATAGCTTGGGCTTGAAAAAGCGGCAGACGTTTCCGATTGTGAAATTGACGGATATTGTGGTTACTCCGCAAGATGGACGGCTGTACGTGACGTTTGCGTGTGGGGATATGAGTTTTGAGTTGGATGAGGCTGTGGACGGTGATTTGGCTATGTTTGCACGCGAATTAAGGACGGCGCGTTATGGTGTGAAACCGGAAGTGCAGCGTTTTAAATATGAGAAGAGACGGCAGTATACGACGCATCACCAGTATCATTTTGTGGAGTGAGCGGCGAGAGGAGCGGTATTTTGGTCTATAAAACGGTGATTTTTGATGTGGATGGGACGCTTTTGGATACGGAACGTGTTGTTTTACAGGCATTACGTGCGGCTTTAGGGAATGTTGGCTTGCATTATGAGTTGGATGATTTGCGATTTGCGCTTGGGATTACAGGTGAGAAGGCATTGGAGCAACTGGATGTGAACAATCGGGATACGGTGATGGCGGACTGGTTTGCGATGGAGGCGAGGCTGAATGAGGAGGTTGAAATTTTCGACGGAATTGTGGAGGTTTTGGCTGAGTTGGACGGGATTGGAGTGGTGACTTCGAAAAATGCGGGCGAGATGGAGACGGGGTTTTATCCGTTTGATTTGGCGCAGTATTTTGACGCGATTGTTTGCGCGAGTGATACGGAGAATCATAAACCGCATCCTGATCCACTTTTGCGATGTATGGAATTGCTTGGCGCTGATCCGGCGACGACGCTTTATGTTGGGGATGCTACATATGATATGAGATGTGCGCACGCGGCGGGTGCAGATTTCGGGCTGGCGTTGTGGGGTGCGAAGAAGACGGATGGTTTTGCGAACGCGAATATTGTTTTGGAGAAGCCAAGTGATATTTTGAAGTATGTATGATATAAAAAAGCTAAGGCGTGCCTTAGCTTTTTTTGTGTGTCTAGAAATCGATGTTATCTGGATCTGGGCCGACGCGGAGGTTTTGATTGAGGGCATCGATTTTTGTGAGTTCTTCAGGGGTTAATTCGAAGTCAAAGATATCCATGTTTTCGGCGATGCGGTGGGCTTTTGTTGATTTTGGGATGACGATGATGTCGTTTTGTAAGTCCCAACGTAGGATGACTTGGGCGACGGTTTTGCCGTGATGCGACGCGATTTCTTGGAGTGTTGGGTTGTCGAACAGGCCGCCTTGCATGAGTGGGGACCAGGCTTCGACGCGGATGTTGTTTTCGGCGCAATACGCGATGAGGTCTTTTTGTGTGAGTTGTGGATGGAGCTCGATTTGATTGATGACGGGCATGATGGTGGCGTGTTTTTTGAGCGTTTCGAGATGGTGAATCTGGAAGTTGCTGACGCCGATTGCGCGGATGCGGCCGTCTTTGTGGAGTTTTTCAAGGGCGCGCCAGGCGTCGATGTATTTGCCTTCCACTGGCCAGTGAATGAGATAGAGGTCGAGATAGTCGAGTTCCATTTTGCGCAGGGTTTCATCGAATGCGGCGAGTGTTTCGTCGTAGCCGAGATCGGCGTTCCAGACTTTGGATGTGATGAAAAGTTCTTCGCGTGGGACGCCGGATTCGCGGATGCCTTGCGCGGTGCTTGCTTCGTTGCCGTAGATGGCTGCTGTGTCGATGCTGCGGTAGCCGAGTTGGATGGCTTCTTTGACGGCGGACACGAGTTCTGCGCCTTCTTCTACTTTAAATACGCCGAGTCCGAGGACGGGCATGTCGATTCCATTTGCTAATTTGACTGTTTTCATTTTTAAACTTCCTCCTGTTTTGTTTCTAATTTTTTACTCCATGCGGTTAGGGCAACGGCGATTAGGACCATGATCATGCCGATCCAGGTGGTGTCGATGATTCGCATGTGGGTGATGACGAGGCCGCCGAGATAGGATCCGAGCGCGATTCCGGCGTTGAAGGCTGCGATGTTAAGGGCGGACGCGATGTCGACGCCTTTTGGGACGAATTTCTCGGCTAGAATCACGACGTAGACTTGTAAACCGGGCACGTTCATGAAGGCAAACACGCCCATGAGCAGGATCGTTGCGAGTCCGAAAATCTTGGATGGGGCGGTGAAGTAGAGTAGGCCGAGCACGATGGCTTGCGCGATGAACATGTAGAATAGGGCTTGGATTGGCCGTTTGTTCGCGACTTTACCGCCGATCATGTTGCCGACCGCGATGGCAATTCCGTAGATGAAAAGGAGAATCGCGATGGAGCTCGTTTGGAAGCCGGTGACTTGTTCGAGAAGCGGTGTTAGATAGGTGAACACGACGAAGGTTCCGCCGTAGCCTAGTGCTGTGATGGCGAACACGAGTAGTAGCGGGCCATTTGTGAGTACTTTGACTTGGTCGCCGAGCGTCATTTTGGTGCCGGGACGCAGGTTTTTCGGGATCAGGATGAGATTCGCGATAAGGGCGATGATGCCGATTGCTGCGATGCCAAAGAACGCGACGCGCCAGCCGAATTGTTGCCCGATGAGTGTGCCGATTGGGACGCCGGTCACGGTTGCGATGGTTAGGCCGGTGAACATGATGGAGATGGCGCTTGCCCGCTTGTTTGGCGGGACAAGGTCAGCCGCGATGGTGGACCCGATGGACATGAAGACGCCATGCGCAAAGGCAGATACGACGCGGGCGATGAGTAGTAGCGCGATTGTTGTGGAGAACGCCGCGGCTAAGTTGCCGAGTATGAATACGATCATGATGGTAAGTAATAGCGTTTTGCGATTCATGCGTGATGTCAGTGCGGTCAGGATTGGTGCGCCGAACATGACGCCAACTGCATAAAGCGAGACGGTCAGCCCCGCGGTACTCACTGGTATTGCTAAGTCTTCGGCGATGAGTGGCAACAACCCGACACTAATAAATTCAGTCGTTCCAATCGCAAAAGCACTAACTGCCAAAGCTAATAATGCAAAAATATTTCGATTCCCTTTCAAAGTTAAGCCCTCCTAAATTCTGCTTGCTTTTTTGATGACAAATGTTATTATGATACTAACAGGCAATTAAAACAAGTACGTACTTTTTTGTAATGTAGGCACTTTTTAGTACCTATAGAAAGGAGCGAAACATGCAGAAAAAATATAATATCTCTGTCGAGGCGACGCTTGAGGTACTCGGCGGTAAGTGGAAATGTGTGATTCTATGCCATTTAACGCACGGGAAAAAACGGACAAGCGAGTTGAAACGCCTTATTCCATCGATCACGCAAAAAATGCTCACGCAACAGTTGCGAGAGTTAGAGCAAGATGGAATTATTAATCGGATTGTATATAATCAAGTACCGCCGAAAGTGGAATATGAACTGAGCGAGTACGGAAAATCATTGGAAAGCATTTTGACGGCTTTATGTAATTGGGGAGATGTCCATATTGAACGGATGTGTGGGGATCGAGCAGATTTTTTGGAAGAAAGTATTTTAAATAAGTGAACATGAAAATCCCTGTGGAAAACGCTCCACGGGGATTTTGCAATATTTCTTAGTCGCGACCGTCTTCCACAATCGAAAGTTCATTATCTACATCGAAGAAATGCGATTTAGACATCTCAAACGCGTATTGAATTTTCTCGAATGGTTCGTGGTTCGAACGCGAGTCAACACGTGCTACAAATTCGTGTGATCCAACTTTAGAGTGGAGCATGAACTCAGCGCCTGTAAGCTCGGCAACGATAATTTCAGCGTTAAAAGTAGAACCTGGATTTACTTCGATAACAAGCGGCTCATCGTGAATATCTTCTGGACGAATACCAAAAACGATATCTTTGCCAGCATAGCCTTTGTCATTCAACACTTTCAGCTTGCCTTCTGGAACTTCAATCGTGAAATCATCACCGACAAATTGTGTTCCGTTTAGTTTACCTTTAAAGAAGTTCATCGCTGGGCTTCCGATAAAGCCGGCAACGAACATGTTTACTGGGTGATCGTATACTTGTTTTGGTGAACCGACTTGTTGGATAACGCCGTCTTTCATAATAACGATACGCGTCGCCATTGTCATCGCTTCGGTTTGGTCATGGGTTACATAGATCATTGTTGTATTTAATTGTAAATGTAGTTTTGTGATTTCGGCACGCATTTGTACACGTAGTTTCGCGTCTAGATTCGATAATGGCTCATCCATTAGGAAGACTTTCGCGTCACGAACGATGGCACGGCCTAAAGCTACACGTTGGCGTTGTCCACCAGATAGTGCGCTTGGTTTACGTTTTAAGTACTCAGTTAGGCCTAAGATATTGGCAGCGTGCTCTACGCGTGTTTGAATTTCGGCTTTTGGCATTTTGCGGAGTTTTAGACCGAATGCCATGTTGTCGTATACTGTCATATGTGGATATAGTGCGTAGTTTTGGAAAACCATCGCGATGTCGCGGTCTTTCGGTGCGACGTTATTCATTACTTTACCGTCAATGCTTAACTCGCCTTTTGAAATTTCTTCAAGCCCTGCGATCATGCGGAGTGTCGTTGATTTACCGCAACCAGATGGTCCAACGAAAACGATGAATTCCTTGTCCGCGATCTCCAAGTTGAAGTCCTCTACTGCTGTTACTTTGTTATCGTATATTTTATAAATGTGCTCGAGTGATAGTTGTGCCATGTTTAGTTACTCCCCCATCAAATTGTTTTTAGTGTTGAGTTCATTGTATATGAAAACGCTTTATGGAGATATGTCAGGTTGCACAAAGAATGAAAATTTTTGTTGGGCAGGTTGCATAATCGTTATCGTGAAGGAGAAATGTATTAGTCTAATTTTTTGATGTTGTTCTAGAAGAATAAGCAAACAGGAAAAAGAGTCTCAGTAGAATAGAGAAATACTGATATAGATTTTTCAAATGTTCATCATTATGGCACATATAAAGACAGAGAGGCCCATTAATAGTATGAATATAACGTATATTATCTACTAGAAGAATATATATACTGCAGATATTCATGTAGTACCTTTTGTAAATAGTCCGGATCAAAAAACAGTTTTAGCAGAGAGCGGTATAATAATCACGTACTTAAGAAACAGACAAACAATACGCACCACAAAATAGATGAGAAGGTGATGTCATGAAAAAGAAAATAGTAGCCATTGCGCTCACAATCATGATGCCAGCACCGATGTTCGCAGGAGTTGCTCAAGCAGAAGTCATAAAGGAGCCCGTGAAAGTAAGTCAAACTTTAAAAACAGGTGCTATGTTAGGTGCCACGATTCAAACAAAGAATTTATTTAAAGATACGGGTTTCACACTTTTTGGAAGTCAAGGGAATGTAGGTTGGCTATATTCACAAGCCGGTTTGTTCGATAATAGTTTAGCATTGAATCGATTCATGGAAAAAACCGGTGATGAATACAAAATCACGAATCCAATAGATTACCAAGTATTTGCTAAGCCATTAATGATCGGTAATGAAGCTGCCATTCAAATGAGATCCATAACAGAAGCAGGGACCACAGCGAAAGTAAATAGCAGTTTTGGACAACAATTATATGGACTTACACCAGGTAAAGAGTATACTGTTTCGACAGATTATCGCGTTGCTTCAAGCAATGTGACAGATGGCAAAAATGAGTTATATTTTACAATCGGAAAACTAGGTGGCAGTGGCGGGCTCACGACAGATAAATCACTAGAAAATACGAGTGTGACGATTGCGAACGATGATACAACTTGGAAACACTATTCGAAAACATTTGTAGCGGGTAGCAGTACACAAGTCGTTGTTTTCGGCCAATTTCCCAACTCAACAGATGCAGGACAACAGTTAGTAACACAATATAAAAACCTGCAACTAGTTGACGCGGACCAAACACCACCAGAAGCGCCTACCGCATCGAAGGTTTATCCAACATCAAACACCATAACTGGTAAAACAGAAGCTGGCGCCAAAGTCTCCATCAAAGTAAACGGTACAGAAATTGGAACAACGACAGCAAACGGATCAGGCGATTACATCGTTACCATCCCAGTTCAACCGAAAGATACAGTTCTTGAAATTACAGCCCAAGATGCTTCTGGAAATATAAGTGACGCAACACAAGTAACAGTGAAAGAGGAAGTATTCGCCGTTGCAAATCCGCAAACTTTCATATTAGGAACCGATATTTCAAAAATAGATCCAAAAGCATTTTTAACAGATATTAAAAATGATGGAACTAACATGAAAATAGAATACGTCACAAAAGCAAGAACGGATCAAGTTGGAGTAAGTAACACGAGTATTAAAGTGACAGATCTCAGCACCCAAGTAGCACAAACCATCGTAGTTCCAACTACAGCCCAGTTCGGAGATACAATCTTCTCTTCGGGTATTGGATACCAAGGTGCCTCTGGAAATCGAGGAATCGCAGCGATTACAATTCATCATGGGGAACATCCATATTTGACAGATACTCCTGGAATTGATGCGGATTACGCATACGGGAAAATGCATTCCTACTTCTCTACAACTTACTACTCTAACAAGATTATGAAAGTAACTGATGAACATGAGCTAGGCGCTGCTTATTTTGATAAATCATCCGCAGGAACAGGAATTGTAAGTGATTTTATGAACGCATATGGTACACCGAGCGTTGATTACGGAGATATTATCGAAGTTTACCAACCCGAAGCAAGGGTTTTTCTAACTCAACCGACAGCAACATCATTAGATGGAGCGGAGAATTTGCCAAAAGGATATAACTATTTTGAAATTACGCCAAATGGCTACAAACGAGTGCTCCAAGATAATATCACAACAAAAAATGTAACCATAAATACCGGTGATACAGTGAAAACGAGTGATTTTGTCAATTTGCCAGCAGGTGGTGGATTGAAAGTAGCAGATAATTTTGTCCAAGCACCAAATCTATCTAAAGTAGGTACAAGCACCGTTCAAGTTGAGGTCGATCAGCAATTGAATTCAGGTAAATACCTCAAACGTACCTTTACAAGCACGATAACCGTGAAAGATACAATTGCTCCAACAGCAGATACGATAACACAAACGCTCGATAAAGGCGCATCTATTCCGGCCGCAAGTACTTTCCTGACAAACGTACACGATAATGCAGACGCGGATGTAGCCAATAATATTTCGATAAGCTACGTCACACCACCAACAACGGCCACAATCGGCGTGAGAACGGCTCAAATTGCTATCCAAGATAAAGCTGGAAATAAAACGATAAAAAATGTAACGTACAGCGTTAAAGATGAGAACACCAAGATACAAGATAACTATATGTTGCATAGTGGCGATGCGCAGTTAAACACGAGTGATCTCGAAGGAAAGACGTCCGAACAAGTAGCAACCCTTCTACGCCAACAAGCAAAAGTGCAAGGTTGGGATATGACATCAGGAGCCGATTTGACGAACCAAGTCACATTAGAATCACCAGTACCGACCACATCAGGAACATACACGTTGACTTACAAATTAGGAACAGCGACAGCGACTTCACACGTTGAAATCAAAGATAATACAACTTTTGGCTTCACAGAAACACCGTCAGTACTTGGATTTAATACGACAGAAATTAAATCAAGTGAAACAACAATTGATCGTGAAAAAACCGATTGGAACGTTGGCGTGACAGATGCGAGAAATAACGGCGACCAATGGGCTGTAACAGCGACAGTGAACGGACCTTTTGAGAATATGACAGACCCGACAGCTAAAAAACTAACGAACGCCTTCACTTTCACAAAAGGCACAACAGAAACGCGAATCTTAGACAATGAAGCTTTTACCATCTATGAAGGCAAATCCGACACAGAAACGAACAAAAATATTCAGTGGGCGAAAGATCAAGGCTTGCGCATGAAAGTCAATACAACCGGCGTCAAAGCAGATGAAGATTATCAAACAAGTATCACCTGGACATTGAACGATACACCTTAATAAAAATAACGATAAAGGATGTGGTGATAAGAGAATCGCAGGATATTTCTTAACATGGCAGAACACGAGCAAGGCCAAGTGATCTCGGGATAGCCCCATCAAATCCTGGCACTTCAAAGGAGAACAATTTCACATGACAATCAAAAAATATGCAGTAATCGGTTTAGTAACAATCTCAGCAGTAGCAGCAACTTTCGGTATGGGTCACCAAGCATCCGCAGCAGAAGTTGGCTCGTTAACAACAGACAGCAAAGTAAGCTTCACGAAACAAGCAGAAGAAACGATTATTCCTCCAGTCAATCCACTTGATCCGGACCAACCACTTGATCCAGATGCAGGCGTAAACCCAGGTACAGGCGGCCCATTAAGCATTGGCTACGTATCCGAATTTGATTTTGGTACCCAAGAAATTTCTGGGGAAACGAAAACATATAATGCCAAACTAGACAAAGTTAAAGTTGGCGGTGAATATGTAGACGCACCAAACAACGTGCAAGTAACCGATAACCGTGGGAATAACGCTGGTTGGAACCTGACAGTAGCGCAAAATGGCCAATTAAAAGACGGCTCAGCACGTGACCTTGAAGGCGCAGAAATCGCGATTACAAAAGGAACTGCGATAACAAAAACTGGCGCAGGCGTAACAGCACCAACTGTGAATCAACAAATCAAATTGAACCCGAATGGTACAGCATCCATGGTTATGAACGCAACAGCCAATCAAGGTATGGGTCAATGGGTAGACAAATTTGGAGCAGATAACACTGCAGCAGCAGATGCCGTAACGCTAACAGTTCCAGGTAAGAGCGCGAAATATGCCGATTCTGATTATGCAACAACATTAACATGGACACTTTCTGATACACCACAATAATTTAATACGAGACTAAACTAGAAAATGCGTATTCAAAATCTAAGTCAGATTTTGGATGCGCATTTTCCTGTTTGAACACAGAAGTTGGTATACATATAATTGAGAATATGAGTTATAATTGATAAAAATAAAAAGTATACAAAAAAATAATAGTATAGCTAAAATTAAATCCGTTGATATAGAATGGTTTCTAGTGATTCGAACAACGCTATGTAAATTTATAGTGACTTCAAAACAATAAACATTATAATTAACTGTTGACAATCTCACGAAACAAGGCGATAATTTTAAGTGTGTAGTTTCACATACTAGAAGATTTAGGGAGGAATAATAATGTCATTAATAGGTAAAGAAATAGAAGAGTTTGCTGCAAAAGCTTTCCATCAAGGTGAATTTATAGATGTTTCATCAGAAAATTTCAAAGGAAAATGGAGTGTTGTCTGCTTTTACCCTGCCGATTTCACATTTGTTTGCCCAACGGAACTAGAAGATTTGCAAGACCAATATAAGACACTGCAAGATTTAGACGTAGAAGTTTACTCTGTTTCAACAGACACACATTTCACGCATAAAGCATGGCACGACGCTTCAGACGCTATTGGCAAAATCGAATACATCATGATTGGCGATCCAACGCACAAAATCTCACGTATTTTTGATGTGCTAGATGAAGAAGAAGGCTTAGCGAATCGTGGAACATTTATTATTGATCCAAACGGTGTGGTGCAAACAATCGAAATTAACGCAGACGGTATTGGTCGCGACGCCAGTACTTTAGTTGATAAAATTCGCGCGGCACAATACGTACGCAACAATCCAGGCGAAGTTTGTCCGGCGAAATGGAAAGAAGGCGCGGATACACTGAAACCAAGCCTAGACTTAGTAGGTAAAATCTAAAAATGGCATTAGATCAACAAATCAAAGAACAACTAGCGGGCTATCTGGATTTACTGGAACAAAACATTGTTCTAAAAGTAAGCGTCGCAACAGATGAAAACTCGCAAAAGTTACTCGAATTCGTCACGGAAATCGCGGAAATGTCTCCAAAAATCCGTTTAGAGCAAAGCACGCTTACAAGAACACCGAGCTTTAGTGTCGAACGTGAAGATACCGACTTTGGCATTGCATTCGCCGGGATTCCGCTTGGACATGAATTTACTTCACTGATCTTAGCATTACTACAAGTAAGTGGCCGTCCACCGAAAATCAGTGATGACGTCGTAGCTCAGATCAAAAAAATCAACACACCACATCATTTTGAGACTTACGTAAGTTTGATGTGCCATAACTGCCCGGACATCGTGCAGGCGCTCAATATCATGAGTGTATTGAACCCGAATATCACGCATACAATGATCGAAGGCGGCATGTTTAAAGACGAAGTAGAAGCCAAAAACATCATGGCTGTACCGACTATTTTTGAAAATGGTTCCCTATTTGGGAGTGGCCGCATGACTATCGAGCAAATCCTCACAAACATCGTGGGTGAAGCAGATGCCTCTGAATTTGAAGATAAAGAACCTTTCGATGTCCTTGTAATTGGTGGCGGTCCAGCGGGTGCAAGTGCTGCGATTTATGCCGCTCGTAAAGGGATTCGCACGGGGATTGTCGCAGATACATTCGGCGGTCAAGTTCTAGAAACGCTGAGCATCGAAAACGTGATCGGAACGAAATACACAGAAGGTCCAAAACTGATCGCGCAGATTGAGGAGCACGTGAACGAATACGGCGTTGATGTGATGAAGCAAGTACGTGCAAAAAGTATTGAGAAGAAAGAAAACGTGGAAGTCACGCTAGAAAATGGCGCTGTTTTAACGACTAAAACGGCGATTATCTCAACGGGTGCAAGATGGCGCAATATCGGCGTTCCTGGCGAACAGGAATTCAAAAATAAAGGCGTCGCATATTGCCCACACTGTGACGGTCCACTTTTTGAAGGGAAGAATGTCGCGGTTGTTGGCGGTGGAAACTCTGGTATTGAAGCAGCGATTGACCTTGCTGGTACCGTGAAGCATGTGACTGTGCTTGAGTTTATGCCGGAATTAAAAGCCGATGACGTTTTGCAGAAGCGCCTTTACTCCTTACCGAATGTCACTGTCTTGAAAAATGTACAAACAAAAGAAATCACAGGGCAGGACAAAGTGAGTGGCGTTACTTACGTGAACCGCGAAACGGGCGAAGAAGTTCATGTGGATGTAGAGGGAGTCTTCATTTTGATTGGTTTAGCGCCGAACACAGAATGGCTTGGCGACGGTATCGAACGCAATAAAATGGGCGAGATTATAACGAATAAACATGGCGAGACAAGCGTTCCCGGCATATTCGCAGCTGGGGATTGCACAGACAGCGCCTACAAACAAATCATTATTTCGATGGGCTCTGGGGCTACAGCAGCACTTGGCGCGTTTGATTATATGATTCGCAACTAAAAAAGCTATCGATCTGCAACGTTTTTAAGTTGTAGGTCGGTAGCTTTTTTGTGGTTCTCTGAAAGCGGGATATCGTGGTATACTGAATAAAAATGTATCAGTTAAAGGAGACGCGAGATGGCAGATGTAATTATAGTTGGAGACGGCGGGCATAGCAAGGTTGTTCGAGAATGCTTGGAGCAACAAGGTGTGGATACCATTATCGGTGTTTTAGATAATAAATATACAAGTTATGAAAAACAGGGGGCGCAATTCCGAGCTCCATTTGACGATTTTGAGCTGTATAAAAAAGATACGGTATTGTGGTTCATCGCTATTGGTGATAATAAGGCGCGTGCGGGGGTTGCGGCTAAATTGGGCGATGTGCGGTATGCAACGATTATACATCCGACGGCGATTGTTTCGAAGGCGGCGACGATTGAACCGGGCAGTGTTATTATGCCGTTAGCGGTGGTCCAGCCAGATAGCGTTATTGGCGCGCATACGATTATTAATACAGGCGCGATTGTTGAGCATGACGTGATTATTTCCGAGGTAGCTCACGTTTCACCAAGGGCTACGGTAACTGGTGGTGTTAAAATTGGTACGGGTGTTCATGTTGGGGCTTCGGCGGTTGTGAATCCGGGGGTAGATTTAGGCGCGTATTCTGTGATTGGCGCGGGCGCGGTGGTGGTTGGTGATACGGAGGCTGGGATGGCATATGTTGGGGTGCCGGCGAGGAAGTTGGAGAAGTGATGGGCTTCTGTATGTATGAGAACGAAGTAAGTATATAATTTATATTACTGTTGTCTAGTTTAGTATAACCGATCCAATGCCGCCGTTTTTAAATGTCATAGAATTCCCAAATAAAAAGCGATTCTTTTCCTCCCAATAGGAGTTCTAGAAGCGCTGGTTGTTAGTAATGCAGAAGTGTGCTCTTTATATATCAGTTTTAGTCATTTTTTTCTTGTAATTTCGATAGCTGATTACTGTCATAAGTATGAAATATATCATAGCTCCTAATGATAGGATGATGAGACTCTTATCAGCTTTTATAAATGTCATGTAGATAAAAAATGAAAAAAATATGATACTTCCTAATGTGTGTACAATTAATGAAAAACGCATATAGCTTATCCCCTTATTTTAAAGATTATAATTATTTATGATTGTATCATAAATAACTATAAGGTGGGGTTTATTTTGAAAAAGAGAGAGATTATTTCTATATTTATGGCAGGAAGTTTGATTTTAAGTACAGTTTCACCTACTTTCGTTAGTGCAAGTGAATTACCGGAGGGAGATTCAAATCAGATAGATGGTGAACCAGTTTCTTTTATGCTCAGAGCGAATGTTCCAGTGGATAATTCTGGGGTTAAAGCGCCTGCTGCGAGTGCTGGTCATTATTTATATAGTTCTAAGCTAACTAATAAGTCGATTGCATATCAAAATAGGGAACAAGCTGTCAATGCAATAGGAGCTGTTTTTGCAGGATTGGCAACTGGATATGGAGGGTTACCTAATGTCGCTACTGCTATTAGTATTTTGGGCGGGGGTGGTGCCATTACTCAGTTGATATCAGGAAAAGTGGGAGCGCAGTTTCCAGTTCAAGTTGGTACCTATGTCTATTTGGCTGATTCTAAACATAGGACGCAGACATATGCTGGATATAGACTTGTAATTGTTAAAAATAAGAATACAGGTAAAACTATTAAAAGTACTAAATATCTTATTGCTAAAACAGGTATTTAATATGTTTGTCAGCAGTTTTAAGCGAGTTGATGAAAACAGAATATAAATATAGAGAGGAATTTTCTAACTATGGTAAATAGAAAAAGAATTTTAATAAAGATTAGCGGGGCAGCGCTTGGCGAACAAGAAGATCATTTTAATCAAGGAAAGTTTAAGCAAGTTGCACAAAGAATTATTGATTTGGCAGATTCGGGAGTGCAAGTTTCTATTGTAGTGGGTGGAGGGAACTTATTCCGAGGAAATCTTGCGAAGGATTGGGGAATTGAAAGAGCTGAGGCAGATAATATCGGGACATTAGGAACTATTATTAATAGTTTAATTCTTAGAGGTGTTTTAAATTCTCTCTCGGATAGAGAGGTACGAGTGATGACTTCTATACCAATCCATACAGTGGCTGAACCATATATTAGACTACGAGCTATTCAACACTTAACAAAAGGATGTATTGTTATTTTTGCTGGGGGAAATGGACAACCTTTCGTAACCACTGATTATCCTGCTGTTCAGAGAGCTATTGAGACTAATACGGATAGCATCGTGGTCGCTAAAAATGGAGTGGATGGAGTGTATACTGCTGATCCAAATTTAGTTGAGAATGCTCAAAAATACAAAATATTAAACTATGACGATGTTCTGAAAAATAATATTCGAGTGATGGATCAATCTGCTTTATTGCTAGCCAAGGAGCATGATTTACCAATACGTGTCATTGATTTTAATACACCTAATTTAGTAAATTTATTTTCAAGTGAAGCATCTTTAGGAACCATCATAACATCTTCAAATTCAAAATTGGATAGCTGAGAATGCTACGGAAATTTTATCTGTTACCACAGGTGCTAAAAGTATGTTTACTCCTTGATTTTTTACTAAATTTTACAATATAGCGCTGTTTATACTGATACCAATATACCTAATTAATTTTTTCACATGCAATGACTTCTGCTATCATGACATCCTTAATAGTCGCTAGTTTAATAGGAATTTATCTTGGAAGGAAGGTCCCTAAAGATATTAAAAGTAATTTGATTCGAATAAAGGCAGTAGAAATTTTGATTAATGTGTTACTACTCATGTTATTATTTTTTCATTTTAATGGATTGAACCAGTTGAATCAATTTCATAACTCCACTTTTGTTTTTATAGGAATAATAACCCATTTCATTTCAGGATAGCGCAGGTAAAGAGATTTGAAAACTTGCTACTAGTTGTTTTTGATGTTATGAAAGTCATTGTGCCACAACGCTTTTGAATTATGAAATTGGTGCAGTATTATATAATAGAATAAATCAAGAAGTATATAAAAACATTACAGCAAGCACGGATGTTATTCTAAAAAAAGCAGCAACTATTTTTTAATAGAAGCGATAGACAGTTGAATGGTGGTACCGCGGACATAGAAGTTTAAGGTGCATATCGTGAATCAACGGTCTATCGCTGTTTTTTCGTGAAAATAAGCCGTTAGCCTCTTTACTATGTAGTCATTATTATCTGGCAAAATAAGATTGTTTCTATAATCACATTCTCCAATGGCAAGCCTTTTTTGAAAGTTCGTTCGAATAGCCTATTTTTGAGGGAGTTCTGATTTTTGTTAGAAAAAAAGCTTATCTTGTGCCATAATGAGAATGTGGATACAATATATAGTGGTCGAAGGGAAGCGGAGATAATGTACGTGGAGAAGGAAACGGAACAATTGGTTATCAAAAGGGACGGTCGGAAGGTCGGGTTTGACCTGATTAAGATTCGGAATGCGGTGCAGGCGTCGATGGTGAGTTGTGGCGTGGATGATGCGGGGTATTTGGAAGCAGTTTTAGTTGATATTGTGAAGAGTTTACCAAACGATGCGGCGGTGACAATCGATGAGATTCAGCATGTGGTCGAGAATCAGCTGATGAAATCTACATATCCGGATGTGGCGCGGGCTTATATTGAGTATCGGCATGACCGGGATTCGCAGCGGGCGAGTATGACGGACTTGACGACGAGCGTGCAAAAGTTGCTGGATCGGGATAAGACGGTTGTGAACGAGAATGCGAATAAGGATGCGACGGTGTTTAATACGCAGCGGGACTTGACGGCGGGCGCGGTGGCGAAGAGCTATGCGTTGAAATATATGTTGCCAAAACATGTGGCGAACGCTCATTTGAAGGGGGACATTCATTTTCACGATCTGGATTATAGTCCGTATCACGCGATGACGAATTGTTGTTTGATTGATATTGCGGGGATGCTGGCGAACGGTTTCACGATTGGGAATGCGAATGTGGAAAGTCCGAAATCGATTCAGACCGCGACGGCTCAAATTGCGCAAATTATTGCGAATGTGGCGAGTTCGCAGTACGGTGGTTGTTCGGTGGATCGGATTGATGAGGTTTTAGCGGTGTACGCGATGCGGAATTATTTGAAACATAAGAGTGAGGCGGAAAAATGGGTTTGGGCAGGAAGTCGAGAGGAATTTGCGTGGGAGCGGACGCGAAAAGATATTTATGACGCGATGCAGAGTTTGGAGTATGAGATTAATACGTTATACACGAGTAATGGGCAGACGCCGTTCGTGACGCTGGGCTTTGGCCTTGGCGAGGACTGGTTTGCGCGCGAGATTCAAATGGCGATTTTGAAGGTTCGGCTTGGCGGGATTGGGAAGGATAAGCAGACAGCGATTTTTCCGAAGCTGGTTTTCTCGGTGAAGCGGGGGACGAATTTGGATGCGGCGGATCCGAACTACGATATTAAGCAGTTGGCGCTGGAATGTTCGGCGAAACGGATGTACCCGGATGTGCTGAATTATGATTCGCTGGTGCGCTTGGCCGGGGATTTCAAGGTGCCGATGGGTTGCCGTTCATTTTTACCGGCGTGGCAAGATGCGGATGGTGCGTTTGTGAATGCGGGACGGAATAACTTGGGTGTTGTGACGCTAAATGTGCCGCGGATTGCGATTCAAAGTGGTGGCGACAAGGAACGATTCTGGGAAATTTTCACGGAACGGATGCAGACGGTGAAGGACGCGCTACTTTTCAGATTGGAGCGGGTTCGGGAGGCGAAACCGGAGAATGCGCCGATTTTGTATAAGTATGGTGCGTTTGGGAAGCGGCTTGATGACGGGCAGGATGTGGATCAACTTTTCAACAAGGAACGGTCGACGATTTCGATTGGTTATATTGGCTTGTATGAGGCGGCGACGATGTTTTATGGAGGTGAATGGGAGACGAATCCAGAAGCGAAGGCGTTTACTTTGGAAATTTTGAAGGAGCTAAAAGGCTACGCGGATGATTGGAAAGCGGAGTACGGCTATTGGTTTAGTGTGTATTCGACGCCGAGCGAGAGTTTGACGGATCGGTTTAACCGTTTGGATCGGGCTAAATATGGTGATATTAAAGATATTACCGACAAAGAATACTATCAAAATTCGTTCCATTATGATGTCCGCAAAAAAGTGACGCCGTTTGAGAAGCTCGATTTTGAGATGGAATATCCGGAGTATTGTGCGGGTGGTTTTATTCATTATTGTGAATATCCGAAGTTGACGCATAACCTGAAAGCTTTGGAAGCGGTTTGGGATTATGCGTATGAGCGCGTCGCTTATTTGGGAACGAATACGCCGATTGATCGTTGTTATGAGTGTGATTTTGAAGGGGAGTTTGCGCCAACCGCGGAAGGATTTAAGTGTCCGGAATGTGGGAATACGAACCCCGAGACGGCGGATGTGGTGAAGCGGACGTGTGGATATCTTGGGAACCCGATGAAACGGCCGATGGTGCACGGCAGACATGAGGAGATTACGCAACGTGTGAAGCATCTGGAGTCGTCCAATGAATAATCCAAAACCGAAAGAATGGCGAGCTGAGGCCTTGTCGGCGAGCTATATTGCGGATTATAAACCGTTTAATTTTGTTGATGGAGAGGGCGTTCGTTGTAGCTTGTATGTTTCGGGGTGCCCTTTTCATTGTGAAGGCTGCTACAACAAGGCGGCGCAGTCGTTTCGCTATGGAATGCCGTATTCAGAAGAGCTCGAGGACAGAATTATCGCGGATTTGTGGCATGAAAGTGTGCAAGGATTGACGCTGCTGGGCGGGGAGCCATTTTTGAATACGGGTGTTTGTTTGCCACTTGTGAAACGGATTCGGGCTTTGTTTGGCGATGCGAAGGATATTTGGTCGTGGACGGGCTATACGTGGGAAGAATTGATGCGGGAAACATCGGATAAATTGGCGTTGCTTTCTTATGTGGATGTCCTTGTTGATGGGCGATTTGAGCAGGATTTATTTGATCCAAATTTGGCGTTTCGCGGCTCGAGTAACCAGCGAATCATTGATGTGAGGGCATCTTTGAAAACAGACGAAATCGTGATATATGAGTGAACATGGAAGGCGGTCTAGAAACACGAGGACCGCTTTTTGTATGTAAAAATTTCACATAAATCAGCATCGTATCGTTTTTATGTGTTACTATTGAGGTAGCAAGAGGTTGCTGATTTACGCGAGCTTCATTATGTTTTGTTTTATGTTACGCATAGGAAAGGAATGATTGATAGAGGAAAATCTGTACGCCCTTTCATTTTTGGACGTTGTTCGGGTTGATCCATCTAATCGCTATTTGCAGTATATACGACGCGCAGATGGCCAAGTTTCCACATACCATGCAATATCTCAAAAGGATTATTAGTCGGAAAAGTCGGTATAAACAAAAAGTACTAGACTAAACGTCTATACCACAAATATAATGGAGGTCAAAAAAATGTTAGAAATGAAGAAAAAGACGATGGGTTTTGTTAATAGTCACAAGGAAAACGAGAAGAGAATTGCTTTGTTACCTGAACATATCACGACTATTACGAATGCAGATCAGCTTTTTTTCGAAACGGGATATGGTGAGGCATTAGGGATAGCAGATGCGGAATATTTGGCGCTTGGTTGTCATGTCCAGCCACGTGAAGAGGTGCTCCGCCAAGCTATTATTTGCGAGCCGAAGATTGGTGATTCCGAATTTCTGAGCGATTTACAAAAAGGTCAAACGATATTTGGCTGGGTTCATGCGGAACAAAATCAGGATATCGCGGATAAATTAGTAGAATCAGGGGTAAAAGCCTACGCTTGGGAGAATATGGACTACATGAATCGGCATTGCTTCTGGGTGAATAATGAGCTGGCAGGCGAGGGTGCGATTATGCATGCGTACCAACTGATTGGCGAGATGCCGTACAATACAAAAGTGGCAATTTTGGGCCGGGGCAACGTGTCTCATGGCGCACAAAAAATATTGCAAAACCTAGGCGCGGAAGTTCATATTTATAATCGTAATCAAGAAGCGCTATTTCAAGAGGAATTACCACAATATGATGTGATTATAAATGCGATTTTGTGGGATTTGAAACGGACGGATCATATTATGTATCGCAAAGATTTACAGCGTTTGAAGAAGAACGCGATTATTATTGATATTAGCTGCGACCGGGCGGGGGCTATTGAAACGAGCAACCCGACGACGATTGCGAATCCAACGTATGTGGTGGACGGGATTTTACATTATGTAGTCGATCATACACCGAGCCTGCTTTACAGAACCGCGTCACATTCGATTTCCATAGAAATAGCGAAATATATCGATGACTTAATTGAAAATAGAGCCAATGTAACGCTCGAAGCTAGTGTCGTTGTTGCGATGGACCCAATGTATAAATAAATGCATAAACCCCGATTATAGACCCTGATTCATAAGATGGGCGCTATAGTCGGGGTTTTTGTTGTGTCTGATTAGCTCGCACGATTAACTTCCTTAGCCATTTTTGCAGGGTCTACGAGTGTCTCGCCAATCGCTGTAATTACTTGCCAGAATTTTTTCATATTCAACAGCTCCTTTCCTAATTCCATTATAGCCTGCGCGCATGGGAGTTTCCTGCTGTTTACATAACAATTTACTAAGATTATCTTACAGTTTTATCATATTTAGTGTAAGGTTGGAAAATTTGCAAGTGAACTATAAATAGCAAAGTAGGTTTAGGGCAAAAGTATAGCGGGAAAATCCAGAGTATAAATCAAATTGCCTATATTAATCATGAGAAAAAGGGAGGAGACAACAATGGTGAACAGCAAACGATTAGTTGACACGATGTCAAAAACAGGTTTTGGCGCTAATAATTTAGTATGCCGATTACCCGCAACCACCGATGCCGATGCGATTTTCTTTTCTTGCCACATGGATACGGTTACACCAGGCGTGGGTATCAAGCCGCAAATTAAGGGTGATATCATTTATTCAGACGGTACGACGATTTTAGCTGCGGACGATAAAGCAGGAATCGCGATTGTGCTGGAAACAATCCAGTTAATCAAGGAAAACAACACGCCGCATGGAACGCTCGAATTTGTGCTTTCAGTCGGGGAAGAAAGTGGATTAATCGGAATCAAAGCGTTTGATATGAGTGCGATTACCGCGAATTACGGTTTTGTTTTAGACACGGGTGGTCCAGTTGGTAGCATCACAGTTGGCAGTCCGACGCATGCGGGTCTTGAAATCGAAATTCACGGCACTGCAGCCCATGCTGGAATTGAGCCTGAAAAAGGAATATCAGCCATTGAAATCGCCGCGAAAGCCATTTCTCAGATGAAACTAGGACGTATCGATGTTGAAACGACCGCCAATATTGGTATAATCGAAGGAGGAACTGCGACGAACATCGTGATGGAACACGTTCGGATGGTTGCAGAAGTTAGGTCAATCAACAGCGAGTCTTGCGAGGCACAAATACAGCACATGAAAGACTTATTTGAAAAAACGACAGCAGAAATGGGTGGCGCGATTACAATAAAAGTAGAGATGAAGTACGGCGGTTACCACTTCGATGCCGAAACAAACGTAGTCAAAATCGCGACCAAAGCGATGGCGAAACTAGGCATGACGGCAAATCACGAAACAAGTGGTGGTGGCAGTGACGCCAATATTTTTAACGAACAAGGCAAAGAAACAACCAACTTATCCATCGGCTATGAAAAAATCCACACCGTTCACGAGTACATTCCAATTCGGGAACTAGAAAAAGCGACAGCATTAGCATACGAAATTGTGAAACAAGTAGCGTCTGAATAACCTCGCAATGCTAAAAATCGCGACACAAAAGCAATCCTTCATAGACTGAATCCAAGGTAAGACTAATCAGATTGAAGGTGTTTAAATGAAACATTTAGTAAAGCAATTTCTACTCGTAGCAGTCTCTATTACGCTTATCGGCGCCAGTATTAACCTCTTTCTCGCGCCGCATCACATTGCAGCAGGTGGCGTGACAGGTATCGGAATTTTAGCGGAGCAAGCACTCGGAATTCCAATCGCGATGACCGTACTCGTTTTGAACGTTATCATGCTTATCCTGGCTTTTATTTTCCTAGGACGCGCCGTGTTTGTCCGCTCATTCCTTGGAAGTCTACTCCTGCCGCTATCACTTGCCGTTATTCCGGAAGTGATGCTCGCACAAGATCGCCTGCTATCCGTTATTTTCGGAAGTATGATTTTTGCGATTGGGGTTGCGATTTTGTACCGTATCGAGGCTTCTAGTGGCGGGACAACGATTCCACCGCTCATTCTTAAGAAATATTTTAACTTGAACACATCGCTGGGCCTCTTTTTAGTCGATTCGATTATTGTTATTTTCAATATTTTCATATTCGGCGTCGAAGAATTCCTATTCGCCATACTCTCACTTATTTTAGTTGCCATTATTATGAATTATTTAGAAACAGGCCTCAAGAAACGCAAAGCCGTGATGATTATGAGCGATCACAAAATAGAAGAAATCAAAGAAGGATTATTAGAAGAAATGGGTCGTGGTGTCACTGTTTTCAATGTGTCAGGGGGATATAGTGGTAGTGAAAAAACGATGTTGATGGTCGTTCTGGAAACCCGCGAATATCAAACTATCCTGAAAGTCATCAATTCTTTAGACAAAAAAGCTTTTGTCATCGCCTACACGGTATCTGAAGTGCACGGACTTGGCTTCAGTTATCACACAATTGAATAAAAACGAAGCGTACAACAAAACGGGGGGATTAATCATGAATCCAGTGACAGCTTTTACAATTATCATGCTCATTTGGGCAATCAGTGATTTTGTTTCCAAAAAAACCAAGTCACTTATTTCATCACTACTCGTCGCATCCATCATCGTTCACATCGGAACCATGATTAGCATCGATGCATACGGTCTCATGATGTTAGCCATTCTAATCATTATTTTCGGTCCGCTAGCTACATCTTCCGTCGATGACCTCGTGGCTCTTATTGGTCCACTTTGTATCGCATTCGCAATCGGTGTAAGCGGAAGTGTTGTCTTCTCCGCTGTCATGGGTAAAATTCTCGGCTACAGTGTTTCGATGTCGATTGCAATCGGGCTCACGACGCTGTACGGATTCCCTGGAACGATGATTTTGAGTCAAGAAGCCGCGAGAAGTGTTGGTGAAAACGAACAAGAAAACGAGTATTTTGGCCGAACTAATCCATTAAATTTTTTAGAAACAGAGAGGATATTAGACGCTTCTCTGTTTCTTTGTGTCTATTTTGTGAGGAATAGTGTAAATACGTTTGCCATTATCCAAAAGAGGCTATGGTACGGAGAAGACATTAAAAAGGAGCTGGCTAAACATGGCATTACTTGGTGGGAATAAGAAAGACTCGAAGCACGATGAAATACGGTTATTTTATGGGGAAGGTTTATCCGAACAACCACTTCCACGTTACGAAATACCAGCAGATACAATGCCAGCTGGGGCCGCGTACGATTTTATTATGGACGAATTGCGCGATGAAGGCAGTGCCCGTCAGAATTTAGCTACATTCGTGCAAACTTGGATGGAGCCCGAAGCACAACAACTTATCATGAATACGCTAGATAAAAATGCCGTCGATAAATCGGAATATCCACAAACTGCGGAAATAGAAGAGCGCTGCGTCAACATTATCGCGAATCTTTGGAACGCCGATCAACGCGACGAATTCATTGGTACGTCAACAGTCGGTTCATCCGAAGCCTGCATGCTGGGCGGAATGGCCGCACTTTTTCGCTGGAAAAAACAAGCGCGCGATCTCGGCTTAGATATGAGTAAGCGTCCAAACATGATTATTTCATCGGCGTATCAAGTCGTTTGGGAGAAGTTCGGCGTCTATTGGGATATCGAATTACGCGAAGTTCCAGTGACCAAAGAATGCCTCGCGCTTGATCCCGATAAAGCAATCGACCTCATCGATGACTACACCATTTGCGTCGTCGGTATCATGGGATTAACCTACACAGGCCGTTATGATGATATCAAAGCGCTAGACACCGCGATTACGACCTATAACGAAACAAGTAAGGTAAAAGTTTATATTCACGTGGATGCGGCGTCAGGAGGCTTATACACACCGTTTATGGAACCAGAGTTAGAATGGGATTTCCGTCTGGATAACGTTAAATCAATCAATACATCCGGCCACAAATACGGTCTCGTCTACCCCGGCGTCGGTTGGGTCGTTTGGAAAGACAAAGAGTGGCTGCCAAAAGAACTCGTGTTCAACGTCAGCTATCTAGGTGGCGACATGCCAACCATGGCCATCAATTTTTCCCGTCCCGCCAGTCTCATCGTAGCCCAATACTATCTATTCCTGCGCCTTGGTTTCGAAGGTTTCCGCCAAGTCCACTCCCGCACGCAAAAAGCAGCCAAATACATCACGAGCGAACTCGAAAAACTGGGCATGTTTGAAATAATAAACGCCGCCAATCAACTTCCCGTCGTGGCGTGGACATTGAAAGAAGACACCGATGTTAAATGGGATTTATATGACCTATCCGATTTCCTAAGGATGCGCGGCTGGCAAGTTCCAGCATATCCATTACCCGCAGACTTAGAAGAAATCGTCGTCCTGCGCGCCGTCATCAAAGGCGATTTCAGCTATGACTCCGCACTTCTTTTCGTCCGCGATTTAAAAGCAAGCATTGAAAAATTAGAGAAATCACATATCCTGCCAAGCGCAAACCAGCATCCAAAGAGGTCCCACGGCTTCACCCACTAAGCGGCCAGCGGCCCGACAAACGCTCATTAGCGTCGTTAAAAGTTTCGCTCCGGTGCTCGTGTACTATAGTACATTCCGCTCCGGTACTCGCTTTTGCCTAGCTACTAAGCATTTGTCGGGCCGCTTGGGTTTGGTGTTCCAAATCAGGATTTTGCGGGTAGTCGTATTTTTTGGAAAAACTTGAAATCTTTTGATGTAGCGATGTGTGACAAACATTGATTAGCGTCGTTAAAAGTTTCGCTATGGTGCTCGCTTTTGCTTAGCTACTAAGCATTTGTCGGGCCGCTTGGGTTTGGTGTTCCAAATCAGGATTGTACGGGTAGTCGTGTTTTTTTTGAAAAAACTTGTGGAATCGCTTGACGCAGGGGCTGAAACATGTTTTAATAAGGGAGTGCCAAAAATGGTGCAGCATGAAAGGTTCCGTGGTGTAGGGGTTAACATGCCTGCCTGTCACGCAGGAGATCGCGGGTTCAAATCCCGTCGGGACCGTCAAATAAGAATCGCGTTTTGTTTAGGAGTTCATTCTCCCAGACAAAACGCGATTTTTTTGTTATATATCTAATTTTACGCTACGACAACCGCTGTCCCAGAAGCCGTCACCATCAACATCCCATTATCTGCGCCAAGTACTTCATAATCGATATCCACGCCAACAACGGCATTCGCGCCCAGTTTCGCCGCACGCTCTTCCATTTCCCGAATCGCTTCCTCGCGAGCTGCCACCAACTCCTGCTCATACCCTTCTGAGCGTCCACCGAAGAAATTACGCAATCCCGCGCCAATATCCTTCATGAAATTAACCCCAGTAATTACTTCTCCAAAAACGATTTGCTTGTATTCTACAATCTGTTTGCCGTCAACACTCGGCGTTGTTGTTGAAATCATGTTTCATTACCTCCTGATTTTTATGTTGTTATGAGATTAAAATAGCATACTTGGTCAGAAAACACAAAAAAAGCGCCGAATTATATCGACGCCTTCATTTACTCTATCAATAATCTTTCATCGCATCATCCAGCACTTTTTTCAAAGTAGCTGCGGAATTTGCCATTTCATCTTTTTCGCGATCGTTAAGTTTCATCTCAACAACGTGGCGAACGCCTTTACGATTCACAACAGCTGGCGCACCGATATATACGTCGTTCAAGCCATAATGCCCATCCATATACACAGACAATGGCAAAATCGCATTTTCGTTATTCAAAATCGCTTTTGTAATCCGGGCAAGTGCTGCTGCAATCCCGTAGAACGTGGCGCCTTTTTTGTTGATGATTTCATAAGCCGCGTCACGAACACTCACGAAAATCGTATCCATCGCGCCTTGCTCACTATCATTGATCCATTCTGTAATTGGCAGACCACCAACCGTTGTGTGGCTCCAAGCCGGGAATTCCGTATCGCCATGCTCACCTAGAATGTAACCATGAACATTACGCGCATCGACTTTCAAGAAATCCGCAATCGACATCCGGAAACGCGCCGTATCAAGACTCGTACCAGAACCAATCACGCGTTCTTTTGGCAAACCGGAGAATTTCCAAGTCGCATAAGTAAGAATATCCACTGGGTTCGACGCCACCAAGAAAATACCGTCAAAACCGCTCGCCATAACCTCGTCGACAATCGATTTCATAATACGTATATTCCGGTTCACAAGATCAAGTCTCGTTTCGCCAGGTTTTTGCGCCGTACCAGCCGTAACAACAACGATATCCGCATCGTGACAATCACTATAATTCGCTGAGTAAATTTTCTTAGGCGCTGAAAAAGGTACCGCGTGACTTAAATCCATCGCGTCCCCAATCGTTCTGTCCTTATCTATATCAATGATTCCGAATTCTTGCCCGATATTTAAGTTCACACACGCAAAGGCATAACTAGAACCAACCGCTCCGTCGCCAACTAAAATGATTTTTTGATGATCTTTCATTTTTAAATTCCTCCTTCAAAAATACGATCTACTAGTACAGTATAACATGTAATCTTCATTTGTGAAACCTTGAACTACTTGATTTTGAAAAAGTGTTATACTAAAAACATGTAAGCGTTGTGATACAGTTTTTGCTAAAAAGGATTTCTCCTATCTTTAGCCTTAAATAGCGCATTGTAAACCCTTATTGTTTCATTTTTTTTAGGAAAGGGTATATGATGGAGGTGTACAACATAAATTGAATGAGTGGAGTGATTTTTTATGGCAACAACATTAGAGGTCCAGAAAAGAGAAACAAAACCGCATTCGAACATAACGTCTATCCGTAATGCAGGTAGAATTCCAGGTGTTATATATGGTTACAAGGCAGAAAACGTGCCAGTTTCCGTAGACTCTTTAACATTTATTAAAGCAGTTCGAGATAACGGCCGAAATGCCGTATTTTCAGTATCGGTTGACGGAGCAAAATTAAATGTACTATTACATGATTACCAAATAGACCCATTAAAAGGGGACATCGAGCACATCGATTTACTAGCGGTAAACATGTCTGAAGAAGTAGAAGCAGCGGTGAGTATTAACCTTGTCGGCGAGTCCAAAGGCGTTAAGCTAAGCGGCGTACTGCAACAAGTTCTTTATGAAATCACAGTTTCTGCAACACCGGACAAATTACCAGAAGTAGTCGAAGTCGATATTACAGATCTTGATATCGGTGACGCGATTACGGTAACAGATATTCCTAAAAATGGCGACTACGACGTGATTACCGAGGGCGAAGAAGTCATTGCGACTGTTTCCGCACCGCGTACCGCTGACGAGCCAGAAACAACAAGTAGCGCAGTAACAGAACCAGAAGCGTTACATGGTTCAGATGAAACTCCTGACAAATAAAATTTAACACTATGGGAACCGAGTAATAAGAGCGAGCAATTCGCTGTTGTTACTCGGTTTTTTTGTTGTGTTCACAATTTCGACACATTTGTTCATAATTACACGAAGGTTTACATAAGTTTTGGAACGGGGAAATAGGTTTAAGTAAGTGAATAAGCCATTTATAAAAATGTAAGGAAAAAAGTAGAAGCGATTAAAATGTATCTTATTTAACTTTTTCGGAAAATTAGGGGGTAGTGAAGATGAAAAAAAGAATTTTACTGCTTCTCAGTTTTGCGATGGTCTTGATGGGCGGATTACTCATCCAAGGCGCAAACGCAAAAGCAACGACATTAGATCTGAAACCAGGGACCACAACTGCAATCAAGGCTCAAAATACAAAGATGCTGCAAAACGCAATCAATACGTCCAAAACACCCATCACGATTCCAAAAGGGAATTTTGAAGTAGTAGGAAGTATTATTTTAAAATCAAACGTCACGCTGATTGGGGCAACTACGAATCCAGCTGATTCTACAATCACGCTCAATGGCGGGCCGATGACGACAGAAACCGGAAAGGGCGTTACGACCGTGAATAATCTACAATTGCGGAATTTCACGCTCCAATACAACGCTAATATGCCCAAATACGATTTTCAAAAACATAATATTTACGTGTATCAAAGTCATTTACTCGAAATCGGCGCAGTGCCAAAAGTAGAAACAGCGGCAAACTATCATGCTGTATACAAAAAACCGACAAAAAACAATATTCAGGTTCAAAACATGATTTTAAACGCCAATCAAGTAGGTTCCGCGGCATTAAGTATTGCCAAGGCGACGAACGTAAATATTGCTAATAATCAAATACTTAATTCAGGATTACAAAGTGGAATCACCGCAAGTTATACAGACGGATTACGAATCGACGGCAATACCGTGAAGAATTCCGGCCGTTCCGGAATCAGTTTGTACCAAGGAAACGGTTCCGCCAAAGCCCCCGTCTACATCCGCAATAATAAAGTCATCGATTGGATGGAACGATTTGGCGGTTATCACTATAATGCGGCCAAGGCAGCTAAAATCGCGCCAGATATGATGCTCGACGGTGGAATCGACAGCTATGGCCCAGCGAATAACTACGTTTACATCACTGGCAATCAGGTTTCCCTACAAAAAGAAAACAATAAACGCATCGCCGATAACCAAAAAATTGAGCAAAAATGGGGCGTGAAAAATGCGCGTTACGTTGGCTACACAGGAATTCGAGGCAGCGGCATCGCGCACGCCGTTTATCAAAACAATACCGTCACGATCAACAGTCCCGACGCGATTTCCTTCATGACTTTCAACCTGCGACTCCGCAACACCTACACAGCACCAAAATACATTTTAGTGGAGAAAAATAAATTTACCGCCCAAAATATCAGTTTTCCGATTCGAATTTTCGGCGGAGCGAGCGACGGCAGTTTGGCATCCGGAATTACGATTCGTCAAAACACGTTCACGATTAACGGAGACATCCCGACTTATTACAAAACGCTCATCGATGTCCGGGAAAAAACCGAGACAATCGGCGGCAAACTGACCTATTTCGGCACGTCGCTCGTAACAGTGACTGGAAATAAAATCACCAGCAAAAACGTGAAGCAAATCGTCGCGGGAACACCGATTCGCAAGCTACCAGTCGTTGATACGCTATATATCGGCCAAAACACACTAAACACCAAGCCGTTCCAGAAAATCGGAGGCTATCTCGACACCGTTATCCAGCTCCCGACTTATAAAAAAGGAATCATCAGCGGCGGCATCATGTGGTCCTTCACTGACACATCGAGCAAGGTGATTCAGCTAAAAGATACCACTGGAAAAGCATTGACCAAGCCAATTGCGCTCAAAAAAGGCCCACTAGTGAATTTCACGCTGAAGCCATTTTACAGTCCAAAACCGAAAGTTCTATGGATTACGAGTAAAGTCGGAACGAAGAGCGTGACGAAGAAAGCACCGTTGTATTTGTTTTAGAAATAAGTTGTAGAGAATAGAACCAGGAATGCGCCGCGATGCATTCTTGGTTTTTTATGTTTTTGGTGGGTGGCTTTATGTTAGAATTTGAGAGTAGGCGAACTACGAAGGACAGGATAATTCTGAAATGTAAAATAGAAGATGTGCGCTATGTCCGAATGTTGCAAGCAATTCTAAATGTTGATTTCATTCGTAAACCGCGCTTACATGGTAGGTGCTGGTTTATTAATACGAGGACAAATATTATTTTTCATGCATATGATGATAGAGGTGTGGATATTGTGGGGAACGAAACGCACTCGCTTAGGCCACTTTATGAACAATATAAAGACTGGGTACTAGACTATGATAGATAACTACTTTATAGAGTGATTTTTAATGAAAAGTTATCCACAGAAAAATGGATAGCTGTGAATAAAATTTAATTAACGGCAACTAGATAACTCATTATTTGTTGCTATATAAAGGTTGATAGGTTTATTTTTAGTAATAGCAACAATTAAAAACATGTGGATAACCTGTGTATAAGAATAAGAGTGAATATCAATATGTCGTAGAGAACGTGTATTCGGACACGAAATGTAGAAACACTTGTGGATATATAGATTAAAAATGGGGATAACTTGTGCGTAACAACTTGAAAATCTGGGGATAAGTTAAAATATAATAATTTATAGCTTGAAAATGAATAACTGGGGATAAAAATATACGAAAAATAGATATTGAGTTAAAAATAGGCAAATAAAATCGAAAAATTCGAATTAAACTTGAATGCTAGTTGACGCCTATTCAGATTACGCCTATCATAATAAGTATTATAAGGGGACAAACACATACACACAGTGTGGTTATCCACAGTTTGTGTCATAAGAAAGAAGGAATAGCATTGGAAAAACCGATTTATAGTTGTGAAGAACATATCGAAGAAGCGCTAGATGACTGGGTTTATGGAGTTGGAACGATTCCGGAGTTCACGCTAGTGGATAAGTCAGAAAATCTGTGGATAACCTGTGGATACTGTGGAAATAGAGCGATATATATGGTAGGGAACGAATGTTCAGACACAAAATGTAGAAAGTGATTGTGGATATGTGGATAATTTCTGTGGATAAAATGTGAGTAAGGGGTGGATAAACTATGAGTATCCAGAAAGTGTAATAAAGTGTGTTGCAGTGCAATGCTTTATTACACTTTCTGTTTTTTTGCCCCTAATCTGCCCCTTATATCCCGTTTTGTTTGCGGTAGTTGGTGTATGCTTCAATAGTGTTTACTTTGGTGTTTTCGTCAGTGTGTTTGTATACTTTGGTCACAGGGGAATTTTTTGAATGTCCTATACGTTGTTGTATGGCGCTTTCTGGGATGCCAGCTTCATCTAGCCTTATTGTGCCCCCGATTAATTTCGAGGGCTTTTTTTTATTTTGTCTAAGCATCCCCTTATGAAATGTCAAAAATAGAAAAAGCAAGAATCGTTGTATACTCCATTTTTAAATGGTCCCATACAACGATTCCTGCAATGAAATTATGTTATATAAACAGAAGCTTATTGATTCAGTTTCAATTATTCATGACTAAGTTTTGCCCAAGTGTCTCTACCAACAATTCCATCAACATACAGCCCATTTTTACTTTGGTACTCCTCAACAGCTGCTCTCGTTTTACTACCGTATTTCCCATCCACTACTAATTTCGAAAACTTCACATTATCCCACCAAATCCAATTTGAATTTCTGGCTTCTCTAAAATTATTTAAATGCCTTTGAATGCTTGCTACATTATACCCGTTATAATAATCTGCGTGCGCAACTGGTGGATTAACAATGGATCCCATGCCTACAAAACTAAGTGAGAATGCAAATACTAGACCTAGACTGATAAATAGTTTTTTCATTTTCATTCACCCTTTCTTTTTTGAATTGCATAAATATTGTGAATCACAAGATAATATTAACATGTAAGCGAATTCTTTTCAATGGATATTTTGTGAACAAAATATGAAATATAGATGTTTTTTTGTCCAAAATACGCATAAGTTTAACTGTACGAAAATAATGAAAAAGACAACCTGTTGATTCCACATAAATTAGCGGAAAAATCGTTAATTAGAACTGAAATACCTATTTTAGGAAGATAAAAAAAGCATATACAAAGATATGGAAGCGTGGTATAATTTCCTTGTTACATATTTACATAAAAGAGGAGATGGATGGTATGTCAGGACAAATCAGAATGAGCCCTGCAGAACTTCGCGATCGCTCTAAAACTTATGGGCGCAAAGGGCAAGACAT
>NZ_JAASTT010000018.1 GCF_014322795.1 Paenilisteria portnoyi
TTATAGAACATCAACGCTATCGCTGCTATCGCGAAGCCGACAATCGGAATCCAAATAAAGTTGAACTCAATCGCATGAAGCGCGCTTGTAGATTGAACTTTATTCGCTTGGTAACCACCTGTTGCCAAAATTCCTGCCGTCATCGCGCCGCCAATTCCCATTCCGAATTTCGCGCCGAAGCTCGATGCAGAAGTCAGCAAACCTTGTGCTCTCACGCCGCTTTTCCACTCGCCATAATCGACAGTATCCGCGAGCATAACCGAAAGCAATCCAGAGATAAAGCCAGTTCCGAATGCGTTAATCACAACACCGACAATGATAATCGGCACGCTCAAGCTATACGCCCCAATGCCCATAACCGCTTGTCCAATAATCGCCAGAACAAGTCCGCCAACCATCGTGTTTCGTTTGCCCAATCGTCCAGCCACAGCCGGCGTCATCAGCAATGTCAAAAGTGACCCAAACGCGAGCGCCATAATCATCGGCACCAAATCTTCACGTCCCAAGTTATACTTGAAAAAGTAAATCGTCGTTTGGTTTTTCATCGTCATAGCCATCCAATAAATGAAGTTCATCAAGATCATAATCACCCATGGCCAGTTACGCTTAATCGCCTGGATACTATCTTTCACACGCACGACTTTTTGCACGTTTTCAATCCGTTCTTTCGTATTGAAGAAAGTGTTGAGTAATAATACCACAGCCACAATCGAAAAAATCAAAATCGTGAGGAAAAAGCCTTTTTGGTCGTCACCTTTTCCAAGTGCTGCTACGATTGGCAAAGTGAATACGGTTACAATGATTTGTCCTAGCGTTCCACCGAATTGGCGAACTGTTCCCAGTACTGTTCTTTCTTGCGGGTTATTCGTCAAACTTGGCAAAATCGATGTGATTGGCAAATTCACGCAAGAATATAAAATACCTACTAAAATATATGTGATATAAGCCCATGCCAATTTTCCAGCGTCGTCAAAGCCTGGTGTCGTAAAGGTTAGTACGCACATGAGGCCAAATGGAATCGCGAACCAGAGGAAGAATGGTCGACTTTTGCCCCATCGTGTATTGGTACGATCGATGAAAATCCCGATAATCGGTCCATCAAAAGCATCGATGACACGCGCGACTAGAAATAGGGTTCCTACTGCCGCAGCGCTTAGTCCGTATACATCTGTATAGAAAAACATTAAATAGGTCGAAATAACTTGAAATGCTAGATTACATGCTGTATCACTTAAACCGTAACTAATTCGTTCTTTCCATGGCACCATTGCTTTCAATGGCTGTTCCGTCGATATTCTTCCTGTTGCTTCCATCAAATTTCCCACCTTTTTTAGTAGTCGCCCATCTCAATGAAGAGACGGGCTCGATTTTTTATGATAGTTTTACTGTTTTTTCGGATGTTTGGACTATTTTTGTACCCGATTCGTGTTGTTTATGCCAGATGACTTCGTAGTTTGCTAAACCTTCTGTGTGAACTGTTATTTCAGAACCGGTATTTTCAACGCGGATTGTCGCTTTTTGCGTGCCGTTCGCTTGGTAAATCACCGTTTCTGCGCTTGTGCTAGCCGCTTCAAAACCATAAACATGGATCGTTGGGTTTTCCGCATAATCGTATTCCGCGTGATCATCCCGCGAACCGCATACAATAATGCTATTTTCCTTCGCCAAAAGTGGGAAACTCATGTAGTCATGATGCTCGCTAACCCACGTGCCACCATCGTAAACTTCATCAGTCAGGATATTCGTCCATTTGCCTTTTGGAAGGTAAAATTCGCCGCGACCTTCTTCGTTAAAAATCGGAGCTACGAGCAAATTCTCACCCAGCATGTATTGTCGGTCAAGCGTTGCCGCAGCTGGATCTTCCATATATGAAAGCACCATCGGACGCATCATCGGCATACCATCCTTGTGCGCCGTCACCGCTTGCTTGAACAAGTACGGCATCAAACGCATTTTCAGCTTCGTAAATTTCCGCGTCACGTCCACTGCTTCCTCATCGAAAATCCACGGCACGCGATATTCCACGTTTCCATGATAGCGGCTATGCGATGACAACAGGCCGAATTGCGTCCAACGTTTGTAAATATCAGGCGTCGCACCCTCTTCAAATCCACCAATATCATGACTCCAGAAGCCGAATCCAGATAGCATAAACGACAACCCGCCACGCAACGATTCCGCCATCGAGCTATACGTAGAAAGGCAATCGCCGCCCCAATGAACCGGGAATTTTTGCGATCCAACTGTTGCCGATCTCGCGAACAACACCGCTTCCTGCTCGCCACGCTTTTCCTTCAATAAATCAAACACGACTTCATTGTAAATATACGCGTAATAGTTATGCATTTTTTCAGGATCAGAACCATCGAAATACTGCACATCAGTTGGAATTCGCTCACCAAAATCCGTCTTGAACGCATCCACGCCCATGTCCATCAACGCACTCAACTTGTCGCGATACCACGCACACGCCGCTGGATTCGTAAAGTCAACAATCGCTTGCCCACCTTGCCACAAATCCCACTGCCACACAGAACCGTCTTTATTTTTGATGAAATAGCCATGCTCCTTACCTTCCGCAAAAAGCGCCGACTTCTGAGCAATATACGGATTAATCCAAACGCAGATTTTCAGACCCTTCGCCTTCAAGTTCGCGAGCATTTTCTCAGGTTCCGGGAAAACGCGACGATCCCATTCAAAATTACACCACTCAAAATCCTTCATCCAGAAACAGTCAAAATGGAACACATCAAGTGGAATATCGCGCTCCTTCATCCCGTCGATAAACGAATTCACCGTCGCCTCATCATAGTCCGTACAAAACGACGTGCTGAGCCATAAACCAAACGACCAAGCAGGCGGCAATGCAGGTTTCCCAGTCAAATCCGTATACTTCCGCAGAATTCCCTCCATCGTCGGACCGTAAATAATCATGTACTCAAGCGTCTCACCCGCAACACTAAACTGGTTTTTTGACACATGCTCCGAACCAACCTCAAACGACACATGCTCGGGATGATTCACAAATACGCCATAGCCTTTATTACTCACAAAAAACGGAATATTCTTGTATGACTGGTCACTACTCGTGCCACCATCCTTATTCCAAATATCTACCGTCTGGCCATTCTTCACAAAGTTCGTGAAGCGCTCGCCAAGTCCATAAATATTCTCTCCAACGCCCAAATCAAGCCGTTCGCGTATGTAATTCTGATTCGCAGACGTAACGTAACCTTGGCCATTCACATCCGATTTCGTCAAAAAATGCCCATTTCCATAAAAAGATAACGCATAATTTCCCTTATCAATCGCAACTTTCAAATCACCGGTTTGGATTGTAATCGCTTTCTCATCATCCGTCGTTTTCAAAGCAACTTGCTGCTCGTTAATCCCAAATGCAGGCGACTTACGCTCTCCGCCATCATGATGCTTCAAACGAACCGTAAACACGTCTTCTCGCGGCGAACTAATTTCCGTCGTCATCAAACCAAGATTTAACGTATCCCCACGCGATTTAATTTTTTTAAAAGGAGCAAAAACGGTAACTGTATCCGCTTTCAAACTATAGTCAAATACTTCTTTCGGATTCTGGATTTCAAAACCCTCTTTTACGAGCCAAATACCATCTGTAAATTTCATTATCGGTCCCTCCTCATCAAGTTAGTTAGCATGATAAACTAACTAACACCATAATAATACGAACGTAACATTTTGTCAAGCGCTTTCTTATTCGACAAAGCCTTCTTTTATCGCTACAATAGATAAGAGAACAAGGGGGTACCACAATGTTTGCAAATCGAACTGGAATTAGAGAAGCCAATGAACGCACGGTTTTGAGTGTCATCGTTAACGACGGTCCGCTTTCACGCGCGAATCTTTCCGAAAAAATCGGCCTAAACAAAGCAAGTGTTTCCGCCATCGTCAAAAGTCTGATTGAACAAAAACTAATTAAAGAAGTTGGCATCGGCGAAAGTACCGTTCAAGGCGGTCGCAAACCGATTATGCTCGAGCTAAATAAAGCCGCGGGTTTCGCGATTAGCGTGGATCTTGGCTACGATTACATAGATACGATGATTCATTACCTAGATGGCACCATCCGAAATCGTAAGTTGCTTCCCTTCCGAACCATAGAAAAAGCAACAATCACCTCTGATTTAGTCACCATCATCCAAGAAATCACCGCGAAGCTTCCAAAATCACCTTTTGGCATCGTTGGTATGACCATCGCAATTCACGGTATTGTCCACAACAACCAGATCAACTTCACGCCTGCCTATGATTTCACCGATTTCCCGCTAGCCGAAACCTTGCAAGAACACTTCGACTATCCGATTTTCCTAGAAAACGAAGCGAATCTGCTCGCACTCAGTGAACACGCCAAGCATAGCGCATACCATAACCTCGTTTGCATTAGTATTCACGCCGGAGTTGGTGCCGGAATCATCACGAACGACACGCTTTACACTGGCGAAAACGGCCTCAGCGGCGAGATTGGTCACATGATTGTCCAGGCAAACGGAAATCATTGCACATGCGGTGGTAAGGGATGTCTTGAAACCTACAGCTCTGAAAAAGTGATTTTAGACACCTATCGCGACATCACAAAAAATCCGGAAGCTATCATTCCAGACCTATACCGCGCCTATGCTGCGAACGACTCGATTGCTACGAAACTAATCGAGAATATGGTGGACTATTTGAGCATCGCCGTTCATAATGTTATCACCCTCTATAACCCAAAAGTGGTTGCCATTCATAGCGAAATCAGCCGCCTCATTCCCGATTTCCCAGAGCAAATAAAACAGCAATTACCGCATTTGACCGCACAAAATATCGAAATCAAAAAAGCCAGCCTCGGCGAAGAAGCCATTTTATTCGGTGCTGCGGTTGTCACGATTTCTAATTTTTTAGAAGTTCCTAAATTTGAATTAAAATAAGACAAGTCGTGCCCTTACTTCGAACATCGAGGGCACGACTTTATTTTTATCTCGCGTGAACCACTTCAAACCGCTGACATACAAGCAATAAATCCGGTGTAAACGTCAATCCAAATTGCTCTAATTCCGACGTAAAGAACCTCACATGTGCCTCATACCAATACTCATAGCTAAGATCGCCTTCTCCCTCTGACCTCGCAAAATCCTGCGACACCTCATTCATTTTCACAAGTTCTACTTCGGTATAACGGATAATCACTAATGGTTCGTTTTTCCCATCTAAAACGATATTATACTCCCCAACTTCAGGGATTCGCTCGCCTTCGATTTCATGTACACAATGCGCCGCGCATGAAGCTGTTTTAACGCCATCCACTACAAGCGCTCCCAGCCGATCTGCCATTTCAGCTCCGTAACCAAACGCCCAAGCATCTGGGCAAGCCAAATCTAAGCCCTGTTCCTTTGCAAATGCTTCCCAATAAGATGTAATGATTTCAGACATAGTCATCTCCTCCTTTTAAACCATTTCTGGATTTTTAAATAAACCACGCCACGTCCGCAACATGATAATCAAACAAACGGTGAACGCTCCGACATCTGCGAGTGGGAAGGCATACCAGACGCCATCCAATCCCCAGAAATTCGGCAAAATTAAGAGTAGCGGAATCAAGCAAATAATCTGACGCATAAGCGAAATGACGAAGGAAATCCGCGCCCGGCCTAACGCTTGATACAAGCCCCCGCAAACAATCTGGAAACCAATCGTTGGCGCGGCTAACAAGACAATTTGCACCGCATGCGCGCCATCTTTTAGCAATTGCTTATCATCCGTAAAGACGCTGACTAGAAGGTCTGGGAACAGTTCCACCACCGCAAAAGCAACGACGGACATTACAGTCGCCGCAACAATTGATAGTTTCACTGCTTTCACCACGCGTTTATATTCTCGTGAGCCGTAGTTAAAGCCGACAATCGGTTGCATCCCTTGTGTCACCCCATTAATCGGCATAATCATGAACGACGCGATTCTGTTCGCCACGCCATACGCCGCAATCGCCATCGTCCCACCATGAATATTGAGCATCCAGTTGACCGAAATCGACACGATACTCCCAGCTGACATCATGATAAACGACGGGAAACCAATCGCCATAATGCTCCCCGATAATTTCCAGTCAATATAGAAGCGGAATCCTTTTAACGTCAGCGAACTTTTTCCAGATAGGAAGTAAATCAACAGCCAAATCGCGCCAACCGCTTGCGCTATCAACGTCGCAAAAGCCGAGCCACGAATTCCCATATCCAACCCCATAATAAAAATCGGATTCAAAATCATATTCAAAACGGCCGAAATAATCATCGTCAACATCGCTATTTTCGCATTTCCCTCCGAACGAACAATGTTATTCATCGCCATCGCAAAGGTTTGAAACACCGAGCCCAGCAGCAAAATTTGCAAGAAATCCTTTGCGTACTGGTGAATCTCCGGCGTCGCGCCAAACATTGTCACCAGTGGATCAAGGAAAATGAACGTGATAATCGCCAACACCAAGCTTGAGATGACAACAAGCCAAATCACCTGATGATACACCCGGTTTGCTTCCTCACCTTTTCCAGCGCCAAGTGCCCGCGAAATAATCGACGCCCCGCCGATTCCAAACATTGCGGCCATCGCCATCATAATCATCTGCACAGGAAACGCGATGGAGAGCGCCGCGACACCAAGCGAACCAACGCCCCGAGCCACGAAAATTGTATCGACAATGTTGTACATGCCCATCACGAACATCCCGATAAAAGCCGGAACCGACAGCCGCCACATCAGCGAGCCAATTTTATCCTCACCTAAGCGCTTACTTTGTTCCTTCATCTACTCACCCGCCTTTTCATGATTTTGCACATTATCCACCATCCGCAACAATAAATGAATCAATTGTTCCTTTTCGGTCTCCGAGAAACCTTCTGTCAGAATATCAGACCAGTCCTGCATCGTTTCCTCAATAACCGGTTGTATCAATCGCCCTTTATCCGTCAAATAAACAATATGTTTACGCTTATCCTGCTGATTCACTTCACGGCGGATCATGCCTAACTCCTCTAATCGCTGAATATGTCTCGCCACATTCGCCTTATCCACCATAAAACGCTTCACAATCTCATCTTGTGACATAGCACCATAACGATAGAGCGTCGCAATATAGCGTAACTGCCCAACACCCAGACCATACTTCTTTAACCGATCTAATTTAAATGTATTTCCACACCGATTCACAATCGACATCGATTTTGCCATAATCTCATATTGTTTTACCATAGCTTTCCTCTTTTCCAATCGCAAAATGGTTGCGTTATCAACTTTACTCATTATAACGAATATAAGTTCCCACCGCAATCAAATTTGACTTTAACAAGCGGTTTTGACACAATAAATATAGTAGAAAGCGAGGCTAGAACGATGCAAATAAAAAAACTGAAAGAGCGCTATCCCGACCTTACATATTCCGAAAAACCGTTAAAAATAAATTCAACGCACCTCTTCTTTTATGCGAATCCATATTATTTCGCGATTCCAAAGAAAACGCTAACACCAGAAGAAACCGCGTTGCTGCAAACCCTTTTCCAAGCACCAGCACCCGTTTTCAAAAACGAACGACTCACAGAATGGCATGCTTTACTATTCACGCAAGACGAGCTAGAAATCCATACAGAGCCGCATTTTTATCGAATTATCCAATTCCAAATCCAATCCGCAGCCCCTTCCAAAAAAACAGTACTCGAATGGCAAAAAGCGTTGGTCAGCTTCTTCGCGCAAGATACCGAAATCCTCATGCTGACCGAAGATTACGGTGTTCTGATTGAAAAAATTGCAGGCTCTTTGCTCGGTGAAGAAGAACTCGATGCCATCGCAACAACGCTTGAAAGTGATTTTTATATCCCGGTTCACTTTTTTATGGGCTTGTTCCACGAGAAAACGGCGCTGCTCCGAGACTTATTTGCCGAGGAACAACGCCTATTCCGCCAAAATTCTAATCAGCTCGTGCAAACCGTTGAATCCAATTGCCTGCCGATGATTGCCGCACAATTGACGAACAGTTTGCTGGCACAGGAAATCGGCCAGCTTTTTGAGAAAGACGAGACTTGGAAACCGCTTATTAAAGCACTTTGGGAGCAGCAAGGGAATCTGAGCATGACCGCGAAAGCCTTATTCATGCATCGCAACACGATTCAATACCGGATCGATAAATTTCAGGAATTGACGAACTTGTCGCTACGTAAGACGGACGGATTGCTGTTTGCCTATCTTAGTTGTCTTTTATACGAGAAATAGAAAAACTCTAGAGCGCCGATTTTTTCATCGGTTTTCTAGAGTTTTATTATGTTACTCCTCACGATTTTGCGGTTTAAAAATAAAAAGTCCAATTCCAAGAAGAATGATACCAATAATCAGCAAATGCATACGCTAATTTCCCCCTCTTCCATGTCCCCTTCGACATTATTACCTTATACCCTTATTTATTAAAATTATACATATGAAAAAAGAGATTCTCAACTTGAGCCATCTCTTTTTCATGTTTATTTAACGGTTGGAATCGGTTCTTGTAGTAATACCATGTCAGCACCGTCTTCATATGTGACCATCATCTCAGCCAAATCCGAATGCCAAACTGGAACACCTGCCGCGCCTGCCAACTCGCAAAACTGCTCGAAATCAATTTTGCCAGATTGTGCTTGTTTGACTGCGTTCTTTATTCCAGTTGCGGATGATTTCGCAGCCACACTTTTCGGTACGCCGTTTAATTGCGCTTCGACTTTTGTACCCTCTGCATCCCAGAAAACGTACATTCCAGTTTCAACGAGGTAATCATATTTCACAACGCCGGCCGCCTTGAAACCTTGCACAACTTTTGGAAAATCTCCTGCGTTTGCCTCACTTGTCGCGACTTGCATGATCGTTTCTTGCGTTAACATTGCTTCGCCTCCTAGTTGAATGTTGTTAATTGTGGTGTCGCATAAATCGAATTATTATTGAAAAACAACAACGCCTGGTCAATCTCGTATTTTTTCACGTATGCATGTAAGTCTAGATTTTTATAGTAGCGCAAATCGAGTACGTGTACATTTGCATAGTACGGCGCGATAAACTGAATAAATGCATTCGCATAGGAATCTTTGAAAATTAGCAAATTCTTCTGTGTCAGCGGATCTGGTGTTTTAATATGCACCTCTGGATAATCCGTCCCAATATAGGTCGTGTAACGATTTGCATACACTGCGGGGTCTGTTAAACGGCTCTTGACATACAAGGAATCGCGCTGTTCCGTAATAACATCCAACTTATACGGTGCGCTCAAATTCTTCTGCGTGGCAACCATCACTTGGTCCGACTTCGAAACGAGTGAAGACGTCGTTTTCCGAGCATCCGAACCGTAAAATGGCAATCCTTCTAATTGCCACGTCCAATCATCCTTCGTCAACTGCGTCACGCCTGGGTTCATCGCTTTCGTTACTTTTTCCGAAGCGAGAAATGCGGCCTTAGCTTGCCAATGGTGATCCGTGTAGAAAAACATATTTTTTTCGTTCTTATTTTTGTAAAGGACTTTCGAAACGTCGATATTTTGTACGTATTTTTTATTAATGAGCGGCATCAAGCGTTCGTAGCCATCACGTCCAAAGCTAGGATAGTATGTCGGGAACTTATCTTCAAACACCGTTGACTTATTTGGAACGACAACTAGGCTTGTGGAAACACCTTGTGCTTGCAACATTTTACCGACATTGTTCACACGCTCAGCGATTTTATCCGCATCCGCCTTCGTATATTGTTCCACTTTTGTTAATAAATAGCCATCTGGCGCCACGTATACATCTTTATACACATCTTGACCTAGCGCGACTTGATTCACACGCATATTCAATTCTGTAAATGCATCGCGACGTGGGAACTGATCGTTAAAAAAGACATCCCATTTTCTCATATAATCGCCACTCGTCACTGCATCCGCGCTATATTCTGGTTTTTGCGCCAAATTGCGACTCTCCAAAATCGAAACTTGATTTTTCCCAGCAAAAAGGTAGAAGAAAAAGACGCCGAAAATAAAGAGTAGAAATCCTGCCGATAGTAATATGTTGAATAGTTTTTTATTCACAGTGATTCTCCTAACGTTTTAAAATCTGAAATAAATGAATGGATTGAAGGTCGAGCCTACAACAAGCGCGACGGAGTATATGAAAATGAAAGCAAGAATGGCAAGCGTCGCCACATCTTTTGTTGCATACAATATTCGATGACCTTGCATGAATGTGAGTAATTTTTCACTAGCAAATAAGTTCTTCACGAGCGGAGTACATGCGATAATTGCGACAATCAGGACAACTGCATATTCATGCATATAATACGTCGCACGCGCATCCCAAAATACGCCAGAACCGAACATCGAACCCAGGTAACTCCAAATATCGCTCACGTTGTCGATTCGGAATAGAAGCCAACCGAAGATGATGACGATGAGTGCATACACGTGTTGTAACGCCGCAGGAATTTTTAATAATGCTTTACCTAAAAAGGCTTTTTCGAGCATGATAAATAGTCCGTAATACGCGCCCCAAAGTAGGAAATTCCAACTTGCGCCGTGCCAAATCCCTGTTGCCAGCCAGACGATCGCCAAGTTTCGGTATACCTTAATAGGAGAAACACGATTCCCGCCGAGTGGAATATAGAGGTAATCTTTAAACCACGTTCCAAGTGAAATGTGCCATCTCCGCCAAAATTCTGATACCGATTTCGCGATGTATGGATAGTTAAAGTTCTCGAGGAATTTAAAGCCGAACATTCGTCCAAGCCCAATCGCCATATCGGAATATCCCGAGAAATCAAAGAAAATTTGCAGTGAATAGAAAATCAGACCAATCCACGCCGTTCCGACCGATAAACCGCCACCCTGACTTTGGAAAATCTGATCCGCCACAAGTCCGCAGTTATTTGCGATAAACATCTTTTTCGCCAAGCCAATAATAAAACGCTTAACTCCACTCGTGAATAAGCTAAGATCGACTTTTCGACTCTCAATTTGATCGGCAACCGTTTGATATCGAACAATTGGTCCCGCCACAAGTTGCGGAAATAGCGATATGTATAGCGCAATATTTAGCGGATTTTTCTGCACGCGACCGTCGCCACGATAAACGTCCAGCACATAACTCATCCCCTGGAATGTATAAAACGAAATTCCGAGCGGTAACGCAATCGCCGTCCACTCAAAATTCGTGCCAAACAATGTTTCCAAATTAAACACAACAAAGTTCGCATATTTGAAAATCCCTAAAACAGCTAGGTTCCCGATAACCATCAATGCAATGACTAACTTGCCGTGCTTCCCGTCCCGCTTCGCCTTGTCCGCAAGCAGTCCAAACACATAGTTAAGCGCAATCGAAAGTAACATAACAAAGATGAATTTCGGTTCTCCCCACGCATAAAAAAATAAGCTGGCTAGCAATAACATGATGTTTTTTAATTTTTTCGGCGTGATAAAATAAATAGCTAACACAACTGGTAAAAATACAAATAAAAATGTCGTCGTACTAAATAGCATGCCTTTTCTCCCTTTTCTCGCAGTATTTTGAACTCTGCATATCTAGTTTATTTTACTACTTCGCGTGCTAAAATACAATACACATTTTTACACCAAAATCGAGACCGCGCAGTAACCAAGTAATAGCGCCATTACAATGTTCAGGCCTTTTTTATGTTCTGCCAATACCTTGCTGAAAATCGAACCAAACATCGCCCAGCAACATGTCCCTGAAAAGCCAACGATAGTTAAAATTAAGATGAAAAGCGACACTTGGAACACACCACTAAAGTACGGCAAAACAAGCGTTGAAAACGTCGTAATTCCGTATAAAATCACCTTTACGTTCACGAACTGCATCACCATGCCTGTAAAAAAGCAATTTGGATCTAAGCGCACTTTTTTCGCGTTCGGATTTTTCGGTTTGTCTCGTAAAATCATCCAAGCGAGCCATAAAATATACGCGGCTCCGATAAAACGCATAAATGGCTCAATCGTTGGGATAAAATCATATAACGCTGCGCTAAAAATCGCGGAAGCCAGCACAATAACAAAAAAGCCTGCCAAAACGCCTAAACAGAACTTAAAACTCTTTTTAAAGCCGTCATTACTCGCATTTGACATCGCCATAATGTTGTTTGGTCCTGGTGTGTACGCTGTCAAAAATATATAAGATAAAAATGCTGCGATATTGAACATATTCTTTACCTTCCTCTCGCCGGATGATATAATACACAAAAAGGATATTATAACGTTTATACAGTATACAATACATTACGTGCGTTATATTGTCAATGCGAAAGAAGGATATAATAGTGGATAATATTAGTGCCGTCGTCTCAGAAAACCTAAAATTAGCTCGTCAGAAAAAACGCCTCAGCCTCGATGAACTAGCGAAACTCACTGGTGTCAGTAAGAGTATGCTTGGACAGATCGAGCGTGGGGACGTTAATCCAACGATATCGACGCTGTGGAAAATCGCGAATGGCTTGAAGGTTTCTTTTACAGAACTCGTAACGAAACCGAAGATTGATTATGAAGTGATTGATCGTAAAACCCGGGAACCGCTTATTGCTGATGATGGAAAATGTCGCAACTATCCGATGTTTACGTTTGATAGTGAACGTCGCTTTGAGACATACTATTTGGAGATTGATCCAGATGGACGGCTTGAATCGACGCCTCACCCAGATGGTACGGAGGAGTTTATCAACGTTTTTTCAGGGGAGCTTGTGATTGCGACGAACGGGGAAGAGTTGAAGGCTAAAGATGGTGACTCGATTCGTTTCAAAGCGGATCAGGAGCATGTGTATACGAATGCGAGTGCGGATGTGTGTCGGCTGAGCATGATTATTTATTACCCAAACTAAGCAAAAAAGTAGCGCGAAATCCGATTTTCACGCTACTTTTTTATATTAAATTTGGAATACTTTTTGAATCATTGCTAGTGTTAATTTCGATGTATCGCTGACTAATTCGTCGGTCCCGATGAGCCCTGTTCCAACGCCAATCGCTTTCATACCAGCGGATTTAATGGCTTCCACACCAGCTTGTGCGTCCTCGATTCCGACTGCATTTGCTGGCTCCACACTAAGTCCAGCTGCTGCTACTAGGAAGATTTCTGGATTTGGTTTGGAATGCGTGATTTTTGCCGCATCGGCTAGGTAGTCGAAACTATCTGTCAAGCCAAGTGCCGCAAGAACCATTGGCGCATTCTTAGAAACCGAAGCTAAGGCGATTTTCAAGTTTGCCGCGCGAATCGCGTCGAGCAATGGCTTGATGCCCGGCAAGATATCTGCGGGAGACAAGTCTTTCAACAACTCCACGTAATGCGCATTTTTCTTCGCCGCCAATTCCTCTTTTTGCTCCAATGTGAAGTCTTTTTCACGTCCACCTTTTGCTAAAATCAAGTCGAGCGAATCCATCCGGCTGATTCCTTTTAGCGTCTCATTAAACGCCTCGTCGATCTCGATATCAATGTCCGCTGCTAGTTGCTTCCAAGCCAAATAATGAAAGTGCGCGCTGTCTGTGATGACTCCATCTAAATCAAAAATTACTGCTTCTAACTGTCTCACTATATTCTCCCCTTCAGCAGAACCGCCACATTTCGGGCTGTTCGTTCGATATTTTCACGCGTTTTAGGCAAAATTTCAGCGAGCGTCCCAGCTGTTGCAATCGTCGGAAACACCGCATCTATTTTCGAATAAACCGCTTCAATTCCATCTCCAATACTACCACAAATCCCAATTACCGTCGCGTTTTCAGGCGCACAGTTGGCAACACCAATCGGCGCTTTTCCAAAAACAGTCTGACCGTCCATGCGACCCTCGCCAACTACGATAATATCAGCATCCGCGCACGCTTCTTCCATCTTCAACTCCCGCAAAACTAGCTCAATTCCCGGTTCGAATTTTGCACCTGTAAATAGCATCAAACCAGCGCCCATTCCGCCACCAGCACCACTTCCTGGCAACGTGCGTACATCATGCTCAAAAATCGAATAAAAGCCTTGCATCGCGTTATCAATGCTCGCAATCTTGTCCTGCACCAATCCTTTTTGCGGTCCAAAAACAGCAGCCGCGCCGTTCTCGCCACATAGTGGATTCTCAACATCAGCCGCAATCCGAATCGTTGTTTCCGTGAGCCTCGAATCGAGATCCGTCAGCGAAACCGAGCTAATCGCACTCAAATTCGCACCAATCGGAGTCTGCTGCTCACCACGTAAATTATAGTATCGCGCGCCAAGTGCTGCAGCCATGCCGATTCCGCCGTCATGCGAGGCACTTCCGCCGACACCAATCACGATTTCCCGCACCTTCGCGTCCAGAGCATGCTTGATCAACTCGCCAACACCCGCCGTGCTCACCTCGAGCGGATCACGTTTTGCAAGCGGCACCAAATGCAAGCCGCACGCCTCCGCCATCTCAATAAACGCACGCGTCCGATCCGCACTAAACGCCATTTTCGCCGTCACAACATCCCCCAGCGGCCCCGACACGCGCACTTCCTCCACCACGCCACCAGACGCCGCCGCAAGAATCGCAATCGTTCCTTCCCCGCCATCGCCCACAGGCAAAAGCCGGTACTCCGCGTCCGGAAATACGCCAGCAAATCCCACTCGAATCGCCTCGGCAACCTCCTGCGCTGTTAAACTTTCCTTATATGAATCTGGGGCAATGACTACCTTCATGATCGCTCTTCCTTCCAAAATTTAAATTTCTAGTCCTGTCGTCATACTGTGCTTCTCGCCAAAAATGTGAATCTGAATTGGCGCTGTCGTCTCTTTTGTCACCCGAATTTTGTCCGGCTCCAACTCGATTTCCAAGCGCTCTCCATGCCATACAAATGAAAATGCCAAACGCTTCCATCCAGCGGGCAGTCGCGGATTCAAATGCAACTCGCCATCCGCAATCGCTACACCGCCAAATCCGAAAATCGCAGTCAACCAAATCGCACCGAGCGACGCGGCATGCACACCTTCATCCGTCCCACCAGGAGCCGCCTCCAAATCAATTCGGCATGCCTCCTCGAAGAACCGATACGCCTTATCCTGCTGACCAACCCGATTCGCCACAATCGCATGAATCGCCTTACTCAGCGAAGAATCGTGAATCGTATGCGCCTCATAATAGTCCAAATTCCGCGCCACAATGTCCTCTCCAAACAGATTCGGCATCAAATAAAGCAACATCACCACATCCGCCTGCTTCAAAATCTGCATCTCATTCACTTCCGCCCGCGAATAATCCAGCAAAATCGCCTGAGACCCTTGCCGCGCCTTATACTCCGTCAAATCAATTTCCGGTTTATCCAAAAACGTATCATCTTGCGGAATCAATTTCGAAGCATCCGCCTGCGGTAAATAAATTTTCCGTAGAAACGCCTCGCATAAATCATAAAACGTCGTATGTTTTTGACCATATTTCGCCATAAAGCGCAACGTCTGATACACATTTTCGTGCGCCAAATAATTCGTGTATGCATTATTATCCACATGTTCCGTATACTCGTCCGGACCGATTACATCTAATATAACATATTTCCCTTCCTTTAATACAGCCCTACTTAACCAAAAACGCGCCGTTTCCTGCAAAATTTGCAAACCATCATGTTCCATAAACAGTTCATCTTGGCTCGCCTCATAATAATTAACCACAGCATGCGCAACATCCGCCACGATATGGTGTTCCGCAAGAGCCGACGCTACTTTTTGACGCTTCCCAGTCCGAACATTAATCGCTGCAAATTCAGGGGTCTCTTCTTCTCCACTAAATGCGCTCTCCCATGGAAACAACGCCCCTTGATAGCCATTAATCGCCGCTTTTTCACGTGCCTGTTCCAAATGAAGATAACGATAACGCAACAACTTCCGCGCCTTTTCCGGATGATTATACAAATGAAACGGTGCAATAAAAATCTCTGTATCCCAGAACACGTGACCCTTATAACCCTCACCCGTCAGCCCTTTCGCCCCAACACTAAAACGCTCATCGTGAGCCGGTGTCATCGCTTCCAGATGATACGTTGCAAAATCCAGGGCCAACTGATCAAACGCATTTTCCGATGTCACCTCAACCCGATAATCCTGCCAAAATTCCTGCCAAGAAGCGCGTGATTCCGCCAAAGCTTCCTCATAACTCCTTGCCTCGCGGATTTCGCCAAGTCCGAATTCCGCTGGGTTATCCGTCTCTAAACTCGTCGCGATAACGCTTACCTTTTCCAGCGAAAACGGCTCATTCGCCACCAACTTCTCATTCACCGTCACAAGCAATTGCCGATTCTTCGCTGCAAAACTTCCGGGCGCGCTAATCATCGACGTCACCGTCACATCCTGCCCACTTTGCGTCGTCACATAATCGCCCTGCATCCACGTTTCGCTAAACACACGAAGCGATTTCTCCACCAGATGCTGCGTCCCAAAGTTCGTCTGCTGACCATCAATTCCCGTCCGAATCCGCACATCTGCGTCTCCCGAAAGGCTCGTAATCGCAACTTCCGCATACACCTTATGTAATTCCTTCTTACTCACAAAACGCTTCAGACAAAGCTCAAACCGCTTCCCATTCGGATGTTGCCAAACCAATTCGCGACACACCTCACCCGTCGCCAAATCCAGCTCCCGCTCAAAACCCTGAACTTCCCCACTATGCATTGAGAAATTCACACCATCAATTTCAATCTCAAACCGCGTCACATCAGGCAAATTTACCAAATCAGAACTCACTTGCCCTTGCGCTTTATTATAAATTCCCGCTACAAACATGCCACGCGTCTGCTCCGGGTAATCTTCCTCAAATCCCGCGCGAACGCCCATATAGCCATTCCCAGTCGTCATCAAACTGGCATACGTATCAAAATAATGTGGATCTATTTTACTCTCCCGTAATACACTGATTCTACTCATAAATATACACTCTCACCTTTTTCTGCTGATTCGTAAATAGCCTCAATCAAACGCTGAACCTGATAACCCTGCTCTGCGTCAGCCACCATCACATCCGCGCCAAGCACCCGATCCACAAACGCCTGCATACTTTTTGCATGTCGTTCCTCATCCGCTGTTTCCTTCTTCAAAATCGTGACCAATTCACCCGCCCGATCCGTGTAAATCTCCGCTGGAAACAACGTAGCACCAGCCTCATCCCCGAAAAATTCCACATTCAAAACCGAACTTTCCTTCATCTGCAATACAAAAGAAGTCTCCAACTGCAACAAGCCACCATTTTCAAATTCAATAAACGCAAAAACCGCGTCCTCCACGTCATATTTCGTAGGGTCCCACGTGCCAAAAGTCCCTTCCGACTTCTTTGTCCCAATTTTTTGAAACATTTTGGCAGTCACTTTTTTGACTTGCGGGAAATCCAACACGTACATCGCTGCGTCGAGCATGTGAATACCAATATCGATCAACGGGCCACCGCCTTGCAATGCCTTATTCGTAAATGAGCCCCAACCTGGAACCCCCGAACGGCGCAATGCCTTCGCTTTAGTCATGTAAACCTCGCCCAGAACCCCATCCGCATAAGCCTGCTTCACATCGCGCATATCCGTCGCAAATCGGTGATGAAAATCGTACGCCAAAACAAGTCCGCGCTCCACCGCCAAATCACGCATCTGCTGCGCCTCATTCGCCGTCATCGCAGGCGGTTTCTCACACATGACCGCCGAACCGTGTGACAACGCTAACATGACATTATCAAAATGAAACCGATTCGGCGTACAAATACTCACCATATCCGGCTTTTCTGTCTCAAACATCTCCGCCGCATCCACGTAACTATGCGCAAAACCGTTTTGTTCTGCAAAATCCGCCGCACGAGTCGCATCTGGATCAACGACAGCAACCAGCTCCAATTCCTGCGTCCGCGTTTTATAATACGCTGCATGAACCTTCTCGGCCACTTGCCCCGCGCCAATAATCGCCACTTTCTTCACTTCATGTTCCCCCTCTAAATACTGCCCCCAAAATCGGATTTCAGAGGCAGCTTACTATTATCTACAGCTCTTCAAATGTTCCAATGCATCTTTGTATGCTTTTTCCGGATCTTCCGCACGAACTCGGCATTCAAACGTCAAGAATCCGTCGTAACCATCCGCCTTCAACTGGTCGAAATGCTTTTTAAAATCAAGCGATCCACTGCCAGGCTGATAGCGATGATTGTCGGCCACATGCACATGCTCCACTAAATCACGATTCGCGTGCAGTGCCTCTGAAATCCCATCTTCCTCAATATTCATATGATAAAAGTCCGCGATAATTTTCACATGTTTCAAGCTATTCGTCTCAATATAACGACGCGCATCGCCCAGCAAATTAATCATGTGGTCCTGATAGCGATTCAGCGGTTCCAGAAAAATCGTCGTCCCAGTCTCCGCCGCAATCCCCTCCAAATAAACGAGTGACTCACTCACAGCTTTAAAATCACCAGCTTCCGAACGCGGCGAAACCATCGGCGGCAAGCGATACGTGAACATTCCCCAAGCCGCAGGAACCACAATCCCTTTTCCACCAACCTCTTGCAGCGCTTCCAAAATCACCTTAATTTCCTGTAACCCGCGCAAACGACGCTCCTCGATAAAATCACCGATCCAGCCGTCATAACCGCCGCACGCCGTTGAAACCGGAATTCCAGTCGCCGCAATCGCCGCTTTGACCTCCGCCACGTTTTCCACGAGCAGTTTTCCGTCGATTTCGAAGCCTTCAAAACCCATTTCCTTCACATATTCGAATTTCTCCATAATACCCTCTGGAAAAAATGCCTGATTTTGCGTCCCAATTTTCATCATTGTCCGTCTCCTTTTAAAGTTCGATTCCCATCTTAATACTCAAATCTGGATTCTGATCCACGTATTTCATGTAGGCCTGCGCACTCTCGTCCAAGCTCACAATCGGATCAATCAAATCCTCACAATCCAAATACCCGTTCATCAAAAGCTCCCAGCAAGTTTCCTCGATACGCTTCCGATTCCAACGTGGATAATCCGGATTCGGCTCACTCGACGCGCGCGCAAACACGATTTTGGCATTATTAAAATGCGCCTCGCGTCCCAAATTAAATCCATCTGGAAACGGCTTCGCAAACGCCACATATGAAATAATTCCACCGTATGCAATCCCGCGTAGCGCCGCCTCAAGAGCCTGCGAATTCCCACTCGTCTCAATAATCGAGTCCGCACCAAGTTTGCCAGTCAATTTTTTGACCTCAAACCCAACATCCGTCCCAATCGGATTAAAGCAAGCATCCGCACCATGACGCATCGCAATTTCGCGACGATGTTCCAAAGGATCGACGCCAATCACGATACTTGCACCAGCCTTTTTCGCTAGCTGAATCGCGATTTGGCCAATCGCGCCGAGCCCAACGACCACAACGTAATCGCCCGCACGCACATGCGCCTCACGAACACCACTCATCGCAAACTGCGCTGGATCATAACAAACCGCATTTTTCCAACTCGCGCCCTCAGGCATTTTCCGCAGCTTATAATTATCGACCGCCTTCACGATCACAGTCTCCATAATCGGCCCGTACGAGCAAACCATATCGCCAATCGCGTACTCCGTCACGTCCGCGCCAATCTCAACGATTTCGCCGACAACCATGTTCCCGAGCTGAAACTCCCCGAACACAATCCCACGCGCAGAACCTTCCGCGCGCGGCATAAACATATTCCATTCCTCGTTAAATTCCTCATCTATAAATGGGCTCACACCGCGAAAATCAACGACCTCCGTCCCATGCTTCGGCGACGCAAACTTCACTTGAATCCGCGCCTCATCCTTAGCCAATTCCCGATCCACATATTCCACCAAATCCGCAACCCGCGGCTCCGTAGCAATCAATTTCTTCATCCATTAAACTTCCCTTCTAAATTCCAAATTCATTTTTATAAAAGTACTTAATCACTGTCTCATTCACAAAATTAGTCGTCCAATTCTGAGCCGACTCCGTGCCTCCAAACCGTCAGAGCGACGAGAAGCTTTCAGCTTCTAGGCAAAAGTGAGTACCAGGTGCGGAGCGTACTTGCGTACGTGAGCACTGGAACGGAACTTTTAACGACGAAGATGAATGCTTCTCGTTGCTCTGACCTAGCCTTTGACGCCGCCGTCGGTCAAATTTCCTTTTATGAAACGTTCTGATAGAGCGTACATGATAACTACTGGCAATGCCGTCACAAGTGACGCTGCCATCATGCGACCCCAAATATAATCTGGTGTACTAAACAACGTATTCAAGCCAATTGGTAACGTAAACAGCTCTGAATCCGACAAGAATATAGACGCAAACAGATAATCATTCCAAGCTACCATGAAGCAATACACAAACACCGAGACAATCCCTGAAATCGCGAGCGGCACGATAATCCTCAAAATGATCTGCATCCGATTCAAGCCATCCATCATCGCCGCTTCCTCAATATCCACTGGAATCGTGTCAAAATAACTAATCAACATGAAAATCGCAGTCGGCAATGTCTGTACAACCATCGTGATAATCAGCGCCGTTCTCGTGTCATACAATCCAACACTCGAAATAATTTTAAACAACGGCACGATTAACAAAATACCTGAAAACATGTAAACCGTATAAAAACTCGCATTAATCGTTGTCCGTGCTCGGAAACGCAATTTTGACAAGGCATACGCACCTAAAATCCCTAAAACAACTGCAATTCCTGCTGCAACTAACGCAATGATAAAACTATTTTTAAAATACGTCAAAAATGGGAAAATATCCGGGTTGAAAATATCTAAATAATGCTGAAACGTCCACTCTTTTGGAAAGAATGTTGGCGTCGTTGAAATCGCCTCTTTTGGACTCTTAAATGACGTCATCATCATAATCAAGAATGGAAACAGCGTGAACAGGAGAAATAATACTAAACTCACATAAAAAACAATTTTCTTCGTCCGTTTCGATTTTTTGCTACTTACTGCCATTTAAATTCACTCGCTTTCTTGTAACCATGATGACCACGAAGATGATGACAAACAGAATCACCGAAATCGCCGATGCTTTACCTAGATCATTGAACGCGAAGGCCGTTTGATACAGGTAAACCCCAAGAATGTTTACTTTGTTCGTTAGCAAGTATACGTCGGTAAACATGTAGAACATCCAAATCGCACGCAAGGTCACAACTGTCGCCAAAACTGGCATAATTGCTGGTAGCGTCACAATTTTGAATTTGTCCCAAACGCTTGCCCCATCCATTTCCGCAGCTTCATAAAGCGATTTATCCACCGTTTGCAAAATCGCTAAGAACGAAATGAAAGCATACGGGAAATAACGCCAAATCGCGAATAACACGACTAAAATGAAGCTCGAAACAGGATTATCAAACCAAAGTGGTGCATCCTTCCAAAGATGAAGAATATCGCCACCAACATAGTTGATTACACCGTAACTATTGTTAAACATGTATTTCCAAGCAAAAATCAAGGAAATCGACGGCGTTACGTACGACAAAATAATGAGTGAACGCGCCGTTTTCCGGAATCTGAACTCCCGGTTGAAGAATATCGCAACCAGAAGTCCCATCCCTGTACTACCAACAACTACTAGAATCGTATAGCCAAACGTTAAAGCCAATGACTTGTAAAATTCAGCATCCGTTAAAATATCAATATAATTTTGCAAACCGATAAACGTTGAATCCAAATTCGGATTGAGCGGTAACTCGAAAAAGCTAATTTGAATGTTTGAAATCATCGGATATGCCACTAACACAAGTAATAAGAGGATACTAGGCGACAGCAAAGCTAGCGCCATTTTTGCATCCGAACGTTTATATGCTTTTGTTTTCATAGTTCCTCCTTATTCTTAGTCATTAGATTCAGCTGTCTTCTGTGCTTTTTTTAGCTCTGATTCGACATTTTTACCGCCGACCGTCACATTATTAACCATTTTCGCAATAACTCCTGAGCTTGTAATATCACCCATTTTGGTGAAGTTTTTGCCGTCAACTAAGCCGAAAATTTGAATATCATTAAATGAATTCGCGATTTCTTCAGACAAAGCGCCGAATGATTTCACGACTTCATTGTTTTTATACGCTGCGTTTTCGATAACGCCTTTATTTACTGGTTGCGCCCCACCTGGAGACATTAATACCCATTTCGTTTGGTTCTCAGGTTGCGATAGGAACTCCACGAATTTTTTACCTGCGTCTTTTTGTGCTTTATCCAAACCATCCGAAAGTGCTAACGCTGAAACAGTTCCATACACCGCTTTTTCTTTTTCTTCTGGAATGATAAACCCAATATTACTTGGGTCCCCGTCTGTGAACACCGCGGGTAAAAGATATGTCGAATACATCGCCATCGGAGCCGTACCATTCATAAATGCATCCTTGATTTCCGTCACATCATTCGACCCAGGCATTGTATATTTCGACAATTCTTTATAAAATGTCAATGCCTGTCTCATTTCCTTCGTATCAATCGTAATGTTGCCTTTCGCATCTAGCACATTGGCTTCATTGGAGAGCGCAAACTGAGAAAATGCTTGCTCTGACATCGCGCCTTCTGCTGTAGGAATTGCAATACCATATTTCTTATCTGATTTATTTGTAAAATGCTTCGCGATTGTCAAAATATCGTTCCAATTCTTTGGCTCCTCGAAATTCGCCGCAGCTAAAGCCTTCTTGTCGTACCAAATACCTTGCACCCAGCCTGTAAGTGGAACGCCGATATAACTTTTCCCATTTTCAGAACGAACCAGATTCAATGCACCTTCATAATAACTATCCTCGCCAACCTTTTTGATAACATCTTTGACCGCTACTTGATCGATCAATTTATCTTTATCCATCACTTTCGCAAAATCCTGACTTACTTCCAAAACCTCTGGCAATACCCCAGCTCGGGCTAACGTCACAACTTTTGTATTGAAAGCATCTTCTTCCACTGGCACTTGTTTCACTTTAATATTTGGATTTTCTTTTTCAAATTTCGCTACCAATTCCTTGATAACATCCAAACGTTCCTTTTCCACCGAGGAATGCATAAATTCAATCGTTACAACTTTATCATCTCCACTTCCCGATGAACCTCCACACGCCGCCAAAATAACACTCATTAGTAATACAACGGCAAGTACAATCGAACCTCTCTTTTTCACCTTAAAACCCCCTCCTAGCCTTTACTTGTTAGCCAACGGAATTCGTAAGGAGCAAGTACAATTGGAGCGCTCCCAGAAACCGGTTGATTTTTTAAAATATCCCAATTCGCAGTGACATCACACGATATCGACTGATCAGATAAATTATGCAATGCAAGAACACTGTCTCCCGAAGCATCCACACGCCTAATCGCAAAAATTTCTTTCCCGAAATCCACAACCTCCATCGGCACATTGGGATGGAATAAGCCTTGCGTTTTACGAACCTGAATCATTTCTTTAATTCCTTCAAAAGTACGATGCATCAACGTTTCCGCGTTCGCAAGTTCCGTCTCAATCTCCGAAATCGGATATTTTTTGCGGTTGATCGAGCGATTATGTCCCGTTTCCGCAACACCATCGAGATCATTTCGAGCGCCTAGAATGCTTTGCACGTAAACCGCTGGAACACCTGGAATCGTCAGCAAAATCGAATGCGCCAACAAGAATCGCTGTAGCCGCGTATCATCGTTGTCCGCCAATCGATTCAGCGCATCCATGTACGTCACATTCACCTCATATGGACTCTGCGTTCCATCAGGATTTTGCTTATACGAAACAAGCGCGCCTTCCTTTTCCAAATCCGCTACCAGAGCCAAAATCTCCTCTTCCTGCAAAATTCCGCGAATCGGATTCAAGCCAATACCATCATGCGAAGCTAGGAAGTTGAAAAACGTCGCATCCTCACCAGGCAACTCCAAACCACGCGCCCAGCCAGACAATGCCTCCCCATTTCCAGTATGTATCGCCTGCAAAACAAGCGGTGGCAACGGGAACTGGTACACCATATGTGCCTCATCTTGGCCATTTCCAAAGTAAGTAATATTATCCTTATGCGGCACGTTCGTCTCCGTAATCATCACCGTTCCAGGAGCAATTTCATCCAGAATATCACGGAACAACTTCACAATCTCATGTGTTTTTTCCAAGTGAATACAAGACGTCCCAGGCTCTTTCCACATGAAACCAACCGCATCTAAGCGAATATACTCCGCGCCTTCTTCCAAATAAAACGCCAAAACATCAATCATTTTCAATAACACATTCGGATTTCTAAAATTAAGATCAATCTGATCCGCACTAAACGTCGTCCAAATATGCTTTTTCGTACCATCCGCCATCTCAAACTCCGTCAAAACCGGCGTCGCCCGCGGCCTAGTAACCGCCGTCAAATCCGTATCTTTCGGCAGCGAAACAAAGAAATCATCATACTCCGTGTCCTGATTCAGAAACCCTTGAAACCAGTCACTTTTCGCCGACATATGGTTACAAACATAATCAAACATCAACCGCGTCGATTGCGTCAAATCCGCAACATTTCGCCAATCACCAAGCTTCGGATTCACCTTTTTGTAATCGATCACCGAAAAGCCATCATCCGAAGAATACGGATAAAACGGCAAAATATGAACCACCTCAAACATCTCATCCAAGTACTTGTCATACATCTTCTTAAGCGTCGTCAGTGTCGGCTGATCCTTTTCCCAAAACTGATCACCATATGTAATCATAACCACATCTTCTTGATCCCAGCCTGACTTCCGTTGCTTTAACTTCTTCATTTTTGTTTCTTGTATTCGCTCTCTAACCTTTTTCTCAAGAGATATAGCGCTTTCACTTCCATATATAGATTCCAATCGACTTAACAGAATATTCATTTCTACCTCCTTTTATGGTACCGCTCCCACAAAAAGAGTATATTACAGAAAGCGCTTTCTGTCAATGCTCTTTTTTACACATCACGAAAAAAAAGGCTCTAACACTTTATTAGCAGACATTTCATTTCTTATTGGACATCTTTACCACAATTGAGTAGAATAGATAACATAAGTATATAAAGATGGGAACGGTCTCATCAAGATAGAAACAAGGAGGAAACAACTAAAATGGGAGCCACTATTTACGATATAGCACGTCACGCTGGAGTCTCGAAATCCACCGTTTCACGCGTACTCAATAATCAGACAAACATTTCCGCCGACTCAAAAAAACGCGTTCTCACAGCCATTGAGGAACTGCAATATAAACCAAGCAAACTAGCACGCGCACTAACAAATTCAGGATTCGATGCAATTATGGTCATTTCAAATCGTCCAACCAAGACCACAGCAGGAAATCCATTTTTCTCAGAAATCATCCATTCCATCTCGGCTATTGCAGAAGATCAGAATTTCGATTTAATTCTCCAAACCTCCCAGAATACGGATGACGAACTCGATAAATGTATTGCCAAAATCAAAGAAAAAATGATCAAAGGAATTATCATGCTAAGCTCGCCCGCCGACGAATCCTTTTTCGAAAAACTAGATCCATTTAATATCCCCATCGTTGTGACTGGGAAAATCGATGGTAACTACGCAAATGTTTACTCCGTCGACACAGATAATTTCCAAGACTCCTACGAACTAACAAATCTACTTATCAAAAATGGACATAAAAACATCGCTTGCCTTCATGCACCATTGAACTACCATGTCTCCATCGACCGGCTCGCTGGGTATCGCAGTTGTCTATTTGATCACCATTTAGACATCCGTCGTGACTGGATTCTTGATAGCGGCTACACTGCCGAAGACGCTTATAACGCCGCGAACCAGCTACTATCGCACCCAAGTCGTCCAAGCGCCATTTTTGCCACTGATGATTTAAAAGTGCTCAGCATCTATAAAGTAGCATCCGAGCACAACTTGCAAATACCACAAGACCTGTCCATCGTCGGTTATAATGACCGCGTTGTCTCCACCTTCCTGTCACCGCCTCTGACAGCAATCGATATCCCCACTAAAAGATTAGGAAAAGCGGCTACCGAGTTACTCTTCCACTTAATTCAGCAAAGTGGTACCCCCAGTAAAAATATGATTATCGAAACAAAACTCATTAATGGCGCATCAATAAGCCATCTAATTACACATTAAAAATCTGGAAAGTACACTGTCTCTGATTTAGACAGGCACTTTCCAGATTTTTTTATAGTTCATAGATTGACAAGGTATCTTTAATAATACCTGTGTAATCGGACGGACCAGACAAAATACGATGGACCTCAATAAGTTGCTGTTCTTCATAATACACATAAAATACTGTATACCGATCAAAGCTAAGTTTACGATACGGCTTAGAAAGATACTTCTCACTAGCGTACAGACTACCCAACTTAGGGAATGCAGCTAAATTCAAAAATAACTTATCTACACCTTTACTGAAATTCTCCGCAGCCTGGGCTTGATATAAATCTTCCAACAAATAGAGAGAAATACTTTCATAATCCATACTAGCATGTCTAGAAAGGCTAATTTTCACGCTTTCTCCCATACATTCATTCCCACTCAGTAACAGACTCAGCACGCGCACGATCTGTCAAAATGGCTACTCGACTCTTCACTTCTTCCCAAGTACTTATATTCCCAGTCACGAAATCCGTTTCTGCTTGGCTCAACTTCTCGCTAACCATCTCTTCTGTTGCAGCCACCCATGTAGGTTCATAGGCGAATTTGGTTGCTGTTTCATTCACATAGCTTTCTTCCATGTTTGATGTCATTTCCTACACCTCCGTCTTTTATCTTTCTATTGTAACACACAAGGAATCTCATCTCCACCTTTTCATTCACTTTGTGTCAATTTCGTTTTTTGCATTGGTTTCACGCTTTTTTCACCACAGAAAAGAGGTTGAGACAAAAACTCAAGATAAAGCAAAAGCGCCCTCCCATTTCTTCGGGTAGGGCGAAAAATTCTGCTTTAAACAAATCGAGCGAAAGCGTTTGTATTCAGGGGATTTATCTGGGTTATGTCTCAGCCCCCTTTAACATCTATATATTCCGAACCATCACATGGACAGTATGCTCTTTTCCAGCAAATGTTTGTCTTTTCTCTTCCTGTTTTTCAAAGCCAAGATGCGACCAAAAACCAATGGCCTCTTTATTCTCCTCAAGAACACCAATTCGCAATGAATCTGCACTACCATCCGATGCCCAATCCTTAATAACTTGATAAAGAACTTTCCCAAAACCACTACCACGCTCTTCTGGTATCAACATTAGCAGTCCGATAATCCACTGTCCTTTTCGAGGGAAGTCTGCAACCACATCAATCAGTCCAATCGGCTTATCCGCCTCATCAAGCACTGCCATCACAAATTTATCCAACTTCGTCTTGCCCTTTGGTATTTCCGTAATGATATCGCGCGCATTCTCTGTTGTCGCTACCGTTCCTTGCTCTATCAAGAAATAATCCTCGCATTTCGCACATACTTCCTCAGCCAATTCTACATCTTTCTCCGTCAAAAATTTCACATGATAATTCCGCTTTTTATCCAAATATCTCACCATTCCTTTATTTATTTCGTAACCGCACGCGTCTCATATTGACACATCTCTTCATATGTCTCAATGCTCATCACTACCATATCCCCATGCCCATTCTTCGTCAAAAAAATAGGTTCACTACGTTCGTGGACAATTTTGGAAATATCAGTAAAATTATTTCTCAGATCCGAAACCGGTCTAATTTCAGGCATCTCCTTGCCCTCCTCTTATCATAATATTATCATTATTATATCATAATTATGATATAATAGCTAGCAAAAATCCGATTTTAAACAAAGAAAATAGCCAGTCCTCAAACCGGCCATTTCCTAATAAATCCAATTAATATGCACCCTCCAGAATCAAAATGCTATTCCCCTCAGGATCCGCACATCGTAGCTCTTTTCCTCCCCAATCTGCCAAGAATGGTGGTTGAATATCAACCCCGTTAAATTTCAACGTCTCATACGTCTTATCTAAATCCGCCGACCGAAAAACAAATTCCATCGGGCCTTGCGTTGCCACATCATCACTCGCCTTATCCCAGACAATAATTCCAGGATCATGTCTCGAAAAAGCCAATTTAGCCCCGATATAATTACCGTGCCCCTCAAACACCAGTGGCACGCCCAACTGTTCCTTATAAAAACGTACAAATGCTTCTGGATCACTAACCGCAATATTTATTCCCTCAAAACCTTCAATCATAGCATTTCCTCCATCCTTCATTTCATATTATTTATTTCCCTAACAATCCAACACAAAACTAAAAACAGTTAACATTTTGTTTTCCTGCGCATAACGAGTATACTGAAATGGAGGCACAGTTTGCCGATATTTTATAGAAAATTTTAGGAGGCTATTCGACATGAGCAAGCAAATAAATAAAACAGTACTTATCATGAACTTCGAAACAGAAAGTAAGTCCTATCAAGCATTTTCAGAAATCAAAACACTTCATGCGGAAAGAAAAATTCACGGTGAGCAAATGGCGGTTGTAGAACACGACCACAATCATAAAATCAATGCTAAAGACTTCCTAGATTTCACAGGCGGCGACAAAAATATGAAAGGTAGCCTAATCGGTATGCTGGTAGGTATTTTAGGCGGCCCACTAGGCGTTCTTCTTGGTTGGATGACCGGTGCAATCATTGGCTCTTCACAAGATGCTAAAGAAATCCGCGACGCTATGAACGTTTTCGAAAAAACATTGGAAACCATCCCTGAAGCCCAAACTGGCGTTATCCTTATCGCCGAAGAAGAGCACAACGAATACATCAATGACATAGTAAATAATAAACTTGGCGGTCGCGTTGTTCGTATGGATGCAAACCTCGTTGCCCATGAAATAAACCAAGCACAACAAGCAGAAAACGACGCTAAGAAAAGCGCTAAAAAAGGCTGGTTCAACAAAAAAGAAGACTAATATGAAACTCCCATCCTAGCATAGCTCGCCTGTGCTAGGATTTCTATTTATACAGTGAAATCCGCAATTCCTCTATTTTATTCATATCCACCCGCTCAGGAAGATTCGTTTCCCTAGCTGCCCGTTCAAATTCCTCCTGCAAAACAGCGACCTTCTCTAAAATATCCTCAAATGATATCGCTCCATTTCGAATCGCCATCAACAGCTCATGCTCTGCCCGTCGTTTCGTTATAATTCCTTTTCCCTCTAAAATATCTCGCCCCGTCACCAACATTCTAACCAAATGCATCGCGTGCTTATACAATCTCGGTAAATCTTTTGGGTGCTCCCCTGTCCCGATTTTTCCATACGTACGCATCGTTCCTTGCATCTCCCCATATATCCCGATAAAATCTCGTAACGGATATCCTTGCAACATCGCATCCATCACAATCTCGCCATTCTCCATTCGTAGTCCCAAACCATTATCGCCTATATCTGCATACTTCTCTTCAAAGTGCCTCATCTGCTTCTGCAATGTCTCCAAAATATGCTGTTCCCGCAAAACTCGCGACTCCTCATTTCGAATCAACGCATTTTGCAATCGCTTCAACTGGGCATTCGCATAATTACCAAACGTCTGCTCCACCCGCTTCGATAAAAACAAATCTGCATTATCACGCACTATCTGACCAATCTCTGAACAAATAACAACTTCATCCTCTTCTACGCCTAGTAATTCCAACACATTCGGATTCCCCTGTGCGCACAACTTAATAAACTTCTGCGCACCAAAAATGACAGTATCCGTCTCTTTCTCTTCAAACTGCTCAAACGTATTCAATCCCAATAAATACCGCTCATCTTCTATCAAAAAGCCCCGCAAATCCAAGTCACTCGTTTCAATATTCGTCCCATAACCATGAGATCCGCTAGCAACCAAATAAGCAGTCCCTTTCAAATCCTTATTATCCCGTAGAAAATCATATGCAGACGTCTCTATAACAGCCTCATAGTTCCTCATTTCAAATCATCCCTTCTCATCCTAATATTTCCTACCATTATACTAAAACTTGCTCCCTAAAAAATAATTATCTTCCACAATCAAAATATCTTGACTTTACTTACGAATCGGGGTATTTTAAGTATAACCAATTCCTACTTATAAAGTAAGAATTAAAAAGTAGTTACCTGAGAAAAGGGGAGAAAGTATGAAAAAAAGTATTTTATTCATTTTCACATTAGCCTTAATGTTGGTGTTAGCAGCATGTGGCGGTTCTGGAAGCTCATCTGATGACGCTAGTGGCTCTAAAGATAACAATTCTATCATCATCGGTGTTCCCGGAGATCCCGAGGTCGTGAATCCACTTTATTCAAGCGACCGTGTCACGTTAACAATCCAGCAAGCTCTTTACGCACCACTGTTCTGGGAGTACGACGGTAAGCCAGCACTTGCTGATAAACTAGACGTCTCCGCCGATAACTTAACATACACAGTCACACTAAAAGATGGTCTAAAATGGCATGATGGAAAACCCTTAACTGCCGACGATGTTGTTTTCAGTGTGAATTCCATTATTGATGAAAGACAAAACAGCCCGTTCCGCGGAAGCTGGGTATTTGGTGATAAACCTGTGAAAGCAGTTGCTGAAAATGCAACGACTGTAAAATTCACACTACCACAAGTTGCCCCTGCTTTTGAAAACACATTAAAAACTTTCTTCCCAATTCCAAAACACATTTTTGAAGGTGTTGCAGATATAGGTAAGAGCGATAAAAACAATGAACCAGTTGGATCTGGTCCTTATAAATTCGTGAACTATAAATCTGGCGAATACTATTCACTAGAGAAATTCGACGATTATTTCGATGGTAAACCAAAACTAGATAAAGTAACCTATCGTATCACAAAAGACCAAAATGCCGCGAATCTAGCACTGCAAAATGGTGAAATCAACTTAAAATCCATTCAACCTGCCGAACGTAATAAAGTTGAAAAAGCAAGTGATGTCAACATTATCACATATCCAGAAAACCGTTTAAGCTACATCGCATTCAACCAAAACGTCACAGCACTTAAATCAAAAGACTTGCGCCAAGCCATTTCACTAACACTTGATCGCAAAGATTTAATCGACGCTGCTTACGGTTCACAAGAGTACGCGAAACCAGCAAGCTCTCTCCTAACAGAGAATACAAAATTCTTCACTGACAAAGTAGAGACGTATAATCAAGATATAACGAAAGCGAAAGAACTTTTAGCGAAGAGTGGTTATAAATCTTCTGATAAACTCAATATTATTTATCTAAACAACAGTAAAGCACAAGAAAGTATCGCACTCTATATCCAAGAACAACTGAAATCTATCGGTGTCTCTCTAGAACTAAAACCAACCGATCCAACAGCAATGAACAACATCACACTTGATCGTAAAAGTGATGCCTACTCTCTTATGCTTGGAGGCTACATCATGGGTAACGATCCAGATCCATACAAAACACTTTATATGACAGGCGAACCGTATAACTACTCAAATTATAGTAATCCTGCAGTAGATAAACTGTGGAACGAAGGCGCAGTGACAGCAGATGATACGAAACGTCAAGCAATTTACGAGCAGATCCAAACAACAATTGCAGATGATGCTGCGATTTACCCAATTTCTTATGACAACGCCGTACTTGCGATTGACAAGAAATATCAAGGAACAAAAGAAGCAACACCACAACCTGTAACGATGTTCCGAGATTTATCTAAGCTTTATATTAAGTAAGTCTCGCCTCTCACATGCTATAATAACTTAATGTGTATAAAATGAAGCCCCAAACTGGCAGGAAAGCCCAGTTCCGATTTTCCTGTCGGTGAGGGCTTTACGTTGTTTTCACTATACTTTCTTGGTAAGGGGCTTTTCTTCATGATACAAACTATCTTCAAACGTGTATTACAAATTATACCGATGCTATTCATCATTTCGCTTGTTTCTTTTGCCTTGGTTCAATTGGCGCCAGGCGATCCAATTTCTTCTTTCGTTACGCCGAATATGAACCCTGATGATGTCGAGCGGATTCGTCAAAGCCTTGGTTTAGATCAACCAATTTATGTGCAGTATTTCAAATGGCTTGGTAATGTGTTACAAGGAAACTTCGGCTATTCTTTGATTAATAACCAGCCTGTACTCGGTCAAATTATCGAACGCCTACCTGCAACTATTGGCTTAATGGGAACAGCACTATTCTTTACGCTCTTATTCTCCATTCCACTTGGCCTCATTGCTGCCGCGTATGAAAATACAAAATTAGATCGTGTTCTTAATGCGATTTCGTATGTTGGCATCTCGATTCCTATTTTTTGGTTCGCAATGATTTTGATTGATGTGTTTGCGATTCGTCTCCATTGGCTTCCAAGTCTGGGAATGCGTACTATCGGTGTGGAATCCTTCTGGGATGTCGCAAAACATGCCATTCTTCCTGTCACTGCCTTAACTTTTCAAGGGTGCGCTTCGTATTATCGTTACGTGCGCTCCAATACGATTAATCAACTCAAAGAAGAATATGTGTTATTCGGTTATGCAAAAGGCCTTTCTAAAGCACAAATCATGCGGGATCATGTCCTGAAAAATTCATTGCTTCCAGTCATCACGCTACTTGGTATGTACTTACCGCAAATTATTACTGGAGCATTCATTACGGAAAGTGTGTTCTCTTGGCCCGGTATGGGTTCACTCGGCGTCAACGCGATTTTCCAGCTAGATTATCCAATGATTATGGCTATTACGATGTTCTCTGCCTTGTTGCTGATTATCGGTAACTTGCTTGCCGACGTCGCCTATACCATTATTGACCCACGCATAAGGGAGGTTAGCTAACATGATGAAAGCTGATTTGAGTAAATTCACAAAACCTAAAAATGTCCGACCTCCTGAAAAAGCACAACTACCTCGAGAACGCACATTTTGGCATTTCTTATTAAGTGAAAAACGCGGACTCATCTCGATTGGTATACTCGTCTTGCTTGCATTAGCTTGCGGATTGGCATTCTTATCGCCATATGATCCAAATGCGCTATCCATTCAAGATAAGTTACTCCCGCCAAGTAGTTCACATTGGTTTGGAACAGATGATCATGGTCGCGATTACTTCACACGCGTGCTATACGGAGGTCGTGTATCATTAACTGTTGGCTTCCTGGCTATGTTAATTGCCCTTGTTGTGGGAACAGTAGCTGGAACAATCAGTGGCTTCTTTGGTGGTATTGTTGATAGTTTATTGATGCGTTTCCTAGACATATTCATGTCGATACCATCGTTCTTCTTGTTGATGATTTTGAACGCTTATTTGAAGCCTGGTATCGGAAATATTATTTTGATTATCGGTTTACTCTCGTGGATGGATGTTGCTCGGATTGTGCGGGCTGAAACGCTGTCGCTTAAAGAACGCGAATTTATCCTGTACTCGAAATCAAGTGGTGCAAGCGTTTGGCACATCATCGTCCGGCATATCATTCCAAACGCAATGCCTTCGATTGTTGTTGCAGCTTCTCTAAATATTGCTGCTGCGATTCTAACGGAGTCGGCGCTTAGCTTCCTAGGACTCGGCGTACAACAACCGAATTCTTCATGGGGTAGCATGCTGAACAATGCGCAGGGCTATATCGGAGACGCTACATATTTAGCACTCTTCCCAGGCGCCTTGATTCTACTGACTATCCTGTCCTTTAATGTTCTCGGCGATGTGTTCCGAAAAGGTTTGGAACCTCGTGATGTGCATAAATAATTGTTATGTACAGCCCTGGTGCAATCAAGCATCGGGGCTGTTTTACTCCTATCTATTTCACTTTTAATTCAATCACATCTGCGCGCATCTCGTTGACGGCTTGTTCGATGATTTTGATCTCGCTAGCTAATTCACTTAGATTATCAATTGTTCGCTGGTAACGCTCTTCCCGTTCATCATTCTTGCGCATCATCCATACTAACAAAGCTACAAACAGGATGCCAAATGTGATTTCGGTCGCGTTTGCCACTAAATTCTCTAGTCCCGTAATAATCACTTCCAAACTGTAATAGTTTTTCTTCCCCATCTCCATCATACCTCCCCGTTCAGTATGATTTTCTTACATAAAAACTAGTTCCTCCTGCGAACACTCGTTTTCATAAGCGCTTAGAAACGCTTCCAATGCGGCTTTCTTCAATCGGTAATAATGGGATTCACTCCAACCGATACTCATGTAAACCTCAATGTTTGTCCGTTTCTCCCGCGACACGTACTTTGCTAACAGGACTTCCCGTTGATCGCTGTTTAACTTATTGATTGCCTCGGTTATCTGCTTAATTTCGATATACGCTGGTTCTTCGGATATTTTTTTTGTTAGTCGCAATTCGTTTTCGTTCGTGCGCCTCGGCATACTTCGTTTTGGTAGACTTAGTAATAAGGCGTTGTACTTGAACAATAAATGCTCGGCTTCTTTGCATTTGCTCATTCATTATGCTCCCCCTAAGACTGCTTTATTTTGGTTAAAATAGTTTCATATAGGTGTTGCCTTTCTTGGTCGTCCCATGTTGCTAATTGCTGTTTGGAATAGGTTGAAAAGTAGCTGATAAGGGATACTTGTGTGCGTATGTTGCTCGCTTCCTCATCGTTGTTCTCTAATTTTTCTTGTTCTTTTCTCAGATTTCTGATTTTACGACATATAAAGCATTTGCGATTGCATTGGTAAAACGTGATCGCTTGTTCGTTGTGAAAATCAACCAGCCGCGAGAATAGAACATTAATTTCTCTCTGTCTTTTTTTATTCATCTTAATCTCTCCCTTGCCCCATTTTTTAAGGAGTAATCCTACTATAAACCCCACTGAATACGAAGTCAAGAAAAAACGAACACTTGTTCCTAATTCGTTTTATAGTTGGCTATATAGCTTGAATGAAGCGGTTTATTATTTTTAAATTTGGGAGTTTTTTTGAAAATTTTGTGCTATAATAAAAACGTTAATGTTCAAAAACTAACATACGGATGGAGTTGCTGGAATGGCTTTTGTCGAAATGGATCAGATCTATAAGCGCTATCAACTGGGCGAGAAAATAGTGACGGCAAATGATGGTATTACGTTTCAAATTGAACAGGGTGAATTTGTTATTATTGTTGGTCCTTCTGGTGCTGGGAAGTCGACTGTGCTCAATATTTTGGGCGGCATGGACATGAGCGATGAGGGGCACGTTTATATTGATGGAACGGATATTGCGGCTTTTAACGCGAAGCAATTGACGGGATATCGGAGGCAGGATGTTGGCTTTGTGTTCCAATTTTATAATTTGGTGCCAAGTCTGACGGCGAAGGAAAATGTGGAGCTAGCGACGCAGATTTCACCGAATGCCATGGACGCAGAGGTCGTTTTGAAGCAAGTTGGCTTGGAGGAGCGGATGGATAATTTTCCGGCTCAGCTGTCAGGTGGGGAGCAGCAACGGGTTGCCATTGCCAGAGCGCTCGCGAAACAACCGAAATTGTTGCTTTGTGATGAGCCAACCGGTGCGCTTGATTATAATACTGGAAAAGCGGTTTTGAAGTTGCTTCAGGATACGTGTCGAAACACTGGTACGACAGTGATTGTGATTACACATAACACGGCGATTACGCCAATTGCTGACCGTATTATCGAGATTAATAACGCCAAAGTTCGTGATGTCAAAATTCAGAAAAATCCTGTTTCGATCGACAGCATTGAATGGTAAGGAGAATCCGATGAAAAAAGCATTATGGAAAGATATATGGCGAGAAATCGCAAAATCTAAAGGCAGATTTATTTCGATTTTCCTACTCATCGCGCTCGGTGTGGCCTTTTTTGTGGGCTTAAAAGCGACTGGTCCTGATATGATTAACACGACGGATAAGTACTATGACGCGCAGAATTTGATGGATTTGCAGGTGCAGTCGACGTACGGTTTGAACAAGGATGATATTGCCATTTTAAATGATATTCCGGGTGTGAGAACGGTTCAGCCAGGCTATACGACGGATGTGATGTTCCAGGATTCGCTGCTCATTACGAAGGTTTTTTCTTTGCCACAGAATAATCTGATTAATAAATATACCGTTGAGAAAGGCCGGTTGCCGACGAAGAGTGGCGAAATCGCGATTGATTCTATCGGGAAAGCCACAAATCATTACAAAATTGGCGATAAAATTACATTCGTAAACAGCGATGGTAGCGCTATGAAAGGGAAGTTTCATGTCACTACTTTTACGGTTGTTGGGACGGTTTCTTCGGCGGAATATATCGAAAAAGGAACGCGCGGGACGTCGACAATCGGGAATGGACGCGCGGATATTTTTGCAGTGGTTCCTGAGGCTGATTTTGATGCAAAATATTACTCGACAGCGTTCATGACGTTTGATAATACGGTGAATGCGGAGGCTTATAGTGATGCGTATGATTCGGCGAGCGAGCGAAATACAGCACTCGTGAAAACAGCGCTAAAGGGGCAACCAGAAGCTCGATTGGACGCGATTCAAGCGGATGGCCAGGTGAAAATCGATGAGGGGCGCAAAAAAATCGCGGATGGCCTTGCGGAAATCGAGAAGAATCAGCGGAAATTGGATGATGCGCGTGCGACGATAGATCAAGGCTGGGCGCAGTATTATGACGGCAAACGGGAGCTGGAAACGAAGCTCGCAGATGGCCAAGCTGAGATTGATAAGAACGAGGCAAAACTTGCGCAGGCTAAGAAGGATATCGCGGTGGCGGAACGAAAGATTGCGGATGGCGAGGCGCAGATTAATGACGCCGAATCGCAATTGGAAGACGCCCAGTTGGAGCTGGAAGATGGGCAGATGATGCTTGACGAGAGCAAGGAACAACTCGCGATGGTGCAACGTTTGTACAACGCTGTGAAGGACTATACGCTTGGTGATATTCCAGTCGCAGATTTGGATGAAGAGACGCAACAGGAGATCATTGATAATGCCAACGCGTTTGATCCCGAGCTCGGCGGCTACATTCAAGATTATTTTGACGGCACGCTTTCGGAAGATCAGCTAAACCGCCTGAAAAACGAAGCTACCAGTCAGCTTGCGACGGCAAATAAGGAAGTCTCAGATGCCCAGCGGGAAATCAATCGAAACCGCCAATTGCTCGCCGATAAACAACGCGAATTAGCAACGAAGAAACGGGAGCTGGATCAGGCTAAAGAGAAGTTAGCGCAAGGCAAGACGGACTACGCAAATGGGATGGCCAAGCTTAAAGCAGGGAAGCAGAAGCTCGCGGACGCCAAAACAGCTGGTTATGCTAAACTCGACGCTGCAAAAGCCAAGTTGGATGCTGCTGAAGCGACGTATGCGGCGAATTTAGCTACTTTTGAAGCGGAGAAAAAGAAGGCTCTGGCGGAGATTGCTACCGCGAAGAAAGACCTCCAAATTGCGCAGGAAAAATTGGACGCGCTCGATTTGCCGAAGTATTTTATTAGTGATCGGACGGATAATCCTGGTTATACGGAATATAAAGATAATGCGGACCGGATTGCATCGCTTTCCACAGCCTTTCCTGTGTTCTTCTTTTTGATTGCCGCGCTCGTTTGTTTGACGACGATGACACGGATGATTGAAGAGCAAAGAACGCAGACTGGGACGCTAAAAGCGCTTGGATACAGCAATGTCGATATTATCGCTAAATTCCTTGTATATGGGTCACTGGCAAGTCTAGCTGGGACTGTGATTGGACTCGCGATAGGTTTTCAAGCGTTCCCGCAAATCATTTTTGTGGCTTACGGTTCACTTTATAATTTGCCAGCGCTTGATATCTCCTTTTATTGGAGTTATAGCCTAATTTCGCTTGCCGTAGCGCTATTCTGTACGACTTTGACGGCTTTTGTAGCGTGTCGTGCGGAATTACGAGAAAACGCGGCTTCCTTGATGCGTCCAAAAGCGCCGAAAAATGGGAAGCGAATCTTGTTGGAACGCGTGCCTTTCGTCTGGAAACGGATGAATTTTACAAGCAAAGTCACAGCGCGGAATATTTTCCGTTACAAACAGCGAATGCTGATGACAATCCTTGGTGTGGCGGGATGTACAGCGCTTCTGCTCACCGGTTTTGGCCTCAAGAATTCGATTGGTGACATCGTGCCGCTACAATACGATCAAATTATGAAATACGATGCGGTCGTTGTTTTGGATAGTAATGCGACGAAAACGCCGCTTCAGGACTACAACACGATCATCGATAACACGCCAAATGTGAAAAGTGCTCTCGATGTTGCTCAAAAAAATATGACGGCAGTTGAAAAAGGTGTTGCAAATCAAGGCGCGACGCTGATTACACCGAAATCACTAGACAATTTCAGCAACTACGTCGTGTTACGCGACCGGAAAACACAGAAAGCCGTGCCACTAACCGATAATGGCGCAGTGCTATCGGAAAAACTCGCGAAACTATACGGTGTCAAACCTGGCGATTCCTTGACCATCAAAGACGGCGACAACAATCGTTATGAAATCAAGGTCACCGGCATCACAGAAACCTACGCGATGCATTACATTTACATGACGCCAACCTATTACGACCAAGTTTTCAAAAGTCAGCCAGAATATAATACCCAGCTACTTCAACTCAAAAATACCGATCAAAAATGGCAAGATAATTTTGCCGAAAAACTGCTTAAGAATCCCGCTGTGCTCGCCGTCACGTACACAAATACTGCGAGCAATGCGTTTGGAAGTACGATGGATAGTCTGGATATCGTGATTGTCGTGCTGATTATTTCAGCGGCAGCACTCGCCTTCATCGTTCTCTACAACCTGACCAATATCAACGTTTCCGAGCGGATTCGCGAATTATCAACCATCAAAGTACTCGGCTTCTATCCAAAAGAAGTCACGATGTACGTCTACCGCGAAAATCTGATTTTAACCATGATGGGCATCGTTGTCGGCTTCGTACTCGGGACATTCCTGCATCGTTTCGTCACCTCCACAGCCGAGGTCGATATCCTGATGTTCAGCCCGACCATCCACGCGATGAGTTATGTCTACGCAGCGATTCTAACACTGCTATTCTCAACGCTTGTCATGATTGTTATGCATATCAAATTAAAGCGAGTAGACATGATTGAAGCACTAAAATCAGTAGAATAACAAATAAGCGACTTGTTCTTAGTTTTAAGAGCAGTCGCTTATTTTTTTATCTAAATGCAGCAATTGTTTGTGGTATATTTTCAGACTTTGCAATCGCAGAAATGACCGCAACCCCTTCCGCACCAATTTTCAGCGCCAGACTGGAGCGCATCTTCCAAGGTAGACAGTAGCTGTCCTTCTGGAACGTCCTGCGTACCCGCAATAAAATAAACTTCTAACGTGTCTTTAACTCTAATTTCTGTGCGCCCAGTGTTTCGTCGGGTTGTACGTGACCAATACCCATCGACTGCGAAATAGCACTCGTTATAAAAGCTTTGGCGGTACGAATCGCGATTTCAGCCGTGATACATGCAGAAAAAGTATACCCAATACCATGTGTTTGCATCGTTTCGACTCGTTTTGCGCCGACCCCAAAAGTTGTGTCCCCATCCAAATCCACCGCCTCAATCCCCACATGAGAATAAAATTTTTCCCGCATCGCAAGTTCTGATACCTCCAAAGAAGCCAGCGACTGACTCAACCCCATCATCGCGCTGTAGTCATCCGCATAAGCAATCCCAAGCGCAATCACCTTCACATAATGCGTCAAATAATAATGATCCTGCAACAAATAATACCGAAACGCCTCCTTATCCAAACTCCCATCCACCAACTGCTGCACAAATGGATGATCCTTACTCCTTTGCCAAATTTCCCGATTTTCCGCATGTAACTCTTCCGAAAAACGCACCATTTCCAACTCCTCCTTTTTACATACAAAAAAAACGTCTCCCCTCACGTCAACAATAGCGTAAGAAAAGGCGTCATGATATCTACATCAAGTTCCCAATACTTCCCTACGCGAGTGCTAACTCAACAGGTTCAAAGGGTCCATGAATTATATTCATATCTCGGTCTTAAGTAAGACTCCCCCAGTATAATAGTCTGGTACACACGCAAGATAAATCGGCGGCAAGCGCTCAATTTGTTTAAAGCACAGTCTTCGTCCTATCAAAAGAACAAACATGCTCTATCTTGCATTCCATCCCAGTCTCTAATTATTCGTTTTTCACCACCAGTGTACCACAAATAAATTCGATTCTCCAAAAAATACGCGTTATCCACTGAAAAAATGGGTATGGTGTTACTAAGGGGAAACCAACGTAGAGAGGATGGGAAGTCAAAATGACAATCTATCATAGGATTTTAGTAGGTGTGGACGGCTCCAATGAAGCAGAAGAAGCTCTAAAACGCGGCATTCAAATTGCAAAAAAAGACGGCGCAACACTCGGAATCGGCTTTGTCGCTGATGTTCGTCGTATCGCTCCACTCATCGATTACGAGCAAACATACGCAAAAAAAGCCAAAGAATACGGCAAAGGCCTCGTCGAAATTTATAAAAATGAAGCAGAACAACTAGGCGTCGAAAACGTAGAAACATTCGTCAAATTCGGAACTCCAAAAACAACTTTTGTAAAGAAAATTATTGGGAAATTCGAGCCAGATTTGGTGCTAGTCGGATCTACCGGCTTAACACCAACCGAGCAATTTATATTGGGTAGCGTATCCGATTATATCGCCGCACATGCGCCTTGCGATGTTATTGTTGTCCGTGGGAAAAACTGGCGCGAACGCACAAAAATCGAATAGCTTAGCGAACCAAGTGGAAGGATAGACGCTCTGCTTGGTTTTATTCATGTAGGAAGCGCCAGCCTAATATGCTATACTACGAGTATTAACGCACTACATAGTAATAGAAAGAAGGCCTTACCTCCATGCAAACTGAAAAAACGAAAATGTCACTATACTTACTACTCGTCCTCGTTATGGCAAGTTGGGGACTAAACGTAACAGCCACAAAAGTCCTAGTCGCCCATTTCCCACCTATCACGATGACATCCTTCCGAATATTCACAGCCGCAGTCGCCGTTTTTATTTTTCTAATTGCAACCCGCAAATTCAGACTTCCAACACGACGCGAATTCGGCTATATCTTCGCCGGAAGTTTATTCAATATCGCGCTACACCATTACTTCCTAGCATCAGGTCTAACGATGACTACAGGAACAAATGGCGGACTTATCTTAGGAATCGGACCCGTATTAACAGCTATTTTAGCCGTTATTTTTTTGCATGAAAAAATTTCTATCCCACAATTAATCGGCCTCGTAGCTGGACTCCTCGGTGTGTCACTCATCGTACTCACTGGCGGCCAAGGGCTTTCAGGTGCCTCACTCGGAGATATCTATGTATTTATCGCCATTCTATCGCAATGTTTCAGCTTCATTATCATCAAACGCATCTCCGGCTCACTCGATCCACGGCTAATGACCGCGTATATGCTACTCATCGGCTCGATTTTGCTTTTCTGCACCAGCCTTATCGAAGAACCAAACGGACTTGCCCAAATGAGCGGCCATTCACCGTCCCTATGGCTACTTTTCTTCGCCTCAGCCTTACTCGCGACAGCGTTCGGCAACTTAATTTACAATTTTGCAGTCGGTCAAATCGGTCCATCCAAAACTGCCATTTTCATGAATCTAAATCCCTTTTTCTCACTTATCGGTGCGGCTTTATTCCTAAACGAACAGATTAGCCTGATGCAAATCCTAGGCTTCATCCTCATTATCATCGGCGTCATGCTCGGTTCAGGCGCTCTACCCGAACTCGTTCGTGCCAGAAAAAGAATCCGCAATCCTCAAAAAATCATGGATGAGTGATGCCTCGTAAAAAGCATTCCATCCATGATTCTAATTATTTCTGGACATAGGAACTCTGCTCCACAATAAATCGCGGTCTTTGTTTTACCTCAGAGTAAATACGCCCAATATATTCTCCAACAACACCTAAACTCATCATCTGCACGCCTCCAATAATCCAAATCGAAAGCATCAAAGACGACCATCCAGTCGTTGCCGTACCAGATAAATGCTGTATAAATGTAAAAATACCAATCACGATTGCAATGACAAACATAAGCGCGCCAAGTCCTGTCACCAGACGAATCGGCGCCACACTAAACGACGTCAAGCCATCCGCTGCAAAAGCAAGCATCTTCTTCAACGGGTACTTAGATTCACCCGCAAACCGTTCTTTCCGGTGATAATACACCTTCTCCGATTTAAACCCAATCAGCGGCACAATCCCGCGCAAGAAAATATTATTCTCTGGAAACAAGTTCATCTCCTGTAACGCCATGCTTCCAAGTAATCGGTAATCCGCATGATCTGGAATCAAATGAATCCCGAACTTACCCATCATACTATAAAATAAATGCGCCGAACCACGCTTAAACCGCGTATCCGTCTTACGCTCATCACGAATCCCATAAACGACCTCATAGCCCGCACGATATTTCTCCACAAATTCCGGAATCACACCAACATCATCCTGTAAATCCGAATCAATAGAAATAATACAATCCGAACGACCTTCCACCGCCTGCATTCCAGCAAGCAAGGCATTTTGATGTCCAAAATTCCGACTCAATTTCACACCATTTGTATAATCCTCCATCGCCATCGCATTCGCAATAATATCCCACGTCTTATCACGACTTCCATCATCCACGAAAAGCAAATCACTATCCTCATGTATTACCATTTTGTTCTTCATATCCCGCAGAATCAGCCCCAACTGACTCATCGTCTCCTTCAAAACTTCCTCCTCATTGTAGCAAGGAACAATAATCGTTAATAATGGTTTATCCCGCATTCAAGTCACCTACTTTATATAAGTATATTTTCCAAGTTGACTGTTCATCCTCAAATGTTTTTTCTAAATGTAGATTATTCTCCGCCGCATTATCAATTGGCACCGCAGAGAAAATATATTCCCCGCCCATATCTTTAAATGCCTTCGTATCAAGCTCCAAATGCTTAATATGCTTTGTAGAGTGCTTATCGAATAAATAATTTTTCCCAAGTTCTGCGGAGAATATATATACCCGGTTTCCCCAACCATCATAATAATCCTTCAACAACGGACTCTTATCCAGCTCTTTCGCAATAATCTCACGGAACTTCGCTTTATAACTTAGCGGATAGGAATTCACATACCCATCCAACGTATAAAAACCATTCTCCTGTGAAATCGAAGGGTGAATTCCAATACTCGCCACCCGGTAATCCTTCTGTGGCTTCCCAATATAGGCTTTTATATCCTGAAATTGATCCCTCGCATAAAACTGATCAATCGAAGGTGTCCCGGCCACGCGATAAAGGATCTCTGAATTCCCGGCAAATACCACGCCAATCTGCAGAACCAACCCTAAAATCGCAATTTTTTTCCACCAACCACCTTTACTCACAAAATAAACGAGCGCAAGAGCAAATAATCCATAAAAAATGAACGGCTGTAAAAAATGGAACCGCGAAAAGTTAAATGAGCGCATAATTGAAATCTGTTCTTTAATCGGATTCCAAGCATCCCACCACCAGAACGCGTACCAAATCGATAACGAGAAGTTAAGCGCCAGTAACCACAAAAATGGTTTTTGAGTTCGCCAATCTTTTTTCACTAACATCACAATGAAGGCTAGCAAAATCACTGGCAAAATAACATACGTAGCAAGCGATTGATCATGCGTATGTCCAATCGCGAAATTCTTAAACGTCAGCCTAATCGACCCTAAAAAACTATTATTTGGCAAATCAAATGCACTTCTTGAATCTGGCTCATTCGTTTGAAAAAACATCTGCGAAATAAAGCGATAATTCACCACACAATAAATGGCCGACATATAAGCCATACTACCAAAAAAGCGCCAATTCCAGCCACGTTTCTTCACAATATCATACACCCAAATACACGCCACTAAAAACAACAAGAAGCAAAAACCAAGAATCAGGCTGGAATAAAACGGCAACAGTGTCAAAATCAACCAATTCCAAATACTCTTCTTCCCTTTACGGATATTCAGAAACGCCCATAACGCAAGCGGCATTCCCAGCGTACTAAGCATTCCCGATGGCCAAAATGGCGTCAAAGCAAATGCGACTGCCACAAATAGTGTTATGTATTTTTTCGACGGATCTTTAATAATATAATCACGCAACCACAATCGCATACCAATAAACGCAATTATTCGCGTAATCAGCTGACTAACGGCAAAAGCGAGCGGTGTCGGAAAAATGGCGTACAACCACACAATTCCAACAAACTGCGAATCAAACGCATCCCTCGGCGCAACACCATCCAACATTTGAGGAATATTACTCCCCGTCTTCGCCAAATAATTCCCACTATCGAGCAATACCCGATACCACGTCATATTAGAATCCAAATTATCATGAATTCGGATATGACTGTTTCCACCAAGAATAAATAGCGGCGCCGTGAAAATAAGTATCAGCGCGATTGCCAACAATTCCTGCTTTCTTTCTATCACCCATGCTTTCATCCAATTACACCTCTTTTTTGCGTCTGTTGTCAATTATAACAATACTTCCCATGCATCGCAAAAAAAATAAAAAAATGAGGCCCTTACACCCTCACACTGCCAACTAAGCGCACATTTTGCTCCAAAAACTGCTCTACTTCTACTCTATAAGATTCCTTAAATAATAAATAAGTCCCTTCCCCCGTAGAAAAACACTCCTTTATAATACAAATCACAAAAAAACTCGGATTCAGTGTATCATACTTTCCATTTCGCAGATTCAAAAGTGATGTTGGCACATATTTATCTACGTGCGCATACTTCAACGTCATCGCCAAAATACTCCTACTCGATCTAATCGCCATATCATATGCCAAATGCAAGTAGGCGCCACGATGACATACTTTCACCTGATCTCCAATCAACTCATTCAAAAGCGGCAAAACTTGTAACTTCTGCTTTGTTGTACCATCTTTCTTCAAAATAACATCCTTTATCCGCAATGTTCTATTATCAATATCATTATAAAAAGTCGCAGCACCATGCCGATACTGTACACCGCACAGATGCATAAAATTCGATGCTGTCATATAAATAGAAAACTGCTTGATAGTTTCTTTATCCTTATACACATAAATAACCCGTTTGTTAACAAAATGTTCCTTAAAAAATGCATGCCCACTCGTCAGTTGTTTCAACATAGTTAACACTCCTCGTATAATGGGATAAAGAAAAGAAGAATAGCATTTGCTACTCTTCTTTTCGCATGACAGGTTTTTCCGTTGCTCGCCAACAGCCAGCCCTTATGTCTGGCATTTATATCGAATTTTTCCGTTGCTCGCCAACAGCCAGCCCTTATGTCTGACATTTATATCGAGTTGACCATGTGCCTGCCCACATTCTTTTCTCTAACCTGAGTATAGCACACACACGGTCTATCTTGCAACTTCTTTTTCAACACAGAATGACGTGTTTTTGACCCCTTATTCTGTAACTTTCACCTGCATCTCTGAATCATACGTCTCATTTCCATTCACCCGATAGCGCACTGCAACTTGTGTGTCCTTCGTGATATTGTTCGCTTTCACATTGATCAAGAAACTTCCGTCAGGGTTCACCGTTGCATTTTTAATACCAATGCCATTAATAACCACCATCACAATCTGATAACGCCCTTGATTATTCACCAACATGCCCTTAATATTCGTTTCGCCGACTTTATAATCTGCATACCCGCTGTATAAATTCTCAATAAACGGTGTCACCGAATTTGGAAGCTCAGGCGGCGCAATTCTTAGCGTCGACGGCATCGTATTATTCAGTACACGCGTCACATCCGTCTTCTTCGTACCGGAATTCCCCCAAATCAAGAGATTGTTAATATAATTCGAGGCGCCTGTATCCGCAACCGTTACCCAACCATTGATTTGCTTATCCCAAGAAGCCTGATTATCCGTGACACTAAGCAGCTCCACAGGATTTCGAACCTCCACCATTACCTTATAATAATTATCCACCAAGCCGTCAATATCAAAACGATTGTTCTCGATACTAATGCCACGCGATTTATTCACCGCACCCGTCAAAATTCGAATTGGATAGCGAATCCTGCCACTCGCATTGAAATCATTGTTTTTAATAATAATATTTTTCGGCGTTGTTTTCACACCTTGACGATCCCGTTCATACAGCGCCATAAACGCAAAATTATCATAACTATCCAACTGGACAAAATTATTCGTAACCCGCACATTTTCCGCACCTGACAAACGAATCGCCGTGTAACCCGTCATATTTTTCTGCAATGTTGCATCCACGCTATCCGCCACAATTTTGCCGTCTTTATCGGTCTGCACCTCATGCTGCAAGCTTAAATCTGTTGCCAGCGAATCCTTCTTTCTCCGCTCGATATTGTTGATTTTAATATTGCTCGGATTGTATTTATTGCTGCCTTCACCGCCAATAAGCCTGTTGCTATCAATGATAATATTATTATTCGCGGCACCATAACTATCAATTCCGCCGTCCACCATCGATTTCCGATCATCCGCTGAATATTCCATGTTGGCTGGTGCATAAAAATGCTGCGTACCATAGCGCTGCATCCAGTCCTTGATCTCATTCCCAATAATCGAAATCTGTTTCGTACCACTACCACCATTTCCGCGATACATCACGATGCCCGCACGACCAATATTTTCAATCTTATTCTTCTCGATAACCATCGTTTGGCAATACTCCATAGCGATCCCACTCTGCAAATTAGAATTCCGAATTTCCGAGTTTTTCACCGAACCATTTTTAATCCCACCCAAATAAATAATCGAGTTCGCCTGCTCATTCCCGTCCGCAATAATGTTATCTATTTGAATATTATCGAGGCGCTCGTAAGGCTCAGCAAGCGATGTACTATCATCCTTATAATCACCTGCAAAATTAATCAATGAAAACGCATAAGCATGTCCACTCATAATGACTTGATCAATTTCATACCGAATGCTGATATCACGAATCAACACGTTCTTTATGTACTTCGGGTTCGCAGCATTCGCCGCCTCTGTCGTCAATCCTTGCTTTGGCGCTGTAAAAACGAGTTCACTATCTTTCGCATTCGTCGTTGCTCCTTTGATAACCGCATTAGACGGGACTTTTAACGTATTATCAACGTAGTACTTTCCTGTCCCAAATTGAATCGTCGTACTGTCCTCGCTCGAATTAACCGCTTCCAATATTTTCGCCCATCCAAGTGCGTTAGTCGTTGCCGCTGCCTTATTATCCTTCTCCATAAAGCGATCCACCTGAATCACTTCAGCCGCCTGCGTCCTAATCCCACCACCAAAAACGATCACACACATTATTGCCACAACAAAAAACACTACTTTCCTCTTCATAAAATCGACTCCCTTTATATTTATATCCATTTCAACACGATTTGTGTCGAATTGGATATAGAAAGTATACCCTGACAAAATGCTTGAAACAATCGTATTTTCCAATAAAAACACACAAAATCATGATATTTCATTGTTTTTCATCAATATTATAAAAAGTTACATCTCAAGATTCCCACCCATTTTTTAAACTAGCAACTCCGAAACAAAATCGAGTTTTCCACAATAAAAACATAGCAAAAAATACTCTTTATCCCCTAATTCCCCATTTCCCAAATGTGACAATTCCACGGCAAAAAGCCCTTGTAAGCGAAACCAAGGACTTTTTCACACCTATTCGTTTATTTATTAGTCGTTAAAAACGATAACTGCGCGGAATCTTGTTTTTCCAGCCATCATTTTTTCGTAAGCTTCGTTAATTTTTTCAAGTGGATAGACTTCAATCATCGGCTTAATTCCTTGAAGATTACTGAAACGTGTCGTATCTTCACCATCCACCGGCGTTCCACTATACCAACCTTGGAACGACTTGCCGCCGCCAACCATAATTCCCGCCTGAATTTCAACTGGTTCTGCTGGTACCGCAACATCCACAACTTTCCCATTTGGCGCTAGAATCGTCGTTAACGCTGAAATTGCCTGCGCGTTCGGAGCCGTTGCAAGAGCTACTGTTACACCACCGAGCGCGTTCACTTTATCCACCCAATCCGCTTTTGTCGTATCAAAATAATGATGCGCACCAAGTTCGCGAGCCAAGGTTTCACGCTCTTCGCCACGAGCCAGCGCGACCACTTCGTAACCTAATTTATTCGCATACTGAATCGCCAAATGTCCTAAACCACCAACGCCTTGAATCGCGACAAGGCTTCCCGCTCGAACCACATTATTTCGCAGCGCATTAAACGTCGTAATCCCCGCGCAAAGCAGTGGTGCCGCCTCCGCTGAATCCAGCTCCTCAGGAATCGCAACAACCGCATCATGCGGCGCAATCATAAACTCCGCAAAACCACCATCATAGCTAATCCCACACGTCTGAACCGCTTCACAATTCGCAAAATCGCCACGACGACAAGGCTCACAATGGAAACAATGTCCACCGTGCCAACCAACACCAACTTTTTGTCCCACTTTCCATTCCGTCACCCCATCACCAACCGCGTCCACACGGCCAACAACCTCATGCCCTGGAACCGCTGGATACATATTCTCTGGCAACTGACGAACCATACTATCACTATGACAAACGCCACACGCCTCGACTTTAATCCGAACCTGATTCGCCTTTGGACTCGGAATTTCTCTCTCCACAATTGTATAATCCTGATTTGGCCCGTTAAGCTGTGCTACCTTCATCCCATCACGCTTCTTTCCTCATTTTTTAACAAGTTCAGTATACACCTTCCAGTTCACTCTAAAGCAAGTCAGAACGTTGCAAAATTACAAAAAACACGGTATTCTGGAGTTAATCGACAAGGAGGAGAACTAATGAAAATTATCCGTACAAAAACATATGAAGAAATGTCTAAAAAAGCGTATGACGTTGTAAAAGCAGTCATCGATTCCAAAGCAAACCCAGTAATCAACACAACAACTGGCGCAAGCTATGACGGTATGTTCGAAAATCTCGTAGAAGGCATCAATAATGGAGAAGTCGATATTGAAAAAGTGTTTATGATGAACCTCGATGAATTTATCGCCCCACGCGAAAGTTCATTCAGCGTATACAGTTACATGCATCAAAAATTCTACGACCAAATCAAAAAACAACCACGCGAAATCGGCCTATTAGATGGTAGTTTCTCCAATTTTGATGAAGAAATCGCGCGCTATAATAAGATTTTGGATGCTAACAAACGCGATTTACAAATTCTCGGACTTGGTGTAAACGCTCACTTAGGTGCAAATGAGCCTGGGACACCTTTTGACTCTCGCTTATTCCTAGCAGATAGCGATGATTCGACGATTAATAGCACGATGCTTTACTACAAAGTGACACGTGAAGAAGCGCCAGAACAGATGCTGACGCTCGGTCTTGCCGATATGATGGAAGCCGAACAAATCCTCGTAACCGCTTCTGGCACAAGAAAAGCAGAGGCTGTGAAGGCAACACTTGAAGGACCAATCACCGAAGATTGCCCAGCATCTATTTTGCAAAAACATCCAAATGTCGTGTTCATTATCGACGAAGCAGCAGGATCGTTACTGACTAAGTATTAAAAACTTGGAATCAGGGGTGAAAAAATGGAAATCAGGCTTTTAACCGTAGCAGATGTCGATCAATACGTAAAAATCAGACTCCAAGCCCTGCAAGAAAGTCCCGCAGCTTTTGCGACAAGTTTTGAAGAAGAAAAATACACCGCCTTACAAAAATACGAAGTTCGCTTCCAATCCCCATACTCCCTGACATTCGGAGCATTTTCAGGCAGGAATTTGGTCGGCGTTGTGACTTTAATTCGAGAAGAACGCATCAAAATGAGGCACCGCGCCAATATCGTCGCGATGTACGTTGCACCAGAAAGACGTGGCAGTGGTGTCGGAAAAGCCTTAATTGGCACCGCGATCGAGCAGGCCCATCAACTAGAAGGCATCGAGCAAGTTTATTTATCCGTCGTTACGAAGAATAAACAGGCTCGGAAACTCTATACTTCGCTTGGATTTGAACCATATAGCCTTGAAAAACACGCGTTGAAGCTCGATGGCACGTATTTTGATGAAGAGCATATGGTTTTGTTTTTGTAATGCGAAACGATATCCGAGTATCATTACTATCCCAATTATGGTAGTAACGACACTCGGCTATTTTCATGACTACGAGTCAATGATAATATTTTTTAGTCTTGCTGTCATAGTAATGAAGTTTATTTAGATATCTAGTGTAATTCCAAGATTTACTTACTACATCCGTTGTAGTATACGACCAGTACGCATTATTGGGCACTGTCATCGATTGACTTGAAACGAATGTTCTTTTACCTGTGATAGAATTAATATCAAATTTCTCTAAATGAGGCACTGATTTAGCGTATACGCCAGGCTACACCGCAATTACTAATCCCACCAATAAGGCCACTGTTAACACAATTTTATATACATATCCTGTTCTATTTTTATTATTCATGTCACCGCTCCTCTTTTTATCACTATCAAAAAAATATTCCTATTTTGTTTTCGGCTTCACATATAAAGTCACCACCTTGCTCCTATAACCATCAATTCCGACATTCAAAATCAGTAAAACAAGTAGCGCCACACTCAACACCACAACTCCATTTACAAAATTAATACCCCCATTACCGCATGATATCCCTAACGAATAATCAACCACAGCTGCCGAATTAAAGTACGTCCCTGGCAAAAGATGCGCCCATTGGTTCAGCGGTACAATTTTTCCAACAGCGAGTACTGGTGCCACCAAAATAAGTAACGAAACAAATAATGTCGTCATCACGCGTCTGAACAGCTTACTCACCAAGTCGATTGTGAACACGACAACAACGATTGCCAAGGCTTGTAACACTACCATTTGAGCAAGTAAACTCCCCACCGGCTTCGTTGTCATACCATCATTCGCGCTTATCGCAATAGGATATTCAAAACTTCCCTTGCCTGATAACAAACTCGCTGGCAAATAGGCGATTAAACAGGTCATTATATACAAGGCAAACGCGACTAATAAGCCGAATAACAATCTTTGGAAAGTAACTTTTGCAAACTTATGCGGCAACAACAACGATCGGTCTATATTTTGATAAAAGCGATCCGTGAATGCCGTATTTAGAGTAAAGCAGAGTATGATTACAAAAAAGACTGGGAAAAAATTAGTCAGCATCCGGTATAAAAACGTCGTACCTTGTGTTTCCATATCCTTCTGGTCAGATTTAATATCCAATTCCGCTAGTTTTGTATAAATAGCTATTTGACGAAAAATCGATTCTTTCAATTCCGGCGAGGCCTTCATATCTCCCGTGTAAACACCATGGGATTCTTTAATTAAGTCTATTTTTACCGTATACGCTTCCGACCAATTCCCATTATCATACAGATCTACTACACGTTGTTGCTTCTCCATGCGAGCTTTACTCAGCGCGTCCCCTTCTTTAAAAACCGCTTTTTCCTCCTCGGTTTGAGCTGACGTTATGCTCTGCTCACTCATTGCCAACATCGCCTTATTCGTGGCTATTTCCCCTTTCTCCATGCCAGATAAATTCCGCTCTGCCCCTACGCGCGTATTCATCACCAACACTACCAAAATCGCTAGGATAAAAACAAAAATCGGCAGCCAACTTCCCTTGTTTTTATAGAACTTTTTAAAATATAGCGTTTGCTGTCCCATTATTTAGATTCCTCCTGCTGTATCCATCCACTTTTTATTAGTTATGTAACAAACATTGTCTGAAATATCGTGAAGCAGGTCATTTTGATGCGATGAAAAAATAATACACTTCCCTTGTTTCCTGGCCTCTTCCATAAATCCAATAAAACGTTTTTGATTGGCGTCGTCAAGACCGTTCATAGGCTCATCCATCAACCAATAATCCGTATTACTAACCGCATACATCGCCAAAATCGTCTTTTGCTTCATACCCAGAGAATATTTCCGAATAGGCACCTTAACAAATTCCTCCAAGCCCCAATACCTAATAACCGCATCAATATCCGCCCCATTATTTGCCCAGCTAGCATTCACAAATTTAAGATAATCAAGCGCAGATAAATGCCCATCCAACCAATCCGATGTTTCATAGTAAAAGATTTTTTTTCGCGTTGTAACTAGGTCTAATTTTTCACCGTCATCCTCCAAATAAACCACACCCTTTTGAGCTTTCGTAAGTCCCGCTAAAATACGAAGCAATGTTGTTTTTCCAGAACCATTTGTAGCAACGATGCCGTAAACCAATCCACTCTCAAACTCCGCATTCATACCTTCCAAAAGCGTCTCGCGCACGGATATCGATAAATTCCTTACTTTTAACATAAATCACACCTCCTCTATCTAATCAGCATTATTTATTCGTGCTATCGAATCTAATTGCACATAATAAAAAAACCTAAACCGCTTTCATTCAAGGTTCACATCTGATTTATCATTCTTTTTCAGCGTATCAATAATTCACTAATACTAACAATTTTTGATGAATTTCCCGTTACAGCGTCATCGTTCACATAATCAATAGGTTCGTGATTTATCCTAGACCATGAAGCAGGAATTTGATCATACACTACGCAAAAACACGAATTTTTTACTGTTGCAAAATCTGCCTTGAAAGTTACTAATATTTCTGTCAGCAAACGTGCCGGACGCTTTGTTTCAATCCAATCCTCAAAATACACACGAGAATTTTGATAGTCTTCCTCATCCCCAAATAAACTTTTCACAGTATCTACTGGAATATCATATATAGCCGATTTCGTTGCCTCAGACCAAATTTCCCCAAGAACTCGCTCAGCATCTGCGCTCATATCTCCAATCAATGGCTCAAAATCAAAGAAATATCGTCCTTTAGATAAATTTCTAACAAAAAGGATATAACTAAGCTGTACATTAAATTCCATCCTACCATTCATATTCAATATCTAATTCCCTCCATACGATGACGATTTTTTATAACGAAACTTAGAAACGCAACCACTACTCACTTTAAATATTTCTCGTCCACTTGACCCTAGACCAATACCTGTGAATTTTGCCATTACAGCTGTCCCTGCTTTGACTTTCAAATTTGGAATAGGGAAAGTTCCACTAAAACTACCATCAAAATCTATCTTTCCTACCAGCAGACCGTTTGACAGCATGGTTCCTTGTGTCCCATTACTTTTTATTGTATAGAAATCAATATATCCCCGAAAGTTAATAAATTGTTTTTTATTCAGCTTAACTCTGTACTCAACACTTTGCCCATTGTTGTAAGCTTGCACCTCTGCCAAACCTGCATTTCCCCATACGGTGTTCTGAAGCAGTTGTCTAGGCTCAGATATCGATGCCTCCTTACCCATTTGGTCTGCCATTGTACCACTAGGAAACATGCTGATCAAAAAAACTAAACTTATCATAAAAACCAATATTTTTTTCATGCTATTGCCTCGCTCTCTTTTATGAGCACAGCATAACACAAAAAATCACTCTATGTTTCGCGGGCGCTAGTAGTATAAAATACCCAGCATTTCAAATCCGCTATTTTATTATTAGAAATACAGACTTTTCTATCTGAACCGTGTACAAACCTAGTCAACACACCAATATAAACCAATCACCTGCTCCATACTAATCTTTTCCCAATCACAAAAATATCGCTGCGCTAATCCAATACACCACCGCTGCCAAAATCCCTGCGCAAGGTAATGTAATCATCCACGTCACCAGCATGTTTTTCCCAGTTCGCCAGTTTACTTCCTTCTTATGATTCGCCGTCCCAACACCCATCAGTGAACTGTCAATCACCTGCGTCGAACTAATCGGTAAATGGATTAGCGTGGCTCCCATAATAACCGATAGCGAACCCAAATCCGCCGCAACACCAGTCACCGGCTCAATTTTCATGATTTTCGTGCCTACTGTTTTAATAATCCGGTAGCCGCCAATCGAGGAGCCGAGTGCCATCGCAGCAGCACAACTCACCTGCACCCAAAATGGAATCGCGGAACCTTTTTGCAAACCGCTCGTAATTAATGCTAGCGTAATAATCCCCATCGTTTTTTGCGCATCGTTTGTCCCATGAGCATAAGCTTGCATCGCTGTCGTACCAATCTGCGCAATCCGAAAACGCCGGTTCGTCTGCACCAGTTTCTTATTTCGGAATATAAATTTAAACGCGGAATAAATCAAATAACCGACTGAAAAACCAATCAGCGGCGACAAAATCAGCGCGATAATAATCGTTGAAAACCCGCCCCAGTTCAGCACGCCAAAACTACCCGCGGAAGCAATCGAAGCCCCAGCGATCGAGCCAATCAGCGCATGCGACGAACTACTCGGCATCTTCGCAACCCACGTCATCAAGTTCCACATCACTGCCGAGATCAGTGCGCACAAAACAACAAATTCCCCATTCTTCAACGCAAACGGATCAACAATATCCGATGTCAGCGCCACAGCTACACCTGTAAATGAAATCGCGCCTAGAAAATTCATCACTGCCGCAATCCCAATCGCCACACGAGGTTTCAGCGCCCGCGTCGATATACTCGTCGCCACCGCATTCGCAATATCGTGAAATCCATTTATGAAATCGAAGGCCAAGCCCATAATAACAATGATAATCGTAATTAAAATAACCGTATCCATTCTGTACTCCCCTAACCGCACACACTTTTATTTGTATATACCCTATTTTGCTCCTTCTCACGAATAAACTCAAATTTTAACAAAAAAAAATATCTCTAACAAATGAAAAAAACTGAAACCCGCGGGAGGTCTCAGTTTTTGGTATTTATTAATCAAGATCCGTCGCATTCTGTTCTTGCTTCTGCGTTCTAGATTTACGAATAAAGTAAATCCCAATCAGAAGTACGAACCAAACCGGTGTTACAAACAGCGCCACACGTGTATCCTCAGCCAATGCTAGGACAACTAGAATAAACGCAAGGAACGCGAGAATAACGTAGTTCGCAACTGGATATAACGGCATTTTGAACTTACTTTTCGCCGCAAGTTCTGGGCGTGTTTTGCGATATTTCAAGTGACAGATAACCGTGATTCCCCAAATATACAAGAAACATACTGTCGAAATACTCGTGATTAACGTGAACACACCTTCTGGCATCACATAGTTCAGAATAACGGCAATCAAGATAACGATTGTCGAGAAGAATAACGCGTTTGCCGGAACTTTATGCGATGTTAATTTTGTCATTGGATATGGTGCATTTTTTTCCTTAGCTAGCGAGTAAACCATCCGACTCGTACTGAAAACCGCACTATTACACGCAGATGCCGCCGAAGTTAGAACGACGAAGTTAACGATAGCCGCTGCTGCCGCAATTCCTAACGCCGCGAAAACTTGAACGAACGGGCTTTGCGCTGGATTAATGTCATTCCATGGATAAATACTCATAATCACGATTAGCGCACCGATATAGAAGATAATAATCCGAATCGGAATGTTGTTGATCGCTTTTGGAATAACTTTCTCAGGATCTTTCGTCTCACCTGCCATCAGACCGACGAGCTCAATGCCCACAAAGGCGAATACGACCATCTGGAAAGACAGGATAAAGCCGCTCGCACCGTTAGGGAACCAACCACCGTGACTCCAAAGATTCGTAAAACTAGACGTGCCGGCATCCGTTGAAAATCCTTTGATAATCATAAATGTACCAACGATAATCAGGGCTAAAATGGCGATAATCTTAATTAACGCGAACCAAAACTCCATTTCACCGAATAGCTTCACGGTTGCAAGGTTCATCACGAGCAAAATAACTAACGCGATTAGTCCTGGAACCCATTGCGCCACATTCGGAAACCAGAATTGGGTGTACAGACCGACAGCCGTCAAATCCGCCATCGCAATCGAAATCCAACAGAACCAATACGTCCAACCTGTAACGAACGCGGCTCCATTGCCAAGATAATCAAAAACAAAATCAACAAAAGAATGATAATTCAAATTCGATAGTAATAATTCACCCAGCGCACGCATAATCAAAAAACAAATAATCCCAGTAATCGTGTAAGCAAATAGAATCGACGGACCAGCTAAATGAATTGACTTCCCTGAGCCAAGAAACAAACCAGTTCCAATCGCGCCCCCAATTGCTATCAACTGCACATGGCGATTTTTTAAGCCTCTCTCTAATGTTCGTTCTTCTGACATATGTATTTCCCCCTTATTATTGGACAGACAAAGCCCTTACCAATCGGGCAACAGCTCGAGTCTCTGTGAAACAGTGTCTTTCAAGATTATTCTTCTATCATACCGCAAAACAAACCTAAACACCATACTTTTTTACTTCACAATGTAAACGCTATCATTTTATTTTATTGTACCACAGAGTTTACCCATTCGACAAAGAAGAACGCTTATAATTTTTATTTTTCTTTGTAAGCATTGATAGATAAAGGATATTGATATGTTTGTATTTTCAATTACAAATAGGCTGAATCATCGGGTAAATACGGAGAAGACACAAAAAATATCCCGAGTTTGTGAAAATATGTGTATATTCATAGGGTTTTATGTCGTAAATGTATTTTTTATACGTTAGTAACCCCAGCAAAATCACATGCTGAATAAGGCTATACCAATTTATATGATTGCGATACAATGGACGTATACGAGGACTGCATTATTTGCAGAAATTAGTGATTTTGATGGGTTAAGTAAACTGCTAATCATCCATTTATTATCAATCAAGATAATAGGCCAATTGATAGTCATCCAACCATTTATTGTCCACCCAGAATTCCCGCTTAAAATAGGCCTCTTGCTCAAAGCCAAGGTGTTGATAAAAGTGGAGAGCCTTTGTATTGGTAGCCATCACCCGTAGCGCAATTTTGCCGATGTTATTTTGTTTACCTAGCTCGATTAACTGTTCAATCAGCTGTCTGCCAACACCTTGCCCCTGCGCTTGTTTTGCAACCGAGATACCGAAAAGCCATTGTTTTTGGCGAGATGGCGCTAGCCCTGGACTGTGATAGACGAGAGATCCTAGGACGATTCCGTCTTCATTTTTAGCTACAAGCATATCTTGCGTCATGACGTCTTTTTTGAATTGCTCATAATCATTTTCAGTCACGACATGTGGTGTGGTCCCTTTCACCATGACGCTTTTTTCGATTTCCCAGAGTTCTGGGATGTCAGATTCGATTTGAGATGTGATATGGATTTTCATTTTTATCATTCCTTTTCAGTCGATTTATCATTTTTATTGTAGCATAGTGAGTTCGGATGTTTCACCTTTTTGCAAAGTGGTAAAGATAGGTACGGCATAGTTTGAGGAGGGTACATATGGCAGGAATTCTTTGGACGGTTATTGTGGTTTTATTTGTGTTATGGGTGCTTGGATTAATTCTACGTATCGGTGGGAAATTGATTCATCTTTTGTTAGTTGTCGCTGTGATTTTATTGGTTTGGAATTTGATCACAGGGATGGGATAAGGAATCGGGCTATTTTGTCGCTGTAATGGTGGTAGAATAGTCCTTTTCCCGTGCAAAAAAGAAGAACCGATCTCACCGAATCGATTCTCCCAGTATTTATTAATTTCCTATCAGTTCTCTATCACTTTTCCATCCTTATCAACCGTCACAACAGTGCCTTTACCATCATCCGTGGTAACACTGCCATCGTTGTTCACCGTTGTCGAGCTACCATCAGCAGCTTCGGTTTTGACGCTACCATCTTTATTTACGGTCACTTTATTTCCATTTCCATCGTCTGTTGTCGTGCTGCCATCTTTATTCACGGTTTGCGATGCGCCATTAGATGTTTGGACATTGCCATCCTTATCAACCGTCACTTTATTTCCATTTCCATCATCCGTTGTCGTGCTGCCGTCTTTATTCACAGTTTGCGATGCGCCATCAGATGTTTGGACATTGCCATCCTTATCAACCGTCGCCTTGTTTCCGTTACCATCATCAGCGGAAACACTGCCATCTTTACTCACAGTGCCAGTCGCTCCATCAGATGTCTCCGTTTTGACTGTGCCATCCTTCTTAACCGTTGTCTTGTTCCCCTTACCATCGTCAGTCTTCACCTCGTCTTGTGAGGAACACCCCGTCAATACCCCTGCAACACTAAAACACAACACCAATAAAATAATCGCCCAACTTCTTTTTTTCATTTCAAAATCCATCCTCCCAGTACTTTATCATTCAAAAACTCAATAAAAAATCCTATCTTTCAACCAAAATATCACTTGCTTCGATTTAAAATTGCCGGTAAACAAGCATTTTGTGAATTCCTGTACTAATTGTATATCCAAATCCTAATCATATCTATTTCCAGATGTCCGTTTTTATGTAATTTTTTAAAAAGAATGGTCTATATTCAATGAAAAGACATATTTCTAACTCATTCCGTATTTTTTACACATTTGAACTTGGAGGATCATCAAGTAAATTCTCGTGCAAAAAAAAAAACTTAACAGATGTAACCTCCATTGAGGCTCTATGATTGGTGGTGAGGGGAATCGAACCCTCGACCCGCTGATTAAGATTTGAATACTTTCATTGCCTTCACTAAGTTTAGCTTGTGAAAAAAACGGTGCATCTTGCATATCTTATTATAGTTCTTGCAAATAGTTTTCAAGAACATCTCTGTTTCCGATAAAATTAAACATGAACGATTATGACTCTATTTATGATAAAAACTTTTCGAATCCGAACATTTGTTACTTTAGAACACGTTAATTTCATTATAGCACTCAATTTAAAGCTTAGACGCTATCTTTCTTGCCCTTCTCTCATTGCCAATATACCTTCCTATAACTAGTAGAAAAAAATAACCTATTAACCATATTTTATAGTCTGTGGTTACAGAATTCACTCGAAAAAAAAGAGAACATACTAATAAAAATAAAAACATTCCCCCGAATATTTCCAAACCATCTTTTATACTTTTTTTCAATATAATCACCTTCATCCATGCAATTTTTATACGATTACTACGGTTTTAGCTACTCTATTAATCCCCATAAGTTAAATAAACGTGCAATGAATATCATACTACTTTTAATGTACGCCCAATTTGACTCTATAACTAGTAATAGTCTGGATACAAATTTATCTAAGATAGTGATGATGCTGCCTTTTTGAGTCACTTGATAGTTATTGGCCATCAAAAACAGTATTCATGTCTGTTTCGGCACTAGCAAAATTTGATGATAAAACGTTATATAAGTATAATTATTTACATCAGAGCTTTTTTTCATATTCTCATTTTCCCTCTTTTTTAAGTATCATTCTATTGAATAAAATCCAGTTAAATACTACACCTGCCGTTAACAATGGAATTCCCCAATTATTAAGAATCGGTTCGTTATTTTTAATACTAAGTATGTATATGACCAACAAAGCAATACACAGACATGCCCATACAATATCCCCAACAATTAGGAGTATTTTTTTCATTATTATCCTCCTCTGCGCTTATATTATTTTCTAGTTGTCCATCTCCTCTTTTATTCAATTATAATCAAATATTTGTACAATTAAATTATATACTGGAAATTTCGCAAGCACAAAGATAGAATCCACTGAATTACTAAGATATCATGATATTATTAAGCGAATTACGAAAAAAGACATACTTGAAGTTTATTATGTCTTTTTTACTCGTTAAATGGTTAGGTAAACTTCGTGATTAATCTAACAAAGCCAATGCACCCAATTAGATTTCCCTAGTTCTGACGCTTCATTCGTACTTGATAGAATATCTAATCTTTTCCCTATTCTTTCTCCCATGGTATCCGTTTATTGGGGTTTCATTCCATATACACCTACTAAAAAAGGCCCGTTTCCAATTTACAGGAGTCGAGCGTTCACATTTTAATATACCTACAACCTCGGCCAGAATCTCTTTATTTCAAGATTTCTTTTTTAGCCACTCATTTTTTACGTCTAACTTCTCTAAGGTAGCCACCGAAAATTAAAGCCAATAAAAACACTATCAGAAAAGTTTTTCCTTGATAAATTGTGTCCCCATTTTGATCAAAATAAGACCAAATCAGTAAAACTAAAAACAACATACCAAAAACTTCAAAAGCTTCTCTTATTACTTTTTTCAATATATCTCCTCCAACCAGTATTCACTGTAACCCAGCGTTCCCAGTGAATACGCCTACAAGATAATTATAATCAAACCATATACCTCGTGTTATATACTTAGAAACTTTGAGCCCCGCAGCTCCACAAGCGATTTTTATAATGTCAGCCTCTATTTTTATACCACCTATAATGAAACCCAAAGCTACAGCATCTGAAACAGAACTAGCTTTTATTTTAATCCTAGCGTAATTCCAATGAAACGTAATGGAATTTACTCCTGCTCCTCTTAACAGGACAGGGGTCAAAACCGTCTCGTCTCCGTCTGTGTCTACTACAGAAGCTACTTCAGAACCATCTTGTTTAATGCCAGCTAATTGGATATTAGTTTGCTTAACATACTCTTCAACCAATGCCACTTTTTCAGCTGGGAATATATTTGCTATAGCGCTATCTACTACAAATTGCTTAGTGTTTATATCAAAAGAAATATAATTGTTAGCCGCTAATGTATCTGCATCTGTTAACATTCCAACAGACGGCGCACTTACCTCCGTATTATTGTTGATTTCATCAGCGTTTACAACAATAGCAGGTGCTACAGATGCAAAAGCTAATGATGTTGCTATAATTGGTGTTACTAATTTTACTGTGTTTTTATTCATGTCTTCTTCATCTTTTCTCTCTATTTGGAACCACTAATAAATAATATACAAAGCATTTCGTGAATTCCTTGTGCCAATTGTATATTTTTGCTCTAGTAATGTCTAGCCTAAACCGTTCTATTTTCATACAAATTTTAGAAAGAAAGAGGGATTGTCAAAAAAAAGACACGTTCTCTATAAATTACGTCTTTTTTACACGTTTTAATTCTAGTGAATCCAACTTACTTTGAGTTTAGGCAATACGGGGATTTGTCGCATTTTAAATCTAACTTGCAAATTTTTTGCAAATTCACAAACAAATTTGCGCGCAAAAAAAGCCACAACAGACATGATATCCGTTGAGGCTCTAAGATGGGTTGTGAGGGGATCGAACCCACGACCCGCTGATTAAGAGTTGCATATTTTCTTGTTTATGATTATTTTTATTGCTATCACTAGGTTTAGCTTGTGAAAAAACGGTATTTCTTACATATCCTATTATAATTTTTGCAAATAATTTGCAAAAAAATCTCTGTTTCCGATAAAATTAAACACGAACGTTTATGAAGCCTGGTATCTAAAAATCAACTCTATACACGAATGATAGACAGTTTCTAAAATTCCAAACTCAATAATTAAGCTCAATCATCCTATTCCCGTTAATCCATACACCTTTTTATAGTCATTTATCCAAAAATATGCTAATATAAATTTGTTACTTTAATATTTTTTTTAGAAATAGAGACAGTATTAAAAAGATTACGATAAATATTAATGTAGTCATCCAAAGATAATCCGCAAATAAACTGGTTGTAACTCTCACTATTTGTGATATTAAAATCAATAACAAGAATAAAGTTCCATCAACTTTCGGATTAACTTTCATTAGTGTTTTCATATTCTGCTTCATATTGTCACTCCTTATTTCTTTATAATGTTATTGTAGCGCAAAATAACAAAAAAGGAGAATAATTACAATATAATTTGTAAAGACATTAGTTTTTATATCATCCGCATCATTGTTTTGCACCTTTTGCATCTACCGAAAATACCAGTTGCATATTTTCTTATTTACAATTATTTTTATTGTTATCACCGGGTTTAGCTTGTGAATAAATGGCAAAAATTGCATATATCATCATAATTAATGCAAATGAATTTAAAAAACTCTGTTTCCGATAAAACAAAACACGAACATACGTTTGCCATAATATTTAAAAATTGACCCTATATACGAACAATAGACAGCCATTCTAATATTTAGTGCAACGTAAGCGCGTGGGAGGCAGATACTTCTTAAGGAGGTGATGCCGAATGTCAGTTTTTGAAAGTCTAATATTGATAATTACTTTTGCAACTCTTGTTGTTCTCATTCTGTCATTTAAAAATGAGGATTTTTAATATGTCCGGATTATTTGGACGATTATCGCGGTTTTATTTGTGATTTGGGTTATTGGCCTAATTCTCCGTATTGAAGAGGATTTAATCCATTTTTTGTTGGTTTGGAATCTGATTACATGGAACGAGTGATAAGGAAGGCTATTTGTCTCTTGTGACGAATTCATGCACTAACGCCTATGATGATCATTAATATCAAAAATCTGGAGAATTGTCATCGATTTTAAAAGTCGACAACAATTCTCTAGCTTTCTATATGCTCCTCCATTAACGCCTATATTTCGCAGTTAATGTTTCCTGACCTGATGGATTTATCACAAAAACTTCATTTCCTGTTACAGCTTCCTTTTCTTCTCTGTTTTCGTTACAATAAAAAAAATATTTATAAGCACAAACATAACGAAAAACACCCCTAAAGAGAACCATTTCATTTTCCAGGTCATACTATTATATCCAAATACGTCTAACAATATATAACAAAGCAAGAGTGTTGTAAAAGCAGTGATAGGACCCTTCCACCTGATATATTTCATTGCCATCCCCACTCTGATATATGACTAGTAAATAAATTCACATCCCACCACGTACCGTTTTTTATACCACCTGCCTTATAGCCCAAAGCTGATGCCGCAGCTGGAACAAACAAGCCGACTACAATCGCATCTGTTGCTAAACTTATTACCCCAGCTGCAACACTTATAGATCCTATAGCTATCATTCTCGTATTTTCAACATTTAGGAGTATTTTCGCATAATTCCAATGCATTTCAACACCATTACGCCCTTTTCCACCTAACAATTGCCCTGCTATTTTAGTGTTAGGATTAATGATAAGCCCTTTCTCTATAACGCTTTTGTTAGATGCATCCAAATACTTTTGGACGACATTTTGCTGATCTACTGTGAGTTCTTCCTTGCCCTCCTCAGAAATCACATATTGATTGCCAATAACCACAATGTATTTATCAAATTCCTCCACTTCCTTTGGTGTAAGCTCAACTTGTCCTAAGTCTGAACTAAGCAAATCTCCCTTATTTGTTATACTTGCTACTGTATCATCTTTATTAATTTCTTCCGCATGGGCGTCAATAGCTGGCGCACTTACCTCCGTATTATTGTTGATTTCATCAGCGTTTACAACAATAGCAGGTGCTAAAGATGCAAAAACTAACGATGTTGCTATAATTGGTGTTACTAATTTCACTGTGTTTTTATTCATGTCTTATTCCCCTTTTCTCTCTATTTGGAACCACTAATAAGCAAAACATTTCGTGAATTCCTTGTGCCAATTGTATATTTATGCTCTAGTAATGTCTATGCTAAACCGTTCTATTTTCATACAAATTTTAGAAAGAAAGGCGGATTATCGAAAAAAGACACATTTATGATAAATTACGTCTTTTTTACACGATTCAACTCTAGTGAATCCAACTTACTTTGAGTTTGGGCAATAGGGTTGTTGATCGCTTTTTAAATCTAACTTGCACTTTTTTTGCACATTCACAAACAAATTTGCGTGCAAAAAAAGCCTCAACAGACGTAATATCCGTTGAGGCTCTATGATGGGTTGTGAGGGGATCGAACCCACGACCCGCTGATTAAGAGTTGAATTTTAGAATTATTATGGGTTCAAATGTTGCTGTGGGTGGGGTTTGATTGTGAAAATTGGTGAACTTTGTAGATAGTTTTAGTAGTTTAGGAATTTTTGAGTATCCTATCTCAACCGATAAAAAATCTGTAAAATCCCATATCCGAGTAAATCCTATCTTACATCTCCCGTTTTCCCTCATCGATCGAACTGAAAGCGTCAGCTATTCCCCTGTTAAATTTTCATAACGAGATCTCCTGATAAGAGAAAACATACCCTCAATGAATAATCCAGTTAAAATATAAATAAATCTGTTACTTATTAAGAATATTCTCGTTGTACCATTACATCTATACTCTGAATTCATTCAACGTATGGATATAATGCGCCATTGTTACACCTTTCCAAGCCGCCTGATTTCCGCCTTTAACAGTACCGTCTATCACCCCAGCAATAGTCATACAACCTTCGCACGAATTATGGTGAACCTCATCATACTGCTTCCAAAATTCGGATTTCATTATTTCAGGAGCAATATGCTCAGTAAACTCGGATGCAGCTCTTTTTCCTTCTCTGTATCTGTACCCTACAAATTGATTATCTTTTTTCGAATAGTAGATTCCTGCAGGGCTTAAGGCTCCACCATTGGTTGGTAGATTACTGTTTATCCCGACATAATCAGCAATTCCATCAAAATTCCCATAATCCTCTTTTTTATAATTTTCAAGATAAGATACGTCGATCTCTTCAATTAGTTGCCCATCAACGACACCCACATTGTAATAATCTACAGGTTTACTATCAATTAACAAAATAGATTGGAATTTTTTTATCTTCTTCGCTTCTTTGATTTTATTAAATGCTACTCTAAATTTCAAATCAGTATATTTATTTTTTTGAATATCAAAGAGAAAATAATCGCCTTCACCTAGTATTTCAAATAACTCACTATATACACCATTAAACTGTGCGGGCACTAGCCTCACAGCGATATCTTCAAAATTATCCCTCAATGCCTCAGCGTCTCTTATTATTCTTTCCCCATCTAAAAATTCAATTTCATCATATGAAAGTACTGGTACACAATTATTCAATTCTGAACACTGTAGTAAGCAACTTAAAGTAAATTCAGAATCCCTATTATTTTTTGTAATAAACTTTTGCACTTGGGGCTTGACCGTTTTCGTAACTGGTCTATTTATAATATCAACAAAAAATTTAGTATCAGTACCCCGAAAAATTGCACCTACTTCCTCTGAAAAAGAGTCCATTGACAGGTTAGCTCGACTCTTCTCTTGAACTACTTCTATCAGTGGATTTATGCTATTAGAAATCCCACTTTGTAACGCTTTCTTTATTACTGATACTTCAACAGTTCTATTTTTTAATACAGGTACGTACACAACTGACCAACTCCCTTACAAGTATTTACAGTTAGTATACTATTCTTTTCTAAGAAGAACAAGCATTCTCATTCCAAATTGTAGAATATATTGGGTTCCAACTCATTTTTAAAAAAAAGCTGTGTATCAACATCATTTATTTGCAAACTATGTTTCCTTATATTCTGCCATTTACTTTGATACTTTTTCTTCAATATTTCTTTAAAGTATTTGTTTATCTTCATCTTATCTAAACCAGCATTTATTTCAGAAATTAGTTCTGTTTTCGAATTCCCTTTGAGGTTAACCTCTCCTTGTTTAGCTAGGTATTTTAATTCAATTTTATTCAAAACTTCTAATTGGAATAATGGGTTTATTGTATTATTTTTCTGAGATTTTCTCTTGTAATTAAAAATAATACGTCCATCATTATTTTTGTATTCAATCACACCACATTCGGTTGGTATCATTTCGATAGCCCTATCAGTATGTTTCCTATTTACAATTATATACACATATTCAAATACTTGAAAATAATCATTTACTTGTTTTTCTAATTTTGTCAGGCTATCAAATTCTGTCTTGATTTCATATGCACTAGAATGACCATTGATTCGAGCTAAATCCAAACGACTTTTGCCTACATTCATTTCAAAAAACGTAATCTCATCATCGCGATTTAAATGTTTTCTAGAAAAAACCGATTTTATAATAGATTCATTCGCATAATACTTGTACATATATGCGTTAACAAATTCATACGGAGATATTAACTTAACGTAATCACTAAAAATATTTTTCAAAATTCTTGGTGCCTCTAAGATTATTTTTCCCCACAAAATATGAGCAGAATCGAATATACTATAGCTAGAGTACATCCTAGTTCCATATTCATATCGCTCTTGTTGAGTTGAATTTTTTTCAATTTCCGATAAAAGTTCATCAACAATTAAAGTTCCCATTTTTTACTCTCCTTTAAAACCAATAACATAATATCCTTACCAGGTGGCGCTCGCTATGTAGCACATCATTAATTGCTAAATAACAACAAATCAATAACACTTCCAGACAGTATTATAGCACATAATTTTCATATGAAAAATAGTGATCTTATACGAAGGTGTACCACGAGCGTATTTTTAACTTCCCTTTTAAAGCACACTCCACAATTCATTTAAAATAACACTAACCTCTACTGACCTAGAGAAAAAATTCTAACATATGCTTAAAATTCCTTCTCTGTAGATCAAATTGATACTGAAACAAAATCTTAAATTTCAATACCTATCCCCCTAACAATTAACTTTAAACGGTGCATGTCCACTTTCGCTATTTCTTAGCAAAGTTGGTTTTCTAAACCTCAGACTAGTATCTAGTCTGAAAATCGCTACTTCTTCCTCTACCTCAATAAAAGAAATATTAATCCATATTGGTGCTCTAGGGAAAAGTCCACCTAAGACTCCGACAACATCTTTAACTGAGAGTTTCTTATCTCCTATGTTTTCTTTTGTTAAAACCAAGCGCTTCATCATTTCGTCTCCGCCATCCAACATTTTCCCCTCTTCTTCAACTGGCTCAATAATAAATTTATTTACTGTACTTTGAATTCCCATTTTTTCTTTTAATTCATTAGTAGCTCTCAACAAGTTCTCAGCAAATATTTCTTCGTTCATTTGAGTTATTTTGTCCATTGAGATCATCTCCTTTATTTCAGCTTAGTAGATTCAATTTTCTTCAAGTTCCCTAAATTGACATACCCAGAATTCGTGAACTCTAATTGATAAGTTTCCAACCAAGAATTTTTAGTCGCAATCCCAGCATCATTAAATATCAGCTCATAATTTTTTGCATGTGCAACAGTGGGTGCATAATGACCTGATTCATTAGTAATCCTTCTTATATTCCCATACGAATCAACCTTTAATTTTCCTGCAGCTAAAACATCCTCGCCATTAGCTAGATAGGAATGACCCCTACCTACTTGGAGTGTGCCGCTTCTATCAATAATAAAATCAACCTCATTTATACCATCTCTAATTTTAACTTGTCCATTTTTCAAAACATAGTCAAACGATTTTCCTGACTGTAGTTCATTTGGATATCTATTTTCTATCGTCTGAATAGGCTCAACTTCTTTTATCTTCAACTTTTTCTGTGCCACGTCTAGATGACTTTTAGGTATCATTTTACCTGCACCTTTCATCGTTATACCACCTAGTAATACAAACGAAATAATTGAAAAGCTTTGCATTTTTGTTAGTGGCACATCAGGGTTCAACTTATTGATACCTTTCATTGCATCTAACATATAATTTGTCATAAAATCGCCAGTTTCCTCAGACGTTACTTTAATCGTACCATCTTTTAAGCCATCATTGTAGGCAATACTGGCTTCTGCGGTTTCGCGATTCGTGATACCATTTTTACTTAAAATCCAGTACCCATCCTCCAACGTCTTCGTGTAGTCATCAAAGTTATACGTTTTCTTTGGCTTCTTCTCTGGTGCCAAATGATTCAGCCAACCTAATTGCATTTTACTGGAATCATAAGTATTCGTTGTTGCACTGAAAGCTTTCCCTGCCATGATTTCATTGATACCACTCTTTACTTGGTACATCCTCGATAAAACATCGTGCATCATGTTCGTATGACTATGTTCAAAATCCAGATACCGCTCTAAAATCTTGATTTCTTCTTTGATTTGCGCCATAGATACTTCTAGCCCCAGCTTCATCCCAATCTGTTGCCCAATATTCAAACCACCCGTCATCGACTCCATCGCATGGTTGAATTCATCCATTAAGTTCTCCGATCGCCTGATTTCTGCATATAATGCATCCAATTTATCCGAATCTAAGCGCGAACCAAACGAATCATCTACCTGCGTCTCAAAATCTCGAATATACTTCTTTAAAACCGTATCCATTTCGGTTAAGCAGTCCGTTGTCGTGTCTACAATCGGATAATGCACTTTTTCATAATAGCTTTTCGCACTATCAACAAATTCCCCTTTAATTTCATCATCCGCTAATAGCTTGGCTACAGCTTTTCGATAATCTTGCAACGCTCCTCGTAAGCGCTCACTTTCTCTCAAAAACTGTTCCACAAAATAGCGTACTTCTCCAATCTCAATCCTTGGCATGCGCCTTAGCCCCTTTCGATGCAAATTGCGCTCGTTGGTGTGCTCGGCGTGATTCTTTTAAGGTATCATCTACAACGTACATCTGTTTTTTCCGTTTCTGCCATTCTTCCGTCATCGTCTCTTCAATCAATCCTAAACGCTGTTGCGCACGGTTTCCTTGCCACGCATCTTGAAATAAATGCAAGACATGTTCTTGCGCTCGTTTCGTTTTTGCAAACAGTCGTTCCAGCTCTTAGAATTGTCGCTCTTTCTTGATTTGCTCTTCCCAAATCTCTTCTTCCCGTTGTCTTGGTTGCATTTCTATGTATCCCCCTGACCTATTTTTTACTTGCCATCCATTCGATTCCATTGTGTAGCATGTCGCCCAATGCTTTTTCCGACGCGACGAATGCTTTTTCGACATTTTTTAAATTCGCCGTATCTTTTTGAAACGCAGTTGGTGCAGATGCCGTCATTTGTGCAAACTCCATAGCACCTTCCACTAACTGTCGGGCACTACCTGTGGAGTAAGATATGCTTGGTTTTGGTTGGAGTTTCAAGGTATTCGTCGTGGTTTGGATTGCACTCGCATGTTCGGATATTCTGCCACTTGGTAACTGTATTTTCTTTGCCACTTGCCATTCAATCCTTCCTTATTTTAGTATTCATGGAAATATTATATCACACGTAATTAATAAAAAAAGCTATGTTCTAGATTTTCTGAAAAGCCTCTCAAATCAATCAGCACTATTAGATCTTGTTTGTATTTTTTTCAAGATAGATAAAGAAAAACTCTATCCCTATTCCTAGGATAAAGTCAAAAATTATTCCTCTACTTCCAACTCTTTACCATGGCGCTCCTTGTATGAAACTTTTGCATCTTCTTTGATATAAGTTTCTACATCTGGATTAGTTACAAGTTTTAAAGTATCTTTTGTACCTGATTTTTTTTCATAATATAACTCAATTGAACTAATTTCATAACTCCTAAGCCTTGCGGCACAAGAGATTTAAAGCAACAAAAAAGAGGAACCTCCCCATTTTT
>NZ_JAASTT010000019.1 GCF_014322795.1 Paenilisteria portnoyi
CCGGCTTCAACAGCCAGCCTCTCGGAAATTTCGTGGCCTCCGCAAAAACCAAAAGAGGGTTTTCACTGCGCCCCCTATGTTGTGGCTCTTATGAGGCATCAACTGCCGATTTAGAGCCTCAATACGAGTGCGAATAACGTGAGCATTCGTTCCTTGCCCTGCATCATGCTCAGGTGTCTCCGAGTCCGGCTTCACGGGCTAGCTCCTCGAAATTTTCGTGGCCTCCGCAAAAGTCAAAAGAAGACTTTTACTGCGCCCCCTAACAAATTTTTTCGGAGCTGAACGAGCCCGTTCAGCACTCTGTTTCAGCACTTTAAATTCCCCATTCCATCACACTCTTACCCCACGGGCTGCGGAGATCGGCTTCAAATGCTTCAATCACATCTTGTATACACTTCACTTGGTGTACTTCACCAACTAAGTTTTGCAAATATTCCACAGCTCGCTTGTTTTCCGTCAAAAACTCTACTGTCTTCTCGAAATCAATGCGACCACTGCGGCTACTTCCATAAACAGTCAAACCTTTTTCAAGCACCATCCTTGAGTTAAACTCAATCGGATACTCGGAAACGCCCAACAGCGAAATCGTGCCTTCTGGTTTAATCAAATCAATAATCTGACTCACGGCATATTGGCTCCCACGGCCACCAGCGCACTCAAAGGCTTGGTCGATTACTAAATCAGCTGGAATATTGTCAATCGAAAACGCACCATCGACAAACGAGAAGAAATCCAATTTATACGGTGTTTTCCCAAAAATATAAACCTTACTATCTGGATACCAGTTTTTCAATATTAAAGCTGTGATAAATCCTAAATTCCCGTCGCCCCAAACGCCGAACGATTCACGGTTTTCATTCGCTTTTTGATCAAAACGTAAAATCGCGTGAACGGCAACGGAGATTAACTCGGAAAACGCGGCGACTTTTGGATTGACGTCATCTGGTAGCACGACGACACGATCGCGACGCATGAACACATAATCTTGCATCAGACCATCATAGCCGCTCGAACGGAACTTGCTTGTTCGCAAATAGTTCTCATCGATGACAGGATCAGTCTCCATTGGCGTATTTGGAATCATCACTACTTTTGTACCTGGTTTAAATTCTTTCGTTGCATCATATACGATTTCGCCGATTCCTTCGTGAATTAGCGCCATCGGTAATTTCTTCGAGAGCATTTCTTTTCCGCGAGAACCGGTATAATAGCGTTGGTCTGCCGCACAAATCGATAAATACGTTGGGCGAACCACAACTACTTCTTCATTCAAAGACTCATCCACATTGGCAACTTCGAATTGTCGCTCCGATACTAGTCGGTATACTTGGTTAATCATTGGCGATACGCTCCTGAATGATCGCATTTGCCACTTTTAGATCATATGGCGTTGTAATCTTAATATTGAAGATTTCGCCCTTCACGAGCTTCACACGGTCTCCTGCGAGCAAGCAAATCTTACAAGCATCCGTCAAAATTTGTTTCTCATCTGCGGACAACGCTTGATAATGGCTATATAGCTTCTTAATATTAAAACTTTGTGGCGTTTGGCCTTGGTACATGTGGTCACGAACCGGAATGTCCGTAATAAAATCATGATTCGACGACTCCACAATCGTGTCAATCGCTTCAATGACCGTATCTACCGCACCAGTTTCTAGCGCCGCATCAATGTTCTCTTCAATAATCCGATGCGTCAAGAATGGGCGTACCGCATCATGCGTAATAATAACATCCTCATCCGTTAAGCCAAAACTCGACTCAATATAACGAATCCCATTCATAATTGTTTCGTTACGATCCGTGCCGCCTTCGATGACAACAACGCGATCATCAGAAACGTATTTCTTAATATTATCTTCCGCGTGATTGATCCATTCTTTCGGAGACGAAATAATAATCTTATCAAAACGGTTATTTAAAATAAATTTCTCAACTGTGTGTACGATAATTGGCTTACCATTCAAGGACAAAAATTGTTTTGGCATGCTGACATTTCCCATCCGCGTACCTTTTCCCCCAGCTAAAATTTGAGCGTATATCATTCTCTAATCTCCTTTAACTGTTTTTTATGTTTACAGCTTTATTGTAACATAGATCCTTCGCAGAAACCTATCCCTATCTCCAAACTCTCAGCGGAACGACAAATGATTAGTTCCTAGGCAAAAGCGAGTACCAAGGCGGAGCGTACTGAGGTACGATAACTGAAAACAAGGAGGGAGTCTTATCCCCGACCATGTAAGAAGTTATGCGAAACATAGTGTAGAAGAGCATTGGAACGGAGCTTTTAACGACGGAAATGATTATTTGTCGTCCCGCTGAGCTTACTTAATCAATTCACGGACGATCCGCTCTGCCGCCTTACCATCTAAATCATCGAAAAAGCGGTTTTTGAAGGCACGTACTTTATCTAAATCAAAATCATTCGTCTCGATTGCGCTGATAATCTCGTCATTCGTGCGGACAATCGGGCCTGGAACAAATGCTTCATAATCATAGTAAAAATTACGTTCGCCAAGATAGTTCTCTAAATCATAGGCATAAAATAGCACTGGTTTCTCCATAATCGAGAAATCAAAGACAACCGATGAATAATCTGTAATCAAAATATCCGTGTTAATCAAGACATCATTAATATCTTCACGGCTCATATTAAACGCAAATTCTTGCAAATCAAACGGCACACCAACACCTCGTGTCACTGATGGATGCATTTTCAAAATAAGCGCGTATTCATCACCGAGTTCCTCCGCCAAACGACGAATGTTCAAGTTCATCACAAAGTTTTGGCGTTCACCAGGTCCACCCCGGAAAGTCGGCGCGTATGTGATAATTTTTTTACCTTTCAAATGTGGATATTTTCCTAAGAAAGAAGCTTTAATAAAGGCTTTGTAATCCTCATTGAAAAAGCGATCCGTTCTTGGTACACCTAAAGGCATGACATCTTTTTCAGGGACATCGAATGCATCGGCATAAAACGGCACGATTTCGCTTGATGATACAACAACTTTCGTATAATTCTTATGCGCCCCACGTTCAAAACTCTCCGTATTACTGTCCGCGTAACCGATCGAACTAAATCCGAATTTCTTAAACGCACCAGCCGCATGCCAAAGTTGAATAACTTCCGTGCCACTGCCTGTTGTCAAACCATACATTTGACGGTAATAATCATCTAAAAAGACATATTTCGCCGTCGCCACATCTTTATAAAGTGACAAAAGCTCACGAAGCGAACGTTTTGGTTGTTTCAAATAACCAACAACCGCATAGTCCGGCTTCTGTTTCAATACTTCATCATAAACTGCCTTGAACGAATCTGCCAACACATCATGCTTATTCGTTAGGAAGACAATTTTATCTTGTTTTTTACCGAGTTTGTAGATTGGGAAAGCGATGCGACGTGCATAGAAATTACGCGCCATATCTTGCACCTTTTTCCAGGAACCGACGACTACTTTTTTGTAGCCAGACGAAATAATCGTTCCTGCTTTTCGAACAGCCAGGCGATTGTAGATTGGTTGAACCGAATTACGATTCGCCGCTTTTTGCCCAGCACGTACTTCTTGCGGGAATGCTGAAGAAAGTAATTTATTCATCGAACCAGGGTCCAATTTACTATACGCCAATTTCAGCACACGCAAATAATTCGGGCGCGCTTTTTCCTTAATAAACGTATAGCGGTTAATCGTCTCAAACGTAAGCAGACGTTGCAACACACCGAGGCTATTGTAAAGGTTCAAATCCATCGAATCCACTAGTTCATAGAAAGAATCGAACATCTTGACTTGCGTCCCAGCGTTGCCCTCCATCATAATGCCTTTATACGCCGGCCAAATATCCGCCGACACAATCCGGTCATAGTAATCCGTACGAATTTTTCCAAGCGCAATCGGGTTTGTCACATACTTCGTGAACAATGGATCAGCCAGTTTCGTACTTTCGATAATATCTTTAAAACTCACATATGGATCTGATTTCACGATTTGGGATAGCGACACATCGCCCTCGTCCTCACGCGCACGATAATTGTAAATAATCTCGTCCACCGTATAAATGTCGCCGGACTTCAAATAAGCTTCCAATACAAACGGGTGATCTTCCGCAACTTTAATAGATGTAGGGAAACGTATATCTTTCACCACATCCGCGCGATACATTTTATTACAAGGTCCAAGCGTGTACAGCATTTCCGGATTCTTCACAAGCGTTTTACGGCCTTTCTTGAAGACACCTTTCGTGAAATGCCCGCCGATAAACCACGAACGATTACTGTTAAAACTTACAGAAATCCCTGTTACGACGCCAACCTGTTCAGATTCTGCCGCATGATACATGATTTCCAACGCTTTTTCTGGTAAAACATCATCGGAGTCGACAAAGCTAATATACTTCCCGCGAGCAACAGCCAAACCGTTATTACGCGCCGTTCCTGGTCCCGCATTGGGTTCTTTGACAACACAAATATTCTCGTGTTCAGCCGCCAATTCGATAATTCTTTCTAAACTACCATCCGAAGAGCCATCGTCCACAAGCACGATTTCCACTTCTTTTAGCGTTTGGTTAAGTAAAGATTTAATGGTTTCATCAATGTAGCGAATAACATTATATACTGGAATAACGACCGATACTTTGGGTTCAACTATTGCAGCAGGTTTTACGATTTCATAGAGCATTCTATTTCTCCCTTAAAACTTTTATTTATCATTTTCAATCTATTACAAATACCGCCAAATGTCAAGGATGCACCAATTTAAAAATAGTCGTTTCTACTATCTATTAGCACTTTGTTAACTGCTTTACACGCAAAAACTTGTCACACTACGCGTACATACCGTATAATGGTTGCATATAGACGAATATATTTTGAAGGAGAATGCCATTATGAAAGTTAGAAAAGCGGTCATTCCTGCTGCGGGTCTTGGAACTCGTTTTTTACCAGCAACGAAGGCAATGCCAAAAGAAATTTTACCGATTGTAGATAAACCAACGATTCAATATATCGTCGAGGAAGCTGTAGCATCAGGAATTGAAGATATCTTGATCGTTACTGGTAAAGGAAAGCGCGCGATTGAAGATCACTTCGACTCCGTGCCTGAACTAGAAAACAACCTACGCGAAAAAAATAAACTAGAATTGCTACATCTCGTGGAAGAAACGACAAACATCAACTTGCATTTCATTCGTCAATCGAAGCCAAAAGGTCTTGGTGACGCGATTTTGCAAGCGAAAGGTTTTGTTGGTAACGAACCATTTATCGTTATGTTAGGCGATGATATCGTTGAATCCAAAACACCTTGCTCGAAACAGCTCATTGACCAATATCAAAAAACGCATAGTTCGGTTATCGGCGTGCAGCACGTGCCGCATGAAGAAACATATCGTTACGGTATTATCGATCCGCTGAACGAATATGCAAAAGGTCTATACAATGTAAAAGGCTTCGTTGAGAAACCAGATCCAGTAAAAGCGCCATCTGACTTAGCGATTCTTGGCCGTTACTTGTTAACACCACAAATTTTTGATTTCTTGGAAACACAAGAAGCTGGTGCTGGTGGCGAAATTCAATTAACGGATGCCATCAATCGCCTCAATGAAATTCAACGTGTTTTCGCGTATGATTTTGAAGGAGAACGCTTTGATGTCGGCGATAAATTCGGTTTCATCAAAACAACGATGCAATTCGCGCTGAAACATCCTGAAATTAAAGATGACGTCTCTGCCTTAATTGATGAATTATACACAGAGATTCATAAAAAAGACGTGAAAAAGAAGAAATAACAAAAAATGCTTGGAGCCTCAGATTTGAATCTGTTGCTCCAAGCATTTTTTATTTATATTTGGGTATTTCGAAGTCTTGAATGTAGCTTGTGAGTAAGTTATACATGTTATACATATTCGTCGTTTGACTCGTCGCCCATTTAATATCTGTTGCATATTGGTGAACGCCTGGATTCGCGGGATTCCATCTCATTTTATAGATAGTGTCCTGTCCTCTTGCTACGTAGTTTTGAGCTACAAATTGTGCGCCGCCAATGATTGCTTTTTCTGGTGTGTCCCAGCCTTGTTTATAGGCATATTCGGAACCACCTTTCAACGGATTGCTATCCACAGCGCCGATTCCGTACATGTTATACACAAGTTTCGGCGTTACTGGTTTACCATCGACAACGCTTACTAGTACGCCATTTGCAAGTTGTGATGAACCATTTCCTGTTTCTAACATCGAATGCGACATCAGATAAATTTCGTTAATCTGATACGTTTTCGCAGCCGTCGCAAAGCTTGCACCTTGCCCAGTTAAGATTCCTTTATTCACAAGAATTTTACTGTTCACTTCTGCTACATTAAGCCCTGCTGGTTTTGATAACACGAGGAACTGCAAATATTCTTTCGTGTCTTTTACAAAACTGTTCGGGTTCATGTAGTACTGCACATCTTTTTGGTACGCATTGACCCATGCACGTGTGTAGTTGAATTTATACCATTTCGCGCCATCGGTTCCTGTAACAGTTCCCGTAATGGTGATTGTTAAATCTTTCGCGAGCGGTCCAACTAAAAAGGCATTTGGGTTCGCAGCATCGCGAACGCTCGTCGCTGCCGTTGTTTTCCCAGTTTTTCCACCAGCATTCAATGTGACAAAATTACTACGAACGTAAGTGTTCGGCGGTTTGACACTTGTTTGCGGTGGTGTAGAGCCCTGCATTTGAATTGCTAGAGCTTGTGCCAACGTGGAAGTATACGATTGCGTGCGATAGTTCTTTTCGATACCTGATACGTAATTGATGTTGAACGATAAGGCCGCTCCACCTGTGTCCTCCATATATTCAATGATGAATTTATGATTTCCTTTTGTGAGTGGGATCGTTTCTTTGTAATTGTTTAAACCTGCTGTCCAATCTTCATAGACAACCTGGCCATCTACTTTCACGCGGATGCGATTATCAGCGCGACCCGAGATTTCATAATTACCGTCTTTCGCCATGTTCAATGTTGACTCATAGCGAGCCGTGAAGCGGTCATTTGGAATACTTGGATCTGGGCTTCCTGCTCCCCAGTTATCATTAATACTACTCATTGTTTTGTAGACAGGACGTCCGGAGAAGCTGTCTGTCGGATAATATCGTGCCAACCACGTATTGCTTGGTAAAATATTAAAATCAACAGATGCCGCGCCTGTGCGTTCGACATACTCGACTTTCACATTATGCGTTCCTTGCGTTAACGGAATCACATAATTTTCCTCACGTACATAACTTAGACCGCGGTTATCAAAAACAACTTTGCCATCTATCGTTACACGCATGCCATCGTCCGCACGCCCAACAATGTTGTAATTCCCTGTTTTAGGAGCGACATATTGCTTTTCGATGACTGCTGAGAAATTATCGTTTGGAATCGCTGAATCTGGACTACCATACGCCCAGTTTTGATAAAATGCCGTTTGCGTGTCGTGGAGCTTAGCTACATAAGCACCAGTAAAATTGGTGTTTTTGTAGTAGCGCGCAAACCATTTATCTAGTTTTTCGATATTCATGTTGAAGGAAGCTGCACCCGTTTTGTGTTTATAAGCAATCGAAATCGCGTGTTTTCCTTTTGGAACCCAAATGACTTGATTGTATTGTCCGGAAACAGTGCCCATATTTTTGCCATCCATATAGATGATCGCTTCGTCTTTCACGTCGCCGTAGAAACGATAGTGACTCGACTCTGGCGCATCGATTTGACGGTGCATTCGTGCGGAAAAATGTTCGGTCGGTACCGCGCTGTTTGGCGAACCTGTACCCCAATTCTTCGCAAGTGCCGTCGTGCCAGTTGCTTCGTCAAAGGCATACGGAAATCCAGAGACTGTTTCATTCGGATAGTATTTAGCGTACCAGACGTTGGCATTGATAACATTAAAGTTAACATATGCCGCGCCGCCGCCTTCTTTAAACTTGATCCGAACGTCATGTGTACCTTTTGATAAATAAACAACTGTATTAAACTCACCACGTGTCGTCAAATTCGTCACGAGTTTGCCGTCAACATAAATCGCCGCCGCATCGTCCACATTCCCGATAATTCGGTAATCGCGAGCCGTTGCCACTTCAATTTGTTTATCCATAATACCTGTGAAATTGTCTTTGTTCACGCTAGCATTTGGTGACCCTGTGCCCCAATTGTGTGCCAGCTTATTCGCTGTCGAACCAGCTGCCGTGTAAATCGAGTTCAAGCCCCATGTCGTATTATTAAAATACTGTTCATACCAAGCGTTTGCCTTCACGAGATTCATTTGTAAATGAGCCGCGCCAGACTTTTCACGATATTGGACGGTGACTTGGTGTTTACCTTTTGTCAGTGGGATTGTGACGTTTAGGTTATCCTGAAAAGAATCCCAAGTGTTCACAATCGCCTTACCATCCACGTAAATTCGCATGCCATCGTCTACTTTTCCAACAAAACGATAATTACCTGCTTCGGCAATATCATACTGCTTCGAAAAGAATCCACTAAAATTATCAACGCCAATTCCAGCGCCAGGTGAGCCATAGCCCCAAACTTTATTCAGGTATGCTTTATTGCCGATGCTCTCGGTCAACTTCACGTTTCCTGTCATATTATTGTTTGGAAAGTACACGGCATGCCATTCATCCGCACGAACTAAATCTGCGGTAATGTATGCTGCGCCACCCGCTTCTAGATAATCGATTCTGATGTTATGCGTTCCCGCTGTTAACGGAATCGTCATGTTCAGGTTCGCCATGCTCGGTTTGAAATCATCATACACAAGCTTATTGTCGACGTAGACCCGAATTCCATCATCGGCGCGCCCAATTAGGCGATAATCTGCGGTGGTGCCAACTGTAATTGTTTTACGGAACGTCGCAGAAAAACCATCCACTGGTAGCGCTGCGCTTGGTGAACCGTAACCCCAATCCAGATGAAGATCCTTCTCTGTTCGCTTCAAGACCGGGGTACCAGATAGCGTCTTGTTGTTGTAATAGCTCGCTTCCCACGAGCTTGGAGTTGCCGCATCCGCCTGCATTGGTTCTTTCATCACGAAAACCGCACACGTTGCAGCAAACCCTAACGCCATTATTACTATTTTATTTCTGATTGACCTTTACCTCCTTGACATAAATTGCGTACGTCTCTATTATTTCACATTTGGAGGGTTTAAACAACATTACAATGGTGTCATTTTGTGGCTTTGTATGGAACTATTTTTAGGGTTACACCACTAGGTAATTTATAATACTCTGCAAAAATTGGCGCATGAGGACCATCTTGAATCGGCGTGCTCATCCATAGATATTGTTGGTACGGTAAGCGTTTCACAACAATTACTTTCTCGCCAGCCGCAACTTGCGCTTTCATACTCTTTATTCGTGCATCGTTTGCTTGACCAATTTGCGTAAATACATACGAATACGCTAAAACAAAGGCCATAACTAAAGCGAATAACGGCAAGTAAAGCGCTCGTAAATTAAGATAGTTTTCTTCATGTAAAAACTGTACTGTTCGAACTGCAAAAAGTACAAAGAACATATAGCAAATTATAAAATTACGCGGGCCAAATGGCGTAACAAAGAATAGTGGTGCCGCAAGTGTGACGACAGAAATAAGATAGAAAGTTAGCTCTGCTTTCAAACCTGTTTTTGGAATAAACATCAATACTGTAGCGACCAGAACTAAGTAAAATAACAAAGATAAGTAAGCTTCAAAAGTCGTTGTTGTCTCCGAAGAAATATCAAATATTCCTTTTACAACTGGTTTATACAATGGATAAATCGTTAGAATCATAATAAATAAACCTTTGAAAACCAATTGAACCGCAGAAAGGTTTTGTGCCACTTTTACTAAAACAAAAATCGCTATGAGTGCCAGAACAATATTCAACCCAACATTATTCATCACAAGATATTGATACAGCGTTGTTTTGAAAGTATCGTACATCTTCGCAAAAATCCCCATGTCACTATCTACTGTACGATACGTATCCTCTCCACTGAAAATCTTTGCATATGCCCCATTAGAGAACATGATAGCTGCTCCAATAATTACGGAAGCCAGATAGACAATGTGCAACAAGAAGAATTTGCGGAATCTAATAAATGCCCACACCATAATGAAAATGGCAGCAATAACATTATAAAGTGTTGCATGCTCCACAAATAGTTGCGAAATAATGCCCAGCGGAACCATTAAAATCGTTAACCAAATACTATATTTAGGCGTTTTATCATAAAATACATTTTTGATTACTAGTAAAAAAATCAAGGTGAAAACAGCCGCTGTATTGTAGTTAGAGAAGCCGGCTGCCCAACCATATGTCTGTGCAAACATATTCGCTGGCACCGTCAAGAACAGCAAGAAGCTAAGCAAGTAAACGCCTATCGAATTTGTTTTCGAGATCAATGCTGGTAACACGACCAATAAAGCACCAAACAATCCCATAATAAAAATACGCAACCAGTCTACACGTGTAATTAATAACTCTGTATAGTTTCCAAAGTAACGACCATTATAATCCTTAAATCCGTCATGAAAACGTTCCATCCCCTTGGCCATACCCCAAGTCCAATCATCATGTGTTAACGGTGTCCGATATGCAATATACATATAAAATAAAAATACCAAAAATCCTACTACACTTAATAATTTCCAATTTCTCTCTGTACGAATCATAATTAACCTACCTTTTTTAATTCCTAATTTTAAATATTATCCACTTACTAAATACATAGTTCAACACAAGCACAATCACGTTTGTTAGAATTTTCGCCACCAGCGCGTTCGTGCCCAATCCACTAATCAGAATGACCATAACCGCTAAATCGACCAAATACGTCAAAAAACGGAAACCAAAGAACGACGATGCTTCACGCGCGCGATCCTTCCAAGTCGGTGTATAGCTTTCAAACACATATCGCTTGTTCGTCACATAGGCAAAAATCACCGAAGCCACCCAAGAAACCGTATTTGACGTCACATAATCAATTCCAAAAACCGAATTACAGAGCCAGAACGACACAATATTCACGACCGTCGTAAAGCCACCCATGATGATATACATGATAATACTATACAAATTGGCATGTTCTTTTCTAAAGTTAGCGATTAGTTCCTTTATCTTCTTCATTTTATCGGCTCTCTCTCATCGTTGTATTCTTCGACAAAGTATAGCGGACGACCTTTCACTTCATTAAAAATTCGACCCAAATATTCGCCAATAATCCCAATCGAAATCAGCTGAATTCCACCTAAGAATAAAATAACTATCATCAGCGTTGGGAAACCTTCGACGGCGTTCCCTGTCACAAGCGTTGCGATGAATATGTATATCATATAAATAAAAGCAGCGATCGATACGATAAATCCTAAGATCGAGGAAATTTTGAGCGGTGTCGTAGTAAATGATGTCATCCCTTCCAAAGCAAGGTTAAACAGTGAACCGTAGTTCCATTTCGTTTCACCAGCTAGGCGCGGGGCAGCATCGAACTCAATTTCAACTTTCTTGAATCCCATCCAGCTATACAGACCTTTGGAATAACGTTGCGTTTCCCGTAATTTCTTAAGCGCGTCAATACAACGACGATCAAGCAGACGGAAATCACCCGCATCTGGAAGCACTGGTGTTTTCGACATTTTTTGAAGCAATTGATAATATTTCTTGGATGTAAATTTCTTCAACCATGTTTCGCCCTCACGAATTTTTCGTTTCGCGTAAACATCCTCATAACCTTGTTCCCATAAAAGCAACATTTCTGGAATCAGTTCCGGCGGATGTTGCAAATCGGCATCCATCGTCACCATCGCATCACCCTTCGCGTAATCAAAACCCGCAGCCATCGCGACTTCTTTTCCATAATTCCGCGCAAGATCCACATAAGAAACCCGAGCATCCTTGGCACGCAACTCTTTCATAATTTGAACCGAATTATCCGAACTACCATCATTAATGAACAGAAGCTCATAATCATAACGATCCGAAACCGTAGCCATGACTTCCTTTATGCGATCGTATAAATGCGGTAGTACCTCACTTTCATTATAAGCAGGTACCGAGATTGTTATTAATTTCATATTTCACTACATCCTCATTATTTTTTTACATACTTTATCAGTATAACAGAAAAGATTTGCTGGCAAAAGGAAAGACTTGAATATGTGTGGTGGAAAATGGGACTAGAAGCGAAAATGACCTAGGAATCGAGAGTTCCTAGGTCATTTTAATTTGGCAAATTTAAATATGAATATTTATCATTTTACCGTGTTGCATCAACATTCCTCCTAATAGAAAGTACTACTGCAATCATTATTTTACAAAGACTAGTTGAAGGGTAGCGGAAACTTGAAAAGGGCACGATAGTACGTTCTCCCTTCCCACTAATTATTCACCAATCGTTTCTTTTTTCTTCTTAAAAAATCTCAACCAGCTATTATCTTTCTCAAGCGAGATAAGTTTATTCATAAATAACGGATAGTAATCCATTGTGTAATGCACATAAAAAAGTCCCCAAGGATGTTCATCGAAGCTCAAAAATTCTTTTTTATCCTTAAACAAATCAATGGTTTTAATGGATCGATCGCTTTTATTAATATACGTATGCATCTCGTTCAACAACTCATTATAATAATCCACATTCACATTCTTCACCTTGCCAGAAGTTGCAATATCAAATCTATTATCATCAAAATTATAGTATTCCTTCACATTCTTGATTTTATGAAGAATAATCTTGCTCTTAGGCGACGCTTTTTTCAACTTATCCAGAACGATATCCCATGATTTTTTCCACAATTCCATGTACTGTTCGCGGTTTTTATCAATGGATAGTTCCTCGACTTTACCTTTTAACACATCTTTATAATACGCCGTGCGCCACAGTTTCCAGCGATTATTCGACACATATTCACCAGGTTCGACTTCTAAAACACCAAAATGAGCATCGCCAAATAAATCCACTATAATTGTATCTGGTTGAAGTTTCGCTAAATGGTCGAAAAACTCTTTCGTGAAATCAGATCTAACGCACCACTCATCATACTCCGAAAAACCGTCAGCTGACACGACTGGATTCTCTCTTTTTTTAGAGGCCATAGAAATGATAGAACTCTGATTTTGCATGAGAACACATTCGAATTTCTTCTTATAATCAGCATTGAAAATGGAATTAAAGTTATCGCGCGTGGCACAACTGCCAAGTACTGCTATTTTTTTCATTGATTTCTCCCCTTCAAATACGCTCTCTCTCAAAAAAGCAGACAGCCTAATATTTAACTGTCTGCTCTCATTATACTATTTCTTCGTGAACTAATAAAGCTGTTTGGTCTTACTTACCACATTCACCGTCTCGGTCACTACTGGTTTCCCGTCATCACTCGCCTTGAACATACCCAGAACCGATTGCCCGGTCCCAACGCAATACCCAAAGAATATCGCCAGCGCAATGAGTACCGTCAGCGCAATCTTATCGAACCAGCTAAGCCGATATTTATTCGCGCTCGGATTCGGATAAATCACCTTCTGCGGACGTTTCTGTTTGCGTTTGAAATCGTCTTGGTATTCTTTTTTGTAGGACTTGGATTGGCCATTGAACCAGCGTACAAACGTATCGTATTTGTCCGCTACTTCTTGAGCATCACCGATTTCGCGAATCTGGCCGTAGTGCATCCAGATAATCCGGTCACATAGGCTCTTCATTTGGCCGAGGGAATGGCTGACGAACACGATGGTGCGGCCGGCTTCTTTAAATTCGGTAATTTTATCGACGCATTTCTTGTAAAACGTCTGGTCACCAACAGATAGCGCTTCATCGATGACAAGAATATCTGGATCGGTGTGAACCGAAATCGCAAAACCTAGTCGTGAGCGCATACCGCTGGAGTAGTTTTTGATTGGTTGATTCATGAAGTCGCCAATATCAGCAAAATCAATGATGCTCGGCATGAGGGCATCGATTTCGGATGTTTTCAAGCCGTGCATGAGTAGTTTTAAGCGGACATTCTCGTAACCAGTCAGCGGCCCTTTTAAGCCGACTGCGATCGCGATGAGTGATGTTTCACCGTTAATGACTACTTCGCCTTGGGTTGGCGGGATAACGCCGGACATGATGTTGGAAATGGTTGATTTTCCGGAGCCGTTGATGCCGATTAGTCCCACTGTTTCGCCGTCATAAATGTTGAAATTGACGTCGCGCAGTGCCCAGAAGGATTGCATTTGTTTACTTTTAGGCAAGAATAGGCCTTTGATTTTATCGGATTTATTTTGATAGAGGTCGTATTCTTTGGACACATGTTTGAATGCTACTTTGATATTTTTTCCCATTTGTCCTTACCTCCTATAAATAATCCACGAAACGTTCGCGGAATTTCATGTGTAATACGGATCCGACGTAGAGGCAAACGATTGTGATTAGCCAAAAGTAGACCGTGTAGGACGGTTCTTGCCAAAAGCCTTTATGCCCGACAAAACTGTCTCGGAATCCTTTCAGAATATAGACGATTGGATTTAGTTTCAAAAGGTCTACAACCCAACCTGGCAACTTCGTATCCAGATTCCAAACAACACCAGACACGTAAAATAGGACGCGCATAACTGATTGTAGAAATACGAAATAATCGCGGACTAATACGCTGATTGTGGCATTTAGTAGGGTCACGCTAAACAAAAAGGCAATCATCGCCACAAAATAGTAGAAAAACTGGGCCCAATACATCGAAACTGGTGCGCCTTTTATGAAGAGTAGCGCAAAAAAGATTACCATCATCGTGACATAACTCGTCAGATTCGATACGATTGTAATACTCGGCATCACACTCATTGGGAATTTCATCTTGGAAACCATGTGTATCTTATTGAAAATGCTATTTGCCCCTTGCAGAATAACCGCGCTGATGAAAAACCACGGAATAATACCAGCTAGCATCCACTCGATATAACTGGCACCTGCTATCCCTGATTGTCCGCGCATCGCGAATCCGAACACAAAGTAGTAAATCGCAACTTGAATTAATGGGTTTAAAATTTGCCACGCAAGACCTAAGTAATGGCTCTGATACGTCGCTTTATCTTCATAACGCGCAATTCGAAAAATCATTGGCGCGTACTTAAATTGTTCTTTTAGGACTTCTATTACTTGTTTCACAAAAACACTTCTTTCCGGAATAATAATGCGGTTAGCTAGTTTAGTAACCGAAAATCACTTGCTCCATGTCGTATAGGCTCCACCTCTAGTTCTTAGAAAAAGATACATAATGATGTCGTTTACGCGTTTCTGGCTTGTTTTTCTAGGCTGCTTTTTAGTCGATTCTTCCGTAAATGTAGGTCTGTTTCTACGTATTGGCGGTGAGCTATTTGAAAAATCGTAAAAACCCACCTTATGTTAAATTACCTCAAAAGTGGGCATTTGTAAAGCAAGATCTTTATTTTACTCTCATTTATTTTGGATAGATGGCTTCGAATAGCGCTTCTTGTCCTTCTATGAGTCGTGGTCCTGGGCGACTGACAATGGATGGATCAATTTCATAGATGCGATTATTTTTAACAGCCGGGATGTTTTTCCAAGCAGATCGTTTCGCGATTTCTTGTTTCGCGTTTGGATAAATCGTGATGATAACATCTGGTGCAGCTTTGATAACTTGCTCTTCGCTGTATTGCGGATAACCTTTTTCGGAGACAATGTTTGTTGCTCGGATATTGGTGAGCATTTCGTTGATGAACGTGTCTTGTCCCGCTGTGTAAAGATCCGGACTGATTTCTAGCCATACTTTCGCTTTGGTTTCGACTTTTTTTGCAGCTTCCTTGCGCATGGATTTGTCTGTCGCCTGCATGGATGACACTAGTTTTTCGGCTTCTTTCGTCGTGCCGGTGAGGTCACCGATTTGTGTGAATGTTTTGTACGCGGCATCGAAGTCTTGCGCATCTTCTACCACGAACAGCGGGATATTCGCTTTCTTGATTTGGTCGTAAGCATCTTTATTGTAGCTCATCATGGAGGCGTGGCCAAGAACGAGATCCGGTTTCATGCCGATGATTTTCTCGACGTTGATTTCGGTTGTCGCAACGACGGGAACTTTTTTGACAGCGGCTGGATAATCGTCACTCGATGTGACACCTACCACGTTTTTGCCAAGCCCAAGTCGGTATAAAATTTCAGTATTGCTAGGAATCAAAGAAACTATTTTTTTCGGTTTCGCGCTAAGCTCCATTTTGGCGCCAGTCGCATCCGTTGCTATGTATTCTGGTTTTTGTGCCGTTTTCTCAGATGTCGTTTGTGCCCCGCAACCTGCTAAAATGAGGATGATGGCTAAACTTAAAGCAGTAATTATTTTTCTAAAATACATCTGAATTCTCCTTTTCAAAAATGGAAAAAGTCGGGTGGTTAGATATCCCGACTTTTTCCTGTGCGTTCAATGTGTTAAACACGGCCTACTTCCATTAATAGGTCAGCTGACTCAATCACATCGCCGTCCGTGACAAAAATCGCGTTGACTTTGCCGTCGAATGGGGCTTGGATTGTTGTTTCCATCTTCATTGCTTCGGTAATTAGGAGTGGATCGCCTTTCTTCACTTCTTGGCCTTTCTCAGCGACAATCTTAATCACGGAACCGGTCATTGTAGCGCCGACATGTTCTGGATTTGTCGTATCAATCTTGCGGCGTGTCACAACGGTTGATTGGACGTTAAAGTCTTGTATTGAGATTTCACGCGGTTGGCCGTTTAGCTCGAAATAAATCACGCGTGTGCCGTCTGCGATTGGTTCTCCGATTGAGTTTAACTTGATAATCAGCGTTTTACCTTTTTCAAGCTCCACTTCCACTGTCTCGCCTAGACGCATTCCTTTGAAGAAGGTCGGCGTATCAAGCACCGTCACATCACCATATTTCTCAATCATCGTCAAGTAGTCTAAGAACACTTTCGGATATAGAATATACGACATCACATCGTGGTCTGTTGGGTCACCCGTCGTCATTTTCCCAGCAAGCTCTGCGCGAACTGCTTCAAAATCAACTGGCTCCATCAAAGCACCTGGACGTTCTGTCAAAGGCGTGCGGCCCTTCAAGACAAGTTTTTGCAATTCTTGCGGGAATCCGCCGTACGGTTGGCCAATCTCGCCCATAAAGAACTCGATAATCGAATCTGGGAAGTCTAGCGTTTCGCCTTTATCGTACACATCTTGTTCTGTAAGGTCGTTTTGCACCATGAATAGCGCCATATCACCGACTACTTTCGAGGATGGTGTTACTTTCACGATATCGCCGAACATCTCATTCACGACCGCGTACGTGTCTTTCACTTCATCCCAACGATCGCCTAAGCCCACTGCTTTGGCTTGCTGTTGTAAGTTCGTGTATTGACCACCCGGCATTTCATGGATGTAAACCTCAGTTTGCGGTGAGTTCAACGCGTTATCAAAGTCTTTGTAGTATTTGCGAACATCTTCCCAATAATGGTTAATCATTTGCGAATTGTGCGCATTGAGAATCGTTTGACGTTTCCCATTTTCAAGACCGTAATAAAGACCCGTCATACTCGGTTGAGACGTCGCGCCACTCATCGCGCTTGACGATACGTCAACAATATCCACGCCCGCACTGACAGCCGCAGCATACGTATAAATTCCGTTACCACTCGTGTCATGCGTATGCAAATGAATCGGCACATCAATCGTGTCTTTCAGTTCGCTCACAAGGCGATACGCCGCTTGCGGTTTCAAAAGTCCAGCCATATCTTTAATCGCCAAGATATCCGTTCCTTGCGCCACAAGCTCTTTCGCCATATCTTTATAGTAATCCACATTGTATTTCGTGCGCGTCGCATCTTCAATATCGCCCGTATAACAAATCGCTGCTTCCACGACTTTACCGGCATCACGAACCGCTTCAATCGACACTTCCATGCCTTTCAACCAGTTCAAGCTATCAAAAATACGGAACACATCGACACCACTTTGCGCGGACTGCTTCACGAATTCGCGAATCACGTTATCCGGATAGTTCTTGTAACCAACAGCATTCGCGCCACGTAACAACATTTGGAACATGACATTCGGAATCTGTTTACGCAACGTTTCCAGACGCACCCACGGATCTTCATTCAAGAACCGGTAAGCCGTATCAAACGTCGCCCCGCCCCACATTTCAAACGAGAACATGTTTGGTAATAAATGCGCCATTGGATCGGCAATTTGGAAAATGTCTTTCGAACGAACACGCGTCGCAAGTAGTGATTGATGCGCGTCACGCAATGTCGTATCAGTCAACAATACCTCTTCCTGCGATTTAACCCATTCCACGATTCCCGCAGGACCTTTTGCATCCAAAATTTGTTTCGTTCCTGGCTCGATTTTTGCGTCGAAAGGAATCTTCGGAATTCGCAGATCATCGTACACCAATTTTTCACGGTGCTTAATGCCTGGGAAGCCGTTCACCGTCACGTTACTGATATAACGCAGCGTCTTCGTACCGCGGTCACGCACTTTCGGGAAATCGAACAATTCAGGCGTCGTGTCGATAAACGATGTATTGTAGTTTCCACTAATGAAATCAGGATGTTGTACCACGTTTAGCAAGAACGGAATATTCGTTTTCACGCCACGAATCCGGAACTCAATCAAGTTACGAATCATTTTGCGTGAAGCCTGTTCGAACGTCATACCCCACGTACATAATTTTACAAGTAAAGAATCGTAAAATGGTGTCACAATTGTACCTTGGAAACCATTCCCAGCATCAAGACGCACTCCAAAACCACCAGTTGAGCGGTATGTATTAATACGACCAGTATCTGGCATAAAATTGTTCAAAGGATCTTCCGTCGTAATCCGACATTGAATCGCCGAACCGTTGATGCGAATCTCTTCTTGTTGCGGAATACCCACGATTTGGTCATGCATCGAACAACCATCTGCGATAAACAGTTGCGACTGAACGATATCAATCCCTGTAATCATTTCGGTAATCGTGTGCTCGACCTGAACACGGGGGTTAACTTCGATAAAATAAAACTCTTCCCCAGCAACTAAAAATTCAACCGTTCCAGCGTTTAAATAATTCACATTCTTCATTAACTTCACGGCAGCATCACAAATACGCTGACGTAAATCGGATGTAATCGCGTTACATGGTGCCACTTCCACTACTTTTTGGTGACGACGTTGTACCGAGCAATCACGTTCAAATAAATGGACGATATTTCCGTGAGAATCCCCTAAGATCTGCACTTCGATATGTTTTGGTTTCACGACACATTTCTCAACGTACACTTCATCATTCCCAAAAGCCGCTTTCGCTTCTGATCCAGCGCGCTCAAATGCATCCTTCACATCTGCCGGTCCTTGAACGACACGCATGCCACGTCCGCCGCCGCCAAGAGAAGCTTTTACCATCAACGGATAACCGTGTTTTTCTCCGAATGCAGCTACTTCTTCCGCGTTCGCCACAGGTCCATTACTACCTGGGATAACTGGGATATCGGCAAGTAAAGCTTGTTCTTTCGCTTTAATTTTATCACCGAACATGTCTAGGTGTTTCGATTTAGGTCCTACAAAAATGATGCCTTCTTTTTCACAACGCTTGGCAAAGTCGATATTTTCCGACAAAAAGCCATAACCTGGGTGAATCGCGTCAACATTGGCTATCTTGGCAACCTCGATAATATTATCGATATCCAGATACGCATCGATTGGTTTCTTTCCTTCCCCTACAAGATAAGCCTCATCCGCCTTATAACGGTGAAACGCCGCCGTATCCTCTTGCGAATAAATCGCCACTGTCTTAATGTTTAGTTCCGTACACGCCCGAAGTACGCGAATCGCAATCTCGCCACGATTGGCAACTAATACCTTTTTAATGTTATTCATTTTTTTTCCTCCTAACCTACACTACCTAATTTTTCTATATACATAGCTGCTAACATTATTACCGTCATGGAGAAAAACGGTATATCAGACAATTATAGTATTAAAGTACCCAGAATGTAAATTGTTTTCGCTGATTTTTGCAAAAAATGTTCGATGATTCGGTGTAAAGTGAGTAATGTCAATGGTTTAACCGACCATAATATCCAACTAATCCTTTACTTCCTCCAATGCGATAATATCTAGTAACAACCTCTCAACAGATGTAACTACCTCGCTATAGGAAAGTTCCTCCGCGTACGGTAAGCTCATTGCATAATTGCTCCAAATCAGCTGTAAATCTTGACTGTGCTTAATCGCTTCCATTCTTTCATTAAAATAATCCTCCACACTCAATAAAAAATCCCGATGCACAAAAGTATTTTTTACCGAAAGAGCCAATGCAGGATAATTAAAAAGATTTCTTTCCATACTGGTAAGCATATAAATATCATAAAAGTCCCGTGCTCTTGTATTAGCAAGCCCTCTGTCCAGAATACTATGCAATTTTTCAGCGAGTATTTGCTCCACAGGATATGCGTAGACATCTATAAACTTATTTTCAAACATCATTTTATGTGCGTACCTTTTTACCTCTGGATAAATAGAATCGCCAGTCGTAATATCCAATTTGACATCTCCTTTTAGCGACCCCAAATACGTTTTAATATGCAATCGAACCCCTGCATAAAAATCACCCTTATTGATATTCGTTATCTTTGTCACCTCAAGTACCATGCCTTCCTCAGTAGGCGTTTCTAAAACTTCTTGAAAAATTCGCAAAATTTTATCTTGTGACAAGTTCATTTCCCTCATTGTAGCATCAATATCCATTGTTGTTCGTCGCGAGATTCCAATCATCGAGCCTATTAGAAATCCGCCCTTTAAAACAAAATTTTCGTTATACTTTGACTCACTTATTTTTTGTAGTACTTTTTCCAACATGTAAGTCCTCATCACTAATTGAGCGTTAATAGCTGATCTCTGTGATTCATTCTTTACCCAGTCTTTCAATTGTTTTGGTGTCATTGGTTTAATACCTCCACTGCCATTTTTAAGTCTGTACCAATTTTCAAAATTTTTGCATACTCTAACAATCTAAACAAGTTTTTGTCCGGGCGCTCCATATATTTTTTTAATGCCTCGATCTTCACATAATAATCTGCTTTATAGGATTTTTTCCACATATCACACATCGTTTTTTCTAAATTATATACTCGAATTTCGTTACCATTAGGACTTTCCATCGTCGCTATCCCCAGGCTATAGACTTCCACTTTCACATGTTTTGGCTGCACAAAATACTGTTTCAAATTTGGGTTATTATAGCCTCTTGGAAACGTCAAAACATAGCGATCAGGGTTCACATCTGTCAAACCATACAGAAAAAGCGCTGTTTCATGTGAAAAAATACCTTTTGTGAATTTTTGCTGTAACATGTAAAATTCATCTGGAAATTCCCCAGATTTTGTATATACACCTGGTACATCCCTATCTAAAATACCCTTCTTCACAAAATCCTCTAGTGTTTTAACGTTGATTCCATTAGCTTTAGCAACCTTAAGTGTTAACGTTCCATTATATTCTCCTAATAGTTTCATTAACTTTTCCATTCTCAATCACTGCCTCACTCTGGGTATCAAATATACTACACTTCAATAATAATTGTAGTATATTTGATACCTAAAAGCAAATAATACAGAAAAAACGAGCCACAAAATCTCAGCCCGTTCCTCCTATCCTCACTGCTACGTTCGTGGCCGCACCGGTTTCCCTGGTTTCGCCAAATCCTTCTCCGAGCCGTAATTCTTTTGAAATTTATTCATCATCGATACGTTCAGCACAATCCCGACCAAAATCGACATCGACATCAGTGACGAACCACCGAAACTAGTAAACGGCAGCGTCACCCCGGTGAGCGGAATCATGCCCGACGCACCACCTAGGTTAATGAATGCCTGAATCCCAATGAGCGTCGCCGTCCCATAACAAAGCAGAGAGCCGAACGAATCATTCAAGCGCATCCCATTTGTAATCGAACGCAAGACGATGAAGAAAATCCCGCCGACCGTAATCATAATACCAAAAAATCCAAGTTCTTCCGCAATAATCGCGATAATAAAGTCGGTATGAGATTCTGGCAAATAGCCCAGTTTCTGCACACTTTCACCAAGCCCCTGTCCAAAGAAACCACCAGAACCAATCGCGTAAAACGAGTTGACCAACTGATACCCGCTCGCGCCATGGTCTGTAAATGGATTTTGAAAACTTGTAATCCGCCCAATCCGCTTCGTCGTAATTAGCTTCGAACGAATGTCTTCCGGCAATAGAAAAACGACGATACATAAAACCGCTAAAATCAGCAATCCGAGCCCGACTAATTTTAATATCGTTTTCAGTCGCATACCTGATGCCATAATAATGCCGCACCCTGTTAGGAAAATAATCGCAGCCGTCCCGATATCTGGTTGAAGCAATATCAAGAAACAAATCACGACTAAAAACAAGACCGGCGGCAAAACACCACGGTTAAAATCATCAATGTACCGCTGCTTTTTCGAATAAACAGCGGCCATGTAAATAATCATCGACACTTTAATAAACTCAGAAGGCTGAATCCGAATTGGCCCTAATGCCAGCCAACTTTGCGCATTATTCGCCGAGTCACCGAACATCAATACGAGCAACAACATCGCGACCGAGCCGAACATAATCAGCATCAACATCTTATTATTTTGAAGAATTTTATATGGAAAAACCGCGAAGAAAATCAGCAAAACAAGCGAGATAATCCAATTTTTTAATTGACTGTTATAGAACGTCGCTGGATCCCACCCTTTATTAATCGCGACAAACATACTCGAACTATAGACCATGATCAATCCAAAGATACACACAATGAGGTATACCGCCAAAAGAGGATAGTCATAGGATTTCAACATTTTTTTAAACATACACATCGTCCAATCATTTCGAGCCTTATTCAAGGTCCCTACTGTAGTATCTATCTATTATATAGGAAATCGGCTCGAAAAGAAATGATAAGGATGGCTTATTATGAAAGGTACTATTTTTTACGTTTATGATTAATACTACGCACTTTGGCTAAATCCACTTTATCTTGGCGGTCAATCGTAAGCAGTCCATTGATTTCCTGCTGCACATCACTGACTTGTGTATAACAAAAACCAGAAATGTAATCCAGACCTTGAATCGCACTCGTTATACTTTCAAAACGCTCTAAAAAAGCCGTCTCATCCTGTACCTGATTACCATAACCCCAGCCAGATTCGGATTGGAAGGCAATACCGCCAAACTCAGAAATAATGACCGGTTTTCCGCTATTTTCATAACCCCTCGCAAAAGGATGACGGAAACGGTTATGTTGGAAGGCATTGGATAGCAATCTCTCCTGATCCGCATAGCGCTCCGTGAAAGTTTCACCTTTTTCCTCATAGTCGTGTAACGTGATAATGTCCGAAATCGTGTGATCCCAGCCATCATTCGTCACAACCGGACGCATTGCATCGAACGTTTTAGTCAAATAATAAATGCCTTCTGTGAACTGTTGTTGCTTCTTATCGCTGTGAATATCCTCGACTCCCCATGATTCATTGAACGGCACCCACGTAATAATCGACGGATGATTGTAGTTTTGCTTCACAATTTCAAGCCACTCCGCTGTAAAATTAGCAACCGCTTTATCGCTGAAACTATAGGTCGAACCGACTTCGGACCAAACGAGCAAGCCTTTCTTATCGCACAGATACAGAAAACGATTATCCTCGACTTTTTGATGTTTGCGGACGCCGTTGTAACCCATCTCGATAATTTTGTCGATATCAAGTTCTAGCGCCGCAACAGATGGTGGCGTCAAATCGCTGTCTTGCCAGTAGCCTTGATCGAGAATCAACCGCTGATACAGTTCTTCGTTATTCAGCAGGATTTTCTCCCCCTCAATCGCGATTTTCCGCATCCCAAAATAGGATTCCACGCAATCGACAACGGTAGTTCCTTCTATTAAGGTGAATGTGATATCGTATAAATTCGGCGTCTCTGTATTCCAAACTTTCATGCTCCACGGGTCGCCTTTTGCCAAAACAGAGGCGCGCATGACCGCCACGCCATCCTTCAAAGTCGTGCTCATTTCTTCGATTAATTCGCCATCGAAACGGATCGTCGCGCGCGCCGTTACGCCCTCATGCCAAGCGTTTGCTTCCACTTCCAAATCGATTTTCCGGGCATCAAAATCCGGCGTCATTTTCACGTAATCAATATGAATCGGTGACACGTATTCCAGCCAAACCGACTTCCAAATCCCTGTCGTTTGAACATACCAGCAACCAAAGTTATCCTTGATCCAGCGCTGCTTCCCGCGTGGTTGCGCCGTATCCATGCTATCCTGAACCCGCACCGTAATCCGATTTTTTCCAGCCGTCACATAATCCGTGATATTAAAAACAAACGCCGTGTAACAGCCTCGATGCTCACCGACCACTTTCCCATTCACCCAAACCGTCGTCGCATAATCCGAACCTTCGAAATGAAGCAGCACATCTTTATCCGGCGCCGCAATTTCCACTTCTCGCTCATACCAAACAAGCGTGTGATGCGACTCATCGTGAATCCCGCTCGCCTTTGTTTCATACGTAAACGGAACCTCAATCACACGCTCCGATGGTAAATGCGCACACCAATCCTCCGCCAAGCCAACGCCAGCATCATCAAACGCAAACGCCCATTTTCCGTCAAGCAACTCCCAATCCTTCCGCACAAACTGCGGCCTCGGATGCCATTTCGTCATCCCAATTCCTCCCCGATCAAGCTATTTTTCTGCACTCTCATACCTTTATTCTTAGCCAAACCGATAATTCCCGCGCTCATAAACAAGAAAATATTCGGCATATCCATAATAAAATATGAGAATACGCCACAAACTAAAAACCAAACCGGTAATTTCCAGCCAATCACACCATCTTTCCAATGTTTCTGTGCTAAATAAATATTCAACAATCCGAGTAAAATCAACAACACCCCGAAAATCACCACGAAATTAAAAATACTGCCAAACAGCGCCTTCATCGCCCGCATCTGCGCCACAGAAAGCCCCGCCACATCCAAACCTTGCCGCTTTATAAACAACCCATAAACAAAAACCGTCAATAACCCGTCCAACAACTGCCAAGTCGCGGCGATGTAAATAAAAACACGTTCCAATCGTCTGCTCACTTGAAAATCCCTCCTATCCTTTTACACCTGAAGATAAGGCCATTGACTGTAAGAAATACTTTTGCGCGAACAAATAGAGTATGAAAGTTGGCACAATCGCAACGAGTGCTCCTGCCATCAAATGTGCTGGCTGCGCTTGGTACATCCCTTGCAGCAGCTGGAGTCCCGGCGTAATCGGCATCATTTCGATATCATTAAACACAATCGAAGGCCATAGGAAATCGTTCCAAGCCGCCGTGAATGTGAACAACGCCACAACCATTAACACCGGTCGCAAAAGTGGCAAGATAACCTTGTAGAAAATTTTGAAATCACCGGCACCGTCCATGCGCGCCGCCTCATCAAATTCAATTGGAATATTCACCATAAACTGCCGTACTAAAAAGATATTAAACACAGCCGCAGCTCCCGGCACAATCGCCGCTAAATAATTATTCACCCAACCGAACGTATCGATAATTTTATACAGTGGAATCAAATTCACGACACTCGGAAACATCATCGTCGCCATCAAAAAAACGAACATCGCATTGCGTCCACGGAATTTCAAACGACTGTAAGCAAATGCCGCTAGCGAGACCACAATAAGCACCAACACCGTCTGTGAAACCGCGATAATCATCGAATTCATGAACCATCGCAAAAGTGGCGTCGCAGCATTATCAAATAACAATTCGGTATAATTCGTCGTCACCCATTGCACTGGAAGAAACTTAAAGCCTACCGATGCGACCTCAGCCTCCGATTTAAATGACGTCACAATTCCCCACGCGAGCGGAACAACCCAGATGATCGCCATCACGAGCAGGAATATAAAAGCAATCAATTTTGGTATAAAACGCGTATCTTTTTTCATCAGAAATCCATCCCCTCGTCGTTAGTTTTTATTCCGCAAAAAGAAAAATTGAATCGCAGAAACAACCATGATACATAATCCAAGAATCACTGCCATCGCGGACGCAATCCCAGCAATCGATTGTCCCGTACCAAACGCATTTTGCTGAATATACATCAATAATACCGACGTCGAACCAGACGGACCACCTTTTGTCAGCATCAGCGGTTGTCCATATACGTTAAACTGTGCGATCGTCGTCATCACAACGGTGTACAATAACTGCGCGCGAATACTTGGTAGCGTAATCCGGAAGAATTTTTGCACAGAAGTGGCGCCATCGATTTCCGCTGCCTCATAAAAATCCTTCGAAATCCCGTTTAGCGCGGCCTGATAAATAATCATATTCCCACCGATACACCACCAAACCGTCACAATCACAAGCGTCATCCATGCATAAGGTTGCGTCCCGACCCAGTTTACCGACGTGCCCAGAAATTGATTAATCGGACCGAAACTCACATTAAACATCAAGCCCCAAATAATGATAACCGCCGAAATCGCGAACAACGATGGCAAATAAAACAGCGATTGAAACAGCTTATTTAGCCTCGGTTTTGCGTTTAATGCGCTGGCCAACAACAACGGCACAATAATACAAAATGGCACGGTCAGCACGACGAAAATGAAGGTATTTCGCAACCCATTATGTAATTGCTCATAAAAAGTCGAATCTTTCTGAAACAAAATTTCGCGATAATTATCAAAACCGACAAAATCTGGCGTCCCAATCAAATCCCAGTCCGTAAAAGAAATATAAATTCCGTAAACAACAGGAACGAGAAAGAAGATCAAGAAAATAATTAAATGTGGACCTGCGAACAACCAAGGTGTGAATTGCCATTTCCTCTTTTTATACGTTATCGTTTTAGCGTTTGCTTCCATTTCCATCACTCCCAATCTTTCATCTTAAGACTCGAGGACACGAAAATCCCCAAGTCTCTTTTTCGATTTATTTATTGGATTTATCTTTAGCTATCTTATCTTCCACCGCTTTTTGCATGTCCGCCAAGCCTTTATTCACCGGCGTTTTTCCGAAGATAATGTCATTCCCGTTCGCATCCAGTTGCTCGGAAACGTAACCATTATACTTATAATCAAAAATCTTCAGCGACTTCTGCTCGGCCGGATTAAGCAACAAGAATGATTGCGGCATTTCTTTGTAAGTCGGATCTTCCACGATCTTCAGAGACGCTGGATTTTGACCTGACTTCGCCCATTCCAGTGAGTTATCTTGCACCCAATCAATGAATTTCAGCGCGCCTTCTGTTTTTTCTTTCGAGCGCCCTTCGCTGTTAAACATCGTAAATTGATGCGAGCTAGACCAGTTCACCATCTTATTTTTATCCTCACTCAACTGCGGCGCGTTCGTGATTCCCCAATCGAACTTGGCATCTTTCGCATTATTTTGCATCCAAATTCCCTCTGGCGCGAATATCACTTTCCCAGCGATGAATTTTTGGAAGTAATCCTCGCCGTCCTTCGTTGTGATACCGCCTTTATACATGTCTTTCCAAAGGTTAAACGTATCTTTCGCCCGCTGATTATCAAGCGTCGGATCCACACCATTCTCCGTTAACTTCCCGCCATTCTGCGCATATAACGATAAGAACACCGGTTTCACCCAACTCACCGACACCGCATCAATTTTGTCTTTTTTAGCAAGTTCCCCCGCCGCTTTTATCTCATCAAAAGTAACGACGTCATCATCAAGCGCGTTCGGAGCATATTTTTTCACTAAATCTTTGTTGTAGTACATAATAAAGGAGTGAATATCAAGCGGCACACTGTATCGTTTGTTATCTATTTGACCAATATTCCAAGCTTCCGGCACATAATTCTCCGCCTTCATATCTGGAAAATCAGCTAAGTAATCGTCATATGTCATCAGCATATCGTTGTCTACATACTGCTTAATACGTTCAGCGTGCACAATCGTCAAATCAGGAATATTCTTACCAGAGTTTACAACCGTCGGAATTTTCGTGTACATATCCCCCTCTTTTAGAGATATATTTTTGACTTTGAACTCCGGATTTGTTTTATTGTAAGCGTCCACCATTTTTTGCATATTCGCGCCATCCGGACCAGTAAATGGATTCCAGAAAATGATTTCCTTACTTTTGGCAGTGTCCTTCGCATCACTAGAACCACCGCACGCAGCCAATCCAGCGACCAATAACAACATACAAACAAGACCTAACATTTTTTTCATTTTAAATTCCTCCCTATTTGTTGAGGCTCTTAGAAAACGTACTTTGTTTTCTTAGAGCCTCAATATGCATGCGAGCAAAGCGAGCATGTAATCCCCCAGCGGTTCTTAGACACCAAACCCAGAACAACCTCTGCGCTAACCTACCACCACCTTGTGAAAAACTCCTCACCCATCTCACACTTCTAAATCCAACTATCCATTCACATTATCCACACAAAATGTAAACGCCTACATAAAATATTTAAAAAAGAAGCTCTTTAGTTAACCTTTAAGTAAATTAATAACTAAACTTCTTTTATATTTTTACTATAATTCACTAAAATTTTATTGTCAACACTTTTAGTTCTTTTGATAGCAATTTTATGTTATGATAAACTAACAGGTTCACTAAACAGATTTACATCTAATTTATACTCTATTTAATCTATCGAATCATTAACTAAAGGAGGATTTTTTTACATGCAATTAGATATTTCCAAAGATTCCATTCACGTTTACGAAGCCCTTGCCAGCGACACTAGAATTCAAATTTTGAACCTACTTTCACAAAGTTCGATGAATATTAAGGAGCTCGCACACGCTTTACATATGAGTAGCGCCATCATCACGCGACACATCAATCAACTCGAAAACGCCAAATTAATCCGCACAGAAAAAATACCTGGAAAATCTGGCATCCAGAAAATTTCCAAGCTCGTCGTAGATAAGATTGAGATTACATTCCCGACCACCATTTACCCTAATTTTAAGATGCGCTCCTTAGAATTACCAGTGGGCCATTACACAGACTATAACGTCACACCAACGTGCGGACTGGCATCTAGCAAAGACTTCATCGGTCATGTAGACGAACCAAAATACTTCATGGACGCCCGGCGTATGGAAGCCCAAATCATCTGGTTCACACAAGGCTACCTAGAATACAAAGTTCCAAACCCCCTGCAAAAAGAAGAACAAATAGAGCTGCTCGAGATTAGTTTCGAAATCGCCTCCGAGTTTCCCTATTCCAACAACGTCTGGCCCTCCGACATCTCTTTCTACCTAAACGGCCACACACTTGGAACATGGACCTGCCCAGGCAATTTTTCCGATATCCGCGGCAAATACACACCAAGTTGGTGGGAAGACTCTAACAGCCAGTACGGCCTCTTCAAAACCATTCGCATATCCAAACACGGCACCCATTTTGATGGAGACATATTATCCGAGCTAACCTTGGACGATTTAGACATAACTGAAGAACTCCTTACATTCCGGATAGCCGTTGAAAAAGACGCAAAGAATATTGGCGGGACAACGATATTTGGTAAGGGATTTGGGAACCATCAGAAGGACATGGAGTTTAAGTTTTATTATTCATCGAAGTGCTGAAACGGCCCGTTAGGCTCCGAAAAAAACTGGAGCGGCCGCAAGAAAAAGCCGCTCTTGCTTTTTGTGGAGGGCGTGAAGTTTTCGAGGAGTTGGCCGTTGAAGCCGGATCCCGGAGGCGCCAAACATGACGCCGAACAAAGTCCACGCTGAATCTGACTCCATATAAAACCAAAACCATCCCGCTCACTCGCCTTTTATTCGGTTTAGCATTTAATCCAGATTCCCCGTGCCAGACCCACCAATGGATTACATGCTCGCTCTGCTCTCATGCATATTGGGGTTCTAACTCAGCATAATACGCTTCATAAGAATCCCAACAACAAACCAACACCCCTCCCGACGCATCACAATCTCACGTCAAGAGGGGTGTTCTATATCTATATTTACTTACTAGTCGACAATTCATGTAATACGGAAAGCTCTTTCTCAAGCGTGCTCAACAAGCTCTTCCCTTCCGCTCTGTCAATCAAGCCTAATCTCACCGCAAAATTTATCTCGCGCGATAAGCCGTACATTTGGGTATCTAAAACTTCTTCGTAGGCTGGACATTGAGGTAAAGTCAGGTTATCCATCTGCACCTTAATTAACTGCAAAATTCTTTTCGCATCTTCTTTAAGAAGAGTAATTGCCTCTTCTCTGTGATCGATTTGTTTATTTGTCATCACAGAACCCCCCATTCAAAACACATCTACATGCGCTTCATTAATCTATTTCCATCAAAACTGTAATTTTGCGAATTTTATCCTCTTTAGTATAGCATATTTTTTTCACCATGTAACCTGATATCCTAACAATTTTTTAAGATAACCACATGACAGTCATTAGATACATAAAAACGAAGAAGCATAGGCTCAGCGGGATCGATAAATAGATAATAATCCTATCAAAAAACTGAAAATGCCTCTTGAACGACCTGAAAAAAGCAATCGACATCATGACAACATAGCCAATAATCAGAGCAAACGCAATGCCAAACGCCAAGTAAAAGTTATCAAACCAGTAAACCGCTTGCTGAACAAATACCAACGCTAAAAAAGCTACTACTGATGCCAATAAAGTAATCACCATCTCTTTATGCCCCGCCTTTTTCTCTATCACCATTTCTAAAACCTCCGTTAGTATACCAATGTTTATCTTTCATTTTTTTCATGCTATAATAAAATCACGAGGTGAACGCAATGAAGGCACAATGTATTTTATGTGAGACAATTGATGAACTAGATGATAAGAAATTTAAAACGAAACAACTACGCAATAAACCGATTCGTATGTATCTTTGCCCTGAATGTGAAGGTCGTATTGCTGAAAAAACGGTAGCTCGAATCAATTCTGGTAAATTTGAATTTCATAAGCCAAAAACGAAAAGCTTTATTGAAAAACCCGCTAAACATGAATAGCGGGTTTTTGTTTGTACTCCATCCTAATTTGAAATACCTTATTCCGTAATCCGGAAATCCAAATCGATCGCTTTCGTCGTTTTTGTCGGCAATGCTTTTTCTGCGAAGTCATTCGGATTTGGCACTACTAGCTTGGTCAGATGCACAAGCGTGTAGTAGTTTTGCTTATTCAGCATATAGGTAATCGCGCCTTCTCGTTTTGATTTCGCTGGGAACATATTATGCGCGGACGGACTGCCTGTTAATTGATAGGCTGTTGGCACGAAGTTTTCTAGACTGGCACCTTTGGAAATGCCGCCACCATTGATTTGAATACGCTCTGCTAAATAGTTGATGTTGCTCGCTGTCGTATTTTCAACAATCACGTCAGCCGTTACCACAAAGCCATCTTGATTAGCTAAATAGGATTCTGGACTATAAGGATCCATTTTTTTATTAGCTCCTGTTACGCTTTCCAACTTGTATTGCTTCACCGTTACTTTTAACGGGCCAAAATCAGCTGTTTGAGGTGTTGTATTTAAGTAGACTAACGATACTGTTCCGCCTGTTTTCGGTGCTACTGCGGATTGTTTAAAGCCATCTGCACTCAAAGAAAAGGCTACTGTCGTGGCGGTTGCCGCAGGTTTCTTCGCAGTTTCCGTTTTTGGTGTTTCTACTTTCTGATCAGGCGTTGTCGCTTCTTCCTCTTTCACCTGTGTATCCTCTGTCGCCGGCGCATCTTCCTCCGTTGTTACTTCTTCTTTATCTTGTTTTGCCTCTGTTTTCTCTTTGGTATCCTCGCTAGAATTCACATCTTGCTTTGCCGTATCGGTCTCTTTCGTTACTTGTTTCTCCTCTGTTTTCGGCGTTTGCTCCTCCGATTCCGAGCTTTTCGAGTCAGCCCCCGAACCACAAGCTGACAATCCAAAAACCATCACACTCATTGTGCCTACCATCAGTAATTTCTTCATGCAAATCCCCTCCTTCTTTCACGTCTTTCCTTAAAAGAATTATACCAAAAAAACCGTCATATTACAATCATGTTACAAAAATAATTAAGTAGATGAAATTTTCAACAACTAAAAAAAGCCGTCCAACAAAGGACGACTCTCCATGATTTATTCAGATACTTTTGTACGTTTCGCTGCCTTTTCACGTTCGTTTTTGTTCAAGATTTTCTTACGCAAACGAATGCTTTCTGGCGTTACTTCGCAATACTCGTCATCATTTAGGAATTCTAGTGATTCTTCAAGTGTTAATGTACGAGGTTTTTTGATAACGTTTGTTTGGTCTTTATTCGCTGAACGAATATTTGTCATTTGTTTCGCTTTTACGATATTTACTGCGATATCGCCGTCACGGTTATTTTCCCCAACGATCATACCTTCATAAATATCTGTACCTGGTTCAACAAAGATAGTACCGCGATCTTCTACTTGCATTGTTCCGTAAGTAGTTGATTTACCAGTTTCCATCGATACAAGAACACCACGGCTACGTCCACCGACACGACCTTTTTGCATTGGTTGGTAAGAATCGAATGTGTGGTTTAGGATACCATAACCACGAGTCATCGATAGGAATTCCGTTGTGTAACCGATAAGCCCACGTGATGGTACTAGGAAAATCAAGCGAACTTGACCAGAACCGTCATTGACCATATCAGCCATTTCACCTTTACGCAAACCGATAGATTCCATGATGCTACCAACATATTCTTCAGGAGTATCAATTTGTACGCGTTCCATTGGCTCACATTTCACGCCATCGATTTCGCGGATGATAACTTCTGGTTTAGATACTTGTAATTCGTAACCTTGACGACGCATGTTTTCAATTAGAATTGATAGATGCAACTCACCACGGCCAGATACAACCCAAGCGTCTGGTGAAGAAGTTGGGTCAATACGTAAACTTACATCTGTTTGTAGCTCAGATAGTAAACGTTCTTCAATTTTACGGCTTGTTACGTGTTTACCTTCACGACCAGCGAACGGACTGTTGTTCGTTACAAAAGTCATTTGCAAAGTAGGCTCGTCAATACGCAAAATTGGCAGGGCTTCTTGGTGATCGTCTGGTGTTACTGTTTCCCCAACGAAGATATCTTCCATTCCAGAAACGGCAACGAGATCGCCGGCTTTTGCATGTGTAATTTCAACGCGCTTAAGACCTAAGAAACCGAACATTTTGGTTACGCGGAATTTCTTCACGCTACCGTCTAGTTTCATCAAGGCAACCGATTGACCAACTTCCATTGTTCCACGGAAGATACGACCGATACCGATACGACCAACGTAGTCATTGTAATCAAGTAAAGATACTTGGAATTGCAAAGGCTCGTCGCTGTTATCCACAGGCGCTGGTACGTTATTGATGATTAAGTCAAAAATAGGATCCATTGTTTCTGTTTGATCTTCCACTTTATCGCTTAATGAACTTGTTCCATTAACTGCCGCAGCGTATACAACTGGGAATTCCAATTGATCTTCGTCTGCACCAAGTTCGATGAATAATTCTAAAACTTCATCTACAACTTCTGCTGGACGCGCTGATGGGCGGTCAATTTTGTTTACTACTACAAGTGGTGTTAAATGTTGCTCTAGTGCTTTTTTCAGTACGAAACGCGTTTGTGGCATTGTACCTTCATACGCATCAACGACTAGGACAACACCGTCAACCATTTTCATAATACGTTCTACTTCCCCACCGAAATCGGCATGTCCGGGAGTATCTAAAATATTGATATGCACACCGTTATGATTGATGGCAGTATTTTTCGCAAGAATTGTAATACCACGCTCTTTTTCAATGGCATTGCTATCCATCGCACGCTCAGCTACTTGCTCGTGATCGTTGAAAGTTCCTGACTTACGTAAAAGTTGGTCCACCAATGTAGTTTTACCATGGTCAACGTGGGCAATAATAGCGACGTTACGAATATCTTCTCTTAATTTCAAAATGTTTCCTCCTAATATTAAATTACCTTCTCGAAACTGGCACGTGAAACCCTGCTCAGTTGCTCAAAAATGGCCTAACTAAAGTCAAGCGCTCTTCATATATGGTAATACGACTTAGCTACCAGAGCCAAAAGAAAGAGGAAAATTGGCTTATTTTCCCCGTTTCTGGATCGTTTAGTTTTAATCAACTTTCCAATTATAGCACATTTTCTTGGGTTTAGCACGATTTTTATTCCATAAAATGAAATTTAGCTGGGCGCGCGAGGCATTCCCGTTTTTCAGCGGCTATAGTCACGCAAAATCTCGGCATGAACACCAGGGCTCGCAACGAATGAATCGCCTTTTTCGGTGATTACCATCTCAGAGCCGTCCACGCGTGTCACGATGGCGTCTACTTCCTCAGCTATAATTTTTCCAGCGCCGATGTCCCATGGTGATAGATTGGCGCTCACATAAGCGTCTGCGCGTCCTGTTGCCACTGCCATGTACTCAAGTGTCGCCGCGCCGTATAAACGCAATCCGCGAGCCGCTTGGATGACCGGGAGCATGTGTGGGAATTTGCGAACCGACGCCGTATTGATAATCACGAGAGAATCTTCCAGTTTGTTATCGGTCGCAAGTTTTGGAATCTTCACATCGTTCACGAAAGCACCTTCTCCGCGCTTAGCAAAGTAGAATTCACCACCGACGATATCGTATATATACGCCAGTTCCCCGACGCCTTCTTGGTAAATACCGAGCGAAATCGCAAAATTCCGTTTCTGTTCGACGAAATTCACCGTACCGTCAATCGGATCAAGCACCCAAACAATACCTTCTAAACTCGTGATTTCTTCGCCGTACCCCTCTTCGCCAAGCAAGCGATGTCCCGGGAAATGAGCCGCAATTTTCTCCGCAAAATAATGTTCTGTTGCTTTATCGACATTCGTCACCAAATCATTGCGATCCGATTTCGCCTCGACTTCAATATTAGATTGTTCGAGCGCCATAAAAATCCGATTTCCCGCTTCCTCCAACCATTCCCGCGCTAGTTGATCGATTTTCTCCAGTACCATCTTCGCACCACTCCTTCATTTTGTTTCTTATTTTTCCTAGCTTATCATAATTTCAAGCTAAATACAGCCTCTACGACTCGTTTTTACGTTATAATGAAAGGAGCGCCTATTTTTACGAAAGCGAGGAATCTTAATGACTTTTACAAAAAATGATTTTAAAGCAATGCAAACACCAGGGCTCGAGGACCGGATGGAAGCGATTCAAACACAGATTCAGCCTAAATTTCGCGAAATCGGCGAGGGGCTTGCTACTTATTTAAGTGCTAAAACAGGAACGGAGATGTTTCTGCATATTGCGCGTCACGCCCGCCGTTCGGTGAATCCGCCTGATAGTACGTGGCTTGCGGTTGCTAATAATAAACGCGGCTACAAAAAACATCCGCATTTCCAAGTCGGGATTTGGGATGAATACGTCTTTATTTGGCTTGCTTTCATCTATGAAACGGAGAACCGTCAAATCGTCGTGCATAATTTCCTAGAAAATCTGGATCAGCTGGAAAACTTGCCAGCGAACTTTTCGATTTCACCAGATCATACGGAAAAACCGACAAGCCTTATCCAAAATACAGATTTAACTAAGATTCTAGAGCGATTCCGCGATGTGAAGAAGGGTGAATTTATGGTTGGCCGTATTTTCAAACCTGGTGATGCTGCCTTGAAAAGTGATGCTTCGTTTACAAAAGAACTCGAAAAAACGGTGGACTTGTTGCTACCACTTTACGATATGAGTTTTGAAATGCAAGAAATTTAGCAGTAACCATGTACAAAACAGCTAAATCTCTGTATAATGATGAAGTTGTGATTATTTGAGAAAAAGGAGTTGAGCACCATGAAAACGAGTATCGCGCCGAGTGAACCAGATCCGCATCAGAGGTCATGCAAGGATTCGAGCCATGGCTTGCAACAGCACTCCATTTGGCTGAATCCTTAGAAAAGGAGGAATACGCCTATGCATCAAATTTTCAAATCGAACGAAGCTGGTAAATTAGAAGAATTAGAGAAACCAGAGCGCAATTGTTGGATTAACATCGTGGCGCCGTCATCGGAAGAAATTAATCAGATTGCCGACCAGTACGGGGTTCCGCTTGAGTTTCTCGAAGATCCACTAGATAAAGATGAAAGTGCACGGATTGAACGGGATGACGATACGGAAGCTATCCTGATTATTTGTGACTTTCCGATCGTGGATGAGGACGATATTCACTATGCGTCTTTTGAAACGATTCCACTTGGGATGATTATGACGAAGGATTATTTTATCACGATTTGCACGATTGACTCATCGATTATTCAGTCCTTCATTAAAAATCGGATAAAAGGCTTTTTTACGCACATGAAAACGCGTTTTGCCTTGCAAATATTGTATATGATTTCGACGCAATTTCTCCGTCACTTGAAGCGGATGAGTCGTCAAACGGATGATATTGAGAAAGAGCTTCACGAATCGATGAAAAACAAGCAACTTTACGATTTAATGGGGATTGAGAAAAGTTTGGTTTACTTCCTGACCGCCCTCAAATCGAACAAGCTGGTGCTCGACAAAATGATGCGCCAACATATCGTGAAGATGTACGAGGAAGATCAAGATTTACTGGAAGATGTTATTATTGAAAACCGGCAAGGGATTGAGATGGCTGAAGTTCACTCGAATATTTTGAGTGGGATGATGGATGCCTACGCGTCGATTATTTCGAATAACATGAATATCGTGATGAAATTCCTGACCTCGTTTACGATCATTTTGACGATTCCGACGATGGTGTTTAGTTTTTACGGGATGAACGTAAGATTGCCATTATCTGATATTCCTATTGCCTGGGTACTCGTCATCTGTATTTCGTTTGGAATCGCTGGGATACTCGGCTTTGTCTTTTGGAAACGGAAATTTTTCTAACTTTAAACCACTTTCTACTACGGAAGGTGGTTTTCTTATGCCAAAATCGGGAAAACCCTTAGCAAAGAGGTGAAAGTAATGAATGCTAAATTTATGGTTATTCCAGTTGTTTTTAGTGCGCTGCTTCTCGCAAGTTGTGGCGGTTCTTACTCCTCAGATAGTTCGGATAGTTCCAATTCTTACGGTAGCAGCAACAATAACTACGGCAAAACCACCAATGACATGAACAAAAATGATATGAGCAGCAGCACAAAAACGCCAACACTCACGCAAAAAGATGTTTTGGCAACGGTAAAATCGAAACTCAGCTCTGATGTTGTCGTAATGCTCCCAAAAGCGATTCCACTCTCTTCTGATAAACATTACCTGAGCGCGAAAACGAGCGATTCATCGGATGCCTATCAAGTCGTTTTTTACGAAACAAAGGCTCCTATTTCGGTGAATAGTTCTGACTTGAAAGATACGTCTAAAGCGACCCCGATTGCCACGATTTCTGGAAAAATGTATGCGACAGAAGAAGCCGCAGCAGAGGCAACTGGCCACATGAATGACGTCAATACAGGCGTGAACGGTGTCGACCTCGGTTCTGGTATTACTGGTTATTCTGACGCTGGTGCCGGCTCTACTTTTCTCAATTGGGCGGAAGGTCGTTGGAGCATGGGCGTTCGCAACACAACGAGCGCAGATCCGCAAGATTCCATTGTCCTCGCTAAAAAGGTCGTCGCCGTGCTTGAAAAAGAAACGCTTCCCGCGCCACATCAAGTTGGTGGTATGAAGCTTGAGGCCGCTCCAAACAAGGCGGAAGGCAATATTATTAGCTGGCAGGACGGAAAAACAGATTATACGGTGAGCGATTTTGCTGATCCACTAGACGGTGTTCACATCACGACAAGTTTTACCGAATAAAAATAAGCGGCGACCCCAAATCTGGAGGCCACCGCTTATTTTTTATTCTTTCCCTGCTTCTTCTAAAATCAGTTTTTCCAACTCTTCCGGTGAAATATGTTCATCAAAAATATGTTCTCCGATAATCACAGTTGGTACCAGACGGATGTTGGCAGCATTTGCTTCTGCGATTATTTTCTCCGCTTGTTCTTTGTTATCTTGTTTGGAAAGCCCTAACTCATCTTCTGCAAAATTCGCCACTTCTTCGTGCGTCAAAGAACCCCAAAGATCTTGTCTCGCGTATACTTCGTCTAAAATCTCAAGCGTTTGCTCTGGCGCTGCGTAATCTAGATAGTGGTGTATAACATTCCCTCGTTGCAACGATTCTTTCTCCTTATCAAACGGCTTCACAATAAGCTCAATGCGACCAGAGTCCAAATAACGGCTAATCACATCACGCGATTTTTCATGCCATTCGCGGCAAAACGGACAACGCACATTCACAAATGAAATCACTTTCACCGGCGCGTCACTCTTCCCAATATGAATCCCTGCTTCTGTTCCTACATTACTTGCAATAATTTCACTAATATCCATCTTAAAAATTCCTCCTTATGGTTGCATTTTGATTTTGCTTGTCGTTGCGTTTTTCACGAGTTGCATGACGCGATAGGCCGAATATCCGCTCGCCTTTTCGAACTCTTTACCTAGGCTTTTTTCTTCACCAATCGAGCGCACGACTTGCTTAAAATCACTATATTTTACTTTTATTTCCGATGTGTCAATGCCAACTTCATAAGCTTTCTCAACGGCTTGATAAAAGTTAATAACGGTCGCCATCTCGTCTTTTGACCAGTCTAAATTAATCGGATAACTATACTCCACGTTTCGTCCCTCCCTCATTTGGCAATCCTGCTAGCACAGCTTCTTCTAGCGCTTTAACAACGATTGCTAGCTGTTTTTGCTCGGAATCTGAAAGTGTTAATGGAACGGTTGTCTTCACACCAGCGGCTCCGATGACTGCTGGAATACTGATAAAACCAGCCGCCATTCCGAATTGATTCTGCACATAGACACCAACTGTCAAAATCATTCGTTCATCTTCCAAAATGATTCGCGTAAGCTCTACCAACGCAAGCGAGATGCTGTAGTCAAACAAACGATTCTCAGCTAATGGCTCACTCGGCAATTCCTTCATCTGCGTCACGATTGGTTGCCACTTATCGAAGGAATAGCGTTCTGGCTCCTCCATGATATAACTCAAAATCGGGCGACCACCGATATAGGCGCGACTCCAGGCTGGGACACCTTTTTCTAGCGTACTCCCAATCATATACGCATGGACATTTTTGGCGTTAACCTGAAAATGGCGTCCCAATTCCCATTGCAGAAAAGACGTATCGAGCATCGTTCCGAGCGCAATAATTTTTTCGGCTGCAAGGCCTGAGAACTTCATCACCCAATGAGCAACCACCTCACTCTGCGGCGTCGCGACAACACAAATCCCCTGAAAACCAGTTTCCATCCATTGATTCACAAACTTGCGAACAACCGATGAAGCTTGTTGCATATTCTCAGCCTCTGCAAACGGATCATGCGTGAAGACAATCACCGCCGCATTCCGACATTCTGTAAAACCACCTGATGTTAGCATTGTTTTTGGCCTGAAATAAGCGCTGTACCCGATATCTTTCAAAACCTGCGCCTTCTTATCTGTAACAAGGCACATTTCCACATGTAGCTGTTGGTTCATCATCGCAAAAGCATAACTAGTGCTTAACTTATTGTTCCCGATAATCGCAATTTTTTTCTTATCTATTGCCAAACCCGCCTCACGCTCCCTCTTCTCATGCGTCTTCCTCATTTTATCATGAAAACCGCGACGATTGAAATATTGTGATTGCAAAAAAGCATCGACTCTACAACGCGCAGAATCAATGCCCAGACTATTCCTCTTCGTTTTCTAAAGCGATGCGCCGATTTTTCCGTATGTAGTGTGTTGCGATACAGAAAAACGTTGGTAACACATGGCTCACAATGCATAGCAAGATGATTTCCAGCACTGATTTCTGGATCATTCCGCTCGTCAATTTGATAAAACCGGTAATTGGTGTTTCTAGAATTTGTATCACGGATTTCATGCCACCTGTATCGTGCATATGGTGGAAAAAACCGATGACAAAAGCAATAATCGTTAGAATAAAGCAAATTCCCGATATCACATATGCTAACCAAAATAGCGCGCGTTTCCATGTCCCCATTTTTTCACCTGATTCTTCTCGTATTTTATGTGCCTATTCTTGTTCTATTCTACTCCTTTTGCTATGTAAAATCACACAAAAACAACTTTTAGTGAAGAAAGCGGCTGTTTTCGTGCGTTTCGAGATAATCTTTTTTCAGGAAATGCGTTGCAACACAGAAAAAAGCTGGCATCAAATAACTGATAATAATCGCAAACAACATCGACCAAACGGGGCTTGTTAAGTGAATAGCAAAAATCGCTGGATCCGTCACTGGACTCGCTAAAATCCGCAAAACAGCACGCCAACTATCGGTTTCATGCATATGAACAATAAAACCGTGCACAATATTCACCACAAAACCGAGAAAGAAAATCGCCGAAAAACCGTAAACAATACCAAAAATAATTTTTTCAATCTGCTTTTTCATTTTTACACCTGGATTCTTTTATTTTATGTCTTTATCATACTACTTTGTTCTGTTTTTCACAACAACTACATGCATAGGTAAAACGCTATCCGGAATGTTCCCCAGATAGCGTCATTATTTTTACATATGAATTGGACGACCTAGCGCAAGTTCTGCAGCTTCCATTGTTAACTCGCCTAATGATGGGTGAGCGTGAATAGTAAGCGCGATGTCTTCTGCTGTTACGCCTGTTTCGATTGCAAGTCCGATTTCTGAGATGATATCAGATGCATTCATTCCTGCAACTTGAGCACCAAGGATAAGTCCGTCTTCTTTGCGTGTTACGAGACGTACGAAACCTTCTGGAGCGTCAAGGGATAGGGCACGACCGTTACCGCCAAATGGGAATTTCGCAGCTTTTACGTCGAAGCCTTTTTCTTTTGCTTCTTTTTCTGTCAAACCAACTGTTGCTAACTCTGGATCACTGAAAACGACTGCTGGTAGAGCTGTGTAGTCATTTTCAGATGCTTCGCCAGCGATTGCTTCAGCGGCAACTTTTGCTTCGTAGCTTGCTTTGTGGGCAAGTGGAACACCAGGAACGATGTCACCGATAGCAAAAACGTTAGAAATATTTGTGCGACCTTGTTTGTCAACTTCGATCAAACCACGTTCGCTTAATTTCACGCCTAGTTGTTCTAAGCCGATATCGTCTGTATTTGGACGACGACCTACTGTTACTAATACGTAGTCTGCTTCAACGGTTTTTGTTTCGCCGCCAGCTTCGTACGTTACTTTTACGCCGTTTTCCGTTTCTTCGGCAGATTTCGCCAAAGCTTTTGTTACGATTTCCACGCCTTTACCTTTAAGGTTGCGTTTTACAAGGGAAATCATATCTTTTTCGTACGTTGGCAAAATTTCTGGTCCGCCTTCCAGGATTGTTAACTCTGTTCCAAGGTTAGCGAATGCGCCACCAAGTTCCGTACCGATGTAACCACCGCCGATTACGACAAGTTTTTTCGGTACTTCTGTAAGAGCTAGCGCGCCTGTTGAGCTAAGAACACGTTTGCCGAATTTGAATCCTGGAATCTCGATTGGACGAGAACCAGTTGCGATAATGACATTGTTGAACGTATAAGTTTGCGCTGATTCTGGGTGGATAACTCGCAAGGAGTGCTCATCAACGAAGAAAGCTTCTCCTTCTAACATTTCCACTTTATTCTTTTTAAGCAAGCCTTTTACGCCTGTTGTTAATTTACTAACGACAGAACCTTTCCATTCTTGCGCTTTTGTGAAGTCTAGGTTCACGCCATCCGCTGTGATACCCATGTTATCGGAATGTTTCGCTTCAGCAAAGCGGTGACCAACTGTGATCAAAGCTTTGGAAGGGATACAACCAACGTTTAAACAAACGCCGCCGTAATGTTCTTTCTCGATAATTGTTACTTTTTGTCCTAATTGTGCTGCGCGAATTGCCGCAACATATCCGCCGGGTCCTGCACCGATTACGATGGTGTCTCTTTCTTCTGGAAAATCGCCTACTACCATTTTTTTACGCCTCCATTAGTAAAAGTTCTGGGTCATTTAATAACCGCTTGATATTGTTCATAGCCTTTTGAGCTGTTGCGCCGTCGATTACGCGGTGGTCGAAGCTTAGAGATAGAGCAAGTACTGGTGCTGCTACGATTTCACCGTCTTTAACGATTGCTTTTTCTGCGATACGACCTACACCTAAAATGGCAACTTCAGGGTAGTTGATAACTGGTGTAAACCATTGTCCGCCAGCTGATCCGATATTTGAGATAGTAGAAGAACCGTGACGCATTTCTTCACCTGTCAATTTACCGTCGCGTGCTTTTGTAGCTAATTCGTTAATTTCGTTGGAGATTGCAAAAATCGATTTTTTGTCAGCGTCTTTGATAACTGGTACGTAAAGACCGTGATCTGTATCTGCTGCAATACCGATATTGAAATAATGTTTGTAAACTAGTTCATCTGTTGCATCGTCAAGTGTCGTGTTGAGCACTGGGAACTCACGCAATGTGTTTACTAGCGCTTTTACCATGTAAGGTAGGAAAGTAAGTTTGATGCCTTTTTCAGCTGCTACGTCTTTGAAACGTTTACGGTGAACCATCAAAGCAGAAACTTCGATTTCGTCCATCAACGTTACGTGTGGCGCAGTGTGTTTCGAGTTAACCATTGCTTTCGCGATAGCTTTACGAGTTGGTGTTAATTTCTCGCGTGATTCTGGGTATGTTCCGCCGCTAACAACTGGTGCTGCTTTTGCTGCTGGTTTCGCCACTGCAGTTTCTTGTGATGCCGCTGCTGGAGCTGCTTCACTTGCTACTGCTGCTGTGTCGCCATTTAGGAATGCATCAACGTCTGCGCTAAGAACGCGGTTGTTTTTGCCTGATCCTGCAACTTGACGGATGTCTACGCCTTTTTCACGGGCATATTTACGTACAGATGGCATCGCGATAACTAGACCGTTTGGATCTTTTTGCGATGATGGTGTGCCGTTTCCACCTGATACTGGAGCTTGTGCTGCGTCGTTGTTTGCAAGTTTCGCAGTGTCAGCTGGAGATTCTGGAGTAGAAGAGTGATCGGCTGTTGCTTCGCCTTCAAAGTCGCCCTCGAACGTGATTAGCGCTTGACCAACTGTTGCTACTACGCCTTCGCCAACCAAAATGTCTTTTACAGTTCCCGCTACAGGAGATGTAATTTCTTCGACAGATTTATCGTTTTGAACTTCAAAAATTGTCGCGTCTTCTTCAATTTGATCGCCTGGTTTAACGAACCATTTCACGATTTCGCCTTCATGAATTCCTTCACCAATGTCTGGTAATTTGAATTCGTAAATGCCTTTTCCGCCTGCTGGTGCTGCCGGAGCCGCTGCGGGTGTAGATGCTGGTGCTGCTGGCGCTTCTTCAGCGTCATTTTCGTGACCTTCAACACCATCAAACGTAATTAAAACTTGTCCAACTGTTGCTACAACGCCTTCACCGACAAGGATTTCTTTGACAGTTCCTGATACGGGAGATGTAATTTCTTCAACGGATTTGTCATTTTGAACTTCAAAAAGGGACGCGTCTTCTTCAATCTTATCGCCTGGTTTTACGAACCATTTGACGATTTCTCCTTCATGTATACCTTCACCAATGTCCGGTAATTTAAATGAATATGCCATTTTTTAAAAGCCTCCTGTTAATGTTGTGGCTCTTACGAAGCGTACTTTGCTAAGTTAGAGCCTCAATATGCATGAGAACGAAGTGAGCATGTAATCCACGTACTTCGCTCGCCATGTTTGGTATCTTTGGATCTAATTTCAAGAGCAAAGTGAGCATGTAATCCATCCTCACCGGTCTCATGTTTTTCTTCTATAACTTTTCTTAGAAAGCAAGTACTTCTTTCACACGCTCAACAATATCGTTATGGTTTGGTAACCAAACTGTTTCTGCTTGGGCGAATGGGAAGACGCTGTCTGGTGCTGTAACACGCATCACTGGTGCTTCTAGTGAAAGGATGGCGCGGTCGTTGATTTCAGCGATAACGTTAGCAGCGATTCCTGCTTGTTTTTGTGCTTCTTGAACGACTACTACGCGGTTTGTTTTCTTAACGGAAGCGATGATTGTGTCTACATCCAACGGGCTAATTGTACGAAGGTCGATAACTTCAACGGATACGCCTTCTTTTTCTAGTTCTTCAGCTGCTTTCACAGATTCTTGAACCATGGCACCGTATGTGATCACAGAAACGTCTGTACCTTCACGACGAACGGCTGCTTTGCCGATTTCGATTGTGTACTCGCCTTCTGGAACTTCTTGACGGAATGAGCGGTATAATTTCATGTGCTCTAAGAAAATAACTGGATCGTTATCGCGGATTGCTGAGATCAAAAGACCTTTTGCATCGTATGGTGTTGACGGGATAACAACTTTTAGACCTGGTGATTGTGCCATTAGGCCTTCCAAGTTATCCGCGTGAAGTTCAGGTGTATGAACCCCACCACCGAACGGCGCGCGAATTGTGATTGGTGCAGTACGTGTGCCACCAGTACGGTAACGCATACGTGCCATTTGACCAGCAACAGAATCCATTACTTCAAAAACGAAACCGAAAAATTGAATTTCAGGAACTGGGCGGAAACCTTCTAGCGCAAGACCGATAGCAAGACCACCGATACCTGATTCTGCAAGCGGCGTATCGAATACACGGTCTTCGCCAAACTCTGCTTGAAGTCCTTCAGTAGCACGGAAAACCCCGCCGTTATTACCTACATCTTCACCGAAAACTAATACGTTCTCGTCATTTCTTAGTTCTACTGCAAGCGCATCTGTAATCGCTTGAATCATTGTTTTTTGCGCCATGATTATTTCGACTCCTTCGCTTCAAAAATTGCCAATTGCTCTTTGATTGGAGCTGTTGGTGTTTCGTACATATTTTTAAGAAGATCTGATACTTTTTGTTTTGGTGTAGCGTCAGCTTCTTTGATAGATACTTTAATTTCTTCTTTAGCTTGTTCGATTACTGCGTTTTCTTTTTCTTCGTTCCATAGACCTTTAGCTTCTAGGAAAGTACGGAAACGCACGATTGGATCTTTTAATTCCCACTCGCCATCAAGCTCTTTTGTACGGTAACGCGTTGGATCATCACCTGAAAGTGTATGTGGACCATAACGGTAAGTCATTGTTTCGATTAGCGTTGGGCCATCGCCTGCAACTGCACGATCACGCGCAAATTTCGTTACAGCGTATACTGCTAGTGGATCCATGCCGTCTACTTGAACGCCTGGGATACCTGCTGCAACTGCTTTTTGAGCAAGTGTTGCTGCTGCTGATTGTTTTTCGCGTGGTGTTGAGATTGCGAACATATTATTTTGAACAACGAAGATTGCTGGAGCTTTATAGGCACCGGCGAAGTTCATACCTTCGTAGAAATCACCTTGTGAAGAACCGCCGTCACCTGTATATGTGATGACAACTGCGTCTTTTTTACGTTTCTTAAGTCCTAAAGCAACGCCGGCAGCTTGTACGATTTGTGCACCAATGATGATTTGTGGAGATAGAACGTTTAAGTCGTCTGCGAATTGATTTCCGACAAAATGTCCACGTGAGAATAGGAAAGCTTTCGTTAATGGAAGGCCGTGCCAGATCATTTGTGGAACGTCACGGTAACCAGGAAGCACGTAATCCGCTTTTGTTAACGCGTAGTGACTTGCTAGTTGCGATGCTTCTTGTCCAGCTGTTGGCGCGTAGAAACCTAGGCGACCTTGGCGGTTCAAGGAAATCGAACGTTGGTCAAGCACACGAGTCCAAACCATACGTGTCATTAATTCTACTAATTGCTCGTCTGTTAAGTCGGGCATCAAGTCAGGATTAACAACCTCTCCTTTTTCATTTAAAATTTGTACCAATTCGAATTGATCGGCAACAGCTTGAAACTGCTCTTTTACATTTACTACAGTCTTCTTTGTTTTAGAAGCCATCGTGTAATCTCTTCCCTTCTGATTTTGAAATATTTTTAAGAATTGAATGCGCAATCATTTGATATTTTCTACTACAGCTACTGTAGCAAAATTTGGGCTTGTCAAGCAAGCAATACAATGACTGGTTCGCTACTCAATTTTCCTAGCTGGATTCGTGTATTATTCGGCTATTTGCAAAAAATGGTTCCAACAAAATGCTCTATCCTCTTCTTTATTCCCATCTCTAGGAACTGAAAACATGCTTTTGGGATGAGTTTGTGAAAAAAGATACGAAATACCTTCACATTCACAAATTCACCTTGCTTCATGTTTATTGTTAAGAATTGTGCTTCGCTGTTATATTTTTAGCTCACCTTATTATTAATACACCAATCGTCCTCTTTAATTTACACCATCATTCCAGTTTCGTCAACAGCTTAAGCTTACTTTATTTTATTGCAATTACAAGGCTTCACATCAAATCATTCGCTTTCAAAAACTGTATTAGAAATCGAGTTTTGAAATATAAACTGTTATATAATAAAGCAAAGATGGCTTAGGCTTGCTCTTTCGAATTTTATTTAAACGAAGCTTCATTTGTTTGTGATTTCACAAACAAATGAATTCATGTAACAGTTAAACATAGCGAACAATATCTATGCTATCATTTTAAACGTTCGTCTTTTCTTAGCTATATTTTAACATAAAATTTATTTTGACAACGACACTTTCCCTTCGTTATCGCTTTATTCAGATGTTATTTTTCAAGCTAACCACAATCGGAAGTAAAATCCATTCCCAACGCGCGCTTTTTTTGGTAAAATGAAGATAAGTTTAATAAGAACAGGAGCGAAAAAAATGCTTACAATGGATGATATAGTCCGTGAAGGTGACCCTGTTTTGCGCGCTGTCGCAGAGCCTGTCACTTTCCCATTATCGGATGAAGATAAGAAAACCGGTCAAAAGATGTTAGAATTTCTGATTAATAGTCAAGATCCCGAAATTGCTGAAAAACATGAATTACGTGGTGGTGTTGGTATTGCTGCACCGCAAATTGCTGTTTCGAAGCGCTATATCGCGATTCATGTGCATGATGATAATGATCGTCTATACAGCTATGTTCTGTACAACCCTAAAATCCGTAGTCATTCTGTTGAAAACGCGTGCTTAGGCGGCGGCGAAGGTTGTCTTTCGGTTGATCGTGAGGTTCCAGGTTATGTTGTTCGTCATGCTCGTGTGACGGTGGAAGCTTTTGATGAGAACGGGAAGCCCCTTAAAATACGTTTGAAGGATTATCCTGCGATTGTTGTGCAGCATGAAATTGATCATTTGAATGGGATTATGTTTTACGATCATATCAATAAGCAGAATCCATCGTATTTGCCACCAGACGTGACGATTTACGAATAATAGTACAGAATAAAAGCAATTTGAGCTGCTCGGTAGGCTCGAATTGCTTTTTTATTTGCGTATAATTGATTTCTCATGGATGAGCATCCTCTTTGGTTGGATTATTCTCGCCAGTGGTATCTTGTTACTAAGAAAGACGAAAAGGTAAAATTTCCAATAATAACGATTACTATGTTCTCTGTTGAAGCACTTTTTACTGATTAGAAGGAGCTGTCTTATCATTTTTACAGCTTCTACAGCGTTTTTCTGGTAAAATAGAAGAGCAGAAAGCGGGTGTTTCAGATGGAGCGTTATGATCGGCAAATGCGAGTTGCGCAGATTGGAAAGTCAGGTCAGAAAGTATTGCAAGCGAGTAGTATTCTTATTATTGGAGTTGGCGCGATTGGCACGTATGCCGCAGAGATTGCGACACGGATGGGTTTTGGACGGCTAATTTTGGTGGATCGGGATTTTGTGGAGCTTTCTAATTTACAGCGGCAAACTTTATTTACGGAAGAGGACGCGACGCAAAAAGAGGCGAAAGCGTGGGCGGCGGCGAAGGCGTTGCGCGCGATTAATCGGGATATTCAGATTGAGTTCTTGGTGGATGATGCCAATGCGGTGTCGTTGTTGCCTTATGCGGGGAATGTGGATGCGGTTTTGGATTGTACGGATAATTTTGCGACGCGGCGTTTTTTGAATCAATGGTGCTTGGAGCAGCGAATTCCGTGGATTTTTGCTTCGTGTGCGGGGACGTTTGCGAATGTGATGCCGATTATTCCTGGTGAAACGGCTTGCTTGCATTGTTTAATGGAGAAGATGCCACTTTTTAATGAAACGAGTTGTGATATTATCGGAGTTCACGGGGCGCTTATTCCGATGCTGGCAGGGCTTCAAGTCTCACTTTTGACGAAATTATTACTCGGGGAGCGTCACACGGCTTATTATCAGTTGGATAATTGGGAGATGACGTTTCAGAAGTTTGGTGTGACGCGGAATCTGGATTGTGCCGTTTGTGTTCATGGAGAGAAGCCAGAGACGGTCTTTTCAAAACAGCCGATGTTGCTTTGCGGGCGTGATACCGTACAATTTCAGATTGGTTCGGCGATTCATTTTGACGAGTTCGAGAAGGTCCTTCGCAAGCAAGATATCCTGAGTAACGCGAATCGATTTGTTCTTACTTTTACTTTTCAAGATTATGATTTTACAGTTTTTCAGAATGGGCGTGTGTTGGTGCACGGAACCGATGATTTAATGGTCGCTAAGAAGCAGTATCAGCACTTTTTTAATGAAATTTGAGGAGGCGTGAAAATGGAACAGAAGGAATTTATTCAGGCTCGAGTTGGGATTTTAACCATCAGTGACACGCGGAATTTAGACACGGATAAAAGTGGGCAATTGATTGTGGAGGCGCTTGAAGCAGCGGGACATGTTGTAACGCAGCGCATTGTTGTGAAGGATGATGATTTCTTAATTAATGAGGGGCTTGCTAAATTAAAACCACATTGTGATTGTGTAATTTCAAATGGTGGTACAGGGATTGCCGTGCGGGATGTGACGTTTGAGGCATTGTGGGATCAGGTCGCACAAGAAATTCCTGGATTCGGCGAACTATTCCGGATACTCAGTTATAAAGAGATTGGGACACGAGCAATGTTGTCACGAGCTTTTGCTGGGTTCACGCTCGATAACGTGTTACTATTCGTGATTCCTGGTTCGTCCAATGCTTGCGGGCTTGCAATTAATCAGCTTATTATTCCAGAATTGCCACATTTTTTGGCCGAACGTAGAAAATGAACATCCTAGCGGCAGTTATACCATATTGTCGCTAGGATGTTTTACTGTATCTGTATGGGAAGTTATCAAGTTCTACATAGTTTGCTTGTCTATTTTTACGCCAAAAGTGCTAGTAAACTGTTTCTGTATTAACTCCACTAAGTTCTACTTACACTTTATTTTTACTGCGGAATGTTTTTTTCTATTAATGACTTCTTTTGTTCGATTATTCTAACTTCAGTTACTTAGCACTTTACTACTCATGTATACTATATTACAGAAAGTGGTATATTGATGGACATAATTGGACAGCGTATATACAATAATGGAAATACAGCAGAAATACTGCCGTAAATAAACTGCCGTAATGGCGAAGGAGTTTGACATGGAAAACAAATTAGCATCAAAAGCACTTAATCTAGCATTGATTGGGACACTGTCATTAGGAGGATTTGTTGGATCTACAGCAATCTTAGCAACATCTGGGTCAACTGCTCAAGCCGCAAGCCTAGTTACTAGCCAAGGGAAGCCAGTTGTTACTTCTCCAGTAGTAGCTTCTCAAAAAGTTGTCACTGGTGTCGCACAACCAAATACTACTCTAAATGTTTGGGTAAATGGACAAAAAGTTAAATCTGTTATTACAAACGCACAAGGAAATTGGTCTATCACTCTTGACAATGCACTAAAAGTTGGAGATTATCTACAAGCTGAAACTATTATTGGTTCACAAGTAATTAATAGTGATCTTTTAAGAGCGACTACTGCAATAAATGATGTAAAACCTAAAGTAACTTCTCCAACAGCCCAATTTGAACAAGTTGTTACTGGAACTGCAAAACCTGGAGCAACTGCAAACGTATGGGTAAATGGAGTTTTAGCGAAAACTACTACTGCAGATACACAAGGTAATTGGTTTGTTATTCTTAATGCCCCACTAAAAACAGGTGATTATTTACAAGTTGAATCATTTTATGGCCCTGCACTTGCAAAAAGTGATCTATTAAAAATTAAAGTTGGGACTAACACAATGGTTAGACCTGTTATTCTATCGGGAGCTGTAGCAAATAGTTCTGTTGTATCTGGCTTTGCTGCATCAGGAACGCGCATCGATGTTTGGGTTTCTGGTGTTCTAACGAAATCTACTCAAGCTGGAACTGATAACAAATGGAGCGTAACACTAAACAAACCGCTTGTAGCTGGTCAGCATTTACAAGCAGAAGGTTATTTGAATGGCTTGAATGCATCAAGTGACTTACTTATTATTAAATAATTAGACGAATAAAAAATATTCATTCAAGTATAATTAAGGGCTTGTTGGGTTCGAATTAAACAGGAAATTCATGCTTCGGGAAAATCATTCTGGAGTTGCCGTATTTTTGGGCTGAACATAGAAAATAAACAAAAAGAAACACCTGTAATCGGTTAAAAAAATCGAGATAGCAGGTGTTTCCTTTTTATTTTACAAGTAAATCAGCAAATTCTGCTGAGACAGCTTGTAATGGTCCCTTGTAGCGCGCGAAGTCTTTTTCGATGTTTTTAAATTGGCCCTTCTCGTCGAACATCTCATCCGAAATATCGAGCGGTGGGTTCGTCGCCATGTTATACATATGCAAGCCTTGTGCTACGAGTTTCATGCTGAGCGTTGCTTGGAAGCCGCCATGCCTGCCATAACACATGATGCTCACTGGTTTCCCGCGCCATTCATCGTATAGGAAATCCAACGCATTTTTCAAGACTGCGGGATAACCCCAATTATATTGCGGAAAAATGAACACGAAACCGTCGTAGCCGCTGATTAATTCGCTCCACGCTTTTGTATGGGCTTTCTCGTATTTATGATGTGCTGGAATTTCTGGCTCATCTAAAAATGGAAGATTTATTTCCGCGAGGTCGATGAGACTCAGATTCAGCTTGTCGTGTTCCATTTCTTTCATTGCCCATTCAGCCACTGTCCGGCAGACACGTGTCGGGCGGTTACTTCCGATAATGAGACCAATATTGGGTTTTTCAGACATGTTCTTCACTCCTATGAAAAGAAAGTCCGCATCCTCCAAAACGGGGGCGCAGACTTCTTTTAATTTTAATTATCCTCCGATTTGGCTCATTCGCCGTGTCGTCGGTTTGTGTGATTGCATTTCATCTTGCAGGGCAATCGCCATCTCGTGACTTTCTGGTTTGTTGTCGATTGATTTTTGCACGAGGTCCATTAATTTTTGTGGATCATCGATGAACGGACGGATATTCATTTCTTCATCCCAATACAGGCACGCTTTAATGTAGCCATCCGCGGTCAAGCGCAATCGGTTACAACTTGCGCAAAAGTGGGAGCTGACTGGGTGAATCAAGCCGAATGTCCCTTTTGCGCCTTCTAATCGGTAGTTTTCTGATGGGCCATTGCCGCGAATCGAATCGACTGGTTGATACGCTAAGCCAGCTTCTTTACAGGCATCAAAAATGGTTTCTAGCGATAAATATTGCTTTTTCCAACTATCACCAGCGTGACCAATCGGCATATATTCGATGAAGCGAATGTTGATATCTTTGTCTTTTGTGAATTGCAGAAAATCTAGAATTTCATCGTCATTCTGGCCTTTTATCAAGACAACGTTAAGCTTGATTGGGAAAAAACCGACTTCTTCTGCTTTTGCGATACCGTCTAGTACTTTTTGCAATCGACCGCCGCGCGTAATTGTTTTGAAACGATCTTCTTGTAGCGAGTCTAGACTGATATTGACCCGTGTTAATCCAGCGGCTTTCAAGGCTTCTGCTTTTTTGACGAGATACATCGCGTTTGTCGTTACGGCAATATCCTCGATTTCGGGTAGTGCGCTAATTCCTGCGATAATATCCACAATATCTGTCCGCAAAAGTGGTTCGCCGCCTGTAATCCGGACTTTTTTGATGCCATAGCCAACCATAATTTTCATGAAGTCTACAATTTCGTCTTTGGAAAGCACTTGTTCGTGAGGTAGGAATGTCATACCTTCGTCAGGCATGCAGTATACGCAGCGCAAATTACAGCGGTCGGTGACGGAAATACGGATATAATCATGGACGCGTCCAAAGCGATCGGTTAATAGTTGCATGATTCCTGCCTCCTATTCGTTATTTATCGAAACGGAATTTTCCGCTTTTGCCTCCTGTTTTTTCAACAAGATGGGTGTTTTCAATGACGATTTTTTTATCTATCGCTTTGCACATGTCGTAAACGGTTAGCGCGGTAACGGATACGGCAGTCAAGGCTTCCATTTCGACACCTGTTTTGCCAATCGTAACTACCTCTGCTATTATCGTTAAATGGTCTTTGCCGTCGTCGGTGAACATGATATTCACTTTCGTCGTCATGATTGGATGGCACATTGGGATGAGTTCGCTCGTTTTTTTAGTAGCCATGATTCCTGCTACTTGCGCAACGGCTAGCACATCGCCTTTATCGATTTGCCCTTCTTTAATACGCGTCAATGTTGCTGGCTCCATATGTAGCGTCGTTTCGGCGATCGCGCGTCGTTGTGTTTCACTTTTCTTCGTCACATCTACCATATGCGCGCGTTGTTCGTCATTAAAATGGGATAGTTCATCAGTCATTTTATCGGCTCCTTCATCTCATCCTCCGCTTACTGGAGGGATTATCGCGATTTCTGAAACGTCGGTTAAAAGGCAATCGTCTGGCTGAAACTCCATGTTCACCGCAATCATGCATTTCGCCACGTCGGCTCTAATCGCTGGGATTTCTTTACTTACTAACTGTCTCACATCTGCGACAGTCTTGCAATCAGAAAGGTCGAGTTCTACTTGTGAAAAACCTGCTTTCTGGACGAGAAAAGCGAATAGTTTAATGGGCGTCATCTCGCTCACCTCCCCAACGAACACGATCGGTATCGACTTCTTCTTTCCAAATGGGAACGCGTTTTTTTAAATTTTCAATAATAAAACGGGAACCCTCATAAGATGCGGCGCGGTGTGGTGTGGCGACTCCGATGAAAACGGCGATATCGGTCAGTTCTAACTCGCCTAAGCGGTGAATCACGACCACATCGGCGTCATATTTTGCCTCGACTTCGTGTGCTAGTTTGGACAGTTCTTTGATCGCCATTTCTTTGTAGGCTGTGTAGCGAATCTTCTCGGTTTGAATGTCGCCGGTCCATTCGCGAATCGTGCCGACAAACATGTTCACAGCGCCAAATTTGGCATTGACTAACTCTTGGTATGTGGACCCAACGTCAATCGGATCCTGCTGTAATCTAACATCTATCATTGTAAAAATTCCTCGATTATCATCTGACATAAGGCAACTTGTGCGGCTTGCGTGCTTATTTTCAAAATGTTGGCTGGTAAATTGTCGCGCAATGTCGCCATCGTATGGATTCCTGGTAGAGATTCCAGTGTGGTGATATCTTCCCCGTCTCGCACCATCACAATTTTTGGAAACGGCGCTTCTTTGTAGCCTTCGATTAAAATCACGTCGGTTGGTGGTAATTGGGCAATCATGTTCTGCAGAGTGATGCCTTGATCCACCATAATCGCGTGTTGGGAAGAGGAAGATAGGGCGACGATATCCGCGCCGCTCTCACGAAACGAGTGGGAATCCGTGCCTGGTTGGTCGATGGTGAACGCATGGGCGTCGTGTTTGATGACTGCCACCGTGTAGTCTTGTGCTTTTAGTTGTTGCACAAAGCAGTTCGTGAGCGTTGTCTTGCCGCTTTTTTTGAATCCGGTTATTTGGAGGATAATCGCCATATCTCTATCTCCTCTCCTTTATTTTTGCCAGTTTTGCCGCTCGGGATTTTGATGAGGCATTCGGTTAGGTGTAAATTGCCAAGCGCGCTCGACATGTCGCTGCCAACGGGAACGGCGGTTAATTCGCCGGCTTCGTATAATAATTGCCCACGTAAAAAGCGATCGTAAGCGTTGTTTTTCGAATAATCCGCGCCCATTTTAGCTTTTTGAAAAGTGAATTGGGTTTCGATGTCGCCGCTCATTTTGGCGAGTGTCGGCGCGATGAGTAAGTGAAATGCTGTGAAACAGGCGCCGGGATTGCCGGATAAAGCTGCGACTAGCGTGTTTTCGTAGCGCATCGCCGTCGTGACACTGCCGGGCCGCATTTGGATTTTGTTGTATAGCAGTTCGGCGTCCTCTTTTGCGATAATCGCCATGAAATCGAAGTCCCCGACGGAAACGCCGCCTGTTGTGAGAATGAGGTCGGCCTGTTTTGCAAGATCGGTGAGCCGGTTTTTCGTCAACGCTAGGTCGTCCTCGATTTGTTCCACAGCAATGACTTCAGCTCCTGCATCCTTCGCCAGCGCCGCCAACATCAGATGGTTACTGTTGAAAATTTTCCCGTCCGCTAGAGGCTCGCCGGGTTGGACGAGCTCAGAACCGGTGGATAAAATCGCCACGCGCGGCCTGCGAAAAACGGTCACGGTCGGTATGCCGAATGCTGCAAGCAAGCTGATGGAGCCGGGATTCAGATGGTGATGTGCTTGCAGTAATGGTGCGCCTGACTCGAATTCTTCGCCGCGCTCTGTGATGTTTGTATTTTTATGCGTGTTGATGAGTGTGATTGTCGCGGAGTCACCAGTTTCGCGTGACTGCTCCAGCATGATGATTTTGCCAGCGTTTTCTGGAACTTTGGCGCCGGTCATGATGCGCACGGTTTCGTTTTCCTGCAAATCGTGATTGTACGCGGCGCCACAGGGAACGTCCGCCACGACTTGGAAGGTTCGCGGGTAATTAGAGTCATCCTCCGCGCGAATCGCAAAACCGTCATATCCTGAACGCCTGAAATACGGCATCGCCATCGTCGCGGTGGCTTCTTCTGCCAAGATTCGACCATTCGCGTTTGCAATCTGAATCTGCTCTACGCCAAGCATGACCACGTTCTCTAACAACCTTTTCTGCGCCAAATCCACCCGAATCGCCACTCGTTTATCCAACATGCCAAACACTTCCTTCTCCCACAAATTTCAGCTAGTTCCACTATACATCAAGCGCTGTGAAAATAACAGTGTAAGCGCTCACTTATCTTTAGTTCGCTGCGCCAAATCCATACTTCTTCAAAATTTTCTGCGCTTGCGTTCCTTCCATATACTCCATAAATTTCGACGCCTCATCAGCCACGTCGGAATCTTTCACTGTCGCCGCATAATAACCGATTGGGCTGTGCGACACGTTACTAATTTTATAAGCCGTCTGCACTTTTTTGGAAATCATCGCATCGGTTTGATATACAAAACCAATATCCGCGTTTCCGGATTCCACATACGCCAAAACTTGACGCACATCACTCGCCTTCACCAAACGAGATTCCACACTCGCCATCAACTGCTCTTTCGTCAAAAATTCCGCCGCATATTTTCCGGCTGGGACAGAAGCTGGATCACCAATCGCAATCACACGCGCCTTCGCAAGTTCTGTTTTAATATCACCAGTTGGAACACTTTTTTTCGGCATCACAGCAACCAATGTATTTGAGGCAATTTCCTGTTTTTCACTAATGAATTTCTTTTTCAACAATGTATCCGCATCCGCCGCGCTTGCAAGTACCACGCCATCAATTGGCGCGCCATTCTCCACACGCTCGCGAACTTGCCCCGAACCAGCGAAATCAAATTCTAATTCTATGTTATCATGTTCTTTTTCATACAGCGGCTTGACGTCATCCATCACATCTTTTAAACTCGCCGCCACCGAAATATGTATCGTTTGCGGTTCTGGCGCGCCACATCCAGCCAAAACTAGAAATAACACCGCTAAAACCAAACTGCTTTTTATCCACATTCTCATCTATGCTTCCCCCTAATTAAGTCTACCCCTATTGTACGGAATTTCCTAAAAAAAAGACAGCGAAATTATTCCACTGCCTCTTTTCAAATCAGTTTGTTGTAGCTGGTTTGCGTACATAAACCGCCCAAACCGTCACAAGACAAATGAGTGCGAACACACCCAGAAAAATAAATCCAAGTGCATAAGATCCTGTGCTTTCTTTAACAACCCCCAACAGAAGTGGTGGGAAAAATCCACCAAGTCCACCAGCAGCACCAACGAATCCCGTCACTGCACCGGTATTTCCTTTAGAAACCATTGGCACCATTTTGAAAACAATACCGTTTCCAAGACCAATAATAAGTGCTGTGATAAAAATAAGTGTCGTGAAGAAACCGTATTGCGTAAGTGAAAAAGAAATCAAGACCGCGGCTACAGCTACTAATGCAAAACCTGTCATTAATAGTTTAGTTGGATTTAATTTATCAGCTAGAACCCCACCAACTGGGCGCATGAATGTCGCGGTTGCTGCAAATCCAGCAGAAAACAGTCCTGCATTTACTGCCCCAATCGAGAATTGGTCGCCCATAAAGGCTGGTAAATAATTACTAAGCGCGACAAAAGCACCAAATGTCAGGAAGTAGAACAAAGATAAATACCATGTGTTCTTATCCTTCACAACTGACAACGATTGTTTCAACGTTTTCTTCTCTGTCGATAATGTCATTTCTTTCGCAAAAATAGCAAAGATAATAGAAATAACAACAATACCAATCATCAAGGAGTAATAAATCCAGTCAAATCCCCAGTTCTCATTAATACGTGGAAGAATCAGACCAGCAAGTGCATTACCAATGTTACCCATTCCGGCAATACCAAGAATTAAACCTTGTTTTTCAGCCGGGAAAAAGGTCGAAACATACGAAATCGCAATAGCGAAAGTTGTTCCAGCCATACCGATGAAAAACGCACAAAGCATTAAATATAAATAAGTATCCGCAAATGGAATCAACACCAACGGAATCAGCGTGAATAACATCGTGATAATATAAATTTTCTTACCGCCATACCGATCACTTAAAATCCCCATTGGAATCCGCATAATCGAACCCAAAAGCACCGGTGTTGCGATAAGTAAACTTTTTTGCGAAGCAGATAAACCAAACTCCTCTGCAATCTGATTAGAAACTGGCGACAACGAAGCCCAGACCATAAATGAAACTGCCATCGCAACTGTGGCAATAGTGAGCGCGACATAAGCGTCTTTTTTTGATGTTTGTTGCATTTTTTTATTTCTCCCTTCTTATGTTGAAAATCTTATAAGGTGTCTTGTTTGGCGTCTTTGGATTTATTTCCAACGACCTTCCACCCTTTTAACGTCGATAAATAATATAACTACGTTTCAAATACGTTAATGGTACGCTCCACGCATGCACCAATCGTGTATACGGAAACAGCGCGAAGATGATGAAGGCACATATAATATGCAGTTGGAAAAACAACGGCACGCTCGCCATCAAGCTCGCATCCGGTTGGAATACGAATAGCTGTCTGAACCAAATCGAAATCGTTTCACGGTAATCAAAACCAGGATTCGCTGGATTCGCAAACAATGTACTCGCCATTCCTAAAAACAATGTCACAAGCAACGCCAGATTCACGATAATATCCATAATCGAGCTCGTCATCCGCACACGATCATTTGACAGGCGTCGGAACGTCAATAGGAACATCCCTACAAACGCCATAACACCAAACACGCTACCAATTCCAACGGCTACAATATGATACATATGCTCGCTTATCCCAATCGAAGTCGTCCACGTTTTCGGAATGACCAAGCCGATAAAATGCCCACCAACTACGAAAATAATCCCCAGATGGAACAAAATACTACCGACCATCAATTGCTTTTTCTCAATCATTTCCGAAGACTTCGAGGTCACCGTAAAATGGTCATACCGATAGCGGAAAATATGGCCAAACACAAAGCTCGCCAAAACAAGATAGGGCAAAACAACCCATAAAAAATTATTCCACATGCTGCTTCTCCTCTCCCTGTTTCACGCAAACGCGCAGCTCATTCCGCATCGCCTCAATCACAAAGCGATACGGGTTCCCAGCCTCTTCAAGCGCCTGAAGCAAGTGATACGAGCCATCTTCAATCACGCCAACCAAAAGCTCAATGCTATCTCCTGCTCGATCGTCCATATACCAGTCACCAGCATCAATAAATTCCAACATCAGTGGCAAATAATCCGTCAACTCCGCATCATCTGGCAACAAACCGAACATCTCATAAAGCACTTTCAATTTCGCCAACATCTGCCCGCGTTCCCGCGCATCTTCAAATTTGTAAAATGTCATATAAAGCGTCGTCTTTTTATTAAAATCAAACGTGTCCACATATGTTTCCGTAATTTCGCCAAACGTCAGTGCAGAAATCTCCTCCCAAAACGCCGAGATTAATTCCAGCGTTTTAGGATTCGAAAATGTTTCTTCATGCAGAAACCGGTCATTCATAAAGCGTTTTTCAGGATACGACAGTACTGCCGAAATAGCGCCAAAAACAGCACGTTTCTCGTCTAGCAAGGCATAATTAATCACGCCAAATCCCCCCATAGAAACTTTCTTCATACATGTCCTGCGTTGATTTTGAAGGCTGCTGTGTACTATTTCCCATCGGCATCGGCGTATTCGTCACATCTGGCTTATTAATCTGATCCGCCAAACTACAACCGCCACAAACATCCTCAGAAAAACCAGACGAACCTTGCGCTCTATACGTGTCAATGTAATCCTCTTTATGACTCGCCGGGATCACAAAACGATCCTCATATTTCGCAATCGCAAGCAAACGATACATCTTCTTCACTTCCTGCTCCGTCATCCCGATTCGTTCCAATTTTTTCGTATCAAAATCTTTACCAGAACTCACCGCGCGCATGTACGTCCGCATCATCGCCATTTTTTGTAGCGACGTCTTGATAACATCCGTATTTCCTGCCGTCAGCAAACTTGCCAAATAATCAACAGGAATCCGCATTTCATCAATCGCTGGGAAAATCATATCCGGATTATTAATCGAATCTTTTCCTTCAAAATAGTTCATGATTGGCGAAAGTGGTGGCACGTACCAAACCATTGGCATTGTGCGGTATTCTGGATGTAATGGGAACGCAATTTTGTATTCCTTCGCCATTTTGTAAACAGGTGAATTCTGCGCTGCCTTAATCCAATCTTCTTTAATACCATCTTTACGCGCCTGCTCAATCACGGCCGGATCATGTGGATCAAGGAACAAGTCAAGTTGTTTCTCATACAACTCTTTTTCGTCCTCCACAGAAGCCGCTTCTTTCACGCCGTCCGCATCATAAAGCATCACACCAAGATAGCGAATCCGACCTGTACACGTTTCCGAACAAACCGTTGGCAAACCTGCCTCGATACGCGGGAAACAGAACGTACACTTCTCCGCCTTATTCGTTTTCCAGTTGAAGTACACTTTTTTGTATGGGCAACCAGTCATGCAATAACGCCATCCGCGACACGCTTCTTGATCGACAAGCACAATCCCGTCCTCATCGCGTTTATACATCGCGCCACTCGGACACGAGGCCACACAAGAAGGATTCAAACAATGCTCACACAAACGAGGCAAGTACATCATAAACGCTGTCTCAAAATTTGTTTTAATCTCCGTTTCGATGTTTTTCATGTTCGGATCGAGTGGCATGGTTGTTGGTGCCCCCGCCAAATCATCTTCCCAGTTTGGACCCCATTCGATTTCCATGTTTTTACCTGTAATAACGGATTTCGGACGCGCCACCGGTTGATTTTTCTTCTCTTTCGGCGTGAATAACGTATCGTAATTGTATGTCCACGGCTCATAATAATCCTTCAACTCTGGCATATCCGGGTTGTAGAAAATTTTTCCAAGCATAACTTTGTTCCACTTCGAACCAGCCGCAAGTTCCAATTTTCCTTTTCTCAGTTTCCAGCCACCTTTATATCGTTCTTGGTCTTCCCATTGTTTTGGATAGCCAATACCTGGCTTCGTTTCGACATTATTAAACCAGATATACTCAGCACCAGGGCGGTTTGTCCACGTATTTTTACACGTCACACTACACGTATGGCAACCGATGCATTTATCTAAATTCATAACCATTCCTACTTGTGCTTTAATCTTCAAGCCAATTCACCTCGTTTAGTTTCCGGACAGCAACATAGAGATCGCGCTGATTTCCAATTGGTCCATAATAGTTAAAACCATAGCTAAGTTGTGCATATCCACCGACCATTTGCGTTGGTTTCACGTGGATTTTCGTCGGCGCATTGTGACTACCACCGCGTGTTCCAGTAATCGAAGTCCCTGGAACGTTGATGTGACGGTCTTGCGCGTGATACATGTACATCGTCCCTTTTGGCATTCTGTGACTAACGACTGCACGAGCCGTCACCACACCATTTCGGTTATAAACTTCGAGCCAGTCATTATCTTTAATTTTGCCAGCTTCGGCGTCTTCATGGTTAATCCACACGTTCGGACCACCGCGGAAAAGAGTCAACATATGCTGATTATCTTGGTACATACTGTGAATATTCCACTTACCGTGTGGCGTCAAATAGCGCAACACAATCGTATCCGGCGTCTCCACAATCTCCTTATCACGAGGTGCAAAAACTTGCGGTGGCAATGTCGGCTTGTACACCGGCAAAGCTTCCCCGTATTGTAAAAACATCTCATGATCAATGTAAAAATGCTGGCGTCCAGTAAGCGTCCTGAATGGAACTAAATGCTCAATATTCGTCGTAAATGGCGAATAACGCTTGCCATCCGTATTCGAGCCCGTAAACACCGGCGTCGGAATAACTTCACGTGGTTGTGCCGTAATGCCTTGGAACGTAATCCGCTCCGCCTCACGTGGCTTCGCTAAATGACTAAGCTCCATTCCCGTCGCTTCCTCTGCCACTTCCCAAGCTCGAACTGCTACTTTCCCGTTCGTCGCACTAGAAATATGCAAAATCGCATTCGCCGCTTGTCGTTCCGACTCCATAATCGGCATCCCATTTTTAATTGTATCATCCTCATAAATTCCGTTGATACTCTTCACTTCTTCATATTCGCCACTCACTGGGAATTGTGTCCCATGCGCGCCAACCTTGCCAGTCCCAACATTCGGGCCAAGCGTAATAAACTTATCGTAAATTTGCGTATAATCCCGCTCAACAAATTGGAAATGTGGCATCGTTTTGCCTGGGATCGCCTCAACTTCGCCTTTTTTCCAGTCCTTAATCTCACCATAAGGCTGCGAAATCTCCATTTGCGTATCATGATTCAGCGGCAACATAATCACGTCGCGCTGCACCTCATGCAAGTGATCCTTCGCCATCTCAGAAAACGTCTGACTCAAATCCTTGAAAATATTCCAATCCGATTTCGACTCCCAAAGCGGACTAATCGCCGGGTTAAATGGATGCACAAAAGGATGCATATCCGTACTCGAAATATCCGTCTTCTCATACCACGTCGCAGCAGGAAGCACGACATCCGAATAAATTGGCGTCGCCGTCATCCGGAAATCAAGCGTCACCATCAAGTCCAGCTTCCCTTCTGCTTCCTCATCACGCCAAACCATTTCCTCTGGCTTAAACTCATCATTTGGCGTCGACAACAAATTATTCGTCGTTCCAAACAAATGCTTCATGAAATACTCCTGCCCTTTTCCACTAGACGAAACAAGGTTCGAGCGCCATACAAAAAGACCACGCGGGAAATTCACAGGATTACCCGGATCTTCCACTGCAAACTGCAATTTCTCCGATTTCAAATCATCGACAATCCCCGACACGATTTCCGCATCCGATTTGTCCTTATTTTCCGCCGCGAACAGCAAACTATTCTTGTTAAACTGCGGATACGAAGGCAACCAACCAAGTCGCGCCGCCAACACATTGTAATCCGCTGGGTGCTTATAGCTCGCTTTTTGCGCCAGTGGAGATTTCAAAGCATCTGTATCCATTTCTTCATAGCGCCATTGATCCGTTGCAAAATACCAGAAACTCGTCGCATTCTGTTGTCTCACCGCGCCCTGCCAATCCTTCGCAAAAGCAACCGTTTGCCAGCCCTCAATCGGACGACATTTTTCCTGACCAACGTAATGCGCCCAGCCTCCGCCGTTCACACCTTGCGACGCCGTCAAAATTACCAAGTTCAAAATCGAGCGGTAAATCGTGTCACTATTAAACCAGTGATTAATCCCAGCGCCCATAATAATCATCGAACGACCACCAGTATCAATCGCATTCTGCGCAAACTCACGCGCGATCTGCGTCACGATATCCGCCTTCACACCCGTAATCGGTTCCTGCCAAGCCGGCGTATACAAGCTATCCGCATCATCCAAACCACGAGCAGCGAACTTGTCCTCATCATGCCGCGCCACACCATACTGGCTCAACATCACATCATAGACCGTTGCCACTAAGCGCTTCGAACCATCTGCAAGCGTAATTTCCCGAACCGGCAATTCCCGTTCAAAAATCCCATTCCCCGTATTATCAAAATAAGGAAACGCAACCGTATCAATCCGGTCCAAGCCAACCGTCATCGCAGGCGCAATCACAGAACCATCCTCGCGTTCAAGCGACAGATTCCACTTCACGCCCTCTTCCCAACGTTGACCCATCGTCCCATTCGGAACCACAATCTCGCCCGTCGTCTCATCAATCAAACACGTTTTCCAATCCGCGTGCGCTAACTTTTCAAGCCCCGCATGCAAATCATCCTCACGCAAGAAACGGCCCGGCGTCAAGCCCTTATCCGTCTCGTCAAGCAATAGTAAAAACGGCAAATCCGTAAACTGTTTCGCGTAATCAATAAACTGCGATTCCGCGCGTTCCACATAAAATTCCTTCAAAATAACATGCGTCATCGCTTGCGCAAGAGCAGCATCCGTCCCAGGATTCGGCGCCAACCAATTATCCGCAAACTTCACGTTCTCCGCATAATCTGGAGCAACCGCCACAACTTTCGTCCCTTTATAACGAACCTCCGTCATAAAATGCGCATCCGGCGTCCGAGTCAGCGGCACATTCGAGCCCCACATCATAATGTAACCCGCATTATACCAGTCACTCGACTCCGGCACGTCCGTCTGCTCACCCCAAATTTGCGGAGAAGCCGGCGGTAAATCCGCATACCAATCATAAAAACTCAGCATTTCACCACCGAGCAGCGTCAAAAACCGCGACCCAGCCGCATAACTAATCATCGACATCGCTGGAATCGGGGTAAACCCTGCCAAGCGATCCGGTCCATATTTCTTAATCGTATAAATCAGCATCGCCGCGACCATATAATACGCTTCCTGCCACGACACACGAATCTGTCCACCCTTACCACGCGCACTCTTATAGCTCTCCGCCTTCTCAGGGTCTTCCACGATACTCGCCCAAGCCTTAATCGGATCACCATACTGCTTCAACGCATTTTGCCATAGACGCCACAATTTCCCGCGCACATACGGATATTTCACACGAAGTGGACTATACTCATACCACGAAAAACTCGCACCACGCGGACAGCCACGAGGTTCAAATTCCGGCATATCCGGCCCACAACTCGGGTAGTCCGTCGCCTGATTTTCCCACGTAATAATCCCGTTTTTCACGAAAACCTGCCAACTACACGAACCCGTACAATTGACACCATGCGTCGTGCGAACCACTTTATCATGGCTCCAACGATCTCGATACATCTTCTCCCAAGCACGGCTTTTCTCCTCCATCACCGTCCAGTTTCCGTTAAATTTCTCCGTCCGTTTAAAGAACCGCAAACCTTTTTTCCTCACTATGTACCACCTCATTTTTGTTATTATATTCACAAAGAAAAATAGTAAAATTCCTATCTAATCTGATAATACAACTTCTCCCCTTTTCGCGCATCGGGAAAATCCCTATATTTTATATTTTCAACCGACGAATCTTCTTTGACGGCATTTTCAAATAGTGCTATAATAAATACGAAAAGAGAGCCAATAAAGATGGTAGCTCAAGTTAATTGAATAGGCATTTACGACCATCTATTACCTCGCCTAAAGCTAATAGATGGTTATTCTCTGTCCTTTGCATTCATAATCATAACGAAATACATATAACATTCGGAGGTTTTCCATGCTAACACCAGTCCTGCACTCACTCTTAGTCGCATTTGCGTCTACCATTCTCGCGTTCCTCACCATGCTCCCACTCAGCTACTACTTCGCGAACCGCAAGTCCCGATTCCAACTCATTATCGAGATCATCATCCTGCTACCACTCGTTTTACCGCCAACCGTTGTCGGTCTCATTCTACTTAATCTGTTCGGAAAAAATGATCTCATCGGCGCTTTTTTATGGAACAACTTCAACTATAGCTTCATCTTCACGCTCGCCGGCGCCATCATTGCCACAACGATTATCATCCTGCCAATCATGTACCAAGGCCTAAAAAGCGCGTTCCTCTCCATCGATCACGACCTCGTCTGGGCCGCGCAAACCTTATCCGCAAACGCCAGAACTATCTTTGTCAAAATCATTCTTCCAAACTGCTGGCAACCCATTTTAGCAGGGATTTTACTGAGTTTTTGCCGGGCAATGGGGGAATTCGGAGCTAGCCTTATGGTCGCCGGTTACATCGAAGGCAAAACCGACACCATCGCGTCCAGCATTTATTTCATGGTTCAACAAGGCGACATGCGCACCGCCATTTATCTTGGCCTTATCAACGTCATCATTGGTATTTTCGCGCTGATGGTCATCCACATCCTGACCGTCCGCCAAACTAACTTAACGAGAGGAATGTAACCCATGGGACTACGCTTAAAATTCAAAAAGAAACTACCCTTTCACGACCTGGATATTAACTACGATTTCGTCGCCCCAATCACAGCGATTATGGGCGCGAGCGGCTCCGGCAAATCCACCCTTTTCCAATGCATCAGTGGCCTAAAAAAAATTGACGAAGGTATCATCGAATTTAACAACACCGCTTGGGACGATACATACAGCGATATCACCGTTCCAACCGCCGCCCGCAAAGTCGGCTACCTATTCCAAAACCTAGCCCTTTTCCCAAATATGAACGTCTTTCAAAATATCGCTTTCGGTCTAACCGTCAACAAGAAAAATCGCGCCGAAATCAAACAACAAGTCCGCAAAATAAGCGATTACTTGCAGATTTCCCATCTCCTTTTTTCCTCCGTTCAGAAATTATCTGGCGGCGAAAAACAACGCGTAGCCATGGCGCGAGCGATGATTATCAATCCAAACCTACTTCTTTTAGACGAACCATTCAACGGTCTTGACGAAGACACACGCAACATCTGCATCGAGCTAGTTGGCCAAATGGCGCGCGATTTCGACATTCCCGTCATTTTTGTGACTCATTATCACCAAGAAGCCGAATCGCTCACAGGAGAAATTTTGAAAATAAAGGATGGTCGCCTTGTCAAAAACTAAAACAATCGCAGGAATCATTCTCGCCGGTGGAAATTCCCGACGTTTCGGCGAAGATAAAGCGCTGTACAAAGAGACACCCGACTCGCAAACATGGGTAGAACAAACCGCCGATAAAATGCGCCCACTTGTCGATCATGTATTCATCGTCACTAACCAGCGCCTGTTCGCAAGCATCGATTCCTTGTTTCCAGACGCCGATACCACCGTTTTTTCAGACAAAGAACCATTCCTAGACAAAGGTCCACTCGGCGGCATTCACGCAGTTATGGACGCTAGCCATTACGAGCGTTACCTCCTCACACCGACTGACACACCTCAAATTACGACCGCGATTTTCGCCGAACTCATCCATCAGGGAAATGCCTATGCCGCGACCAAAACCGCCGACCACTATCTCACAGCCTGCATCCCTCATTGCAAAACTGAAATCGAGGCCATGTTACGCGACGACAACCTGCGCATTCGGCAACTTTTACAAACCATCGGCACGCAAAAAAAACTTTTCCAAAGCGATACCCCATTTCAAAATAGAAACTACAAATAAGCATCCCTCAGGAGGTACCACATGCGTTTCCTATCCCTACTCTGGCAATTCACCTGGACACAAATACTCTGTTGCATCTTCCCAGCCATCATTTTTCTCTCGCTCGCCTTTTCCAAATACATCGACATTCCCTTCATTCCAAGATACGATTTACTGCTCATCATCTGCATCATCGCCCAACTACTTTTAATCAAATTCGGCCTTGAAACATGGGATGAACTCAAAGTCATCATGCTTTTTCACGTTATCGGACTCGTGCTCGAAATCTACAAAATCCATATGGGTTCGTGGGCTTATCCCGAAGACGCCTACACAAAAATTCTCGGCGTCCCACTTTACAGCGGCTTCATGTACTCAAGCGTCGCCAGCTACATCTGCCAAGCATGGAAACGCTTCGACCTCACCGTCAAAAATTGGCCCAAAAGCAGCTACGTCATCACGCTCTGCGCCGCGATTTATCTCAACTTTTTCACCCACCATTACATCTGGGACCTGCGCTACATACTCATCATCGCCGTCCTCATCCTATTCCTGCGCACCGTCGTATCGTTCACAGTCGGCGACAAACGCCTGAGGATGCCGCTATCGCTGTCCTTCCTACTCATCGCCTTCTTCATCTGGGTCGCAGAAAACATCGCCAGCTTCTTCGGCGCTTGGTATTACCCCGACCAAGAAATCACCTGGCAACTCGTCGGCTTCGGCAAAATCACCAGCTGGTACCTGCTCATCATCATCACCGTCATGATCGTCGCCGAACTCAAATTCCTCAAAAAAGACCTACAAGAAGACAGCGAAAACCCACCGATTCACGACTGATTCGGTGGCTTTTCTCACTTAATAAAATGGATAAATGAGTACTTTGTTGTTTTAATAATTAAGACCTTATAAATTTTGTTCGAAAATGCGTTACCATTCCACCGTCGTCTTATCACAGCAATATATCTTGAAAGCCAACTTCTGTAACTATCTCATTTTCAAATTTAATACCTAAACCATGCTCTATTTCCCAAGAACAATCACAGAGAAAGCCCGCTTCTCTTGCATCATCATCAAAAACCATAGGAAACATTATTTGTTTCGGTGTAACTAGCTTATACAATTCCTCTTTTTTAGTTACTTCAGGGACATACCTATTTATATCTGCATCATTATCATACTGAGCTCTTATGTCAGGACTCTCTTTTTGATAAAAGTCAAAGGCTGCCCATTCCGCCTGTTTTACTCTCATATCAATCTCTTTGAAAAATTCTTTATATGACTCTACTTGAGCTGATTCAAAATCAGCATCGTCATCTGCATCTATCACAACTTCCAGCACTCTTTTTTCACCAAATAATTCTAATTCTATTTTTTTCACCCAACCATAATCAAACTCTAAATTCCCAAAAACCTCATGATTAATATTATCAGCCATTTTTTACACTCCTTATAGTCCTAATAATTTTTTGATTTCAGCTACCCCACCTAAATGACCAAATTTCCCATTTATAACAGTTGGTACTAATTGCATCGTTTGCATATCATTTAGTTCATGCCAAGTTAATTTTTGTTCCTTCCTCATCTTAACAATATCTTTTCTAGTGACTCCTAGTTGTTCAGCTAAAAGATCATCTGCCTCCCTAAAATTAATCCTTCTCTCAGTTGACATATTAGGAATTGTGACTTCACCAACAGATACTGGTGAAAAATCAGGAATTGCATCTGAATACTTGATTCCATCCAAACCTTTTGGTTCCAATATATCAGTGACCTCTTTATGTTCAGAAACAAAAGTAGACTCGCCACGTTTCTCTAGCCACTCCCCATTGTTGACAGGTGTTTGCGATAAACGCTCCTGATATGTGCTTGATGGTTTTACATTTGCTTTTTTTGCCAACCCTTCAGCAACCTCATCGCTACTACCTAAGATACTTTTAGCAGCATTTTCAAATCTGTGTGTATTTTCTGCGCCACCCATTACAACTTGTGTGGTACCAAAAGGAGATGCTACAACGCGCGGTTGAAAAAAGTTCTTAGCAGTTGTCTCTCCAAAATCTGCTACTTTACCTAGCTTACCTGCACCATTTCTAATTTGATTTTTAGCTACATTCGCAGTTGAACTCGCCACATCACTTATAACTCTCGGTGCATTCCGAATCCGCTCGGCACTCTCACGCAATGCCTGTCTTCCCATCGCATCGACATGGGATAATCCTTGCTTCGCCGTTTGTCGCAACGTCAACTTACTGCCAGCTTGTGCAGCGTCCAACGCCAATCCACCAGCCTTCGTCGCCGTACTAAACGCACGTATTCCTTTCACGCCCGGAATGATATCCAAGAACGCAAACGCACCACGTGTCGCGCGTTCGGTGCCATCCATTTCGCGCCCAGTCATCCAGTCTTTTCCGGTCGCCGCGCTGCTCAATTCCAGTGTACCATATGCAATGCCAAGTGCCAATCCTGCGGGTGGACACACAATGCTCACGCCGATAATCACAATCGCTGCTCCGATATCTCGCCATAATTCGAGATTCTGTTGCCCATCTCGAATCGAATCGTACTCAAACGCCCGCGAACCCGACACCGCCGATTGATATTGCTCGTATGTAAACTCCTGATCCGGATTCTGTTTACTATACTCCGCAAATTGGGCTTTTAG
>NZ_JAASTT010000001.1 GCF_014322795.1 Paenilisteria portnoyi
TGAACGTTTAAAAATGAAAAATCATAAAATTGGATTCGTCTAATTTCGAATAAAAAGCGACTTATGAAATTGGTTCAACTATTAAGGTAGGGATTATCAAATTAGGTCGTCCTGATACACTTCTTCGCAAAATATATCAGGACGATTTTTATTCACAAAAAGGTCAAAAATCTCCCATCCCAAATCGTTTCATGATGTGCCATAATCGTTTTTGCATCGATCAAATCACTATCCATAGTCGTATGCAATCCACGAACCATGTAACAATTAAATCCCAATCCATGCGCAAATCGAACGGTCGTATCTACACAATATTCCGTCTGCGCACCGCAAAACTCGATTTTCTGAGCATCTAACCCAGCAAGAATCGCCGGTAAATCCGTCTTATAAAACGAATTCGCATGCGTCTTATTCACATAAATATCATCCTGTCGACTGTCCAATTCCGGCATCAACGCCCACGCATCACTGCCAATCACCAATTCCTCATCCACATGCTGCACAAAAATAACCGGTTTCCCAGCATCCCGATAACTCGCAATCCGCTGATTCACACCAGCCAACATGCGCTCCAAATGAACTAATGGATAATCCGTCGAATTCACCCCATTTTGCATATCAATCACAACCAAAACATCACTCATCATCCCACGGAATCCCCCTTACGATTCATATTTCATCGGCAAACCCATCTGCTCAGCCAACATCAAAAAGAAATCCTTATCAATCTCAAAATGGCCGTAACGAAGGGAAGCGCGATATTTCTGCCAAGCTTCTAGCTGTGACACCGCGCTGAGCGGCACTTGTTTTGCATCTGGGAAAAAATCAATATCTTTACGATAAGGTACAAATGTCTCACTCATCGCAAATGGATAAATATCCTCCCCCTTTACCCGTCCAATCGCCGTAAAACACTGGCATTTCTCATCTTTACCAAGCGTTTGTTTCGGACTATAATAAACTAGCCAATCTCCAGGTTTCATCCGTTTAAGTGGCGCTTCTTTACCATGACATAACTGCGAAAAGCCACCATCCACGCCTAATTCAACATGATCTAAGGAAGCCACACCAATCCAATATTTTGTCATTTTAGTCATCTTCTTTCGTTATGTGTTTTCCATCTACACACCTATTATAAACGATATAACGATATTGTCCATTGATTAATCGTTGACACAACCCGCCACATCCTTTATAATTTCAAGTATCATACAACTAAAAATAGTGTGAGCTTAAAGAAACACGCCCGTTTGCAAGAGAAATGTTCCTATGGCTGGAAGAACATAAACGAGACAGCGATTTCTGTGCTACCTCACATCACGCCTATTTTTCGTCTTATTCCGCGTTAAGGATTCTAAAGAGGTAATGATCAAGTCTTATATCATTGCAAACAGGGTGGTACCGCGAACATATTCGTCCCTGTATTGCGAGATGATATGAGGCTTTTTGTTTTGTATCCATACTCGCGCAATCAAAAAGGAGGAAATAAAATGAAACAATTAACAAGTGCTGAAGTAAGACAAATGTTCCTCGATTTTTTCCAGGAAAAAGGCCATAAAGTGGAGCCAAGTGCGCCGCTCGTGCCGATTAACGATGCATCTTTGCTATGGATTAATAGTGGTGTCGCAACATTGAAAAAATATTTCGACGGTAGCGTGATTCCAGACAACCCACGTATCGTTAATGCGCAGAAATCAATCCGTACAAATGACATCGAAAATGTAGGGAAAACAGCGCGCCATCATACATTTTTCGAGATGCTCGGTAATTTTTCCATCGGTGAATATTTCAAAGAAGAAGCCATCGTTTGGGCATGGGAATTTCTGACTAGCCCGCAATGGGTTGGCTTTGATCCGGATAAATTATACGTAACGGTTTATCCAGAAGACGAAGAAGCGAAGACGATTTGGAAAGAAAAAGTTGGCTTGACAGACGATCATATCGTGCCGATTGAGGACAATTTCTGGGATATCGGCGAAGGTCCAAGTGGTCCGGATAGTGAGATTTTTTACGATCGTGGCGAGGCTTATGGCAATGATACGACAGATCCAGAATTATATCCAGGCGGCGAAAACGAACGTTATTTGGAAATTTGGAACCTTGTATTTTCGCAATTTAATCACAACGCAGATGGCACGTATACGCCACTTCCAAAGAAAAACATCGATACAGGGATGGGCCTCGAACGGATGGTTTCAATCATTCAAGATGCGCCTACAAACTTCGAAACCGACCTATTCATGCCAATCATTCGTGAAGTAGAGACGATTTCTGGTGAAAAATACGGTCAAAATCCTGCAACAGATACAGCATTTAAAGTTATCGCAGACCACGTGCGTACCGTAGCTTTTGCAATCGGTGACAGCGCATTACCATCCAATGAAGGTCGTGGTTATGTGTTGCGTCGCTTGCTACGTCGTGCCGTTCGTTACGCTAAAAACCTCAATATTAACGAACCATTTATGTATAAATTAGTACCTGTAGTCGGCAAAATTATGAATAGTTACTATCCTGAAGTAGAAAAACAAACCGATTTCATCCAAAAAATTGTACGCACCGAGGAAGAACGTTTCCATGAGACGCTAAATGAAGGTTTGGCGATTTTAGAAGAAATGATGGCGGCCGCTAAAGACTCTGGTCAAATGAACGGCGCAGACATTTTCAAATTATACGACACATTCGGATTCCCAGTTGAGCTGACAGAAGAATATGCTGAAGATAACGGTTTAACAGTCGATCACGCTGGTTTTGAAGCAGAAATGACGAAACAACGCAATCGGGCACGTAACGCACGTGCTGACGTTAAATCGATGAGCGTCCAAACAGAGCTACTAACAAGTTTGACAGAGAAAAGTGAGTTTGTTGGCTATGAAACGACAAGCGTTGCGACCGAAGTGCTGTACATTATCAAATCAGGTAGCTTAGCAGAAAGCGCATCACGTGGCGATAAAGTGCAAGTCATCTTCAAAGAAACACCATTTTATGCAGAAAGCGGCGGACAAATCGCGGACCAAGGAACCATTAAAAAATCCGGTTTCACAGCAGCCGTTCTAAACGTTCAAAAAACACCAAATAAGCAAAATATCCATGAAGTACGCATCGAAGAAGGAAGTCTAAACAAAGGCGATCATGTAACGCTTGAAGTGGACAAAGCCACCCGCCGCGGCATCGTGAAGAACCACACCGCAACGCATTTGCTTCATCGTGCGTTAAAAGACGTACTCGGCGATCACGTCAACCAAGCAGGCTCTCTCGTAGAATCGAATCGTTTACGTTTTGACTTCTCTCATTTTGGCCAAATTACCGACGCAGAACTTCAAAAAATGGAACACATCGTCAATCGTAAAATTTGGGAACAAATCGCAGTCAGCATCAAAGAAATGCCGATTGCAGAAGCAAAAGAACTCGGCGCGATGGCGTTATTCGGCGAGAAATATGGTGATGTTGTCCGCGTTGTCCGTATTGGCGATTACAGCATCGAGCTTTGTGGTGGTATCCATGTTAAAAATACGTCTGAAATCGGACTTTTCAACATCATTTCCGAAAGTGGCATCGGGGCAGGAACTCGCCGTATCGAAGCAGTAACCGGCGAATCCGCATACCGCTTCCTAAATCAACAAGAGCATTATCTAAAAGCAGCCGCAAATCTGCTTAAAACATCGCCACAAGAAACACCACAAAAAATCGAACAATTACATCAAGAAATGCGCGAATTAAAACGCGAAAACGACTCTTTACTTGCGAAACTATCCAACGCAGCAAGCGCAGATATTTTTAGCAATCCAGAAGATGTCGGTGGTGTTGCCGTTATCGCGAAACAAGTCAATGCGAAAGATATGAACCAATTACGCCAATATCTAGATAATTGGAAAGAAACAAAAGCAAGCGGCATCCTTGTTTTGGGTGCAGCACATGATGATAAAGTCAGCTTAATTTCTGCTGTTTCCGAAGATTTAATTAAAGAAGGTTATCACGCTGGTAAATTGCTGAAAGAAGTGGCAACTCGTTGCGGCGGTAATGGTGGCGGACGCCCTGATACAGCTCAAGCAGGCGGGAAAGACCCAGAAAAACTAGAAGGCGCATTAGCTTATGTAAAAGAGTGGGTTGCGCAACAATCCTAAACTGTACAACAAGATAGCAAGTATTTATTAGCAATTGGATTAGCATCTTCTTTGTTATTTTTCGAGACTTAGTGTAAAATGAAATGTGGACAATAGCGATAACAATGGGAAAGAGGTGCTGATCAAAATGGCTTCTGATAAAACAATGTTTTATAGTTTTGGCGACGATTCGATTGAAGAAGATGTCAAAATTCTGATGGGGAAAGTGTATGTTGCCCTAGAGGAAAAAGGATATAACCCGATTAATCAGATTGTTGGTTATTTGCTCTCTGGTGATCCAGCTTATATTCCGCGCCACAATGATGCTCGTAATTTGATCCGCCGTCTAGAGCGTGATGAGATTATCGAAGAATTAGTAAAGGCGTACCTAAAAAATAATAAGATTGGTGACAAATGAGAACAATGGGATTAGATGTTGGCTCGGTGACTGTTGGTGTAGCCATTAGTGATGAGCTAGGCTGGACCGCACAAGGTATTGAGACCATCACGATAAACGAACGCGCGAAACAATTTGGTTACGATCGCGTGAAAGAACTTGCCGCAGAATACGATGTTAATAAAATCGTTGTTGGCTGGCCAAAAAATATGAATAATACGGTTGGTGAACGTGCAGAAGCATCTGAAAAGTATGCGGAAGTATTGGAAAGCCGCACTGGGATTCCTGTTGTTTTATGGGATGAGCGCTTGACCACTGCCGCAGCGGAACGGACATTGCTTGAAGCTGATGTTAGCCGTAAGAAGCGTAAGAAAGTCATTGATAAGCTTGCAGCCGTTATGATATTGCAGTCTTATTTAGATTCAAATAATTAATTAAAAAGAGGTGTCCATTATGACAGAAAATCACGAACATGATCACGAACATATCACAGTAGTAGACGAGGATGGTAACGAGGAGCTTTACGCGGTCTTATTCTCGTTTAACTCCGATGAGTTTGAGAAATCTTACGTACTTTATTATCCAGAAAGTGCAGAAGACGAGGAAGAAATCGAATTACAAGCGTCTTCTTTCATTGAAAATGAAGATGGCACACAAGGCGAGTTAAAGCCTGTGGAAACAGAAGAAGAATGGGACATGATCGAAGAGGTCCTTGCGACGTTCTTAGAAGACGAAGACGCCGAATAATCATTCAGAGGGCGTACAAACGCGCATCTGCGTCGTTAAAACCTGTGCTCCGATGCTCACGTATAAATATACGTTCCGCTTCGGTGCTCGGTTTTGCCTAGCATCTACCCATTTGTACGCTCTCTGAGGTTTTGCGATTTCATAGCATCGTTTGGTGTTAGTTCGAAGAACTTGGTTTTGCGTACGAAGTACGGTTTTTCCGATTAAACGAAAGAAGCTGAGAGTTAGCACGAATAAGTGCCTAATTCCCAGCTTCTTCTTTTTTATGCAGTTGGTTTGCGTTTTTTTACTATTTTCACGATTAAGTACACAACAATCACGACTAGGAGTGCTAGCATGGCGTAGCTGATTGGGCGGGTGTATTTTTCGACAACGCTCCAATTGGCGCCTAACTTGTAGCCTAAGTAGGTTAAGAAAATATTCCATGGGATGCAGCCTAGGATGGTGTACGTGATGAATTTCCAAATGTTCATTTTTGCAATACCGGCTGGTAGTGATATGAAAGTTCGGATAACGGGCAGGAGGCGACCGAAGAACACTGCTGATGCGCCGTATTTTTGAAACCAGTTTTCTGCTAGGTCAAGATGTCCGACATTTAAAAAGATGTATTTTCCGAATTTTAGAACGAGGGCTCGGCCACCGAATTTGCCGATATAGTAGGCGATTAGGGAGCCAACGAGGTTTCCTGCGATACCAGCGAAGACCACAAGCCAAAAGTTTAGGTCACCTGCTTCGGCCATGAAACCACCGAACAGCATGACAACTTCGCTTGGAAGCGGGATACAGACGCTTTCGATGACCATCGCCCAGAAGATGCCCCAGTGCCCAAATAGGTCGATTAAGGTCATGACGAAATTTTGCAATGCTTCAATAATGGAATGTAACATGGATAGCCTTCTTTCGTTTAGATTGAACCGTTTAACGATGCTTCCTTATTATAGCTAAATTTGTCGAAAACGTCACGAATTTATATTTTTTGCTGATTGTGGTTGAACTATGGTAGTGATTACCGTTATAATAGATAAAGAAATGTTTTGCATAGACGAATGAAAGAGGTTTAGAGATGAAAAAATCCAAAAGCAAAATGATCACGATTATTATTTCAAGTATCGCCGTGGTGCTGGTCGCGCTAACGGTTGGAGGCTATTTCTATGTGGATTCGCAACTCCAAGCTGTCAATGCATCGAGTAAGGAATCGATTATTGTAGATATTCCTAAAGGCGCTAAAGTATCAGAAATTGGCGATATTCTTCAAGAAAATAACGTTATTAATAGTAGCATGATTTTTACGTACTATGTGAAATATAAAAATGAGACGAACTTAAAAGCTGGAAAATATAAATTGAGTCCATCGATGACCGTGGAACAAGTGGTTAATGAATTGAAAAAAGGCCAGGTGATTGTCCCGTCCAGACTCGTTATTCCAGAAGGGTATTCCTTAGATCAAATCGCGGATCGGATGGTTGCTTACAAGCCGGAATTGAAGAAAGCGGATATTTTAAAAGTGATGGACGACAAGGCGTTTGTGAATGAACTGATGAAGGCATATCCTGATACGGTCACAAAGGACGTTTTGGCGGCAACTATCAAGCATCCGCTAGAAGGCTATTTGTACCCAGCGACGTATGAATTTACAGGCAAAACGGACATCAAAGCGATGGTGAGCGACATGGTTAAAGCCACAGACGCCAACATTGCTAAATATAAGCCAGAACTTACGAAGCAAAAATTGACGGTGCATCATTTCTTAACGATGTCCTCCCTCATCGAAAAAGAAGCAACGGCAAATGTCGATCGCAGTAAAATTTCGAGTGTTTTTTATAATCGCCTGAAAGAGGGCATGCCGCTACAGACGGATCCGACGGTGCTTTACGCGCTTGGGAAACATAAATCGCGTACGATGTATGAAGATTTGAAAGTAGATTCGCCGTACAATACGTACAAAAATAAAGGCTTGCCACCAGGTCCGATTTCGAATAGTGGAGAAACATCGATGGAAGCCACGTTGCATCCTGAAAAAACGGATTTTCTTTACTTTTTAGCGAATACAAAAACAGGTCAGGTTTATTTTTCTAAGACGCTAGAAGAGCATAACAAATTAAAAGAAGAACATATTACAAATAATCAATAAATAGACACGATAAGCGTTTGTTTTTGGCCTTAGAGGCTTGAGAACAGGCGCTTATCATTAGTCTGTTAAGGGGGATTTAGAGCAGTGAATGATACGTTAATTCATAATTACTTGCTTTCGCACATTCCAGAGCGCAAGCCGTTCTTCATGGAATTGGAAGCTTATGCGGCGGAACACGAAGTACCAATCATGGAAATAGACTCGATGCATTTTATGTTACAAATTATGCAAATTCAACAACCGAAGCGAATTTTGGAAATTGGAACAGCAATTGGCTATTCTGCTTTACGGATGGCAGACGCGTTGCCAGATGTACATATTGTCACGATGGAGCGCGATGAAGTGCGTTATGACCGAGCTTGGCACAATGTTCACGCATTTGGCGCAGAGGACCGAATTGAGGTTCTTCTCATGGATGCCTTGGAAGATAGTTCGATTGTGCTGGAAAAAGAGAATTTCGACGCGATTTTCATTGATGCCGCAAAAGCTCAGTATGCTAAATTTTTCAACGTTTATATCGATAAATTGGCTCCGGGCGGTGTCATTTACAGCGATAATGTGCTTTTTAAAGGGTTGGCGTTACACGATTCGCCGCGAGCGCAGCAAAAGCAACGCGTGTCGAGAAAAATGCGGGAATTCAATGATTGGCTTTTGCAAAATCCAGATTTCATTACGACGACTGTTCCTTTAGGGGATGGCCTTGCGATTAGTCGCAGAAAGGAAGGCGCAAAGTGACGAAGAAAAAGCCGATAGTAGTAGGCGTGACGGGCGGTAGTGGTTCAGGGAAAACGAGTGTGAGTAAGGCGATTTATGATCATTTCACGGGGCATTCCATTTTGATGTTGGAGCAAGATTTTTATTATAAAGACCAAGCAGAAATGGCTTTTGAGGAGCGTCTAAAAACGAATTATGATCATCCTTTAGCGTTTGATACGGACCTTTTGATTCGTCATATCAAGCAATTATTGCGCTACGAGCCAATCGATAAACCGGTATACGATTATGAGCTTTATACACGTTCTAGCGAGATTATTCACCAAGAACCAAAAGAGGTTATCATTTTAGAGGGCATTTTAATTTTGGAAGATCCGAAGTTGCGCGACCTCATGGATATCAAGGTTTACGTCGACACAGATGATGATATTCGAATTTTGCGACGGATGGTGCGCGATGTCAACGAACGTGGCCGGACAATGGAGTCGGTGATCGAACAATATTTAGGCGTGGTTAAGCCGATGTATCAAAAATTTATCGAACCGACGAAAAAATACGCCGACATTATCATCCCAGAAGGCGGCGAGAACAAGGTAGCCATCGATTTAATGACGACAAAAGTGGCGACAATACTCGAAATGAACCGATAATGCAACGCTACGACTTGTAATTAGACGCGAATTAAGATAAAATTTCACTATTGGACAAAAATTTGCTGGACATTCCCTGAGAATCGTGTTACTCTTTCAGGCGTAAAGTAAATACATGTTGAGGCGCGGAAAAGAACAAACTTCCGTGCTTTTCAAATAACATAAAGATGAAGGAGAGAAAGAATTTGGCTACAGAAAAAGTATTCCCAATGACATTAGAAGGTAAAGCGAAATTAGAAAATGAACTAAATGATTTAAAAACAGTCAAACGTAAAGAAGTTGTAGAACGTATTAAAATTGCCCGTAGTTTCGGCGATCTTTCGGAAAACTCCGAGTACGATTCCGCAAAAGATGAGCAAGCTTTCGTAGAGGGCCGCATTACAACCCTTGAAAACATGATTCGCAATGCGCAAATCATCGATGCTAGCGCGATGAGCGGTGAAGTAGCACTAGGAAACACCGTTACTTTCAAAGAGCTTCCAAACGGCGACGAAGAAAGCTACACAATCGTGGGTAGCGCCGAAGCAGACCCATTCGAAGGCCTGATTTCCAATGATTCCCCAATCGCCAAAGCCCTACTAGGCTGCAAAGAAGGTGACGAAGTATCAATCCAAACACCAGGCGGCGAAATGAACGTCAAAATCACAAAAATCAGCGCCTAATATATCGAAATGAATAAACACAACACAAGAAAATAACACAAAACCCGAGTGAAGCGAGGCCGGTTCATATTCTAGGCAAAGATGAGTATCAGGTGCGGAGCGTACTTGCGTATGCTAGCACTGGAACGGAATCTTTAACGACGAAGATGGACCGAAAAAAAGCTTGAATAAACGCAACACAAGAAAATAACGCAAAACCTCAGCGAAGCGAGAACGGTTCATGTTCTAGGCAAAGATGAGTACCAGGTGCGGAGCGTACTTGCGTACGTGAGCACTGGAACGGAATCTTTAACGACGAAGATGGACCGAACGAAACCTTGAATAAACGCAACACAAGAAAATAACGCAAAACCTCAGCGAAGCGAGAACGGTTCATATTCTAGGCAAAGATGAGTACCGGGTGCGGAGCGTACTTGCGTACGTGAGCACTGGAACGGAATCTTTAACGACGAAGATGGACCGTTCTCGCTTCGCTGACCTAGGTAAGGTGGTGGCATATATGGACAAGAAAACACAAAAGGAAGAGCAGCGACGCAGTGCCCAAAATCATGTGGAAGCATCACGCTCTGAGCAAAATAGTAAACACAAAAGAACGAGTATCACTCTGAACATTTTAATCATACTGATGAGTTTGGCAATCGTTGGTGTTTTATGGCTTGTTTTTTTTTTAACGGCTGAGGATTCGGCGGATAAAGTAGAAACAAAGCCAAAAACGGAGCAAACGCAAAAGGCGAATGAGACGAAAAAGGATGACTCGAAAGCAAAGGACACCGAGAAGCCGAAAGAGCAAACGACGGAAACCAGCGATGATCCTAATGTGTCAGAAGTCATTACAAAAGATTGGAAAGCTGTTGGGACGGAACAAAAAGGTGATCACGTGAACTCCTATGAAATGGATAGCGAGGATTGGGAAGAAAAAGTGAACGCTTTTTCTGAGGCGACAGGTATTGATAATGGTGACATGACGATTTGGTATGTCGGTCGCGGTGATGAGCCTGCAACGCAATCTATTGGAACGGTTTCAACAAAATCTGATCCGGATAAAGCTTTCCGAGTATACATTACTTGGGTCGATGGGGCTGGATGGCAACCGACAAAAGTAGAAGTGCTCAAAACGAATGATAAAAGAAATTGATAAGACTGTGTTTCGGATGGTTTATCCACTTCGAACACAGTTTTTTTAAGGAAGGGATGATTGAGAATGGGAAAAATAGCAATTATCGGTGCGATGGAAGAAGAAGTGACAATTTTACGGGAACAGATGGCTGGACTTGAGGAAACAACGATAGCGGGAGCGGTTTTCTACACGGGAACGTTGGCTGGAAAAGAGATTGTCTTGTTGAAATCTGGCATTGGGAAAGTGAATGCGGCTTTATCAACGACTCTTTTATGCGACCATTATGATATTTCGTTAATTATTAATACTGGCTCAGCTGGCGGAATTGGTGCGGAATTGGAAGTTGGAGATGTGATTATTTCAGATCATTTAGCGTATGGGGATGTGGATGCAACTGTTTTTGGTTATACATACGGACAAGTTCCCCAAATGCCAGCACTCTATCAGGGCGATGAAGAGGCGATGCGTTTGGCACAGCAAATCTACCAAGAAAACTTCTCAGAGGGAAACAAGGCGGTCTACGGGCTCGTGGTGACGACGGATTCTTTTATTCACCGACCAGATCAACGGGAATTGATTACGACTTTCTTCCCAGAGGTAAAAGCGGTAGAAATGGAAGCTTGCGCGATTGCACAGGTTGCGCACCAGTTTGACGTACCGTTTTTAATTATCCGAGCGCTTTCAGATGTTGCAGATAGTGAAGCTAGTGTCTCTTTTGATGAGTTTTTAGTGACGGCAGCAAAGAATTCGTCAGCTTGTGTTGTGAAAATGATAGAACAATTGTCATGATAGCGTGTCGACAAACGCCTATTTTCGTCGTTAAAAGCTCCGTTCCAGTGCTCTCGTACTCTAGTACGCTCCGCGCTGGTACTCGCTTTTGGCTAGAAACTAGGCATTTGTCGACACGCTGAGGTTTGATGATAAAGCTAGGTTTTGCGTGAAATATAGTTTCCCTATAGTCTGTCGTCTGCTAATAGCAAGCGGACGTTGCTGTTACACTAAATCATTTGTTAAGTCTAGGAACTCTTCGACGTCGCTAACTGCAATCTCCAGCGCGCTTTCCCAGAAATCTGGTTTTGTTAAATCGATACCAAGATGTTTTTTAGCAAGTTGCTCGGTTGTCATGGCGCCAGTGTCTTGCAACAGGGCAATGTATTTGTCTTCGTAGCCGCTTCCTTCTGCAAGTGCTTGGTGATAAATACCTAATGAAAACAGGTAGCCGAATGTGTATGGGAAGTTGTAAAATGGTACATCGGCGATATAAAAATGTAATTTAGAAGACCAGAATTGCGGGTGGTACTCGGATAACGCATCTTGGAAGGCTTCTCGTTGCGCTTCTTCCATTAACGTATTTAGACGATCCGCAGAAACGAGGCCTTCTTTACGAGCTTCATAAAAACGGGTTTCGAATAAGAAACGAGCGCGTATGTCCATGAAAAAGGCAATGCTGCGTCCGATTTTATCTTCTAGTAGAATGATTTTTTCTTCTTTTGTAGTTGCTTCTTTAACGGAAGCATCCGCAATAATCATTTCAGCAAAAGTTGATGCGGTTTCAGCTACGTTCATCGCATAATTCGTATTTTCGAAGGGTTCATCGCGAATAACATGTGAGTGGAAGGCGTGGCCGAGTTCGTGAGCAAGCGTTGCAACCGTTCCTGGGGCACCGTCGTAGGTCATGAAAATACGACTTTCTTTTTCTAGTGGAATGTCGGTACAAAAACCACCAGGACGTTTGTTATCACGATCTTCAGCCTCAATCCATTGCTGTTCAAATGCGTGCTTTGCAAAACTAGCCATTTTCGGGCTGAATTTTGCAAACTGTGTCAGAATGAAATCCGCGCCTTCTTGGTACGTATATTTTTTCGGCTCAGAATCAAGCGTCAGGGGTGCGAAAACATCATGGAAGCTTAATTTATCAATGCCAAACAGTTGTGCTTTGCGATTTAAGAATGAAACGAACGTTGCTTTATGTTTTTCGATGACTTCCCACATGGTTGCCAGTGTTTTTTCGTCTAAGCGGTTGATTGCCAGTGGTTCTGCGAGTACATTGTCCCATTTACGCGTCCGATAAACGGCGAGGCGGAAACCTGCCAAATGGTTTAGCGTATCGCTGAATAGTTGTGATTTTTCCTGCCATGCTTTTCCGTAGGCTTCAAATACAGCGACACGCACAGCGCGATCTGGATGGCTCAATAAGTTCAAGGCTTGGCCGGCGGAAACTAATTTTTCCTCACCATCAACAACAACTGGTACGCGAATCGTTGCTACAACTGTATCGTAATGATCCGACCAGCCGCGGTAACCGTCCACATTCAGCGCATTGATAACTGCTTCTTCTTCACGTGTCCCTTTTTTCTTACGATTATCGCGTGCTTCATTTAGTACGAAAGCAATCTCGCTCAAGCCGTTCTCTGTGAGTAGGGAAGCCCATAATGCATCTGGAACTAAGGCGAATTTCTCATGCCACTCATTTTCGATTGTTTCAAGTTCTGCCAATTGTTGGTATACACCGCCAGTCAATTCGACAGCTTTCAAATCACGCGTGTCGGCGGAGGATAAACATTCCAGAAAAGCCGCTGCATTCATGAGTTGTTTCGTTATATCTGCATTTTGATTGATTAAAAGTAGAAATTCGCTGACATCGTCTTTATTTTCTGGAACGGGCCAATCTTGCACCGCTTGCTTAAATGACGCGATATCTTTCGTTGTCTCAGAAAGCGCATTAGCTAAAGCTTCAGAGCCACTTCCGCCAGAATAAATCGAATCTAAATCCCAAATTAACGCATAGTTTTTTGACATCATAATCCCCCTATAATTTCCGTATTTTCCACTTCATTATAGCACTTATCTCAGATTTTTTTGTAAAATAAGCGGAAAGATGTTAAAATTTATAAGGATTACATGAAAGCGTGCTGGTTTGGCATTCGAGAAACGCCGATGTCAAGACACTTTTTAAACCAATTAAATAAAAAGAGGTGCCTATTTTGCTAAAAAATTTCTCACCGGATAAAATGTTAACATCGCCATTTGGTATTACCGCGGACCAATTGCGAAAAATGGGGAAAACGACGGTATTAACAGATCTAGACAATACGTTACTTGCTTGGGATCAGTTGGATGCGACCGACGAAATTTACAACTGGTTTCGGATTCTAGAAGAAGAGGGCATCAAGGTGATGATCGTATCGAATAACAATGAAGAGCGCGTGAAGCGAGTGGCTATCGCGACGAAAATTCCATACTTGGCCAAGGCGAAAAAACCACTGGCCGCCGCGTTTCAGAAAGCGCTGGCTGATCTTGGCTCGACACCAGAAGAAACGGTGATGATTGGCGACCAAATCATGACGGACATCTTAGGAGGAAACCGTCAAAAATTAACGACTGTTTTTGTACGCCCGGTCAAAGATACAGACGGTTTTGCGACGAAGTTTAACCGATTCATGGAACGCATTATTTTAAAAAGACTAGCTAAAAAATCAGAATTAAAATGGGAGGATTCTCTGTGACCGAAGAATTAAGATGTATTGGCTGTGGAGCCGTTATTCAAACAACTGACAAAACCCAACCTGGCTATGCGCCGGAATCTAGCTTAGAAAAAGAAGATATTATTTGCCAGCGTTGTTTCCGCTTGAAGCATTATAATGAAATTCAAGATGTTCCGCTGACGGATGATGATTTCTTGAAAATTTTGAACCAATTAGGTACAAAGCAGGCGCTGATCGTCTATGTTGTCGATATTTTTGACTTTGATGGCAGTTGGTTGCCAGGTTTGCATCGCTTTGTCGGGAATAACCCGGTACTACTTGTCGGAAATAAAGCCGATTTGCTACCAAAATCATTGAAACGCGAACGCTTGACGCAGTGGATGCGCGGTCGTGCCCGTGAACTCGGACTGGCCCCAACCGATTGCGTCTTAGTAAGCGCTGAAAAAGGACAATCCTTTGATGTGTTACTTGAAAAAATTGAAGAAGAGCGCGCAGGCCGTGACGTTTTTGTCGTAGGCTGTACAAATGTTGGTAAATCAACACTTATCAATCGGATTATTAAAGTGGCGACTGGTGAAAATGACGTTATCACGACATCTCAATTCCCAGGCACAACGCTTGATAAAATTGAAATTCCACTTTCAGATGGCAGCGTTCTTGTCGATACGCCAGGAATTATCAATCATCACCAAATCGCGCATGTTATCGATGCTAAAACGCTAAAACTTGTCTCGCCGAAAAAAGAAATCAAGCCAGTGACGTACCAATTAAACGAGGAACAAACGTTATTCTTTGGCGCCTTGGCTCGATTTGATTACACAAGTGGTGGCAGACGATCGTTTGTCGTGTATACATCGAATAACTTAATGATTCACCGCACGAAACTTGAAAAAGCTGATAATTTATATGAAACGCAAGCCGGAAAACTACTGCAACCACCAGGCGAAGCGGATATCGAAACATTACCGAAATTAGTGCCGTATCAATTTTCGGTGAAGGAAAAGGCGGACATCGTATTCTCAGGACTTGGTTGGATTACCGTTTTAGAAGGCGGTGCAAAAGTAACTGCTTGGGTTCCAGAAGGCGTAAGCGTAACTATTCGCCGCTCAATCGTGTAACTAGGAGGCGAACTTCTGAATGAAAGAGTTATATTGCGTTATCGGCAACCCCATCGCACACTCGCTTTCTCCAATAATGCACACCGCTTTACTGGAGCAGAACCATCTAGATGCGAGCTATGTTCCATTTTTAATAGAAAAACAGGATTTTACAACAGCGATAGAAGGTTTAAAGGCATTAGGAATTAGCGGATTCAACGTTACGAGTCCGTTTAAAGAGGATATCCTACCGTTTTTAGACGCGCTAGATTCCGAGGCCAAAGCATGCGGGGCTGTGAATACGGTTGTTGCAAGAAATGGACATTGGACTGGCTACAACACGGATGGCATCGGTTATTTACAAGGTTTAGAGAGCATTCGAACTATCAATGAAACCGATCAGATTTTGATTATTGGAGCAGGCGGCGCGAGTAAGGCAATTTTTCAGGCTCTCTTACACCATACCAATGCGTCAGTGACCGTTGCCAATCGAACGCTTGAAAAAGCTGTTAAAATGGTTGCAGGGACGGCGCATAGGGCTATCAGTTTAGCCGAAGCCGAGTCGCAACTTGCGGATTTCACCATCGTCATCCAAACAACATCATCCGGACTTACCAAAGAAAATGCGGTTTTACCAATCCAATTACATGATTTAACCGTAGGGACCATCGTTTCTGACATTATCTACAATCCCGCTGAAACGCCATTTTTAAAAGAGGCGAAAGCACATGGAGCTATCATACAAAACGGCTTATCGATGTTTATTAACCAAGCGGCGATTGCGTTCGAATTATGGACAGGGATAGAAGCAGATCGCGATCTCATGCGAAATAGTGTATTGAAAAAACTAGGAGGAAAATAATGTTAACAAATATACAAAAGCGTTTTTTACGTAAAGAAGCTCACGATATCGATGCCATTTTTCAAGTTGGAAAAGGTGGCGTGTCGCCGAATTTAATTAAGCATGTTGCAGAGGCCATCGAAGTTCGCGAGCTTATCAAGATTTCGATTTTACAAAATTGCGATCAACCAAAAGAAGAAGTTGCAGAAATGATTAGTTCACGTTCGGGGTCAGAGCTCGTGCAAGTTATTGGCCGCACCATCATTCTTTACAAAGAATCACAAAATAAGAAACAAATCCAATTGCCGTAAGAAGGTGTATCTGATTTGAAAGCAAAAATTGGTATTTTAGGTGGCACATTTGATCCGCCACACCATGCTCATTTAATTATTGCCAACGAAGCGCGCATTAAACTCGGTCTTGAAAAAATTATTTTCTTGCCGAATGCCGTTCCTCCTCATAAGAAAGAAAGTGGCCTGACGAGTAACGCAGATCGCCTAAAAATGATCGAACTTGCTATTACAGGCAATCCCTTTTTTGAAGTGGACGACCGTGAAATGCACCGCTCTGGCAAGTCTTACACGTATGATACGATGGTTGAAATGACAAAGGAGTTTCCAAATGCCGCTTTTTCCTTTATAATTGGCGGAGACATGGTTGAATATTTGCCAAAGTGGTATCATATTAATGAACTGATAAAACTTGTGAACTTTGTTGGCGTCAATCGACCGCATTACGATGGGGGAGCGCCTTACGATATAGAAAAAATAGAGGTTCCAGCACTGGACATCTCGTCTTCCCTGTTGCGAGAACGTTTGGTAGCAGGTTTGCCAATCGATTATTACGTTCCAAACAAGGTAAGCGAGTATATAAAGGAGCATCATTTATATGAATAGAGAAGAAATTTTGGAAGCAGTCAAAGAAGCGATGCCAGAAAAACGTTTTATTCACACACTTGGCGTTGAAAAAACAGCGCTTGAGCTTGCCGATCATTATAAAGTAGACCGAAATCAAGTGAGTCTGGCGGCGCTGTTACATGATTACGCGAAATATGCGGATAAAGAAGCTATGATGGCAGTCATGGTTGAACAAAAAATGGATCCAAAACTATTCACCTATAACCAAGAACTGTGGCATGCTCCCGTAGGCGCCTATTTTGCAGAAAGCAAGTTTGGTGTGACAGACGAACCGGTTTTGAAAGCCATTGCTTGCCATACTACAGGAAATGCCGCGATGAGCACGATGGATAAAATCATCTACCTGGCCGACTACACAGAGCCGAATCGTTCTTTTCCAGGCGTATACAAGGCTCGCCGTCTATCCTTTGACTCTTTAGATAAGGCCATGTTATTTGCCCTGTCAAACACAATCACGTTTTTAATTACGAAAAGACAACCTATTTTTCCAGATACATTCGATGCTTACAACTATTTTGCACGTTTACAAATTGAAGGTGAGGTATAACTATTGAAAAGTCATGATTTATTAATGTTAACCGCAAAAGCAGCGGACGATAAACGCGCAGAGGACATTCTAGCGCTGAATATGGAAGGACTATCCGCATTTGCCGATTATTTTGTCATTTGCCATGGTAACTCCGACAAACAAGTACAAGCCATTGCCCAAGAAATCAAAGAACAAGCGAACAAAAACGAGGTAGAAGTGAAACGATTAGAAGGCTTCGATGCTGCCAAATGGATCCTAATTGATTTAGGCGACGTCATCGTTCACGTTTTCCACAAAGATGAGCGTAGTTACTACAATCTTGAAAAACTATGGGGAGACGCGCCGTTAGAAGACGTACGCGCAGCATTTACCGTATAAAAAGCAAAGAGGGGCTTTCATAGGCTCCTTTTTTCGTGGAGAGAGGGGCAAAATTATGAGTTATGAATATTTTCCAAATTTCTATGATGCTCTCATGGACGAGGAGCTGTACGACAACTGGTTTTCTTTTGCAACGCCCTATTTACCGAATAAAGGCGGAAAAGTGCTTGACGTCGCTTGTGGGACTGCTGAGCTGGCTGTCCGTTTGGCTAAACGTGGATTTGAAGTCACTGGTGTCGATTTATCAGAAGAAATGTTGAGCGTGGCCAGCGAAAAAGCGTTCCATGAAGAAGTTTCACTATTATTACTACAACAAGACATGTCAGAAATGGAGAAGTTAGATACGTTTGATCTGGTCACATGCTTTTGCGATTCGCTTAATTATTTAGAAACAGAAGAAGCGGTGCACGGGACATTACGCAGCGTCTACGAAAACTTGAAAACAGATGGTGTATTTCTATTCGATGTTCATTCTATTTACAAAATGGACGAGCTTTTCAAAGATTACAGCTATGGAGATAGTGACGAAGAAATTTCATGCATTTGGAATTCCTTTGAAGGTGAATTTCCGCATTCTGTAGAACATGAATTAACCTTCTTTAAACAAGGCCCAGACGGCAGTTACGATCGTTATGATGAGTTGCATAAAGAACGGACTTATCCAATTGATTGGTACAAAAAAGCGATACAGGCAACAGGATTTCGTAAAATAAAAATTTGCGCTGATTTTACGGATTTTGAGCCTACTAAAACTAGTGAAAGAATCTTTTTCATATGCGAGAAATGACTTTTTACCGTCATTTCTCTTTTTTTATGTTTTTGAGGTAGCAGAAGAGATAAAGGAAAAAGAACAAAGAGGGCGAATACTAATACTAAAGGCAGGTGATGAGCATGTTAGAAAAATGGCAAGCATATAAGAAATACATTATTGGTGCGGCGATTATACTCATAGCCATGGGTTTCTTCTTTGTTACACAAAATCAAGAAGAACCAGTAGTTCCAGCAACTGTGGCCGCGAAAGAAGAACCAGTGAAGAGCGCTACAAAAGAGCAAGAAATAGTCTCGACTAAATCCCTTGTTGTGGATGTGAAAGGTGCAGTCAACAAACCTGGCGTCTATGAACTAGCGCCTGACAGTCGTGTAAAGGATGCGATTTTAAAAGCAGGGGGACTTTCAGCAGAGGCAGATGTGAAATTGCTTAATATGGCACAGAAAGTAACCGATGAGATGGTTATTTATGCTGGGAAAGTAGGAGAAGAAGGTCTAGCGCCGGTCGCGACAGCGGGATCAGCACCAGCAGGAAGCGCGGATAGCACAAAGGTTAATATAAATACAGCGGATGTGACGACTTTGCAAACTATCCCTGGCATCGGAGCTGTAAAAGCGCAAGCCATCATTGATCATCGAGAAAAAGAAGGATTATTCACAACGATTGACGATCTTTCCAAAGTCTCGGGAATCGGAGCTAAAACAGTAGAGCGATTAAGTGAGCATATTACAGTAGAATAATAAAGCTATTGACGAAGCGAATTCGAAAAGCATATACTAAAAGCATCAATCTCTTAAAGGAGCGACAAATATGCAAAGAATAGCTTGGGATCAGTTCTTTTTGGCGCAAAGCCATCTAATATCTTCTAGGAGCACGTGTACACGTCTCATGGTTGGAGCAACAATTGTTCGGGATAAACGTATTATTGCAGGCGGCTACAACGGATCCATCGCTGGTGGGGACCATTGTGACGAAGAAGGCTGTTATGTCGTGGAAGGACATTGTATACGTACGATTCATGCAGAGATGAACGCGATTTTACAATGCGCGAAGTTTGGCGCCTCCACAGATAACGCTGAAATGTATGTGACGCACTTCCCTTGTATAGCATGTTGCAAATCGATTATTCAAGCGGGGATTAAAGCAGTTTACTATGCGAAAGATTACAAAAATCATCCGTATGCGATGGAGCTTTTTGAACGGGCTGATGTAGTTATCAAGAAAATACCATTTGATGAGCATGTGCTAAATAATGCGGCTCAAATCGAACAAAGCGTTATACAGACGGTACAAGAAGTGTTGCAACAAGAGGAAGTGCCAGCATCAACAATTGCCCACCTAGAAGATCAACTACGACAACAGTTTTTAAAATAAAGTGAGGTGAGGACTATAGAACGTCTTTTTTTGACGATAGCTGTAGCCATTATTCTCGCTGTAATATGTGTGTTTATTTCGATTAAGACTCTTTTGTTATTTGGCGTCCTACTTGTAATCTCGTTTTTGCTTAAGCGAAACCAATTAGTAGTTTTTTTCAGCCTTACCCTCGTGGCAGGAGGTTTTTTCTGGTTTTTTGATGATCAGAATCATTCTCAATTTCAAGCAGGAGATATAGACGGAACCGTTACTTTAAATGATGGAATTGTGATTGATGGAGATGCTTTTCGCGCGCAGATTTTATACAAGGGCGAGCGTTTTCAATTAAGCTATAAAATCGCCAGCGAACAAGAACAGCAGCGATTTATGAAGTTGAATTATGGGGACGAGTTGCAAGTAAGTGGTACATTAGAAATGCCAGAAAAGAATCGTAATAAGGACCAATTTAATTATCAGGAATTTTTGTATCGAAAGCAAGTCCACTGGCTGTTAAAGGCGAACGCTGTAAAACCACTTACTGAGAAAAGTGCATCATGGTTGCATCATTTGAAAAACTTCCGAAAATCTCAACTCGAAAAAATAGATACGGGATTAGATTCGCAAATTGCCCCCTATGTGGCGTCGCTCATATACGGAGATCGAACCACTGTAGAGACTTCTGTTTATGAAAGCTATCAACGTTTAGGCGTAGTCCATCTTCTCGCGATATCAGGATTACATGTGAATTTAGTTATTTCTGGATTCTTACTACTGTTTCGCCGTCTCGGATGTCAAATTGAAAAAACGGCGATAGTCATGATTTGTTTATTACCATTATACTGCCTAATGACAGGAGCGAACCCGCCTGTTGTGCGAGCAGGAATAATGACCATTTGTTTGATGATAGGTAGATTGTCGCCGATTCGTGTGACATCACTCCAAGCGCTCTGTTTTAGCTTCATTTTTGTTTTCCTCTTAAATCCGTATTGCGTGTTTGAAATTGGCTTTCAACTTTCCTATGCCGTTTCGTTTGCCATTATTTTATCTGGACGGAAAATTATGCGAAAAGTATCTTCTAACTTGTTGAGTTCACTCTATATCTCTCTTATTTCTACGGTCTCGGGCATCGCGATTATGAGTTATCATTTTTATGAGTTTTCCATTGTGGGTGTGTTTCTAAATATTATTTATGTACCACTGTTTACGTTTATACTTCTGCCATTAAGTTTTTTAGCAATCTTTTTCTTGAATATAGTCCCCGTCCTACTTTTCATTCCTACGGCTATCATGAAAATAGCAGTTAGTTTATCAGAAAACCTCGCTTCTGCCTTGCAAAATATGCCCTTCACAATGTGGGTGACAGGAAGGGCGAGTCCTATTGTATTGGCAGTTTTATTCCTACTTACTTTGTATTTTTTCTATAGTTGGGAGAAGACTGGAAAAGTTTGTCGTTACTTGCTCCCAATCGCGCTATGTCTTGTGATAGGGACGGTCAATATCACTGGGAAAGTGTCTATTATTGATATCGGACAAGGAGATAGTATTCTGATTCAGTTACCGTGGAACAAAGGCACATACGTGATTGATGTAGGCGGACAAATGGCTTTCGACAAAGAGAAGTGGGCGGAACGAAAAGCGCCATTCTCTGTTGGAAAAAATATTGTGACACCAGTGTTGAAATCCAAGGGTATTTCGAAACTAGACAAACTGATTGTGACACACAGCGACGCAGATCATATGGAGGGGCTAATCGATGTAGGTAAGTCGATTCAAATCAAAGAACTCATTTATGCAGAAGGCGGCGAAACAAAAAGCATTATGAAAAAAGCCTTGCAAGCTCTTCCAAATGTTCCGGCAAAAGCCGTACTTGCTGGCTATAGCTGGGCAAAAGGTGAGGCTACTTTCCAAGTTATTAGCCCAACTGAAAGAGGCGAAGGTGGTAACAATGATTCTATCGTAATTGCCGCAGTGTTAGATAAGAAAAGGTGGTTATTTACAGGAGATATTGAGATGGAGACGGAGCAAGCTCTACTTGAAAACCCACTTATCCAGGCAGATATATTGAAAGTGGGACATCATGGCAGTAAAACCTCAACAACACCAGCATTTATTGATAAAGTGAAACCCGTGATATCACTTATTTCTTGTGGAGTGGACAATCGCTTTGGGCATCCTCGAATCGAAACGCTCCAAACGCTTGAAGCTGCAAATAGCGCTATTTATCGCACTGACCAGCAAGGAGAAATAATCTATACTTTTTCAAAAGGATTTAGCTTTGGATTAGAATGAAATTTCCACTTGCGTAAAGCTCTTTCTTGATTTACGATAGGATAGAGATATGTGGGAAGGTGATGGCGATTCATGATTTCGGATTGGAAGAAAATAGAGAAAAAACAGTTTGCCCCAGTTTATCTGATTATCGGGACAGAAGATTATATTATTAACGAGACGAAGAAGCGGCTCGTAGCAGGGATTTTAGATGCAGAGGATACAGATTTTAATTACGCTAATTTTGATTTGGACGAAACGGCTATCGAGCAAGTTGTGGAGGAGGCAGAAACGATTCCTTTTTTTGGCGATCGCCGCTTGATTATTGCGTCTAATCCGTCCTTTTTGACATCAGAGAAAACCAAAAGTAAGATTGAGCATCGGACTGCGCGTTTAGAAGACTATTTGAATGAGCCGGTAGATTATTCGATTTTGGTTTTTGTGGCTAGGGTAGAGAAGTTAGACGAACGAAAAAAATTAACAAAACTGCTTAAAAAGCAAGCGACGATAATCGATGCTAAGCGTCCAAATGAGGCAGAATTACGCAAATGGTTACAAGGTGTGAGCGATGCTAATGAGTTCAAAATGGACAATGTTGCAACAGATCGACTCATAGAATTAACAGGTGGGCAATTAACAACGGCTATGAACGAATTAGATAAACTGATGTTGTATAAATTGGAAGAACGAGCGATTCATATAGCGGACGTAGAGGGTCTGGTTGTCAGATCTTTGGAGCAGAACATCTTTTTGCTACTCGACAAAATGATTGCCCTAGACATAGGTGGCGCGCTAAGCATTTATTACGATTTACTCAAACAAAAAGAAGAGCCAATCAAAATACTAGCTCTTATCGCGAGTCAGTTTCGTCTGCTAACACAAATTAAATTATTAGAAAAACAAGGATTCAGCCAGCAACAAGTAGCTCAAAAATTAAAAGTGCATCCATTCAGGGTTAAAATAGGTGCCAGACAAGCCAAAAGTTTCGCCTATCAGGAACTAACCTCGATTTTAGAGAAATTAGCTCAGATGGATTTTGAAATGAAGACGGGTTATGGTGACAAAGCGCAAAAATTGGAATGGTTCTTCTTTTCTCTTCAAGATCAAAGAAAAATGCAGCGATCGAATTAAATATTTGGATGGAAGTGTGTATGTTGCTAGTCATGAGGTCCTGATGATGCGGGCACTTTCAGATTCCAGTAACAGCAAAAAAACATCACACGGTGTGTGATGTTTTTGCGATTAAGAATCGTATTATTTAGCTAATTTTTTAGCTAAGCGAGATTTATTGCGTGCTGCATTGTTTTTGTGAAGTAGACCTTTGCTTACCGCACTATCCAACTTTTTGCTAGCTGCAACATATAATTCTTGCGCGTTGTCTGCATTGTTTTCTGCAGCTTGCTCGAATTTCTTAACAGCTGTACGCATTGCAGTACGTTGAGATGTGTTACGGCTATTGCGAGTTTCAGTTGTTTTTACACGTTTGATTGCTGATTTAATATTTGGCATTTCATTCACCTCCGCCCAAAATTATGAGGTAGTATCTTATATATACCATACCCTTCAAAATTACACTAGAACAAATGCTATTATACCTAAACACGGCGGATATTGCAATATTACTTTACTAATTTATTTATTTTTTCACGAAAAAAGTCGGAAGTGATTGAAAATAGCGAGCTCTACTGATATAATCTATCTTAGCTTGCCATCGTTTTAATAAGATGAGTTCGAATTCGGGAGCTGGAGAAATGAAGAAAGAAGAAATGCTAGAAAGACAAAAGAAAATAAGAAATTTTTCGATAATAGCGCATATTGACCATGGTAAATCAACGCTTGCCGATCGTATCCTCGAAATGACGAATGCATTGACGCATCGTGAAATGAAGGCGCAATTGCTTGATTCGATGGATTTGGAGCGTGAGCGTGGTATTACTATCAAGCTGAACGCTGTGGAATTATCGTATACTGCCAAAGATGGCGAAACATATATTTTTCACTTGATTGATACGCCAGGGCATGTCGATTTCACGTATGAAGTTTCGCGTAGTTTAGCGGCGTGTGAAGGTGCTATTCTAGTTGTGGATGCGGCGCAAGGTATTGAGGCTCAAACGCTCGCCAATGTTTACTTGGCACTAGACAATGATTTGGAAATTATGCCTGTTATTAATAAAATTGATCTTCCGGCAGCAGAACCGGAGCGTGTTCGTGCTGAAATTGAGGATGTTATTGGCTTGGATGCATCGGATGCGGTACTTGCTTCTGCAAAATCTGGTATTGGGATTGAGGATATTCTGGAGCAAGTGGTTGCGAAAATCCCTGCACCAACTGGGGATATCGATGCTCCGTTACAAGCGCTTATTTTTGATTCTGTCTTTGATGCATATCGCGGTGTTATTGCGAATATTCGGATTATGCAAGGATCGGTTAAAGCGGGAGACAAGATCCGAATGATGGCCAATGGTCGTGAATTTGAGGTGACGGAAGTTGGTGTGTTTACGCCGAAATCGACACCTAGAGATCAACTTATGGTTGGGGATGTTGGCTATCTAACTGCTGCGATTAAAAATGTGAGTGACACAAGTGTTGGGGATACAATCACGCTTGCGAATAACCCGGCATCGGAAGCTTTACCTGGTTATCGTAAGTTAAATCCAATGGTTTATTGCGGTTTATATCCGATTGACTCGGCGAAATACAATGATTTACGTGATGCGCTTGAAAAACTGGAATTGAATGATTCTGCACTTCAATATGAGGCGGAGACTTCACAGGCTCTCGGTTTTGGTTTCCGTTGTGGGTTCCTTGGGTTGCTTCATATGGAAATTATTCAAGAGCGTATCGAGCGGGAATTTAATATTGATTTAATTACAACTGCACCAAGTGTTATCTATCATGTGAATTTGACAGATGGTTCTAAAGTGGTGGTTGATAATCCTGCTGAAATGCCAGAACAAGGGGTTATTGACTCTGTTGAGGAGCCCTATGTGAAAGCGACGATTATGGTACCAAACGATTACGTGGGGGCTGTCATGGAGCTTGCGCAAAATAAACGTGGAAACTTCATGACCATGGAGTATTTAGATGATATTCGGGTGAGTGTTATTTATGAAATGCCACTTTCAGAGATTGTGTATGACTTTTTCGATCAGTTGAAATCGGGTACGAAGGGTTATGCTTCGTTTGATTATGAATTAATTGGTTACCGTGAATCGAAACTCGTGAAGATGGATATCGTGTTAAATAATGAGAAAGTCGATGCGCTTAGCTTTATTGTCCATCGTGATTTCTCTTATGAACGTGGGAAAATTATCGTAGAAAAACTGAAAGAATTGATTCCAAGACAACAGTTCGAAGTTCCGATTCAAGCAGCGATTAGTACAAAGATTGTCGCGCGCTCAACGATTAAGGCGCTTCGGAAAAACGTACTTGCTAAATGTTATGGTGGGGACGTGTCTCGGAAACGGAAACTTTTAGAGAAGCAAAAAGAAGGTAAGAAACGTATGAAGTCCATTGGTTCGGTAGACGTACCACAAGAAGCTTTCATGGCTATCTTGAAAATGGATGATAAATAAAGATTGGACGAAAAAGCGACTTTATCTTGCTCCCGTTGGACAGGAGAAGTTCGCTTTTTCTCCTTAAGGAAATGAGTGTATAAGAATGACCGCGATATATATTCACATCCCATTTTGCGAACATATTTGTTATTACTGTGATTTCAATAAAGTTTTTCTGGAAGGGCAACCAGTCGATGAGTATGTAGATTTGCTGATTAAAGAGATGGAAATGGTGACGGCGAAACATGCGATGGAGCCGGTGGAGACGGTTTTTGTTGGTGGTGGGACGCCTACGACATTGACGGAAGCGCAACTCGTAAAGCTCTGTTCGGCTGTTCAACATCTTTTTCCGCTAACGGAGGATGCAGAATTTAGCTTCGAGGCTAATCCTGGGGACTTGTCGCTGAGCAAGTTGCAAGTGATGAAAGATCATGGCGTGAATCGCTTGAGCATGGGAGTTCAAAGCTTCAATAATGAATTGCTGAAAAAAATTGGACGGATTCATACGGTCGATGATGTATATCAATCGGTGAATAATGCGAAACAAGTTGGCTTTGAGAATGTAAGCATTGACTTGATTTTTAGTTTGCCGGGCCAGACGGAAGCAGACTTTGAGGATACACTGACGAAAGCTTTGAATCTGGATTTACCGCATTACTCTGCGTATTCCCTTATCATTGAGCCGAAGACAATTTTCTATAATTTGATGCGAAAAGGGAAGTTGCTCCTTCCTGGTGAAGATGCTGAGGCTAATATGTATGAGATGCTGATGAGCACGATGGAAGAGCGCGGGCGTAAGCAATATGAAATCAGCAATTTTGCGAAACTGGGTTTTGAAAGTAGGCATAATATCGTTTATTGGAGCAATGAGCATTATTTTGGTTTCGGCGCGGGAGCTCACGGTTACATCGGTGAGACGCGTTACGCAAACTATGGTCCACTGAAAAAATACATGCAACCGCTCGAAAAGGATGAACTGCCAACTTTCCAACAAAAAGAACTGACATTGAAAGAAAAGATGGAGGAAGAAATGTTTCTCGGATTGCGAAAAGTAGCGGGTGTTGATAAGGCGCATTTTCAAGCTAAATTTGGTCAGGCACTTGATACGACTTTTGCGCGGGCGATTGATAAAACGGTTGAAAAGGGCTGGCTAGAATCTACGCCAGAAAGTGTTCGACTTACGAGACGTGGGAGGTTCCTAGGGAATAATGTTTTCCAAGAATTTTTATAGAAGCACTGGATTTCGGCTAATTACTACTTTAGTCTGAAATCGAGTGTTTTTTGTTGACAGTAGACGGTCATAGTGGTAAATTTATAATTGTATTTAGCACTTAAACCTATCGAGTGCTAAAAAGAGGTGATAGATATGTTAACCGAGAGGCAATTGCTAATCTTTCGTGCCATTATCGACCATTTCATCGAGACTGTGCAACCAGTTGGATCTAAGAATTTGCTGAAGGAGAACAACTTGCCATTTAGTTCAGCGACGATTCGCAATGAGATGAGTGTTCTGGAAGAGTACGGATTTATCGAAAAAACGCATTCTTCATCAGGACGCATTCCTTCTGAGAAAGGTTATCGTTTCTACGTGGATTATTTACTCGAACCGCAGAAATTGAAGAAGCAGGATATTATGTCCATTCAATCGCTTTTTTCGGAGACGTACTTTGAAATGGAGCAGCTTATTCAAAAATCAGCGCTCATGTTGTCGGATTTGACGAATTATACATCGATTTTACTTGGCCCAGCTTCCAAACAGAACCGGTTGAGTGGTTTCCGTTTTGTACCAATTAATAGGAACCAGGCGATGTTAATTCTGATTACGGATCAAGGTCACATTGATAATCATGTGGTGACGATTCCGGAAACGATGACGCCGAGTGATATGGAGCGGGTTGTCAACATTCTAAATGAGCGTTTGGTTGGTCTTCCGATTGATCAGATGAATTCGATGATTCCGGCAGAAGTGTCCGATTTACTACGAAGCAATGTGGTAAATCACGAATTAATGCTTTCGATTTTGAAGGATTCGTTCCAACAAGTTAGTAAGGAAAAAGTGTATTTTGGTGGCAAAACGAACATTTTGAATCAACCAGAATTCCACGATTTTGCCAAAGTTCGCGAGTTGCTGCGGTTGATGGATCAGGAAAAGGATGTTTACCAGCTCTTTTCTGATATACCTCAAGGCCTTCATGTTAAGATTGGTACGGAGATTAATAACCATTTGATGGATGATTGTAGTATTATTACTGCGACATACAGCATTGCCAATGAACATGTGGGGGGCATTGTCCTCCTTGGCCCGACACGGATGGAATACGACCGCATGATGGGCTTGGTTGATTTAGTAAGTCGGGATTTAACAACTGTATTAACAAGGCTTTATCATGATAATCAAAAATAGAAGAGGTGACAAACGTGTCTGAACAAAAAAACAAAAAAGAAAAAGTAGAGCAAGAGATCGAAAAAGAAGCGGCGGAAGATTTGAACGTCGTGGAAGAAAAGATGGAAGCTCACAATGAAGAAGTAGAAAAAGAATTAACAGAAAATGAGAAGCGTTTGCTTGAGTTAGAAGAGAAATTAGCATCATCTGAGGATCGTTACTTGCGTTTGCAGGCCGATTTTGAGAATGTGAAGAAACGCAATATCGCAGAGCGTTCAGCGAATCAGAAATATCGATCACAATCGATCGCGGAGGAACTTTTGCCAGCGCTTGATGGTTTCCAGAAAGCACTTGACACGCAAAGCGACTCGGAACAAATGGAAGCACTTTTGGCGGGCATGAAAATGGTCTATGGTCAAATTATGACGGCGCTTGAAAAAGAAGGCGTGGAAGAAATTCCGGCACTCGGTGAGCAATTCGATCCGAACTTCCATCAAGCGGTCATGCAAGATAGTGACGATTCAAAAGAAAGCAATGAAATCACGATGGAATTGCAAAAAGGATACAAGTTGAAAGACCGCGTTATCCGTCCATCGATGGTAAAAGTAAACCAATAAAACAAGAATCCGGTTGCGAAAATGTGATCGGTAACAATAGGAGGAAATAAAATTATGAGTAAAATTATCGGTATTGACTTAGGAACTACAAACTCTGCAGTGGCAGTATTAGAAGGCGGAGAAGCAAAAATCATTCCAAATCCAGAGGGCGCGCGTACAACACCATCTGTTGTCGGCTTCAAAAACGGCGAACGTCAAGTTGGGGAAGTTGCGAAACGTGCAGCGATTACAAACCCAAATACGGTAGCATCAATCAAACGCCACATGGGTACAGATTACAAAGAAACAGTGGAAGATAAAGACTATTCACCACAAGAAATCAGCGCGATCATTTTACAATATTTAAAAGGTTACGCAGAAGATTATCTTGGTGAAACAGTTGATAAAGCGGTTATTACAGTGCCTGCTTATTTCAACGACGCGCAACGTCAAGCAACAAAAGACGCTGGTAAAATCGCAGGACTTGAAGTAGAACGTATCATCAATGAGCCTACTGCAGCGGCACTTGCTTACGGTATGGATAAAATTGACAAAGACCAAACAATCCTCGTTTTTGACTTAGGTGGCGGTACTTTTGACGTATCTATTCTAGAGCTTGGCGATGGCGTATTCGAAGTTCACTCAACAGCCGGCGATAACTTGCTTGGTGGGGATGACTTTGACCAAAAAATTATTGATTTCCTAGTTGCTGAATTCAAACGCGACAACGGAATTGACCTTTCTAAAGATAAAATGGCGTTACAACGTTTGAAAGATGCTGCTGAAAAAGCGAAAAAGGATCTTTCTGGTGTTACTAGCACGCAAATTTCCCTACCATTTATCACAGCTGGAGAAGCTGGCCCACTTCACTTAGAAGTAACGCTTACTCGTGCTAAATTTGATGAATTAACACACGATTTAGTAGACCGTACAATTGCACCAACTCGTCAAGCGTTGAAAGATGCGGGACTATCGGCTAAAGATATCGACGAAGTTATCTTAGTTGGTGGATCGACTCGTATTCCAGCCGTTCAAGAAGCAATCAAAAAAGAATTAGGTAAAGAGCCACATAAAGGTGTAAACCCGGATGAAGTTGTAGCGATGGGTGCTGCGATTCAAGGTGGCGTAATCACTGGTGACGTGAAAGACGTTGTACTATTAGACGTAACTCCACTTTCTCTAGGAATTGAAACAATGGGTGGCGTGATGACTCCACTTATCGAACGTAACACAACGATTCCAACATCGAAATCACAAACATTCTCGACAGCGGCTGACAATCAACCAGCAGTAGACATTCACGTATTGCAAGGTGAGCGTCCAATGTCAAAAGATAACAAAACACTTGGTCGTTTCCAATTAACTGATTTACCACCAGCACCACGAGGCATTCCGCAAATCGAAGTTTCTTTTGATATCGATAAAAATGGTATCGTAACGGTTCGCGCGAAAGACCTTGGAACTGGCAAAGAACAAAACATCGTCATCAAATCTTCTTCAGGCTTAACAGACGAAGAGATTGAAAAAATGGTGAAAGACGCTGAATTAAACGCAGAAGAAGATAAGAAAAACAAAGAAAACGCGGAACTTCGCAACAACGCCGATCAATTAGTATTCACGGTTGATAAAACATTGAAAGAATTAGAAGGCAAAGTAGACGAAGAAGAAGTGAAAAAAGCAGAAGCGGCTCGTGATGAGTTGTCAGAAGCTCTTAAAGGTGAAGATTTTGACGTAATCAAAGAAAAAACAGACGCGTTAAATGAAATTGTTCAGGCTCTTTCCGTTAAATTGTATGAGCAAGCGGCTGCAGAACAACAAGCAGCACAAGGTGAAAATCCAGAAGCTGGCCCAGCAAATGACGACGTTGTAGACGCTGAGTTTGAAGAAGTAAACGACGACGACCAAGAGAAAAAATAAGGAATCAATGTGAGAAGGGAGTCAAAGTCTAACTGGCTTTGGCTTTTTCTCGGTTTTTTAAGGAAATCATTGTTTTACTTCGCTAAAACATGTGTTACAATACGTTAAGAGAAATACGAGAGAACAAGGAGTGAGACGCAAAAAATGGCAAAACGTGATTATTATGAAGTACTTGGCGTTTCCAAAGGCGCCTCGGCTGATGAGATAAAAAAAGCATATCGTAAATTATCGAAGCAATTTCATCCGGATATTAATAAAGATGCTGGCGCTGATGAGAAATTTAAAGAAATATCCGAAGCATACGAAATTCTAAGCGATGAATCGAAACGCGCGCAGTATGACCAATACGGACATGTCGATCCAAACCAAGGATTTGGCGGTGGCGGTTCATACGGAGGCGGCGGTTTTGGTGGCCAAGGTTTCGGTGGATTTGAAGATATTTTTGATACGTTCTTTGGTGGTGGTGGTTCGGCTCGCCAAGATCCGAATGCGCCGCGTCAAGGTAGTGATTTGCAATATAGAATGCAGTTGAAATTCAAGGAAGCGATTTTTGGTAAGGATGCTGAAATTGAAATCCCGCGTGAAGAAAGTTGTGATACGTGTGATGGAAGTGGTGCAAAACCAGGAACGCATCCTGAAAAATGTTCGCATTGTGGTGGTAAAGGTTCGATGAATGTCGAGCAAAATACGCCATTCGGCCGAATTGTTAACAAACGTACGTGTCAATACTGTAACGGTACTGGGAAAGAAATCAAGGAAAAATGTGATACGTGTCACGGTTCAGGTCGCGTCACAAAAACAAAGAAAATCAAGCTAAAAGTACCTGCTGGTGTCGATGATGGGCAACAAATGCGGGTTGCTGGTGAAGGAGAAGGCGGCGTGAATGGCGGACCAAACGGCGATCTATATGTTGTATTCTCCGTTGCGCATGATGAATTCTTTGAGCGTGAAGGCACCGATATTTATGTCGAAGTTCCGCTAACATTCGTTCAGGCCGCGCTTGGCGATGAGATTGACGTTCCGACAGTCCACGGCAAAATTCGCTTAAAAATCCCTGCCGGTACGCAAACTGGCACGACTTTCCGTTTACGCAACAAAGGTGTTCCGCATCTTCGTGGCAACGGAACAGGAGATCAGCATGTTATCGTAAAAATCATCGTTCCGAAAAAACTGGACGAGAAACAAAAAGACATTCTGCGTGAATTTGCGACAACAACTGGCGATAAAGTCGATGAAAACAGCGAAGGTTTTTTCGATAAAATGAAACGCGCTTTTAAAGGATAATAAAATAGGAAGAGGCTCAGGAATTGTATTTTTAGACATACTGGGCCTTCTTTATGAAGAAATGAGGCAGAAAAGATGAAATGGTCAGAGATTGAGATTCATTCTGTAAATGACGCAGTAGAGCCGATTACATATGCCCTGAACGATTCAGGAGCAAGCGGTGTTTCGATTGAGGATTCTGCTGATTTAACGCGCGAACATGAAGATCGTTTTGGCGAGATTTATGATTTGCAGGCGGCGGATTATCCAGCAGAAGGCGTGATTATTAAGGCGTACTTCTTAACGACGGATGATTTTTTGAAGATGGTGCCAGAGATTGAGGCGCGGATTCGTGGTTTGGTGCAGTTCGATATTCCGCTTGGTGATTTAACTTTTCAGGTCAATGAGGTGAATGACGAGGAATGGGCGACGGCTTGGAAGAAATATTATCATCCGGTTAAAATCACGGATCGGATTACAGTCGTACCAACATGGGAGGACTATACGCCAGAAAACGAGGATGAAATGATTATCGAGCTGGATCCTGGTATGGCATTCGGAACTGGAACGCACCCAACGACGCAATTGTGTGTACAGGCGCTTGAAAAAATCGTGAAACCTGGCGACGAAGTCATCGATGTTGGAACTGGCTCTGGGGTACTTAGTATTGCAAGTGCGAAACTCGGTGCGAAAAGTGTCTTGGCAACGGATTTGGATGAAGTAGCGGTTCGTGCAGCAAGGGAAAATATCGCGCAAAACCATTGTGAGGACATCGTGACGATTCAGCAAAATGATTTATTAAAAGGCATCGATCAAAAAGCGGATGTCATTGTAGCGAACATTTTAGCGGAAGTTATCCTGATGTTTCCAAAAGATGTGCACGCGGCATTAAAACCAAATGGTATTTTCATCGCGTCAGGAATTATTGAACCGAAGCGCGAAATCGTGAAAGAAGCGCTGATTGAAGCTGGTTTGACGGTATATCACATCGAACAAATAACGGATTGGGTAGCTATTTACGCCAAGCGAGGTGAATAAGAAGGATGCAGCGATATTTTATTGATGAAGTCAAAGATGAAACGGCGATTATAACGGGCGATAATTTTCATCATATCGTTCGTGTGATGCGGATGAAGCTAGACGATCAAGTGTATCTTGTTACACCAGACGAGCGTACAGCGATTGCTGGGATTAGCGAGTTAGGTGATGACTTTGTACGTTTAACTGTTTTATCATGGAAGAGCGAGTCGACAGAGCTTCCTATCCACATCACGATTGCTAGCGGTTTACCAAAAGGCGATAAACTGGAACTGATTACCCAAAAAGGGACGGAGCTGGGAGCGAAGCATTTCCTATCTTTTCCTGCAAAACGTTCGATTTCCAAATGGGATGGCAAAAAAGCGAAGAAAAAAGTGGAGCGTTTAGATAAGATTGCATTGGAAGCGGCGGAACAATCGCATCGTAGTTTTGTACCGCATTTTCAACATTTAGAATCTTTCCAAGCCCTAATTCAGTCGCTTACTCAGTATGATTATGTCGTGGTTGCCTATGAAGAGAGCGCCAAAGAGGGTGAGACTGCCGCATTGGCCTCAGTGTTCAAACAGATGAAACAAGGCGAATCGGTCCTTGCTATTTTTGGACCAGAGGGTGGTTTTGCGACCGAAGAGATTGATAAATTAGAAGCGAATAAAGCGCTCAAAGTAGGGCTAGGACCGCGAATTTTACGCACAGAAACGGCGCCATTTTATTTTCTAGCAGCGGCCTCTTATGCGTTTGAACTTTCCTGAAATGGGTATAGGAGAATAAATCGCTAACTGCTTGCAAAAATAATTAGTGAAAGTTAGCGATTGCATGTTGACTCGCCCAGCGGATTAGTTTATAATTTTTAGTGAGTGAATGCAAATAGTATGTGCATTACTTTGGAATCATTCACAGGCTAGTCTTGTGCGAGGTTTCCAAATAGCTTAGGGCATCCTTGTCCATTTAAGTGTCGGAGGGAGGGAAAGAGAGATGTCAAAAACAGTAGTTCGTAAAAACGAATCGCTTGAAGATGCTCTTCGTCGCTTTAAACGTACTGTTTCCAAAACAGGTACAATGCAAGAAGTTAGAAAGCGCGAATTTTATGAAAAACCAAGCGTAAAACGTAAAAAGAAATCAGAAGCAGCAAGAAAACGCAAATTCTAATCGAAGGGACGAAATGAAGCATGAGTCTCCTTGACCAACTGAATGAGGATATGAAACAAGCGATGCGCGCGAAAGAGAAAGAAAAACTTTCCGTTATCCGCATGTTGAAAGCGGCTTTGCAAAATGAAGCCATTCGTCTCGGTACAGATGATATATCTCCCGAAGGCGAAATTACCATTCTTTCCCGCGAAATGAAGCAACGTCGTGATTCTTTAACTGAATTCAAGAAGGCAGATCGAGCTGATCTTGTTGAGAAGTTAGAAGATGAGATGGTGATCGTGCAAAGTTATTTGCCGAAGCAACTTTCCGAGGAAGAAGTCGCTGAAATTGTAAAAGTTACGATCGATGAAGTTGGTGCAACATCCCCAGCCGATTTTGGTAAGGTGATGACCGCTGTGATGCCTAAAGTAAAAGGTAAAACAGACGGTAATGTGGTTAACAAATTCGTGAAACAATATCTTTCATAAACAAGATCAAAAGAGTCAGTTCGCTGGCTCTTTTTTTGCTGATAACGAGCAATGTTGTTTACCAGCTAGAACACGATGTTTTTGAAAGCGGGGAGACTTAATTGATCCGCCAAACATACGGAAACCAAAAACGAATCACTGTTAACTATTCCCCCGTACATAGGCACGCCGAATAGTACCAAAATCCTGCGCTTTCGTGTATAATGTAGACACACGAAGTTAATTTTAGAGTGAAGGGGTTATTTGGATGCCAACAGATCATGAGAATATAAAAATGGACTTAGCGGAAGGTTTTGACGCTAGGGAACTGTTTGGGAATAACGATGCACATATTACTTTAATTGAAGACGCGTTCGAATTGCAGATTATCACTCGCGGGGAATCGATAACGCTACAAGGGACAGAGATAAATGAGGCACACGGAGCGGCGGTTTTGGAAGCGCTAATCAGTGTCATTTTAAAAGATATCCATGTGGACGAGAGGGATGTCACACAGGCGATAAAAATGGAACAAAACGGGACTGTCGAATATTTTTCTAGTCTCTATGATGAAGAAATTACGGTGAATGCGAAAGGTAAAATGATTCGCCCTAAAACATTTGGACAACGCAAATACGTGCGTACGATTGATAAATATGATGTGGTATTTGGAATTGGGCCGGCGGGAACAGGGAAAACCTATCTAGCTGTGGTGAAAGCAGTTGCGGCTTGGAAAAAAGGAACGGTGAATAAGATTATTTTAACGCGTCCTGCTGTGGAGGCTGGCGAAAGTCTTGGATTCTTGCCGGGTGACCTGAAGGAGAAGGTAGATCCTTATTTACGACCAGTATACGATGCTTTATATGATATTTTTGGTGTGGAGCATACAACGCGTTTAATGGATCGTGGCGTGATTGAGATTGCGCCGCTTGCTTATATGCGCGGGCGGACGCTCGATAATGCGTTTGTCATTTTGGATGAGGCGCAAAACACAACAGTGGCGCAGATGAAGATGTTTTTAACACGTCTTGGCTTTGAATCTAAGATGATTGTGAATGGGGATACGACGCAAATTGATTTACCTAAAGGGGCAACGAGTGGGCTTGTGAACGCGGAGACAGTTCTGCGCGATGTGAAAAATATCGGTTTTGTTTATTTTGAGCATTTTGATGTGGTGCGTCATCCGCTTGTTGCTGAAATTATTAAAGCCTATGAAGGTAAATTGAAGTGAGAAGATTGTAAACGAAAAGGGGGTACATATGAAGCCTACGAAAAAATGGACAGATTGGTATTATAGATCGGGAAAAAGATTTGTAACACCAGTCATTTTAATCGTCTTATTCATTGTTGCCTTCGTGCTTATTTGTCAAATGGTGAAGCCAGAATCGTATAATGTGAAATTGTTCGAAGTGGCTCAAAAAACGATTCGTTCGCCGCAAACAATTGAAGATATACAAAAAACGGCGGAAGAGCAGGCAAAAGCGGCGGCTAATGTGGCTGATGTGTTTGTTTTCAACCGGGAGACCGCACAGAATCGGGAATCGCTTGTTAGTTCGCTTTTCGCATATGTGACGGAAGTGAACCGTGAAGCAGCGATAAATGATGCCAAAAATGATAAGATGACGTCGCTTGATCAGAAATTGGCTTCTTTAAATGGGAAGCTATCAAAAGATGTGTCAGAGAATATTACGGACGGTGTCAATGCGGCAATGCTTGCAACACTACTCCAAATGAACGCGAAAGATCTGCAAACGGTTGAAAAGGAAGTTGTTAATGCTCTGGATGTGGCGATGGATCAAAGTGTGCGCAAAGATAATTTGACGGATACGAAAGTCAGCGCGCGCGATACAATTGAGTTATCTAATTTGTCAGCGAGTTACAAAGGGGTTGCCAAAGCAATTTTATCTTATGCGATTGTACCTAATGAGGTTTACAACGCGGTACAGACGGAAGATCGACGCAAAGAGGCCTCGGCGAACGTGATTCCGGTTAAAATTTTGCAAGGGCAGGTTGTTGTGCAGGAAGGTCAGATTATCGATCGGGAAATATACCGGCAGCTGGCATTGCTGCATTTGTTGGACCAGAAAATGCCGATTAAGCAGTATGCTGGATTTGGACTATTATTACTGTCGCTTGGTGTGATGCTTTATTTCTTCACAAACAAGCAGAAAAATCTAGATAAAGAGCGGAAAAACCAATATGTACTTGTATTTTCATCGGTGTATATTGCGATATTGCTCATGTTGATGATTATTCGCTTTTTGGAAGGTGTGGATATTAGCAATATTTCATTCTTATTCCCAGCCGCATTCGGTCCGATGATTATCAAGATTCTGCTCAATGAGAAGTTTGCTTTCATGATGACGATTTTTACATCGGTGACGAGTTTCTTTGTTTTTCAAAGTGATGCGACGGCTGCTGTAAACGTGACGGTTTCGACTTTTATTTTACTCAGTGGACTGGCGAGTATTGTTGTTTTAAGGGATTACAGTCGGCGTTCTGCTATTCTACTTTCTGGATTTGTGGTTGGACTCGCAAATATGGCTTTTGTTTTCTTGCTATTATTAATTAGTAATACAGGACTGCTTACACTTGCATTTTGGGTGCCAGTTGGCTATGCTTTTCTAGGCGGCATTGGCTCGTTTGTGCTTGGCATTGGTGTGATTCCTCTATTTGAAACAGTATTTGGCATGCTTACAACGAGCCGTTTAGTGGAACTAGCGAATCCGAATCACCCTCTATTGAAAAAAATTATGATGAAAGCACCGGGAACCTATCACCACAGTTTGATGGTGGCTAATCTTGCGGAGGCATGTACGGATGCGATTGGCGGCAATAGTTTGCTCGTTCGAGTGGGGTGTTTTTATCATGATATCGGTAAGACGATTCGACCGCCTTATTTTGTGGAGAATCAGTTGCACGGGATTAATCCGCATGACCGACTAACGCCAGAACAGAGTCGTGATATTATTATCGCGCATACGACGGATGGCGCCGCGATTTTGCGAGATAATCATTTTCCGCAGCCGATTATCGATATTGCGTTACAACACCATGGGACAACGCTTGTGAAGTATTTTTATTACAAGGCGAAGGAGAATAATCCAGAGGTCGCAGAGGCTGATTTCCGTTATCCAGGACCGAAACCGCAAACGAAAGAAATTGCGATTATTAATATTTCAGATAGTGTGGAGGCGGCTGTCCGTTCGTGTGATGCCCCTACCAAGGAAAAAATTAAAGCGATTGTAGATAGCATTATTGAGGATAGGATGCAAGATAAGCAGTTTGTGGCGTGTGATATGACGTTTCGAGAAATAGAGATCGTTCGTGCAACATTATGTTCGACGCTCAATGGAATTTATCATCAACGTATTCAATATCCTGATGATAAGTAAGGAGGAAGACGATGACTTTAGAGCTTGATTTAATAGATGAAACCGAAGAATTGGAGCCAGATGCGCTGGACTTGGTCGAGGGTTTGTTACAGTTTGCGGCAAAACGACTGGAGATTCAAGAAGATAGTGAATTGGTTGTAACTTTTGTTGATAATGCGCGGATTCAAGAGATTAATCGTGATTATCGCGATAAAGATCAACCAACCGATGTGATTTCGTTCGCGCTAGAAGAAATGGGTGATGGCGAGACCGAGATTGCTTGGGACGAGGATATGGAGGCGCCGCGCATATTGGGAGATATCATTATTTCCACGGAGCGGGCGTTAGAACAAGCGGACGAGTACGGGCATGGATTCGATCGCGAGTTGGGTTTCTTGGCGTTACACGGGCTTCTGCACCTTCTGGGATACGATCATATCGAACCAGAGGATGAAGACGTGATGTTTTCATTACAAAGAGAAGTGTTGAATGCTTATGGACTCGAAAGATAAAGTAAAGGTTACAAGTAATCGACGCTTCAGGAAATCATTTATCCATGCCGTTACAGGTGTTAAAACAGCGATTTTAGAAGAACGCCACATGCGTGTCCATATTACTGCTGGGATGATTGTGATTATTTGTGGTGTTTTTTTCAAAGTAACAAAGATAGAGTGGTTATTTCTAATTTTCTCGATTTTCAACGTTTTGACATTTGAGATGATTAATACAGCGATTGAACGCGCGGTGGATGTGGCGACAGAAGATTTCCATCCCTATGCTAAAAAAGCGAAAGACGTCGCAGCAGGAGCCGTTTTACTAGCTTCGATTTGTTCGGCGGTTATTGGACTCTTTATTTTTATACCAAAATTATTTTAAAAGGAGTTTTTTAGGATGAAAGAAAATAATTTAATTGATCTGGCAAAAAGAGCACGTGAAAACGCGTATGTGCCATATTCTAAATTCAAAGTTGGCGCGGCTTTAGTGACGACGGAAGATGAGGTCGTGCTTGGTTGCAACATCGAGAATGCTTCTTACGGGTTGACGAATTGTGCGGAGAGAACAGCGATTTTTAAAGCAGTTTCAGAAGGTAAGCACAACTTCAAAAAATTAGTGATTGTGGCAGATACAGAAGGTCCAGTGGCTCCATGTGGCGCGTGTCGTCAAGTGATTAGTGAGTTCTGTGCACCAGAAATGCCAGTAGTTTTAACAAATATGAAGGGTGATACTGTCGAAGTAACCGTTGGGGAACTACTGCCAGGCGCCTTTACACCGGGGGATCTTAAATAATGAGTGACGTTTTCAAATCAGGTTTTGTGGCGATTGTCGGCCGTCCAAATGTAGGTAAATCGACTTTGTTGAACCAAATTATCGGGCAAAAAATCGCAATCATGAGTGATAAAGCCCAAACAACGCGTAATAAAATCCAAGGTGTGTATACGACAAATGATGCACAAGTCGTTTTCATTGATACACCAGGTATTCACAAACCGAAACATAAATTAGGCGATTTCATGGTGAAAGTAGCGCTAAATACGTTCCGAGAAGTGGACATGATTTTCTTCGTGATTGATGCGGACGCAGGTTACGGTCGCGGCGATGAATTTATTATTGAAAAACTGAAAAGAGTAGAGGAGACACCAGTTTTCCTGTTGATTAATAAAATTGACTTAGTAGAGCCAGAAGCTTTGCTGGATTTGATTGCGAAGTACAGTGAAATGCTTGATTTTGAGGAGATTATTCCGATTTCGGCACTTCAAGGGAATAACTTGGGGACGTTGCTTGAAGAAACGACGAAGCATTTACAAGAAGGTCCGATGTATTATCCAGCAGACCAAGTGACAGATCATCCCGAGCGATTCATTATTTCTGAATTGATTCGTGAACAAGTGTTGAAGTTCACACATGAAGAAGTGCCGCATTCCGTTGCTGTTGTTATCGAAGGGATTGAAGTGAATCCTGAGACGCATAAACTGCACATTATGGCGCAGATTATTGTGGAACGAAGCACGCAAAAAGGCATTCTGATTGGCAAACAAGGCCAAATGCTAAAACAAATCGGCATGCGTGCGCGTAAGGAAATCGAACTTTTGCTAGGATCGAAAGTTTATTTAGAGATTTGGGTAAAAGTGCAAAAAGGCTGGCGTGATAAGGAACATTTCTTGAATGATTACGGCTTTGACCACGACGAGTATTAATGGAGAAAAAACAGAACCGACTCTAAAAAATCCGTTCTGTTTTTTCGTATTGTATCCTTATTTTATACTACCACTCCACGATACACCATAACAGACAATATGGAACGGGCCATCACCGTAAACGTCGAAATAGATCTCCTTGGTAACTTTGGTTCCAGGTTTCACCACGACGCGCCAATCTTCTTTATATGCGTTATCGCCCTCTAGTCCATCATTATCATAAATCAAGAAATCATCAGCGTAGTAAGTAGTCGAACGAACATCTTTATTTTCAATTGTCACCGTTGCTTTTACATAGTAACCAGCCATCGGACTATGGAACTCTTTGTCACCAGCCCATTTCTCGATTTTCGTGACATTCACAAATACGTTATCGTCTACCTCTGCGGCTTGTCCCACTTTATACTCGGTGTATTCATCCGAAAAATAATCGTAATCCTCATCATAATATTCCTCAGAGTCATTGTAAGGGTCATCCTCGCCGTCTGTATCGTCATAGGTCGACCCATCCATTAAATCATCGTACATCATCGACTGGTTATCCATCATCGAATCACTGGCGTAACTCCCACTAAAAATAAAGCTAATTGCAAAAACGCCACAAAAAATGATTCCAAGAAAAGTTGCAGAGGACATCATAATCGCTCCAGGCATCTTATTTTTCCTAACGATAAGTAAAATAATACCGACAATCAGACCGACCAAACATAAAAATAAGAAAAATCCAGCAAATAATATCAATGCTACCATCATCTGAAAAACGCTCCCTTTATATCGTAATACTTTCATTGTACAACAGCTCAGGCATTAAATAAACGAAAACCTGTCTTTTTTTCAAATTGGTGTTGTATAATGGAGTATAAGGAGTGAATCGAGATGGAAAAATGTGAAGGAATTGTCATTCGAACGACCAATTACCGTGAATCTGATAAAATCGTTGTCATTTATTCGAAGGAGTATGGCAAAATTGGTTTAGTCGCCCGTGGTGCGAAAAAAACAAAGAGTCGGCTGGCTGCTGTGACACAATTATTCACAAACGGCGTCTTCACTTTTTACCCGAATCGTGGGTTAGGAACATTGCAACAAGGGGAAGCGATTACTTCTTTTTCATCGATTCAGACAGATATTTTTCTGACAGCTTATGCGACGTATGCGTGTGAATTGCTTGATAAAGCGACGGAGGAACAGCAGGCGAATGGTCCGCTTTACAACCTGTTTTATCAAATTATTCACCATATTGATGAAGGATATGATCCTCAGGTATTGACGCAGATTTTTGAGATGAAGATGCTTTCGGTGTTGGGCTTGTATCCGACGATGGATCGATGCGCGATATGTGGGCAAACAGAAGGACGGTTTGATTTTTCGGCGTATGCGAATGGCATTGTGTGTCACCGCTGTTTTGAGCGAGACAAGTACCGCCTTCATATGACGGAAAAATCGGTGAAGTTGATGCGTTTGTTTTATATTTTTCAATTGGATCGGCTCGGAAATATTGATGTGAAACAAGAGACGAAAGAAGAGGTCCAGCGCGCGATTGATACCTATTATGAACAGTATTCCGGCTTGTATTTGAAGAGCAAGAAGTTCCTTAATAATATGAAGAACTGGGATGAACTTTTAAAAGACCCAACGAAAAAAGAAGATGACGATTGACTTTTTGTTCAAAATGCGGTAAATTTTAAGGTATATACAATAGGTGCAACGACGGAAAAATAGTATTAAAAAGCTCTTTTCTAAGCGAGTTCGGAGATGGTGTGAGCCGAGCGTCAATCTTTTTAAGAAGGCCTTCCCGAGCACGAATGAAATCAAGGTGGGATTTGAGAATACTCTTTTGCGAGGTAAAGCCAAACCGATTTTTGTATTAAAAATGGGTAGGATGTAGAACATGGCTTTACACAAATCGAGCGCTTGTCGCCGATTTATATCGGGTATAATCTGTCCAAATAGGGTGGAACCGCGTGAGTGTAACTCTCGTCCCTATGCTTTTCTTTTTAGGAGGCATAGAGGCGAGGGTTTTTATATGCCTAATTTTATGGAGGTGGATTTGATGAATTTACAAACGATGATCCGAACGTTGCAAGATTATTGGTCTGAACAAGGTTGTATTATGTTGCAATCCTATGATGTGGAAAAAGGTGCGGGAACAATGAGCCCGTATACATTTTTAAAAGCGATTGGTCCGGAGCCATGGAAAGCGGGTTATGTGGAGCCTTCTCGTCGTCCTGCTGATGGTCGTTATGGGGAAAATCCGAATCGTTTATTTCAGCATCACCAATTTCAAGTTGTGATGAAGCCGTCACCTGATAATATTCAGGAGTTGTATTTAGGATCGCTTGAAAAGCTTGGAATTAACGCGTTGGAGCATGATATTCGCTTTGTTGAGGATAACTGGGAAAATCCGTCGCTTGGTTGCGCGGGTCTTGGTTGGGAAGTTTGGCTTGATGGGATGGAAATCACGCAGTTTACGTACTTCCAACAGGTTGGTGGATTGGAATGTTCTCCGGTGACATCGGAAATTACGTATGGCTTGGAGCGCTTAGCTTCTTATATTCAAGAAAAAGAGAACGTGTTTGATTTGGAGTGGACGGACGGCATTTCGTATCGTGATATTTTTTATCAAGCAGAATTTGAAAACTCGAAGTATGCCTTTGAAACGTCTAGCGGCGACATGTTGTTATCACTTTTTGATACGTATGAGCGTGAGGCTGGTCGTCAAATGGAAGAGGGCCTTGTTTTTCCGGCATATGACTATGTGTTGAAATGTTCACATACTTTTAACTTGCTCGATGCAAAAGGCGTTGTTTCCGTGACAGAACGCGCGCAGTATATCGCTAGAATTCGGAATTTAGCGCGTCGTATTGCAAAAACTTTTTATAACGAACGTGAAAAACTTGGATTCCCACTGTTGAAAGAAAAGGAGGGCGCAGATCATGAGTAAAGATTTTTTATTGGAGATTGGTTTAGAGGAAATGCCAGCAAAATACATTACTGCGTCAGTGAAACAATTACAAGAACGTGTTGAAAAATGGCTTACAGAGAATGATTTGGAATATAAAACGACGGAAGTTTACTCAAGTCCTCGCCGTTTGTCAGTGATCGTGAAAGACTTAGCTGAAAAACAGGCGGATCGTGTGGAAGAGTCGAAAGGTCCAGCTAAAAAAATCGCGAAAGATGCGGATGGTAACTGGTCAAAAGCGGCGCAAGGTTTTGCGAGAGGTCAAGGTGTCGATCCTGAAACATTGGAATTCCGCGAAATTAATGGTGTGGAATATATTTATTTGGAGAAAGAAGTAAAAGGTGCAGCGACGATTGACTTATTGCCAGAGATGCGCCAAATCATTACTTCCATGACGTTCCCAGTTAGTATGCACTGGGCGGCCTATGATTTGAAATATATTCGTCCGATTAAATGGTTAATCGCGCTGTTTGGAGATCAAGTGATTCCATTTGAAATTACGAATGTGACGACTGGAAATGAAACGCGTGGACATCGCTTCTTGGGCGGTTCTGTGACGGTTACTAATCCAGCTGAGTATGAAGAAGCACTTTTGAGCCAGTTTGTAGTTGCGGATGCAGCGAAACGAAAAGCGGCGATTGTGAGCCAAATTGAGGAAATCGAAGCGGTAGAGAACTGGAAGATTCCTGTTGACGCGGATCTTTTGGAAGAGGTTAATAATTTAGTAGAATATCCGACAGTCCTGCACGCTACTTTTGACGAGGCGTATTTGGAGTTGCCGGAGGAAGTTCTGATTACGACGATGAAGGAGCACCAACGTTATTTCCCTGTGGTTGACGACGCTGGCAAATTGCGACCGTACTTTATCACGGTTCGAAACGGGAACCATGAACATCTGGAAACTGTTGCGAAAGGGAATGAAAAAGTCCTACGCGCGCGCTTATCGGATGCGGATTTCTTTTATCAAGAAGATTTGAAAATTACGATTGACGAAGCCGTTGCAAAACTGAATAACATTGTTTTCCATGAGAAATTAGGAACGTTGACGGAAAAAATGCTACGTGTGAAAAAAGTGGCACTGATTATTGCGGAACAATTACACATGACCGATGCGCAAAAAGGGAAGATTGCGCGTGCTGCGGATATTTATAAATTTGATTTAGTGACGAATTTAGTCGGTGAATTTCCTGAATTACAAGGAATCATGGGTGAAAAATATGCGTTATTACAAGGCGAAGATGCAGAAGTGGCGACGGCGATTCGGGAGCACTACATGCCGACATCGGCGGATGGTGAACTGCCACAAAGCGATATCGGTGCGTTACTCGCAGTTGCGGATAAACTAGAAACATTGACTGGATTTTTCTGCGTGAATATCGTACCAACTGGTTCTGCGGATCCATTTAGTTTACGTCGTAGCGCGCTCGGAATTATGCGTATTATTCAAGCGAAAAACTGGGATATAAAATTGCTTAGCGTATTAGCGGATACGGTAGAAATCGAGCGAGCAGAAGGTCTGAATACAATCCCAAGTGAAGAAGTTTTCGAGCAGGTAGAATTATTCTTGCAAAATCGACTACGTGCCATTCTTTCGGATCAACAAATTCGTCATGATATTATTGATGCGGTGGTTAGCGCTGGCAGTAATGTTGTACCGGAGTTGATCGAGCGCGCGGAGTTGCTGAATAAGAATCGCGATGCGGATTGGTTCCGTCCAACAATGGAAGCTCTAGCACGTGTTGTCAATATTTCTAAAAAGCATCAAGGCGGCGAGGTTATTATCGACCCAAGTCTTTTTGAAAACGAGTCGGAGCAACAGTTGTTTGATGCTGTTCAGAAGTTGAAAGCAGATTACCCAACACTAATAATCGTAGACAGATTGCGAGCTTTTGCAGCATTACGTACAGCGATTGATGCCTATTTTGAGAATACGCTTGTTATGAGTGACGATGAAGCGGTTCGAAATAACCGTTTGGCGCTATTGTTTGAACTAGCGAGCTTCATTAAGGAATTTGCCCAAATTGAAGAAATCAACGTGAAATAAGAACGAGAAGCTTTTTAATGAAAGGAGCTAATGGCTATGACACAACCAGCAGTATACGTCGTTTCGGATTCAACAGGGGAAACGGCAGAATTAGTAACGCGCGCGGCTTTGATGCAGTTTGGTAAGAGTCCGCAGTTTATTCACCGTTTTCACCACGTAGACACACCGGATATGATTGAGGAAATTGTTGATTTAGTGGCCGTGAACAATGGCATTATTGTGCATACTATCGTTGTCGAGGAAGTGCGCGAGGAGTTAAATAAAACCGCGAAAAGCTTTGGCGTACCGATAATCGATATTTTTGGACCGCTTCTGGCACAGTTGGAAGAAACGTATCAAATTAAGCCGCTTTCGGAGCCTGGTATGGTACGATCGCTTGATGAAGCTTACTTCCGGAAAGTCGCTGCGATTGAATTCGCGGTGGAAAATGATGATGGTCGTAATCCACGCGGGCTGTTGCAAGCGGACTATGTGTTAATCGGGATTTCTCGGACATCAAAAACGCCACTTTCGCAATATTTGGCGCTCAAAGGCTTGAAAGTAGCCAATGTACCGATTGTTCCAGAAGCGCAAGTTCCAGAAGAATTGTTCGAAATCGACCCAAATAAGATTATTGGCTTAAAAATCAGCAAGGAAAAATTGAATCAGATTCGTGAAAAACGGTTAGCTTCGATTGGACTTAGTGGGGTTGGTAATTATGCGAGTCACGATCGGATTGATGCGGAGCTGGAGATCTTTACGGAACTCACGAATAAACTTGGATGTTACGTCTTAGATGTTACAAATAAAGCGATTGAAGAGACGGCGAATGATATTTTAATGCATATTGGTGAAATTGTTGATGAAAATTTAGAATTATAGAAGGAAAATCAGATTTTATGGCGAATATATATATTATAGCGATTAAAACGGTGGAAATTCTTGTTTTGATCGCCTATAATATATTTTTATGTGTGGATTATGTGTTTTCTCCAAATATAGCAATGATATAGATATGGGGAGGGAGAAACATGAAGATTTTTATCGATGCAGATGCTTGTCCTGTGAAGGATGAGATACGTGAATTAGCGAAGAAATATGATTTGCCAATGACTTTTGTGGCGTCATACAATCACTTTTCTGTGAATTTGCCAGCAGGTGAAGTGTGGGTTTTTGTTGATACGGATAAGGAATCTGCGGACATGCGTATACTTAATCTAGCGAAGAGTGGCGATATCGTGGTGACGCAAGATATTGGGCTTGCCAGCATGTTAATTGCGAAAGACGTCGCTACTTTTTCTAATCGCGGGGAGGAATATCGCGAAAGTGAGATGGCAATGATGCTTGATATGCGGTATTTGCACGCGAAAGAACGTAGACAAGGCAAGTATAGTAAAGGCCCACGAGCGATGAGTTTTCAAGATAATGAGAATTTTCTACAGAAGCTGGATACGTTTATAAAAGCGAGGTTATAATAGAAGATGCAACGGATTCCAGAAGAGAAAATTGATGAGATACGTTCCCAAGCAGACATTGTGGACGTGGTTGGAAGTTATGTTCAGCTTAAGAAGCAAGGGCGTAATTACACGGGGCTTTGTCCTTTTCATGGCGAGAAAACACCATCCTTTTCGGTATCACCTGAGAAACAGATTTTCCATTGTTTTGGGTGTGGTAAGGGAGGCAATGTTTTTTCATTTTTAATGCAGATTGATGGTCTTTCGTTTGTTGAGTCAGTGAAGAAAGTGGCTGACATCGCGCATATTCCGTTAGATATTGAGATATCTTCTGGTGACGGAACGCCTGCAAATCGGCCTGATAGTCAAGAAGGTAAGATGATTGAAATCCATCAATTGACGAGTAAGTTATATCATTATTTGTTGATGGAGACCGAGGAAGGGCAAGAGGCTTTACAATACTTGCTCGATCGAGGCATGTCGGAACAGGAATTAGATCATTTTGAGATTGGTTTTGCACCGGCAGATGCGTTAACGGTAACCACTTTTTTGAAGAAGCGCGAGATTGATTTGCCGCTCGCGGTGGAATGTGGCTTGCTTACGGAGCGCGATGATGGTAACATAGTAGACCGGTTCCGAAATCGGATTATGTTTCCGATTAAGAATGATCGCGGTCAATTGGTTGGTTTTTCGGGGCGCCTTTTTAATCAAGACGATGGTCCGAAATATTTGAACAGTCCGGAGACGCCGATTTTTAATAAACGAAATATCCTATATCATTTTTCTGATGCGAGACAGGAGATTCGTAAAAAAGAGGAAATCCTGCTATTGGAAGGCTATATGGATGTTATTTCTGGTGTTTCGGCAGAGTTTCAAAATGGCGTGGCTTCGATGGGGACCTCGCTAACGGAGGAACATGTGCAGATGATTCGGCGTGTCACGAACCGAGCCGTTATTTGTTACGATGGTGATCGCGCTGGTATTGAGGCGAGCTTTAAAGCTGGGACACTACTGGCGGAACAACATCGGCTAGAAGTTTTTGTATTGCAATTGCCGAATGGGAAAGATCCGGATGATTTTATTCGTTCAGAAGGAGCAGAGAAATTTGCAGAGGTCTATGCGCATCAACGCTTGAGTTGGACGGCTTTTAAACTGCAATTTTTGAGGCGGAATCGTAATCTTCAGAACGAAACGGAGAAAATTGCCTATTTAGGTGAAGCGCTCGTTGAAATCGGCAAACTGGATCAGGCTGTGGAGCGGGAGCTTTATTTGAAACAGTTGGGCTCGGAATTTGAGTTGTCGATGGATGCGTTGAAACAGCAGTTACAGCAATCTGTTGCGACGAGAGTGAAGCCAAAAACGCGTGATTATGGAGGGCCTCCGCCAGAGGATTTTGGAGAGTACCCAGTCTATGATAGCGGTGGTGGACCTGTTCACGAGGAGTTTCATTTTCAGCAGCCAAATCAAGCGCCATCTGCTGGACTGACCTCAGAGAAACGTCTGTTGAAATACATGCTGGAAGATCGTGATGCGTTTATTCAGATTCGAAATATGATGCAGGAGCAGGAAATTGATTTTTATCATGATAATTATCAAGCATTGTATACGCATCTAATTGGCTTTTATGCTTCTGGGAATGATGCTAATCCGCTTGCTTTAATGGATCAGCTTCCAAATGAGGTGTCGCGAAATTTAGTCAGTGAACTCGAAATGATGGTTGTGAATTCAGATGTGACCAATGAAGAGTATCAAGATTATATTTTCAGCTTAAAAAAAGCAGGTATTGAGCGAGATATTAAAGAAAAAGAACAACAGTTATTAGTAGCCTCGCAACAGGGGGAGATGGCGCTGGCATTAGAACTAGCCAGAACTATCACGACGATGCGGGCTGATTTAAAACGTAATATTTAAGGTAAAACAATTCACTAGAAAGATGTTACAACAGGCATACCTACAAATATAGAAGCATGCACTAACGCAATATTTGGCTCTCTAAGTATGAGTCAGGGCGCGTCAGGTGTTTAGAAACTGGGCAATGAGGTAAGGTATATCATTGACGGTTATTTTGGAAGGAGGACATGGCAGACTATGGCTAAAAAACCGCAAGAAACGAAACCAGAAGATTTGAATCTAGATAAAGCAAAAGAATTATTAATTGAAGATGGCAAAAAGAAGGGGTCTTTAACGTACGCCGAGATCGCTGCCAAACTTGCGCCATTTACTTTAGATAGTGACCAAATGGACGAATTTTTAGAATTGCTTACAGTATTAACGATTGAGGTTTCGGATGATGACGAGGAAGATGATCCGAATGAAGCGGAATTAATCAAAGAAGAGACTGCTGAAATTGACTTGAATGATTTGAGCGTACCTCCAGGTGTTAAAATTAATGACCCTGTGCGGATGTATTTAAAGGAAATCGGTCGTGTGAATCTACTTTCCGCGGATGAAGAGATTGCCTTAGCGAAGCGTATCGAACAAGGCGATGTTGAGGCAAAAGGACGTTTGGCAGAAGCTAACTTACGTCTCGTTGTTAGTATCGCGAAACGTTACGTTGGTCGTGGTATGTTATTCCTTGATTTGATTCAAGAAGGTAATATGGGATTAATGAAAGCAGTTGAGAAGTTTGACTTTAACAAAGGGTTCAAATTTAGTACGTATGCGACATGGTGGATTCGTCAAGCGATTACCCGCGCCATTGCCGATCAAGCGCGCACGATTCGTATCCCGGTTCACATGGTTGAAACGATTAACAAATTAATCCGTGTCCAACGTTCCTTACTTCAAGATTTGGGACGTGACCCATCACCTGAAGAAATCGGTGAAGAAATGGATTTACCGACAGAAAAAGTCCGTGAAATCTTAAAAATTGCGCAAGAACCAGTATCGCTTGAAACGCCAATCGGTGAAGAGGATGATTCGCACCTTGGTGATTTCATTGAAGACCAGGAAGCAACATCACCATCGGATCATGCGGCATATGAATTGCTAAAAGAGCAGTTAGAAGACGTACTTGATACGTTAACAGACCGCGAAGAAAATGTACTTCGTTTGCGTTTTGGTCTAGATGATGGTCGTACGCGCACGCTTGAAGAGGTTGGTCGTGTATTCGGCGTTACTCGTGAGCGTATTCGTCAAATCGAAGCAAAAGCGCTACGCAAATTAAGACATCCAAGTCGTAGCAAACAGTTAAAAGATTTCTTAGAATAAAAATTTCAAAGGAGAGTGCGTAACAATCGCGCTCTCTTTTTTACAAAGGATGATTTTTTTGAACGAACAACAATTATCAGAACGGTTAGAAAAAGTGGTATCTTACATACCGGCAGGGTCGCGAATTGCAGACATTGGTAGCGATCATGCATATTTGCCATGTTATGCAGCCCAAAAAGGCCAAGTAGAGTTTGCGATTGCGGGTGAGGTTGTGGAAGGCCCTTTTCAATCGGCTACAAAACAAGTTCGGAGTCTAGGATTGACAGGAGAAATCGCTGTTCGTAAAGGTGATGGATTGGCGGTTATTGAACAGGAAGATGCGATTGATGTCGTTGTTATTGCTGGCATGGGCGGAGCACTTATTCGCTCGATTTTAGAAGCAGGGGCTACGAAATTGGCGGGCGTAAAACGTCTTGTCCTACAGCCGAACATTGCGGCGCACCAGTTGCGTGAATGGGGCGAGGCTAATCAATGGGCGCTTATTTCCGAAGCGATTTTGTGTGAGGATAATAAGATTTACGAAATACTCGTTTTAGAACCGAGCCCAGAAATTGTGACGTACTCTGACGCAGAGCGCTTATTGGGACCGTTTTTAATGCGAGAGAAGTCAGCTGTTTTTCAGGCGAAGTGGAGGCATGAATTGGAGAATTGGCAGGGAATTCAGGCTAAAATTGATGCTAATAATACAAAGAATGCAGAGAGACTGGCAGAATTAGCCGTGAAAATAAAAATAATAGAGGATGTGTTACGATGAAGGTAGCAAATGGTTACGAGTATGTCGCGGTTTTAGAAGGTATTGCACCGAAAAAATATGCGATGGATGGCGATCCAATTGGACTTCAAATTGGCGATTTAGCGCGTAAAATCCGCAAAATTATGTTCACGCTTGATGTGCTGGAAAATGTGGTAGATGAAGCGATTGAAAAAGGCGTGGACATGATTATCGCGCACCATCCGCTACTTTTCAGACCGCTTAAAAAAATAGACTTCGCAACGCCTCAAGGTAGAATCGTGAAAAAGTTGATTAAGCATGATATTATCGTTTACGCTGCGCATACGAACTTAGATATTGTGAACGGTGGTGTGAATGACGCGATTAGTGATTTGCTTGGGCTGAGCGAAACTGAAATCATTGTTCCTACATATACAGAAACTTATAGCAAAATAGCGGTTTATACGCCCGACTTTGCGGAGGAGACTATTCGTCTAGCACTAGTTAATAATGGTGCAGGGCGGTTTTCAGACCGTTATTCCGAGTGCACTTTCTCGATTGAAGGAACAGGCCGGTTCTTGCCTAGTGATCAAGCCAACCCCACAATTGGGCGACCAGGGGATCTTGAAACGGTGCAAGAAATCAAAATTGAAGCAATTTTTCCGCATTCTGAAATGGATCGAATCGTCAAAGCGGTGAAATTATCGCATCCATATGAGGTTCCAGTGATTGATATTTATCCAATTGAGAATGTTACGTCTGCAATGGGATTGGGCAGGATTGGAAATTTGCCGAAAACAATTGATTTAGAGGCTTTTATTGGTTTTGTGAAGGAAAAACTTTCAATTGATAGCGTGCGAGTGATTGGGGAAACGAATCGTTCTGTGCGAAAAGTGGGGATTATTGGTGGAGATGGTAATAAGTTTATTCATGATGTCAAGCGCGCTGGGGCTGATGTCTACATTACGGGGGATATTTACTATCATACAGGGCATGACTTGATGGCGATTGATTTGCCGACAATTGATGCTGGGCACTATATGGAAAAAGTGATGAAAGCGAGCCTATTAAAGCAATTTGACGAGGCGAGCGAGCTGAATGGATATGAAGTGGATCTCATTGTATCAGAGCGAAATACGAATCCATTTACATTTTATTAAGAGGATATGGACATGATGATTTTTTATTTTTGTGCAGCGATGACTTTTATTAGCGCCGCTGTAAGTTTCGGCTTTTCCATTGATGCATATCGGAGCGCGACGACGGAGACTCTTTCAAACGCGATGTATGCTGTGTCGAGGAGTTTGGCTTTACTTATTGCTACGACTGTACCTTTCTTTTATCATGTAGATGCGTATCTGTGTGCTGTCGCGATGGCGATGATTCTTGTGCAACTTTTTGATGGGATTATTGGAATTCGCATCAAAAATACGTTGAAAACAGTAGGACCATTTTGCACAGCGTTTGCTAATGTAGTATGTTTAATTATTCTATACATGTAAAAAAGGATTAGAGCAGATATTTCGCGCTCTAATCCTTTTTTCACTTGCCGCCGTTTTTTAAGTGTTCTAAACGGGCAGCGCGTTGTTTTTCAATATTTTTCTTACGGGCGCGCGGTAAAATGCTGACTGGGTCAACATCATGATTGCGCTCCCAAGTTGTAGCATCTTCTGGGTCATAGGCGTCTAGGAAAACGAGAACTTCCCGAATGATTTGCGTTGGTGTACTCGCTCCAGCAGTGACGGCTACTTTCTTCGCGTCTTTAATCCAATCAAGATTCAACTCTTCAATGTTAGCGATTCGATGTGCCGGAACACCCGCTTTTTCTTCGGATACTTGGGCTAAACGATTGCTGTTATTGCTTCTTGGATCGCCGACAACGATCGTCACATCCGCGCCTTTTGCTTGTTTGGCCACGGCTTCTTGACGAACTTGTGTCGCCATGCAAATTTCTTGATGTTGCTCAGCTTGCGGATAGACCGACTGGATATAATCCATCAAATCCATCACGTCCCACTGACTCATCGTCGTTTGATTGGTCACAAAAACTTTCTCGTTAGTAAGTGACAGCGCATCGACATCTTCCATATTTTCAACGAGATGCACGATATCTGGCGCGACACCAACCGCACCTTCTGGCTCTGGATGGCCTTTTTTGCCGATATAAATGACATGAAAACCTTCATGCTTTTTCTCTAAAATTAAATCGTAAGTTCGCGTCACATCGGGGCACGTGGCATCAAGCGTTGTCAGACCTTTCGCTTTGGCGCGTTCTTTTACGGCCGGCGAAACACCATGTGCTGTGAAAATGACGGTACCACTATCGATTTGGTCTAAAATAGCTTCTCGATTTGGACCATCAAGCGTGACAATCCCCACATCTTCAAAAGCTTCTGTGACATGTTGATTATGAACGATCATGCCGAGTATATGAATAGGGCGAGGCAGGTTCGGATCGAGTGAAGCATTACGCGCAATCACCATCGCATCCACCACGCCGTAACAATAACCACGAGGGGCAATCTTTATAATTTCCAATGTTAAACCTCCTAAATTTCTCAAGGTGTAGCAATAGTTAGGCAGGACAACAAAAATGCCGACTACTTATCTATTATAAGCCAGATTTCGCATGGTTTCAACTAGCGGAGTTCTACTGGATGAAAAACGTCTAAATTCCCCTTGTCCAATTGTTTTTTTAATGCTACAATGAATCGTTTTTTATGGTTATTTTCGACTATAGAGGCAAATTATAATGAGGAGTGGAAAAGATGAAGAAACTAGTATTAATAATGGCATTGCTATTAACTTTAACGATGGGTACAGGTAAAGTTAATGCGGCCGAGGTAACGGATTGGACGAACACAACTTGGAATGTCTTGGGGGATAGCTTGACAGATCCAAATAATACAACGGCAACTAAAAGGTATTTTGACTACATTCAGGAAGACATGAAGATTAAAAAAGTCAATAATTATGGTAAGAGTGGCTCTACGATATCGAATCTTTCCTTACCAATGAGTGAACGTTACATATCTATGGATGATAGTGCGAATTTGATTACTGTTTTTGGAGGTCTTAATGACTATGGCAGAAATGTGGAGCTCGGTACGCTAAATGATACTGCGAATAGCACGTATTACGGTGCGCTCGATACGCTTCTAAAAGGCTTGGTTAAAAAATATCCTAATAAAAAAATCGGCTTTATCTCGATGTACAGCCGGACCTTTTTCCCACCCGTAAATCATATCAGTATCCCAGATTATGCGTATGTTAATGCGGAGATTGATATTTGTGATCGCTATAATATTAAGCATTTGAACTTATATGAAATTGATTCGCTTAACTTGGGTAGCTCTGAAGGTAGGCAGTATGGTGCTCCGGATGGCGTTCATTTGAATACGCAAGGGCATCAGCATCTTGCAGAAATAATGGAGCCATTTATTAAAAGTTTATAATTGGTCCAATTTTGCTGAATTAAAATGAAAGTATGGAGTCTTCTCAACAAGTTAGGAAATTTGTCTAACTTTTGAGAAGGCTTTTTGGGTTAGATAGGTTGAAGCGGTGTTATGAAGTAGATTCTCCAACTTTACTAGTGACTGTATACCCTATTGTGTGCTATACTAACGTTTAGGAACAGAACGGAGTGGAAAAATGAACAAAAAAACAAGGTTTGATCAATTTCATTTTCAACCTTTTATTCAGCTTGCCATTGATAAATTAGGTTTTTATGAACCAACAGAGGTACAACAGAAATTAATTCCGGCAATTATGAAAGGCGAAAGCGTTGTGGGGCAATCTCAAACGGGAACTGGGAAGACGCATACTTTCTTACTGCCAATTATCAACAAAATTAGAGCGGACAAAGATAGCGTGCAGGCAGTTATTACAGCGCCTAGTCGTGAGCTCGCAACACAAATTCATAACGAAATCAAAAAACTCATCAAATATAGCGATGACGACATTCGTTCGCTACTCGTTATTGGTGGTACGGATAAACAAAGAACGATCGATCGTTTGAAGAAGCAGCAGCCACATATTGTTGTTGGTACGCCTGGTCGAATTAATGATTTAATTCGTGAAACAGCGCTACTCGTTCATACAACGCAAGTCTTTGTTATCGATGAAGCCGATATGACGCTTGATATGGGATTCTTAATGGATGTCGATCAAATTGCGAGCAAAATGCCTGAGAACCTGCAAATGCTTGTTTTCTCAGCAACAATCCCGCAAAAATTGAAACCTTTCTTGAAGAAATACATGGAAAATCCGCGTTATGAGCATATTCAGCCTCAAGCTTTGGCGAATACGGATGTGGCGCATCAACTGATTGCCCGTCGTAGTAAGAATAAAATCGATATTCTAAAAGACGCGCTCGTAGCTTACCAACCATATTTAGCAGTCGTTTTCACAAACACGAAAGCAATGGCGGATGAAGTGGCGAAAGGCTTGACAGAACGCGGTTTGAAAGTTGCTAAGATTCATGGCGGAGTCGAAGCTCGCGAGCGTAAACGTACAATGAAACAATTGGAAAGCTTGGAATACCAATATGTTGTGGCGACTGATTTAGCGGCACGTGGTATTGATATTCAAGGAATCAGCCATATCATTAACTACGAATTACCAAGCGATCTTGATTTTTATATCCATAGAACGGGTCGTACAGGTCGCGCGGGGCACTCTGGTATCGCGCTTACGATTTACGAACCATCGGATGAGGATGCACTGAACCAATTGGAAAAAATGAATATCGAATTCAAGCACATCGATCTTAAAAATGGCGAATTTGTTGATGCGGATGACCGTAATCGTCGTCAAAAACGTGAAGCGAAGCGCGAAGCAGCGGATCCACGCGAAATCGGTATGCGTAAAAAAGCCAAAGAAAAAGGCAAACCAAACTACAAAAAGAAACTGAACTACAAAATGAATGAAATTAAACGTCGCGAAAGAAAAATGAACAAACGCGGGAGGTAATTAGCATGTTAAGATTAGGCTCACATGTTTCGATGAGCGGTAAAGATATGATGCTTGCCGCAAGTCAGGAAGCAGCGTCTTATGGATCGAATACATTCATGATCTACACGGGCGCGCCACAAAATACACGACGAAAACCGATTGAAGACTTGAACATTGAAGCGGGACTTGCGCATATGAAAGAGCATGACATCACGGATATCGTGGTGCATGCCCCTTACATTATTAATATTGGAAATGCCGTGAAACCAGAAACATTTGAAATCGGCGTGACTTTTTTGCAGTCAGAAGTGGAACGTACGGCGGCTCTTGGCGCGAAACAAATCGTTCTTCATCCTGGCGCACATGTTGGTGAAGGCGCAGAAATGGGCATCAAGCAGATTATTAAAGGCTTGAATGAATCGTTGAAACCGGATCAGAACGTGCAAGTTGCTCTGGAAACGATGGCTGGAAAAGGCACAGAGATTGGCCGAACGTTTGAAGAAATCGCAGCGATTATGGACGGTGTGACGCATAATGAGTTACTTTCTGTGACGTTTGATACGTGTCACGTGCATGATGCTGGTTATGATATTGTGAACGATTTTGACGGCGTTTTGAACCAGTTTGATAAAATTATTGGTTTGGATCGCTTGAAAGTGTTACATATCAATGATAGTAAGAATGAACGAGGCGCGCATAAAGATCGTCACGCGAATATTGGCTTCGGTCATATTGGCTTTGACGCGCTGAATTATATCGTGCATCATCCACAGCTGGACGACATTTCTAAAATTTTGGAAACGCCGTACGTTGGTGAAGATAAGAAGAATAAGAAAGCTCCGTATAAGCATGAAATTGCGATGCTACGTAGCCAAACATTTGATCCAGATTTGTTAACGAAAATCATGGCGGCCGAATAAGGCGCTAATAAAGGAGATAAAAACATGACAAAATCACTCGTTTTTGGACATAAAAACCCGGATACAGATACCATTTGTTCGGCGATTGCCTATGCTGAACTAAAGAAAGCGCAAGGTCAAGATATTGAAGCAGTTCGTCTTGGCGAAATCAATAGTGAGACGGCTTTCGTCCTTGATTATTTCAAGGTAGAAGCGCCGCGCCTTGTTGAAACGGTTGCGAATGAAGTAAAAACGGTTAGCTTAGTAGATCATAATGAGAAGCAACAAAGCGTAGCTGATATTGAAGATGTTACTGTAGTAGAAGTTATCGATCATCATCGTATCGCGAATTTTGAAACGGCAGATCCTTTGTATTACCGCGCGGAGCCAGTTGGTTGTACAGCAACAATTCTTTCCAAAATATTCCAGGAAAAAGGCATCGAAATTTCGAAAACGACGGCGGGTCTTATGCTTTCGGCGATTATTTCCGATACTTTGTTGTACCAATCACCAACGTGTACACCGGAAGATAAGGAAGTCGCTGAAAAATTAGCAGCTATTGCAGGCGTTGAAACAGCTACATATGGCTTGGACATGTTAAAAGCTGGTGCAGATGTGACGACTAAAACGGTTCCTGAACTATTGCTGGACGCCAAAGAATTCGAAATGGGCGGTTCGAAAGTAGAAATCGCACAAATCAATGTTGTCGATGAAAAAGATGTGTTGGTGCGCCAAACAGAAGTGGAAGCAGAAATGAGCAAACGGATCGCTGATAAAGGTCTTGATTTGTATTTGTTCGTCATCACCAATATTTTGACGAATGATTCTGTAGCCATTGCGCTTGGTAGCAAAACTGATAAAGTCGAAGCGGCGTATGGCGTTGTTTTTGCGACGAATGTGGCACCGCTAGCCGGTGTTGTATCGCGTAAGAAGCAAGTTGTGCCAATTTTGACAGAGATTTTTGCGAAATAGTAACATAGAGAAGCAGCTTAGTTTTATAGGCTGTTTCTTTTTCTATAGGAAGGGGCGATTATATTGGAGATAGATCGTTTGGATAGCCTATCATTGGTGGAACAGGTGGAGCTATGGAATGAGGCATTTGCAGATTATCTCGTACCGGCTGATATGACCGAAGCGAGTTTCACTGCCAGAATGGAGAAATTGCAACAATCACCACACGAGTCGTTAATCGCAAAAGTGGATGGCGAAGCTGCGGCGATTATATTGACGGGAACGCGCGACTTTACAAATACTAGAATGGCGTGGATTGGCGGACTCGCGGTTGTGCCGAGATTTAGAAAAATGGGGATATCGAATCAACTTTTGGAGCGGCTTTTTGAAAGTTACCGAGAGCAGGGCGTGGATGAATCGCGTTTAGAGGTGATTTCAGAGAATATTCCTGCGCTTCGACTTTATCAAAAGTTAGGCTACACGCAGATAAATGAATTGATTTATCTTACTGGGACTTTGCAGGATTTTGGTGTGGCGGGGTATCGCTTGAAAGAAGTGAACGATCCGAACGATTACATAGCGCTAGAAGAGGATGCGTCACCATGGCAAAATCGGATTGCAGCACATCATAAAATCGCGACTATTTGGCGGAATGATGAGCAGTTAGGTTACATTGTGTATGGGATTTCGGATGAGAATCTGATTCTTTTGCAAGTGAGATTAAATAATGCGCCAAATCAAATTCTAGGATTATTGCAGGGTTTTCACGATATGTATGGCAGTATTTCTTGTGCGGTTTTTAATGAGATCGTGACAAGCGAGTATCTCCCTGTTTTATTGGACAGAGGCTTTGAAAAAGTAGCGACACAAATCCAGATGCGTAAAAAAATCTAGCAAAAAGCGTTTTCCACTCGGGAAAACGCTTTTTAACACCTATGTTCTCCGACGAATCGGAATAAAGTTTGCCAAGAAAAGGACAATAGCCAGAATCAGCGCTGTGTAGGAAACGACGGCGTTCCAGTCCAGTACACGGATATAAATCCCAACGAATGCCCAGACAAAGACAAGTGGCGCGATCCAATCGTTTTCGCGGGCTCGGAAAGTATAGGCGATAAGCGTCGCGACAATGAGTAGCACAATCGTCCAAACGCCTTCGCCAAGTCCCAAGAAGCTAGTGATTTCTTTCCAAGTCAGGTAATAACAAATATTTGCGATAGTTGCCACGCTGACCCAACCTAAGTAGAGACTGATCGGCGCCCTCCAAATGAGTGATTTTGTCACGGCTTGTTGTGCTTTGTACAACGTGATGAGACCAATTAAGAGTAAGAGCATGACAATTACGGAGCTTAGATAATACCCATAATGCCAGCAAACAATCCATAAACCGTTTAATAAAGACGTTATCGAGAATGAAAAGGCGAGCGCTTGCGTCACATTTTTTCGGTTGAAAGTCAGCGCGATGAGCCATAGGAACAAGCTGAGGTAAATCACGCCCCAAATAATAAATACATATCCCTCTGGTGTAAATAAAACATCGAGGCGATTGGAGATTTCCCCAGTATTCACGCCATTCAGCGGTAAAATATTAGCGAGTGCATTCATGCCAACCATGATCACAAAGCACAGATACATCCAGATTAATTTCATTTTAAACACCTCCATAGTTGTGTTTTCCCTTTATCGCCCTTCATTAATCATCTGATAAACGAATAAAAATGATAAATAGGAGTGATTACGATTTACAGGTTCCCTATTTTTATGTATACTAGGTAAAGTAGTGATTTTTAAGTATAGAAGGAGTTTTTTCAAGGTATGGATGAGATATTAAAGGTAGCGAACATTTCCTACCATTATGATAAAGAAGAAGTGCTCCAGAGAATCAACTTATCAATCAAAAAAGGCAGCTTCACGGGGATTATTGGGCCGAATGGTTCTGGGAAATCGACGTTGCTGAAACTGATTTTAGGTCTTCTAAAAACGCAGCAAGGCGAGATTACCTTGTTCGGGAAACCGCATGCAGACTTTAAAGATTGGTCTAAAATTGGCTTTGTATCGCAAAAGTCGAATGCGTTTAACGGTGCTTTTCCTGCCACGGTGAAAGAAGTCGTGTCTAGCGGTTTGGTGAAGAAGAAGGGGATGTTTCGCCGATTGAATCGTCATGATTTTGAAGCGGTCTACGAGGCACTGGACATTGTGGATATGCGACGGTTTGCGGGGCGGAATATCGGCGAGCTTTCTGGTGGACAACAGCAACGTGTTTTTATCGCCCGGGCGCTTGTGAGTAAGCCGGAGATGCTGATTTTGGATGAGCCAACGGTTGGGATTGATGCGCAGAATGTGGCTTCTTTTTACGAGTTATTGAAAGAGCTGAATGCGAAAGAGGACATTACGATGCTGCTCGTGACGCATGATATTTTAGCGGTGAATTCGTATGTGGATCATATTGTCAGCATGAATACGAAGGTGCTTTTTGACGGGACCGCGGTCGATTATCAGCTGTACTTAGAGGAACGAGAACTTGAGGCGCTTGAGGCGAGTCGGATTGGGGTGACACACTGTGATTGCGAACCTGTTTGAATATGATTTTATCCGAAATACGTTTATCGTCGGCATCGTGATTGGGATTGTGGCGCCGCTTTTGGGAAGTTTTATCGTGGTTCGGCGGCTTTCTTTGATGGCTGACGCGCTAAGTCATGTCAGTTTGGCAGGCATTGCGGTGAGTCTCTATTTGAGCAAGATGTATTTACCACTTGTGGCGCTCAATCCGCTGTATCTAGGCTTTGGCTTTGCAGTTGGCGGTTCCTTATTGATGGAAAAACTGCGCAATGTGTATAAGCAATTCCAAGAACTGGCGATACCGATTATCATGTCGGCGGGGATGGGATTCAGTGTTATTTTTATATCACTTGCTAATGGCTTTAATACCGACTTGTTCAGCTACTTATTCGGAAGTGTCAGCGCCGTGAGTACCTCGGATATGTGGACAATTTTGGCGACTGCTTTTGTTGTATTAGTCACTGTATTTTTCTTGTATAAAGAACTATTTTTGCTGTCGTTTGACGAAGAGTACGCGAATGCATCGGGAATTCCTGCAAAAGTGGTGGATGTGATTTTTATGCTTTTAGTAGCGCTCGTGATTGCATCCAGCATGCGTATCGTTGGGATTCTACTCGTGTCGTCCCTGATGACCTTGCCTGTAGCAGCCGCAATTCGTATCGCTAAAGGCTTTAAACAGACGATTGCTTATGCGATTCTGTTCGGGGAAATATCGGTGATAGGCGGCCTTGTGAGTGCCTTTTACCTCGACCTAGCTCCAGGTGGCTCGATTGTTATTATCTCTGTGCTCATTTTAGTTATAACGATTAGTGTTCAAAAAGTGAAACAAAAACTGGCGATAGCCGAAAGAAGTGATTCGAATGTCTCTAACAGCTAATGAAGCGTTGCAATTAATGAAACGAAAAGGATACAAACATACGGATAAACGCGAATTTCTAATTAATCTTTTTGCGCGAAAAAATCGTTACATGACGGCAAAAGAAGTTTTGGAGTGCATGAAAGAGGATTTCCCAGGGATTAGTTTTGATACGATTTACCGTAATTTGTCTTTGTTTGTGGAATTGGATTTGTTTGAGGAAACCGAGTTGTCGAGTGAGAAACATTTTCGATTATCGTGTGCACATGAAGAACATCACCATCATTTTATTTGTATGGAATGCGGGAAAACACGTGAAATTCGGATGTGCCCGATGGATTTTCTGGAAGAAGCATTGCCGGGTTATCAAGTGGAAGGCCATAAGTTTGAAGTGTATGGGAAATGTCCAGATTGTCTCGCAAAAGTTGGATAATAGAAGAAAACGCGCCCCATTAGCGGGAACGCGTTTTTTTCTTGGTGACAAAATTAGTACCATTTATTCGACCAAACTGATAACCAATCGAATCAACTAACTCGGGAATCGTGTTTACTTGCTGGATATTGGCGAGTTCACACACGATATCAGCCGCAACGATGGAATCTTCCAAGGCGTGATGATGCTCAAATGTGATACCAAAATAGTCAGCAACAAGATTTAATTTATGCGAACGTAACGGCAATATTTTTTGCGATAACACACAGGAACAGAAGTACAAATTTGCAGGTAATGGCAGACCGTATTTCTCTGTCGTAGCACGGAAAACATTGATATCAAATGTTGCAAAATGAGCCGCGACTGGCAAGTCACCGATAAAATCCATGATACTCGGATAGACTTCCAACCAGTTCGGCGATTCCCACACGTCTTCCGGGTAAATCCCATGAATTCGAATATTCGATGCGTAGAAATCTTCTTCAGGATTGATTAATTGATAGTATTCGGAATGTTTTTCGCCGTTCAGATATTTGACCATCCCAATCGAACAAGGACTTGTCCGCGAACCATTCGCAGTTTCAAAATCAAGAACGACATAGTTTAAATCTTTCATCTTGTCTTCACTCCTTCTCGTCCATCATACCTCTAAGAATTTGACTTGCGCAAGGATTTTGGTTTGATATAGAGGCCAAGGTCGCGCCGTTCTTTTCGCAATGCTTTGGACAGCGAGAGCATCATCAAAAGCATGATAAACGAAAACGGTAGGGCGACGATGATCAGCATATTTTGCAAACCTTCTAAACCGCCACTGAAAAGTAGAATCGATGCGATCAGCGACTGGATAATGCCCCAAATAAATTTGACACGGTTGGCAGGGTTCATCACGCCATTCATTGTTTGTATACCGAGCACGTATGTCGCCGAGTCAGCAGATGTGATGAAAAATACGCCAATCAAGAAAATCGCGATTACAGATAATAGTGAACCAAGCGGCATATGGTTGAATGTCCCAAACAGGACTTCTTCTGTTTTCAGTTGTGTTAAGTCGAAGCCAGCACGTTGCACCGAGGTAGAGGCAGTTCCGAAAACAGAGAACCAAATGACACTAAGTAACGTTGGTAATAAAATAACACCAGCTAAAAATTCACGAATTCGGCGACCTTTGGAAACCCGCGCGATAAAAATACCGACAAATGGTGACCAAGAAATAAACCAAGCCCAGTAGAAAATCGTCCAGTTATTAATCCATTCACGACCCGCCGCATCCACTGGCGAAGTTCGGAAGCTCATACCGATAAAATTTTGCATATAAGCGCCAGTAGCGTCGGTCATCATGTTCAGCGTCAGCAGAGTAGGCCCAACGATAATCACAATAATCATCAGCAGAACCGCCAACACCATGTTCGTATTGCTGAGCCACTTTATACCTCGACCAAGCCCACTCATGGCAGAAGTCAGAAACAGGACGGTAACGATGGCAATAATGATAATCTGAACTTTAAAACTCATTGGAATATCGAATAAGAAGGATAAACCACCGTTGATTTGCGTTGCGCCAAAGCCGAGCGTCGTTGCGACACCAACAATCGTCGCGAATACTGCTATTACATCAATTGTCACACGGACAGAGGGTTTCATCCATTTTCCAAGAAGTGGATCAAGCGTTGCACTGATTAGTCCTGGCTTGTCCTGTCTAAACTGGAAGTAGGCCAACGTTAAGCCGACGAAAGCGTAAATCGCCCAAGCATGAATTCCCCAATGAAAAAAGGAGAAACGGAAGGCGTCCATTAATGCCTGATTCGTTCCAGATTCTGCCTCAGGACTCGAAATCGCGTAATGAGATAATGGCTCCGTCGCGCCCCAAAAAACAAGCCCAACGCCCATTCCAGCGCTAAAGAGCATGCCGAACCAAGAAATAGTTGAATATTTTGGTTTTTCTCCGGCTTTACCGAGTCTGATCGATCCAATCGGACTAAAAATCAAGTAAAAACAGAAAATAACGATGACTGAAACGAAAATTAAGTAGTACCAGCCAAATGTTGTCGTAATAAAATTTTGAATGTTCGCAGTTACGCTAGCTAAACCTTTTGGTGTTAGAATGCCGATTGTAACGAAGATAAGCGTGATGGCTAGCGTAATCCAAAACACATTTGTAATTTTGTGCGAAGTTTCCTTTTTTGTTCCCATAATTCCTCACTTTCATTGCTAGATAAATTTCTGTGTAGAATCTAGCAAATAAACAAGAACGAAACGATGAAAATAGTTCCATTCAGGTTTGTATTATAGTTGACCTTAACTATGGTAACAAAGATTGACGGTGAAAGCAAATGAGCCTCTACTCTTTAGGCATAACAAAGGTAAGGATTTCGTCAGCCAAATTTTCCGGTGTTAGTTCTGGAGATTTTTGGACCCAGAATTTGGTCGCATCGTAAATTGCACTGCTAATAATGGTTGCCATTAAGTTTCTCGATAAGCTATTTTGTTCCGGCGAGCTATTTTGAAGCATGGTCGTGATGATATCTTTCAATGTCGCTCGTACAGTCGTTTCAATCAACGAAACAACAGATGTGTAGCTAATATGGCATTCTTTGTAAACGGCAGCCTGGTAATCACACATGGATAAAATTAATCCACGAATGGTCAGCTCAGTCAATTTCAAATGAGCGGGAGTCTGGTCGGTAACAATCTGTGTAAAAGCCTCGGTTACAATGAACTCTAAAAGTAGATATTTATCTTCAAAATGCGCGTAAAAAGTTGTGCGGTTCACCGTTGCTTTCGCCGCGATATCCTTGACTGTGATTGTTTCAAAATCCTTTTCCTGAACCAATTCCAAAAAAGCATCAATAATTAATTGCCGAGTTCGTATGACGCGCGGATCTTTTTGCTTTAAAGTCATCTCTCATCCTCCAAATTCTTTCCCACCAATTCAAGTAAAGTGTCCATTTAAGCAACATAATCGCCAATCTGATGGTTGTACTAAATACGATAGTATCATAAAATCATATCATACACAAGTTGCTTTAACAACAAGTGTTGAGTAACCTACGGAAGATGAGGCGAATAGAATGACAGGACATAAAGAACGTATCTTAATTTTTGGCGCAGGAGTTATTGGTGGAACTTACGCGATTTCATTCATAGAGGCGGGATATGAAGTGACGATGTTGGCACGTGGTGAGCGACTTCAAACGTTGCGAGAGAAAGGTTTGCAATTTAATAAAAAAGGAGAAACAAAAACGGTTACAATTCAGGTTATTGAAAAACTAGAAGTAAGCGATGTCTATGATTTTATCTTCGTTCCGGTGAAATATGAACAAGCAGAATCGGCATTATGGGCATTAAAAGATAACCAGAGTAAAAACATTGTCACATTGATTAATAATCCGAGTGGGTATGAAAAATGGGAGCAAATTCTCGGGACAGGGCGGCTTTTACCAGGTTTTCCAAGCGCGGGAGGCGAAATCAAAAACGGCATCTTACATTCCCAATATGGACCGAAGCTGATTCAAAAAACGATGTTTGGCGAAATAGACGGTCAGGATTCAGAGCGCGTCCGCAAACTGGCACAACTTTTCCGAAATGCGAATATCGCTTATTCAATTTCTGACGACATGGATGCGATGCAGAAAACACACGTAGCCCTCGTTGCCGCACTTTCCAAAGATATGTATGCTGAAAATGGACTGAAAACGCAAGCCGAAGTAATAACCGCAACATCCATCGAGCAAATAGCTTGGACGATGAAGAACTATCTGACAGCACTAGAACGAAGCGGCGTCGCTATCAATCCATCTAAAATGAAAATGTTGCAACGGATGCCAGTCGGTTTGTTGCGTTTCTTATTAAAACGCATACTCACATCGAAAATCGCAACAGATGTTTTATTTAGTGATCACGCGGTGAATATGAGCGCTGAGGTTGAAAGTATGAATCAAGATTTACTATTATTCTTTGCAGAGCATGATATTTCCGCACCCGCTTGGAATACGAAATTATAACAAAAAAAGTCGATCGCATTCGTAGCGTCGACTTTTTTGTTATCTTATTTTGCTGCTTCAGCTTCCTCAGCAGCTTTTTTAGCGAAATATTCTTCGGCTAGGATATCGATTTCTTTCTTCAATTCCTCAACCATTGTTTCTTCGGGAACTTTACGAACGATTTTACCGTGACGGAAGAGAAGTCCTTCACCACGAGCACCAGCGATTCCGATATCGGCTTCACGAGCTTCACCAGGACCGTTTACGGCACAACCAAGCACGGCAACTTTAATCGGCGCTTTGATTGTGGAAATGTATTCTTCTACTTCATTCGCAATGCTGATTAGATCGATTTCGATACGACCACATGTGGGACACGAGATAAGTGTCGCAGCATTGGACGAAAGACCGAATGATTTCAACACTTCACGCGCTACTTTGATCTCTTCTACAGGATCAGCAGACAGGGAGACACGAAGCGTATTTCCGATGCCTTTGCTAAGAATCGCACCAAGACCGACGGCACTTTTGATACCTCCAGCGAATTGTGTACCTGATTCTGTGATACCCAAATGTAGCGGGTAATCAAATGCTTTCGACGCCAAATCGTACGCTTCGATTGCCAAGTTAACATCGGATGCTTTAAGCGAGACGATGATATCATGGAAATCGAGGTCTTCTAGAATTTTGATATGATCGAGGGCGCTTTCTACCATACCTTCTGCTGTAGGATAACCGTATTTCTCGATGAATTTCTTCTCAAGACTACCAGCGTTGACCCCGATACGAATCGGAATCCCTTTTGCTTTGGCCGCGTTCACGACTTTAACAACACGATCACGACGACCGATGTTTCCTGGATTAATCCGGATTTTGTCGACACCAGCATCGATTGCTTTTAAAGCTAAGCGATAATCGAAATGAATATCAGCTACGAGTGGAATCGAAATTCTGCTTTTTATTTCTGCAAGGGCATCCGCCGCGCGCTCATCAGGGACGGCAACACGAACAATTTGGCACCCAGCTTCTTCGAGACGATGAATTTCAGCAACAGTTGCCTCTACATCGTGTGTTTTCGTTGTTGCCATACTCTGGATAAATAACTCATTACTACCGCCTATGGTCAAATTACCAACCTTTACGGGCCGCGTATTTGATCTATGTGTTCTTTCTGTCAAAGCGATTCGCTCCTTATAATCCTAACTTGCAGGATTTGTTATTATTAATGCATTACTAATCATACCACTATTCGTGTGAAAAATCATCCATCTTGTTTATTAAAAATTGGTGAGAAAATGGCATTGTGTCACCATTATAAGAATTTGAAAAGGCTAAAAAAGGAAACTCTAACACCAATTATTATACATTGTATCAAATGGAAAGACTATATCCAGTCGCGCCAGATACAGTCTTTTCCGATTGAACTATTTGACAGGTTGCTTCTGGTCTGTCGGTGGAATTTGCCGAATAACTAGGAAAATAATGAAGAAGCTAACGGCCATGTTGATAGTGGAGAGGTACGGAACCGCGATTTGGAACCAATACATAATCATCGTGAACACAGCAGCAAGCGTCATACTGTACGCCGCAATATTCCAGTTGTTGAAATAGCTGATTCCCATACGACCAAATCCGCTCATAATGTAGCCGAATAGGGCATAGAGTGCGACTTTGAAGAAGGACACAAGAATCATCGCGATTAAAATAATACCGAGTAAAATCGGGATAAAGTATTTTGACAAGTCTTCCATTGACTGGTAGAAACTCACCAAATCATCTTTGGATTTAATTCCCGCAGTCGCATAACTTACAGATTGATCCACACCAGGCGCTTTAATATAAATTTTGTCTGATAAAAAAGCAATCGCGCTGTCGGCAGAACCAAGCTGGTTGTCGACTTGATCTGTAGTCAAACTATCCGTCGAGTCAAAGTAGAAAAATACGCTACCCTGGTCGATGGTGATTGGTTTGTCCGCATCAGAAACGAGTTTTCCATCCTCCACCGTGAAATCAGGAATGTCGTTTTTGATCGTATCCGCACCAACTTTCATCGCATCATTTGCGGCAGTTGCTGTGTGGTAGCCGATTGGTAAAAAAATCAGAATCGAAATGAGAATTATGTAAAGAATCGATTTCCATATTTTATCCGCTCGAAATGTGGCAATGTCTTCTGGGGAGTAGATACTTTTTGCAAAACGTTTGAAAATATTCATTTGTTTGTGATGCACCTCATTCTTGGTTTATTTATATAGTAGAAACAAAAAACTTAGTTAAATAGTTTGGTTTCTTTTCTTTATAATAGCTTGAAATTGGAAGGATTGCAATGGTTGAGGGTGTTAGTTGTATAAAAATCATGCTATGGTAGTTGAGAGGAAAGGTTATGAGTGAAAGCACAGAGAGCATTCGTTCATTGCCCTAACCAATTTTTTGGAAACTGACGAGCCTGCTCAGATTTTCAGATAAGCATTTAAATTGCAACCGTCGTCTTGTAGTGATAACCTTGTACTTGTAGGGAAAAGTGGACTAAGTATCTCATTTGGAAGTGCTTGCTTTTTCGAATAAACATATATCAAGGAGGAGTTTTTATTATGACATACGAATTACCTAAATTAGCTTACACATACGATGCTTTGGAGCCGAATTTTGATAAAGAAACAATGGAGATTCACTATTCGAAACATCATCAAACATACGTAACGAAATTAAATGATGCATTAAAAGGACATGACGATTTAGCCGCTAAATCTATCGAGGACTTGGTTGCTGATTTAAATAGTGTTCCTGAAAACATCCGTACTGCTGTTCGTAACAATGGCGGCGGACATGCGAACCACACATTCTTCTGGGAAATTCTTAGCCCTCAAGGTGGCGGCGAACCATCTGGAGCTTTAGCTGATGCGATTAATTCGACATTCGGTAGCTTCGAGGAATTCAAAACGAAATTCGCTGATTCAGGCGTTGCACGTTTCGGTTCTGGTTGGGCGTGGCTAGTAGTGAAAGATGGCAAATTGTCTATCATCTCTACAGCAAACCAAGATTCACCGTTAACAGAAGGCTATACACCAGTTATCGGTCTTGACGTTTGGGAGCACGCATACTACTTGAAATTCCAAAACGTTCGTCCAGAATACATCAAAACTTTCTGGAACGTAGTAGATTGGAACAAAGCTGGCGAGAATTTCAACGCAGCAAAATAATCTAAAATAAGAGCCGTGTGCGTGAAAATGCATGCGGCTTTTTTGCGTGGAATTTGGAATGGCGTCCAAAGTTAAAGATGCCTTTAACTTTTCTTAATGATTTTCTCATCAAACTCTAGTGGTAATCTCGCCAAAATTCAGATACAATAGAGTATAGATGAGTGCTGAAAAAAGGAAGGATTGTGACACGTGAAAAATAGATTTATTAAAAAGACCGACAAACCGAAGAAGAAAAGGCAAGTGATTCCGCTACGCTTGAACATCCTATTTTTCGTGATTTTTATATTATTCTCAGCCTTGATTTTGCGCCTAGGTGTGGTTCAAATCGTTCAAGGGGAAACATATAAGCGTCAATTAGAGGAAACGGATGATGTCAGCGTGACGAAAAATGTGCCGCGTGGTGTTATTTACGACCGGAATTATAACCTATTAGTGGGGAATTCAGCCGTGAAATCGATTACGTATACGCGTAGCCAGAAAACACAAGCGACAGAGATGATTGCTGTGGCGAAGAAGTTGGATAAACTAGTCGCGATTACGCCCGAGAAATTGACGGAACGCGATTTGCAAGATTATTGGATTTTGACGCATCAGAAAGAATCCATCGCACGACTTAGCAAAGCCGACCAAACTTTGGACGGCGGAAAAGTATATAAGAAACAAATTGCAGGCGTGACGCCAGATGATTTGGCTAGTCTGACTGACGAGGACAAACGTATCGCGACAATTTACAAGAAGATGACGGCGGGTTATGCGTTATCGCAAGTCGCACTGAAAAGTAAAGGCGTGACGGATGCGGAAATCGCGAGGGTAAGTGAGAACTTGGAAAGCTTGCCAGGCGTTGATACGACGACTGACTGGAATCGTTTTTATACGTATGACGAAACATTGCGTTCGATTTTAGGCAGCGTGTCGACGGAGAAACAAGGTATCCCGAGTGACAAAGTGGATTATTACTTAGCACAAGGTTACAGCCGGAATGACCGCGTTGGCCGGAGTTATTTGGAAGCACAGTATGAATCTGTGTTAGCCGGACAGAAATCGAAGTCTAATAGTGTTCTGGATAGTAGTGGGAATATTATTGAGACGGTTGAGAAGTATGAAGGTTCCAAAGGTAAGGATTTGGTCTTGTCTGTGGATGTTGAATTACAGAAAAAAGTAGAAGAGATTTTAAGAAAAAACATTAAATTAGCTAAATCCTATGGTGGTTCAGACTTGCTTGACAGAGCTTTTGTGGTAGCTATGGACCCTTATACAGGGCAGGTATTGTCATTAGCCGGTCAAAAAATTGAGGATACCGGAAAATTTGAAGATTATTCATTAGGTTCGTTTACAACTGCATATAATATGGGTTCTGCCGTAAAGGGAGCTACTGTCTTAAGCGGTATAATGGACGGTGCAATTACTGAGAATACTGTTTTTACAGATAAACCTATTAAATTTAAAGGGACAGACCCAAAAAGTTCTTGGTTTAACCGTCACGGAGAAAGACCGCTTTCACTAACTCCTGAAAGTGCACTTGAAATATCTTCGAACTCCTATATGTATCAGACAGCGATGAAGATGGCGGGGGCTAAGTATGTTTTCGAGGGACCGTTCAGAGCCTCGCCAAAAACATTCAATGAAATGCGTTATTATTATAATCAATTTGGTCTTGGTGTGAGAACTGGAATTGACTTGCCAGGAGAACAAGTTGGATTTAAAGGTGACGATAAGACTGTAGGTAAAATCCTTGATTTTGCCATTGGTCAATATGATTCCTACACTCCACTACAGCTTGCACAATATTCATCTACTATTGCCAATGGAGGTCATAGAATTGCGCCCTCCATGTTAAAAGAAATTCGTGATCCGAGCTCTAATGGGGACACTGTTGGAAAGGTAGCAACTGAGATTGAACCCAAAATTTTAAACCAAATTGGAGCGCCGAGTTCCGCAATAAAAACGGTACAGGATGGTTTCTATGATGTAACTCACGGCTCTAACGGTACAGGTAAAGCATACTTTAAGAATGTGCCAGTACCTGTTGCTGGTAAAACGGGAACAGCTCAAGCTTTTTATGATGGGCCAAAGACAGAAAGTAGAATGGCAGATGTATGGAACACGACTTTTGTGGGGTATGCTCCTGCTGAGAAGCCTGAGATAGCGATTTCTGTTGTTATCCCCTGGCAGTACAGAGGTGAAACGGATCAATCGAAAGTTAGTTTGAAAATTGCTGAACAAGTTTTTGAAACATATTATGATCTAAAAAAAGAAAGAGCTGAATCGGGTAAAGATTCCTCAAAGGTTGACCAGCCAATTAATAATAAGGCAGCAGCGGCGAAAGCACAGTCAAAACTAAATGATTAAAAGCTGCATTCATAACTCACTACCATTTATAGTGGCTATGATAAAATGTTATACAACATAAAATACAGATCAAGAATCTGAATCAGGTTCTTGATCTGTATTTTGCTCGTCTAAAAAAGTTCTTCGATTATCTCTGTACATTTAAATAGTGTGTTAGCTCTGCGTGGAATACAGGATAGGACCAATCGGTATTTACATGAACATCATATTGTCCAGATTTAAGCCCCTTTAATGAAAAAGAAGCAATTATTTCCAAGGATAATATAGATTAATTTGTTATAATAACATGTATGGGATATTTTTATTCCCAATTCTGATACAAATTAACTTTACTTGGCTAATTTGCCATTTTTAAATTTTTTTTGCATAATAGTTTGAAATTATTCATAGTTTATACTAAATAGGGTCAATTCCACTCACCCAATTCACTCGCAACCATCTGAATAATTCGATTTTGCATGTTATATGCAGTTCGACGGCTTACGTGGATTTTTTGTGCGATGCCTTCCATTGTTGCGTTGGAGTTGGTGCGCCAATATCGCAGTTTAATGAATTCGTGGTACGGATCACCGAGCGAGTTCAGGTTACGGATGACATTCTCTATACATCGCACTACGGTTGAAAGCCTTTCAATCCTAATATCCAGATGAAGCGTGTTATGGGAAGGGGATTGCGGATTTTTGTCGTGAGTTAAGTATTGTGTTAACTCATTGATACGCTCCATCATTCGGGGATAATTAATAATCTCATGCTCGATATAACGATAAATTTCTTTCGGCATGGTTTTAGTTGCTGTTGTCATATTATGACCTCCATTCATCTTTAATATAGGTTTATTATACACCTGATTTCATGTCTAAACCTGTCTGAAATCGCCCATCTTTATTTTTATTTTGGACAGTAAAAAAGCATCGAAAAACGCTATTATATCAACGTTTTTCGATGCTTTTATTTAGAAATCGATCACTGCATTTTGTAATTCTTTTAAGTAACGTTTTTTTAGAATGACTTCGATGACTTGTACGATTCGGTCATATTTTCGTCTGCGGTGAGTTAATATAGAATGTGAGGGTAATGGCACCTTAACTATGACAAGAAATATTTCGAGTAGCATTGCTAATACAATACAAGGAGCAATGAGTAGAATTAGAGGGTTTGTTTGATACATAAAAACAAGATATACTGCTAATCCCCCTAAAAATGAATTGCTTAAAATAGGAAAAAAGGCGTTGTAGGGGGTTAATGATCTAGTTCCAGAAAGATATGATTTTAACCTTTCTAAATCTTCTATAGTTAATTTTCTTAAATTTTCCTGTAATTTGATTTCGTTATCGCCATCCTCACAGATAATTTCAATGAGATGCGAAAATCTTTGGAGATCAGATTTAGGTATTTTCATCGTAATCCTCCTATAGATTGCTATCAACTGTTTCAATATTTTCGTTTGGAGAGAATGCCTCTATTGTGTTTTGTAATTGATTTTCATAACGTTGATTTTCATAACGTTGATTTAGTATTATGTCTGCGATTGAAACGATGCGATCGTATTTAGTTCTGTTAAATGCAAGTTTTATTTGTTGATGTATTGGTTTTCTCGCTAATAGCAGGTGAAAGAAACTCAGTAGACAAGTGAAGAAGAATAAAGCCCAGAAAAAGAATACGACTAAGTTAGATTGATAAAGGTTAAAGAGAAAAATCATCATCCCTGCCAAAAATGAGCCCATTACGATTTCTCTCTGTCTAACTGCAACAATGCGTGTGCCGCTTCCTGAAAAATAGGTTTTTACTTTTTCTAATTCTGTTAGAGTGAGTCGGTTTAGTGCGTACCAAATAGCTTCAATATTATCTGCTTGTTCGATTAAACCCGTTAAAAGCTTTGTGAAGTTGTCTAATTCCGCTTTGGGTGTTTTCATTTATGTACCTCCTAGGTTGTGTAGCTAAATCCAGATTTCAGATTATTTCTTTCGTACTTCTGCATAACGTTCAGCTAAGATTATATCAATGAGGTTAACAACACGATCATATTTACCTCGGTCAATGGCCAGAGCCAAATTAGGTCTAACCGGAGTTGTAACTACTGGCCGAACCAATTCGATAACGCAAATCAGTAAGAATGCAACTGCAATAACTGCTACAAAGAAATGATTTTTAAACATATTGAGAAGAAAAATCATCATGCCTGTGATAAAAGAGCCAATCACTATTGTTCGTAGTTGCTGAAATGAAGTTCTTTTACCTGTTCCGGAAAAGTAGGCTCTGGTTTGTTCTAGTTCCTCTAGTGTCAGGGAGTCTAAGGTTGCATTTAATGTAGTGATATCATCAGCTTGTTCCGTAACGGTTGAAATCAGCTTGGAAAATGGTTCTAAGTCTTTTTTTGTAATTATCAAGTGGTCGACCTCCTGTTGTAAATCTACATCACAACTATAGTATTTGTTGACAGCTTAATTAATGTTCTTCAAAATTAGAAGATTTTTTAATGCATTTTGAAAATCTTTTCTATATCGTTCATCCAAAATAATAGCTGTCAAGCTGATAATTCGATCATATTTACCTCTGTTCATTGCAATTTCCAGAAAGGATTTTGTTGGTGCTTTTAAAGTAGAGCGGAAGAAAATTAAGATGCATGCTAATAAATAAGCGATTCCAAGGAAAAGAACTAGCAATTCTGCTTGGAATTTTATGAAAAAGAAAACGGTCATGCCAGAAATGAAGGAAGCCATAGAAATTTGCAAGAAAGTTTTTGAAAAGGTTCGAATACCACTTCCTGAAAAATATGATTGCACACTCTCTAACTCCTCAGCACTTAACTTGTTCAGATTATAAACCATTGTTTCTGTATCAGATGTATCAGCTTCAAGAGAAGTAATTAGTTGTGCGAGTTTAGTTAACTTATGTTTAGGTGTCTCCAAAAATGCTACCTCCTTATGTAAATTAAAAATCTACACCCATTATACAACGGATGTAGATTTAATAGTATTATTTAGTAGATGATTTGTCTAGAAAATCTTTATTGTCTGTTTGTTCGATTAAACTTGTTAAAAGCTTGAGAAGTTGTCTAATTCTACATTGAGTATTTTTATTTATCTACCTCCAAGTTTGTGTAGTTAAATCAAGATTTCATACTATTTTTTCGTACTTCTGCATAACGTTCAGCTAAGATAATATCAATGAGGCTGACAACACGATCATATTTACCTCGGGCATAAGCTAACGATACGCTAGTCTTAACTGGAAAAGTCAGGGCTGTTCTGAATAATTCAATGACACAAGCTAGCAGAAACATAAACGCAATAACAGCTACAAAGAAATATTCTTGAAACATGTTGAGAATAAAAATCATCATACCTGCTATAAAAGAACCAATAATTACTGCTCTCAGTTGATGAAATGATGTTCTTGTACCCGTTCCTGAGAAGTAGGCTTTAGTTCGTTCTAGTTCTTCCAGTGACAAAGAATCTAATGTTTCGTTTAATGCTGTGATGTCGTCAGCTTGTTCCTTAACGGTTGAAAGTAGCTTGGAAAAAGGTTCTAATTCTTTTTTTGTAATTATCAAAGTTGAGCCTCCTAATCTAACATTGCGTACAAGTGTAGTTCGATAGGTGATACAGTTAATTGAGAATTTTTATCCGTTCTTCTCAGAAAACTTAGCGTCTACTGCTGCTATATCTTTCTCATATTGCTTATTTAGAATAATATCAGCCATAGCCACAATACGATCATATTTGCTCCTGTTAGCGGCAATTGATAAGTAATTTTTAATTGGTTTTTGTGCAAAGAAGAGGCGAAATAACTCACCAATACAGACTAGTAGGAATAGCGTTGAAAGAAGGGAAACAATAACGACATCTTGATATTTGTTTGTGTAAAAAATCATCATGCCCGCAATGAATGTACCAATAATAATGGTCCTGAGTTGAAAGAAAACTGCTCGTGGGCCATTACCAGCAAAATAGGTCTTAACCTTCTCCAAATCTTGTAATGTCAGTTTATTTAATGTGTAACAGATAGCTTCCGTATCGTTATTTCTTGCTTTTTCAATAAGTAATTCTATGATTTTTGAAAAGTCTTCTAGTTCCTTTTTATCAGTTTTCATATATTGCCTCCAACTAATGCAGAATAAAATCTAGATCCATTATATAACAGATCTAGATTTTTTTAAACTTATTTACGCGCTACTTTATCAAGGACTGATTTAATTGCTAACAAAAGAACTGCTGGGAGTAGGTCTTTACTAACTACACCTGCGACTGTCCCTCCCAGACTACCAATGACAAGTCCACCACTGGCGATGAGTCCGACAGAACTTATGATAACGCCTCCTACCAAAATCGTTTCTGCTAGGGTTGGCATCTCAGGATCCAAGTGTTGATTTCTATTATCAAACATAAAGGATACGCTCATGGATGCGCTAGTTTTATATTTATCGGTTACTTCAATTTCTGGAACATTTGCTGTGATGGTGAGGGTCAGAAGGTCTTTAACAGGTAACCACCTGACTGTAATATCTCCCACAACAATTTTTGCTGCTAAGTCTGCAATTACTTTTTTTGTATTAGTGGCATCATCTACCGTGAGTGAACCAGCCCAATTTGCTAATTCTTGCTCAAAAGAGGTACTTACTTTTCCGTCTTTTACAGAAACTTTGGAGCTACCATCGCCAGGATTACTAAGTTTTGCGCTGGCAACAAATGCAACAGTAAGGTTGGGGGTTAGAACGCGAATTTGCGTTTTTTCTAATTCCCACTCAAATGTCACATTGTCATCAACTATTGCAGCTAAGCTAGGTGTTCCATACAACACATCACGAATCCTCATCAAACGCGCACGATTAATCGCTGCGGAATTCGGCGTATCGCTTACTGGTGGTGGCGTCACGACGGAAACGCCTTTATCCACGCCGGAATAGGTTACTTTATCAATGTCTAATTTCCCGTTTCCGGTGCCGATTGACATTTCGAAATATTGGTCGAATGCCCAGTCATCAGGCATTGGGAAACCGAGGTTGCCGCTGAATCCTGTGGACATATCGGCAACAAAGACGTTATCGACGAGGCCTGCGTTTTTCAGGCGGCTACATACATTCCGAGCACCATAAACGCCGATTTGGTAGGAACGCAAATCTTGATTTTGCTTAAATGCGGCGCGTAGGTTTTGGAAGTAGGGCGTGATTAAATCTGTAATTTGGTAATCGTAGGCGTCGAGGTCGACCGCGAAATAAATCGTTGTTCCTGCTGGAAAACCGAGATTGTATGCGGCATCAATAGCTTTATAGCCATCGCTAATACCTTGAAGTGGAACCTCGAAATACGGAATTTCATAGCCGCCGTCTTGATAGATTGGGAAGATTTTCAGGCCTTTTTTCAGGATTGCGGCGATTTCTGTTGGGTTCATCGCTTTTGGAACTCGAGTGCCACCGCGGATGACATTTCCTGTTAAATAGCGGCCAACGTAGCGGTAACCGGCATTCCACAGGGTATCGATTTGGTCGGTATTCAGGACATAAGAAGTATCGCAGGCAGTCGCGCTTCGGTTCGTATCGCCAGCACTCGACAGCAGCGCTTTGAACGTGCCCATATTAATTGCGCCAGTTGTGATGCTCATTTTCATGAATTCTTGGTAGCGTTTCACGAGGTTCGTCGTCTCAGCGTCATACGTACCGCTAAATTGATTAATCGGTAGACCGTTACACGCAAGGCTGTATTGCAAAAGTAGAACGAGCGCTTTGTTCGATGTGAACGTTGGAATCAGATTGGTCAGGCTTGTCGTCGTTCCGGGTCCAAAATTACCGTTTGCCGTCGTGCGGGCCATTCCTTCTTCTTTCTGCAGGGCATAAATCAGCGAGGTGTTCGTGTCGCGGCCGTATAAACCATCGCACGGAACGAGTGCACCAATCCAAGCGCTGTAATCTCGATTTAGATTTTGCTGAACGGTGCGAACGGCGATATTGCCACCGCTTACCGTCTGGAACGCGCTCATATTGAGCAGGGATTTCATAATAATTGCTGATACGACACCATCTTGCGTCGCGAGTCCGGCGTCTTTTTGAAACATTTTAACGGCGATTTGCGTTTGTCCACCGAACGTTCCTGTAAACCCACCTGGACTGTAGCCTTTACAATAGAACGCGCCTTGCAAAATATAGTTGATGTTGCTTGGTTTGGCGTCGCTTGCTCCGATTGTCAGTGGTTTGAATGCTTTCTCCGTTCCCGGTCCGAAATTATCGGCGGTAGGTGAGATGCCAAGCTCGATTTGAAGGGCGCGAGTCAACGCATACACCGTCGTCCATCCTGTTTTCCCGTTCTCAGGAATCGTTTGATAATCGCCTTTTGCGACATAACTTTGATACGTTTTGTTCAACCAACTCTGTACTGTTTTTACCATTTCATCCATTGTTGTCAACTCCAATTCTCTATTTATGTTGTCTTACAAGAACTATTTTATAACGAAAAAACGTGTTCAAAATGCAGAAAAAATGCAAACAGATTTTCAGCTACGATAAAAATTTTCAATTTCTCCTCAAAATCCCGTGCAAAAACCTGATAATTACCGCCTTTTATGGTATGATAAATTAAATGTAACAAAACAGATTAGGATTATATTCAATGGAAATCGGCGACAAGCACTCGCATTCAGGAGATTCGGCAGACTTCCGGTTCTCACATACACGAGTATGCTCCGCTTCCGGCTTCCACCAAATCTCCTGAATACAAACGCTTTCGCTCGATTTTGAGTAAAGCAGAAATTACGTCTTACTCGAAAATTATTGGTGTTGAGGATAGTTCTAGATTTATAGTAATGATTTTCACACCCGATATTTTCGACAAAATATATCAAAATCTAGGGGGAAATAGAATGACAAAAAGTTATCACGTAGCCGTTGTTGGTGCGACTGGCGCTGTTGGGACTCAAATGATTCAATTACTGGAAGATGTGAGTTTTCCGATAAAGGAAGTTTCGTTTTTATCTTCGGCGCGTTCTGCTGGTAAAAAATTGACGTTCCGCGGGGAAGAAGTTGTCATTAAAGAAGCAATGCCGGATAGTTTTGCAGGTGTGGATATTGCTTTGTTTAGTGCTGGCGGTTCTATTTCTGAACGTTTTGCGAAAGATGCTGTGGCGCATGGTGCGATTGTGATTGATAATACGAGTGCGTTTCGGATGCATCCTGATGTGCCACTTGTTGTTCCTGAGGTGAATCCAGAGGCTTTGCGTGATCATAAAGGCATTATCGCGAACCCGAACTGTTCGACGATTCAAATGGTCGCGGCGCTTCAACCGATTCGTGCGGCTTATGGCCTAAACCGGATTATTGTGTCGACGTACCAAGCCGTTTCTGGTTCTGGTATTCAAGCGATTGAGGAGTTGCAAACGCAGTCCCAAGCCATTTTGAGTGGGGAAGAGTTTACGCCTGCTGTGATGCCGGTGAAAGGTGACAAGAAACATTTCCAAATCGCGTTTAATGCGTTGCCACAGATTGATGTTTTCACGGATAATGACTATACATACGAAGAGATGAAGATGGTCAATGAAACGAAGAAAATCATGAGTGATGCGTCGATGAAAGTGGCGGCAACATGTGTGCGTATTCCGGTTGTCACAGGCCATTCGGAGTCTGTTTATATCGAAGTGGAGCAGGATAATGTGAAGGTTTCTGAAATTCAAGAACTTCTGCGCAATGCCCCGGGTGTTGTTTTGGAGGATGATACCGCGAACCAAGTTTACCCCCATGCAGCGAGTTCTGCTGGCAAAAAAGAGGTTTTCGTGGGGCGCGTTCGTCATGACTTAGACGATTCGAAAGGGTTCCACATGTGGATCGTATCGGACAATTTGTTAAAAGGTGCTGCTTGGAATTCGATTCAAATTGCTGAATCTTTAATCGAACAAGAAATCATCTGAAAAACGCGAAATAATTGAGGTGTAACACATGAAAATTATCGTGCAAAAATTTGGTGGGACTTCCGTTCAGAACGAGGAGTCCCGCCAGCTTGCATTTAATCATTTACAAAATTCGATCGATCAAGGCTATAAAGTGGTCGTCGTTGTTTCAGCGATTGGCCGAATAGGTGATCCATATGCGACGGACACATTGCTTGAGCTCATCGGCGCGAAGGAAACGCGGTTGTCGTTACGCGAACAAGATATGTTGCTTTCTGTCGGCGAAACGATTTCTACTGCGGTGTTCACAAATATGCTTTTGGAGGCTGATATCAAAGCGACGGCGTTTTCAGGCGCACAAGCTGGTATCAGGACATCTGGCGAATACACGGCTGGCAAAATTTCCGAGGTCGATGTGACGCGTTTACGTGAAACATTGGAAACGGTGGATATCGTTGTTGTGGCTGGTTTCCAAGGAAGCGCGCCAAATGGGGATATTACAACGCTTGGCCGTGGTGGTAGCGATACGTCTGCCGCAGCACTTGGCGTCGCACTTGCCGCCGAACGGGTCGATATTTTTACGGACGTCGATGGCATGTATACGGCTGATCCGCGAATCGTGAAAAACGCGCGTTCGTTACCGACTGTGAGCTATAATGAAGTTAGTAATATGGCTTATCAAGGTGCTAAAGTGATTCATCCGCGTGCCGTTGAGATCGCGATGCAAGCCAAGATTCCGCTTCGCATTCGCTCGACCTATTTGAAGGGTGAGGGGACGCTTGTCACATCGCAAACTGAGGTCAGTGGTCGTTTTGACGTGAAAGAACGCCTCGTCACTGGTATCGCGCATGTGACGAACTTGACGCAGCTTCGTGTTAAAACGGATAGTGTGCATACGCAACAGAAAGCTTTCGCTATTTTAGCTGAGGCAAGTATCAGTTTAGATTTTATTAATATATCAACAAACGAAATCGTGTTCACCGTGCCAGAACGAAAGCGTGAGCATGTGTTGACACTTTTAAAAGAAGCATCCTACGTGGCAGAAACGACCGAGAACTGCGCGAAAGTCTCTATTGTTGGGGCTGGCATCGCCGGTGTCCCAGGAGTTACCGCCAAAATCGTGTCCGCCTTATCCGCGAAAAACATCGCTATTTTGCAATCCGCAGATAGTCATACCACCGTTTGGATTCTAGTGGAAGAAATGGATTTAATCGCCGCCGTGAACGCACTTCATGACGAATTTTGCATTGAAAATGAGTTGGAGGAGGAATAACATAATGGATTTTGGAAAAGTAGTGACAGCAATGGTGACGCCGTACAATTCCGAGAAAGATAAAGTGTGTAAAAAAAGGATTCATCGCTTAGTCAACCACCTCATTGAAAACGGATCGGATGGACTTGTAGTGGCCGGTACGACCGGGGAATCACCAACGATTTCGCATGATGAAAAAATCAAGCTTTTCAAACAAGTCGTGGAAACAAACCAAGGTCGCGCGAAAATTATTGCGGGGACGGGTTCGAATAACACAGCCGAAACGATTGCCTTCACGAAAGAAGTAGAAGAAATCGGTGGGATTGATGCGGTTTTGATTGTGGCGCCATACTATAATAAGCCTAACCAAGCTGGCCTTTACGCCCATTTTGCAGCAATTGCGGAGGCGACGACGTTACCAGTGATCATTTATAACATTCCGAGCCGTTCGATTGTGAATATCGAGCCGGAAACGATTATCGAGCTTTCAAAAATCGAGAACATCGTTGCGGTCAAAGAATCTAGCGGTAATTTTGACAATATCACGAAAATTATCGCAGAAACTGGTGACGATTTCGCGGTGTATAGCGGTGATGATAGCTTTACCTTGCCAATTTATGCGCTTGGAGGAGTCGGCGTTATTTCGGTTGCGAGCCATATTATCGGGCCTGAAATGCAGACGATGCTTCGCGCTTTTAATGAAGGCGATACGAAAAAAGCCGCGCAGATTCATGGCAAACTCGTACCGTTAATGAATACGCTATTCATCGCGCCAAATCCAGCACCAGTGAAACATATGGTCAACAAACTCGGCGTTGACGTTGGGCACGTAAGATTGCCACTCGCGCCGTTAACAGAAACAGAGATAACAACTATCGAAACAGTATTCAAAAATTATTTAAAATAAGAGGAAGGAGGAATAACTTTGACAATTAAAAAAGCAAAACACATTAAGATTATCCCACTTGGCGGTGTAGATGAAAGTGGAAAGAATTTATACGTTGCAGAAGTGGATGAATCGATTTATATTATGGATGCAGGTTTGATGTTCCCAGAAGACGAACTATTGGGCATCGACGTCGTTATTCCAGACATTAAATACTTAGAGGAAAACCAAGATCGGATCGAAGCTATTATCTTAACGCACGGTCACGAAGACGCAATCGGAGCTTTACCGTACCTTCTTGCCAAAATTAAAGCACCAGTTTACGGGACAGAACTGACGATTGCGCTCGTTAAAGCAGCATTAAAAGAACATAAAAAAGTTCGCTTCAACGACTTCCATATTGTTGATGAGAAAACGAAATTATCGTTCCCGAATGTGGATGCTGAGTTTTTCCGTACAACACACTCGATTCCTGATTCCGTGGGGATTGTTTTAAACACAAGTGAAGGCGCGATTGTCTATACAGGCGATTTCAAATTCGATCAATCAGCAAAATTAGGTTATGAAACAAGCTTAGGTCGCATCGCTGAAATCGGCGAAAAAGGCGTGCTTGCTTTACTATCTGATAGTTCCGAAGCAGAACATGCTGGCGCTACATCCAGTGACAGCCTTATTGATGAAGAGATTCGCCACGCTTTCCATTCCGCGCCAGGTCGCGTTATCGTTGCGTGCGTCGCCTCTAATTTGGTTCGTTTACAACAAGTTCTGGATGCATCGTTCGCGACAAACCGCAAAGTAGCAATTGTTGGGAAAGAACTAGAACGCGTTTTTGACATCTCTGTGAAGTTAAACAAGATTCAATTACAAAGTGAAGATCTCGTTATTCCACTAAAAGAAGCGAAGAAACTACCGCAAGACAAACTGGTTATTATTGAAACCGGTAATCTCGGCGAACCAATCCAATCATTACAACTGATGACACAAGGTAAGCATCCAAAAGTGAATGTCGAAAAAGGCGATACAGTTTACATCACAACAACGCCATCGCCATCATCAGAAACTATTTTGTCGAAAACGATTGATATGCTTTATAAAGCGGATGCAACCGTACTGACGATGAACCGCGATTTATTCGTATCTGGTCACGGTAGCCAAGATGATTTGAAATTAATGCTAAACTTAATAAAACCAAAATACTTCATTCCAGTTCACGGCGAATATCGTATGTTGATTGCCCACGCTAAATTGGCGTATCAAGTCGGCATTCCAAAATCAAACGTATTCGTAGCTGGAAAAGGCGAAGTCATCGAATATAAAAATGGCCGTATGACCGCTGGAAACCGCGTGTTTGCAGGCAATACGTTAATCGATGGACTTGGTGTAGGAGATGTAGGTAACATTGTATTACGCGATCGTAAACTGCTATCAGAAGACGGCATTTTCATCGTTGTTATCACGTTGAACCGTAAATCTAAAGCCATTATTTCAGGACCAGAAATTATCTCACGTGGATTCATCTATGTTCGCGAATCCGAGCATTTGCTTGAGAAATCATCTGAGGTCGTGACAAAAATTGTTGAGAAGAATTTACAAGATAAAGAATTCGAGTGGGCGAAGCTAAAACAAGATATCCGCGATCAGCTGAATCGCTACTTGTTTGAACAAACGAAGCGTCGTCCGATGATATTGCCGATTATAATGGAAGTTTAGAGAATAGCTGAAACGGCCCGTTCAGCTCCGAAAAAAACTGGGGCGGCCGCAATAAAAACCCACACTTGGTTTTTTGTGGAGGGCGTGAAGTTTTCGAGGAGTTGGCCCTTGAACTAGATCTGAGGCGTGAAACATGACGCTGCGCATGATTAGATGCTTTAAAACATGGAGTTTCAATATTTGAGTTGTGATGATTCAGAGCTTGGCGTATAAGAGCCACGGGTGGATTACATGCTCGCTACGCTCTCATGCATATTGAGGCTCTAAATCGGCAAATGATGCCTCATAAGAGCCACAACAACAAATTTCATATCGACAGAAAACGTCGCCTTAACTCCAAATTCCAAGGAGCTAAGGCGACGTTTTTCATGAATAAAATTTTGCAAAGATTAATTTAGCAAAAGATGCTTTATTAGAACTTCAACATGTGGTATAGTACAAGAATAACAATCAGGCAAGGGGAGTTAAAATATGGCCATTTGGTTAACATTATTGGGTTTTGCATTTCTAGCATTCATCGTTGGACTCATCATGCTATTCGCCCAATCCAAACGCAAAATTGGAATTTACGTCGTAAGTGGCGCCAGTCTTATTATTATCGCCTCTATTATTGGCGTATTTATCTCATTTGGCAACTACAATAAGTTGCAGCAACAAGTCGCAAGTTATACTTCTGACAGCAAGACTGGAAACACAAAATCAGAGGGCAAGGAAACATACAATGTGAACTGGCACAACAATGCAGACGGAATGGACAAGAAAATTTCAACCGTCACCGTCGAGAAAAAAGTCGTCCACTCAACAATGGAAGACAAGGATATGCCAGGTACATTAACAATCGCTATTGAGATTAAAAACAACACAAAAAACGAATTGCTAAGCTACCCGTTGCAAGGGGAGTTAACGACAGTCAATGGTCAGCAATTAGCGGCTGATATTATTCTATCGGATCTTATCGATGGCAAAATGAAACCAGGAGCAACAATTAAAGGTACCATCGTGTTCCCGCTTGATAAACTGGATAAAGTATCGGATATCGAATGGTTCCAATTTTCATGGTCAACGTATAATAAGGATAAATTGATTAAGAGTGATACAGGACGACTTAATTTGAAAAAATAACAAATAATGCTTTCTTATCGGAGAAATTCGGTGGAAAGTATTTTTTTGTCTGGGAGAAGGCCTCATTCATGAAGCAGATGCAGCCTTGGCAACCAATTTATTTTTAGTCGCAGAAATCTACTCAAAATTCGGTTTTGAAATCATGGAAACTATATTATGAGTAGAAACATAAAAGCAGTAGAACAGCCATTTCAGAGGCCATTCTACTGCTTTTTAAGCGTTTATCTTACTCTGTCACATTCAATGCTTCAGCAAGATACTCATCATATGAAATTTCTTTATTGTAGAACTGATCTTTCGAAAGGTTGACGATACGGGTCGCGACACTTTGTAAGAACTGGTGATCATGGGATGCGAAAATCATCGCGCCTTTAAACTGAATCATACCGTTATTTAACGCAGTAATCGATTCTAAGTCTAAATGGTTGGTAGGTTCGTCCATAAGGAGTACGTTTGCGCCAGAAAGCATGTTTTTCGATAGCATACAACGAACTTTCTCACCACCGGAAAGAACACGAACTTTCTTCAATACTTCATCGCCACTAAATAGCATACGGCCAAGGAAACCGCGAAGGAATGCTTCACTATCGTCTTGTGGGGAATATTGACGTAACCATTCTACAAGGTTCAAATCATTTTCCTCGAAGAATTCGGAGTTATCTTTCGGGAAATAGCTCTGCGTTGTTGTTACGCCCCATTTATATTCACCTTCATCGGGTTCCATTTCACCAGCAAGGATTTGGAAAAATACTGTCTTTGCAACTTCATCATCACCAACAAGGGCAACTTTGTCATTACGATTAATGATAAAGCTAACGTTATCAAGCACTTTCACGCCATCAATCGTCTTAGAAAGGTTCGTTACAGTAAGGAGATCATTCCCAACTTCGCGGTCAGGATTGAACTGTACGAACGGGTAGCGACGGCTAGAAGGTTGGATATCCTCCAGCGTGATTTTATCGAGCATTTTCTTACGGCTGGTCGCTTGCTTAGATTTCGAAGCGTTGGCCGAGAAACGTGCGATAAAGGCTTCCAATTCCTTGATTTTCTCCTCTTTCTTCTTGTTGCGATCGCCCATCATTGTTTGCGCTAACTGGCTAGACTCGTACCAGAAATCATAGTTACCAACATAGAGCTTAATTTTGCTGAAATCAAGATCGGCAATATGCGTACAAACTTTATTAAGGAAGTGACGGTCATGGGAAACAACGATAACCGTATTTTCAAAGTTAATTAAGAATTCTTCTAACCAATGGATTGCTTTGATGTCCAGATGGTTGGTAGGCTCATCGAGAAGCAAGATATCAGGTTTGCCAAACAGCGCTTGTGCTAGCAAAACTTTCACTTTGTCGCCACCAGTAAGGTCTTTCATTAGTTTATCATGTAAATCGGTCGTAATTCCAAGACCGCTAAGTAGAACTGCTGCTTCTGGTTCCGCGTCCCAACCATCAAGCTCTGCAAATTCACCCTCAAGTTCTGCCGCCCGAATACCATCTGCATCACTGAAATCTTCTTTTGAATAAATCGCATCTTTTTCTTCCATGATTTTAAATAATTGCTCATGTCCGCGAATAACGGTTTTTAGAACAACTTCCTCATCATATTGGAAATGATCTTGCTTCAAAACGGTCAAGCGTTCGCCAGCAGGAATATGCACGTTACCACTTTGCGAATCAAGCTCACCAGAAAGTACCTTTAAGAAAGTAGATTTACCAGCGCCGTTCGCACCAATAAGACCGTAACAATTCCCTGGTGTAAATTTAATAGAAACATCTTCAAATAATTTTTTATCGCCAAAACGTAAAGATACATTATTTACAGTTAACATTTTCGTCCTCCCAAATTCGCGCGTTTTCAACTGAAATTTTCATATTGAATGCCAAAAACGCAATTACTCCTATTCTATCATGAATAAGCACGCATGGAAAGAGCAGGGGACTGGACTTTCTAAAAAATGCTGTTATAATAAAAATCAGATAAACAAATAAGTCGCCGAGATTACAAATGCTGGTGGGTTTATTTGGATATCCATGATTAGAAATTATTCTATTGAACGATAGACCGCAAAACTACTGTTATCACGTAGGAGCTGTCTTCGCTTTAAGCAAATTGAGCGAAAGCGTTTGTATTTCACTAGTTCCGTGGAAGCCGGAAGCGGAGTGTACGACTGTACATGAGAACCGGAAGTCCGCGGAACTAGTGAAATGCGAGCGCTTGTCGCCAATTTATCTAGAGTATGATCTATTCATGAATAGGACGTTACCACAGGGGGGGCTATTAGCTGAGATTGATTCCTGATTTTTAGGATTCTGACCCTTTGAACCTGTTCGTTAATACGAGCGTAGGGATTGTGGCGAATGAAGTGGTATCTGATACATAATTTGACGATATGACTCCTTTCTTCTGCGGTACGTTTTTTACCAAAAAAAGAGAGGGGTATTTTTTATGCGTAATACGCGATTATTGACGATGTTAGAATGTGCTATTTTTGCTGCATTAGCAATGGTTCTCAGTTTTATTCCGCTTGATATTGGATCTTCTTTTTCGATATCGCTTGGTATGATTCCGATGTATATTATTGCGATTAGACGTGGCTTTTGGGCTGCTGGTTTTTCTGGGTTATTGTGGGGGTTACTTCATTTTGTGACTGGAAAAGCCTATATTTTGAGTCCGTTACAAGGATTTATCGAGTATATCGTGGCTTTTGCGTTCATCGCTTTTGCTGGTGTTTTCGCGGTACAAGTTCGTGGCTATTTGAAAGAGGAGAAATTAGGTAAAGCGATTGGCTGGGCTTGGGGTACGATGATTGTCGGTGGTGTGGCACGGTATTTCTGGCATTATCTCGCCGGTGTTTTGTTTTGGGGAGCATACGCGTTCAAAGGTTGGTCCGCACAAATATTCTCGCTTGTGATGAATGGAATCAGTTGTATCGCGACGATTATTGTAGCTGGAATCATCGTTTCAATCCTGATGAAAATTTCACCGAAGCTATTCTTGCCTAAATAATTATGGAAAATAGTGTATGATTATTCTTTTCTGTGTTAATGAAGACAGGAGAAGATGATCAAAGTACTACCTAAAAGTGGAGCCATTTTTCGATTTTGCGAATTCAAGTCCATATCCATATCCGAATAAAAAGCCTCCATTTTCACACACAAATCCTCATTTTTATAAGAAATTTTAAAAGTTCCCTAAGTGCCTATGAGTAGTGTATTTGGTGGAGCTTTTTTCTATCTGAATAGGGACATATGAGGCAGGAGGGTTCGCTTTTTGATTTTGGTTACGTTATAATGAGGTTTAGAAAGGGCTGTGTTATTTGGAATAGAATCAACATTTTGATTTCTTACTCGCTATAACTGTGTTCTAAATTATACAACCAGTTAAAAGTTGAGAAGCGCTAATTCCCAACTTTTATTTCTTTTTACTGATAAGTTTTTCCATCATATTCTTTTGTTCTATGAAATGTTTCGTTATAGGCAGGGGTGGGAATACATACGTCGTGGATCAATGGGTTCGTTGATTCAAAGCTTTCACACTAGCGATATGCTAGCTAATTAAACTCGGAGGTGTCTAGATTGCTAAGATTTGAGCATGTTTCAAAAATTTACAAGGGCGGTAAAACGGCGGTCAATGATCTAAACTTAGATATTGATCGTGGCGAATTTATTTGTTTTATCGGGCCAAGTGGTTGCGGGAAGACAACAACGATGAAGATGATTAACCGCTTAATTGAGCCAACAAATGGCCAAATTTTTATTAATGACAAAGATATTATGAAGGAAGATCCGGTGAAATTGCGCCGTTCGATTGGGTATGTGATTCAGCAAATTGGACTGATGCCACATATGACGATTCGTGAAAATATTGTACTTGTTCCGAAGCTTTTGAAATGGTCGGAAGAGAAGAAAAATGAGCGGGCGTTGGAATTGATTAAATTGGTCGATTTGCCTGAAGAGTACTTAGATCGTTATCCGTATGAGTTAAGTGGTGGGCAACAACAACGGATTGGTGTGCTTCGTGCGCTTGCTGCGGAACAGAATTTGATTTTGATGGATGAGCCTTTTGGTGCGCTTGATCCAATTACGCGTGATTCTTTGCAAGAGGAATTCAAGAATTTGCAACGGGAACTTGGGAAGACGATTATTTTCGTTACGCATGACATGGATGAAGCTATCAAACTCGCGGATCGGATTGTGATTATGCGAGGTGGCGAGGTCGTTCAATTCGATACGCCAGATGAAATTTTGCGAAATCCAGCTGATAAATTTGTGGAAGACTTTATCGGGAAGGATCGCTTGATTGAGGCGCGTCCAAACGTGACGAATGTAGAACAAATCATGAATAATACGCCTGTTTCGATTACGGCGGATAAATCGCTTCAAGCGGCGATTCAATTGATGAAAGAGCGCCGTGTTGATACGCTACTTGTGACGGATGACCAGAATGTGTTGAAAGGGATTATTGATGTCGAAGCAATCGAGCATAATCGCCGGACTGCGACATCGGTTGTTGATATTTTGGATAAAAATGTTTTCTACGTTCGAAAAGATGCGCTATTACGCGATACGATGCAACGGATTCTAAAACGTGGATTTAAGTATGTCCCTGTTGTGGATGAGAAAAACCGTTTAGTTGGGATTGTGACGCGCGCAAGTCTTGTAGATATTGTCTATGATTCCATTTGGGGCGATTTAGAAGAAGCTGCCGCAGAGCATGCTGAGGTAACGAAAGAACTTGAAAAAGAAGAAGTGCACGAATAAAATAGGAGGTTATTTTTAATGGACGCGATAACGCAATTTTTCCAAGACAACGGCCATGACCTGCTAGTAAAAACGTGGGAACATCTCTATATTTCGCTATCTGCGGTAATTTTGGGGATTGTTGTGGCTGTACCGGTGGGCATTCTGTTAACACGCTCGCCAAAAATCGCCAATTTTGTGATCGGGATTGTTAGTGTGTTACAAACAGTGCCGTCGCTTGCAATCTTGGCTTTTATTATTCCAATTCTAGGCGTTGGTAAAATACCGGCGATTGTGGCACTATTTATCTATTCTGTGCTGCCAATTATGCGAAACACATTTATCGGTGTTCGTGGCGTAGACAAAAACTTGATCGAATCCGGACGTGGAATGGGGATGACATCTTGGCAACTCGTCAAAAATGTCGAACTTCCTAACTCGATTTCCGTGATTATGGCTGGTATTCGTTTATCCGCTGTATACATCATTGCGTGGGCAACACTTGCCTCATACATTGGTGCGGGAGGACTCGGTGACTTTATCTTTAACGGGTTGAACTTATATCGTCCAGATTTAATTCTAGGCGGTGCGATTCCGGTTACGATTTTGGCACTATTAGTCGAATTTTTCCTAGGCAAATTAGAAGTTCGGATTACACCAAAGGCGATTCGAGCAGCTAAGGAGGGACAGTAAAATGATGAAAAAACAGCTCAAACTCACCGCTGTCATCTTGCTTGGCGTATCTCTCTTATCGGCGTGTGCCTTGCCAGGACTCGGCGGTAGCACAGATGGCACGATTAAAGTGGGGACGATGTCGACAACAGAATCACAGATAGTAGGCAATATTGTGAAGCAAATGATTGAGCACGATACAGATTTAAAAGTAGAAATGGTAAACAATCTCGGTTCTTCCGTCGTGCAACACCAAGCGATGGTAAACGGTGATATTGATATCTCGGCAACGCGTTACACTGGAACGGATTTAGTAGGACCGCTTGGTGAAGAGCCTTTAAAAGATCCAGAAGAAGCATTGAAAGCCGTACAAAAAGGGTTTTCTGAGCGTTTTGATCAATATTGGTTCGATTCATATGGTTTTGCGAATACGTATGCCTTTATGGTGCGTCAAGATACCGCAAAGAAATATAATTTGAAGACAATTAGCGATATGCGTCCGGTAGAAGACCAACTTGTAGCGGGTGTTGATAATTCCTGGATGGAGCGTGCCGGTGACGGTTACAAAGCCTTCTCCAAAGAATACGACATCACATTCAAGAAAATTTTCCCGATGCAGATTGGTTTGATTTACACGGCTTTGAAAAATGATCAAATGGACGTCGCGCTTGGTTATTCGACAGATGGCCGGATTCCAACGTATAATTTGGTTGTATTGAAAGACGATAAGCAGTTCTTCCCACCGTATGATGCGTCTCCAATGGCTACAGATGCTATTTTAAAAGAACATCCAGAGCTGAAAACAACGATTAACAAATTGGTTGGCACGATTTCAACGGAAGAAATGCAAAAGTTGAACTATCAGGCGGATGGCGAATTGAAAGAACCGTCGATCGTTGCAGAAGAATTTCTAAAAAAACATAATTACTTTGAAGATAAATAAGGAGGTGTCGACAAAATGGATACATTTTCACAACTCATTGACTATTATCAAAACAATGCAACATACGTGATGGAAGCATTCTGGCGGCATTTCTTGATGAGTGCTTACGGCGTTATTTTTGCAGCAATTGTCGCGATTCCACTGGGGATTTATATTGCTCGCAAGAAAAAATTAGCGGGCTGGGTCATCCAAACCGCGAATGTGATTCAAACGATTCCTGCCTTGGCGTTACTTGCGATGTTGATGCTCGTGATGGGACTCGGAACAAATACGGTTGTCCTTTCCTTATTCCTCTATTCGATTTTACCGATTCTAAAAAACACCTACACGGGTATTCAAAACGTGGATGGTGCGCTACTTGAATCAGGAAAAGCAATGGGAATGACGAAATGGCAAGTATTGCGTATGATTGAAATACCATTGGCGCTATCCGTTATTATGGCAGGGATTAGAAACGCTCTTGTTATTGCGATTGGTGTAGCGGCAATCGGAACGTTTGTTGGCGCAGGCGGACTTGGCGATATTATCGTCCGTGGAACCAATGCGACAAACGGAACCGCGATTATTCTAGCTGGGGCGATTCCAACCGCATTGATGGCCGTTATGGCTGACGTACTGCTAGGCTGGGTCGAGCGAAAACTAAACCCAGTGAAGAACAAAAAGAAAAAATTTGCCGAAGTATTATAATCGAACACGGAACTATCGACTCTTAATCGAGGAGGTAGTTCTTTTTGATGAGGAGGAATCTAGATGGAACCAAAATTGATCATTATTCGCGGAAATTCTGGAAGCGGCAAAACAACCGTCGCAAACAAGTTGCAAAAGATGCTCGGTCCTGGCACGCTAGTCGTTTCGCAAGACACCGTCCGCCGCGATATGCTACATGTAAAAGATCGCCACGGGAATCCGAGTATTGGCCTCATTCGACTCATTGCAGAATTTGGAAAAAGTAATTGCCATTACGTCATCGTGGAAGGCATTCTCGGCAAAGCAATTTATCAAGAAATGCTCCACGCGCTTATCGGTTTTTTCGAAAATAATGCCGATGTCTACTATTTTGATCTTCCATTTTCCGAGACTGTAAAACGGCACCACATGAAAGCAGATGCGCAAGAATTCGGTGTTGAAAGGCTAGAAGAATGGTGGCTAGCCAATGATTTTCTAAGCGTTGAAAATGAAACAATTTTAGATGAGAAGTTATCTGAAGCAGAAATTATAAGCCTGATTTTAAAAAATTGCCAAACAAAAAGTTGACATATTACCATTTGGTGTCGTATAATAAATATGACAATAAAAGGTGTCCTATTTTCAAAAAGAGAAAAGGTGGTGTGTATGCCGAGCGAAAAAGACCAAGTAAGGGATGTCTATGGTGCTATTGCCGACCCAACGAGGCGAAAGATACTTCAAATGCTGACAGAAGTGGAAGAACTGCCCCTATACGAGATAACGGTTCATTTTCAAATGGGCCGCACAGCCGTCTCGAAGCATTTAGCTATTTTGAAAGAAGCCGATCTTGTGGTGGCGCGAAAAGTTGGTCGTGAAACCAGATACCGGTTAAATGCCAAGCCGCTGCAAGAAATTCAAGATTGGGTATCGTTTTATGAAAGATTTTGGAAAGAACGAATGTTAAAACTAAATCAATTATTGGAGGAAGAAAAATGAAACCAGATGTATCATTAGATTTTCAATTCACAAGCTCAGTAGAAAAAGTATGGCATGCGCTAACAGACTCAGATATGCTTGCAAAATGGATTTGGAATAACGATTTTAAAGCGATTGTTGGACACAAATTCCAATTCCGCGCAGAACCATCCGAATGGTGGGACGGCATTGTGGATTGTGAAGTGCTTAATATCGACGAGCCAAACTCCATCACATATACGTGGGCAAGCGCTGGCGAAACAACAACAGTAACGTGGACATTGACAAAAAACGCTGATAATACGGTACAATTAAAGCTAGACCAAAGCGGTTTCAGCGAAGAAACAAAAGCGCGTCCAGGTGCAATCGAAGGCGCGACATATGCATGGACTGAAATGGGTAATAAACTAGGAACTATTTTAGCATAAAGTGTGTAAATAGAGTGCAATTCTGAAATGGGATTGCACTCTATTATTGTGAGAAACTATTCGAAAGTTGAAGTTACATAGCCATTTGTGCGATAATTAGGATTCAGCATACGACTAGATTGAAAGAATGGGGAAGATACCACTATGAAAATAAATCAATTAATCGCGAACAATATTAATCATCTAGATACGGTATTACCACCAGATAAATCACTGGGGATCGCTGGTTTGTCTGGATCAGGGAAAACAACTTTCTGCCAAACGATTGGTGAGGAATCCAAGAAACGCCTCGTGTCATTATTACCGAAAGCGGAATATCAATATTTATTTCCTGAGATTATGGATACGAATTTCAGCGCAATCAAGATGGAGGAAATGCCGCTCGTCCTGTTTCTTGGAAAGTCTTCTATTTCCTCGAATCCACGCTCTACAATCGGGACGCATACCGGTGTTTTTAAAGAAATTCGTGTGACAATGACAGAAAAATTCGACTTATCGCCAGAATTATTTTCGTTTAATAATGTGCTAGGTTGGTGTACGGGCTGTAAAGGGCGCGGCAGTAATAGTAACGTGACGTGTAAAAAATGTGACGGTAAGCGCTTTAATCCTGAAGTTGAGACCTATAAAATCGAATTATTAGGCAAAGAACATAGTATTTCTGAGGTTAATAATTTGAGCATGGAAACATTACTCTCGCTTAAAGACGAATTAAACTTTAGCGAAGGCAAACAGCATATTCTGCAAAATATTATCAATATGAATATCGGCTATTTAACGCTGAATCGCATCATGGGAACCTTATCAGGCGGTGAATTAACGCGACTTTATCTGGCGGAATTCATGGCAACGAGTGAAAATACCGTGATTATTATCGATGAAATTTCAGTCGGTCTTGATCACCAAACCTTATTAAAGATTCTAGAACAAATTAAACAATTAGGCTACAAAAACCAGATTTGGTTGATTGATCACTCGGATACCGTACTTGATGCAACGGATGAGCAGCTATTTTTCGGTCCAGGTAGTGGGAAATATGGTGGTAAAATTGTAGAGGAGTCGCCACGGCCAGCACCAGTGCTTGTTGGGACGAATCAAGAAGCACCAGCGGAATACTATCAATTTAAGGAGTTGCACTGTCGCAATATTCAAATGGCAGAAATCCAAATCCCGAAAAATAGACTTGTCACTTTTACGGGCGAATCAGGATGCGGAAAATCGACGCTTGTCAACGAATGTATCGCAAACGATTTTCTAAAACGCTATCCGAAAGATAAACTAGTTATGGTCGGTCAAAATCGCAATCAATCGATCACGAGTCGTTCAACAGTCGCGACATTTCTTGATATTAAGAAAAAACTGACGAAATATAGCGATGATATTGATGCTATTTTTGAACGTTCGATTGAGGACATTATCGAGGAGTTACCGAAGCAAGATCTTGCGCACAAACGCTTGAGCTTATTAATAAAATTAGGACTTGGCTATCTGACGCTAGAAAGAAAAACACAGACGCTCTCCACAGGGGAATTTCAATGTGTGCATCTCGTTTCGGAACTTTTTTCAGGGGCTAAAAATCCGCATACGTTATTCATTTTTGATGAACCGTCGAAAGGTTTGTCGCAAAATATTTTAAACCAGTTTATCGATAGTATCCGCGTTATTTTAGAGGATGAGTCTGTGTCCATGGTGATGATTGAGCATAATGATTACATGCTGGAGGCTTCGGATTTCATAGTTGATTTCGGCAAACGGCAAACCGCACCAGTCGAAACATTGGATATCGTAACGAATGAAGATTTCTACCGCCAAAAAAGCGGAGAAGTGAGCGTAAAGCCAGCGCCGATTTCTTCTACGCTCAAGTCGCAAACCGGTATTCATTATTTAGAAGAGAACCCTATCGACTACTTCAAAAATGCAGAAAATGTCTATAAAGGTGGTATTTTGAAGAGCTTGTCATCTATGGCTCGCTTGATTTATGGCGAATTCGAATCAGAGAAAATTGCGCCTGTTGTGGCAATTGATTTGGAACGACATTTGTACAGTCAATATAGTTTTCTATTTGAAATGGGTGGACTTATTAATCATATCGTGGCGTCCCATCCTACGAATAAAGATACGAGAAGTTTCGATTTTTATTCAGCAGATAATCATTGCCCATATTGTTCGGGTCGTCGCGTGATCGAAGCATTTGATTTCGATGTGGTGATTGAAGACAAAGATGCGCCATTCTGGGAAGGTATGCTGCACCCAGAAGTGATGAAAGTGTTAGAGTTTTTCCAATTCCAGAAAATCGAGTTTTTGTTTGAGGAAATTAAGAATGAGCTGGGTCAGGATTTGAGTAAACCTTATAGCAAGCTGACCGAAGCTGAAAAACATACATTCTTATACGGTTACTGGGAAAAATCGTTCTATGATAAAGCGGGCAAGGCAACAAGAACTTGGCAAGGTTTTAACCAAATTATCGGTCGCTATATCGTTATTTCTAAATCGATTATTAAAGAACAAATGAAGGAAACTAGAAAAGCGGTGACATGTCCGATTTGCGAGGGTAGCGTTCTTGGTCATCACAAAAAATTAGCGTTTGGCGAAACAGATATTCGTGAGCTAATTCAGCAACCTGTAGACCAAGTGATAGCAACAGTAGGCGCGTTACCAGAACTCATGAAAATCAAAGAAATCGTTGGTGGAGAAATGCCGCTTACAGAAGATGTATCCTTACTTCCAAGAGAAAAGCAAGTCGCCTTGAAAATGCTAGAATTAGAGCAAGCAAGCTTTGTCGGCTATGAAATGGTGCTGCAAAATGCTGTACCATTCTGGGATCAAATCGAAGCTAACATCACGGCAATCAGTCGTAAAAACCAAGTCACAATTTGTGATTTTCCGAATATCAAGGAGACAAGAGAAACGATCATTGATGCCTATTTTGTCAATGGGAAATATAAAAAGCTGACGTACGTTTATGAAGCTTTCGGTTATAAAAAAATCGTCACGCAAATCAATAAAGTGAAGAAAGCCCAGCCGTGCCCGTTTTGTAAAGGTAAGAAAGTAATCTCAGAAGACGGCCTGCATGATGGGGTTCAAAAATTATCGATACCGTGCGTGACATGTTCCGCAACCGGAATTAACGAAGAAGGCCTGAAGGAAACGGTGGAAGATATTGCGATAGGCACTTGGTTGACGGGGAAAGTAAGCGATGTGGTCGCGGAGAGTTCGCTAACAGAAGAAGTAGCTGATATCCTCATTTTCAATCGTATCCGTGAGTTGAACAAACAAGAAATGATGGCAGTTTATGCATGCTTAGAACAAAATAACTAATACAACCAAAAAGCCCAGTGTCTGCCGAATTCCAACGGGTAGACACTGGGCTTTGCTTCTTTTTAAAATAAAGTGATAAAGTAGATGATGATATAAATAACGCCGATAATAGCCGGGATAATCGAAGCCATCATCAGGAAAATTTGATACATCGGTTTGCGCTTCATCTGCATTCCTTTAATGCTCAAATAAAATCCTAGGCAACCAGAAGCCCCCATTAAAATCGCGACAATAAATAATAAACTCTCTGGCCATTTGACATTATACATAAGATACAAACAAATATAACCGAATAAAATAAGTAAAATATTAATATCAACGAGCGCTTTCCATTTCTCATTTTTAGGCATACGTGTTCCAACTCCTTACACAAGCAAGTATAGCTAAAATCGCGCGGGTATGCAAGTGGTGACGCATAATGACTCTTTATTAAAATGATTTTCTATGCTACGATGGAAAGACTCAGATTCATTTTTACGAGTAAAAAAAGTTGGGGGTTTCAAGGATGTTATTTAGTTTACGAAAAAATGAGTGGTTTGGTAACTTACGAGGGGACATTTTATCTGGCATAGTCGTTGCTTTTGCGCTCATTCCTGAAGCCATCGCTTTCTCTATTATTGCAGGTGTGGATCCAATGGTAGGCCTCTACGCTTCCTTTACAATGGCTGTTGTTATCGCTTTTATTGGCGGACGACCGGCCATGATTTCAGCGGCTACTGGAGCCATGGCGCTTTTAGTAGTCGACCTGGTAAAGGATCACGGTTTGCAGTATTTATTAGCTGCTACTATTTTGACGGGGATTATCCAATTGCTGTTTGGCTATCTAGGCGTCGCCAAACTTATGCGTTTTATTCCTCGATCCGTGATGATTGGGTTTGTGAACGCGCTCGCTATTTTAATTTTTATGGCGCAGTTAAAACAGTTGCAAGCGGCTAACTGGGTAATGTATGCCATGGTTGGTGCGTCTTTGCTTCTATTGTACGGCTTGCCTAAATTTTTCAAAGCGATTCCAGCGGCGCTTATTGCGATTATTGCCATGACATTCGTTAGTGTCATTTTCCACTTGGATGTAAAAACTGTTGGGGATATGGGCGCACTTTCTAGTTCATTGCCTGTTTTTTTGTTTCCATCGATTCCATTTACGCTTGAAACGCTTGGGATTATCTTACCGACAGCTATTGGGCTTAGCGTCGTTGGTTTATTAGAATCTCTCTTAACAGCCACAATCATAGATGACATGACAGAGACAGAAAGCAATAAGACGAGAGAGGCGAAAGGTCAAGGAATTGCGAATATTGTAACTGGCTTTTTTGGCGGTATGCCCGGTTGCGCCATGATTGGTCAGTCGATGATTAATGTGAGTTCTGGTGGTCGCAAACGATTATCTACTTTTACGGCAGGCGTATTTTTAATGTTCCTGATTCTAGTTCTAGGTAATTGGGTTGTGCAAATTCCGATGGCTGTGCTCATTGCTGTCATGATTACCGTTTGTATTAGCACGTTCGATTGGCATAGCTTTGAGTATATCAAAAAAGGACATTATACAGATACAGCGGTTATGATTATCACGGTCCTGACTGTCGTATTCACACATAACTTAGCGATAGGTGTCATTATAGGTGTGGTTCTTAGCGCAGTCTTATTCATGGTCAAAATTTCAAAAGTGAAAGTGGACATTATTCCAAAAGAGGACGGTAAGGTTGTGTACCGAGTGAAAGGCCAACTTTTCTTCGCCTCTGTTGATAATTTCGTCAATGCTCTTTCTATAAAGACAGAGAATAAGCGTGTATTATTGGACTTAAGTGAACTCCATATATGGGATGACTCGGGCGCTGAGGCTATTTATAAAGTAATCCTGCAATTTGAAAACGATGGGAATACAGTACGAATGGTCGGCCTAGACAAAGAAAGCCGCCGAATGATGCGTCAATTAAGAAGCTATCTAAAAAATAGTTTCCGTTAAGGGGGAGGAGAGAGTCGAATGAAAAATATTTTACTTGCTGCCGATGGGTCTGTGCATGCGGTGAATGCAACAGAGGAAATAGTTAAACTCAGTAAAGGATTCCCTGATATACACGTGACAGTCATTAGTGTCATCGATTCTAGCGAGTCTAAATCTGCAGCTCTAGATTTGAAATCTAATAAGGATTTACTGCACATGAGACGATTGAAAAAAATAGAGGAGACACTAAATAAGTTAGAGAGGGCTAAAATAGATTACCAGGTAGAGTTGCTACACGGAGATCCCGGACCAAGCATCATAAAATATGCGTCTGAGCACGAAACAGATTTACTCATTTTAGGCAGTCGTGGCTTAAACTCCTTACAAGAAATGGTGATGGGAAGCGTCAGTCACAAAATAGTGAAACAGGTAGCATGCCCAGTTTTAGTTGTTAAATAGAAAAGGTTTCCAGATGACGATAATATAATTATGTAAACAAGGGAGCTTTAAAAACTTTTCCCTGACATTTGAGGCATTTTCATTTATAATAGAAGATAGAAACAGAATTGCTGATTGAAGGTGATATGGATGGTAAATAAGAATCCCAAAGTATATAAAAAAATGTTAGAGAACAATCATACACTCCCGTACAAAGTTCGCGTAGATGGGCAATTTTTCGAAGTGATTGTTTATTCGATGCTCGGAAAAATCGCGGGTATTATTGTTGCTGATCCTAATGGCCTGACAGTAGACCGTGAAACAGCGGAAAAAGTGATTATTGAGGTTCAGAAATATAGTTTTTACTTTGATTACTTGAAAAAACGAGCGCAGTTAGTCAAAGAACGTGATAGCATTACCGCCGAGCGAATTGAAGGTGTTCAGCGCATTTTGAATGAAAAAGGGTTGTTTGGTCAGAAACTGCAGTCCGAGATGGATGAGCTGAATTTAGCACTGGAAGTTTATAAACAGCAGCAACGCAAATTAGATATTTACCAAGAGGACATTACGCTTTTAAATGAAAAAGTGGAGTCGCAACAGGAAATTTATGAAGAAGATTGGAATAATGCGGAGGACTTGTCGTTAGCATATGCCATGGCCGCGTATGGACAAAGTCTCTATTTAGAGAAAACACGCGATACCCGTAAGAAAATGCTGAAATGGACGCAAATGCACGGGAAAATGTTACCGCCAGAACAACGTCGTGCGCTCTCAAAACTCGCCTTTGTTCTAAGCGAAGCCCAAGCTGGTCATATTTTTGATCAAATTATTTCACTGATACCGATGCTCGAGAATGGTTTGAACTTAAATCGAAATCAAGAAATCCCAGCGCGTGTGAAGGATTACGGTAAGGCATATGAAGCGTATTGTCGTGTGTATGAACCGCCGATGGAGAAAATAGGACCTTTAATTCGAAATAAGAAAGCCTAAAGATGGCGTTAGAAAGGTAAGGCGTATGTATACAACTCAAACGATGGAGCAATTAAAACAAGAAATTCCAACACTTATTATAAAAAAAGATGAAGATTTAGCGGCGTACACGTTTACAAAAACTGGTGGGAAAGCTGATCTTTTTGTTATGCCTACAAGTCATGAATTAGCGGCAAAGACAATTGCTTTTGCCCAAACGAATCAGATTCCGTTAACCATACTCGGAAATGGCTCGAATTTGATTATTAAAGATGGCGGTATTCGTGGTATTGTGATGTATTTGGACGCTTTACATGCCATCAAGCGGGAAGGGACACGTATTGTTGCTGGTTGTGGCGCTAAGATTATCGATGTGTCCAGGTTTGCGCTAGAGGAATCTCTCAGCGGTTTAGAGTTCGCATGCGGCATCCCTGGCTCTGTCGGCGGTGCCCTGTACATGAACGCAGGTGCATACGGCGGTGAAATATCCGATGTCCTAATCGAAGCAACAGTATTAACAGCGACCGGCGAACGCTTGCATCTTCAAAAAGATCAACTAGAAGCCAGATATCGTAAAAGTTCCATCGCGGACAAGCATTATATTGTGCTAGAAGCCGTCTTTGAACTGGAACTCGCTGATAAAGAAAAAATCCGCTTAAAAATGGACGAACTAACAGAAATGCGCGAATCAAAGCAACCACTAGAATATCCGTCATGCGGTAGTGTTTTCAAACGCCCACCTGACCATTTTGCTGGGAAATTGATTCAAGAAGCTGGACTGCAAGGATATCAAATCGGCGGTGCACAAGTATCAACAAAGCATTCCGGTTTTATCGTTAATATTGACCAAGCAACAGCGACGGACTACATGGAATTAATCGAACACGTTCAGAAAACAGTTTTTGAACAATCTGGTATTTTACTGGAAACAGAAGTGAAAATTATCGGGGAAGATAAGTAAGATAGAAATCTTTTTAGTCTGTGAGAATTTGCAGGCTAGAAGGATTTTTTTATTTTCAGGTTAAGGTATGCATGGCAACGCTTTTTTTGATACAATGGAGGGAGTCAGAAACTAGAGGAGGATGTCATTTTGGACGCTTGGACCAAATTATTTTACAATCGCAGTTTTCGGCGTGTGCTTGTATTTATTTTAATCGCCGTTATTCTGTATTTACTTAGAAGCATGATTGACATTATCTTGCTTACGTTCATTTTCTCTTTCCTCATTAATCGCTTGGAGAATTTTATTTTAAAGCGGATTTCCATTTATCGAAAAATTATCGTGATTATTCTGTATGCGTTTATCGCGCTGGGTATTACGTTATTGATAGTGAAATATATTCCAATGTTAATCGAGCAAATGGATCAACTTATCCGTTCCATCAACCATTTCTATACGAAGCCAAGCAATAATGAGACGGTGAATTACATCATGTCTCTTGCAAAAGAGTTCGAAATAACGAAATACGCGAATGATGGCATTCAGTTCTTATTCACCTACTTAGCTAATATTGGTGTAGTCGCGATGAATACGTTCATTGCTTTGATTCTAAGTCTGTTCTTCTCTCTTGGAAAAGAGCAACTTATTCTATTCACCAGCAAGTTTGGCCAAAGTAAGGTCGCATTCGTATATGATGAGGTAAAGTATTTTGGTAGTAAATTTAATGAGACGTTCGGTAAAGTCATTGAAGCACAATTCATGATTGCCTTAGTCAATTGCGTTCTCACAACAATCGCGCTTTGGATTATGGGATTCCCACAGTTGTTCTCACTTGCTATTATGGTTTTCCTGCTAGGTTTAATACCAGTAGCCGGGGTTATTATTTCGATGATACCTTTAACGATTATCGCGTACACCATTGGGGGCGTGAACTACGTCCTGATTATTTTGGCGCTCGTTGTGGTGATTCACGCGCTAGAATCTTACGTTTTGAACCCAAAATTAATGTCTGCTAAAACCGATTTGCCCGTTTTCTACACGTTCATCGTCTTGATTTTCTCCGAGCATTTCTTCGGTATTTGGGGATTAATCGTTGGGATACCAGTCTTTATGTTCTTCCTAGACGTGTTGGGAGTTATTAACAAAGACGAAGTGCTCGTTCATCCAGATCACAAAACAACAGATAAGTAAGTTAGAACTGAGAAGGTTGATCATGCAATTTTCTCAGTTTTTCTAATGGGAGGACATAAAAAGATGAGTCGCTATTTAATCATTATTTCATTGGATGCGTTAGGCGCAGCGGATTTAGATGATATCACCGGACTGCCAACGCTCGCTTTTTTGAAAAATAACGGGGCGTATGTGGAGGCAGTTGAAACGATTTATCCCTCGTTAACGTATCCAGCGCATACGACCATCGTAACGGGGCATTACCCAAGGACGCACGGCATTGTGAACAATACAAAAATCCAGCCCGAAAAAGTGTCACCAGATTGGTTTTGGTTTCGCGAAGCAATCAAGGTTCCAACACTATACGATACGGCAAAATTGGCTGGGCTTACCACGGCGGCTTTTTTATGGCCGGTGGCGGCGCGAAGTTCGATTGATTACAACATCGCGGAAATTTTTCCGAACCGTTTTTGGTTGAATCAGGTGATGGTCTCCTTATGGGGCAGTTCGCCGGGATTTTTAATGGATATGAACCGACGCTTCGGTAAATTGCGCAGAGGAATTGCGCAGCCGGAACTGGATGACTTTTTGATTGCAGCGGTAGAGGATACAATTTTGCGAAAGAAGCCGAATTTGACTTTGGCTCATTTTGTGGATATGGATAGCATGCGGCACGCGCACGGTGTGAGATCGCAGGAGGCCGTGAATGCATTGAAACGGCATGACGCACGTTTGGCGAGGATTATCAATGCAACGAAGCAGAATGGTACATATGAGGACACAACGTTCATTGTGCTGGGCGATCATTATCAAATCGATGTCCATTCGGTGATTCAGCTCAATGTTTTGTTTGCGGAACAAGGCTGGTTAACATTACAGCAAAATAAAATCGTTGCATGGGAAGTCTATGCGAAAAGTTGCGATGGTTCGTGTTATATATATGCGAAAGACAGCACTAAAATCGAGGCGATTCGAAAATTGCTTGAAAACTGCGAGGGTATCGAAAAAATTTATCAGCAAGACGAAGCAGCAGAATTTGGCGCAGACGATACGTGCGCACTCATGGTAGAAGCGATAGCTGGGTATTATTTTAAAGATCAGGCATTTGGTGAAGTCGTTCAAAAAGTGACGCCAGAGGATATTGGAAATCCGGATTTTTATCAAGCGGTACACGGCTATTCCCCGCAAAAACCGAATTATGCGACAACAATGATTGCATTCGGCAAAGGAATTAAATCAGGTGCTGTGATTCCGCAAGCACGACTTATTGATGAAGCACCAACATTTGCGGCTATTTTGAATCTCGATTTGCCTGATACAGAGGGAACGGTAATCGAAGGTATTTTTGATTAAGCAAAGGGGATACGTCTAGATGAAACTGACAAAACAAGAGAAGAGCTGGGTTTTTCAAGATTGGGGTAATTCGGTTTATTCGATTATGATTACGACGGCGATTTTGCCAATTTATTTTAAAGGAATGGCGAGTAACGCGGGGATTGCGGACCATGTATCGACAGCTTATTGGGGTTACGCGAATTCTTTAGGAACATTACTAATCTCCTTACTAGCGCCAATTCTAGGAACGATTGCCGATTATCAATTTTTCAAAAAACGGTTTTTCAGCTTATTTACGTGGCTAGGCATCGCATTTACCGTCGCTTTCGTCTTTGTTCCGAGCGATCAGTGGATGTTACTACTCATTTTTTACATGCTCTCACTCATCGGCTTTTCTGGTGCGAATATATTTTACGATTCCTTCCTAGTCGATGTCACCACCAATGATCGCATGGATAAAATCTCATCTTACGGTTATGCGTTTGGTTACCTAGGAAGCTGTATCCCGTTTGTCGCCTTTATCTTTTTTCAAGCAACCGGGATTCTGCCGATTAGTCAAACAATGTTGCTAAATGGGGCATTCTTGCTGACGGCGGTTTGGTGGGCTGCCTTTACAATCCCATTGTGGCGCAACGTTCACCAAGTTTATTTTATTCCGCACGATAAAAAGCCTGTACGCAGCAGCTTTCTCAGATTAGGCACTACACTTAAAAATATCAAGGAATACCGCAATATTGTTCTGTTTCTCGTTGCGTATTTCTTTTATATCGATGGTGTGGATACTATTTTCCGAATGGCATCTTCCTATGGCATTGACCTCGGTATTTCCGATACGACACTTATCATCGTTTTACTAGTCACGCAAATTGTCGCCTTTCCGTTCACAATCATATACGGGCAACTAGCCAAGCGTTTTGGAGGGAAATCTTTGATACTTACAGCAATTTCCGTCTATGTAGTTATCTGTATTTACGCTATTTTCATGAAAACCGCTACAGACTTCTGGATTTTGGCGATGCTAGTTGGAACATCACAAGGCGGTATTCAAGCACTGAGCCGTTCCTATTTCGGCAAGATTATCCCAAAAGAACGATCCAATGAATTTTACGGATTCTATAATATTTTTGGCAAATTCTCAGCGATTATTGGTCCAGCATTGATGGGAGTCATCGCCCAAGTCACCGGTCACACACAATACGGCGTCGCAAGCCTCGTTGTTTTATTTATCGTAGGCGGTGTGTTATTGTTGTTTGTGAAACCTGAAAAGCTGAACCAGCCCGTTTAGCTTCGACAGAAATTGTTAGGGGGCGCAGTGAAAACCTTCTTTTGGTTTTTGCGGAGGCCACGAAAATTTCGAGGGACTGGGAATGTGAAGGCAGTTTCAGTACATTCAACTGCATATTGAGGTTCTACAAAAGCAAACGACGCTTTTTAAGAACCACAACAAAGCCGGATCTGGAGACGCACATCATGGCGCAAGGCAAGGAACGAATGCTCGCTTTGCTCGCCCTCATATTGAGGCTCTAATTTGGCGAATTATGCCTCACAAGAGCCACAACAAAACATAAGGAGTGAATACAATGCAAGAAAAATATCAAAAAATCACAGATACATCAGGAATCATGACATTCGAATTAGAACTAGACAGTAAAATCGCTAAAGTATGGGAACTCATCGCCACAACGAAAGGTTTTGCCCAATGGTTTCCTGAGCTAAGCGTCGGTGAGTCTGGTGTTGATGGGTTAATTTTATTCGATTTCGGAAATGGCGAGTACGAAGAAATGACAATTACCGTATATGAACCTAAGTCTATTTTGGAATACACATGGGATAAGAACATGGTACGGTTCGAATTAACGGATCATGGCGAGAAAACAACACTTCGCTTCACAGAAGAAATCAACGAACTTACAACGCATACGCCACGTGACATCTCGGGCTGGCACATGTGTTTACAGAAAATCCAAGGTATTTTAGAAGACAAGGACGTTTCGTTCACAGAAGACGAATTTTTAGCCTTATTTGATAAGTACCAAGCGTTGATGAACTAACTAGAGGAGTAAGCAGATGCAAATCCTTTAGTAGGAGCTAAATTAGCTAGGAAAAAAGAATGGGACAATTGAAAAATAGGAAAGCACACTGTAAAACTCTGATTCGTCAGATGTTCTTTTGCAGTGGTGCTTTCTTTTTGATGTTGGGGGTTTTGTCTTGACTTGAAGTGAACTCCAAGGTGTAAGGTGAAGGAGTAGTGAAATTCAACATAAAGAACGGAGAATGTATATGTCGGGAAAAGTAATCGTTATTACAGGAGCATCAAGTGGAATTGGAGAAGCTACTGCAAAACTTCTCGCTAAAAAAGGACATAAACTTGTACTCGGAGCGCGTCGGGAAGACCGTTTAAAAGAAATAGTAGAGGATATCGAGAAAGACGAAGGTTCCGCGGTGTATCAAGTGACAGATGTCGCGAAACATGATAGTGTGGAAGCATTAGCAAAACGTGCATTAGATACGTACGGTAAAATCGATGTTTGGCTAAATAATGCTGGATTAATGCCGCATTCGACTTTTGATAAAAGGAAAGTGGCGGAGTGGGGCCAAATGGTGGACGTTAATATCAAAGGCGTACTGTATGGAATCGCAGCTGCATTACCAACTATGCGTGAACAAAAGAGGGGTCATTTTATAAATATTTCATCTATCGCAGGGCATCAAACACATCCAGGCGGTGGTGTTTATAGCGGAACTAAATATGCTGTTAGAGCAATCAGTGAAGCGTTGCGCCAAGAAGAGGTCGTAGCTAAAAGCAATGTTCGCGTAACAATAATTTCACCAGGTGCCGTTGCTACGGAGTTGACGCATACAATTACAGATGAGGATTTGAAACCGGGAATTGAGCAATTATACAAAGAGGTGGCGATTAGTCCAGAGCGGGTGGCAGAAACAATTCTTTTTGCTATGGATGCCCCAGAGGATACAGCGATGAACGAAATTTTGCTACGCCCAACGAGCCAACAAGTTTAAAAGAGGAAGGGGAGGCACGAATGAATATCAAAGTAGTGAGCGAGGAGACTCAGATTTCTGCAGATACGATTCGCTATTATGAACGAATTGGACTTATTCCTCCAGTGCGGCGCAACGAGAACGGTGTCCGTAAATTTGACGAAGAAGATTTGCGTTGGCTTTTATTCAGTCGTCATATGCGAAATGCAGGGCTCTCCATTGAGTCGCTGATTGAATATTTGAGTCTTTTCCGCGAAGGCGATGCTACGATTCCTGCACGCGTGGAACTTTTAAAAGAACAACGCAATGAATTACAGGATCGGATTGACACCATGCAAAGCGCGTTAGAACGATTAGATTTTAAGATTGAGAACTACGGCAGCCACGTTTTACCGACCGAGAAGAAGTTAAAAGAATTTTAAAAGGAGTTGATTAATATGTCTGCTATATTCAAAAAAGGTGAAGTGATTACGAACGATTATTTTACAGGGACAGCATATTTGGAAATGCTCGTACCAGAAGGAGCGGAATACAATTGTCCGATTGGGAATGTGACATTTGAACCCGGAGCGCGAAATAATTGGCATACCCACGATGGTGGTCAGATACTATTAGTAACAAGCGGTGAAGGATACTACCAAGAAGAAGGGAAGCCAGCGCAAAAATTGCAAACCGGTGATGTGGTTACAATCCCGGCTGATCTGAAGCATTGGCATGGCGCAACAAAGGATAGTGAATTTGTACATCTTGCTATTACCACAAATCCTCAAAAAGGTGGCACGAATTGGTTGGAACCAGTGAGTGATGCACATTATAACGCACTATAAAAATCATAAATAAGAGTCTGAGACAAAACTCAAGATAAAGCAAAGCGCCCTCCCGTTTCTTCGGGTAGGACGAAAATTCTGCTTTATACAAATCGAGCGAAAGCGTTTGTATTCAGGGGATTTGGTGGAAGCCGGAAGCGGAGCATACTCGTGTATGTGAGAACCGGAAGTCCGCCAAATCCCCTGAATGCGAGCGCTTCTCGCCGATTTATCTGGGTTATGCCCCAGACCCTTATTCTTTAGTCAGGATGATACTCTAATAAATCCCCAGGCTGGCAATCCAGCGCAACGCATATAGCTTCCAATGTGGAGAAGCGAATTGCTTTTGCCTTACCGTTTTTCAGTATTGAAATATTTGCCATCGTTATACCGACTTTTTCGGATAGCTCGGTGACACTCATTTTCTTTTTGGCCAGTTGTACATCAACATTAATTATAATCGCCATATATCATTCACCTCAGACCGTCAAGTCGTTTTCAGATTTAATATCAATCGCTTCTTGCAAAAGTTTCTGAAGAACCGCAGCAAACGTAGCAACGACAACAGAAGCAAAAGTAAGAATAAGCCCAATGACCACAATTCCAGGAGCATCATCTTGCTGCGCGAGACAATAGAAAAGCGGTAAACTAAGGAGATACAGCGCACTAATGATGATCGCGCAATACTTCACCCGTTTTATAGCTCGTACAGATAGCTCTGAGAAAGCCATCTTTTTATCAATGTAAATCAGAACTCTAAATGCTTGGTATAACCCAACAAAAAAAGGTACAGCTGCAATATACATCGTAATCAAAATTGGATAAAGCCATTTTGCAAAATCCGGGTCATTTTTGCGAGCTTCTTCGGCAATCGCTGGTAGGGCAAAAATACATAGGGCAAGAATAACTAGCCCGATAAAAAGCACAGCCAGTTTCAAGAGAATGGTCGATCCACGTTCCATAAAAAACACCTCATTTAGTAGTATATATTGATTATAGACTAAAATTTATCGTTTTGCAATAAAAATATGTTGTTTCAATTTGATGATAAACCCATAATTAGATATGATATAATAAATACGGAGGTGATATATATACAGGAATTAGAAAAGTATATCCGTTTATTGCAATCAAAATCACGAGCAGAATCGACAATAGCGCAGTCGAAAAGAATCATTCGGAACTATATACAACGATTCGGTTCGTTGGAAGTTCCTCAAAAAGAAATCTATCTATACTATAATGAGTTAGAAAAAAATTTAGCCAAATCGACTCTTTATACTTATCGCAAGACATTACGACATTTTTATCATTTTGTTTCTAGTGAGAATCCGCATATTAAAAATCCATTTGCTCGATTTAAACCTAGAGCGCCGGCCCGCAAGTTTGTTCGTGTGTTGTACGAGAAAGAAATCGATCAAATATATGTTCAAATGCTGGAGAGTAATCGAATATCAGCTTATCAATGTTTCTTGTTCGATTTTATTTACGAGACGGGAATGAAACCTTCTGAAATGCAGAGATTAGTTTTATCTGATTTTGATTTCATGGCTAGGGGTATTGTTGTAACGAGCAATAATGGTGAACAACATTATACTTTCTATAGCAAGAGTTTGGAATCCTTGCTACTTAACCACTTAGAAAGCCGTCAACAATTATTGGAAAAGCAACATTTGTATCACTCTTATTTTTTTGTAGATTGGCAAACTGGTTACATGATTGATGGTAATATGATTTATCAGGTAATCACAGCAATTGGCGAAGAATTAGGTATTAAGCTAAAACCATCCATTTTACGACATTCGTTTGCCATTGCATTATTAGAGAACGGTTGCGACATCAGGTATATTCAGACATTGCTAGGCCATGTATCAATATCAACGACACAAATTTATGAACAAGTGGAAATCCAATCGAAACAAAATACCATTCAAAAATATCACCCGCGTGGTTAGAAATCACAGAAAGGCGTGAAAATCATGTTTTATGAAAATGATATCGTAATAAAACAAAAACTTATTGGTGACTTCAATAAATACGTCATGTCCCAAAAGCAAGTTGCAGAATTTCTAGGAATGTCAAAATCGAATCTGTCTGTCGTTATTAACAAGGATAGACTGAAGCCGCTGTATGTATTTGATCACAATAGTTCAAGAAAAATGGCATTGTTTTATAGAAAAGATGTAGAAAACTACTCGAAAAATAGACGTACAAGAAAAAGTAAGTAATTAATAGAACATTGTTATATATAATGAAATAGTAAACTAGAAAAGACAATACGGAAAGTAAGGGAAGAGAACGTTTTTCCGCTTATTTCATATTGTCTTTTCTAGTTTACATAATATATATTATAGGAAGTAATGATTCGATAATAATATCAGATAAATCCACAATAAAAAGCATCATTTCTCTCTTTTAAAAGAAAAACAATGCTTTTAAATCATAAATCAGGATCTTTTTTGAAGTTTTCATGTAAAGTTTCGTTCTCATGATATGCTTGGAACACATACCCTTTGTCACGTAACATTTTAATCACTTTTGGTAATGCATCCAATACTTGAGATAGTACATTTTGATACACAGCACCTGAATTACCAGGACCATAACGCCAATCATTGCTATCAATATTCCAATCAACTAACCGGAAATCATTTTGCTATGTTTCCTTATCAGCATTTGCAACCTCGTTTCCAACGAAGAAAAAGATGCTGGAGCTTTCTCTTTTTCAAGAACTTCTAAAAATTGCTTTAAATGTATACTTGGTCCATCATCGAATGTTAAGTAAACAACTTTTTTTCCTGCTGCTGACCCTGGTGGATTTTTCGGCACAGAACTAATGCTTTTTTTGCTTAGGCGGTACTTTCCAGTGTTGGACAGAGACCGCTTCCGCTTTTAGTACAAGTAGTTCTTTAGATGAGGCGCTATATATTATTTGTTAAGGCTAATCCCCCAATAGTTAATACAACATAACTCAAGGATTAATTGTCGTAAAAGTAATTTTTTTTGATACATAAAAAGCGCAAAATGTCATTTGCGCTTTTTATGTATCAATTATATTTTTGCGTTTCTAAAATCGTATTTGCCATCTTAACGACATCATCTTCAGGAGCTTCAATGCCTTCTAACGGGTAACGAATACCAAGGCTCTCCCACTTGTATACGCCCATCGTATGATAAGGCAAAACTTCTACGCGCTCTACATTAGGTAGTTTTGTAATAAATTCATGTAGCTTCGTTAAATCTTCTGGATCATCCGTTTTTGTTGGGATTAACACATGACGAATCCAAATCGGTTGCTCCTTATCAGCCAGATATTGTGCAAAATCCAGAATCGGCGCATTTGGACGCGTTGTTAATTTTAAATGTTTCTCAGGATTGATTTGCTTAATGTCTAGTAAAATTAAATCCGTAACTTCCATTAAACGATCTAGTTTTTCGATAAACTCAGGATCTCTTGTAAAACAACCACCACAAGAATCAATTGTCGTATGAATACCAGTTTTTTTACAAAGGGTAAAGAGTTCAATAAGGAAATCCACCTGTAGCAAGGGTTCGCCCCCACTAACCGTAATTCCTCCACCTGAAGCATCCATGAAAGCCTTATATTTATAAGCCTCCTCGAAAACATCTTGAGCGGTTCTTTCCTCCCCAATTCCAATCTTCCACGTATCCGGATTATGACAAAATTGGCAACGCAATAAACAGCCTTGCATAAAAACAATAAAGCGAATACCAGGACCATCAACAGTCCCCATTGTTTCTACGGAATGAACACGACCAATAACTTCAGACATTTGACTCCTCTTCCTTTCAGGTAATAAATTTGCAACAGACAGGGATTGCAACAAACACAATCCCTAGGCCCAATGTTCTTCTCGGAGAACTTCAAAGTTCCCGCAAAACCTCAGCGGAACGAGAAATGCTGAGATTCTAGGCAAAAGCGAGTACCGAAGCGGAGCGTACGACTGTACGTGAGCATCGGAACAGAGCTTTTAACGACGAAGATTAGCGTTTCTCGTTCCGCTGAATGACTACTACATAGATTCGTGCATGGTACGATGTATTACATCCAATTGTTGCTCACGCGTTAATTTAATGAAGTTAACAGCATAACCAGATACACGAATTGTTAATTGTGGATATTCTTCTGGGTGATCCATCGCGTCAAGCAATGTGTCACGATTGAAGACGTTGATATTTAAATGGTGACCCATCTTCGTTGAGTAACCATCAAGCATAGCTACAAGATTGTTAATTTGTGATTCATCTTCGCGACCTAATGCTTTTGGCACGATAGAGAATGTATTCGAAATACCATCTTGTCCATATTCATATGGAAGTTTTGCAACGGATGATAAGGAAGCTAAAGCGCCCTTTGTATCGCGGCCATGCATTGGATTTGCCCCAGGTGCGAATGGTTCGCCAGCGCGACGTCCGTCTGGCGTATTACCAGTTTTCTTACCGTATACAACGTTTGATGTGATAGTAAGAACAGAAGTTGTGTGAACAGAATCACGGTATGTTTTATGTTTTCTTACTTTTGTCATAAATGCTTTTAGAAGATCAACAGCGATTTCATCTACGCGATCATCGTTGTTTCCGTATTTAGGATAGTCACCGATGATTTCAAAATCAACAGCGATGCCATTTTCATCACGGATTGGTTTTACTTGCGCATGTTTGATAGCACTTAGAGAATCGGCTGCAACAGAAAGTCCAGCGATACCAGTTGCCATTGTACGCAATACATGTGTATCATGAAGCGCCATTTCTAGACGTTCGTACGCATATTTATCATGCATGTAGTGGATAACATTTAATGTGTTTAGGTATAATTCTGCAATCCATTCCATCATTTCGTCAAACTTAACCATTACTTCTTCATAGTCTAACACTTCAGATGTAATCGGTTGGAAAGCTGGTCCAACTTGTGCTTTTGATTTCTCATCCACACCACCATTTATTGCATAAAGTAAAGTTTTCGCAAGGTTGGCACGTGCGCCGAAGAATTGCATTTGTTTACCAATACGCATTGCGGATACACAACATGCGATTCCGTAATCGTCGCCCCATTTAGGACGCATAACATCATCGTTTTCATATTGGATAGCGCTTGTTTTGATAGACATTTTAGCACAGAATTTCTTGAATCCTGATGGTAATTGTGTCGACCAAAGTACGGTTAAGTTTGGCTCAGGAGCTGGGCCTAAGTTGTTTAGTGTGTGCAAGAAACGGAAGGAGTTCTTCGTTACAAGCGGTAGACCATCTTCTGAAATACCACCAATGGATTCTGTTACCCATGTTGGATCTCCAGAGAATAATTCGTTGTAGTCAGGTGTACGAGCAAATTTCACAAGGCGTAGTTTCATAATGAAATGATCCACGATTTCTTGTGCTTCTACTTCTGTTAATGTACCGTTGCGAAGATCGCGTTCTACGAAGATATCAAGGAATGTAGACGTACGACCTAAACTCATTGCTGCTCCGTTTTGTTCTTTAATCGCTGCAAGATAACCGAAGTATAACCATTGGAAAGCTTCTTGCGCTGTTGTTGCTGGTTTAGAGATATCAAAACCGTGTTGCGCTCCCAATTGTTTTAATTCAGCTAATGCGCGGATTTGTTCGTTTAACTCTTCACGTAAGCGAATAATATCATCACTCATTGTGCGAAGTCCTGTGTTTTTCAAATCACTTTTCTTATCTTCAATCAAGCGATCCACACCGTATAAAGCGACACGGCGGTAATCACCGATGATGCGTCCACGGCCGTATGCATCTGGAAGTCCAGTAATAATACCAGATTTACGAGCGGCACGCATTTCATCATTATAAGCATCAAAAACACCTTGGTTATGCGTCTTGCGCCAATCTCTGAAAATGCTTGAGATTTCTTTGTCTACTTCATATCCGTAAGCTTCACATGCAAGCTCTGCCATACGGATTCCGCCGAATGGTTGTAGCGAACGTTTGAAAGGTACGTCTGTTTGTACACCTACTACTGTTTCTAAATCTTTGTTTAAGTATCCAGGACCATGCGATGTGATAGTCGATACGATCTTTGTATCCATATCTAGCACGCCGCCGTTTTCCCGTTCTTGCTTTGTTAAATCCATAACCTGATCCCATAATTGCGATGTTGCATCTGTAGGTCCTACTAGGAAAGTGTCGTCACCTTCATACAATCTGTAGTTCTTCATAATAAAGTCTCTTACGTCAATTTCGTTTTCCCAGTTACCACCTGTAAATTCAAACCATTGTTCTTTCATCACGGAAACCTCCTACGTTTTATTGTTCGTTTATGAGCGTTAAAAATTGAGCAAAGCTACCCAAGTAACTTCTATACTGTTATCATACCACAAATAAAAAATAATGCTACAGTTTTCACATAAAAAAATTAGCGCTTTATTATCAAATTAAAGTGGTTCCATTGCTTTTTTAACGCCAAGTGATTGGTATCACATACTTCTCTAGATTGTTATGATTATTAAATAAGTACAAAAATAATTTAGTTGCAACATTGTAACATTCCTGTACTATTCCAAATTCGTTTTTCTGTTATAATACAGATTCGTTTTTTGAGGTTCTGTATCAAATCAGCTATTGTTGTCGCGTAATCGCTATATACTATTAAAAAAACTAACCTCTATTTTTCGAGATTAGCTTCTATATCTTTTAAAAAAGGCATCCCAGCTTGAGCTCCGATTTTTGTGGTACTTTGTGCAGCCGCTTGATTAGCAAAATGAACAGCTTCATGCAATGACTTCCCCTTAGTAATAGCAACCGCGAAAGCACCGTTAAACGTGTCCCCTGCTCCGGTAGAATCTTGGACTGCGACATCTATTGCAACGATATCCGCATTTCCATCAGCCTCGCAGATCCGAACACCATCTTTTCCTCGAGTTACAAGTAAGGCCTTCGTATTCCCATGCAAAATATTATCTGGTAGCTGCTTAAATTCCGTCTCATTCGGCGTCAAGTATGTTATTTTCTGCAAAAAAGCAACCGGAAAACGATCCACAGGCGCAGGGTCGAACACAGTTGGTATCCCATATTCCATCGCAATATCTACTGCTTGTTCAATCACCCAAAAAGGAATCTCATTTTGCAACAATACAATCGAAGCCTCTGAAATAATCTCCTCGAGCGGCAAGTCATCCGACCAAGCATTATTCGCACCAGGCGCAACGATAATCCGATTATCTCCATGCTCCCGCAAAATCATCGCCAAACCAGTAGTCAAATCGACACTGCGCACATGCGTCACATCGATACAATAGGAGTTCAGATTTGCCAAAGCATCCGCTCCAAACGCATCGTTTCCAATCATACCGACCATCATAACATCGCCGCCGAGTTTTGCAGCAGCCACCGCTTGATTAGCGCCCTTTCCTCCCGGTGAAATCACTGCATCCTGCCCCTTCACCGTTTCACCAAGTTCCGGCATCTCAGTCAGTTCCGTCGCAATATCCATATTAATACTTCCAATAACAACAATCTTTCCCATCTTCCTAATCCCTCATTTCCAAAGTGATTTTTGAGATGTCGTGATAGCCGTTGCTTTTGCTGCTAAAATTTCGTCGACCTGTGCCTGCGTTGTAATCAAGCCACCCGCGATGACTGGAATGTTAAACTGCTCCGTCATTTGTTCCACCATCGTAGGCAAGATGCCAGGCAACAATTCAATATAATCAGGTTTTGTTTTCTGAACCAGCGCCGTGCTTTTCGTAAACGCGCTTGAGTCTAACATAAACAAACGCTGAATCGCGAGCACTTTATGTTGTTTCGCCTTTAAAATAACGTTTCCTCTTGTCGAAATAATGCCAGCTGGGCGAACATCTTGACACAGGAAGTCCACCGCATACTCATCATTTTTTAAACCGTGAATTAAATCGGCGTGTAAGATTACCTTTTTACCACCAGAAGCAGCCAAATTTACGAGCGATTTCAGTTGCCCAACCTGCGTTTCTAACATCACCATATATTCCGCATCCAAGCTGAGAATTTTCTCAACATCTCGATGATTATGCGCGGCAGGTATGACTGTTTGACCATTAAACGACATGTGATTCTCTCCTTTAAAATTTTACATAATACGCTTAAACATTTTTTCGAGTTCATACGTCGAATAAGAAATGATAACAGGTCGGCCATGTGGGCAGGTGAACGGATCGTTTGCCTCACGTAATGTATCCAGCAACTTTTCCATATCCGCCTGCGTTAAATAATGATTCGCTTTAATCGATTTCTTGCAACTCATCATAATCGCCGCATCCTCACGCAATTTGTGAATATTAACCTGTGGCTTCGAGAGTGCCTCGTCTAAAATATCACGCAACGTACTCTCTTCCTCACCCTTAGGCAACCACGTCGGATGTTCCCGAATAATAAAGCTATTTTGCCCAAAATTCTCGAGAAAAACACCGACCTCTTCTAATTTCGCTTTTTGATCCCGTAATTTAATAAACTCATCCGTCGAAAAATCAAGAACAATCGGAACGAGTAACTGCTGCAATTCCCGATCCACTTCGCCAATCTTTTCCCGATAAAACTCATACTTAATCCGTTCTTGCGCTGCGTGCTGATCAATTAAGTACATCCCCGTCTCGTTTTGCGCCACAATGTAGGTCGCATGAACTTGACCAACAGGGTACATTTTTGGCATCCGTTCTTTGACTTCGGCTGGTTTAGCTTCTTCCGCCCGGGGTGTCACATCATATTCCGCAAATGCCTCGTTAATAAAGAGTGGTGGTTCATCCGGTAACGCGTCACTCGTTGGCAATTCCGTTTGTGCTTTAGGTGCTGTTGAATAGGTCGGAGTTGTACTCTGTTTCGGCACTTCCACGACATCCTCTTCCAGTTCAGCTTCTTTATCAAAGTTTATCGCCAATTGCTCCGAGGCTAATTTTTGCCGTTTCGAAGGCGTGGCGTCAGGAATCAACTGCTCCTTATGAAACGCGGCTTTCAACGTACTCGCGATAAACTGACCCAATTCAGCCTCCTTACTCAAACGAACCTCCAACTTGGCAGGATGAACGTTCACATCCACAATCAACGGATCCATTTCAATTTGCAAAACTAAAATCGGAAAGCGTCCAATCGGAAGTAGCGTATGATACCCATCCTGAATTGCCCGAACAAGCGCATAGTTTTTAATAAAACGCCCATTCACAATCGTCGAAATGTAGTTACGATTGGAGCGATTCACCTCAGGCAAAGCTGCATATCCTTTCAGTTTAAAATCCAGTGACTCGGCTTGAATCGGAATCATTTTTTTCGCCACAGCAAGTCCATAAATCGAAGCCATTACCTGTTGTAAGTCCCCATTTCCATTCGTTTTCAGTAAACTTTTCCCGTTATGCGAGAAACGAAAGCTAATCTCCGGATGCGACAAGGCCAACCGGTTCATGATATCCGTAATATTTCCAAGCTCCGTATGCAAACTCTTCAAATACTTCAAACGTGCCGGCGTATTGAAAAATAGATTAGAAACCTGAATCTCTGTCCCTTTTCTAGCTTGGGCACTATGTTTCTCAACCTCTTTCCCGCCTTCTACAACAATCTTCGTCCCCGCACCATCACCCGTCGCAGTCGTCATCTCTAAAAATGAGACCGAGGCAATACTCGGCAAAGCTTCCCCGCGAAAGCCTAGCGTATGCACGCGAAACAAATCATGTTCATTCTTAATCTTACTCGTAGCATGGCGCTTAAAGGCAACGGAGATCTCTTCCGCGCGAATCCCGACACCATTATCGATAATTGTAATCTTATTCAGACCGCCTTCTTCCACAAGCACATCAATAACGGTGCTTTTAGCGTCAATCGCGTTTTCAACGAGTTCCTTCACGACAGAAGCAGGGCGTTCGACTACTTCACCAGCCGCTATTTTATTCGATAAGGCATCGGTTAATTCGATAATGTGAGCCATCTAAACTTCACCTTGCTTTCTTATTGTTTTGCCTTTTTCTGTAAATCATAGAGCGTCGACATCGCGTCCATCGGCGTCATATGCATCAAATCAATATTTTTAATGACTTTTATTAAAGACTGTTCTTGCTTCGTCCGCACCGTTTTTTCTTCAATCGGGAACATCGATAACTGCACTTCCTCATATGTTTCAGGCGCACTCACAGCAGTTTCGGCAGGCACGATAATCTTCTCCTCCGAACTTTCCAACTGCTCTAAAATATGACGCGCCCGACCAATCAATTTTTGTGGAAGGTTGGCAAGCTCGGCAACATGAATCCCGTAACTCTTATCTGCTGGACCATCCTCAATTTTGTGAAGAAACACGACTTTCCCATCCTCTTCTACGGCGCTAACATGCACATTATGCATATGAGGTAACGTCTCATCCAAAACGGTCAACTCGTGATAATGCGTGGAAAACAAGGTCTTAGCATGCACTTCCTCGTGGATATACTCGATAATCGCTTGCGCCAGAGCCATTCCATCATACGTCGCCGTCCCACGCCCAATCTCATCAAACAGAATCAGACTATCCGCCGTTGCATTCACAATCGCATTACGCGCCTCCAACATCTCCACCATAAACGTACTCTGCCCAGCAATCAAGTCATCCGCAGCACCAATCCGTGTGAAAATTTGATCGAAAACTGGCAACGTCGCTTGTTCCGCAGGGATATAACAACCGACCTGCGCCATAATCGCCGTAAGCGCAATCTGACGCATATACGTACTTTTACCAGACATATTCGGTCCAGTTATCAATAACATACCACGCGACTCGTTCATCACACAGTCGTTCGCTACATAGCTCTGCGTCCCCATCACTTTTTCCACCACAGGATGGCGTCCTTGAATGATTTCCAAATGCCCCGTCTTATTCATGATCGGCTTCACAAAATGATTGTTCTCACTAATATTAGCAAAACTCTGCAGGCAGTCAATTTCACTGATCACCTTCGCCAATTTTTGCAGACGTTCAATATATTCCTTCACCGTTTCGCGAACCGCAATAAACAGCGAATACTCTAACTCAATACTTTTTTCTTCCGCATCCAAAATCAGGCGTTCTTTTTCCTTCAAATCAGGCGTGATATAGCGCTCCGCATTCGTCAACGTTTGCTTTCGCTCATATCGATTTTCCGGTAACGACGCAATGTTCGCCTTCGTCACCTCAATATAATAACCAAATACTCGATTAAAGCCCACTTTTAGCGACTTAATCCCAGTCAATTCGCGCTCTTGGCGTTCCAATTCTGCAATCCATGTCTTCCCATTCCGACTAGCATCCCGATATGTATCCAACTCCACGTTATAGCCATCCTTGATAAGTCCGCCCTCACGAATCGAAATTGGAGGCGACTCATTAATCGAGCGTTCCAACACATCAGCAAGCGTATCACACGGATCAATCTCATCAATAATTCGCGTCAAATTCGGCTGATTCATCGCTTTAAGCGTTTCCTTCACAAGCGGCACCTGATACAGCGAATTCTTCAACTGAATCAAATCACGCGCATTCACATTTCCATAAGCTACACGCCCAGCCAAACGCTCCAAATCATAGACCTGTTTCAACAAGTCCATCAATTCCATCCGTTCAAAATAATGGTTGATAAAACTGTTCACATCCTGTTGGCGCGCCTCAATCGCATCCAGGTGAATAAGCGGACGATCGATCCACTGCTTCAACAAACGGCCACCCATCGCAGTCTTCGTTTGATCCAGCAGCCACAATAACGTCCCTTGCTTGCCCTTACCACGAATTGACTCGGACAGCTCCAAATTACGCTTCGAATAATAGTCCATTTTCATATATTGGCTCGTTTCGTAGTGAACCGTCTTCTGCAAATGCGACAAATCGCGTTTTTGCGTATCAATAAAATAATTCAGCAATTTCGCAATCGCTTTTTTCTCAATCGGATGAATCGTGTTCGTCACCAAACTATCGTATCCGCTCGGCAAATCATTGTTGTTCTCATACGAAATAAAGAGTCCAAGCTGCTCACGAACCGCTTCTGGAAACGCCTCACTAAACTCAATCCCCACGACCATTTCCTTCGCAGACAACGTTGTTAACTCATTAATTAGGCGATCTTCTCCCATCGCGAGCACCGTCGATTTCAGCTCACCCGTTGAAAGATCACAATAAGCAAAGCCATATTCCTTCTCCTCATGTTGAAAAACAGCTGCAATAAAATTGTTCTCCTTCTCCTTCAAGCCCTTCGATTCCATCATCGTTCCTGGAGAAATCAGCTGAACGACTTCACGTTTCACCATACCTTTGGCAAATTTCGCGTCTTCCACCTGTTCGCAAATCGCCACCTTGTAACCTTTATCAATCAACGTATCTATGTAACCCGCGGCCGCATGATAGGGAACCCCGCACATTGGAATCGGATTATCCGAATTACCAGCACGAGCCGTCAACGTTATTTCCAAAATTTGTGACGCTTGTATCGCATCTTCAAAAAACATCTCATAGAAATCCCCTAATCGGAAAAACAGAAATGCATCTTTATAATTTTCCTTAATCGCTAAGTATTGTTTCATCATCGGCGTCACTTCTACAGCCATTCCAACCAACCCTTTTTCTCTTTGTTTAAAAGTTATTTTGTTCCTCTATTATAACACAATCAAGCTATATCATGAAGAAAAGACGAGTAAAGAAACGATGCAGTAATCAAGCGCTGCATCGTTTCATCTTTATTCCTGTAAATGAGAAGTCACCTTATAACTAATTTCGTGTGTGATGGCTTGCAACAAATCATTCGCTTCCTCTTGGGAACGCCTGAATTCCTGCACAATTGGCAAATGGTCGATTTCAGCTGTTAATGCATCGATGCCGTCCTCGGTTTGCTTCACCGCTCCGAATTTTTGATAATGTTCTAAATTGACCGCTTCCTTTTGTAGTTTCTTGATGTCTCCAACCTTGGCAGCCACTTTTTGATTCGTATTAATCTTCGCTTCCGCCGCACGGTAAAATGCAACAGCCTCGGTTGCTTGGAGCGCTGTTTTTAATTCCTGCGCTTTGGCGATTATTTCTTCTTTTTGGTAGGTCAACGTGTGACACCTCCTTTAATCAAAGCGTGAACGGATGATCCTCGTTAATCAAAATCCGCTCAATTTTAGTAGCGCGCCCAGTCGTATCATTAATGCTAATCATACATCCCGATAAAACAGCGCGCCCAGTCTTAGGAACTTCAAAACGAGAAGGCATCGCAGTTAAGAATCGACGCAAGCTGGCCTCTTTATCCATCCCTAAAATACCGTCATAAGGCCCGGTCATACCAACATCTGTCAGATACGCCGTTCCTTGTGGCAAAATCCGATTATCTGACGTCTGTACGTGTGTATGTGTCCCAACAATCGCTGTCACGCGACCATCCACATACCAGCCCATCGCCTGTTTCTCACTTGTCGTCTCCGCATGAAAATCCACAAAAATAATATTCGTACGCTTCGATGCTTCCTCAATCAGTTCGTCCATCTTGCGGAACGGATCATCCAAATCCGACATAAAGACACGGCCTTGCATATTAATCACCGCAACCTCCAGCTGGTTACTTTTTATAAAAACCAGTCCAGTTCCAGGCGTCGTCTCCTCTGGAAAATTGGCCGGGCGCACCAAATATTTCGCGTCATCGATAAACTCAAAAATATCCCGATTATCCCAAGCATGGTTACCAAGCGTCACCGCATTAGCCCCTTGCTCTAAAAACTGTTTGTAAATTTTCTCCGTAATTCCACGTCCAGCTGCGGCATTCTCTCCGTTAATCACCGTAACCGTCGGACGATACGCCTTCTTTAATTGCGGTAGATACTCGGTAATCATATCACGACCGATAGAGCCTACAACATCCCCAATAAATAATAATTCCATATGCTAATTCCTCACTCTCTATATGTAACCTATTATAACTCGAAACGCGTCAAAATGCCCGTCCTATTTTCCTGTGATCTCACTTCTACGTTCCAACAAAGCAACATCCCGAAAAACGCCATCCATTTCGCCCAGTTTTTCATGCACACAAAGCGTTTTAAATCCGAATTTTTTATGTAACGCAATGCTCGCCGTATTTTCAGGGAAAACCAAGGATTGTAGCGTCCAAAATCCTGCTTTCTCGCTTTCAGTCACAATATGAGCCATCAACGCCGTTCCGATTCCTTTTCCAGCCGCCACAGGATCAATATAAATACTCAGTTCCGCAACGCCACGATAAGAAGGCATAGCGGAAAATGGCAATAATGCCGCCCATCCAATGGCTACCCCGTCTTCCATCACAACGAAGCGACAAACATCCAGATACTTCTGATCCCAGGCTTCCAATGTCGGCACCTCTTTTTGAAACGTTGCATTGCGCCCCTCAATTCCCATCTGGTAAATACGAGCAACATCCGAATAATTCTCTTTTTTAAAATTTCTGATTTCCCAGTTTTGCATGATATCAAACCCCCATCGTAGATTACTGCATATTATAGCCTTGTTTTTTTGCATCGCGCAAGGAAATTGCTTACCTGTAAACAATAAAACACGTAGCTCCAATGAGGAAACTACGTGTTTTATGTGATTACTTCGCGTACTCTACAGCACGCGTTTCACGGATAACAGTCACTTTTATATGACCAGGGTATTCGAGTTCTTCTTCAATTCGTTTTCTAATGTCTCGTGCTAGGCGATAAGAAGCTAAATCATCGATAGAATCAGGTTCTACGATAATCCGAACTTCGCGTCCAGCTTGAATGGCATAAGATTTCTCTACACCTTCGTAAGACTCGGAAATCTCTTCTAATTTCTCTAAGCGGCGAATGTAATTCTCTAATGTTTCACTACGAGCACCAGGTCTTGCAGCTGATAAGGCGTCTGCTGCTGCCACTAGAACAGCGATAACAGATGTTGCCTCTGTGTCACCATGGTGAGAAGCGATACTATTAATAACAATATCATTTTCCTTGTATTTCGTAGCAAGTTCGACACCGATTTCGACGTGACTACCTTCAATTTCATGGTCAATTGCTTTACCGATATCATGAAGGAGTCCGGCACGTTTAGCCATCGTTACATCTTCACCAAGCTCACTAGCCAGAATTCCAGCTAATTTCGCTACTTCTAACGAGTGATTCAAGACGTTTTGCCCGTAACTTGTACGGTAGCGTAAACGACCAAGAATCTTGATTAAATCTGGGTGTATTGAATGAATACCAACTTCGAATGTCGCTTGTTCTCCAACTTCGCGGATATGTTCATCAACCTCTTTACGAGCTTTGTCGACCATTTCTTCAATCCGTGCTGGGTGAATTCGTCCATCTTGTACGAGTTTCTCCAAAGCGATTCGCGCGATTTCACGGCGAACAGGATCAAATCCGGAAAGGATAACTGCTTCTGGTGTATCATCGATAATTAAATCAATACCAGTGAGCGTTTCCAGTGTACGAATATTACGGCCTTCACGACCAATAATTCGACCTTTCATCTCATCATTCGGTAGAGTTACAACACTTACTGTCGTTTCAGCAACATGATCCGCTGCTGAGCGTTGTATAGCTAAAGAAAGAATATTTTTTGCTTTCTTATCTGCTTCTTCCTTCGCACGAGTTTCAGATTCTTTCACCATCACTGCTGTATCGTGTGTTAGTTCCTCTTCTACTTGGCTCAAGATAACGTTCTTAGCCTCATCCTTGGTAAGGGCAGATATTCTTTCTAACTCTACTTGTTGTTTCCTGCTCATCTCTTCAACTTTGCTTTCTTTTTCTTCAATTTGTTGTTGACGTTTACTGATACTCTCCTCTTTTCTTTCAAGAGTTGCTTCCCTTTTACTTAAAGAAGTATCTTTTCTGTCGAGGTTTTCCTCCCTTTGCAATAAGCGATTTTCTGATTTTTGTAATTCCCCTCTTCGCCCACGAAGTTCATTTTCGATTTCAGTACGTAACTTATGATTCTCTTCTTTTCCTTCAAGTAATGCTTCTTTCTTCAAGGTTTCTGCTTCTTTTTTAGCGTCTTCCGTGATTAATTCAGCCGTTCCTCTAGCAGCGGCAAGTTTCCGCTCAGAGCTTGATTTATAAATTAGAGAACCAACAACCAGACCGACGATCAAGAAAAGCAAGCTGGAGATGATTGTGATTACGAGTTCCATCCTTACACCTCCTTTGCTATTCAATTCTTTTTAATGGTTATGTCGGTTGTCAGAAATGTTCCTGACACGCGTGTATTTTTTCATTTTTAAATGTAAAATATACAATCTAATTCTATCTGTCAATCCATGTATTGTCAAGGAAAGCGCAAAGATGTAAACGGAATCAAAAAAATCCTCATAAAAAAAGGAATTTATAGCAAGTGGAGGGTATTAAAAACGAAGATAAGAGGCTGGGTCATAACTTAGAATCCAGCTCTAAAAACGCAAAAAAAAAGAAAAGCAGAAACCCCTGTATAGAGCCTTTATAAAAAATGGCTCTATACGAGATTCCTGCTTTTGATTAATCTTCATCAAGTAAATTGATTTCCTCTGGCAACGCTTCTTCTGATAAGTTAGGTTTCACATCGATTTCGTATTCTTGACGTACGCGTTTTGAGATTTCATCGCGAATTTCTGGATGTTCTTTCAGATATTGTTTCGCATTCTCACGACCTTGGCCGATACGCTCTTCGTTGTAAGAATACCATGAACCACTCTTATTGATAACGTCAATTTCAGACGCCATATCAACAAGTTCACCTTCACGTGAAATACCGAAACCATACATAACGTCTACTTCAGCAACACGGAATGGTGGCGCAACTTTGTTTTTTACGACTTTAATTTTTGTTTTGTTCCCAATAACGTCTGTCCCTTGTTTTAGTTGTTCTGCACGTCTTACTTCTAAACGAACAGTAGAGTAAAACTTAAGGGCACGTCCACCTGGAGTTATCTCAGGATTACCGAACATAACGCCTACTTTTTCACGAATTTGGTTGATGAAAATTGCGATTGTCTTGGATTTATTAATTGCACCAGATAATTTACGCAAAGCTTGGGACATAAGACGGGCTTGTAAACCAACGTGAGAGTCTCCCATTTCGCCTTCGATTTCGGCACGTGGTACAAGTGCTGCTACGGAGTCAATAACCAAAATATCGACAGCACCACTACGAACTAAGGCTTCGGCGATTTCCAATGCCTGTTCCCCAGTGTCTGGCTGTGACAGCAATAGCTCATCAATGTTAACGCCAAGATTCTTCGCATAGGCTGGATCTAATGCGTGCTCCGCATCGATAAATGCTGCTGTTCCACCTTGTGCTTGTACTTCTGCAATAGCGTGTAAAGCAACGGTTGTTTTACCTGAGCTCTCTGGTCCGTATACTTCGATGATTCTTCCTCGTGGATAACCACCGACTCCAAGTGCGATATCGAGAGCTAAAGAGCCACTTGATATCGTAGAAATATTATGATCTGATTGTTCCCCTAACTTCATAATGGAACCTTTACCAAATTGTTTCTCGATTTGTTTTAACGCCTGATCTAAGGCCGCTTGACGATCACTCACATTATTGCCTCCTAGTCTTTATATATATCTAATTTCATGTAAAAACATTGCTTACCATATACAATTTAGTGGTTGTTTTTACTGCCTATAGATACTATACCTTATTTTTTGAAGATATACAAGCAAAAAGCGAATATTTGTTCGTATTTTTTCTGCGCACGATATTTTTCTCTGTCCGCGGTAACATTCCCTTCCTAACCGTGCCTTTATTATAGCCGTTTTGTAAGTATTCGTCTAACCTTTTTTTAAGGCTGTTTGCGTTGATTTTGCACCCTTATTTCTCTTTTTTATCGAATTTCTCGTCCAAAAAAGCTTTAATCAGCGCAAAACCTTCTTTTACAGCTCGGCGGCGATTATAATTACGGTCGCGATTGAAGATATAACGGTAAGCTAACGTAGGATTACCAACAACGCTGAGGCCAATCCATACAGTCCCAACAGGATTTCCTTCTAGCGATTCAGGACCAGCAACACCAGTAAAACTTATTCCCATATCTGTTTTGCAGAGTTTGCGAATGTTATCTGCCATTTCTATCGCACAAGCTTGGCTGACAACGCCTTCTTGTTCAATCGTTTCATTGGAGACGTGTAACAATTCGTGCTTTATCTCTGAACTATATGTGACCATGCCACCTTTGAAAATTTTAGATATTCCCGTCGTGCCCCCGAGTTCTGCTTGAAATAAGCCTGCTGTGAGGCTCTCTGCGGCGGAAATAGTCATGTTGGCTTCCATGAGTTGTTGGATGACTAAATCGACGAGTGTGACGTCCCCTGAGCCGTATATGTAAGCCCCGTCGCGCTTAATAATTTCTTCTTCTGTCTCCGCAATCAACCGCAACGCTTCTTCTCTTGTTGTTGCGGAAGCAGTAAGTCGGATGACAACTTCATTTTCCCCGGCATAGGTCGCAATGGTCGGGTTGGTTTGTGATGCAATCATATCTTTTAAATCGTCCGCTAATTTCGACTCGCCAATGCCGAAAAAACGTATTATTTTGGATTCTAATATAATTTCGCGCTCGCTATTTTTTAGTAGCAGTGGTTTGGCGTATTTCGTAAACATTGGTTGCATTTCTGATGGTGGACCAGGAAGTAAAATATAGGTATGCGCCTTTTCTTCTAGGAACATGCCAGCCGCAAAGCCGAAATCATTGGACAAAACCTGCGAACCTGCGATGATTTCTGCTTGGCGTTTATTATTTTCGGACATCTTGTCTTTTCTAGCCGCAAAAAAATTCTCTATTCTTGTCAGATGCTCGGTATCATACATGATTCCTTTTGCCAGATATCCTGCTAGAACTTGTTTGGTAATATCGTCTTCTGTCGGTCCTAATCCACCTGAAAAGATCAGGATATCGCTGCGTTTCTCGGCAATTTCAATGACTTTTTTCAAGCGTTCAGGGTTATCTCCAACAACGGTATGATGGTATACATAAACGCCACATTCAGCAAGCTCTTTTGATATGAAGGCGGCATTAGAATTCACGATTTGTCCTAACAATAGTTCGGTTCCAACTGCAATAATTTCTGCACTACGCATAAAAACACGTCCTTTCTACTTCTTATATATTACAACTTCTTATTTGAAAGACAAGAAAAACGACCTATCCTAGTTGATAGATCGTTTTTTTTAATTACATAGAACCTTTGAAGATATTCCGGTTTTTGTAGAAATAATCCCAGCCTGACCAGACAGTGAAGAAGGCACAAACATATAGGAATACAAGGTCAATGCGAATACCGGTCCATTCGAACGGCCAGTTGTGAAGCAGCAATAGTGGGATTGCAATCATTTGTGTAAATGTCTTGATTTTACCCAGTTGCCCAGCTGCCATTACTTCGCCGCCTTCTACAAGGAGTAAACGCAAGCCTGTTACCGCAAACTCGCGGCTGATGATGATAATGATAACCCAAGATGGTGCAAGATGTTGTTCTACTAAAATGATAAAGGCCGCAGCGACAAGCAATTTGTCGGCTAACGGATCGGCAAATTTACCGAAGTTTGTAATTAGGTTATACTTCCTCGCTAAATGGCCGTCAAACCAGTCTGTTAACGCGGCTACAATGAAAATAATTGCAGCGATAATGTTAGAAATAGGAATAGTAGAATCAAGCCATGTCACTGTTCCAAGTCCTAGCGGAGCCACGCATAATACGACAAAAATTGGTATCAGAATGATGCGGGCTACCGTTATTTTATTAGGTAAGTTCATCTTTTTTTCATCCCCTCTTAAATTAAAAATATGTAATAATGCAGCGTGGCAATAAACGCTTATTTTCATGCTTGATGCAAGAGGAGTAAGCATTTATCGCCACGCTGTCATAAAAAATCTGTTATTCCGCACTACTGTCTGAACTAGTATCAGACGAATCGGAAGTTGTTCCAGTATCTGTACTTGCAGCCAGATTAATCGTTAATTTTTGCGTAATGGAATCTTTAGCTAATTCCGCCGCTTGATCATTGATTTTCATTGTTACTGGTGTGGCATTTCCGACGGTTATCTTGGCAGATTTACTGCTTGCCAAATCGAATGTTTTCGTTTCACCGTCAGCGATAATACCGCCAAAGATGCTTGAATCAGCGTCGTCGGTTACTTGAATCCAACTTTCGCCACCAGATAAGGTGAATGTTACAGAAAGCTTGTCTGCGTTAGAAACGGTGTATGTCGTTGCATTTCCAGACGTTTCAGCTTTAATTTCTGTTTTCTTTGGTTCTTCTTTTTTCTCAGGTGTTGTATCTTTTTTAGTATCTTCTTTTTTGGTTGTTGTGTCTTTCTTGGTGTCGGAATCACTCTTCGTTCCGTCGTCCACTTTGATCGTTGAATCCCCAGTGCTCGTGTTATTTACTTCATTACCTGATCCGCCAGCGTTGTAGAAGGCGAAATACCAAATTACGAAGCCGATAACGACGATGAATAGGGCAATCAGAATTTTTGGAACGAGTCCGAATACGGAATGTGTTGTATGCGGATTGTCATTGCCCGGTTGACTTGCAGCCAGTGGAGCGCGACGTTGCTGTGCGCGTGTGATCTGCTCGTTTACAACGGCTTCTTGACTCGTAGCTGGAACTTCATTCTCAAATTCTTGAAAAAGTTCTTCGCTATTTAAATCAACAGCCTCTGCGTACTGCTTAATAAACGCGCGTGCATAAAATTTACCTGGCATTACAGCATAATTGCCTTCTTCAATTGCGACAAGATAGCGCTTTTGAATCTTTGTTATTTGTTGTAGATCATCAAGACTGAGACCTTTTGTTCGCCTTGCATTTTTGAGTTTCTCACCTAGTTCGGTCAATTTTAAACACCTACCATTACATAAAATCTTTTTCTTACCTCATAAACCATCCACCATCTAGACGCATCGTTTGTCCAGTTATATAACTTGCGCGCTCGCTTGCTAAAAAGACGACCACTTCCCCAACCTCACTCGGTTTTGCAAATCGGTGCATCGGGATATCCGTTAATAGAGCTGTCTTCTCTTCCTCGTCAAAAAGGTGATTCATTTTTGTATCTACCATTCCTGGAGATACTACATTAACAGTTGTGCCTGATGCGGCTACTTCTTGAGCCAGCGCTTTACAAAAAGCAATCTGCGCTCCTTTTACAGCCGAATAAGCCACTTCCATCGCAGCCCCAACTTCTCCCCAGATAGAACTAATAAAAATAATTCGTCCAGCGTCACTTCGTTGCAACTTCGGAATCCATTTCTGCAATAATTGCATCGGAAAATGAACATGGATATCCCATAAATTCTTTATCTCCTGGTCAGGCATGTCTTGGAATAAGCCATAATAGCTATTTCCAGCAGCGTGAACAAATACATCTAATTGAAAAATTGATTCTTGCAACCGTGATATGGCCTCAGAATTAGTAAAATCAGCTTGAATCGGGATAACATCCACCTCAAAAAGAACTAACTCTTCTCGCAGTAGTGCAATCGCCTTCTCGTTACGATAATAATGTAAATATAGGTGAAATCCTTGTTTTGCAAGCGCAATCGCGATTTCTCTCCCTATGTCTCCACTCGCTCCAGTAACTAGCGCGTATTTCGTATCTTCTCTCAAAGCCGATGATTCCCTTCTATCCATTTCTTTCATCATAGCATGACTCGTCTCAAAATACCATTTTTTTTATCAAGTTAAAGAAATCTTAAAGATTCTCAGCATGGTGGAAGTCATGTGAAGCAGTTTGTCAGGGGTCCGCCACAGGCTTTCACTCAGGAACAATTTGGAATGTTGTTATACGATCCTCTATATAAATTCGTTTCAAGAAAGCTTCTACATCCGCTACCGTAACAGCTTCAATGGCAGGTAAGATGTCAAATAAAGATGCTTCTTCAAAAATATATTGCGAAAACTGGTTTGCGATAAATTCCGGTGAATTCAACGAGCGCAGGAATTGCCCCATTTTTTTGCGTTTTAGAAGTTCCAAATCGGTTTCTTTAAATCCAGTTTTTAAGGCTTTTTCGAACGTTTCCTTAATTTTTTGTTCCTGTAAATCTGGGTCTTTTGCGTCGCCACCAACTAGAACAAAGGAGAAGCTGTCTTGTAAACTATAATCAAATCCGAACGTGTCGTCAATAATACCTTGGTCGTATAATTCTAAATAGGCGTCTGATGTCGTGCCAAACATTAATTCCAGCAAGATATCTGCGGTCATTTCATGTTGCACAGCCTCTTTTCCACGCAACAAACCGATATCCTCTTTAATCGCTACGAGATTTTTCGCGATTTGAACGGGGAATTTCAATGTTTTTTTTGCAACAGCTACAGATTTCGGTTCATCTGGGAAATGGCGCTTCACAGGTTTTGCCGGTGCAAATGATTTTTTCGCTTGGTTATTGCGGACTTGTTCAATCGCTTGTTCCGGATCCACGTTGCCAACGATAAATAGAATCATGTTGCTTGGGTGGTAAAACGTGTTGTAGCAAAGATATAGCAAGTCTTTGTCGATTTCTGCGATCGATTCGACGGTACCTGCGATGTCAATTTTTACAGGATGATGATGGTACATGTTTTCAATTGCGCCGAAATAAACACGGAAATCCGCATCGTCATCGTACATTTGGATTTCTTGCCCAATAATGCCTTTTTCCTTTTCAACAGTCTCTTCTGTAAAATAAGGTTCTTGCACGAAATCGATGAGTGTTTCTAGGTTTTCTTCGACGTTAGATGTACTTGAAAAGAGGTATGCCGTGCGTGTGAATGATGTGAAAGCATTGGTGAAAGCGCCTTTTTCACCGAATTTGAAAAACACATCGCCATCTTCTTTTTCGAAAAGTTTATGCTCTAAGAAATGCGCAATACCATCTGGAACGCGCGTGAATGCTTCTTGACCTAGTGGCACGAATTCATTGTCAATCGAGCCATAATTCGTGGTGAAAATCGCGAAAGTCTTGCTAAAACCGTGTTTTGGCAGAACATATACTTGTAAACCATTATCTAACGTTTCATAATAAACAGCTTCTTTTAATTGATCGTAGCTTTTTTTATTCATTTGAATCGGCTCCTTTGCTTAGGAAATAGATCGTGTCGAGTTCAAACGATTCTGCGGCAGCAACTACTTCTTCTTTTGTAACCTCGGAAATGCGTTTTAACCAGTTTGTCAGGTCAAGATTTGCTTTTTTCAATGTGTTATTATAGGCAAGTTCAATCAGGCCTTGCGCTTGGTCATTAGCCTCTAGCAACTGATTCGATAGCATCGCTTTGGTCTGAGATAACTCTTCTTCTGTGAAATCGCCGGCTTGCATCGCGCCCACTTGTTCTTTGATGATTGTCAGCGCTTGATCATAATTTTTCTCATCAATACCCGCAGAAATCAGCATGAAACCGTGGAACGAGTCAATTCGACTACTCGCGTAATACGCCAAACTTGCTTTTTCACGAACATTAATAAAAATTTTCGAGTTAGCAAAGCCACCAAGTAAACCGTTGGCGAGCTGTAATGGCACATAGGCTTCTTCACCGAACAAAATATTTGTGCGATATCCAAGGACTAGTTTTCCCTGATTGATTGGTTGATTTTCTTTGACTGTGTTGACGTTTTGAGGATGAATAGGCGCTATGACATCCAAATCACGGTATTCCCGGTTCGCAAATGGAAGCTCTTTAATAAGCGGAATAACGTCCTCTTTCTGTACATCACCACAAATGAATAAATCAATCGTATCTTCGGCTAAAAATTGTTGGTAATAGTCATATAAATCAGCACTCGTGATGTTTGGGATGTCTTCCAACACGCCAGCCGCACCATATTTATAGTTCTCATCAGCGAACATGATCTCGGTTAAACGTTTGTTGGCATAACGAATTTTGTCATCATAGACACTTTCCAAGCGTTGTGCCAAATTCTCTTTTTCACGGGCAACGGTTGCATCATGAAAGCTACCATTTGTCACATTAGGGTTGAAAATGATTTCCTGAATCAGCGTGAAGGCTTGTTGGAGCAACGTGTCGCCATTAGGCACAAATTGGCCATCAACCATATCGAGAACAGCCGTAATAATATGCTCATTCCCTTTTTTGTCCACAGATGCATAAAAATTAGCCCCATATAAGCTCGCTAATTCTTTACGGAAAGCAGTTTGTGTCGGATATTTCTTCGTATTTGTTTCAATTAATGCCGCGATTAATGCGCGTTTTGTTGTTGTAGCACGGTCGAGTGGTGCTCTGAATTTAAATACAATTTTATTGGATTTATATTTGTCAGAAGGAATAAGCGTTAACTGAATGGCGCCAACTTGTTCTTTATATTCCTGTTTTTGAGTTGTCATAAAAAAATCCCTCCTTATTTGGCTAAGCACTGTTTATTGTACCTTATAATCTCTCGCTAAACAAATGCTATAGACTAAAAAACACCCAATTTCGCGAATACTGACGAAATCGGGTGTTTGTGGTCATTTTCCTTTGATATAGTTGACGCCATCTGCTTTAGGTGCTTCGGATTTACCGATAAGACCAACTAGAGCAAAAATCGTTAATACGTATGGCGCAACTTGCAAGTAGACATCTGGAATTCCACTGAAGAATGGTAGTTGTCCACTGATAATGCTCAGACACTGCGCAAATCCGAAGAAAATCGCAGCTCCCATAGCACCAAGCGGATTCCATTTACCAAAAATCATCGCGGCTAAGGCCATATAACCTTGCCCAGAAATCGTCGCATGACCGAAATCAAGCGTAAAGGATTGGGCGTAAACTGCGCCACCTAGTCCACCTAGAATACCAGAAATGATGACACCTTGGTATCTCATCCAACGAACTTTGATTCCCATTGTGTCTGCTGCTAGTGGATGTTCCCCAACTGAGCGAAGACGCAAGCCAAATCGCGTTTTATAGATGACGAACCACGATATAATCGCTACAAGAATCGCTACATAACTCATGACTGGGACGTTTTTGAAGAAAATATCGCCAATCACTGGAATATCTTTTAAAACCGGGATATCTGGTTTTCCGAAATAGTGTTTAATTTGATCGGTTTGCCCTTTGTCATAGATAACTTTGACAAGAAATAGGGAAATACCGAGTGCTAAAAAGTTAATCGCGACACCACTGATAACATGGTCAGCGCGGAAATTAATCGTTGCAACGGCATGTACAAGTGAGAAAACGCCACCGACAAACATACCGGCTAAAAGCGCAACCCAAGGCGTCCAGTCACCGAAGACATCGGCAAACGTCAAGTTAAAGACGATTGATGAGAAGGCCCCCATAATCATCATACCTTCGAGACCGATATTGACAACCCCGCCTCGTTCAGAGAAAACGCCACCGAGCGCTGTGAAAATGAGTGGTCCAGCCATTAATAATGTACTAGAGACAATAATCGCTAAAGTCGAAATCATTTTGTTTTCGCCCCCTTCGCAAATTTATCCATTGCCCAGCGGATAATATAACTGGATGCAACGAAGAAGATAATAAGCGCGATAACCACGTTTACTAGCTCATTTGGAACTCCAGCGACAGCAGGCATGTTTAGCGATCCTACTTTTAGCGCTCCGAATAGAATGGCAGAGAAAATAATACCGATTGGTGAGTTACCGCCAAGTAAAGCAACGGCAATACCATCAAATCCAGTACCAGGAGATGTCGGTAATACGTAAGCTGTACCGTAGTTTCCAAGGCCTTCCATTGCGCCTGCAAGTCCGGCAAGTCCACCTGCGATAATCATCGAGATGACAATTGTTTTCGCGACGCTCATCCCTGCATATTTAGAGGCATTTTGGTTGAATCCGACTGATTTCAGCTCATAACCAAATGTCGTTTTATTGATGACAAGCCACATGATAAGTGCGCAGCCGACCGCAATCAAGATTCCCCAGTGAAGTGACGAGTATTGCGTCATTTCTTGTAGGAAAGGTGATTGAAGAGAAGCCGATGCTGGAACTTCTTTTGTTTTGTCCATTTGTTTCGTGAGGACGTTTTGCACGATATAGTTGAAAATATATAGCGCTGTATAGTTTAACATGATCGTTACGATAACTTCATTCACTTTTAGCGTGGCTTTTAGAATACCGGGAATGAAAGCCCAGAAAGCACCACAGATGATACCTGCTAAAAGAGCAAGTGGTAAGTGAATCCATTTATCTAAGCCGTCGAATGTTAAGCCGACCGCAACGGCACCAATCCACCCCATTAGGAGTTGACCTTCTGCCCCGATATTGAAAAGTCCGGCTTTGAAGGCGATTGCGATGGAGAGACCGACTAAGATATAAGGCGTTGCTTGGCGGATTGTTTCTCCAAGGTAGAAGGAATCGCCGAATGCACCTTGGAATAGGGCAATGTAGGCATCCACTGGATTATACCCGAAAAGTAACATGATGAGGGCTCCGAAAAGTAAGCCAAGGATAACAGCTGTAATCGGGATGACGAGGGCTTGTATTTTCTTAGACATGTGTTTTCTCCCCCGTTTCCGCTTTTGCAGATCCAGCCATTAGAAGGCCGAGTTCTTGCTCGGTCGTTTCTTCCGGTTTCACGATAGCCACGATTTTTCCTTCATAAATGACAGCAATACGATCACTCACATTCATGATTTCGTCGAGTTCAAAGGACATCAACAAAATCGCCTTTCCTTCGTCCCGTTGCTCGATAAGGCGTCTATGAATAAATTCGATGGCCCCTACATCAAGTCCACGTGTTGGTTGTGCCGCAATGAGAAAATCAGGATTTCGGCTAATTTCACGGGCAATAATCGCTTTTTGTTGATTCCCACCGGAAAGTGCTTTAGCCGCCACGTATTCGCTACTTGTACGAACGTCGTATTCCTCAATAAGCTTGCGAGCAAAGTCATACATTTCTTTATGATTCAAGAAACCTTTGTTAGAGATTGGTTTTTGATAATAGGTTTGTAAGGCAATGTTTTCGCCAAGAGACATTTCTAGAACAAGACCATGTTTATGACGATCTTCCGGAATATGACCAAGGCCTGATTCCGTGATACGACGCGGTTTCTTATTTTCGATATGCTCGCCTTTTAGTAAAATTGAGCCATTTGTTGTTTTTGTTAATCCGGAAATAGCTTGGATAAGTTCACTTTGACCATTCCCATCGACCCCAGCAATACCAACGATTTCACCAGCACGCACGGTAAGATTTAGGCCGCGAACGCTTTCGACGCCACGACTTTCTTTTACGACAAGGTCTTTTACTTCAAGCACATCTTGACCAGGATTAGCAGGCGTTTTTTCGGTTGTAAAGACAACTTCACGACCAACCATGAGATTTGCCAATGCTTGCGGACTTGTTTCAGGAACATTGACTGTTCCCATTCCTTTACCACGACGAATAACGGTGACACGATCGCAAACGTCCATAATCTCTTTTAATTTATGTGTGATGAGAATGATCGATTTCCCCTCTTTAATAAGTGTGCGCATAATCGAGATAAGTTCTTTAATCTCTTGCGGTGTCAGAACAGCAGTCGGTTCATCAAAAATAAGAATATCTGCGCCACGATATAATGTCTTTAAAATTTCGACACGTTGTTGCATACCAATCGAGATATCACTTATTTTAGCATTTGGATCTACTTTCAAGCCGTAGCGATCTGAGATGGCACGGATTTCTTCAATGGCCTTCTTCTTTTCGATCACGCCAAACTTGCTTGGTTCTTTCCCTAAAATAATATTTTCGGCTACAGTAAATTTATCGACAAGCATAAAATGTTGATGCACCATGCCGATTCCGAGGTCATTGGCTTTGTTGGGGCTATGGATCGCCTCCACGCTTCCGTTGACACGAATTTCGCCACCATCTGGTTCATAAAGTCCAAACAAAACATTCATCAGTGTTGATTTCCCAGCACCATTCTCACCTAGCAGCGCGTGAATTTCGCCACGCTTTAGCTGTAAGGTAATGTTATCGTTTGCTACAAACCCAGAAAACTCCTTTCTGATCCCTAACATTTCAATAACATAATCCACTGTCTCACTCCCTTTATAATAGCTGATATCCACTTTTTTCACGTGAATGGATTGATTTCTTTTTTGATGTAAACCGTTTTACAAGATCTGCATGTATGTAAAAAAGTTCTCTCTTAATTCGTGAATAAAGCGAAGTATGTAGTCTTCCAAAAAAGTCATCACCTTATTCTATTTCTAAATGCGCCACATTGCAATTCCTTTTTCGTAAAAAAGCATAAAAATAGACGATATTTTATAAAAATATGCTTTTTGACCTAAGATTAGAGAATATAATCCAACGTTTTATAGGTTTAAACGCTTACAATACGAACGAAAAATAAAAATCATTTAACATTATTAATAAAAAGCCGGCGTAACACCGGCTTTTTAACTTAATAGGCAATTATCAAGGTTTTTGTGGAACTTTAATATCGCCATCAATGATTTTTTGTTTATATTCGTCGACTTTAGCTAGAACTTCTTTTGATAGGTTATCTTGGCTTTCAGAAAGACCTACAGCATTTTTATCAAGACCGTATTCGATCTTATCGCCACCTGGGAAGTCCCCTGCTTTTGTACGAGTTGCTAAATCATCAACCGCGATATCAACACGTTTGATTTCAGATGTTAGTGTTACATTATATTCTTTGCCGTCGTTTGCTGTGACAGCACCTTCGTCCCATTGGTCACGGTCAACACCGATTACCCATACGGCACGTGCTGGATCTTTTTTCTTCAAGTTTTTAGCTTCAGCGAACACACCGTTACCAGTTGCACCAGCTGCGTGGAAAATAATATCTACGCCACCGTTATACATACCAGCTGCGATTTGTTGTCCTTTATCTGCTTTTGCAAAATCATTTGCGTATTGTACTTTTACTTCTGCTTTCGGGTTTACAGCCTTTACGCCTTCTGTGAATCCAGCTTCAAAGCGATCGATAACCGCGCCTTTTACACCACCGACAAATCCAACTTTGTTTGTCTTAGTCGTTAAACCAGCAACAACACCAACAAGGAATGAACCGTCTTGATCTGCGAATCCGATACTTACAACATTATCGCGATCTGTAATCGTGTCATCAACAAGCGCAAATTTGTCTTTTGGTTGTTGTTTAGAGACATCTTCAATAGCGTCTTTTAGTTTGTAGCCAATACCATAGATAAGACTGAAATCATTACGAACGGCTGTGTTTAGGTTTGTTTTGAAATCGGCTTCTGATGCAGATTGCAAGTAGTTATAGCCATTTGTTCCTTTTTCAAGGCCATTAGCTTTCCCAAACTTTTGTAAACCTTCCCACGCTGATTGGTTAAATGAACGGTCATCTACCCCACCAGTATCTGTTACCATTGCTACAGTAAAATTATCCTTGTCGCCACTACTCTTCTTGCTGTCATCTGATGATCCACATGCACCAAGCACAACGCCTGTTGCCATAATCATGGATAGTGCTAAAGCAAATGTACGTTTTTTCACCTTAAAACCCCTCCCGAGAGATAAAATTGTAGTTATTAGCATCCCAAGTACGAACGATTAGAAAATATGTATGATTTAAGTTCCCCTTTTGCTGAATCTAACGACATTCCTTGAAAACGGATACTCTAACTCTTTTTAATATACCATGGAATATCAAATAAATAAATATCGAAGCTCAAAGTAAGTATTCCAAATATATTCTGAATAGTATTTCTTTTCGTAGTGTAAAAGGCTTGCAAGTGTCGCCAAAGATTTGCATAATAGGTATATGCTTGGAATAGAAAGCATAATTCTAAAATAGAGACGAGATGATTAGCGTGAAAGTTGGATTTATTGGTTACGGTAGTATGGCGGATTTGTTGACGCGCCAGTTTTTAGCACACGCAGATATTGCGCCTAAAGATTTGATTATTTATACACGTTCCGAAAATGCGAAATTACAAGAAATTCATGAGTTATTCCCTGAGATTACGATTTCCAAGACGAGTCTGGAAGTTTTCGAACAAGCAGAGCATACATTTGTTTGTGTGCTGCCACTTGGTGTATTGCCTGTTTTGCTGGAGAATAAAGAGGCTCTTTCTAGTGACAAACATGTGATTTCGATTGCAGCTGGGGTTTCTGTAGAGGATTTAAAACAAGTGACGACGAATGCGCAATATAGTAAAGTGATTCCTTCTCTGACAACATCAGTAGGGATTGGAACTAGTTTAGTGAATCATGATATGGCTGTATCTGCTACAAATCAAGCGTGGCTGAATCATGCATTAGGAACTTTTAGTACAGTGCAAGAAGTTGCGGAAGAAAATATTGATCTGGCCAGTGATTTGACGAGTTCCTCTCCAGGGTTTATCGCCGCTATTTTTGAGCAGTTTGTACAAGCTGCCGTTCGCAAGTCGAGTCTGACGGAACCAGAAGTTTTCCAAATGATAAGTAACTCCTTAGCGGGGACTTCTAGATTATTGGCAGAGCAGGGCTATACATTCGATTCACTGATTAAACGCGTGGCGACAAAGGGTGGTATCACAGCGGAGGGTGTTGAGCTTAGTCAAGATAAGTTACCTGCATTTTTCGATGAATTACTGCAACGAACAGAAGCGAAATACGACGATCACCATGCTGAAATAAAAGAACAGTTGAAAGCATTATTTTAATAAAAAGGCGCAGGATGAAGAATTGTCCTGCGCCTTTTTATTCATGAAAAATTATTCTTCGTATTCCGGGATGTCACCAATATTCACACGGCGTGGCTTACTGCCTTCATGTGGTCCGACAACGCCGCGCTGTTCCATTTCATCTATGATTCGTGCTGCGCGATTGTAACCAATTCTGAATTTGCGTTGTAGCATGGAGACAGACGCTGTTTGCATTTCACGGACAAGTTCCACTGCTTCGTTATAAAGCTCATCTTCTGCTTCTACGGCAACATCAGGCACCTCGTCAGGAATCATATCTTCGTTATATTGCGCTTTTTGCTGGGCAACGACGAAGGATACGATGTCCTCTACTTCTTGATCGGAAAGGAACGCCCCCTGAATACGTACAGGTTTGCTAGCACCAACTGGAAGAAATAGCATATCTCCGCGTCCAAGCAGTTTTTCAGCGCCTCCCATATCTAAAATCGTACGAGAGTCAATCGAACTCGACACAGCAAATGCAATTCGTGATGGAATGTTTGCTTTGATGACGCCAGTAATGACGTCAACAGACGGACGCTGCGTCGCGATGATTAAATGAATCCCTGCTGCACGTGCCATTTGTGCCAATCGTGTAATCGCATCTTCCACATCATTGGAAGCGACCATCATTAAGTCGGCTAACTCATCGACAATCACGACAATAAACGGTAATTCCGCTTGCTTTGCTTCATTTTGCTCATTATGTTGACGGACATGCGCATTATATCCAGCCATATTTCGTGTTCCTGTATGCGAAAATAAATCGTAACGCCGCTCCATCTCTGAAACTACTTTTTGAAGGGCTTGCGCGGCTTTTTTAGGATTGGTGACAACAGGTGCCAGTAAATGAGGAATCCCATTATACACGTTTAATTCGACCATTTTTGGATCAATCATCATCATTTTCACTTCATGTGGCTTGGCACGAAGCAATATACTGGTAATGATACCATTGATACATACGGATTTCCCGCTTCCTGTAGCTCCTGCAACCAATAAATGCGGCATTTTGTCGAGGTTGGCAACAATAGCGTCTCCTGAAATATCGCGTCCTAAGGCAATCTGTAATTTCTCATCAGGGCGATCACTCGGATTGTTTTCCAGAACTTCACGCAGCGCAACCATGGCTACTGTTTGATTCGCAACTTCGATACCGATGGCTGATTTGCCTGGTATCGGTGCTTCGATTCGGATGTCTTTTGCAGCGAGTGCTAAGGCAATATCGTCGCTCAGTCCTACAATCTTACTTACTTTCACACCGACAGAGGGCTGTACTTCATATTTTGTGACCGCTGGGCCTAAATGAACCTGTGTTATTTTGGCTTTGACACCGAAACTCTCGAAGGTCGACTCTAGCTTTTGTGCGTTCGCTTTAATTTGGTCGTATTCTTCGCTCTGATCGGTTGGTTCTGCAGGTGTTAGTAAATCAATGGGTGGTAGTTGATAAATTTCGTTTTCAAATGATTCTTGCTGAAAAGTAATTGGTGCCACTTCTTCGCTGGAGTCTGATTTTTGTTCTGTCGCTTTTTTCTCCGCTTCTTGTTTTTTCTGGAAATTGGAGATGATCGGTGGTAATTTTGGTTCCACTTTTTCAGTCTCGACTTCAAGAACTGGCTCAGCTTCTATCAATGGTTTTTGCTTAGGTTTAGGCTTTGTCGCCTTTTTAGGTTTTGGTTTACGATTTTTGCGATCCTCGAAAAACTGGTTTAGTTTATCGAATATACCATGAAGGAAAGTTGCTATTTTGGTAAATGCCGTTTTTAGTGGGATGCCTGTTACTAAAGATAAGCCGTACAATACTAAAATCGTGGCGATACTGTTCGTGCCGATTCGATCCACTAAAAAATATGTAATCGCTACAATCCCAGATCCAATAATCCCGCCACCGACTTGATCAATCTGACTCGGATGCCATAGGTTCTGACTTAAAAGTTTCCACATAGAACCAAATACCGTAGCCCCGTCTGCGAGCACATGCGTCACATACCACATCTCGACAAACGTTAGCAAGCCAATGAAAATGAGATAACACCCGTTCAATCGTTTTGTGAACAGGTTTGGAACTTTCCCTTTAAAAACAAAATAGATGCCTAGAATAGCTAATCCCATGAGAAGGACGATAGCTAGTTCGCCTGCAATAAATTCACCGAGTGCATAAACTAATCGGCCAATAAAGCCAAGTTGAAATAAGCCTATCAAGCTTAACCCTGCTACAATAACACCACTTATCTCAAAAGAGTAAGATTTTGCTGTTTGCTTCTTTTTTCGCGTCGCTTTTTTTGAGCGAGACGATTTTTTCTTTGTTTGATTTGCCAAATTCCCCACCCTATCCTCTTTTTCGCTTTTCGTATTCTAGCATTATAGCACAGAACATGAAGATAATCCTCCAACTTTAGTACGAAATACGAAAATACGTTCTTGTTTTTTCGTGAAAAAGATGCTCCCAATAGAGAACATCTTCATAGTCTATAAGTGCGGTGTTTTCTTATTCATCATTTTGCCACCGCGAACTTCCGACATATTGTTTCCAACCGCAAGAAAAGCGCCGGGATCAATGTCATCCAGAATGGAAATCAACTTAGGTTCTTCAAAGCGAGAGATAATAACGAAAACTACTTTTTTTATGTCACCAGAATATCCACCTGTAGCATCGATGTAGGTCACACCTTTGCCGAGTTGGTCGATGATTTCTGCGCCAATTTTTTCGTAATGATGGCTGATAATAAAAGCACTTTTCGATTCGTCTAAACCGCTAATGACAATATCGATCACTTTATAGGCTAAAAAATACGTAATCAGGGAATACATGGCACGATCCCAATTGAAAACAAGCCCTGCTACTAAGAAAATCACAATATTGATTGCCATAATAATTTGCCCGGTCGAAAATGGTGTTTTTCCGTTAATGATAATGGAGACAATCTCTGTGCCATCAAGCGCACCGCCACTTCGGATAACAATACCTACACCTAAGCCGAGTGTGACGCCGCCAAATACCGTTGCGAGCAGTAAATCATCAGTGACAGGTTCTAAATCATGTAGTACGAGTGTTACTGCTGACATGACTGCGATTCCATATAGTGTGAAAAGTGCGAAACTCTTGCCTATTTTACGATATCCAATAATGAAGAACGGGATATTTAACACAAAAGTCAAAACACCAAGTGGCGCTGGCGTTAGTTGTGAAATGATGATGGAAATCCCTACTATTCCACCGTCGAGGATGCGGTTATTTACTAGAAATAGCTCTAGACCAACCCCCATTAAAATAGCGCCGAGTGTAATGAATAATATTTTGTAGATGAACCACTTTGTTTTATTACGCTTTTTAACGAATACATCTTGTACAATTGTTTCTTCCAGCGGTGTTTCTCCTGATTGCAATACGAACCACTCCCATATTCTCAAGTTCTCTTTTTTACTACCATAAATTATATCATACAATGAGGGTAGGTTAAATAATTATTTCATATATTGAACTATTTTCATTTCGAATTGTCCTGTTAACCCTTGCATAATTAGCCATAAATATAGTATCATAGACAATGCGCAAACTAGGAAATTCACTTTTCCAATAAAATTAATTAAGGGTGGTTAGAACATGAGCAGCTATCAAGTGTTGTTATATTACAAATACACAACGATTGATAATCCTGAACAATTCGCAGCCGAACATCTCGCTATGTGCAAGGAAATCGGTCTTAAGGGGCGGATTTTAGTGGCAGAGGAAGGCATTAATGGCACTGTTTCAGGAACTATTGAGGAAACGGAGAAATATATTGAAGCAATGCATGCAGACGCACGTTTTGCGGACATGGTATTCAAAATTGACGCGGCAGACAAGCACGCATTCCAAAAAATGCACGTACGTCCACGCCCAGAAATTGTTTCCCTTTCACTTGAGAATGACGTCAATCCTTTAGAAATTACAGGGAATTATATGGAGCCGGAAGAGTTCCGTGAAGCCCTAAAAGATGAAAATACCGTGGTTTTAGATGCTCGAAACGATTATGAATTTGATCTAGGTCATTTCCGTGGTGCGATTCGTCCAGATATTGAGACATTCCGCGACTTACCAGAATGGGTGGAAGAAAACCGTGAGATGTTTGAAGATAAGAAAGTAGTAACATATTGTACGGGTGGTATCCGTTGCGAGAAATTCTCTGGTTGGTTGAAAACAGCTGGTTTCGAGGATGTTTCACAACTACATGGTGGTATCGCGACATACGGTAAAGACGAGACTATCAAAGGCGATCTTTGGGATGGGATGATGTATGTGTTTGATGAGCGCATCGCTGTTCCGATTAACCGTGTGGATCATACGATTGTTGGTAAGGATTACTTCGATGGCACACCTTGCGAACGTTATATCAACTGTGCGAATCCATATTGTAATAAACAAATCCTTGCGTCTGTCGAGAACGAGGAAAAATATTTACGCAGCTGTTCCCATGAATGTCGGACACACCCTGCAAACCTATATGTAAAAAAACATGCGCTTAGCCCAGAAGATTTGGAAGCCCGTTTAGCTAGTGTCAAATAATTAAAAAGAGGAGTTGTTTACCACGGTTTTGGTAACGACTCCTCTTCTTTATGTCCGGTTGGCGAGATGTTCAATATTAACATGTCTTAGTTCCGCAAATTGATGTAATTCCCCTTGAATGAGTAGCGATTTTTGTGTTAATTCTGGTACTGATTTAGCGCCAAGTAATGTCATGACGCTTTTCAGCTCATTTTTCCAACCAAGCAACATCTGGATGGTCTGCTCCACATCTGTTTTTTTTAATTGATGCAACACAGCGCCAGCAACACCGACAGATTTAGCTCCGAGGGCAAGACATTTCACAATATCAAGTGGTGTTTTAATGCCGCCAGATGCCAGAATTTCGGCAGAACTATTTTGGCAATCGAGCAAGGATTCAACGGTTGTAAAACCCCAATCTTCCAAGAATTGATAGGCTCCGTCGCGCCTGCGATCTGTTTCGATTTTTGCAAAATTAGTACCACCTTTACCGCCGAGATCAATGGTTTTTACCCCGGTATCTTGCAGTTGTTCCATCACTTCCCGACTCATTCCGAAGCCGACTTCTTTCACGATGACTGGGAATTCCTGAATGGCGACGATTTTTTCAATAGCTTGTTGCCAGTTAGAAAAATCGCGATCCCCCTCCTTCATCACCAATTCTTGCGCGACATTAATATGTAGTTGTAAAGCATTCGCACCGAGCATGTCAACGGCTCGACGGGCATTATCCACGGAACTATCCGCACTCAAATTCGCAAAAATAGGACCATCTGGATTCTCTGTTCGAACGATGCTATATGTACTGATGAGATTAGCGTCATGCAGCGCCGCTGATTGCGAGCCGACTGCCATTGCCAAACCAGTTTCACGCGCAATAATTGCCAATTGCTGATTCAATTGTTTTGTTCTAGCGCTGCCACCGGTCATCGCATTAATGTAAAACGGTACATCAAACGGCTGTTCCGCAAAATGAGTCTGTAGCGACACGTCTTCTTTATGAAAATCAGGTAGGCTTTGCGGTGCGAATCGAATATCCTGAAATGCCGTCGAATTAGCATCATACTGCCCATAAGCAAGCGTGATATGCTCATCTTTACGGCGTGATCGTTGTTGTTCCTCCATTTTTTTATCCCCCTCCCATCAAAAAAACACCTAAAAATCAGGCGTCCTTTGACAAATTTAGTTTTTCTTCAAAAGAAAAATAGGTTGCCAGTTCGTCCGATGTTGGCTCATATACACGTTCATCAGCAAACAAAATCAATCCGTGGAATGTTTGAATATCATCGTCGCATTCCTCGCAATATTGTGTTTCATCCTCCGACCAAGTTGCTAGTAGAACATTTTTTTTGACCGCTTTATTCGGATAAGTTGCCATTAGCTCTTCAGCCAGTGCCTGATATTGAAGTATCGCCTCATTTTTCTCTGTATACACAAACGATGATTCGATATCCTTTCGCCAGTCTTCAAAAAACCACCAAGGTTCGTATTCTCCTTTTGTCACAATGACTTGAAATGTCGCCATCTTCCAACACCTTACTTTCATTCTCTTCATAATATGTAAAACTATTATAGCACAAGGCTTGTGAAACTCACTGTAACTTGCTTTTGGCTATGTTATTTTTTGAAAAATGCGCGCAAAAAAGGTACACTAGGAGTACTAATAAAAAAGGATAGGTGATTAGACTTATGGCTCGTAAAACCGTCATTATGCGTGTAACTGGAATGGTTCAAGGCGTTGGCTTCCGCTATACCACCAAGCATCTGGCTTATAAGATGAACATTAGTGGCATCGTCAAAAATTTGCAGGATGGTTCTGTTGAAATTCAAGCGATTGCTGAAGAAGCGGATTTAGAAAAATTTATTGAAGCGGTAAAAAAAGGACCATCTCCATCAGCACGAATTGGTGAAGTCTATATTTATAAAGATGCTCCTGTCGAAGAACGTAAAACATTTGATATTGAATACTGATAATGATGCTTAGTTTGGGGCTTTCGCTAAGTTATGCACACGGAGCTTGTCTTTCTGATTGATTTCCATTATAGTTAAGGCTGTACTTATTTTAGATTGGAAGGAGTGATTGCGTGTGTTTGAAACTTTAATCCAGATGGCGCTCGGACCAGAGTATGTTTCGTTATATGTGACCTTTTTCATGACAATGGCTGTGTTCAGGTATTGGCCAGTTCTGGCGATGGTGAAACCTACGATGGTATTGCATACGAAACATCTATGCATCACGCCACTTCCTGTTATTCATTGGAAACCTACGGAAACGCGCCTGCTTAGCTTTATTATCATATGGCTCGTCCAAGCAATAACACGTTTTTCAAATACAGACGATGAATATTCTTTGTCTTTTTCCTAAGTAACCGATACAAAAGAACTTACATTTAGGAGGAAATAAGACTTTGAAAAAGAAAAATATATTATTACTCATTATGATTGCGGCGCTGTTTTTTGCGTTGGCGGGTTGTAGCATGGACCCTTCTCAAAATACGGATGGTTTTTTCTACGTATACCTCATTAAACCGTTTACAAGCGTGATTGAATGGATTGCTTCGATATTCGGTGGGAATTATGGTATCGCGATTATCGTAACAACATTGGCAATCCGTGCCTTGATTATGCCGCTAAACTTGCGTACTGCTAAAGCACAGATGGGTATGCAGTCCAAAATGGCGGTTGCCAAACCAGAAATTGATGAAATCCAAGCACGATTAAAAAGAGCGACTTCGAAGGAAGAACAACAAAAAATTCAGCAAGAAATGACGGCCGTTTATTCTAAATATAATATCAATCCGCTACAAATGGGTTGTTTGCCACTTTTGATTCAAATGCCAATTTTGATGGCGTTCTACTATGCGATTCGCGGATCTTCTGATATTGCGCATCACGAATTTCTTTGGTTCAGCTTAGGTAGTCCAGATATGATTATGGCGATAATCGCCGGCGCTGTGTATTTACTACAGTATTTCGTTTCACTGATTGGCTATACACCTGAGCAAAAGAAACAAATGAAGATTATGGGACTCATTTCACCAGTCATGATTCTCTTCGTCTCCCTCTCCGCACCAGCAGCTCTTGCGTTATATTGGGCAGTCGGCGGACTTTTCTTAGCAGGTCAAACACTCCTCACGAAAAAACTATACATGAAAAAACATCCAGAAGTAGAAATGATGGAAAAAGAAGAAAAAGAGATTGAGCAATTAGAACACGAGCAAAATAAAAAATAGCAAAAAAGACGTTTCCAAGATTCGTTCGTGAGAGCTTTGGAAACGTCTTTTCGCTATTCTGCTTTATCCTCATTTTGCTCAATTAGTGGGAGTGCAATGGTAATGGTTGTACCAACATGATCCACACTCTCGGCATGAATGGAACCAAGATACCCACTGACTAATTCTTTTGCAATGGCAAGTCCTAGACCATTACCGCCAACTTCACGACTACGCGCTTTATCGACGCGATAGAAACGGTTGAAAATCTTATCAATTTCATCTGCTGAAATACCGACGCCATAATCTTTAATAGAGACTTTAATTTTATCTGCCTCTTTATAGATATGCATATCAACTTGTTTGCCGTCACCAGAGTATTTCACGGCATTATCTGCAATAATAATCAAAATCTGCTCTAAATGATTGTGCTGGATCATTGCATGTAAATCTTTATCGTCTTCGGCTAATGTAAATGTGAAATCTTCGTACATGACTTCAAAATTACGCCTCACCTGCTCCAGGACATCATTCACGCACACAAGTTGCAGTTCTTTTGTTTGCGAAATTTGCTCTGCTCGCGATAAATCAAGCATTTCTTGCACGAGTTTTTTCATTCGTTCTAACTCAGTTAACGAAGCATGAAGCGATTCGTCAAGCACCTCAGGATCATCTTTACCCCAACGGTTCAGTAGCTTTAAATGCCCTTCCATAATTTGTACCGGGGTTCGTAATTCATGCGAGGCATCTTCTACAAACTGTTTCTGTTGCTCAAAACTACGTTCAATTTGTACCATCATATCATTGAAAACAATAGTCAATTCGCCGATTTCATCTTTTGTGATAACAGTTGGTTCTATTCGCTTTTGGAAACCGTTATTTCGAATATCGTTCATTGTTTTTGCCATTTTTGTTAGTGGATTTAAGAAATTTTGCGCGAGTAGATAGCCGAGCATACCACTAATAAATAAGGCTACAGCGCCAAGTAAGAACATCGTTGCGAGTAGTTTACCCATCATGCTGTTGTAGGATGTCATCGGATTGATAACTTGAATATATCCGATAATACTGGCATTGTCCGCTTTTTCGATAATGGGGATTTGGTACATAACCATTTGTTGGCCCTGCACGGTAGGCTTAGACAATGCTGGAGTTGGTTGCTTCACCAAATAATTGCTATAATCATTTTTTGCGTAGGCCTTATCATTATTCTGACCCGCCGTATATTGTTCAATTAGTTTCCCATCTTTATCGTAAAAAACAAGAACTTGATCCTCCAGGCGGGATCGTAATTCTATATTGTCTTTTACGATTGGTCCAATATTTTCGCTGGTAATATTCTCTGCTGCGCCAGTTAATTCGGCATTATAAATGGCAGCAGATGCCGCATACGCCGCCGATTTCACCGTGTCATCCTTCTCGTCTAGAAGCATGCTACCGATACCTTGATAAATGGCAAAGGAGAATAAGAAAAATGTTAAAAATATAGCAGCACTTGCTCCAAACGTCCATTTAAATTTCAGTGACCGGCTCTTTAAAGAAAATGTATTTGGTGTTGTCATGTACGCATCACATACCCCGTGCCACGCACTGTTTGAATATAACTCTCGTCATCGTTTTTATTATCGATTTTGTTTCGTAAATACCTCACGTACACATCCACGACATTCGTTTCAACTTCGGTTTCATAACCCCATACTTTATTTAAAAGTACTTCACGCGTCAATACGATATTTATGTTTTCCATCAAGGTTAGCAATAATTCATATTCGCGTTTCGTCAAATCGATAATATCTTCACCACGCTTCACGATACGGCTTTCTTTTTCAACAACAATATCACGATATTCCAATGTGGTTTGCTTTGTCTCGTTCTCACTCGTTTCGATACGTCGTAGTAAAGCACGAAGCCGCGCTAATAATTCTTCGATAGCGAACGGTTTGACAATATAATCATCTGCACCATGATCAAGACCTGAAACGCGGTCAATAACGGAATCACGCGCGGTAATCATAATAATCGGCGTTTCTTTGACTTGACGAACGCGCCGACAAACTTCCACACCGTTTAGCTGCGGTAGCATTAAATCAAGTAGGATTGCGTCCCATTCTTCCGTAATCGCAAGCTCTAGACCAGCACGACCATCATTGGCAACAGCGGTCTCATAGCCTTCATGTTGTAACTCTAGTTCTATGAAGCGAGCTAAATTCTTTTCATCTTCTACAATAAGTATTCTATTCATCAACTATCCCCACCTTCAAAAACCAGATATCTTCCTATTACCATTGTAACTAAAATCGCGGTAAAAACAACTAATAACAGTCTGTTTAGGGAATTTCTTTGTAGATTTTCATGGGATTCTCATTGTTGAGCATTTTATGAAGCGTCTTGTGCTGAATTAGATGCTCAATATGCATGAGAGTGGAGCGAGCAGGTAATCCATCAGTGGGTTTTATGCGCCGAATCTAGGAACAACTAATGGAACGAATAAGGATTAGTGAGCTTGGAAGTGTTTGGAGCTGATAAACTGTAGGAAGGCTGGGTCTCGTATGAAAAAGAATGGTGACTTATCTCGGAGGAAATAGAGATAAGTCACCATTCTTTTAAGTGCTGAATCTGAGGCGTCGTCGTGCTTGGCACCTCCGGATCCGGCTTCAAGAGCCAGCCTCTCGGAAATTTCGTGGCCTCCGTAAAAGTCAAAAGAGGACTTTCACTGCGCCCCCTAACAATTTCTGTCGAGGCAAACGGGCTCTTTCAGCACTTCTATTCATCAATCTCCGGCCACTCTGTATGGAATACTCCTGCTTTATCCACGCGTTCATACGTGTGTGCGCCGAAGTAATCGCGTTGGGCTTGGATTAGGTTTGCGGATAGTACTTCTGAGCGGTAGCTGTCATAATAGCTAATCGCTGCTGTGAATGTTGGTACTGGAATTCCTGCTTTTACAGATTCAGCTACTACTTCACGCAATGCATCTTGGTAGTTATGTGCGATATCCTTGAAATAAGGATCTAATAATAAGTTGTTTAAGTTCTTATCATTATTGTATGCATCTGTGATTTTTTGTAAGAAACGAGCGCGGATAATACAACCAGCGCGGAAAATTTTCGCGATTTCGCCGTATTGTAAATCCCAATCGTATTCATCTGATGCAGCTTTCATTTGCGCAAAACCTTGGGCGTAAGACGCGATTTTACTGAAATACAACGCGCGACGTACAGATTCTACGAAGGCTTTTTTATCACCATTGAAGGAATAGTTGCTTGGGCCAGACAAAACACTGCTCGCATGTACGCGTTCGTCTTTTAACGCAGAAATGTAACGTGCAAATACGGATTCTGTGATAAGGGAAAGCGGTACACCAAGGTCTAGAGCGCTTTGACTTGTCCATTTACCTGTTCCTTTTTGGCCGGCTTTATCAAGAATAACATCAACAATCGGCTTACCTGTTTCAGGGTCTTTTGTTTTCACGATGTTTTTCGTGATTTGGATTAAGTAACTATCGAGTTCGCCGTCATTCCATTCTGTGAATACGTCGGCAAGTTCGTCGTTCGTTAAGCCGCCGATTTGTTTTAGGATCGTGTAAGCTTCAGCAATTAGCTGCATGTCGCCGTACTCAATACCATTATGCACCATTTTCACATAGTGTCCAGCGCCGTCTGGGCCGATGTAAGTCACACAAGGTTCGCCGTCCGCAATAGCCGCAATCTCTTGCAAAATTGGAGCGACTAAATCGTAAGCTTTACGTTGACCACCAGGCATGATAGAAGGTCCTTTTAACGCGCCTTCTTCCCCACCAGAAACACCAGTTCCGATAAAATTAAATCCTTCTTCGCTTAGCGTTTTGTTGCGGCGGATCGTGTCTTTAAAGAACGTATTCCCACCATCAATCAAAATATCGCCTTGGCTTAGGAAAGGCTTGACTGCATCAATCATCATATCAGTCGCCGCACCTGCTTGTACCATTAATAGAATACGACGAGGTACTTCGATGGAGTTAACAAACTCCTCTAAGTTATACGTAGGAACCAATTTTTTGTCGCTATGTGCTTCTGCGACTGCTTTCGTTTTTTCGCTAGAGCGGTTAAAAATCGATACACTGTAACCACGACTTTCAATATTTAAGGCCAAGTTGCGACCCATTACGCCCATTCCGATAACGCCAATTTCTTGTTTTGCCATTTTTCACATTCGTCCCTTCTCATTCGAGTCATTCGTTATAATGAATGCTGCCATTTTCTCAACACTCATAACTATATCAAAACTTTGGTGCTACGGCAACGAAACGAACCCGAATTTAGCGAATTTATTGTTAGTTTGTCGTGATTTTTATTATTTCTAGAAGGAGCTTCACGAGTTTTTCTAGCTCTGTAACCGCAATTCGCTCGCTTGTCGTGTGCGGATTTTCAAAGCCAGCCGCGAGGACGAGAAATGGAATGCCGCGGTCATTGAAAACATTCGCATCCGTGCCTCCTTCAAGCTGTAACGCTTTTTGAGGAAAACCGAGTTCCTGCATAGCACTGGACGCAACTTTGCAGATATGGCTCGTTTCTGGAAGGCTGAAATGATGATAGCTCATATGCGTCACATCTTGCACATCAGCCTTATATGTAATGCCAGTCTCAATGAATATTTGCTTAATCTGCTCAACAAACGGCAAACAAATTTCAAGTGGAACATCTGCCGAGAACTCCGAGAGAATCGTCACTTTTTCATTGCCATTTTCTAAAACCTCGCCACCAAAATGATACACTTGCCAAATAACACCAGTATCCAGTGTGAAATTTTGGCGAATTTTCTTCATCGCATCACGAGCGATTTGGATGGCTGATTTTTCGTGAGGCACACTGACTTCAATCCAAAAATCCAATTGCAGATGCGTTTTACTTGTGCGGATCATGCCACCGACTGCACCTGGCGCGTCTAAACAATAGCCATACGCAGCATCGACAAGGTCGAGATCAAATAATTTTGCGCCGGTCAATCCCTCTTCTTCTTTCGTTGTAAAAATAAATTCGACTTGGCCATGCGGTTCGTCGCTGTTGGCTAGTATTTCTGCCGCTGCAAGCATCGCAGCTACACCGCTTTTATCATCGGCGCCAAGGATAGCACGATTTGCTGTTTCGACATAACCGTTTGTGATAATAACTTCTGGCGGGACGGGCGACGTGGCGGTGTCCAAATGCGCGGAAAATGCGATGACAGGCACTTGTTCTAGAGCTTCGTTAGTTGCTTGGATTGTTGCCACTAGGCCTGATTGCTGTTTGCTAAGTTGTACGGGTACGCCAAGTTGTTTAAAAAAAATCTGGATATATGTCATAATTTCCTGCTCCTGGCCAGAATTGGACGGGATTGCGACTAATTCGAGAAAAACGTCTTGTACGTTAATTTGTGTCATTTTATTCACCTCCGTCTTGCTTTTTAAAAAATATTAGCTATTTCCTACTAATTTCACTTGAAATTCTCACATAAAGTAAGTATGATAGAGATATCGAGATTTTTATTTGGAAGGAGCCGTCTCATTTTATGTCTAACAAAAAAGTTGCTAGAGTTATTGTGATTTTGATGCTTGTTGCGATTGTAGCCTCTTCTGTTTTAACAGGGGTATTGATGTTCCTATAATTGGTAATTGAATATGCGCTTGAAAGGCCACATGGATAATGTGGTTTTTTTGTTGTGCTGTGTGTAAGATTTTTTTTAATGGATTAAACGCTCGCTTTGCTCTCGCTTATGTTGCGGTTGTAATTCACTTTGTTCATAACAGCCGGGAAGGATTAACCGTTCGTTTCACTCTCGCTTATATTGGGGTTGTAATTCACACTCGTTCATAACAACCCCAACAAAAAAGAGCGATAGCGTATTTAAACGTACCACTCAAGACATCTAGGGAGTTTAGGGGTATGGATCTAGATGTATTATTTTTATACCCGCTGTTATTTTTGTTAAACATTGGGTATTTCAAATTTAATTACCCCTATTATCTCCTATTTATTTTCAGTAGATTGGTGTGTTTTCTTTGGTGATTGTTTCGATATTTTCTTTCACTTTACTTAGGAATCTACCAGCTACCAGGCCATCTAGAATACGATGATCGATGGATAGGCAGAGGTTTACCATATTTCGAATGGCAATCATATCGTCAATTACGACGGGACGTTTCACGATGGACTCGACCTGCAGAATGGCTGCTTGTGGATGGTTAATAATTCCCATCGATTGCACAGAACCGAACGATCCGGTGCTGTTAACTGTGAATGTCCCACCTGACATATCATCCTGCGTCAATTTCCCAGCGCGTGCTTTTGCTGCTAATTCTGTGATTTCGCGGGCGATGCCTTTAATCGACTTTTCGTCTGCGTGTTTGATAACTGGAACGAAAAGGTGATTATCGGTAGCTACGGCGATGGAAATGTTAATATCCGCACGTTCGATGATTTTGTCACCAGCCCACGTACTATTTAGAATTGGATATTCTTTCAGCGCTTGTGCAACGGCTTTGACGAAAAAGGCGAAATAAGTGAGTGAATAACCTTCTTCGGCTTTAAATTTGTTTTTTAGGGCATCTCGGTGGCGTACTAGGCCAGTTGCGTCTGCTTCTACCATCATCCAAGCGTGTGGAATTTCATGTTTGCTCGATACCATATGTTTGGCGATTGCTTTTCGAATGCCATCTACTGGAATTTCTCGATCACCGACTTGACTTGTTGGCATTGGTGCACTTGGCTGTTGTTGTGGTGCTGCTTTTGGTTCCGATACTTCTGGTTTCGGAGCGATTGGGGCACCATTTTCGACATAAGCAAGAACATCTTTGCGCGTAATTCGACCGTCACGACCAGTTCCGCTGACGTTGCCTAAATCGATACCGTGTTCTGCTGCAAGAGTTAAGACGGCAGGCGAGAAGCGACCTGTCGCGGCACTTTGTTTAACGGATGCTTTTTTCGGCGTGGTCGCAGCTGGTTCTGGTTTTGGAGCTACTTCTTCTGCAGATGATTCCGCAGATTCCGAGCCGCCTTCTGTTTCTATCATACAAATAACGGCGCCAACATCAAGCGTCTCGTCTTCTACTGCAATCAATTCTTTAATCGTTCCGGTAAAGGAAGACGGGATTTCAGCAGTTACTTTATCGGTTAATACTTCTGCTAAGGCGTCGTATTTATTTACGTGGTCACCAGGTGCGACTAACCATTGACTAATCGTTCCTTCTGTTACGCTTTCACCAAGTTGTGGCATTGTAATTTTTTCAAGTGCCATTATTTTTTCACTCCTTTAAAATTCCGCTAAATCACGCATCGCTTTTTCTACTTTGTCAGGGTTGATCATGAAATATTTCTCCATCGTTGGTGCAAAAGGCATCGCCGGCGTATCTGGTCCAGCTAAGCGTTTAATTGGTGCGTCTAAATCGAATAAGCAGTGCTCCGCGATGGTTGCAGCCACTTCACCAATAATGCTGCCTTCTTTATTATCCTCGGTAACAAGGAGGACTTTCCCCGTTTTCTTAGCTGCCTCTATGATTGCCTCTTTATCTAACGGATAAATCGTTCTTAAATCTAAAATTTCCGTTTCAATACCATCGCTTGCTAATTTCTCAGCAGCTTGTTGGGCAAAATGAACAGCTAAACCATACGTAATAACCGTCAAATCGTCACCTTCACGAACCACATTTGCTTTTCCAATTGGAACGGTATAATCTGTGTCTGGCACTTCCCCTTTAATTAGGCGATACGCGCGTTTGTGTTCTAAAAATAGAACGGGATCGTTGTCGCGAATCGCGGCTTTTAGAAGTCCTTTTGCGTCATACGGACTTGATGGCATCACGATTTTCAGACCAGGCTGCCCCGCGAAAACTTTCTCGATGGATTGGGAATGGTAAAGAGCCCCGTGCACGCCACCACCATAAGGCGCGCGAAAAACAATCGGACAGCTCCAATCATTGTTGGAACGATAACGAATACGCGATGCTTCCGAGATAATCTGATTCACGGCAGGCATGATAAAATCGGCAAATTGCATCTCAGCGACGGGACGCATGCCATACATCGCAGCACCAATTCCAACACCAGCAATTGCAGATTCGGCGAGCGGTGTATCCAGCACGCGATCTTCGCCAAATTGGTCGTAAAGTCCAGCAGTTGCTTTAAAAACGCCGCCTTTTTTCCCGACATCCTCTCCTAAAATAAATACGTTCTCATCTCGCTCCATCTCTTCACGAAGCGCAGCCGTAATAGCATCAATATATGAAATGACAGGCATTTTTATTCCTCCTAATTCGAAAGGGCCTAAACAATTACCCTAACGTAAATAAATCGCTTATTGTTCTTCGTAAACGTGTAATAGCGCGGACTCCGGATCAGCATAACTTGCATTCTCTGCATAGTCTGTTGCCTCGTTGACTAGTGCCATTACTTCTTTTTCGAAGGCTTCTTTTTTGGCATCATCCAGCAAGCCGAATTCTTCCAATTCTTTCGTATAAACAGCGAGTGGATCGCGTTCTTTCGCTTTGTTAACTTCCTCCAGCGTACGGTAACTTCTATCGTCATCGTCTGAGGAATGCGGCGTAAAGCGATATGTCATCGTTTCAATCAAGGTCGGACCTTCTCCGCGACGAGCGCGATCAGTGGCTTCCTTGAATGCTAAGTAAACTTCTGTCATATTGTTACCGTCGACGCGAACGCCCGGGATACCGTAACCTAAAGCACGATCAGATAGTTTTTCAGCGGCATATTGCTTTTCAACTGGGACAGAAATCGCGTACTGGTTGTTATGAATAACGAAGACGACTGGCAATTTATGAACACTTGCAAAGTTGATACCTTCATGAAAATCGCCTTGGTTGGATGATCCTTCACCAGTTGATGCATAAGCAACGATTGGATCTTTCTTCATTTTAGCGGCAAGTCCGATTCCAGCTGCATGCGGAAATTGGGTAGTTACCGGTGAACTTTGCGTAACAATACGATTCGCTTTTTGACCGAAATGGGCTGGCATTTGACGTCCGCCCGAGTTCGGATCTTCGGCTTTAGCAAACGCACTTAGCATAATATCGCGCGCCGTCATGCCGAATGACAGAACGACAGCTAAATCGCGATAGTACGGTAGGCAGTAGTCTTTTTCTAAGTCAAACGCAAAAGCCGCCCCAATTTGAGCGATTTCTTGCCCTTGTCCTGATATCGTGAACGGAATTTTTCCAGAGCGGTTGAGTAACCATAAACGCTCGTCAATACGTCGTGTTAATAATAGTTTTTGGTACATTTCTAATAAGGTTTCATCTGATAAACCTGTTTCTCTTAATCCCATTGTCAAATTTCCTCCTTATTTGTTATCCATGAATAGCAAGGCCGTCAACTGCTAGTGCAGCTTCGCCAAACGCTTCTGCAAGTGTTGGATGCGGGTGAATCGTGCTACCAATTTCAAATGGTGTCGCGTCTAGCACGTGTGCTAATGCCGCTTCTGAAATCATGTCTGTCACGTGTGGTCCAATCATAAAGACACCCAGCAAATCATTTGTTTTCTTGTCAGCCACCACTTTGATGAAACCCTCTGATTCGCCGTAGACAAGCGCTTTGCCGATGCCGCGGAAGAAGAACTTCCCAGTTTTCACGTCAAAACCTTGCTCTTTTGCCTGTTCTTCCGTAATTCCAACGCTAGCAATTTCTGGCGATGTATAAGTACAGCGCGGTACATGATTGTAGTTAATCGCAGGTTGCGGATTGCCGCTGATGTCTTCTGCCGCAATAATGCCCTCTTCCATCGCGACATGTGCAAGTTGCATACCACCGATGCAATCACCAACCGCGTATATGTGACTTTCCTTCGTTTGGAAATTGCTCGCGACTTGAATCACGCCTTTTTCGACAATAATATCTGTGTTTTCTAAGCCGATATTTTCGACATTTGCGCTTCGACCCACTGAAACGAACATTTTTGAAGCGGTAAACGTCTGTTCTTGCCCTTTGACAACGGCTTTTATTTCAACGCCGTCAGCTGTTTTTTTGTACGTGTCCGCTTGCACTTCAGCGCTAGTCACGATATTTATTTTTTTCTTTTTGTATAGTCGGTGTAATTCTTTGGAGATATCTTTATCTTCGGTTGGGAGAATGCGGTCGCTGTATTCAATGACGGTTACTTCTACGCCGAAATCGTGTAACATCGAAGCCCATTCCATTCCGATCACGCCGCCACCAACGATAATGATGGATTCTGGCAGAGTTTCCAATTGCAAAGCACCATCAGAGGATAAGACGAATTCTTCATCAAACGCCAAACCTTTGAGCGCGCGTGGCTTAGAACCAGTTGCGATAATCAGGTTTTTCGGAATAAGCATTTCGTTTTCGCTACCATCTGCAAATTCCACAGAAATCGTGCCCGCAGTTGGCGAGAAAATGGATGGCCCGAGAATTGTCCCCTTGCCCTCATACAAATCAATCTTCCCTTTTTTGAAAAGTTGCTGAATCCCGCTTTCCAATTGGTCGACGATACCTTGCTTACGTTCCTGCGCTTTTATAAAACTAAATGTTGGTTCCGGAGTTTCAATGCCAAATGCAGCAGCTTTCCTCACGGTTTGCAGTACTTCTGCCGAACGTAGTAGCGCTTTACTTGGGATACAACCACGATGTAAACATGTGCCTCCAAGTCTATCTTTTTCGACAACAGCAACGGTCAATCCTTTTTGTGAGGCGCGAATCGCAGCGACATAGCCACCCGTTCCACCGCCCAATACTACTACATCATACTCTTTTGCCATTTCTATTCCTCCCCATGGTAAACTTTCGCTTCTTCTATTCCTTGTAAAATTCGCTGTGCTCCTTCGTTAAGCGCGGCCATCTCATCTTCACCAGGCTCGGTCATAATCGGTGCTATCCAGTGAATATATTGGCTGATTTCTTTCACAAACGCGGCACTTCTAGCTAGACCACCTGTCAAAATAATGGCGTCCATTTGACCTTTTAGAACCGCGGCATTAGCGCCAATTTCTTTAGCAACTTGATACGCCATTGCTTCAAAAAGTCCTTGCGCTTCTTTATCTCCATCCTGTATTTGCCGCTCGATATCGCGTAAATCATTCGTCCCTTTGTAAGAAACGAGTCCGCCACGACCGACAATTTCGTTATGTAAAGCCTCTTTTGTGATTTCTCCTGAAAAAGCCCAATCAAGAAAACTAGCCATTGGGAGTGAGCCGGAACGTTCTGGACTCATTGGTCCATCGCCATCTAGCGCATTGTTGACATCGATTACGCGTCCCATTTTATGCGCACCAACAGAAATGCCACCACCCAGATGTGCCACGATAAAGCTAGACTCCTCGTAAGTTTTACCAAGTTTATTTGCGACATTTCTAGCTACCGCTTTCTGATTCAATGCATGAAAAATACTTTGTCGCTCGATATGTGCGTTTCCAGAAATTCGTGCGACTGATTCTAATTCATCAACGACAACGGGATCCACAATATAAGCAGGAATACCATAATCATCTGCTATTTTTCGTGCCAGCAGTCCACCTAAATTGGAAGCATGTTGCCCAGAAACACCAATTTCTAAATCTCGTTGCATTGCCTCGTTCACATCATATGTGCCACCAGCGATTGGTCGAAGTAAACCGCCACGACCCACAACAGCTGCCAATTGAGTCAAATCCGCCGTTGCAATCGCTTCTTTCACGAGTTGATAACGAAATTCGAATTGTGCCATCACATTTTCAAACGTTGCGATTGTCTCGCGCGGATGTGATATTTCTTCCGTCAAAATAACAGCATCGCCTTGGAATAAAGCGACCTTTGTCGATGTTGATCCTGGATTAATTGCTAAAACCAGAAATGCCATGTCCTTTTACCTCCATGTGAATCAAGATATCCTTCTCCGACCTATTGTAACATGCGCCCATCACAAACTGAAAAAGCTTTGCACCCCAACACTTGAAATCGTTTTATTCAAAGTTTTGTATCATTTTCCGATCATTCCAACTGTTAGTATTAATGAGGCAAGTTTGTTATCTGCTGAGTCGCTTCTAGAGGCGATGACGACAGGGACTTTCACACCAGCAATAATGCCACCGACTCTAGCTCCTGCAAAGTAAACCAGGGATTTATATAGGATATTTCCAGCCTCAATCGAAGGGACAATCAAAATATCAGCATCACCAGCAACATCACTGACAATGTTTTTATGCAGCGCGGCCGTTTTGGAAATCGCATTATCAAATGCAAGCGGGCCTTCCACAGATGCATCGCTATCAGGGAATGCTTTAAAATACGCGGCAACTTGAGCAGCTTGAACAGAAGAATGCATTTTGGGATTCTCTTTTTCTACAGCGCTCAAAATCGCCACTTTCGGCTTCTCAATACCCAGTTTGCGCGCTACTTCAATCGCATTTTGTGTAATTTGAATCTGTTCTTCCTCATTCGGCGCAATATTCATCGCGACATCAGAGACAATTAATGGCTTATCATACGCCGGAATTTCAAACACCGAAACATGAGATAACAACGCTTTATCGCGTAATTGATATTCGCGCTTTAAAATCGTTTTTAAAATAAGTCCAGTTGGTAGATTCCCTTTCATCAGGATATCTGCCTCCTTCTTAACTACGGCCTCTGCCGCTTTTTCGGCAGCCTCTTGCTCCGACGTTGTTGCGATAATACGTACATTTGGCGATTGGATGGTCATGGATTTCTCATGTCCAAATAATAAAAAGTCAGCAATACCAAGTTTTAGCGCTTGCTCCACGACTTCTAAAATAACAGGATCATCCGCCCCTGCGATAGCAATTGTCACATTTCTGCGCGGTTTTACAGGATCAAATATTGATTTTTTTGTCATAAAAAGCCTCCTAATTTGCGATTTTCACAGAAAAAAACCTACATCTCAAATTAGTAGTTGTTTTTATGACCAGGTAATAAAAAATACTACCTCATCATTGTAAGCAAATTTCTTTTGAGATGCAAGCTATTTAATTCATTTTTAGGTTACGTTTGCTTTTGTGCTTTGATTTTCATCGCTTGCGTAAGCATTTCATTCGCATGTTGTTTCGTCACATCGGTCACTTCAATACCCGCAATCATGCGACTAATTTCCTCAATTTTCTCATCGCCAGAAAGCGACATAACGGAAGTCATCGTGCGGTTTTCCGTCGTTGCTTTAGAAATATAGAAATGATGATCCGCCATCGCAGCGACTTGCGGTAAATGAGAAATACAGAGTACTTGCGAACCAATGGCTACAGCGTAAATCTTCTCAGCAATTGCTTGTGCCACGCGTCCGCTAACACCTGTATCGACCTCATCGAAAATAATCGACGTAATACCTTGATGTCTCGAAAAAATGGTTTTGAGTGCCAACATCATACGGGAAAGCTCGCCACCAGATGCCACTTTGGAAAGGGCTTTTAGCGGTTCACCTGGGTTGGTACTCATATAGAATGCAACTTTGTCAACACCGTTTTCTGTGAATTCATTGGTTTGTGTAGCGAAATGGACTTGGAAAATCGCTTTTTCCATATAGAGTTGATTCAGTTCATTTTTAATTTGCTTTCCGAGTTGTGTTGCTGCTTTTTGTCGAATTGCAGTTAGTTCGGAAGCTAATTCACTTAAACGATTCTTCGCTTTCTCTAAATCTTGTTCGAGTTGACCAAGATGTGTTTCGCGATCTGATAATTCTAGGATTTCCTGATCGATTTCTTCGCTATACTGAATAATCGCCTCAACCGTTTTGCCGTATTTCCGTTTCAATTGGCTTAATTCATTTAGCCGCGTTTCAATCGTATCTAGTTCGTCCGGTTGGAATTCTAGCTTATCAAGTTGTTGCCGAATCTGCATCGCGCTTTCTTCCAATAAATAAAAACTAGATGCGACAGATTCACTAAGCGCCTTGTATTCTGGTAAAATATCGCTAGCTGTTTCCACATGGCGCATCGCCTCAGAGATGAATTCGAGACCGCGTTCTTCCCCTTGAAGCGCCGTATAGGCATTTTGCAGACTTTCGTTGATTTTCTCGAAATTTGCCAGAACGTGCTTTTGCTCAACTAGGCCCTCTTCTTCACCTAACCGCAGATTGGCGCTCGCAATTTCATCTTGTTGAAAACGAAGCATGTCCAAACGTTGCGCAAGTTCTTGTTCGTTTTTTGTCCAATTACGCCATTTTGTCTTCATTTCCGTATAGGCCGCGTATTCCGTCTGATAACTTGCAAGTGTAGGCTCGATATCTTTCCAAGCAAACCGGTCCAGAAGCTGCAAATGAAACTCATCATTCATCAATTCCTGATGCTCATGTTGACTATGAATATCAATAAGCCGTGACCCAATTTCGCGCAAAACAACTGTTGTCGCCAGTTTCCCGTTAATTCGGCACGTATTTTTGCCACTTTGAAATAGCATACGTTCCAAAACAACCATACCGTCACTTGCGTCGATTCCGTTGTTTTCTAGCGCTTCTAAGCAACCTTTATTTTGCGGATTAATCGTGAACAAGCCTTGAATTTCGAGCTTTTCTTCCCCATGTCTAATAAAATCAACAGAACCTCTGCCACCAACAAGAAGACCGAGCGCATCAATAATAATCGATTTTCCAGCGCCGGTCTCCCCTGTCAGAACAGTCATACCTTCTTGAAAAGATAGATTTAAAGATTCGATGATAGCAAAATTTCTAATCGTTAGTTCTTGTAACAAATCTATTCACCTCAAATTTAGAGCATCTCAATAAAACGCTCGGCTAATACTTTCGCTTCGGCTTCACTTCTGCAAATAATTAAACATGTATCATCTCCGCACAAAGAGCCAACCTTTTCTTCCCAATTCAAATTATCAATCAAGGCTCCAATCGCATTTGCGTTACCGGGCATGACTTTTAAAATGAGCATAAATTGCACGGTCTCGACGCTGATAAATGCGTCTACAAGGGAACGTTTCAACTTTTGATGTGGGTTAAAACGATTATCAGCAGGTAGACTGTACTTGTAGTTTCCAGTTTGTGTCGGAACTTTCACCAGGTGCAATTCTTTAATATCGCGGGAAATCGTGGCTTGGGTGACTTTGACATCTCTTTTTAGCAATAACTCAACTAGATCTTCTTGTGTTTCGATTTCATTTGATGTTACGAGTTCTCTAATAATAATATGACGATGACCTTTATTCATTATTTCTCACCTCACGAACTTTTTCTCTCTTACATCTTAGCCCAAAACGAGCGTAAAGTCACGGATTTAACTTAAAAAAAGTTTCTAAACAGTCGTATGCATGTGAAAAAGCTAAAATAAGGGCTTAAAATGCGCAGAAAATGGCTTAAAATATAAAAAGTCGAGCTATCTATAGAAGACAACTCGACATGTATAATTATTCTAATTTCGTATGAGCTTTCGTCACAATTTCCGCGAGTTCTGTCGCCGATAAATGATTTTCGCCTTTATTATCCCATTTTAGATGAGCGATAAATTCGATGTTACCTTCGCCACCCGTAATAGGAGAAAAGTCCACGGCAAGGACAGAGTAACCCTCCGCAATCGCAAAAGTCGTGATTTTCTCGATAACTTCTAGGTGAATTTTCGCGTCACGGATAATGCCTTTTTTCCCGACTTGTTCTTTTCCAGCTTCGAATTGTGGCTTTATTAAACACATGACTTCCCCATCACTAACCAAAACAGTTTTCAGAACGGGTAAAATTAATTTCAGTGAGATAAAAGAAACATCAATCGTCGCAAAATCTGCTAAACCTTGTTCAAAATCAGCCGGCGTTACGTAACGGAAATTCGTGCGTTCCATGACAGTGACGCGCGGATCATTGCGCAGTTTCCATGCCAACTGGTTATAGCCAACATCGAGCGCGTACGAATGCTTTGCGCCATTTTGAAGGGCACAGTCCGTAAATCCACCTGTCGAAGAGCCGATGTCTAGCAACAGCTTATCTTTTACATCTAAATCAAATACTTGGAGCGCCTTCTCCAATTTCAGGCCGCCACGACTTACATATGGCATCACTTTTCCCTTCACCTGAAAAACAGCTTCCACAGGGAATTTTTCGCCGGGTTTATCGACGCGTTCTTCTTTTAAATACACTAAGCCAGCCATCACAGACCGTTTCGCTTTTTCGCGTGTTTCAAATAAGCCTTGTTCTACTAATAATACGTCTACACGTTCTTTTTTTATCGCCATCTCTACGCCCTTATCTGTTTTTCTGGTAATATTTTTTGAATCGTACTTAAAATACCAAGCGCTGAAATACCGTGCTCTGCCAATATCATATCGACCGAGCCGTGGCTAATAAACGTGTCAGGAAGTCCAATTCGTCTGACAACCGCTTGATCATAGCCGTGTTCCTCAGCAAACTCGAGCACCGCCGTACCAAATCCGCCTTTTAAAAGGGATTCTTCGACCGTAATAATCGGAACGCCGCGTTTCATCAAATCATGCAACATCGCCTTATCTAGTGGCTTAATGAAGCGTGCGTTGATGACACCAGCCTGAATACCTTGACGTTTCAATTCTATCGCGGCCTCAACAGCCATCGGAATCGTCGTCCCAAATGTCAAAATAGCTACATCAGCAGGCTCACTAAGCGCTTCCCACGAACCGATGGGAACAGCTTTCATCTCAGCGTCAATTTTCACGCCGAGTCCATTTCCACGTGGATAACGAATTGCAATCGGTCCAGCATCGTATTCATGCGCCGTTTTCACAAGGTGTCGTGCTTCATTTTCATCTTTTGGCATCATAATCGTCATATTTGGAATCCCACGTAAAAAGCCAATATCAAAAATTCCTTGATGCGTCTCACCATCGGCACCAACTAAGCCAGCGCGGTCAATCCCAATCATCACATTCAGTTCTTGCCGGCAAATATCATGTACCACTTGATCATACGCGCGCTGTAAAAACGTCGAATAAATCGCTAAAAACGGTTTCATGTCAAGTGCTGCAAGCCCCGCTGCCATTGTTGTTGCATGCTGTTCCGCAATCCCAACATCAAAAAAGCGATCAGGGAAAGCCGTAGCGAATTTCTCAAGTTTTGAACCAACAGGCATGGCAGGCGTAATCGCAACAACGCGTTCATCGCTCTGTGCCAGTTCCAATACCGCATCACTAATAACGGCACTCCATGCAGGAGGACCACCAACAGGCTTGATAAAATCACCGGTTTCTATTTTGTAAGGGCCAGTACCATGCCAGTTTCCAATACGATCAGATTCAGCAGGTTGATAGCCTTTCCCTTTCGTCGTCACCACATGCATCAGAACAGGACCTTTCACTTTCTTAGCAAACTCCATATTCGTAATCAAATCATTGTAATCGTGTCCATTTACAGGACCAAGATACGTGTAACCCATCTCTTCAAAAAAAGTACCCTGCACAAGCAGATACTTGATGCTATCTTTAATTCGTTCCGCAGCGCCAGCAATCTTATCACCAGCCGTCGGAATTTTTTTCATCGCCGCTTCAATATCCTTTTTCGCACGTTTAAATTTACCCGACGTACGCAGTTTACCAAGAACATTATGCATCGCCCCAACGTTCGGCGCAATCGACATGTTGTTATCATTTAAAACCACAATCACATTCTTCTTCATATCACCAATATGATTCAGTGCTTCAAGCGCCATACCACCGGTCAATGCCCCATCACCAATAATCGGTAAAACGTGGTATTTCTGTTTGCGGATATCCCGTGCAATCGCCATTCCGGCTGCTGCTGACAACGAAGTAGAACTGTGCCCTGTTTCCCAAACATCGTGCTCTGACTCTTTGCGCTTCGGAAAACCGTCTAAACCATCATGCTGTCGTAATGTATCAAATCTATTTGCTCTACCAGTTAAAATTTTGTGTACGTAGGATTGGTGCCCGACATCCCATAAAAACTTATCTTCAGGGCTATCAAAACAATGGTGAAGTGCTACCGTCAGCTCAACAACACCAAGGTTCGGTCCGATATGCCCGCCCGTTTTGGAAGTCGATTGAATCAGGAACTCGCGAATATCCGCACTGAGCGCTTCCATTTGCGTTACGTCCAAGTCTTTCACGAACGCAGGATCCTTAATTTTCAATAAATCCAAACAAAACAACTCACTTTCTAGGATTTCTCCATCAATATCGTTTGGTGCACGCCAATTCGCGCTACCTTAAATGTTTCCATTGGTCTCATTATAAACCAGTTACGGGAAATTTACTATTAAATTGTTGGCTAACGTTGTATAAATAATGATGCCAAACAAAAAGATGGTGGGTGCTAGGAGCGTGTCCTTACCCATCCATCGAAATAATCGCTTATTTTTCTTGCATTTCTAAATAAAGTTGGTAGTTCTTATTTCCACCAGATAAATTATAAACCATAGTAAAACCATTATTTTTTAGTATGTTCTGAGCAGCGTTGCCCGTCACACCTTTATTGCAATACGTTACTGTAGGTAAAGCAGAATCAAGAGAATCGATACGTTCTCGAAGCTCTGCCAGAGGAATATGAACCGCACCTTTCACGGCAGAAGCTTCAAATTGCTTTTTCGAGCGAGTATCGATAATCTGCAATACTTCCCCTGATGCTCGCCTTTTCTCTAACTCAGCAGGTGTGATTAGTGGATTGTCGTGGATGGCATTATCTAACGCCATCCCGGTATATAAAATGGGATCCTTTGTCGTTGAGAAGGGTGGCGCATAAGCTAAATCTAAATGAAATAAATCCGAAGCAGTAGCTTTAAAGGTAATCGCCGTAGCCAACACATCGATTCGTTTATCCACACCACTCGTTCCTGTTATTTGAGCTCCAAGGATTCGCGCGGTTTTCTTATCAGCAATCGCTTTTATCGTCATTTCTTTACCGCCTAAATAATCAGCCTTATCAGGTTTAATATTGTATAATACTTCTATTTCGAATCCAGCTGCGCGCGCTTCTTGCTCAGTTAATCCCGTATAAGCAACCGTCATATCAAAAATCCGGACAATACCCGTACCAAGAATTCCGCGATGCGTTAAAGTACCACCAGTTAAAGCATCACCAGAAATCCGCCCCATCTTATTTGCTGTAGAACCTAATGGCCGATATAAAGCTTGGCCAGTAATCAATGAGTAGCTTTCTGCAACATCCCCTACCGCTGAAATAGTTGGTATGTTTGTTCGCATGGTTTCATCTATTGAAATAGCCCCCGTTTGCCCGATAGAAACACCTGTACCATCTAATATGTCGGTACTCGGCGAAACCCCAGTAGCTAAAATAATCATATCTGTTTCGTATTTATTTCCATGGCTATCTAGAATGGATAAAACACTGTTATCTTCGTCTAAATAATACACTTCTTCAACGGTTGTATTTAACTTAATCTGGACGTCTTGTTTTTCGAGCTCTTTTTGAACACGGAAAGCCATATCTTGATCCAGGTGTTTCATCACTTGATTACCGCGTTGCACCACTGTGACAGCTATACCAATTTGTTTTAGTTGCTCCGCCATCTCCATACCGATAAAACCTGCGCCAACAATCAACGCTTTTCTTGGCTTTTTCTGACGTATAAAATGGTCTATATTCGTTGCATCTTGTATATTTCTGACATGGAAGACATTTTGAGCGTGTGGATAGGTTCTGAATGTCTCTGGTATAATAGGTTGTGCTCCTGTAGCGATCACTAATTCATCATAGGAGTCTTCGAATATCACACCTGTTCTAAGATTCAAAACGTCGATTGTTTGCTTCTCGGGATGAATTTTTAAAACATGATGTTCAGTATGAATGGTCACGTTATATCTTTTTTGAAACCATGCGGCATTTCTAGGTGTTAGCGTGTCAATCGATGAGACTTCACGCCCGATAAAATAAGGGATACCACAGACAGAATACGAAATATCCTTACCCTTATCATAGACAACAATCGCTTCTTTTTCCGTATTTCTTCTAGCTTTTGCGGCGACGCTTGTTCCTGCAGCCACCGAACCGATAATAATGATTTTCATACAACTACCTCCATTAATTCCAAATAAGTAATGATATATATAAACCAACAAGTGTTACAAATAGGACTGGGAGCGTAATAACAATACCAATTTTAAAGTAGGTACCCCAGCTTATTTTCACATTTTTTTGAGCTAATACGTGCAACCATAGAAGTGTTGCTAAAGAACCAATTGGTGTTATTTTTGGACCCAAGTCAGAGCCTATTACATTCGCATAAACAAGCGCTTGTTTCATGATGCCTGTAAACGGTGTATGATCGATGGCTAATGCGTTAATCATCACAGTTGGCATATTATTCATAATGGACGATAGGAAAGCGGCGATGAACCCCATGCCGATGGTTCCAGCAAACAAGCCGTAATGAGCAACATGTTCGACCGCATTTGCTAGCAACTTCGTAATCCCTGCATTTTGTAAGCCGTAGACAACAACATACATGCCAATAGAGAAAAATACAATATTCCAAGGTGCCCCTTTTAAAATGGTTTTGCTACGGACCGCCTTACTCCTTTTAGCAAGCAGTAAAAACATAAATGCGATGATCAGCGCAATAAATGAAACGGGAATCCCTAACAAACTACTTGAAAAATAGCCTACTAAAAGTAGCGCGAGGACCCCCCATGAAATATGAAACATTTTTACGTCTTTTATCGCAGTAGCTGGTGTGGTAAGATCCGCGGTACTATATTTTTTAGGTAAGGCTTTTCGGAAATAAATATAAAGAATAGAAATACTCGCAATAAGAGAAAATAAATTAGGAAGCCACATGATCAAAGCATAGCGTGAGAATGAGATCCCAAAAAAGTCAGCCGAGACAATATTCACTAAATTACTCACGACCAATGGCAAAGAAGTAGTGTCCGCGATAAAACCACTTGCAATAATAAACGGAAAAACCTTCTTCTCATCAAATTTAAGCGCACGAACCATCGCCAATACAATAGGCGTCAAAATAAGTGCCGCACCGTCGTTGGCAAAAAAAGCAGCGACAAGCGCTCCTAAAATGGAAATAAGGACAAACATGAGTATCCCATTGCCCTTAGCTAGCCGTGCCATATGTAGTGCCGACCATTCGAAAAAACCAATTTCATCTAGGACTAGCGAAATGATAATGATGGCAATAAAAGCTAATGTAGCATTCCAAACAATCCCAGTCACCGTCACGACATCCGTTAACGTTACAACACCTAGAAGCAATGCAATAATAGCTCCACCACATGCAGACCAACCAATCGATAAATGTTTAGGCTGCCAAATGACAAAAATAAGTGTGACGGTGAATACTAATATAGCTAATGTTACTTGCATAATATGCGCCTCCTTTTTAGTTAATATGTAATTTGTTGTATCCTTTTTTCGATTAGGATTGCTGTCATAATCATGAATCAATAACATAGACATATATCTATGTTAAAGTGTAAATGATAAGCTTCTAAGTGTCAAGTACATACATTTAGAAGTCCATCATGTGTATTTAGAAATCACGTAAAGCAATCAAATCGGTCAATCCTAACAAATACGTAGCGTCAATATCTAGTATTCCCAGAGCTTGTTTCGCAGCGTTGGTATGCTCCGCCAAAGCTTGTTTCGCGCCATCTAATGACAATAATGCAGGATACGTGCTTTTCTGTAAATCAAAATCAGCGCCCGTTTTTTTGCCCATTTTTTCTGCATCGCCAATCACATCTAAAATATCATCACAAATTTGAAAAGCAACACCAATATGCTCCGAAAATTGCTTCAGTGTTTCTTGATCCTCTTTCGTGGCCCCTGCAATAATAGCACCACTTAACACGGAAGCCATTAACAAAGCGCCCGTTTTACGTTGGTGAATCGATTCCAGTTCTTCGAGCGTCAACGTTTTATTTTCGCCAAGGATATCCGCCTGTTGACCGCCTACCATACCAGCCACACCAGCATTCTTTGCGAAAAGATGTACAAGTTCGATTTTTGTCGTAGCGGGTAAATTAGTGTCATTTGCGATAATTTCGAAGGCTTTTGTGAGTAATGCATCGCCAGCCAAAATTGCTGTTGCATCGCCGTATACCTTATGATTGGTCGGCTTCCCTCGTCTATAATCATCATTATCCATCACCGGTAAGTCGTCATGAATCAAGCTATATGTATGAATCATTTCCATTGCAGCAGCTGTTTCATAGCCCAGTTTAGGATCTTTTCTATAGGCAATCAGAGTCGCTAATACAAGGAGTGGTCGAATACGTTTCCCGCCAGCTTCAAGTGAATACATCATCGACTGCTCTAGTTTTTGATCAGAACTAGTTGCACGAATACTTCGCTTCATACACGCCTCTATTTCTTGCTTATAGTGTTCCATAAATTGCTCAAAAGTCATTATTTCTTACCTTCTTCTGCCTGAAATGGTTCTTCCTCATCTGATTCAGTAACCACTTTCGCTAATTTATCTTCCGCCGCCGCTAGTTTTTCCTGGCATAATTTCGTCAATTCAATACCACGTTGGTACATCTCCAGAGAATCTTCTAAGGAAACATTGCCTTCTTCTAACATTTGAACGATACCTTCTAGTTCCTTCATCGCTTCTTCATAACTAATTTTTTTCGTTGCCATAATTAGTTTCCCTCCTTTTCTGTGATTTTTGCCCGAATTTTTCCATCTGCCATTGTCACTTTAATTTCATCGCCAACTTCCAGATTCGTGCTCGATGATAGGATTTCATTCTCCTTATAAACAACGCTATAACCTCGCTGCAGCAAACCAAGTGGGCTCAAATGTTCTAGGGCTTCTATTTTTTGCAAGAAATCTCGCCGCTTCGTTGTGACAAGATGACTCATTTGTTGATTCAAGTCTTTGCTAGCATTCGCCAACATCTGCTTTTGTTGCGCTATTTCACGATCTAATCCAGTGTGCGACAAGCGAAAGGATAGCCGTTCAAACGCATGTTGATTCATGATAAGGTGTTGCTTTAATCCGCGCGCTAGACGTTCGATAAAATAATCTGTACGTTCCTGATATTGCTCTATTTGGCGCTTTGGTCCATGCACAAATAAACGTTCTTGTTGCCTAGATACATGTTGTTTAGAAACATCTACTCGCTGTTTCATTGCCTGGATCAGACGAAAACGACGCTCTGCTATGCGCTCTAATAAATCTCGATAATCCGGAACGGCCAATTCTGCAGCAGCTGTTGGCGTTGCTGCTCGAACATCTGCTACATAATCCGTCAATGTTGTATCTGTCTCATGCCCCACCGCAGAAATAATTGGAATACCAGAATCAGCCACAGCACGTACAACAATTTCCTCGTTAAAAGCCCATAAATCCTCAATAGAACCGCCACCACGACCAATAATTAAGACATCAATATCATTCCGAAAATTAGCTCGTTCAATATTCCGAACAATATTGGGAGCAGCCGTATCCCCTTGCACAATCGTTGGAAATAGCAAAATTTCGGTCGAAGGCATGCGTCGTTTCATCGTCGTGATCATATCTCGAATTGCGGCGCCGGTTTTCGACGTAATGATTCCCACTTTTGCAGGAAAAGAAGGAAGCGCCTGTTTGCGATTTTGCGCAAAAAGCCCCTCCTTATCCAATTGTTTCTTTAATTGCTCTAGCTTAATGTAGAGGCTACCAACCCCATCAGGCTCCATCCATTCTGCGTACAGTTGATAGCGCCCGCCTTTACTAAAGACACTCACGCGACCAGTCAACATAATTTGCATGCCATCCTCCGGTTTAAAACCAAGTTTAGCAGCCGATTTTTGGAACATAACGCAACGAAGCTCAGCACCTTCATCTTTCAGCGTAAAATACATATGACCGCTGACAGGCTGTTTAAAATTCGAAATTTCACCTTTTACATAGACATTTTTCAAATAAGGATCGACTTCAAATTTCTTCTCAATATATTTAGTTAGTGCCTCAACACTGAGGTATTTGTCTTGCTCCATCACCACACAACCTAACAATAAAAAAATTTATAAATCTGGCATATACTCCATGTGAACCGGCGACAAGCGCTCACACTCCAATTCGCTCGATTTGTGTAAAGGGTCTGGGACATAACCCAGATAAATCGGCGACAAGCGTTCGCATTGTTGGGGCTGTTCGAAATGAAATGAGTTACAGCCCCAATATGCCTATGAGGATCGCGAATAGGCGTTCCTTCAGGATATTTAGAATAAGGACGCGGTACATCTCTATGGTTCGGCTACGCAATACTTGCTACGCTTAACTTCTTGCATGGTCGAGGAAACTACCCTCTCCCTGCTTTTGTTGTGGTTCTTTGAAGCGAAGCGAATTAGAACCTCAATATGCAGAGGAACGCAGTGAGTCTGCCTTCCCTCCTCTATTCCACCAAATCCCCTGAATACAAACGCTTTCGCTCGATTTGTATAAAGCAAAATTTTTCGTCCTACCCGAAAAAATGGGAGGGCGCTTTTGCTTTATATTGAGTTTGTCCCAGCTTCTCTATGCAGGTCTCGTTAGTACGCAACCTAGTTTCAATAAATCCTACTTTATTTCGTTTGTAATTGTGTATCCCAAATACGTTTTGCTGCTTTTAGCGTGTTTGCAAGTAGCATTGTAATCGTCATAGGACCTACACCACCAGGAACCGGTGTGATGTAGCCTGCAGTATCTTTGACATCATCAAAGTCTACATCGCCACACAATTTATTATTCTCATCACGATCCATACCAACATCAATGACTACAGCACCGGGCTTAATCGCATCTTTTTTAATGAACTTAGCGAGTCCAGTGGCAACTACTAAAATATCTGCCGTACGTGCAACGGCTGGTAAGTCTTTCGTGCGGCTGTGTGCAATTGTTACCGTCGCATTCTCTTGCAATAATAGTTGAGCAACTGGTTTTCCGACAATATTACTGCGTCCAATAACGACTGCTTGTTTGCCTTCAATAGAAACCCCAGTTGATTTAATCAGCTCAATGATTCCAGCTGGTGTACAAGGGACAAACGCTTCTTTCCCAACATAAAGGTTCCCAACATTCATTGGATGGAAGCCATCGACATCTTTTTCAGGAATAATCGTGTCAATCACTTTGTCCTCAGAAATATGCTTTGGAAGCGGTAACTGTACTAAAATACCATGAATTGTCACGTCATTATTTAAGTCTTCTACGGTCTCTAACAATTTAGCTTCTGAAATGTCTTCTGGTAACTCGATTAAAACGGATTTCATACCTGCTTCTTCTGTGCGCTTCTGCTTATTTCTTACATATGTACGGCTCGCCTGATTATCGCCAACAAGCACAACCGCAAGTCCTGGTTGTAAATTTTGTTTTGCGAGTTCAGCCACCTCATTTGTTACGTTCTCTTGAATCTTTTTCGCCAGTTGTTTACCATCAATAATTTGTCCCATCAAAAAAGCCCCCTTAATTTTTATCTGAAACCTGATAATTCCGAGGCCCAAAAAGTGCCCCGAAACAGGTAACATTACTCATTCGTCGAAACTTTTGTAAATTAAAAATGACACTGCGTAAAAATATTTAATCTATATCGTCGTCTTTCGCGATATTAGCTAAAACACCATTGATAAACTTACTTGACTTCTCATCACTGAAAATTTTGGCGATTTCGAGTGATTCGTTTAAGCTTACTCTGTCGGGTATATCTTCACAATAAACCATTTCAAATACACTCACTCGTAGGATGGCAAGGTCGACTTTATTCAATCGATCCATACTCCAATTGTCCAAATTACCTGCGATCAGCTCGTCAATTGCTGTCTTATTGGCAACGACACCTTCTACTAACTTATCAACATAGGCATCGCTTTGCTCTTCCATCACGTTGGCTATCGCTTGATCCAAATGCATCTCATTAAGTTCCATTTGAAACAATATTTGAAGAGCCTTTTCTCGTGCTTCTCGTCTTTTCATTAAAAGCTCTACTCCTTAGTTCAGTAAGGTTCCGCCTTACTTATTAAATTTCTAATTCATCAAATGACATCGTTTCTTGTCGTTCGAATTGGACACCAACAATATGGATATTCACTTCAACGACTTCTAGACCGGTCATATTTAGAATAGTTTCACGAATACTATCTTGAATGTTCTGCGCTAAAAGTGGAATGGTTGCGCCAAATTGAATATAGCAATAAACATCAATCACAATACCAGCTTCGGTTAAATCAATTTTTACACCTTTACTATGGTTTACTGCACCACCAAGACGTTCGCGCATTTCGTTAGTAAACGAACCTTGCATACCAGCCACATTTTCAACTTCTGCCGCAGCAAGCCCTGCAATAACGCCAATAACTTCTGGTGCTATTTCGATTTTCCCAAGTGTTTCCTCGTTTTTATTTTTTGTTAATGCCATGATTATCTCTCCTCACGATTGATTCATTACATCATACTTTTCAAGGAATTTCGTATTGAAGTCCCCTGAAATAAAGACTTCGTGGTCTAACACGCGTAAATGGAACGGAATCGTTGTTGGAATTCCTTCGACGGCAAATTCACCTAACGCTCGTTTCATTTTAGCGATCGCTTCATCACGCGTTTCACCGTAACAAATCACTTTCGCTACCATGGAATCATAATATGGGGGGATTTTGTAGTTCGGATATGCAGCCGAATCGACACGAACCCCATTACCACCTGGTGGCAGGTAAAACTTGATTTCTCCTGGTGCTGGCATGAAATTCTTTTCTGGATTTTCTGCATTAATACGACATTCGATTGCCCAACCAGTTAATTTTACGTCTTCTTGTTTGATGGTCAAGCGTTCACCAGATGCAACGAGAATTTGTTGTTTCACGATGTCAATACCAGTAATCCACTCTGTCACGGGATGTTCCACCTGTACACGCGTATTCATTTCCATGAAATAAAATGTTTTTTCGTGTGGTTCATAAATAAATTCGATGGTTCCAGCGCCAGAATATTTTACGGCTTTCGCTGCTTTTACAGCTGCTTTCCCCATTTTCTGACGCATTTTTTCGTCTAAGGCTGGGGATGGTGCTTCTTCAATTAGTTTTTGAAGGCGACGTTGAATAGAGCAGTCGCGCTCACCTAAATGAATGGCATTACCATAATTGTCCGCCATGACTTGGATTTCAACGTGACGGAAATCTTGAATGAATTTCTCAATATACACGCCTGAATCGCCAAATGCGGCTTCGGCTTCTTGCTGCGTCGTTTGCAAGCCAGAAACGAGTTTTTCTTCGTCTTCAGCGACACGAATTCCTTTACCGCCACCACCAGCTGTTGCTTTGATAATGACAGGATAGCCGATTTTTTTCGCTAATTTCTTCGCTTCTTCTACATCTTGAATGATTCCTGTAGAACCTGGAACGACTGGGACTCCTGCTTTTTTCATTGTTTCACGGGCGACATCTTTTGTTCCCATTTGCGAAATTGCGTCGGCACTTGGACCGATGAAAATAATATTGCAGTCTTGACAGAGCTCTGCAAAATCAGCGTTTTCCGCTAAAAAGCCATAACCTGGATGAATCGCGTCACAATTCGTCAATACGGCAACGCTAATAATATTCGACATGTTAAGATAGCTTTCTTTCGAAGGTGCAGGTCCGACACAGTATGCTTCATCTGCCAATTGGATATGTAGGCTCTCAGCATCTGCTTCTGAATAAATGGCAACCGTTTCAATATTCATCTCTTTTGCAGCGCGGATGATACGAACAGCGATTTCTCCACGGTTCGCTATCAATATTTTTTTTATCATGATTATTACCCCTTATTTCTTTCTAACTTTGAATAATGGCTGACCGAATTCGACTAGTTCACCGTTAGAAGCAAGTACTTCGACAATTTCACCGTTCACATCTGCATCGACATCATTTAGTAATTTCATCGCTTCAATAATCGCCACAACGGTCTTCTCATGAACCATAGCGCCAACTTCTACAAATGCTGGGCTTTCTGGATTTGGAGAGCTGTAAAAAGTTCCAACCATTGGTGATGTGATAACATGGAAGTCTTCTGCTGGTGCGGTTGGTGTTGCGCTAGCTACTTCTGCTTCTACTTGTGGCGCTGGAAGAACTGCTTGTACTGTTGGTGTGGAAACAACTGGTGCCCCTGTATGTTCGCCACCTTTTTTCATTTTAATCTTGCCTTGTTCGGTCTCGTATTCGAACTCAGTCAATGAAGACTCATCTACTAATTTCACAAGTTGCTTAATCTCGTTAATTGATAACATTATTTATAACACTCCTCAAAATTCATCTATAAAATATATATAAGTTCAAATGCATTCGTCACGCATCCTAATTATTGTACCATACTTTCCATAGAAACTCGTAGCTTAACGCCGTTTTTTTGCAAAAAAAATAGCCTTGTCCTATTCTGCTCACGGAGAACCGTAAAAGTAGGCCAAGACAGACTATTTTTTCAATTATTGTGCACGTGAAACGTATGATCCGCCTTCTGTCGTGTTGACAACAAGAGTATCATCCACATTGACGAAGAAAGGAACGTTGACAACAAGGCCCGTTTCAAGTGTTGCAGGTTTTGAACCACCGGAAGATGTATCGCCTTTTATTCCTGGGTCTGTTGCAACTACTTTTAACTCCACCGTGTTTGGCAAGTCTACTCCAAGCGTTTCTCCTTGGTACATCATGATTTGAACTTCCATGTTTTCACGCAAAAATTTCAATTCATACTCGATTTGTTTTTCTGGAAGCTCGATTTGATCGTATGTTTCTGTGTTCATGAAGATGTGCTGATCGCCACTTGCATACAGATATTGCATTTTATTGTTATCGATTTGTGCTTTAGCTACTTTCTCGCCACCACGGAACGTTTTTTCTTGAATAGCGCCAGTACGTAAGTTACGTAATTTTGAACGAACGAACGCAGCGCCCTTCCCTGGTTTTACATGCTGGAAATCTAGCACGCGCCAGATGCCGTTATCTACTTCAATCGTTAAACCTGTTTTAAAATCGTTTACTGAAATCATCTTTGTATCCTCCTACTTTTAAGTTGGTTTCATCCTTACTTATTTAACCACAAAACGCGCCATTATACAATTCTATAAAATAATTAGTTCTTTCGACGAGTGTGTTAAAACTTCATTTCCTGTTTCCGTAATCAAAATATCATCTTCAATCCGCACGCCGCCAACGCCTGGTAAATAAATGCCTGGCTCATCCGTGACAACATTTCCTGCCACAAGGATATTTGGACTCTTCATCGAAAGGTTTGGTCCTTCGTGAATTTCTAAACCGATGCCGTGACCTAATGAATGTCCAAATGCCTCGTCGTATCCTTTTGAGGCAATATGATCGCGGGCAATAGCATCCGCCTCAATGCCAGTCATCCCTGGTTTTAGGGCGTCAATAACTTTAAGTTGCGCTTCTAAAGTCACCGCATAGATTTCTTTTAGCTTAGCGCTAGGTTCGCCAATAGCAATCGTGCGTGTCATGTCAGAGCAATAACCGTTATAATAGCAACCATAATCCATCGTCACAAAGTCGCCTACTTCAATGATTTTGTCCGATGCCACACCGTGCGGTAAGGCCGAGCGAAGTCCAGATGCAACGATCGTATCAAAGGAAGAACCAGATGCCCCGTTTCTACGCATGAAAAATTCTAGTTCATTTGATACTTCTAACTCCGTCAAACCAGGTTTGATAAATGTCAAAATATGCGTGAATGCTGCGTCTGCAATTTCGCAAGCCGTTTTAATCGCAGAAAGTTCTGAGGCTGTTTTGACTTTGCGCATATCCTCCAATAAGTCGCTAAACGGTTCTAATTTTGCCGAGAAAAAGCTTTGCATTGATTTATGCTCAGCGACGGTTACAAAAGCTTCTTCAAAATAAAGCGTTTGAATCCCCAATTCTGCGATAATCGCTTGTACAGTTTCCAAAATCGGACCTTTATTTTGGCGAATTTCAAAGTCCGCTGCTTGCTTAGCCGCTTGTTCCGTATAACGGAAGTCCGTCACAAAAAAGGCTTTACTTGGCGTAATAAGAGCCATACCAGTCGTTCCTGTGAAATCCGCAACGTAGTGACGGTTATAATCGCTTGTCACGAGAACAGCTTCCATATTTCTATCCTCTAAGGCCGCTTGAATCTTTGCTAATTTAGTCATTCTAATTCCTCCTAAATGTTTCGTTATGTAACTATTTTTTCGCTCGAATACAGCTATTCTATCACAAACTGCGCAAAATAACTTTTTTTATGCGTTATAACTATACGAATCAAGCAAATTAGCGTAGAATAACAGATGTATACTAAATAAGGCTGGTGAACGATTTTGAGTGAACAGATAAAAGGAATATATGGCGGTCAAGCCGTGGTCGAAGGCGTCATGTTTGGGGGCCGCAGAGAGACTGTCACTGCCATCCGACGAAAAGATGGCACCATTGAATACTTCTATTTAACGAAAAACCCACCTGGCTGGGTGCAAGCATTGAAGCGAATTCCTTTTATTCGAGGCATCGTAGCTTTAATCGAATCAAGCGCAATCGGCTCTAAGCATCTGACTTTCGCAACCGATCGTTATGATGAGGACCCGCTTGACGAAGCAGAAAATAAGAAAATCGAAACAAAAGAGTCCAAACTTGCGATGTGGCTAGGCGTGGCAGTTGTCGGCGTCCTTTCCTTCATCTTCGCAAAATTTGTCATGACACTCATTCCGGTTTTTATAGCGAATCTTTTCAGACCAGTCGTGTCAGGTGATATGGGGCAAATTATGCTAGAGACGCTATTCAAATTACTTCTCCTGCTCGGCTATATATTCGCCGTCTCGCAAACGCCCATCATCAAGCGCGTGTTCCAATATCACGGCGCAGAACATAAGGTCATTAATTGCTATGAGTCCGATTTAGAGCTTACCGTCGAAAATGTCCAAAGCAGATCGCGACTTCACTATCGTTGTGGTTCTAGCTTCATTTTATTTACCGTTATAGTTGGTATGTTTATCTATATGCTCGTGCCAACAGATCCACTCTGGGTTCGTGTTGTCAACCGGATTCTGCTCATCCCAGTCGTGCTCGGCGTAGCATTTGAAGTCTTACAACTAACGAATAAGTGTCGCAACATCCCGATTTTGAAATATCTCGGCGTACCAGGTTTATGGTTGCAACTTTTAACAACAAAAGAACCCCAAGATGATCAAGTCGAAGTAGCCATCGCATCGTTCAACGAGTTGCATCGCGTCGAAAAAAGCAAACAGGAAGAAGCACTACCTGAAAACCTAGAATTACTAGAATGAGGTGAAAAAATGCGCAAATTCCCTATTTGGTTTTATATTTTAGCGATTTTAGCCGTGATTGGTATCTTTTTCGTAGGATTTAAAAGTATTATTAGCAGCCTCGTCGTATCCATCATCCTAATTCTCATTATTTGGCTACTCTTCCGCTTTCTAGGAAATAGACCGAAAAAAGATGATAAATACCAAGCAGCGGTTAAACAATCCCAGAAACTACGCGCAAAAAACAACCCGCAAACAAAAAAACGAAAAACTTCTTTGAAAGTCATTGATGGAAAGAAAAAATAAGTTATAATGGTAAGTGGAGATAAAGAAACGAAAGGGGTATATCAGCTTGAACATTGACTGGAGTTGGGTCTTAGCAATTGCCATTTTGGTCGTTTTGCTAGGCTATGAAGTGTATCAATATACGATGCGCAAGAAAGCATTAACCATTTTAACCGAGGAAGAATTCAAAAAAGACTACCGGAAAGCGCAATTAATTGATGTGCGTGAGCCAAAAGAATTTGATGCTGGGCACATTTTAGGAGCAAGAAACATCCCGATGTCCCAAATGAAAGCTCGGAAAGCAGAAATTCGTCAAGATTTACCAGTCTACTTGTATTGCCAAAGCGCACAACGAAGCAACCGCGCAGCTATCATGCTTTACAAAGCCGGCTACAGAAACTTGTTCCAACTAAAAGGCGGCTACAAAAAATGGACAGGAAAAACAAAATCAAAATAAGCATACAGCCACTGAGCGCGTCGATTGCTTAGTGGCTTTTTCTAGGAGGTTTTATTATGTCGAAAAAAATGCAAACACCGAAAATACCTGCGCATCTGGAACCGCTAGATTCAAATTGGCTTTCTGAAGAAGTCTACCTTCGTGAAGTATTGATAGAAGATCGTGACTTTGATTTTGATCCAATGGAACGAATCGTGCTCGATCAAGTTATCCTGCGAAACGTGAACTTCGTGACACTCGAATTTCCGAATATTGAACTTACCGATGTCATTTTCGAGAAGTGTAACCTTTCAAATGTTGCTTTTAATTCTGCTGTTATTCACCGCTGCCAGTTCATTGATTGTAAGCTAACAGGCGCTGACCTCTCAGATTCTTTGATACATAATACCTTATTCCAAAACTGCCTACTGACGATGAGTTCACTCGGTTTTTCGAAATTCAAGCATGTAGAATGGCATGATTGTTCGCTTATAAATGCGGATTTTTATGAGAGTGAGTTGAAGCATTCAGAAATTATTAATTGCAAGCTAAACGAGGCTAATTTTTCTAATGTTTTGATGGAAAGTATAGATTTAAGTGTCAATCACTTTGACGGTATAACTGTCTCACTTGATAAATTGCGTGGTTGTCGCGTAACATCTGAGCAAGCGCTTAGTTTTGCGAGAGCGCTTGGTGTTGTAATTACGGAAGAAGACTAAAAAAGAGGCCGTGTTTCCCGATTTAACTGGGGAACACGGCCTCTTTTCATGTCGTTACTTCATCTTCTACTTTTTCTTGGTAGCGCAAGACTGGTTTACGAGCCGCACGCGTTTCATCCAAGCGTTTTACATAGGTGTTATAGGGTGCTTCTTGTACAATTTCAGGGTTATCCTCTGCCTCTTTCGCAATTTTAAGCATGACATCGATAAAGCCATCCAAAGTCTCTTTTGACTCGGTTTCTGTTGGCTCAATCATGATAGCTTCTTCCACGATTAGCGGAAAATAAACAGTCGGTGGATGGAAATTATGATCCAACAGACGCTTAGCGATATCCAATGTACGGACGCCTAATTGCTTTTGGCGTTTTCCGGAAAGCACAAATTCATGTTTACAAATTTGGTCAAACGGTAAATCGTACGCTCCTTCTAAGCGGCGCATCATGTAGTTTGCATTCAACACAGCATATTCCGTTACTTTTTTCAGACCATCCGGCCCCATTGTGCGGATATACGTGTAAGCGCGAACATTGATACCGAAGTTACCATAATAAGGTTTTACACGTCCAATCGATTGTGGATAATTGTAATCAAATGTATATTTATCCTCTTTTTTTGTTAAAACGGGTGTCGGTAAAAATGGAATTAAGTCCTTCTTCACACCGATTGGGCCTGATCCGGGTCCGCCACCGCCATGAGGTCCCGTGAATGTTTTATGCAAATTCAAATGCACAGCATCAAAGCCCATGTCACCAGGACGAACTTTTGCCATGATTGCGTTCAAATTCGCACCATCATAATACAGTTTCCCACCAGCTTTATGCACGATATCAGCCATTTCTACAATATCTGCTTCAAAAAGACCCAGTGTGTTTGGGTTTGTAAGCATCAATGCTGCTGTATCATCACCGACCACACTTTTTAGATCCTCAATGTCGACAAGTCCTTTTTCATTTGATTTCACGGTAATAATATCAAAGCCAGCGACAGATGCAGATGCAGGATTCGTACCATGTGCGGAATCCGGAATGATCACTTTTGTACGATGATGATCTCCATTTGCCTCATGGAAAGCGCGGATTAGCATTAATGCAGTCCACTCCCCGTGCGCACCGGCAGCAGGTTGCAATGTTACTTCGTCCATGCCAGTGATTTCAACAAGACTTTCTTGAAGATCGTAAAGCATCTCCATAGCGCCCTGTACAGATTCCTCCGGTTGATATGGATGAATATTCGCGAAACCTGGGAAACGTGCAACTTTTTCATTAATTTTCGGATTATATTTCATTGTACAAGACCCGAGCGGATAAAAGCCCGAATCAACGCCGAAATTATGGTTAGAAAGCGTTGTATAATGACGCATTAACTCCAGCTCACTCAATTCTGGCAAAGCAGGAGGTGTCTCTCGCACATACGCAGCCCCGAATAAACTCTGCAAGTGTACTTCTGGCACATCGCGCTCTGGCAAACTATATCCAATACGACCAGGAACCGACCGCTCAAATACTAACGGCATTGTTTCGCTATTATTCATTTTGCACCCTCCAAACTTGTTACAAACGACTCAATTTCTTCTTTTGTACGCATTTCTGTCACAGCTACAAGCATGTGGTTCGCGTATTTCTCTTCGTAATTCCCCAAATCATAGCCACCAATAAAGCCTTGATCTAGCAATTCTAAATTGACTTCTTTCACTGGTTTCGATAATTTCACTACAAATTCATTGAAAAACGCATCGCCAGAAATAACATGAAACCCTTTTTCTTGGAAGGTTTTCTTTGCAAAATGAGACTTATCGATGTTTTGTTTCGCCATTTCAGTAATCCCTTGTTTGCCAAGCGCACTCATTGCAACCGAGGAAGCTAGTGCATTCAGAGCCTGATTGGAACAAATATTGGATGTTGCTTTGTCACGACGAATATGCTGTTCACGCGCTTGCAATGTCAACACATATCCTCGTTTCCCGTTCTCATCCACGGTCTCGCCAACAAGACGCCCTGGAACTTTACGGGTTAATTTTGAGGTAACAGCAAAATAACCACAATGCGGGCCACCAAATGCTTCCGAAATTCCGAATACTTGAGAGTCACCAACAACGATATCCGCACCGAATTTACCAGGTGGCGTCAATGCTCCAAGCGCTAATGGATTACTCGAAACCACGAATAACGCCTTATTGTCATGTGCTAACGGCTCAATTTCTTGCAACGCCTCTATTTGACCATAAAAATTAGGGTACTGCACAATAACGGCTGCTACTGTATCGTCTATTTGCGCTTCTAAAGCTGCCAAATCTGTTGCGCCGTCCTTTTCATCGATCTCGATAACCTCGATATGCTGCCCTATCGCATACGTTTTCACAACATTACGTGATTCCGGGTGTACCGCTTTTGAAATCAAGATTTTTTTGCGTTTTGTGTGAGCACTTGCTAGCATTGCAGCTTCCGCAAGGGATGTTCCGCCATCGTACATGGAAGAATTCGCTAAATCCATACCAGTAATTTCTGCAATCATCGTTTGAAATTCGAAAATGGCTTGCAACTCCCCTTGTGAAATTTCGGGTTGGTAAGGCGTATAAGCTGTATAAAATTCAGAACGAGAAATCACACTATCTACCACAGTCGGAATGTAGTGATTGTAAACACCAGCTCCTAAAAACGAGGCATACTCAACCGAATCCGCATTTTTACTAGCCAACTTAGCGAGTTCTTTCAAAAGAGCTGGCTCAGATTTCGCTGGTTTTAAATTATATTCTCGGTTAAAACGAATGGATTCAGGAATATCCGTAAACAGTTCATCAATAGAAGAAACTCCAATTGTATCTAACATATCCTTTTCATCTTGCTCTGTCATTGGTAAAAAACGATGTTTCGCCATCATATTACATCCTCCTCATTATTTCGCGCGTTTATAGAATGGGGTCGGCACTACTTTTGCCTTCAATTTCTTGTTGCGAACTTCGACTTCCACTTCGGTATCAAGCGCTGTGTAATCAATGTCAACCAACGCTAAACCTAGGTTCTTACCAAGCGTTGGAGATTGCGTACCACTTGTTACGATTCCAATCTCTTTATCACCAGCAAAGACCTTGTAATCATGTCTTGGAATCCCGCGATCAATTAGCTCGATACCAACAGATTTACGTGATAAACCGGCTTCTTTTTGCGCTATCAATGCTTGTTTACCAATGAAATCTGGCTCTTTTTGTAATTTCACTGCAAAGCCTACACCAGCCTCAAGTGGCGAAATATCTTGCGTAAGCTCCTGACCATATAGGGCTAAGTTCGCTTCAAAGCGCAAGGTATCACGCGCTCCTAGGCCAATTGGCAGTACACCTTTGTCTAAAATCGCTTCCCAAACTTGCGGTGTATCTGAGGCTTTTGTATAAATTTCAAAACCATCTTCCCCTGTATAGCCTGATCTTGATATAAGCGCTGGAACACCTGCTACATCCACATTGTCAACAAAACCAAAGAATTTAAGTGCCGCTAAATCTGCATCCGTTAAAGTCGCTAATATTGTCTGAGCGTTAGGCCCCTGCAAAGCTAGCTGTCCATAATCTGCGGAAACATTAGTCACCTTAACGCCTTCTGACGCATGTTTTGCCAACCATTCAAAGTCTTTTTCTGTGTTTGATGCGTTTACAACCAGTAGATAATCGTCATCCGCTTTCATATAAACGACCAAGTCATCCACTACACCACCGGTTTCGTAACACATAATATTATATTGAGCTTTGCCAATTTTCAATTTAGAAATATCATTAGACAATACTTTTTGTAAAAATGCCAAACTTTCAGGTCCCTGCACCGCAACTTCCCCCATATGCGACACGTCAAATAGCCCAGCAGCTGTTCTTACAGCCTCGTGCTCGGCCTTTATTCCCGAAAACTGTACTGGTAAATCCCATCCACCGAAATCAATTGTCTTCGCACCGTACTTTTCATATAACGGAAAAATAGGCGTTTTCTTTAATTCTGTCATGTGAATCCTCCTCTTTTTTTGCATACTAAAAGGACTTACTCGTTAAAATAAGTCTCTGTCGTACTCCAAAATAAGGAATAATGCCTCCAGAGTTGCGTCCCATAAACATCCTTTTGCCTGAGAGTTTCACATTCCCATGCTTTCCCCGTCGGCGCTGCAAAATTCGCAGTCTCTCTGTCTATTTTCATCCGCTCTATTATGTATTAGCTGCCTTTTCTATATGTTACCACGAGACCCCATCGTTCGGCAAATAATTAAATTTAAGATGCTGTTTTTATTTTTTTAAACATATAGTTCGGAATGAAAGGGTTTTACAAGGAAAGTCCTGCTCTATTATACGTATGTGAATGATGGAACAATTAGCGAAAACTAAAATATTTTTCTAACCCTGATTCCAAAGTTTATCTGCCTATTTTCTCTACTAACATTCATTTTTGAGCTCATATATCACTTGAAAATCACAAACTCGCTTTTCTATATGAAAAGGGAAATAGTGTTGTTACGGCGAATACATTTAGCATAGACAAAAATAAGGAGCCTGCCAACATGATTCAAAATTTAGCCAACACCCTCTTAAATCAAGCAATTCTACTCACAGCAAGCGATGTACACATAATTCCAGCAGAAGAACAGTATCGTATTTTGCTACGTATCAATGGAAGACTACAATTCTTTGCCTCTCTTCCAATTGATAAAGGTGAGCGACTACTAGCACATTTGAAATATCGAGGGTTCATGGATATTAGCGAGACTAGAAAACCCCAAAGTGGCGCCTTTCAAACAAGCATTCAAGGGCGTAAAGTATCTGTTCGACTTGCTACTATACCTAATTTCCGCTTTATTGAAAGTATGGTAATTCGTGTTTTCTCAGAACAAGAAATAATACCTTTTCAAAAAAGCAGCGTTTTCCAACGAATAACGCACCATATACTTTCCCTCGCACAGAAACGAACAGGCCTACTCTTATTTTCGGGAGCAACTGGTAGCGGTAAAACATCAAGTATGTACAGCTTGGCCCATTCTTTGAGTTTGCAACACCCCTTACAGATTATTACCATCGAAGACCCTGTTGAACGACCGATGCAAGCATTTCTACAAGTGCAAATTAACGAAAAAGCAGGACTTGATTACGCAGATATCATACGAGCAACCCTTCGGCATGACCCAGACATCTTAATTGTGGGTGAGATTAGAGACTCACATACAGCAAAAATGGTTATTCGAAGCGCTTTGACAGGACATCTCGTTTTGAGCACGGTACATGCAGACAGCACATATGGTGTTCTATCTCGCCTTTTGGAGCTAGGTGTTGATAAAGAAGAATTACGACAATGCCTCATTGGCATCTCCCATCAACAACTAAAACACTTACATTGCATGTTTTGCACTAGCAGGTGCCACGCTTTATGTAACCATCTCGCGCAAAAAAGAACCGCCCTTTACGAATTCATAGAAAAAGAACAAATTAATGATTTTCTTGCGACTAGCGTAGAAATCGATATAGTGAGTAACATAAATCAACAACTCAAGAAAGGAGTTTGTTATGGCTTTTTCTCTTCGTAATAATTGGCGTGCTGACGGAGAATTTCTCATACGACTCGCCGATCTTCTAAATAAGGGTTTCACGATGGAAGAAGCGATTTCGTTTCTCTCCATTACAACACCAAAAGATACACCTCGGAATATAAAAATGATTGAAACACTCTCTTCAGGAGCCCCTTTTAGTGAGGCGTTACTACAAGCGAATTTCCCGAGTTTTGTCTGTACACAGCTCCATTATGCTAGTAAACACGGTTATTTTAATGAGACTGTTCAAGAAACCGGAGATCACCTCATGCGAAAAGCAGAGCAACAGAAGGCGTTACGGAAAATTTTCCAATATCCACTTATCCTTTTTATGACCGTTATTGTTGTATTCTTCCTGTTACGCATTTTCCTACTTCCGAAATTCGACATGCTATTTACACAGTTAACGCACGGAGAAAATAAAACCACCAATTTCACTTATTTTATTCTAGAAAAGCTCCCCTTACTTTTCCTGGCTTTCTTGGGAATTCTTTTTATGCTATGTACTATCTTCCTAACAAAACAAAGAAAAAAGAACTCTTATGAACGTGCGGAACTTTATTGCAGAATTCCCATCTTAAAAAAATTCATGCGTTTGCATTATTCTCAATTATTTGCCCGCGAATGTGGTTACCTTCTAAAAAGCGGCTTGTCCATTAATGACATGGTTCAAGTGTTCGCATTACAAGACTCTCCACCTCTTTTCAAACATATTAGCACATCTATTGAAAAAGCATTTTCTGAAGGGACCTTATTTACAAAATCCCTCGCCTCTTTCGCTATCTTTGAATCGGAATTGATTTATATTATCCAACACGGCGAAAAAAATGGTCAATTAGCTGAAGAACTTCTGTTTTATTACAAACTATGCCATCAAAAATCTGAAGAAAAAATAGAAAAGATATTCAGCTTCATACAACCTGCTGTATTTATGGTGATTGGCATACTTATCGTATCCATCTATCTATCCATCCTCTTCCCGATGTTCTCGATGGTGAACTCCATCTGAATAATACAAAAATAGGAGTGATTTAAATGTTTAAAAAAATCAGTTGGAAAGATGAATCAGGTTTTACTTTAGTGGAAGTAACCGTGTGACAGTACCTACTTACATTTTAAACCAAAAAGATCGATGTATTTTATTTTTCTGACAACAAACTGTGATGTGTGGGAGTGCCTAAGTCAATTTTAAATAAGAAAAAGACTGTAAGGAATGACCTACAGCCTCAGAAGTAACAAACTACCTTCTATATTTCTGTAAAATTGCCCAGATATCATCTCGTACTTTATCCAAAGGCTCGTTAAGCTGTTTTCTTGTTTGAAAATCATTATCCCAAATGAAGAATTCAGATAGCCCACCTCTTGGTGAATACAATTGTTTATGCTTGGATGCAACATACTCCATCTTAGAACTAGGTGTTTCTTCACTATCATTTAAACAATTTAAAATAGCTTCTATTATCCTTATTTGCGGAATAAATCTTTCATAACCGTATTTTTTTACGATTTTTAAAAGCTCAGAAAACAATTTTTCCAATTGTTCTAGCTCTTGATCCATTTTCATACCTCCTATTTTAGAGTATTTTCACTAATAACTACTACATTTTCAAGCTCCCAAGGTCTTTGTATATATACCTGGAAATTATCCATGCCGCCCAGATAATGACCTCCTTGATAGCCAACAGGCCCCTCATAAATAGTAGTTCCCTTAGGGATTTTAACTGTATACACAGCACTAACTTTAGAGGTTCCAGTCAAATTGCCTTCTACAGGATCAATCCAGTGATATTTAACGGCACTGTCTATCCTCACTTTTGCAATAGAAGCAGGCGGAGCTGTTGTATACCACTCTCCAAGACTATTAAACTCTTTTCCTGGTGTAGTTAGCCCTCCTTTTTCTCCACCACGATATAGAATAGTATCTTCTTCAAGTACTTTTATATTATATCTGCCACCATAAAAATTAGCATTAGGCGGATCGTCAAATTTTGATAACGGCCCCGGATTCATACTATTAAACTCATAACTAGCAATATCATCATACTTAGATATGATCCGAGGAGTTCCAGATACATCTTTTACTCGACCAAACTCAATCAAGCCTTTTGTTATGCCGAACGTGCTGGCAAATAAAATCGTACTACTTGCTAAGCCGTAAGCATCACCTTTTTTATAAGGTTCTAAATAACTGGCTACAACGCCGTTCCACAAGATGCCTAGAGTTCCCGATGGATCACTTCGCAAGTTTTTCATCAACATAGCGATGCTCTCTAAATGCTTTTCGGGATGTTTCAGACTATCAATGGCACCTAGTCCGAAGCCAATGACAGTGTCTCGGGTGGACGCGGCAACTTCTCGTACTTTATTCCGATCATATTGGCGATAATCTTTCTCAATTTGTGACGCATGTACTTGATCCATTTCCATCAGTCGTCGCATATCTTGACTAATCCGACGCATAGATTCCCCTTCGTTTTGCTGTAATTGGTTGAGTTTCCGGCGTATATAATCATCCATGTCCTCTAACAGCTCTTGATTGTGACGCATCACCCACAACTCGTCTGGGTCATCGGGAATCTGCTCAATCGTTGGCAGTGGCACTCGAAATATCTCATTTTTAGCATTCTCTAGTTGCTCGGCTTCCTGCTCGGCCAGTTTTTGAAGGCCTCGCGCATCGATGAGCATGTCTTGCTTGCGATAAACCGGACTATCAATCGATTTGAAATCCGCCACATAGTTTTCCAAATACTTAAAAAGCCGTGTCACTGTCCCTTGTTGGCGAGAAACGTCGTCTCGATGCGCACCAAATTCCATTGTCAACGCTTCGGCTAATTTCCCTTGTTGTTGAGCGATGGCATTTTGTACGTTGACTAACACACGGTCTAACGTTTCTAAGCTGGCTTTCATTTTATGGAGCGATGTCAATACATCTTCCAATTCCTCTATATTAATTTTAAAATCCATTAGCCCTCACCTCCTAGCTTTGCATCCGTTTCGATAAATGCATGTACCGCCAGTTGGCTATCAACAAAAGCTTGTTTTAATTTCGTAAACTGGTCCGCTTTTATTTCTGTCACTAGTCCCTCTTTTACCTCCATATAACGTGTCATAAAATCCGGAGAAACTTGCTTATTTAATTTATCCATGGTGTGTTGAATCTTTGTTGCCTCGGCTTTAAAATCTGTTACAGCATGCTCCCCCATTTTTAATTGTTTCAAAACCCACGCCGTGTCTATATCTATTTGTGTTGGCATGTTTATATCTCCTCCCGTAACGCTTGTTCTGCCTGCTCGCAGTAGGAGATCATACTTTTAACTTCTGCTTCGATGTGGTTCCAATTATGTAACGCCTTCTCCTCTGCCTCGTGGTTTTCATCTTGGTATTTCTGCCTTCTCCTTCGAACACCTTCCAGCATACTGTCTAAGCTATGTTTCCTCACAGATACGGCATGCCTAGCTTGTGAATAATGTGGCATAGAGCACATCCTCTCATGTTAGTATCTTCCACCGCTCATTATAACAAATAAAGGCAAAATAAAAAAGCCCTCGAAATTAATCGAAGGCTTTGGCTGTTCAAAAAAATTAAAGGTTTTTCATCTGCTTAAGATTACAGCCACCAGCATCGCGGCTATCCGCCATTTTGCACCTTCCGTTCTAATTTTTATTTTTTCTTTAGATATGTTGCGCTATCTGGTAAATAGCCATATTGCATGCCAAGCGTGCATTTTAGCCAGCCGTTTGACAGCTTCTCTACTGCGTTAATCGTTTCGCCTTTCTTGCGACGAAAGGACGGTGCTCCTCCCCATTTGGGATCAGCACGGAACAATAAATCAGACTGACATACATAGGGCACATTAGGATTTTTTTCATCAAAATATGTGGCGACACTCGCTGAAAAGTACCCTTTCTTGCCCTGATAATTAATTTCAAACCAGTCATTTTTCAAGTTATCGTAATCTACCTGAATAGCCGCATGTTGAGGTAAAACAAAAGCAACCCCCGAATCCCACTTACCCGCTTCTTTCCGGATGCCTAGATTTTGCTTCGCGTATAGCCATTGCTTTCCTTTTTTCGTTTTCACACTTAATTTTGCAGCTACCGCATTTTTAAAACGTGTAAATTCAGACGGAGACTTCACCCAAGGCGCTGGACAATTTTTGCTTGTCACATCGTAGTGACGCACAATATCCGTCGCTTTTAGGTGATGCGCTTTACACAATTCTGCAACAACATCAACCGCTCTGTTAAATGTAGCCATTGTGATATTTCCTTTTTTATCAATACACATTTCCACGCCAATTGCCTTGAAATTCGCGTTATTTAGTAAGGCTGGAACCCCACGATATGGTTTGCCACCTACCCTTTTTTGCACGTCATTCGCTTGATAGGCAACCTCGTTGGTTGGCACAATACAAATCGCCTCTTTGTCATCCACAAAGATATGCGCGGATGCATAACGGTCTCGTAAATTATTGAAGTAATTATGATGATTCTCTGCCGTGGCGCCTGGATTGGCCGTGTAGTGCATAATAATTTTGTTCGTATTGGTCAACCGAATACCCGGTCTAGAATACGGATTTACTCGAATATACTCCGTCTTAATTACGCTCATTTGTAGTCACCTTGCTTTCCTTTTGTTTTTACCATTTTCATTTGTACATCAGAAGCTTGCGCCGCTTTTGTGAAGCTTTGATTTTTCCAAAAGGCGATAATCGCCGTTACAGCTGTAAAAGTAAATGTGACAAACTGCTCTACCATATCGTCATCAAAAGGCAACGGGCTAATACCTAACATCGCTAGCAATTGATTAATCAATGCCACGGCTAATAGCGCCGTTCTCACCCACGTCGATACGTTCACATTTTTAAAATTAAATTTTTTCATTTGAATCACTCCTTATTTTTAATTCCAAAATAACGGTGCTAGCTTGACGATTGCTGTAATCAAACCGCCTGTTACAGTTATTAAGGCTATTATTATTGCTGAATTACTTTTCTTTTTCTCGGTTCCTTCCTCTGCACTTCCCTGTATCTTACTTATATCTAAATCGTGCTTATGCAAATGATCTGTCGTATTGTTTGCGAAACGCTCCAGCGTCTCTGACATTTTTTCTGTATTTTTTGCCGTTTGCTCTGCTGAAAACGCAAGTGGTATAACGATTTCTTTTAAATCCGATACATCTTCACGCACCTCCTTAATATCAGATGTCAACTCTTTTTTTATTTTGTCACCGTGTTTGAGCAATTCCAATTGCGTAACGTAATTTGTCACCCCTTCTTTTGTTTCTGTTTCCATACCTCTAAACCTCCCAGCAACGCTATAAATAAATTAAAACATCCCGATATGGCATATCTCGCAGGCAACATCATGGAATGAGAAACCTCAAAGCTTGCCGAAGCGTATAAAAATAGAATCGCTGCACCGACAGTTCCTCCTACAATAAAATTGATAAATTTCGTCCCGGTCTCTTGGATGTTCGCAATAAAAAGCAACACGCCGCTTACGATGAACAGTAGCCCCCAAGCGTTAATACCCATTATTTCCTCCATTAATTGATACGTTCGACTTTTTTCTGTTATCGCATCCCCTGAAATTATTAAGAAAAAGCCAGTTATTATGTTGAAAAGCGATGTATATAGAAGAAATAAAATAGCAAGTATCTCTTTATAATGTAGTTCTCGTAGTTGCTTTGATAGCTTGCCTAACAACAGTTTCATAAAGCATCCCTCCTTATCTCATAAAAAATACGCCCAGTAGGCGCTTTATCCATATATTTCTTTTTTAAGCTGTTCAAGCAGATCTTTGTTGGCCTCTTGCAATTCTTCCTGCTTCGTTTTATCAAGAACCGCAACACCATTAATAATGTTCACACAGTCTATATTAGTGACTAGCGACTCGTCCGATTCAATGAGTACATAGCCATCTTCCGCCTTAGGTGCTACCCATTCATTTACATAACCATCCGCACCAATTTTTACAAACGCTTTAACCATTTTTATCACTCCATTCTTATATTTGAAATCGCCCAGCTAGAATCAGGGGATGCCGCATTACTTGCATAACCCGTTATAGTTCCAGTACTCCCGCTTACTGTGAATTTAACAGCTTTCTTTTCGCCGTTGACACTTTGCGGCATTGGTAACCAACACGCTTTTCCTAAATTGCGATCGATGAAGTCTTTCGCGAGAAAAATTTCAAATTTACCGTAATCGAGCGACCCTGTCCCAACTTGATACCGCACTACTTCGATATACAGCCCTTTTTTCATATTGACGTGATTCCAGGTATAACTCTGCGTATCGCTTAAATAAACAGCGACATTCGATACTATCGTTTTACTGGTAAAGTAAGAATCAGTGTAAGATTTCGCGTTGTTTTCTGCCGTGTTCGCTTTTCCTTGTGCCCCAGTAGGTGTTTCTTTAGCATTCCAGTCAGTCCGCTCGCTCGCCGTAAGATGCTTTACTACATCGTTCGCATGATTAGCCATTGAGGTATCTGTGTATGATTTACTAGTATCGATTGCAGCATTTGCTTTTTCTTGCGCCCCTGAGACAGTTTCCTTCGCATTCCAGTTTGTTCTTTCTGCTGACGTTACATGCTTAATTGTATCGCCAGTATGCGTTGTTAAAGAAGATTGTATAGCTGATACATCGTCTACTATCGCGACTTCTTTTCCATTTTTCAATAGCGATGTGGTTTTGAATTCCACTTTTTCGAGCTGAGAATTTCCGTAGCCAGAAAAAATAAGATTTTTGTAGGCTTGAACACATGTATCATAGTAGTTTCTAAGAATCCGAATCCACCACACAACAGTAAATGCTGACCCTGCAAGTGTCACTCCTCCAGTTTCAATAATAGTTGCTCTTGATTTTTGAGAAGTAATAGGGCCAAATCCGACAATATAGGATGATGTTGATGTTAAAGGCATGATAAAAAAGTCACCATCACCAACGATATTTCCTTCACCCACAACGATATCTAAGCCACGTGACCAAACACCTCCTTCAAAAATATCAAATCTAATCTTTGTTCCATCTGGTTGTGGTGCTATATAGTGCTTAATCTCGCCAACCTTGCCAGCCAAAGCAATGACAGCCTCACTATTTATAGCGCCTTTCATTGTTCCGCCAGTATTAGCTAGACTATAATTTTTAGCGTTTGTTTCCGCTTGATTAGCCTTCACTTGTGCTGTAGCTGGAGTCTCTTTTCCATTCCAATCTAAACGTTCAGCAGCCGTTATATGTCGAATAGTGTCATCTGTGTGTGCTTTTAAATCTTCATTTAATGCAACATCTTTTCCGTTTAAACGTAGGTAACTCTGCAAAAAGTTAACGCCTGGTCCCGAAATACCACCAATGCCGGAAACATCTAACGGTGCCGAGAATTGAAGATAGTTTTTGGTATTATCAGCATTTCGGGTTACCCGATGCCACCATAGCAATTGCATATAGCCTAGTGTCATAACCTGATCGTTGATATAATAACGAACATTATCAGCTACCATTGGTGCTGTTCCAGTTAGCGTTGTTTCATTGGGACTCCAAGCATTGATTGTGAAGTCACCACTTTCCGAGCTTGCTCCCAAACCTGACCCAACTATTATTTCTAAATAACGGGTATACACATTATTTTCTCTTAATTCTACTTTCACTTTTGTACCGGCCACTTGTTTACCACGTGCCCAACTGAAACCTCCGCTAGCCATTCTAGCTTGAATTGGGGTCTGAGCAGTCGAAGCAATTTGCCCGCTCATCTCACCTCCAGCAAGAGGCAGAGCATAGTTTTTAGCATTTGTTTCCGCCTGATTAGCAATTGTTTGCGCGAATTTTTCGATGGCAGCCTTGGTTGTCAAGGGTGTCATATATAATGTTGCCAGCGATCCGTCTAATGCCTGTGCATTTGTGGCCGTATCGTAATCCTTCACATTACCAAGTCCCACGTCCGTTTTACTCAGTTGAATGATACCAGTACGGCCATTCACTGATTTAATCGATTGTAAGGCTGTAATCGCGAGACTAACTAAATAAGGACTCATATACTTAACCTTACTCGTCCCAGCACTTGCCTCTGCATCTGTTGCTAAACCATAGTTGAATACACTTCCAAGCCCAAGGTCATTTTTTGTTAGTTTGTGATCATTGGGAACACTCATATGCCGATTTAATTCCTCGGTGAGTGCTTTAAGCGTTTGTTCCCATTTGTTAAAATCCTCTGGGAGTACGGGCTTTTCATCATCCCAAGTAGCTGGATTATAGTTATCAATTACCATTTTAAATCACCTCAAATGTAAATCTAAAGTCAAGCGTGATGCTATCTCTAACATCTACTTGCGAGCTTCGTTCTGTAATTAATGCATTGTTTTCATCAAATATTTTAACGGATTTTATTTGTGTGATTGTAGGACTGCGATCTGTTATTACCGTGACGGCATTTGAACTCCGAGTTATTGACTTAATCGGAACATTGATATCATTTACAGTAACTTTCTTGATTCGGCCCTCTAAATCCAGTGCAGCTCGTTCACGATATACATTACTTATCATAGTTCCACCTCGTTATTTGACATCAATAATGGCATTCCAAAGACAATTTCACGAACTTTTCGATACCTTCTATTGTTTACAAACACCTTATCTTTAATGTTTATCGTGTCGGCGGTACTGGTCCTCATCGTGTATCCTAAATGAGCAGGCTTAGTCTTTTCAATCATGGCGGTAATTTCAGCGAAGTACTGAATATCCGCTAGATCATAATCCACGATGAAGTGATATAAGTGATGTAAAACCGTAACCTGCGCCGAAGGGTTCTTTAAGTATTGATTTACTAATGATTCGATGGTGAATCTGTTAGCTACAACCGTAGTTCCTAGCTTATCCATGATTCTTTTTCGACGTACTTCTATGGAATCATCAACGGATCCGACAACACCATAAATATTTTCTAATCTGGCTATGGACCATGTTGTTGTTTCAGGAAAAGTTTGCTCAATGACATCAAATACTTGATTTTCATGGAGCTGAATTTCATTTGCCTCTGCCCTTAGTATTTCATCGATTTCTTGAATATCCGTTATAAACGCTGGCAGACGGTTCTTTAATGCCTCATACATTTCTTCATACATTTCTTCATTCATTTCGTTCACCTCGATTAAAGTAGAGTGAAATCAATCTGACCGATTCGCGGTATTTCATTCTCATTAGGTGTTACATTTCCTAGGTTTCCATTCAGCATAATATTGAAATTATCCAAGACTGACGGCGCTGAAAAGATGACATTAGCAATGACCGCCAGCTTAATAGTCGAAGAATCGCCATCGGCAAATGTCGCTTCTTTAAATAGTCGCTGTAATGTTGGAGTGATTTCAAAAATAACATCATTAATATTTTTACCTTCTTTCAACACCAGTTCACCGGTTATATCGATATCGATCCACGTTGCACTTTCAACAAACACTTTGGAGCCAATAGGTGCGGCACCTTCACCTTGTCGCTCATCAGGATCTATATATTTTTTAACTTCGGCTACCAATTCAGCAGTTGCCGGCTCTAAATTGGAATTGGCGATTACAATTTTCACTGTGCCGTCCCCATACGCTAGCGGGTAAATCTTTGCTTTCCCAACTCCTTTTACTTCCTCTGCCCAAGCTTTATAGTGTTCTCGATTACCAGAAAACGCTTCTTTTTGAAGTTTTACGAAAAATCGTTTCCTGAATGCTTCCAGCTCTTCCTCATCCTGAGCTGGTATTAGTACATCAACGATTTCAGCTGTTGCTAGCCCATAAATATTATCGAGAGCCAGCAGTTTTTCACCTTTGAAATCCGTATTACCAGCAAGCCCAGGGGACTCGCATTCTACTTTTTGATACTCGGTCTCATTACTAGAATCGGTCACTCTAAAATAAAGGTTCGCAGATTCAACAAAAAAACGAGACCCTATCGGGACCTCGATTCTTGTTTGTTTTTCATCTAAGCATTTCAAACTACGAATAGCCGTTGTAGCGCCTTTTCTTAAAATCCCGTAGGGCTTAGCGGCACGTTCTAAATACTCGTCGGGAGCCGTATCAAAAAATACGAGTTCAATTACGTTCTCAAGCCAAACATAGTGAAGTGCTAATTGTGAAGCAGCTGGGGCCAAACTATTCCATATCATGCTGCCTTCACGTTTATCAAGATCATCAGAAACATCATCTAACATTTGTTCCAAGATATTTTCGAATGTCATGTTTTCAAACATTAATTAATCACCTCCTGGATATTTAACACACCTTCTGAACTATTCACTGTAAAGGACACAGTATAACTATCGTCGTTTTTTTCAATTACAAAGTCCAAAACACTCTCAACTCGCTCATCATAAATCAGCGCTTCTTCAATTAATCGCGGTATTTCCATTTCGATTAGTGCATCTGTCGCCTCTTTATCAGCAATTAAATCTGCTAATTCTGATCCAAAATCAGCAGAATAGGACTCATATGAAAAGCGCGATGTCCGTAGTGCTAAAATAACAAATTGCCGTAATGCCTCCAACCCATCAATCATACGACCAGTCAATTTATTGTTTTCAAAGTCAATTTCGTAGGTTTGAGATGGGAAGATAATATCCGTATCTAATGCCTCAATACCAACTTCCGGCGTAGCATCTGCCATTTTTATCACCTCGCTATTTTATCGATTACAAAAAATTGTTGTCCCCCTTGTAGCTGCCCTATCATGACGGAATCACCGGAAACTAACGCTTTTTCAGCCACAGTATCACTCAAAATAAGTTGCTCATCCTCTAAAATCAGCTTCTCATTATCTTTAATTTTGATGCGAAGTGGTGCATCTGAAACAACCAATGCTGGTATGAAATCAGCGGCCCCGCTTGTTTGCATAATTCCCATAACAATTTGCTGAATTTGTCTCTTCATAATCCCACCTCTGGAATTTTATTTTCTTTGATTAAAGTAACATTTGTCGTATGATTTGTACCTTTAAACGTATGTGTATCACTATCGACATAATACTTCTGCTTTATAGCGTAACGGGGTATATTAGCTTGTACCGGCACTCCTGATACGATGTCAGGAACACCCACAAATGTTGCAGACAGATCGATATTTAATCCTTTTTTAGCATTTAATAGTTGTTTGGCCCGTTCATTTAACTGGGCTTGATTAAGATTATCTGATACGGATTCTGTATATTGGATGTTGCCATATTTTTCGTTAGTGTAATCATCTTTAGCATGGCCATAATAAGTTTTTTTACCTTTTGTTAGAATAACTTTCACTTTTGTAATAGCCTCTTCAATCGATGTAGTAAGGTTCACATCAATGATATTTTTGTACTCTTCCAGCAAGTAAATGTCGTCTGGATCGCTCCAAGTCGCCAATTCGATTTTGCCAGCTCTAGAAAAAACACGATACATATTCCCTGATTGTTTGTAAGTCTCACTTATTGCTTTTAAAATGATGTCATATCCTGAGGTGACAGAGGCAAATACCAAGGATTTTATTGTAAATCCCGTGTAGGAAATGTTGCCCCTAGCGATATCAAAATCATTCAAAACACGTGTTGCAATCTGATCTAAGCGCTGATTATTAAACACATAAACATCCTTATTTGTGAGTAAATATTGCATTTTATCGTAACAAGTAATTGATACAACTGATTTTAATGTCAAATCACGCTTCCAAACGGTTCCTCGAAAAAGCTCCTTTCCCTTCCACTTGAACAAAATCGTATCACCTTCATACACTCCAGTGATTTCATGGCCATTTTTTGAAGTATAGAACAGATTAAATTTTAAAATTCGGGGCGCTTGATATCGTTTACCAGACCATGTAGCCTCTTCAATGGCTAGTTGTAACCACTCTGTTTCCGTTATCTTGTAAATTTCCATCAAATGAATCGCCCCTTTACGGAATTATTAACGTTTGTCCTGGATAAATCCAATGACCTGGTTGTTTCACGTTCTTTTTGTCACGTTTAATCATCATGGTTTTGTTTTTATTCCATATCTTGCGCCAATCGTTGTGGTTACCGTAGTATTTTTTAGAAATGGCCCATAGTGTGTCACCACTTTTTACTTTGTGAGTGCGGGCTTTTGCTAGCGTATTTGGCCGCGTTGTCTTTTTGACAGGTTGCTTTTTCTTTATTTTTATTTTGTTCACTACGGTGAATTTGAATGATTTTAGTGTTATATCAAAGTATAAATCGCCTATTTCTCCAGCTTTTTCATACACCTTGAAGGACTCAATCGAAACCATCGTGTTAATTCCTGCTCCAGTTACGATAAAATGAACGGCATACATTTGATTCATCCAAGCCTCAATCTGACTTCTAAGCTGTGAAGGTGTTTTAGTCATTTTAAACTCGCAATATGGACCTTGATGTTTTGGGAAAAACGCCGAGAATGAAAATGTTTTCGCCCCCGGCTTTTGAATAACGGTGATTTCACCATAAGCAGTGATATCAAATGATTCATTCTTCCCTTGCGTCTCCATATCTAATTTTTCAGGAAGGACAGGGAATCGAACACTTGTGACACCGCTGCGCATCCAAAATTCGTATACACTCTTAGCCAATTGGTCCATCCCCTGTCGTATTATTTTCTTCATCCAATGCCTTTTCAACAGCTTGAACCACTTTATTCTGGAAGTTTTCTTCATCAGAATCGTTATAGAAGTGATTATCGCCATTGAAATTGACGTACACCACTTTGCTATTAGATCCTGATGATGATTTAGCGGTTCCGTTTGTCGCTGCCTCAACTGTGTCTGGAGCTAAGGTTGTACTGCCACCAACTGATTCGTTTTGATCAACAAGTTTCATCCCAAAGTGATTAGCAGCTTGATTTAGCAACATACCACTTCGAGCTGACATGCCGGGTTCAGTCGGAATAATGAACTCTTTCCAGCCTTTTTCAGCAAGTGTCGCGACTTGAGGACCTTCTGCAATACCGCCTGTACGATAGCCTCTGTATGCACCACCATTGGCCATCGACTTGATACCTGGCACATTATAAACACTGCCATATCGTGATTTTATATAGTTAATCGCGGCAGCCGCATTGTCAACAGGATTTAGAATATTATTCATTCCAGCTGCTTTATGCGCTTGGAATGTCGGCATAATGGTTTGCATAAGTCCCATCGATGGTGTTCCCTTAGCTGCGTTAGAATCCCAGTTGTTTACGGCACCTGGATTACCGCCAGATTCATGCTGTGCAATAACGCCTAAAGGTCCCATCCAACTGAGTGGGGTTCCAGTTGCCATCATAGCAGCCATCAACCATTGTTGAATATTTCCGCCAATTGCTCCCATGCTACTGAACGCACCACCAATGGCACCGGCTTGATTCTCAGCATATTTTTTAACATCCACATCTGTAAGCCCTTTGACAACACCAATCGATGCAAATTTTCCTAGTCTACGCATGACACGAGATGGAGAATGGATATCTAGTTCTGCTCTGAATGCATCTTCTACACGTTTTGCAAGTGCCTTAGCAGCTTCTTCTACATTAGCACCCTCGCCAGTCATACCAGATGAGAAGTTCCCAACGAGAACTTGTCCCCAACCAGCTGCCTTACCTTGAGCAGCAACAAAAGGCTGTTGCACTCTTGAATTGACAAAAGCATCGGTTCCAGTTGCCGTCATGTTCTGGCCAACAGCAAATTGATTAACCATTCCAGAACCGTAGTTCACTGAATTCGTAACCATCATTGCCATTGGGGTATTGATATTACGGTTTTTCCATGCTTCCATGGAAATGACTGTCGAGCTAATGCCACTTCCAAGAGCCCTTGCAAAATCTGTTCCGAATGTTGCGCCTTGTGCTTCTAATTCTGGATTGGCAATTGCCTCAGCTGTCACAGATGTTGTCATTGCCGCCGCAGATGGTTGTTGAACATTCGTCACAGCTGGAGGCATTTGCATGACATTATTGACAGTTGTCTGCTGTCCGCCCATATCAACACCTAATGCATTCGCCGCGGCACCAAGTAGCATCTTACCTCGACCAACGTTTTGATCAACTGGAATAATAAACTCTTTCTTGCCGCCTTCACCAACCCATGATAGTTGCTCTTTCGTAATCATCCCACCAGTTGCATTTTTGCCAACATCCTTTTTGTGAATACCGGTTGTATCTTCCCCTTTTTGAGTTACAAAATCGGTGAAGCTATTGTACTTTTCTGTGACCCAATTTTTAGTAGCATTTCCTTTATCACCAATCCACTCGGCTGCTTCTTTCCCTTTGCCGATAACATCTTCTATCCAGCCCAACGCTTTTTCAAAAGCGCCTGATATAGCTTCGGCTACTCCAACAATAGGATCTTTTACATTGCTATTAAACCAGCCTACTGCACCGCTCCAAACACCCTTTATGACCTCCCAGGCCGTTGAAAAGAAGCCTGATATTGCAGTTCCTAAAATACTAAAAGCAAAATTTATTGGTTGAACAATCGTGGTGCTAAACCATTCCGAAGCAACTGCCCAAGCACCTTGAATTGTCGCCCATGCTACTAAGAAGAAGCCGGCAATAGCCTGTCCTACCATTTGAACTGCCAAAGTAAGTGGTTGCCAAATAGTCATATTAAACCATTCGGTCACCGTTAACCATGTCGCCTGTATGGTCGCCCATGCTACATTAAAGAAATTAGAAATAGATTGGCCAACTGTTTGTACAGCTAAAGTGATTGGTTGCCAAATATACATATTGAACCATTCTGTAACCATTATCCAAGTTGCTTGTATTACGGCCCAGGCAACTGCAAAAAAGTTAGCGATACTCTGGCCAACTAGTTGCACCTTTAACACTATTGGTTGCCATACATTAGTATCAAACCATGTTGTGGCAAGTGACCACATGCCCTGAATAGTTGCCCACGCTACACCAAAAATATTTGCAAACCATTGAATTACTGGACTGAAAATAGCTTTTATACCATCCCATAAAAGAACAAAAGCACCAACAACAAAGTTTATTTTGTCTACAGCGCTGTTGTACATCGGGATCCAAACATTTTGATTTAACCATTCGACAATATTCCCAAACACATTTGCTATATTTTCTCCTAAGCGTGAGAAAAAGTCGCTTATTGGCGCTAGCTTTTCACCAATCCAGCTACCTATATTGACAAAGAAGTTGGATATTTTCGACCATAAATCACTGAAAAAGGCACCTACTGGCGCCATCTTATCACCGATATTTGAAGTTAAGTCGCTCCATCCAGATTTAACACTTGCCCATGCTTTTTGAGCACCCTCGCTGGTCTCATTCCATTTATCAGACCACCAAGCCCCATTAAATATAGTCTTAGAGGCGCCATCTTTTACTTTTGAAAAGCCTTTGCCAATAGGCCCATCTTGTACCCATTGTCCGACTTTTTCGCCCAGGCCAGAGCCGGCAATACCACCAATTACTGAACCAACAACGCCACCAATAGCTGTGCCGATACCAGGAACAACTGATCCAATAGCCGCCCCCGCTGCGCCACCTGACGCCATGCCAGCAACTCCACCAGCAAAGTCACCAATTTTACCACCAGCATTTTTTTTATTCATGCCAATGAGGGAAGTGGCCGCAAGTGCAGTACCCACAATAGGTACCCTTTTAGCGACCTTGCCTACCATTCCTATTCCTTTACCAACCGCGCCAGTTTTATTTAATAAACCGCCCAGCTTTGATACTTTACCTGCACCAGGCAACGCTTCTTGTGTGTATCGCCCTGAACGAGTTGCTTTAGCAGGATCAACTTTCATGGGTGTAGGTAACACTTTGCCGATGGTTGCTTTGCCAAGCCCTTTCATGCCTTTTCCAGCAAGCTTTCCAAGCGGTTTTAGCCCTGCTGCCATTATCATTCGGATACCTTTAAAGCGAAGTGCAAAGCCTAATAGTAAACCGTCTGCGAGTAGAGTGCCCCAGATGTTGCCCTGGCTTTCTAACTCTTCATTTCCAATTGCTTTTCCGAAAATGGATTTTAAACCATTCCAATTGATTTTAAGAAATTTGACGAATAGTTGTTTCATAATTGAAGCAGGATCAAGTTTTTCTAAGAACGCGCCACCAAAGGATTTTGCGGCGGCTCCACCAACGCTAGCCATAACCTCTACTAATCCCATGCTTTTAGCGTATTCGTCGCCAACTTTTTCACTACTGAAAAGAACACCAGTAATAAAAGCATTGATGGACTCACCTAATGCACTACCAGCCTTGCTAAAGAACTCTTTTATCTTGTCAATTCCACCGTTTTCATGAAGCCACTTATTGAGGTCTTGCCCCATTTGGTAAGTCACTTGTTTGAAAATATGATTGATAGAAAGTCCGTAGCTTTGCCATTTCTTAATGGAATCTAACATTTTCCCTAGATAAGAGAAGAAACCATCAAATTTTTCTCCTAGCCACGCTGCGGCTTCTGTCCCTGCTTGCTTTGCGGCATCCTTCCATTTTTGCCATGTGTCTTGATTCGCATTCAACCAGTCAATAATCTTTGTTAGACGCGGTTTAATAGCGGTTTGGAAACCATCACCAATGCTTCTAAAGAATGATCCCGTATAGCCTTTTAAAGTAGAAATCATACCCGTGTAGGCTTGAGAAAATCCTTTCGCACCACCGGAAAATTTCTTTTCGGCGCTTGAAATCAGCCCATCAAAGCCACCGCCAGCCTTCATTTCTTCTTTAGAGTATTTCATGTTGAATTCTTTTAAGCGCTCAAATTCTCCCATCTGGCCATCCGCAATAGCCTCCATAGCATCACTAACTGTTTTACCAGGAGTAAGAGCGGCCATATCAACGGATAGTTTCATCAAACGCTGAAACTCTTGCTTTGTTTGCGTTAATCCTGTTGCACGTGCAGCCGCTGGCATCAAGTCAGCGGAAGCAAACGGAGTTGAGTCAGAATACTGCCCAATCCATTTCATATAGTCCTTTGCTTTATCTGCCGATTTAAGCCAGTGTGTCATTGACACTGTATACTCCTCAAATGTTGCAGACGATTTAACTGTTGCATCCAAAAAGCTTTTTCCTAAAACAGCACCGATTGTAACTGTAAATAAAGTCGGTAGAGAAAACAAAGCTCTTTTTGCCGCTCCAATAGCGCTAGCCGTATAGTTTAGCGCTTTGACAGGAATATTTACAATACTAGGAAGCGAACTCTTAATTCTTGAGCCGATACGGGCAGCAGTACTAGTTAATTTGTCAATCGCATTTAACGTGATTGAGTAGCCTTTAGATGCTAATTTCTTAGTGAAGGAAACCGCCTTTTTTACTGTCTCGGTTGCTGTGTCTTTAGCGCTTACAACCATTTCATATTTTTTGAAATGATTACGGCGAAGGTAATTCATTAATCGGCCAACCGTTACTTCGAAAGGCTTTCCGTTCGCATCAATAGTTGTATAATAGGCCTTCGGGAGCTTCTTATCCATGTAACGGCTGATACCATTAAGTTTTCTGGACGCATTATCAATCAAATTTACACTTAATCCATAACTTCTAGGCATATTTTTCTCCATGAAATTAGCGATTTTTTGGGCGCCTCTGGATACTTTATCGTTGATACCCACCGAAATTGCGTACGATTTAGCGAAATCTTTAGCCAGAAACCGTTTGAGTTTTGTTGCATTTCGTGTAACGTCGTCCTTAAAACGCATTTCAAAGCTCATATCTTTCATGCCTTTTGCCTGCTCATCCATTTTTTTTAGTTTGCTGGTCAATTTATCAATCTTCGCTTGCATCCTGTCTTGCATTTCGAACATCGCTGTCATCTTTGCCATCATAATCCTCCTCTCTATCGGGTTCTATCCATTTCTTTTTTATTCAGCTCCAGTTTATGCTCAATGAACGCGTAAAAAAGAGCCCTTTGTCGTTTAGGTAGTAGAATCATTTCATGAATCGAGGCAGGAGACTGGTGCAACTCAATGAACGCGTAAAATGCATAAGTTGCATCACGGTCACCAGCCTTGATTAGTTTTTTGCTTCTTCAATCATACTTTCCTCTTCATCCATTTCGTCGTCAAATCCATTGACTTCACTTGCCGCTGCAATCCATGCCATATAATCCCCTGGTATTGATAAGATTGCTTTAGCAACCTCAATAGCGCTAGGTGTTTTATATGCTTCCAGTAACTTCGGATCATTGAATTTTGGAAAAACAGTCGACTCTAAAGCCAATGTTGCTTGAAATTTATCAGAATCGAATGTTTCAACTGGTTGTCGATTGCGGCCAACCGGTTTCCGTTTTGTACATTCTTTTCGTAATTCATCAATACGTTCAGTAGCTACGTTTTCAAAGATAAACGGAATCGGATTTCCATTTATATCTTTAAAGCGCTTTGAAATAACACGTTCTAAACCCGCTTTTTCCTCATATTTACCTGGTAAGAACGCTGTGATATCTAAAACTTGTCCTTCTGCTGCCGCGAATTCACTTACTTTTTCTTTTGTCATTATAATTCTCCATTCTATTGGTTATTATCAAAAAGAGGACGAGAGCATAAGCCCTCATCCATTAATCAAATGTAGATTTTAGTGATTCTGGAACATCAAAATCTTCGAAGGTGAACGGAATTTCTTCTTCAAGCGCTTCTGAATCGACATCTAGCCCCACGATTTTCACACTATCGATATTCACATCTTTGAGCGTTATCCGTTCTGCACCACGCCCTGATGCCTTGTCATCTATATATGTCTGAATAGAAAAATACGGGTCTGTACCTGTCTTCACGTAGTCCTGAATCATTTTGACAAAGCGCGATGTAACTTTGTAAAGAGTCAATGTTCCTGTCCCTTTCGCGCCAGTTGTCTTACTACCTGTCATACGGCGCCCCATAACGTTTACCTCAGATTTATTTTTCTCAACGGTAGCCTCACAAGTTTTAACCTCTGCAATCTCAATACCGTCAACAAAAAGCCCGCCTTCTTTACCAGAAATGGTATTCTGTGCCTTAAACATATTATCTCACCTCCGTGGAAATATAATATTTTTCTCCTGCATCAACAGGCTTGATACGTTGATTGACTATGAATCCATCTTCTGTCGCGTTGAGCGTTACCTCAACATCAGCTGTGGAATCAAAGTCAGCGATTGCGCCATTTTGCTGTAATTCATCTAAATATGTCGTTTGCATACCTAAAAGCAGCTGAATTCCATTGTCATTTGCAGGAATATCCGAATTGGCATCCTTACGATCTTTGATTGCTTGCATGATATTCCGCCGGCTATCATTATTGACACCGTCCAGAATACGCATAATTTTATTTTTGCGGTATCGCGAACTCTTGTCCTTATCAAATGTAACTAAGCTATTAATGTCCTGTTCTACATAGACGGCTTTATCACGAGCATCAAAGGTAAACACAAATTCACCATTTAATAGCGCATCCTCCGTCTCATCGTTGGCTAAACGAGGCCGAGCATCAATTGCCCCCTCATACTTAACAAACGTATTAGACTTAAGCATAGAAGCAGAGGCATCAGCACCAGCAACCCAAGCAACGGATTGATGGGGGCTTAACTGCGTGCCATCTTCAAGAACGACGCCATTTTTAACATTGATGATTCCTTCATAATCAGCTGGCATATTCGCAACAACGCCTTTAATTTTAATGCCTTGCTCCTCTCTCATTCGCTTGATAAAGCTAACGAATGCTGTTTTGAGCGCAGTCCCAGTATCATCAACAGGCAGAGCGATTGTATCGAAGAATTCGCCTTCTGCATCAAGTAAAAATTGCGTGTAATCCAGATTTAGAGGCACTTGATCATTACCACCAACTAATGATGTGCCAGATGTATTCTCCAGAACACTACCTGCCACTGTTTTATAGACAACATACTGATTATCAACTAACTCAGAAGCACTGCTGACTGTTTGACGGACAACAGAATCCTCATTTAGAAACACAACAACATCTTTTTTAGTCGAATCGACAACATTATCAGAAACTTTGATTGTCAGACCATTACCCACGGCACCACCAAAAACAGCAGTTACTTGGATGTCTTTCGATAGCGTCGCTTTAGCCTTCTCGCCGTCGTTCAAGCGATATAGTAAAACCGTTTTAGCCATCTTCATTGTTTCTCGAAGTAATAAAAAACTAGGGTCTGAGATAGGTAATCCTAATTTCTTTTCAACATCCTCTGGGGTGTTGATTACAATAAACTGCTTTGTGGGTCCCCAACTTGCTGCTAAGGGAAGCGCGACTGTTCCACGTTCGCCAGATTTCACTCGCTCAGTTGCCGCGGCTTTAAATTTCGTATAAATACCAGGACGAATTTTTTCAATGCCGTCTTTAAACGTTCCACCACTAACCATTGTCCTTCACCTCTTCCTCTTCTTTTTCCGCTTTCTCACGCAAAAACTTCGTAATTAAAGATTTTGCCTCGGTTTTAGTAATTGCATTACCAACATAACCGAAAAGCGCGCCATCCATGATTTCGGCTCTTACACCAAAAACTTTACGACTTTGCGCCCTTAATTCGTCAATCAAAAAAGCAGTTTCCTCTGCAACAACTGGGGCAGATTCTACCGCTTCTCTTACGCTTTTTGCTTTTTTATCAGCCATTTTTCAGACCTCCATTTATTTGTAAAGGATTTTCTTCACTTAACAGTGGCTTGTCAGGTTGTTCGTACCGATCATAGGAGTCCCAAGCAAAAACAATCACTTTGGAGTATTCATCCCCGTCTCGAATGTCCACCTTTGACAACCGCATGTAAAAACCTGACTCCTCACCATTTTCACCTAGCACCGGGATTATAAGTCGTTTCTTATCAAAGTATCTTTTGATGTGCTCCGCAAGATTAAACGCATCCAGTTTATCGAAATGAAAGATTTTAACATTCCATGTGTATGTGTTTACAAACGAAGTAAGCGAAGCACCACGCCCAGATACACTTGCTTGTGGAAAATAGATACTAGGTGTAGCAAATTTAGCGGGAACACTTGCCGTGTATACCTTAAGATTAGGTGCTATCTCTTTTCCAACCTTCACACTCAAAGCCATCACAGAACCTAATTCGACGTTATCCATTCTCTCACCTCATTTAAAACATTCATCCATGAATTGTTGTAGTTTTCTTTCCATACCTTGCTCAAATAGTTTTTCAAATATGGCAATGGCCGTATCCCAGTAGTTTGTGCCATCAATCCATTTGAACGTGAGTAACATACCAGTTTGGGAACCAGGATCATAAACGAAACTATCGCCTTTCCAATGACCCGGAACCCACCGCCGATCTTTACCCGAATTTGGATCAATCGTGAAATGGCCGTCATTAACATACCAGGCATATTCAACATTCGTGCCGACTTCTAGCGTCATTCCGCCGTCAGCGATGATAAAAACATTGTTCCATGCGCTTTTTGTAAACGAATTGAGTAAGCGCCGTGTATCAACTGTCTCAGTTCGGATAATTTCATCCTGAACAATATCAAGGAAAGCCATACCAGAGGCATCCAGCCATTTTTTAAATTCATTTGGTAGTTCTTTCTTAAATTTGCCCAATTGATTCACGAATTCCTCTAAACCGTCAATATTTAATCCCATTACAGAACAACCTTTCTAAACGCTTCTACTTCGATATGATGATTCTTAATTGTTTTAGGCTCTTGAAGGATTAGAACGATATCACCTGAAATAAGTTTATCTTGATTGCGAACATCGGTATTTTTTCTAAAGTGGACAAGGTATGACTGAATCATGACATTTTGGGGCTCACCTTGCGAGACAGACTCAGAACGCTTAGTAATATAGCATTTTACATCTTTAATGTCAGCTTCCTCGTCATATTCAACGACGTCTGGAAGGTTTTCAATGCTGATACCAAAGCTTTTCTTATCATCATTCGCTTTTAGTGATAAATGAAAAATCTCACATCGATCAGTCAATAGCTTCTCATAGCTCATACTAAATACCTCGCATTCGAAATAATCCTTTTTTCAGCTTTTGTACATCCTCATTGATAAAACCATTGATTAATCCTGAAATATCAGGCTTTTTCAACGAATCTCCAGAACCGATTGTATAGGAGTAATCACTCATTTTCTCCGATGTATAACCCTTTTGAATAGAATCATCACTGTTAATCAAGGCAAAGAATTGAGCCAACTTCAACAATGCAATCCGAAGTTTTTCAGGTAATTTCTCATCTACGTCTAAAACTTCGCTAATTGGCTGCCTTAAAGTGCTTTCTAATTCTGATTCTGCCTCAATGATATCCAATAATAGGCTACCATCACTTCGATCTTGAACTGCTTCAAATTCACTGTAGGATTTCAGCTCTTGAGGGGTTATATAGCTCATTGGAATCAGTCCTTATTAGCTGGTTTTGCTGGAGGCTTAGTAGCAATTAGCTCATCTAGCTTATGTTGCAAAGCAGCCTTAGCTTCTTCATCTTTAACAGCATCAATCGATTTTTGACAGTCATCTAATTGCGCCTGCTCTGATTCAACTGTCAACTCTGAAAGTGCTTTTTCAGCTGCATCAACGCGTTTTTGTTCCGCTTTATTCAGGGATGCATCGACTTTCACTTCAAATAGAGAATTTTCCTGTAAATAATTATAAGCATCTTCGCTGATTTCAACGACTTGCTCTTTTTTGAATGACAAACCAAATGGGACAAGAGCGAAATTTTCTCCCTCTTTCAATTCAGCAGTATATTTCGGCATTTAGATCACTCCTTCACCTTAATGATTTTAGAAACAGCGTCCTCTTCTTCAAATACTGTATCTAGTTTTGCGGTCAAGACAATGATAATTTCACGTTTCCGGATATCTTTATCAACTTCAATCCGAATATTACGAGAAAAGCCTAAAATAATGTTTTTCGGATGCGTCAAAATGATATCTGAAACATCTGTTCCGCTGCCATTGTCATAAGGTTGCAGGTTGGCAACAGCTTGAATCGGTGTTCCAAAAGGTCTTGCAATCTTCCCTTCAACAGCGCTATCCCCCATTGATGTCTGGCGATCACCTAGCTTATCAATCCATTCTGTTTCAATACTTGGTGAAGTATAGTAACGGAAATCTTGAGGTGTTCGCATATATTTAGCTGGAATTAATTTTTTAGCTGCTTTGAATACAGCACGGTCAATGTCAGCTGATGCATTGTCACCAACATGAGAGGTTGCTAGTTTTCTAAGGCCGTCAAGCTGGGCCAAGTAAGCATCAGTAGTGTTGGCTACATCACCATTTACCATCAATTCCTCGATATCGATAGCTGCGCGTTCTGATAGCATTTGCATAATCGTGGCTTGTAATCCACCTTTTTCAATATTGTTTTCAAGGGTGTCGTACGTTAGGTTAATCTCCGCGATTACTTCCTTAGCATTGAGTGTCACCTTACTAGTCTTTGGAACGGCACGGTCAGAATCGGCTACCGGAACTCCCTCAGATGCAGCACGCATAATTCTTTGACCAAAGCCAATTTTTTCGATTTTTTGCGAATCAGATTCCATTTGAACAACACGAGCATCTTTTAAAATGGTTGGTGTGTTCTGAACCATCCGAATGAATTCTTGAGATTGCGCGGGATTCATCAAACCGCCAGTCGATAGGCTGTTAAGAGTCATTGCTGCTTTTTCAATAATTTGATCATTTTTCATCGGTTATCATCTCCTTCTTAAAGCAGGCCGTCCCAGACGGAAGCTTCTTTTTCAATTTTAGTGTTATCAATATCCCCCAGATTAGAGCCAGCACGTGATTTTTCAACTGTTTCAAGTCGTTCATTCAAAGGTTTAACAGCATCATCAATAGCTGATTTGATAATTTCGGCAAAATCATCTTTCTTAATATCAGTTTTTGCCTCGGCATCTTTTTTCTTCTTTTTCTCTGCATCAGAGAGTTCATCATCATTTTTCTCAGCTTTCTCCAAAGAATCGAGGCGCTCATTAATTGGTGCCACTGATTCGTTTACTGCTGATTTAATGATACTTTCTAGTTCTTCTTTCTTCATATCAATCTCATCTCCTTCTTTTTCAAATGCTTTCAGTGTATACTCCAATCCGCCGCCTTGAATTTCTTTAATGATTGTTGTGAAATCGTCAATTGCATCGTAGACTCTAGTGAAATTAACGCTATCATAACCTTTGGCATTCCAAATTTCATCGCAAAATGAATCAATTGCTGCACCAACGTTTTTAGAGGGTAATCGCTTATCATAATTGTCCTTGACAGTGCCCTTGGTAAAGAAATTTTTCACCAAATTAAAAAAGCCTTGCGCTTCATCAGAAGGTTCGGCTTTTGCTAAGGGTTCTTCTATCGCTTCGGCATGTCCAGCCATGGAGTAGCCAGTAATCTCACCTTTTTGAATACTTTCCCAGATGGCATCGGATGCTTTTGTCGCTAAGACCCAGCTACCTTTTGTAACGATTTGATCACCAATTGCAAAATCGGATGGCGCAATGTAGCTTTCAACAACTTCCCCAACTCCCGATTCAAAATTATGTTGCTGATCAATATTGCGAGCATCTTTCAGAAACTGATGCGCGGCCTTTTCGATTTCCTCTGCTTTCATGAAATCTCCATGCGCATCTTTAACATCAGGCTCATATACAAGCCCATACACCAATTGTTTAGCTTCATCTGCTTTATTGATAAACAGACTCACTTGTTTTTGGATATTTGGTTGATCTGCTGATTTGGTTAAAAAGAATTGCTTTTTATTAGCAGCCTTATCAACATAAGATACATGACTAATGTTTGCGTTAATTAACTCTCTTCCCATTTCTATATTCACCTCCTTATTGCTCTCATGTATAGGTGGCAACTATGCGGCAAGATTTTATAATTTATTTATATTATTTGGCTATAACTCATCGATTAGCCAGCAAAATGGTGTTTTTATAGTCCTTTTAACTCTACATACTTCCAAAAAATTATGGTAAAATGAGTCTTATAAATCAAAAAAGGAGTGCAAATCTATGTACGACAAAATAGTTGAAGAATATGATCGAATTGCAAATCTAAATAATATTATCAGCAGTGTGCCTCAGCAAAAAAAAGCTTACAATCGGCTTGTGGGGACATGGGCTGTGATATCGTTTGTTTCAATGCAAGTAGTAAATTTTTGTCTAGGCACATCTCTTATTTCTTATTTGATAGTATTTATGATATTTGTGTATATGTTATTTGTACATAATCAAGGCAGAAAAAAAAGGAAAATAATTTATAAATCGAAAGGTTGTACTACATACGAGCAATATAAGTTTGCAGTGTTAAATGAACTACTAGAAAAATATAATCTTCATGGTGATAAGGATATCAATGAAATAATTAGTGTCTCGGAGAAAATCATTTCGACCAATAGTAAAAATCTTTCTTGGATATATGTATTAATTGCTGCGCTTGCCCTACCTAGTTGGAATAGTTTTGTTCAAGATCAATTATTAAAAAATAATTATTTCGGTATAGCTATTATTACACCTATTGTCATTGTTATATGTTGCTTTTTGCGAGCTTTGTTTGAATTATTCCCACAAATGATTAGTACAGAGAGAAGCCGACAAAAATTTTTTTATAATCAACTAATTAAATATAAATATGAGGTTTTAGTTAGACAAAAACAAGAGCAATTATGAAAACTGCTCTTGTTTTTATGTTATCGTATCGGCTGGAGTTCCGGGTAAATACGGCCCATCGTACTCATCTTCTATAATGGAGTCGAATATCTCATTTCTAACAAAATAATATGCCGAAAGTGTATGTTCTAGCTCTTTGCCACGTGCAACAGGGCTGTACCCGTTGGCAATAGAAAGACTCCATTTTGTTTTAAGCTTTGTTGAGTGGTCTAAATAGATCAATTTTAGCAAGGATTCATCTCCTGAAATAAATTGTCCATTTTTCCACTCTAACTCATACTCCGAGCCGTTCACCAAACCCTTGATTTTAAAATATCCCTTCATAATCTTGCTAACACCCCCAATATGAAATGCAAGTATTCCTTATCCTTGTAAATATCATAACTTAAACTATACAAACCTTCAATTCCCATTGAAAACAGTTCGTATGCCCGTCCATCATAATCTTTACCCATGTATTTTCGTATGAAATTGTCAACACGAGTTTGTTCTTTTTTATTATATCCTGGTCCCATATGCACCAACGGTTCGTTAAGGGTTCGACGAGTATAGAACTGCTTTTCAGCCTCTAAAAGTCCGGGAATAATATACTCAAAACGGTGTCCCATCTCATGAAGCGCAGTACCAAAAGTATTATGTTTAGCATTAAGTGCAATTGTTGCTTTCTGATTATCATGCATATAATAGCCTCGTCTTACATTTTTCACGAGTAACGAGCCTGCTTTATTTGATTTAGTAACCCAGTCATCAGGAAAGAGAAAAGAAACGCCTGATATCTCTCTTGAAAGTTTAACTTGGGAGCCTATAGCGAAATTCTGCATGCGGACAGTGTCAAATGAGCGTATTTCAGACAGAATATTAGCCGTAGTCTCCGCCCTTCTATCAGCAAGTAGTTGCTTCATTTTTTGTAGATCCTGATATTTCTTCTCATATTCACTACTGTCCGCAATATCATTCGTCAAAAGCTTGCTTTTCACATCCTCAAATTCCTTCTCGATTCTCTGGAATTCCTTCGTAACAGCTTTAATACGTGTGTCCACTTCTTTTTGAACAACAGCACCTGTTTCAAGCAACTCAACCTCACTCACAACAGCTTTACCAACATTCTCTTTCAATTTGTCCAAAGATGAAGCAATAGGAGTTGTTTTTTTATCCATTTCACCCAGTACTTCGGCACGTGCTTTTTCTTTATCCTCTTTGGACCACCCTAGGATATCCTCGTTTACATCAGGCCCCATGGTGCATTGACAGTTTATTCGTTCTTTTGGTGAAAGTGATGGATCTCGAGGGAACATGGCCAACTCGCCACTATCTGGAATCATAAAGGGTTGATCAACATCGACGACCGTTCCGCTAAGCTCTATATGGTTTGATCTGGGTGCGATTCCTTTCCCCCCAGAGTGTTTCCATTTCTTCCCCTCGACACTGGGCGACTGTTCAAAAGCCTCTTGCAGTGCAACGCTTGAAGCAGTTAATACCTCTGTGATTGCTGTAGTTCGCGCTCTATTACGATTAAAAGCCGGCAAATCTTTGAGCGCTAGCTCTACACTTTGAATCCCTTTACCGTCTTTGAGCGCATTGAACAAGACGGATTCTACTTGGTCCTTGGAATGAATGTCCATAATTTTTGCTAACTCGTCCGACCATTCCTGAATCCAAGTCATTGAACGACCAGATAGGCGATTAAAAGATACATCTTTGTCTAGCGTCTCCATAATCGTCCCAGAAATGTCAGATGTTGTTGCTTCTAAGAATTTAGAGGCTTCCATAGACATATTTTCACGGAACTCATCACCTTTAAATAAATCATTCGAGTAGTACCTCATCAGTTCTTCAACTGTGAGATCAGATTCAGCTTTTTTTACGGCCTTTTTCATAGCATTAATATAATAAGCCATTTGTTCTCGAAGTAGCCTAGAAATGACCTTCTCGAAGCTCTCAACGAACTGTGGTATTTTATCCATTCCGACCTCATCAAGTAAATTTGGGTCAAAGTCTGCCTTACTAATCGTATCAACGTAGGCATCAATTCGCTTGATGATTGCTACAACCTTATCATATCTTTCCATGATCCCTCAACTCCATTAGCAAGTCTCTCATGTCTTTCATAATTAATGATTGCTCATCATATTCGAAACTCTTTTGTATATTGCTAAGTGAATTTGGATCACTAGGCGCCTGATTATTCGCCTGCATCTCAGCTAATAGCAACTGAATAGGCTTATTTAACTCCTCTGGTACATCATCTACCTTTTTCCCTAGCAGCTTACTTAGCAACGGCCGAATATCGTTAGGTAGTACGGCGCCAGCACTATTGAATGGATATAAAGCTGGAGCAATAGAGGTAATATCGGTCAAATCAGGACTCTTAAGTTCTAATTTAGCCTCGTGAATACCTAGCGGTTCAAGGAAGGCCGCATTAAGTGTTCTAGCAAAAGCACGACGCTCTGGCTGGAATACTTGTTCCTCAGTAATTTTCTTAGCAGTCTCAGCAGTAGCCTTATTGTATTCATCAGCCTCTCCAGTATAAAGCGGCGGTAGCCTAAACGCTGAACGCATCTTTTTGCGATGTGATTCGTCGTATTCAAGGAACAAGGCATCTTTTTGCAACATATCGGCTAAGGATTTGATTTCAACTTTGACATCAGTTGTCTCAATCTCGCCCTTTTGATTCTCAACCTCATCGCCTTTAACTTCAAGAAGGAGAAATTGATGAGCATTCTCAGTACCGGAAACATTATTCATGTATTCCTGAATGCTGTTATACGACTCATCATCTAGCTCCCCATTGGTCACTGTGATAGCAGCTGGAACATGTCGGCCGTTTTTAAAGTACAGCAAATTCAGTTCTTCGGCCTTTCTGGCTCCATATAGACCAACAATATTCCCAATCCACCGCGGTTTTCCATATGTTCCAGAACCGATTTTGAAATGGAGGAGCTCTGTGGCTTGTGATTCTGGCTCAACGGACTCGCTATACTCACCCGTTTTATAATCCATAATCCTAGGATCGCCATATTCTTTAAACCATATTTTTTTATCATCAATAATTTGTAAATAGCGCCGAAATCTTTTCTTTCTCTTTATCTCGGTTTCGTTCCCTTCTGCATCAATAATCTGGTATGTTACTTCAACAGGGTTCGTCTTTTTGCATACTCGAATGAATTGGGCAGCGGCGAACTCGAACCCATCAGGCATATTTTTACCATTCCGCAACACTTCTATATAGCCATTTCCAGTTCGTTCTCGATCTTCTAAAACATGTTGAAGAATAGCCTCCGTACCTTCATCCATGTTGGCATATTTAATAAAATTTGATAGGCTTTTCTGCTCGTTTTCACTTTTCAACTTGATGTCCTCAGTCACATCATCCCCATTTAAATCGATTCGTGATTTCCCCTCGATGCCAAAACCGATAATATTTGTTTTGTATGCATCAATGCACTGCTGGAGAATTGTTGAATACTCGGGTATTTTGGATAGCTCATCCAAGTTATACGGTGGATTAATTACGCTGTCTACCTCCGTAAATGAACCTGCTAATTTATCTTCTGCATTTATTTGATTTGTTGAGCCATTCCCAGCTCCATCTTTTGCTTTAAATACTTGTGCAGTTACTTTTTTACCCACGTTTGCGTCTCTCCTTCCGTCTTTCCTTGCGTTTTTTAATGGATTTATCCGTCTCTTCTTTGATATCTGGTACATCGTAACCATCAAGGCCATACCACATTGCCGAAAATGTATGTGGGTCAATATTGAACTCATCCTCAATGATTTCGCCTAACTTGTCCTTAGCAAATGTAAGGTCTTTTAGCTCGTAAATCGTGTTTTCACAGGCATCCGATACAATTATTTGCCTGAATCGCTTGATTTTCTTGGTATTTTGAAGCCGTGAACCTGGGAACTTCAAGGCTTCAATCATGTTAAAACCTTGTTTTCTAAAGTACGCAATTGTTTTTGGTTCAGCACTATCAGCTATTATCAGCTCTTGTGATTGCTTGAAGCTTTCTAAGTCAACGGCAGTTTCTGGATCAGTCATGCCGTTTTTGTAGTACTCCCAATGGACATAAAGGATAAGCTTTTCAGGATCTATAACCATCCGTAAAACCGCATTCTTGGATTCTACGAAACCAAAGTCCATTCCAGCCCTTGCCATTGGCTTATTGATAGCATTAATAGCCTTCATAACCTCTTTGTGACTTTTAACTACTAGCTGCGGCAGTACGCGGATACCATTGACACCGAAACGACCTTTTCGAGCGATTCGGTACATGTCCAGGTCGTAGAGTTTCATTTCATCCAGCTGAGTAATGTATGATTTTGGAGCATAGTAATTGTCATCAACGGTTGAATGGTGATAATAGGTATCTTCTGTCTTGATGATGCGCTTCTTGTATAATTCTTGATCATCCATGATTAGACGTTTATTTTGTTCATCTTTGAAAAAGTGCTTATAGGACCAGTTATCTTTGCCAACGGGATTGGTACTTAACAAAATATGGAGCGATAAAGTGGGGTGCCGTAATCGACCTAACAGCTCTTTAAATCCTGTATACTTGACCTCGCTACACTCTTCCAACCATACAATCGATATGCCATTTATTGATTTCAGCTTAGCCGGCTTGTCCATACCTTTGAAAATAATACGACTGCCGTTTGAAAAACGTATCTGCATGGGTGATTGCATCGCTTTGACCAATCCGCGACCCTCGAGATCCATTAATTCGATAAGTTCTTCAAATAATGAGAAAGTGGAATCTCTGTGAGTGTCGTATACTTCACGGATTACCAGCATTTTGCGCTTTTCTTCTAATCCTTTTAGTAGCAACTTAAATGCGGTGTGGTAGCTCTTGGATGAGCCATAACCACCCACTAAGAAATAATTTTTTCGGGACCAGTCGAACACATAATCTTCAAAATGGGGATTTGTAGTGAACTGAATGGGGCCTAGTTCTTCTTCATCTTGATCTAGAGCATACATTAGCTATCACCCGCCCTTTTAACGATAATGGTCGTCGGTGCTGGTGTTTTATTGGGTTCTAATAGTTTATTTACTTCGGCACGCTCTTTAGCAACTTTAGCTTGAATAAGCTCCAATTTAGATTTTCTTTCTTCATCTGGATCAGATATTTCGATATACTGCTTGATTAATGACCTCAATTCAGACATCGCCCGACTTTGGGCATTTAAAAAGGTGGCTTGTCTATCCCAAGCGAATTGGAAATCGAACTCTTCTTTTGCAACATAGGAGCTATAGCCGGTGCTAGCTGTACCTCTAATATCATACTGGACTTCTTTCAACTCTCTTATCATTTCGTCCTTATCTGTGACTAACATGATTTTTTGAGCTCTGATTATTGCTGCATATTTTATTTGTATCATGTCCCATAAGATATCTTGAGGGGCGGCATCATTAAATGCATCCATGATTTCAATCGCCTCATCTGGGATATACTTGGCGAATAATCCATGCTTAACAGCGTTCTGATTACCAGTTTTGCTCGCGCCCTTGCCCTTGGCGTTAGTATTACCAGCCTGTCCACCGCGTTTCTTTGGTTCGGAACGTTCCGTATTACGTTCGGAGCGTTCCATTGATTTTTTTGGAGGGATACCGAAGAGGCGCTCCTCCCACTTGTCTTTATTTTTCCAACCTCGAACTGTTCCGTCTCCGATTCCTAATTTAGCAGCAATCGTGTTCAGCTCGATTTTTCCATTGTGTTCCTTGTAAATTTCATATGCCTTATCTCGATTTGGACTCCTAGGCTTCGGCACAGTGTACCCCTCCTTTCGTTCGTTTTGAGGTTCTGTAGATAAATTTTGGGGCTGTTCCTACTTTTTGGGGCGGTTATTTTTATGCGAGGCTATGAGCAACAGGACTAGTATAGATAGCCATAACCACCAGTATTTAACAAATAGTTCACCTTCCGTCAAATGAATCAAGTCACTTAGAAAGCTTGTCATCACAACACTCACTCCTGTTCTCAATAGTAGGTGGCAACTGTGCGGCAAAGCTCAAATAGCCATACAGTATAAATTCTTGTCAAGTCGTTCTTGAATTTTTTTCTTCGCCCTATCCGCATAGGAACGAACGGAACGTACGCTTATTTCCATTTTGTCGGCTACCTGGTTCCATGATAGGTTTTCTTCATACCTTAACAAGATTGCTTTTTTCTCTTGCTCTGACAGAGTTGACATGGCATCTTCCATCTTTATACGGTCCCATTCAGCTATTTCAACACTTTCATCCACCATTTCATAAGCAAGTCCGTGGGTTTGGATAAACCATTTACGCATGACTTCCACATCTTCAATCTTAATTTCTCGCTGTTCCATGGATCGGCGTTCTATTGGGCGTCTTAGTCCGGGTTCATATCCTTTTTCAATCCATTCCAACGCGTACTGCGTACTATCAATAATGCTATTTAGCTTGGATTTAATAGCATCCTCTGGAATAGCATTTCTTTTTCTCTTTTGTCCATGCTCTAGAGGAGGGGTTTTTAGATCGATTATTTTTTGCAATTTTGCCAAACACTTTCGAGCTGCTTTTAAATCAGCCTGGTATTCTGGTATTAAATCTTTCACTTTTTTCAGCTCCTCTATTGTTTTTAGACAAACAAAAAGAGGACACCAATTAAGAGCTTTCGCTCAAAACTAGTGTCCTCTGGTGGTCCAGTGGGACTTATTTATTTTTTAATAGCATCTTTCTTTAATATAAAAAAGCATAGAATAATACAATAGCTAGCAGGGGAATATACTTCACCCACTTACTTCTTATACGCTTCATTTTATTAATTTGTTCGTACTCAACAGAAGTAGTTAAATTCGAATAACTCTTAAAACTATACGCTCTAGACATAGATAGTAAGTATACAACCGACCATTCTTTTAAATAAATATCTTTGAAATTAATTTTTAAGCGCAAGATCGGCATAATCGGTTTTAATTCACCCTCATATCCTAGCTCTCCCACAAAATTATGGTTTACAATTGCTATAAAATAGGATGGAAGATATATCTTTTCACTTGAATTAGCTGCAATTGAACTTCCAGTTTTAACATATGAATTCGCAAAGTAAGTTTTTGAATAAGATTGTTCTTTCTCACTTATTCTGTGGAACTCAACAATTTTTCCTAAGAATTCATCATCACAGATTTTTACAAACCTTGCATCCGGAGTGTTTTTAGGTTTATTCGATTTCAAAAAATACTCTTGCAATTCATCTTCATTTTCAATTCTAAAAGAGTATCTAATATCCACAGCGGACTCTTTCCCAATATTTTTTAACTCTAGGGTAGAATTTGAAAATTTTTTATCCAGTTCTTCATTTGTATCCCAATCATAAATAACATTATGAATATTTGCTGAAAAAGTTTTTAGTTCTGGAATTAGTATTGGTGTGGTCGATTTTTTATTTGACCACACCTGATAGATAATCGCAAAAAATGATAATAATGCGGCTAAAGCTGCTGATACACCACTTAAGGCATCCCACATTAAAACTGTTCCCCCTCATCCCATTTCACCCGTTTTACCTTGTTATCATGAGTAGTCACTATTGCTTCACCGTGCGCTGGTAATTCGGCAATACGAGCCTTTCCCTCTGAGATAAGAAGTATCTGGGGTGATTTATTATCGACACTGATCTCAATAGTTAATTTATCGGGATCTACGTCACAATCTCTTAATCTCATTTTACCACCCTTTCAGAAAGGAATCCATATTTTTCATTTAATTTTCAACTCCTTGATCCAATATGCATTTAACTTAACAAAGTCAACATGATGCTTTGCCTTGAAGCGTTCCCAGCCGATATTATGTACTTCCTGATGATATTCAGCTGATAGCGAGATAAAGCAAGAATCTAGATGGTCAATCTTTTTTCGGTTACGGCCCATGCCGACTAGGTTGGCTGCATGGTGTTTTTCAACGTTTTTACTGGTTCCGTCAATAGCGCATTTATTATGAATTAAGCAGCAGAATACCCAATGTTGGATGTTAAAGTCCTTGTACAGCTCTTTATTTTTCAACTTAACGCCATTTTCAATGCAGAAATTGATTAGAAACTCGATAAAATCTGTGGCATCGGACATAGTAGCATCAGCAACGGAAAATTCAGCCCGGCCGACTAAATCGCAAAACATGGATTTCATAGCTATTTTAGTGTCCTCGGCATCGATTTTCTTTTGTAATGATGTCACAGAGCCCATGTATTCTCTTGTAATTTCACCCATTAGCGCATGAATGATTTTATTTTGTGCTGGGGACTTTCCACGTCCATCATGCAGTGACACCTCAATGTCATTGCTTATCTTCTTCAATCTGTAATCTGGTATATACTCGTCAAATTCAACGATGAATAGCTGTTTTCCGTTCCGTTCTCGGACGTCTCGTATTCTCGCAAGTTCCGCCATCGCTTCTCCCTCCCTGTCAGCTTTCCCGGATGCACCGAGTTTCAAAATACAGCGCATCTATTTCGTCGTCTGTCATATCAACCAATTCCGTCAATTTGTAGTCAGTACAATGAGTTAAATCTGAAATATTGCGTCTTGTCTCAAACGAACGTTCGTCAAATTTTTTCATAACTTGATCATCAGTCACTTTAATCACCCCTACTTTTTAAATAACCCTTCTGCATGTAACTCGTCCAGAAGTTCTTGCTTGGTGCTATGAGCTAGATTGTAGTAATTTGGATTGTTTTTTTTCGTGCATTCATCGTGAACCAAAAACCTACCATCTTTACTACTAAAATCCATTGCCCAATCTTCTTCATATACTGGTTGATTACAGTAAAAACAACTTTCTTCAACAACTACACCACTCGGCATAAAATCACCTCACACGTAGTACTCATCACGTTCACGTTGGAATAATTCTTTATCAAAACCTTTGTTTGCTTTCACAGAGCCAATTTCCCTTGATAGAGTAGTACTTGACATATTGAAGAAATGGGCTAGTTCAGCATGGATAATACCTTTATTTCTCAAGTTTGTGTGATCCGCTTTTGTAAAATCCTTAATGTCTGTCCGATCACCCAAAACGCTTTTGATTGTGTCATGTACCCATTTTTTGCGTTTTCCAGCGGTTCTTTCGTCCATCAAGTCGTTTAATTGCTGTTGTAGCTTCTGTCTAGTGTACTTGCCGATACTATTGCCAGTGAGCTGTTTTAAGATTTCGTCTTGCATTTGTTTGTTTTCACTCATAAAAATTTCTGACATAATAATCTCCACCTATCTTGGAATTTAGTTTGTAGCGTTTTCAAATATCGTCATTTGACCGGTATATTGTGCGGCCGTCGGATTGATGTACAAGACCTCTTCTCGTTTTGCACCACTTTCCGCATTAACAACTTTATGTTCTTTAATCCAGTTTGGCAGCATCTTGTTGTAGAGCTCATTTTCATAGCTGGAAAGAATAACGTATCCCGAATGATCTCTTAGCACTTCTAAAAGATCAACATGATCATCATTACTCATCTCGTGAGCGTAGTGCCTTTTATTCGCCCTGGTTTCCATTGGATATGGTGGATCAGCGTAAATCAAAGCATTTGGGCTGTCATATCTTTGAATAAGTTTGCAAGCAGGCTGATTTTCAATCTGAGCATATTTCAATCTTTCGGCTATAGGCATGATGCGTGTTGATAAGGTGCTCCATTCATATGCCTTTGTGCCATTGACATTTATACTTGATCTCCAACCAGTCCGATCTGATGTCTTGGCCCCAATACTTTGCCAACAACGGACAAGGAAACGCCTGGCCCTCTCTACATCATCGCCTTCATCAATATATGACTTTTGGTGTTCTTCCCTTGATAATGGTGTGTAGTCAATCGCTTTACAAAGCTCCTCAGGCTTATTTCTTATTACTTCAAACAGATTTACAATGCGCGAGTCTAAGTCATTTACAGTTTCAATCCGGGATACTGGTTTGTTGAAAAAGATAGCTCCCGACCCAAAATAGGGTTCCAGATATACCTCATGCCTGGGCATATGATCAATAATCCATTTTGCCATACTCCATTTGCTCCCTGGGTAATTTAATATCCGTTTCATCCGCTCTCACCGTCCTAATATCCGTTTTTCTGACGTTCCTTGTTGATGTTCATTTTTTCAAAATAGGCAGTTTCAATTTGCTCTGTTGTGAAGTCGAAGCCAATCAGACCAATTGCGATGAATAGGTACCATGACATTTTGAAAGAGTACTCTGATTTTGTATATTTTAAAACAAACACTTGCCCATCATCTGCCTCGGTCATTCTGAGCAAATTATGTTTTAATTCTAGGTAGATACCATTCAAACCACCATCAAAACCAGATTCTCTCAATTCTTCAATTGCATCATAATAAATAGACATGAACCCTTCAAACTTTTTCTGATTGGCGATGGAAAGCATAAAATGCAACGCATCAATGTACTCTTCCAGTAATTTTGCTTGATTTATTTGCTTGTCTTTTTTCCAGACTTTGAACCATTGCGCTTCATTGGCAAACTCTGATAACTCAATATCTAGCGCAACAAGCGTATTACGAAGGCGTTCCTTTTGACTCCACTCTATACCGTGTGAAGTAATAACCTGCTGATCGAAATCATTTTGAGCTGCTAACATTTTGTCTAAATTCATTATCTTGTTCCTCCTTAGCTGAGATTACCAGCATTTTAGTTCCTTTTGTGCGGTGTGTACCGTTTTGAGCTGAGAAGGTCATTTCATATTTGCTTTGAGTCATGAAGCCACAACGATCAGCTGAGTCATCACAATGTAAATACCATTCCTCTGCTTTTTCCTGTTCGTGCAATAGTTCATTCCGTTCAATAGCAAGTCGTATTAATAAATCCAGATGGCCCTTATCAACTTTAATTTCTTGCTTATCCATTTTGTAACAGCCTGCAATCATTGCTAATTGGCGTTTTTCGCGCTCGTAACGAGATTCTTCATTCTGGTCCATTATTCATCCTCCTTGCAATCGGGACTGGGAGTATTTATGCTTTTACATATCTCTAAAAACTCTCCTCGAACAGCTGTGTGAAGCTCTTCCCAAAAAAGTTTATTAGCAAATTCATGTGTATAGGTTGATCTGCCTAATTTTTCATCTGCTAACTCTTGCACTAAACTAAAATCACATAATGTAAACCCTGTATACGCTGATATGACTGCCGCTTCTCTTTTAGTTAATGGCATTTTGCTCACCTGTTCCCCCTCGATCAATCCAGATTGATCGAAGTTTTTTCAAAGTCTCATTCATCTTTTCGAAATTTGGAACATCCTCCACCTGCAACGGTGTAACAACGCTATCACTTAACATAAAAACTTTCAGTGCAGAGAATTTAACATTTTCTAGCTGAGTCTTAGTATTTTTCACCTTGTTAAAGAATAGGCTCAGTTCACCTTTTTCATTTACCATGAGATAAAATGCGATTCGAGCCGGAAACTCATAGCCGACTTGTTTATACTCTTCTTTCGTTCTATCCATTTTCATTCCGCCTCTCCAATTGGAATCCATACACCTTTTTTAGTCGTAGTTGAATGTATAAAATCATGACTGCCATCGCTATAAACAGTAATCAGACCTTTTTCTTTCGGATAATAATTATCTTCTGATGACCACGGCTCTTCTGCTTTTGTCGTATACTGATAAACGATTTCTGCATTTTCACGCTCTGTGAGGAGTCTGTTTGAAATAGCAGCTAATATATGTTGATTATCTTCTTGTATCAACCTTCCGTTCACTAATCCGTTGATACAATCATCAATAAACAGCCTATCCTTCTCAATCTGATTCAAGTTCATCAGCATATGCACCTCTTTGTTGAAATATCGAACATGAATGATTCCATTTTCCGCTTGTTGAACTGGTACAGCTTGTTATATTTGTCTACTGGGCGGGATAATGACAGTGTATTTCCGATAAAGTCAATTGATAAATAGCCGTTGTTGTCCAATTTTTTATCGTAATATTCCCAGTAATCGCTTCCTGGACTATTTGCGTCTTGTGGAGATGGATTTGACCAGGATTCATTGGCTACCACGAGTATATAATCTAATAATTTATTGAAAACAGCGGGTGTGAAATGAAAATCTAGGTTTCTGCTTTCAATGTTTGGGCTCTCCAAATGGAATTCAACAGCCGATTTTCGATGGGCAACCTTTAAAACCAAACCATTTTTTGCATGAAATAACGTTTCCTTCATACCTCTAAACCACCTTTCATCACTAAATATGCACTTAGTCCAACTTTTTTTATTCCTTCGAGGTCATCACTATCAACTCTTACATTCCCAGACTCGAACCACCAGCCGTTTTCAATAAGCATTGTCCAACGATCTTCTTCGCTTAAATGCTCAGTGTTGTCTGCATATGGCGCGCGTGTCGGACGTAATGCAAGCCAATCAACATCACCGAGGGCATCCGTGCATTTTGCTAAAGCTTTTGCTTCACTAGGCTTATCGCAATATACGATGACCTTATAATCTTCACCTTTCGCACTCACTTCATATGCTTTCATCATTCGCTCACCTCAACCGGCACCGAAAATTGCCAGTAACGTTCATCAATTGCCTTTATTTCTGGCTTAGTGAATCGTGTTCCATTATCAGTATTTTGCCACGCTAATATTCCATCGTCGCTTTTAACAAGATAAGTAGGATATGCAAGGCTTGGGAACTCAACCATATACAACGGCTCCTTTTCGACCGTGTAGCCCTCAAGCCAAGCGCGTGCGAATAATTCGTCATTGCCATTTTTCGCTTGAATCCATTCGTATACTTCTTTTTCTAAAGGCTCTCTCGCTGTAAATAAATAGTCGAATAACTCGGTCAAGGACCACGTATTTTTATCTTTGTAGAGGTTTAAAAATTGACTGACGCACTGTGGCACGACTACTAACGCTGGTGCGGGGGCTAAGTTGTAGATATGAATCCAACGGTTATCACCGATTGTTCCTACGCGATACATTTCACCATCTTCATCTATCTCAAGAATTTTATTTGTTAACAACCTGCTTTCAGCAATCACCTGCACGCGATCACCAACTTTAAATTTTTGTGTCATTGTGAAACCTCCTCTTTATACTTCAATTTTTCGTAGGTTAATCCCCAGTTAGTAAAATACTGACGTGCTTCCTCAGTGGTCATTTGCCACCCACCTTGCCAAGCACCTGCTCCTCAATCATTTGTAAACCAATTAAATAGGCATAAAATACACAGTTAAGGCTTCTAACTTCTCGACTATAGCAATCCGCAAGTTCGTCATCCAGTTCGATTTTTGTTGATATCTCCTCAGCTCTGAGCCACGCTTCAAATGGCCCAAACTCGCCATAATAATTTTGAACTGACAGTTCTTGTTTGATTTCTTCTAGTTCTTCTTTATGCTCAGTGCTCTCATCACGAAAATGATCATCAATAAAACGCTTAGCACCACCTTCAAAATCATCGTAGTCATATTTTTTACGTTCCGAACACTCTAATTTTCCAGTGAAATAGCCTACATTGAGATTTTTAAAACTTCCCAACTCGGCTTTCCATGTCAGACCGTACACTGCTGATCCTATGTCACCGCTGATAAACAAATTACGGCCTTTGAAAATGTACTCCATGTTATATTGTGATTCATTGGGGTTGTGCCACTTAATTAGGGTCATTCCCTCTAGCTCGATTACTTTTGCTACATGGTCTTTAAACCAAATTTCACGAATATCTTTAATCATTTGTTCAAATTCTTTCTCCTTCATTCGTCTCATCCTTCCTTACAAGTAAATTCCAGCTGCTGCCGTTAATTAGCCCCTGCGGATCTAAGTCGATATATGGCTCACCTCGCCCAATGGTAAGCTATCTTGCACCGTCATATTCCCACGACATCGATCTGGCAAGTTGGCTTCAACAAGGGCCTTGGCTAATTGAGGTACTACTGCATTTCCGCATTTCGCTATCTGTTGCTTCTTGGTAATGTACTTGCCGTTAATATCACGATCAAAAATATATTGCTCTGGAAAACCTTGCCCAGGATATAGCTCACGGGATTGCAACATACGCATGTGGATGTCTGTAATGCGGTATTGCTCGCCTTTTATCGTTACTAAACCAAATCTATCTTTACCAACGATGGTGTGTATTGGTTCATCCACGCCTTGTCCTGTATCTGAACCATAATATTTCATCAAAAACGCTGAAACCAACTGCGATTTGCCGCCACCCTCTGGCATTATCGTTTTAAGTGGTTCGTCTACCTTGTGACCTGTCCTGGTGCCGAATTGGCGAGCGATAAACGCTGTGCATACCGCGTTGTGATCCACGCTGGTAATTGTGTGTAACGGCTCTTTCATTGACGTACCTGGTCCGTTATAATTTCCGCCATAATGCTTTACTAAAAACGCTGCGGCCATCCCAAATTTATTGCCACCGCTCGTAATCGTTCCGAGCGGATTATGAAGGCTGATTTGCCGTTTTCCTTCGCTATCGCCATAACCCATCTGAACTAGGATAGGACTGATTAAAAGATGCTCTGCCTTAGTTGTTATTGTCGTGAGCGGCGATAGCATCGAATAAGAGAGCTTGTCTTTACCAAAACCCGTTTGTCCAATTCTTGTGATTAGAGGACTAATCAAGGCATGATGGCCGCCAGTTGTAATCGTACTAATTGGCTCATCGACTGCCGTTCCAGGATGACCTGTCGTGTTAACCATCAATGTTGGCGCTACTGAATCGTCCAAAATATATGGTTTGGGATTTTCAATAACAAATTTTCGTATGCCTCGCGCGATCCGGCGCAGAGTATTTTCAGCAAGTGGCTTCTTCCTGTCAAAAATAGATTTGCCTAGGTCTGTCCAATCAATGATTTCTGAGGCAGTACGCCAAGGTTTCAGCTCGCCTCTTTGCACATCATCAAGCTTGGGGTTGCCGTGTGTCGGCGTTGGCCAAACTATTTCTTGTCCGTCTCTACGAGCTATTAGGAACAATCTTTTACGCTTGGTTGGCGCTCCATAATCGCAAGCAACAAGTTCTTTCGTCTCAACGACGTAACCCAAACCCTGCATGATTTTTCGTGCCTGTAATGATTCAGGGCTAACTTCGAGCGTTTCCAAACATTCCGCTAGTCCTTCGTCATCCTTTGTTACACCTTGAGAAAGGATGTTTACAAAAGAGTTAAATAACGAGCCTTTTTTCTCAGGATCAGGCACGAAATCACCTTTTTCGTTTTGCATCACTGGTCCCCAACCTTTAAATTCTTCCACGTTTTCCAGCATAATTACACGAGGTTTTACCGTAGCGGCCCATCTTATAGCAACCCAAGCCAGTCCTCTTATGCTTTTATCTACTGGCCTACCGCCCTTCGCCTTGCTGAAGTGTTTACAATCTGGGGACAGCCAACACAGATCGACTGAACGCCCTTTTGTCACTTTTTTCGGGTCAATATCGTATACACTCTCACAGTAGTGTTTCGTTTCCGGATGGTTCACTTCGTGCATCCGAATCGCTTCTGAATCATGGTTAATAGCAATATCAACCGGCTCGCCGATTGCCTGCTCTATACCTGTCGAGGTTCCGCCACCACCTGCAAAATTATCAACAATAAGTCCAAACCTCTGTTTTTTTGGTTTCCATTTCCGTGCCACAGAATCACCTCTATATGCTCTTTCAAGCAATTTATCAAGTGCATTATTTCTCTTGCTCTTAATCTAGATTAAAAATTATTGTGTTTGGCGCCTTGCGCACCTCCTCCACAACGATAAACATAATTCTTTAAAACCATAGATTCGACAACCACATTTTTATAACCGAGTTTTTCAGCCTTTAGTTTGGCTAAGTAACAAGCGTCCCCGAAAGATAGGCCGGATACTTCAAGCGTGATCTGCTTTCTCGCCTTTTTTTCGATTTTGCTCTTGCTGTCAATTTGTAACTTCACTAGGAATATTTTGATTTCCCTCATTTCCCCACGTCCTTATCTAGCCAGTTATACAAAGGAACGGCTCCTGGAGTCTTTTCAACCTTTTTTTCTGTTGGAACTCCTAAGTTGCTACTGTATCCCTGTGTCTCTGCCTTTTTACCTTGCTGTTCATAATCAATTGCTTGTTCCGCAGTTGCGATATTCTTATCTCTCCAATCACGTAAAACAGTCTCTACCGTGCGTAACCTGCGTTTATTTATCTTGACGGCAACTTTCATAGCCTCCACAACCAAATCATTATTGGACTCATCGATAAGCTCAGATAACAAATCTCTTTCAAACGGACTCAAGGTGTGATGGATATTTTGTTCGTAAAATTCAAAGGCATTGACGGATGCTATATTACTTTCTTTAAGAGAAGTAGAAGAAGAGATATTATTAACATTCTTGTTTGTGGTTATTGCTTGGTTATCGCTGGGTTGTTGCTGGGTTGGCTCTTGGTTATTTGCTGGGTTATTTACCGTTTCAACATCCTGATAAAGTGAGTAATTGCAAACGGTTATAAGCGTATATTGCTTGGTTGCTTCAATGGTTATAAACCCTAGTCGTTCTAGCTTGGTTAAAGTTGTCCGAATTTTCATTTCACTTACATCTTTGTCCTTGTTAAACCACTCTTCATACATTTTTCTGCGCGATGTTATCAGCTGTCCTCGTTTAAGAGAAACCTCAGTTCCTTTGTATCTGTCGTACCATATTCCGTCTGTATGATTAGCGTTTAAAATGATGTAAATAGCAATCAACTGCTGGATAGCTGTAAGACGTTGAAACGTATCGCTTTCTTGAATTTTCCTATAAAGTCTTACCCAGCCTTGCATATGATCACTCCTTTACGAATACTGGTACACCAGTTATTTCTTGAATCTCCTTTTTGAAGCGTTCAGGATCTCCGTTTTTCTCAGATATGTGCAATAAATGGACTTCTTTTAGCTTAGATAAGTCATTAGCTTTGATAAATTCTTTGACATTTTCTAACGAGAAATGAGAGTTTATAACACGATTCTTCCTAGTTGGATCCAGTTGATTCTCACACAAAACATCGAAACTGTAATTGCATTCGAGCATTAAGTGCGTAATCCCTTTAAATCTGTATTTTAAGTAATAAGTGTCCGTTGCAAATAATATTTTTTCTCCTGTTTGGCTGGCTAATAAAAATCCTAGTGGTTCGGCAGCATCGTGTTCCGTTTGAAACGGTAGCACTCGCCATGAACCTATCATTTTTGACTCTTTTGATGCTAAATGGTGTATTCGGTACCCTTTCAAATTTAAAGCTTCTAACGTGCCCTCTGAGGCGTATAAATCAACTGCCGTACTTTTAATAAAATCTTTCACGCCTTTTGTATGATCTCCATGTTCGTGTGTTATTAAAAGACCTGCCACACGGCTGAAATCAAACATCATTGCTTCTTTGACTAATTGAAACCTAATCCCGCATTCCAGCATTAGCTGGGAAATACCGTCGTCAACGATATAGGCATTTCCCGAGCTCCCGCTTGCTATTGTTGTAATTTTCATCGGAATGGATCAACACTCTTATCAATTACTTGTTCTGTAGAAGTTTCTTGCTGGTTGGCTGCATCTGGCGAGGCCGTTCCTATCGGAACTTCTTTTGCAACCTCTTTGGCAACGAGGTCGTTTTCAATAATTTTGCCTTCCGTAACAACAGGGTCATACTCAACGGATTCATATTCAACATCGATGATTTCTTGATTGGCATTGTCAACAATTTCTCTCCGAACCCGTTGATAACTATCATCTTGCTCAGAATATTGCAGCTGAACGAAAGCATTACCAAAATCTTTTGGGATTTTTTTCGTGATGTTATTCCGCATTTTTCGGATAATCATGCTTTCACGGCTTTGCGGGTCTTTCCAAGCGGGACTAATGTGCTCCTGCAATCCCGTGTCATCTAAAATTGCATCCAAATCTTTTCCTACAGCCTTGTTAATGATTTCTTGCTTTTTTTCATCGATTTCTTTCTTTTGTTTTGGAGTAGCATCAAATCTACTTTTTGCAATACCGAATGTTTCGTTCATCATGTTGTTTTTGATGTGAGCAATTAAATTTCTTACTACATCCGCTCTTTCAGCAATATGGTAGTCTACTGAGTCATTCTCACGCACAATTGGATAGACAACCTTTACCACTTTCCCCTGCCCTGTTGGAGACCATTTTGGCGGTGTCAGATCAATACCGTTAAACTCTGGATAAGAGAAGGTATCATTTTCACGCACTTCCCAGAACTGTTTCACTTCTTTTACATCCCGACCAAATCGCGATAAAATAGCATCATTTCCGTCGCCTTCAATACCCATTTCAATTTGTTTTTTCCAAATGGGCTTGCCGTCATCCCCTTTACGATTGGTATTCACGCTCCGTATTTGGAAATAGACTTCACGAGGGTTAGCGGCGGCATTGAGTTGTAGTGAAGCAATCGTTAACAAGTTTTGCGTCACATTACTTTGATCTAGCTGTTTATCGCTCCAAGATATATTTTTGGCATTTAGCACATTGTTAATCGCTGAAATTGCTGACATGACACACTGTTTGGAGTAATCATCCATTTTTATACCGTTGCCAACAAGTTGATTTTCAATCATTGGGGCGTAGGTATTACTAATTTTCGTTAATGCTGTTGAAAAGACTTTATTTTCTTCACTCATTATTTATCATCTACTTTCTTTAATTGATTTACTGGCATTGCAATCGGTTGATTTTTGAGAAAGATGACGCGCTCACCATCGACTCGATTACATTCTTCTGTCCGGCATTCATAAATATTTACATCGTTGTCTACATCGGTTCTGACTACTTTATTGCCTATTTTCAACATCCGTTTATGCCTCCTCAACACGAAGTCCTGGTTCATTTCTTGCAAAAAGCCGTATCGTTTGGCAATCAGTATCAAACGGCTCTGTCACAGACTCCGAGTTATCAAGGAATACTGGAGCATTGACGCCGTAAAATTCTGAGAGTGTTGCGATAATATCGAGACCAAAAATGGTTTTCTTACCGGTATTCATGCTGACGTTGAATAGTACACCGTCGTTATCAATCGTTTCACAGATTTCCTTAATGCCAGTGTTGATTTGTGTGTCAAAAAGCTTAAATCGAGCTAGTTTAAACTTAGAATTAATTTTCTCCGTTAGCATAGATACCTTAGTTCGAATGAATTCCTCCGTCATGAAGTCTACTTTTTCGAGTTCGGCATACTGCTGCTTATATTTCTTTTCATCAGCCCGTAGCTCCTCAATTCGAGCGTCTGCGCTAATAGCTAGTTCAAATTGCATCAGATCACGCTGACACTTCTGAATTTCTTCTGAAATTTTGTTGATTTCAGCTTGAATCTCTGCCTCACGGCCAGTTGTACTATGATTATCTGATTCAATCTGCTTTTCTATGACAGCAACTTCTTTTTGGAGATTCTGGTACTCAGCGTTATCAGTTATATTTGCCTGTCTGGCCTTGATTTTTTCCAGTTCGCTTTCAAGGCTAATCAGTAGTGCGCTTGCGTTTAAGAGTTCTTCCTCGTGTTCCAGCAATTCTTGATTTTTTGATTTTATATTCTTAGCAATGATGTCTAAGTCATTAGTCAGTCGCTTACCTTCTTCCATCAGCTTCTCAGAACGCTCAGCTTTTTCTTGATTAAATTTTGCAATGAGCTCTTCCTTTTGCACTTCTGGAAAACTTTGATTACAGGTTGGACAGGTCAATCTGTGTTCATCAAATGTTTGCTCAACGGACGCATAATATTCTTGGATCTTTTCTTCTTTTTGTTTTTCCAATTTTTCATGTTGCTCCTGATCGATTTTCAACTGCGATTTAGCCATGTCTACGATGTTTGATACCGAAGAAACAGCGATTTTCTGTTGAGACACTTCATTTTGCTTTTCTGAAATCAATTCATAATTGATACTACGATTCTGATTGGTTAACTCCATTAATTGGTTTTCTATTGTCAATTTTTTATTTCGTAGTTCACTTATAAAGCCACCATTTCGCACATCAGCTAGTTGGGACTCTTTTTTATTTTTTTCTTGAGTTAGAAACGCAATCTCACTGGAGATATCTTGTTTGTTCAGGCTTGATAAATCAGGTTTTCCCATTTCTACCTCATCGATTCGACCTGGTAATTGTTTCAGGTTGTCATTTATTTTCGTTTTCTGTGCGCTAATCTGTTTACGCTTTTCCTCAACAGAGTGACTACCCAAAATATCTAGTAAACCTGCCAGTTTCGCATTTGAATCAACAACATCGATATCGTCCACATCACCTGCGATATCGAGTAAAATTTGACGACGTTCCTGCCACTTCAAACTTTCGTTGAAATACAAAGGGTTTGTGAGCATTTTAAAGGTCGTTTCATCAATAATCGATGCTACTTTGTCTACAAAATCCTTTTTGCGTGATGTTGGGACCTCATTTATTTCGTATGATGTCTCATGACCGTCAAACTTTTGATCCGTGGTTCCTCTCTTCATCGTGTACTTCTCCGTATATATTTTCTTTAAACGAAGCTCCTCACCGTTAATACTGAGCAAAGCCATGACTGAGTGCTCCAATCCGTGCAGTTCTTCCTCGTTCTCGATAGTTTTAATTCCCGCATCTTTCTTGTTTTTACTATCTTTATCGAATAGTAACCAAGTAAAACCATCAAAAACACTTGTTTTACCCGTTCCATTTTTACCAAAAACATCAACATTGTTACCATTTGTCACTAGTTTAAAATCGCGTACACCTTTAAAATTTTTCAATTCCAATTCCAATAATTTGATATTTTTCATCGTTGGACCTCCACTTCATATTCTGAAAGATCATTTATTATTTTATTTATCTCTTCCAGTCGCACTTTCCGTTCATCTAACTTGATTTGGAGAGATACTTTTAGCGATTCTCGTAATGATTTACTTTGTATTCTCCCTTCATACGAGGAAATTTTTTGTTCTTGAAGTTGCTTCGCCTCTAAGGCTAACGCCATGATTTCGTTATATTTAATGTTCATGAAAAATCCTCCATTGCAATTTATTAAAGGAATATGTATACTTGAGTTAAGGTTATGGAGTATACATTCCTTTTTGATGTGTATTTTCATTGAGATAGTCTGCTGGGGAGCAGGCTATTTTTGTGTGCTCTTTTTTGATATTCTTCCCACACCTCGTTGGTCCAAATGGCATCATCTTTATTATCGAATGAGATAAAATAGCTTACAATACCACTCTCGGTTGGTTGTTGCTCAAAAGTTATGCTTTTTAATACATAATCCTCGTTTACAAACTCTTTTTTGATTAACTGCTCTGCTTCAACTTCATTCATAGCAACTACTTGGACATGCAAGTCTAAATTTCCATTACTCATATTTCCAATAAATATTGCCATCAATATCGCCCCTGACTTAGCTTTTTGTATTCATTTTTTACAAGGCTGTAAATTTTAGGTATGCCGTTAACAGCCGAATAAATCGTATAAAACACGCACAACCCTATGATTGTTTGACTTAATGTCAGCATTCCCGCTCACTCTCCTCCACCATTTGATTGGCTTTGTGCTGTATAATCCCGAAAACAAGAGATACAATTAATGCTAAAAATAGCACCGCAACTATTCCAAAAAGTCCACAAACAATCATTACTGCTTTATCCATTAAGCAACAACACTCTCTTTCGTTAACGAATACAGTTCATCGTAGATGTCAGTAATCGTTTTTTTCTTTTCTCCCCATATTTGCATGTATTTAATGGCGTTTTCTTTATCTACATAGGTTAGTTCAGCTATCATTTTAGGGATGGCCATACGTTTTTTTACAATGCTTGCGTCGATTGGCAAATTTCCAGTTTCCATTTTCAACAGCTCCTCCCAGTTACATCCAATTCCAAATCTTCCACGTTGGGATGCGTTTTCGCAATAATTCCTTAACACTGAACTTGTAGGTTTCCGCTAGAGTGGCAAGTGTGTTAGCTGCCATGGCATAGGTATCTGTTATTTCTAACAACAATTGTTCAACTTTCTCTAGTTCTTGGACTGTTAGGCTCTCTGGTGGTTTGCTTAAAACAATGATCAGCTCCTTTTTAAAATGATCAACCTCATCTGTTTCGTGTTCCAAAATCGACAGCATGGATAGCTGATGCCGATCAATGCCATTTCCAGAGAACGCTGGTGGCGACTGTTGATCACTGAATGCATAAAGAGCTGACAAGACATACCTTGGATTTGTGAAACTTTTTAAACTCGCCTCAGCAATATCCTCTTGCATATCCCTGCTTCCAGTTGACATTCGGCTCACCATTTCCCTACTGACATTCATTTCTGCCGCAATTTCTTTCTGGGTAAAGCCCTCACTCTTCAATATATTGAGAGCTTCAACCGCGCGTGCTGATTTTTTCAATTGATACAACCTCCTGTTCTTAATTAGTATTAAAAAAATAAACCGTGGTTAGCGTAAGTATTGTCAAAGTATATATAGTGAACCACTTATTATTTGGACTTACTTTTTTAACCATCTTTATTGCAGCTATTCCAACTATAAAAACGAATGCTAGCAATATCAGCTTCATACCCATTGTCTCCACTCCTTTGTCCCAAATTATTTCGGCGTGTGCTACTTGCTTGATGTAGAATTGCTGTAATAGCATTAATTAGAATATCGCATCCCTCCTCTACTTGCTTTCTGTGCGATCCACTGGGTAACCAATTTTTTAGGATAACGTTTCTCCTCCCCTTGATACACAAATGGGAAAGTTGGATCATTCAAATAGTATTTATCAGCTGTGTTGGGACTACATTTAAGAATTCGCTTTGTTACTTGCGCTCTTGTGAGTAGCTCCTCATCCTCAGTCGCTTCTTTGATGCTTGCTAAAAGCTTGTATTTAAATTTTTCGAAACATTTTGTTGTGGTTTCTTGTATTTCTCGCTCAACTACCGTTTCGTTCAACAATCCAGCCATTATTTCATCCCTCCTTTGTCCCAAATAAATTCGGGGTGTGCTCTTTGTATGGTTTACTCATATATCATGTTTGAGAAACTTGTACATTAGAACCGAATAAAAATGTTACATCTTTATCTAGTAAAGAAGAAACTCTAATACCGGTATCTAAGTTAGGTTGGCTATACCCTGTCTCCCAATTTGAAACCGTTGAAGTCCCAACACCTAACAGGATAGCTAAATCCTGTTGAGTGTAGCCTTTTTCTTTTCGTGCATTTATCAGATTACAGTTTTTCATTTGTTAGTACACCTCCAATGTATGAATAACTTGTACTTACATTGTAATATACAATTATCTTGTATGTCAATATAAAAGTACAATTATTTTGTACTAAACTAGTATTATTTCTATAATGATGTACAATAATATTGTACTTAATCAATCAGAGGAGGCTCTTTTAATGATTGCAGAGCGTTTAAAGTTAGCCAGAAAGCGCCAAAAAATTACTCAAGAGAAACTTGCGGAATTGGCAAATACAACAAAAAGCACAATTAGTAATTACGAAAATTCTTATAGTTCTCCTTCAGCGGATATGATCCTTACCTTAGCTGAGGTTTTAAACACTACGACTGACTATCTGCTTGGTAGGACAGATCAGCCTGATATAGAGAATGCAGAGAAAAAATATAATTCTATAGATGAGATTGTTAAAGACAAGGATATGCATCAATGGCTGTTCGATTTAATAGAAAAAAATCCTGAAAGTCTGGAAAGAATAAAAAAACTTTCTGAGGTCTTACAAGAAGAGCATAAAAAAGAAAAATAAAAAACTATCTACACTTCTGTAGATAGTTGAATAATCAAATGCAATTAATAATGATACGATATAGCCATTCCTACAATCAATATTGTAATCTTTGGCATATCGTTTTCTGCTACACCCAAATTTTTCAAAGCCCGAATCATTTTTTCATTTTTGGGAGCTTCTTCGACTATTTGTAAATAAAGTTCCTTGTCCTTCTCAATATTCTCTAATATCACTGATAAAGCATCATCTCCAATGTTTATCATAAGCTCACCCCTGACTACCTCATCTGAAATTATTTGTTTTTCTCATTAGGCAAATGTTATAATCCGTTGTACGAAGTCTTTTCTTTTACAATCGGGTGGATTGGGGAGTTGACTTCGTTTTTTTATGCTTAAGTGTGAATATTGATAAACGCGGCAATAATCATCGTTATTGCTGGAAGCGCAATCATCTTGCTTCTGTAAAACATTTTATTCAGTTTTTTCATAATAGTTCACCTCCTCGCCTATATCTTATCAAAATTTGGCAGAAAGGTGTTGTTTCCTACCACATATAAATATTTTAAGGGGGTTTAGTATGAAAACCGTTGGAAAAACAATTAGACACATAAGGAAAATGAAAGGTATGAGGCAAAAAGATTTTACTAGCATAACCCAAGCAGGTATAGCTAATCTGGAATCCTCTAGAAGTAATATAACGTTGGATACTCTATTGAATATACTCGGAGAGTTTGAGATGTCCTTGCGTGAGTTTGTATACATTCAAAATGACTATAAACTATCACCTACAGATAATATCTTTTTTGATTTCACAAACACGAAAAATTCGATAGATCGTGAGCAGGGAAACCAGCTTTTGGAGCACATGATAGCCTATCTGGCAGAAAACCCAAATGACTTTATCGCATATTGCATGTATGTTATAGAAGACGTATATCTAAAGATAACTGAGCAAAATACCTACGATATTGATAGCCCTGCTGCAAAGAAGGTTTGGGAAACATTGAATCCACGTCCAGAATGGTCTTATCAAGAAGTTTTTATTATGTCAAAACTGTTCTTTATATTCCCAGTTGATATTGGACGAGAAATGGTAAAAAGAATTGAAGATAGGATGATATGTTACCTTGACTACTACAAAGATGTTCATTTCGATGCAACATTTTATATGAATGTTGGAAAATACTATATCCACAAAAATAGACTAGACTTAGCAAAAAATTATCTCGAAAAAACTATTCCTCTTTGTAGAAAATACGATAAAGTGCTAACTGAGAATGATGCCTATGCGCACTTAGCTATAATTGCTTATTTAGAAGGCAATAAAGAAGCAGAGTATGAAGTTTTAGACTGTATGGAGAAATATAAAAGTATGCGAAGACCAGAACATGCCAAGGACCTAGAAAGCGACTGGAACACATTTTTCAAAGAAAAAGTTTTAAACTAATATACAGAAAATAAAGGGAGAGAATGAAAAATGAACAACCAAACTGGAGTATACAAAAAATGGGGCTTCAAAATATTAGTTTTCGTGCTATTAGCATCACTCATATTACCAGGACAATTTGTCGCTGCGAAAAGTGAATCTTTAGAAGTCGCAGTAAAATCTAAAACAAAGGCGACTGATAACTATATACTTGTAAAAATAAACACGAACCTTCCCAAAAAGACTAAATTTACAATTACGATTACAGGTAAACATGACTTTGAAAAAACGAAAAATGTTAAAGCTGATAAAAATGGGAATTTCGAGAAGAAGTTTAAAAAACTTAAGGATGGAATATATGACGTCAATATTACTTCCGTAAAAACTAGTAAGCAAAAAAGAAAAGTTCGGAAAATATTTGGTGATGATGCTTCTAATCTAACTGGAGAATTTATCAAAGATAAAAAAGTTAGGTTTTCTGAATATGTTGTGGTCGGTGAAGAGTATCAAAAACAAGAAAAAGAAGCAAAGGAACTAATTAAAGTTGTAAAAGATAGTCCGACCCAGGAGAATTTTGGCTCTGCATTTTCAGCAGTAATCAATCTTCCCTTCGCTTTTCAAAAAGAGAAATACCAACAGCAGCTAATTGAAATTGAAAAATCATTACCAGCTGATAAGCAAACCGACTACAGCAAGCTCAAAACAAATGATGAATTTAGTGAAGCGCTCAAAAAATATAGCTCTAATGTTATAGATACCCAGCTACTCCAAAAAACGTTACGCATTAACATGGACGCTGACTCGTATTGGAATGAGAATCAAATTTTTAAATACTTCCCTGATGACACCTTTGCAATAATCAATCACTTGAAAAGCAACAAAAATATTGATGGCATAATATTTGTTGGCCAAGCGCATATGACTGATGATAATGGAAGCGAGAATTTACGAAATGTTATTATGTCCTACTTCACTTCCTCAACTATTGAAAACTTAGGGGACTCTTTCTCAGAATTAATAATGTCGGATCCGCAAAAATACTATTCTAAAGCAGATGGCTATCAAATTCATCCATCCGTTTATTCGAAACTGGATAGTGACGAACGTGGTACCCTACCTTTTATAAAACTTTCAGATAACAATACTTTTGATGACTTGACTTGGGAAATCAAGTAAGAACCTGCCCTTCGGGGCTTTTCTTTTATCTTCAAAACTTGAATCACTACACTGCTATAAAAGTGACAAATTTAATATTTATTAAACTAACAATATCGTTGAACAGCAAATGATAAAGCTGATATGTACCAAAAAAAAATTAATGATACTTCTATCAAAAATCGCACTATTATAAAGGATTCTCGCATAGAATAGGTATAACGTTAATAAAATGAGGGTGATTAAAATGAGAGTGGCCATCTATATCCGGGTTAGTACTAAAATGCAACAAGAAAAAGGTTATTCTTTAGAGGCGCAGAAAGTAGAATTGAATAGATATGCGCGCGAACAAGGTTGGAATGTTGTGAGAGAATTTCAAGACATTGACTCAGGTGCCAAACGAGATAAAGATGGGCTGAATGCCCTCCTTGATATCGTTGAAGATGGGTTAATTGAGGTTGTTCTTGTCATTGATCAAGATAGGCTTTCTAGGCTCGACACTATAAACTGGGAGTATTTAAAATCCACACTCAGAGAAAACAGTGTAAAAATAGCTGAACCACGGTCTGGTATTACTGATTTGGATAATGAAGATGATGAGTTTATCAGCGACATTAAAAACTTGATTGCTAGAAGAGAAAGAAAATCTATGACGCGTCGTATGATTCGCGGTAAAAAGCAACGCTTAAGAGAGCAAAGCGCTTATGGAAAACCACCTTTAGGCTATAAATACAAGAAGGATACCGATAAAAAAGAGTATGAAATTGATGATAAATGGGCGTGGGTGATACCTAAAATTGATTCCTGGTATATGAATGATAAGCTTGGAATGTCCATTATTGCTGAAAAACTAAATGAAATCTCCGTAACAAACACAGGAAACAGATGGCATGAAAACACGATTCAGCGCATAATTAATAGTACCAACTATCACGGTACCCGCCTTTACAAGTTTAGAGACGGCGAAGAAATTGAAGTTAAAGGCGTATTCCCCCCTCTTCGCACAGAAGAAGAGTACAGGGCCATACAAGCCGAAAAAACTAAAAGGCATTATCGCTACAAAGTAGATATAAGGCGTCCTAAATCAGCGCACATCATTCGTCGTGTCCATCTAACGTGTGGCGTATGTGGTAGGAAGCTGACTTTATACAATAAAACCTCCTCTGCACCGGCTTACTATATCAAACACAGTACAAAGAAATGGGCTCATGGTATTGACTGTAAAATGTCTGTCAATACTCGCCGATTTGAGCATCATTTAAAACGAATATTGAAGGAAGTTCTACAGTCAGAGGAACAAGCAAAAAAATATATCGACTTTGACGATAAAACAAGTCAAATCCCAATCATAGAAAAAGACATTACAAGGGCCACGTCATCCTTAAATGAAATCAGACAACGAAAAAGTAAAATGATTGATCTATATTTAGATGACTACTTTACAAAGGAAGTCCTCGATGAAAAGCAATTAGAGATAGATAGAGAAATTAAACAGATGGAAGAAATGATAGCTGCTAAACAAAAACAACTTAATTTAATTCAGCACAGTTCCTGGGATTATGAAATGCTGATGAACTATCTTGAAATAACCGAAGAACTTGAGGTTAATCTTGACGAGTTCCAAAAAGCACATATCTTCGGAGAGCTATTTCCCGAAGGAGTATTGTACGAAGATCGCTTAGTATTGAAATCTCAGTCCCTACCTTTTGAAATAACAGTCCCAGTTGAAAACAGAGAATTTATTTACAAGTATAGATATGAAAAACCACCCTACTCCTGATTTTCATCTCAGGAGTTTTTTAAATAGGTACTCCCACACATTGAATCAACGATATTTAAGTCGTTTGACAGAATTATCTTTCTTTTTAAAGTGAGTATCATTATTCCTTCTAAGATATGGCTACGATTGTAATTTCTCGTTGAAATAGATTCATACAACTAGCATTTCAGCAAAGGCAACGTTTTCCAAATAGGTACTTAAACACAGTTATTGAAATGTTGATTGTTCTGCTTGTGGTTAGTGTACTACTTTTACTCACTATCCCAAATATCGTCAAGCAGAGTAAATCCATTAACGACAAGGGGTGTGACGCGTTTATTACGATGGTTCAAGGACAGACACAAGCATATCAACTAGAAAATAACAAAGTACCTTCTTTACAAGACCTTTTAAGCGGCGGCTACCTAAAAGGCGAACAGAAAAAATGTCCAAATGGTAAGGATGTTTTGATTGATAGCAGCGGGAAAGTAACGGAAGCACCATGAAACAAGATGGCTTTACTTTAATAGAAATGCTGCTCGTACTCTCGATAAGTTTTATCATTCTAGGTATCAGTGTTCTTCCAGCTGGCAACTTGATGACTCATTTATTAGAAAAACAAAGTCTCGATCAGCTCGAAATAGATATCATGTATCTCCAGGCGGAAGCAATAACTACGAATCAAGAATCGATACTTCTTCTAAATGGTAATAACGATACCTATTCTGGCAAATCTTCTAAATTAGCATTATCAAGAAAATTAACTCCCACATTGCATTTTCAAGAGAAAAGCGAGCAATCCTTTCGCTTTTCTCCGCCTTTTGGAAATATCAGCAGATTTAAAACCATTATTATTCAAGGTCAGAACAAAAAATATGCGCTTATTTTTCAAATTGGAAAAGGGAGGTTTCGTATTGATGAAATCTGATGGTTTTTCTCTATTAGAAAGTCTTTTTGCTCTTAGTTTACTTTCCCTGGTTGTTCTTTCCCTACTTCCAATAATGATGCAAATCAAACAAAATCTACACAAACAAAATCAATTGACAACGGTTCAACAATTACTCTCTGAGGAAAGTCAATTTCATCTAAACAGTCCGTTTTCATCAAGCTATGAAGTAACCATTAAAAATCAAGCATACCTAATAACTTACAATCAGGAGGCGAAGCAATTTTGCGCTACTTATGCTAAAGAAAATATTTGTTACGCTACTAAATAAGCATGGATTTACCTTAATTGAATCTCTATTCTCGCTTCTTATCGTCATTATTATCGCCTCTTTCATTCCACTTATTTTTCAAAGCTACGCATCTGTCTTAAAGGTAATGGACATTGATAAAAACTATGAGTGGCAACTCTTCACGAACCAAACAAAAAAAGAATTAAATACAGGAGCTAAGATAACTGTCACCGACCATAAGATAACCTTCATTGCTCAATCCAAATTAGTGACCTACGAAGCATATCAAAACCTAACTCGCCGTTCTGTTGATAATAAAGGGCATGAACCACTTTTAACAAATATAAAACAGGATAAATGGTCAAAAAAATCAGAGGAAGAAATATTGTATGAAGTCACTTTTGAAGATGGCACCCAGTTATCTGCCCGTTTTTATATCCAACCAGAAGGGAGTAAATAGTATGCATCAGAATGGCTTTACGTATATATTGTGTCTTTATGTTACGTTGATCGGCATTATTACGATGCTTGGGGCAACCAGTATCTATGTCTCTAAGTTGCATATGGAAAACCAACTACAAAATCATTATCTCGCGACTACGCTTACAAACCTATCGCTTCCTAATAATATTTCACGCATAAAAAGCGGGCAAAAAACCTTCACAGAAAAGCACAATAACGCTGTTTTATGGTATAATTGGGAAGATAGTACAGAAGACTACATCAGATATAATATCATAACAGAGCTTAGTAATGGCTATATACTGAAACAATCTGTATTTTGGGATATTAAACTACAGAAAATTCGTCTTCTACTAGATTAAACAGAAGCTGAAGGAGGACTTTCATGAAACAAATTGTTTTAACTGGATTTATGGGTGCTGGAAAATCAACAGTAGGTAAAATACTTGCTAGCAAACTAACACTACCTTTAGTTGATATCGATACGGAGATACAATTCGAACATCAGGCATCAATTACAGAAATTTTTGCAAATTTAGGCGAACCAGCATTTCGTAAATTAGAACATCAAATGCTGACAAGAACATTACTGCAAGAAGCCGTTATATCAACTGGAGGCGGTATTATTTTAGATAATGACAATCGGTTGAAGTTAGGAACAGCTGATTTTGTCGTTTATTTAAAGACCAGTCCTGATACGTTTCTTTCTCGATTAAAAGGCGACACGACACGCCCTCTCATTCAAGAAAAGAGTAAAGATGAAATCATTGCTATTTTTGAGGCTCGGACAAACCTCTATGAGAGTGTCGCAGGTCTAATTGTAGAGACAGACAACCTAACGCCCGAAGAAATCGCAGATCAAATAAAACGAGATTTTCAAACAAGGAAGGAGCAATTATGACACAGCCTGTTTTAGAAATAAATCACTTAGTTAAGCGAATTGGAGCTAAACCGATTATAAAAGACATCTCATTTTCAGTGAACGAGGGTGAAATATTTGGACTCTTAGGTCCCAATGGCGCCGGAAAAACAACCATTATCAGAAGTATTGTCAAACTCATTAACAAGACTAGCGGAGAGGTTAAAATTTTAGGGAAAAACATAGATGACTCTTACACAGAAGCTATTCAACAAGTTGGAGCAATCGTAGAAAATCCAGAATTTTATCCGTATATGACAGGACTACAGAATCTCGAGACATTCGCTTCTATGTCGCGAAACAAAATCTCAAACGAACGCTTACATGAAATTATTCAACTCGTGCATTTAGACAAAGCAATTAATAATAAAGTAAAAACATACTCGCTTGGGATGAGACAAAGATTGGGCGTGGCGCAGGCGCTTATACACGAACCAAAACTATTAATTTTTGATGAACCTACAAATGGATTAGATCCAGAGGGAATGAAAGAATTTCGTTTGCAGATGAAAACATTAGCTAGTCAGGGTGTTAGTGTCCTAGTATCTTCTCACCTACTAACAGAAATGGAACAATTATGTGATCGATTCGCAATTATAGAACGCGGAGAGCTGACACATATTGCAGATATGAAACAAGAAATTCTGGCAGAAACGGAACAATTACAAACTTTCCATATGCACCTTGAGCCTCTTGAATTATCTAAAAAACTACTCACAAATTGGAATATCGACTACATACTAGCTGATAATGGAACATCGCATTTCTTTGTGAAAAGTAGTCCCTCCAACATCCCATTGCTTGTTAAGAATTTAGTAGCAGAAGATGTTTCGATTTTTGCAATAGAAGCACATACTAAAACATTAGAAGAGCGTTTCTTAGAAATTACAAAACAAAATGGGGGTAGCATGGAATGATGTCATTAATCGCGAATGAAACAAAGAAATTATCACTAAGGTTCAGCACATGGCTATATCCTCTTATTATTTTAGTTATCATTCTTGCTTTATCCGCAAGTTTTAAATCGTTTGTTCCAGACATTGATAATATCCAATTGATGTTATCTGTAAACAGCATCAGTACGTTTATGGTAGCCCTATTTTCTATTGTCGTGGCTAGCGCTGTTGTATCTTCTGAATTTAGTTATGGCACAATAAAGTTATTGTTGATTCGGCCATATCAACGTTGGCAGATTCTCCTTTCCAAATATATCGTTGTTCTTATGTATGCAGTCCTTTTAACTATATTTACGATTGCTATGTCTTATATTATTGGTGGGATTCTAACTTCTTTTGGAAGCCTGACACAAGATATTAGTGTAACTAATCCAACCTATTCAGAGAACGGAGATATTACAAATGTAGGACAAAATGCTCTAGATGCGATTGGTTCCCAACTAGGTTACTTCTCGATTCAACTCATTTTTTCTACTTCTATTGCATTTATGGTTTCTTCACTCTTAAGAAGTCAGGCTTTGGCTGTAGGGATTGGGCTATTCTTACTATTTATCAATAGTATTGCAGGTGGAATCACACTTATGTTGGTAGAACAATTCCAATGGTTCAAATACATCTTTATGGCTCCACTATACTATGTAAGCATGCAGGCAAATGGCCTTGGAATGGATGTAAAAGGTCTTTCACCAGGACTAGCTATTGGGGTTCTAAGTGTATACTATATTATTTTCATGGCTCTATCCTTCATTTTTTTCCAAAAGAGAGATGTGTCCGTTTAATGTCATAAACTAAAAAATGCCAGATAAAGAGCTATCTCATTACGATAGTACTTTTCTGGCATTTTAATACATCTTATCCTGATGTTGTATCAAATATGATATGTCTTTTGTTTCTAAATCAATTATTTGATCAAATAGGTAACCGTATAAACAGTATTTACCGTTTGGTGATGTAACAATAGGCTCGTTATTTATTAGTTCCAATATTGTTTCTTTCTTTTTCTCTGTAGGGTTCACTTTAACTAGCTTAAATTCTCCGCCATGGTCTTTTAACTTCTTACTTTCATACGGTTCAAATGTAAGGAATGACTCCTCTTCTACATTCAAATCATAGAATGGAAAGAATGTCCCCAACTCATCGTATACCCTAGGTGCTTCATATTGATAATAAGATTGAAAACCAAGCGTCCTAAAGTTATAGACCATAGATTTATCTTCTTTGCTCGGCTCCATTGTTAGTAATGTATTGGCGGACACAGCAAATTTATATACATCTGCGACAACCAGGTTTTTAATCGTCTTATCGCGAATATCTTCAAGATAGAGATCTCCTCTGTCTTTTTGTGGTGATAGTTTTTGGTTGAAAATAAATAAATTATCACTATACCACGAAACAAATGGTGAATCTGTATTCAATTGAACCAAATTACCAGATGAAATATCCAATTGAAATACTTGGTAATTCCAATCTGTGTCGAACGTTGTGAGGAACATCTTATTTTGATCATCTTGATTCCATGAAAACTCTATATTTTGCGGCTTCACTTGCTTCGTGCTCATCCGCGACCCGGCCATTGAAATAACATCTAAAGCTGCTTTATCTTTGCTTTCGGCAGAATAAATAAGGAAACAATCTCGGTTTGGGCTAATGATGACCTCTGAGATGACATGTGATGTTTCATATATTTGATGTTGCTTTCCGTTAAAAACATTGAGTCTTTCGAAGGTTACTTTTCCCTCTTTCCTCAGCTGCACTAGGACATTCTCATCATCTATCCAGCCCACAATCCGTTGAAATTCTTTAGGTCGAATGTTTAAAGTTTTAATTTCATTTGAAGTTGTTACCTTTTCTTTGCTGACAGGTGCCTGCTCATTTTGACAGCCGTAGGAAAGAAAGAAAAGTCCGAGGATTGTAATTATAAAACTTATGCGAAATTTATTCATCTCTTTCCCTCCATTTGCTAATATGTTACTACTATTTTACCCTGACATCAAGGAAGTGAAACAATCTTCCATTTATTAAAAAAAAGCTAGATGTCTACTAGCGTTACATTACTGCCAGTAGTACATCTAGCTAAATAAGCTATTATTCAGACGGTAAAGCTAACCATGCTGCACCCAATATCCCAGCGTCATTTCCAAGTGTTGCAATCGAAATCGATGTTGATTCTCGAACTGCTGGGAAAACCATACCTTCAAAATAATCTTGAATAGGATTCAAAAGTACATCACCAGCGGCCGAAACCCCGCCGCCAATGATTATTTTTTCCGGATTAAGCATATTACCGATATGGCTACATGCTAGACCGAGATAGAAACAAATGTGATCAACTACTTTTTGTGCTAGGGTATCATCCTCTGCTGCAAGGTCAAAAATCAACTTAGACGTTACGTCCTCACTTCCTTGCTGTATAGAATCTTTCAACTTAGAATCCGCTTCAAAAGACTTAGCTAAATCTTTTGCAACACGCACGATTCCTGTAGCAGAAGCAATGGTTTCTAGACAACCTTTCTTCCCACATGTACAGTCATAGGCTTCTTTACTAGTATCCACCGTGATATGACCAATTTCTCCGGCTGCGCCTTTAGCTCCATGAAGAATTTTTCCTTCTGCAAAAATACCTCCACCGACGCCCGTTCCTAATGTGACAAAGAAAACATTCGCCGAGCCTTCGCCCGCTCCTTGCCATCTTTCACCAACCGCTGCAATGTTAGCATCATTATCTAAATGAACATCTAAACCAGTAATATTTTTGAGATCAGTGGCTACATTTTGTTCTTTCGCCCAGTTTAGATTGTAGGCTCCTTTAACTGTGCCGGTTTCGTAGTTAATCGTGCCAGGCGTTCCCATTCCGATACCATAGAAAGTGTCATGATCTAAGTGTAAATCTGTTAATTTTTGATTGATACTGTCGCCGATGTTACGAACAATATGGGAGCCTTCATCTGAGATATCCGTTTCGACAGACCATTTTTCTTCAATTGTGCCATCGGTTGTTAGAATTGCAATTTTCGCAGTTGTGCCGCCAAGGTCAACGCCAATTAGTTTCTTTTCCATTTTCACATGTCTCCTAATCTACTACCTTATTTTTTGCTTTTTCTTTGTCTAGTTCTACTTTGAGAATCGATCTTGCGCGAGCATAGACTTCACGATCCAGCAATTTATGTTTAAACAGTTCGGTTAGCTCGTATTCCATCATTTCGATATCCCATTGTCGCTTACCAAGATAAACGATAATGCCGTATTTTTTCAGTAATTGAGCCACATCATAGACTGTTTTCATAACGATACCTCTTATCTTGTTTGAATTTTGCTCTCTAAATAGCCTTTATAACGAACGTACGTTTCTGCATCTTGCTGTTCAACCGCGATTGTGGCTTCTTTTAATGCTTGTTCCAAGTTCCCTTGCATTTCGTAGCTACGGGCCAATAAGAAATGGGCGTGGGGATTGAATGATTCTTGCGCGATGGCTTCTCTTGCAAAATCTGCTGCTTCCACTTCATTTTCTTGAATTGTTGCAATAACAGCCAAATTAGTATAAGTTAGCGCGTCGGCACTGCCTGAAACTTGAAGTTGATGCAAGATTTTTTGTGCTGTTTTGTAATCTGCATTTTGTATAAATGCCCCTGCTACGGCGTTGGCATTTTGTGGATCATACGGATGCTTTCCTTTGTCAAAACCAAACCACAGGAAAAATGCGGTCAGTAAAACAGCGGAAGCTCCATATAAAATTCGACGCCAATGGAAGTATTGATGAGGCATGGATAAAGCGCCAGCAATTAGAAAGCCGCCTACTAGTCCACCAATATGTCCTGCGAGATCAATGCCTTGGGAAAATAAATCAACTACTAAATTGACAACAACTAAACCGGCAATGCTGATTCCGAGTGATCTTGCATAGATATGGGGTTTTAATACAACTAGGTATAACAAGGCCCCAAAAATACCAAAGATAGCCGTACTTGCTCCTGCAGCCACATTAATGTTAAAAGCGAAACTTGCGACAACGCCAGTAATGCCAGATAGTACATAAATAAGCGCAAAACGCCACTTACCAAAGAGTTTCTCTGCCCTGGGCCCTACGATATACAGAACAACGGAGTTCATGAGTAAGTGTAGTAGTCCGATATGGATAAACATCGGTGTAATGAAGCGCCACCATTCTCCTGCAAATATGAGTGGATTGAACTTTGCGCCCCACCTAACAAGGTTAAACGTGTTAGTACTCGTACTTCCTGTGAATGTCATAATTAAAAATACAGCTATTTGAATCGCAAGCAAAACATACGTCACATATGGCTTTTCTTTGCGAGCTTGCACCTGTTCATCACTTACTTTTGTGGTGATATAGTTGATAACGACGCTACGCTCACTAGTGATGGTGCTCTCGTCTAGTTCAGTTGGAACTTGAAATGTCTCGGCAGGTATACCGAAATCTGTTTCTAGTTGCTTTAACTGCTCATCTGCGTTTTCTGCATCGATTAATATATTGTTCAGACTTACTTTCTCATTCTCTGATTGTAATGGTTTATCGAACCATTCTGAAGTGTCCCCAACTGGCTTAAAAGGCGTGATATACATATTGACTAGTGGCAGTTTCAAACGTCCCATCTGCTTGCGTAAATCTTCGCACACACGCATTACTTGCTCAATATCTCGCTCGACGACACTAGACCAACTGAGCTCCTTCATCTGAATTCGAATAACTGGTCGCTTCTTTTGGGCTGGATTATTTAGCCATAGTTCTTGTTTCTTTTCATGAAGATGGATGAGTCGATATCCTTCCTCAATTAGAAAATAACTAGTTAATCGCCAAAAAATATACTGTTCCTGGAGGCTCAAAAAATTCCCTGCTTTCTTTTAAAATCCAATTTATAAGTACTACTATACGCAAAAAAGCGAACATTGTAAATCAATCTCCGCCAATTTTTTGCTATTATTTCAGATTATTTTCAATCACTAGTTTTTGAACGGGTAAATCATGGGGTTCTGGCTTAAATGCAGTCGTTATTTGCTCAGTATAACATAGCGAAATAGTAGCTCCTTGATAGCCGTCTAAGTAACGATCGTAAAAACCAGCGCCAAAACCAATTCTATAGCCATCTGTACGGAATAAAACACCGGGAACAATTAATAAATCCACTTTTGTTTTTGGAACAACCGCAGCGCTCTCTAATGGTTCATAGAGACCCAATGCTTTTTTACAGAGTTCATCGCCATCTTCGTAGACTCGAAATTGCATCGCTTTGGTTTTATTATCGGTCTCTGGTATCGATACAATTTTTCCGTCTTGCCAAGCTTGTTTGATGATTGCTTGTGTTGCTATTTCTGGAAACCTCGCGATTGTAATCCCTATTTTCGTAGCGTTTTGCCACATTTTTTCTTGAAATAATTGTTCTGCGATAGCTTGTGAGCGTTTTTCATATGTAGCCTGATCCATTTTATTCAATTGTGTCAATATTTGTTCACGTAGGACTGCTTTGGTTGGCATTTCGTCTCCTCCTTAGCCAAGAATCTTTTCCATAAAAAAAGCAACAGGTGAAAATCCTGCTGCTTACTTAGTTTCGCGGTGCAAAGTGACACGGCGCAATCTTGGACAATATTTTTTTAGTTCAATACGTTCCGGGTTTTCACGTTTGTTTTTAGTAGTGATATAATTGCGATCGCCGCACTCAGTACATTCTAAAGTGATATTAACACGCATTCTATTTCCCTCCAAACTCTAATCAAACTGAATTATTTATCAGACCTGTATTATAATATCATTTTTAAGGGCTTTACGCAAGGATTCCTAAGCTTTTCTTTTTATTTTGTTTACAATCTTCATTTTTGACTATGTTTTTGGCGTAATTTATGCTATAAATAGAAGTAGAGTTTAGAGAAAAGAGGTGTTATTAACACAATGACTGTTCTAATCATAATTCTTCTTGCCTGTGCTGTCGTCCTGTTCTTGCTTTCATTTATGCAGAAGGGAAATAGTAAGCAGATAGAAAATGAGATGGAGGAAATCGCCTCTCAATTAATGCAAGAGAACTTCGAATTAAAAAAACGCGTGTCTACTCTAGAAAATACAATGAACGTCGATGCTGACACCGTCACTCCAGTTCGCACATCTAGCAAAAAACTCCGTGACTTAAGAAAAAAACAAATTATTACTTTGTATACTTCTGGTGTCACTATAGAGGAAATCGTTACGCAATCGGAACTTTCAGAAGAACAAGTAAATGAAATAATTGCTGAATACGTAGCTCATTAAATTGGAGATATCATAAGGGAGGAAATAATACAATGAAACAATCACTTCGCATGCTGGCGTTAGGATTTTTGATTTCAGCAGTGCTCTTGCTTGTCTTTGATACGTTCTTCTCATCAAGTGCACAAGCAGAGAAATCAGCGGACCCAAAAACAACGACAACAGCAGAAACAAAGGACAATTCAGGTTACAAAAAGAAATACGAGGATTTACTAGCGTCTCAAGAATTAGCAAAATCACAATCTGCAGAGGCTCAAAAAGCAGTAGCGGCTAAGAAAAAAGCCGAGGAAGAAAAAGCGAAACAAGCAGCAAATCAAGTCAAGAAATTCACGCTTGTTATCAAAAAAGGTGACCCTTCTTCTAAAGCAGGTAACGAATTACAATTTGCCGGTATCATTAAATCTGGTGCTGAATTCGATAAATTCTTACGTGCGAACAACTACGAGAAATATGTGCGCGACGGTAGCTATGCTGTCGATAGTAATATGACTGCCGATCAAATCGCAAAAATTATCACGCATAAAAATTAACAAAAACAGGAAAGCCGCTAGCATCGCTTTCCTGTTTTTTTGTTAGCTAAAGCGCTCTGGTTGTGTTATAATGAAGCGGTATTCCCATTATGAAAGGATGATGAATTATGGATATTGTAAAGTTTGCAAACACTAAAAACAATCACATTTTGGGAGCATTTGATTCGATTTAAAGCTCCCCTATTTTAAAGGAGCGAAAACATTGACTATTAATAAGTATGGATTTACAGATTTTTTTGAGGCGCAAACGTTGCAGGATGGACTTATTCCTGCGCGAGTGACGGCTGTTTTTAAAGATTTTTTCAAGGTTGTATCTGAGGATGGCGAGCATTTGGCTAAGTTGAAATATGTTGCTTTTATGGGCGCGATGAATACGGATTTGCCGGCGGTTGGTGATTTTGTAGCACTGGAAAGTCATCCGCAAGATACGTCTCTCATTCACGGTGTGCTGGACCGGAAGACGGTGTTTAAACGCAGTGACCCTGCTGGTGGTGAACAACTTGTGGCGGCGAATTTTGATTATGTTTTTATTGTGAGTTCATTAAATCATGATTTTAACATTAATCGGTTGGAGCGTTACTTGACGATTGCTTGGGATAGTGGTGCGAAGCCAGTTGTGATTTTAACGAAGGCGGATCTCAGTGAAAATACGGCGCAAATTGTGACGGAGATTGAACTTGTGGCTTATGGTGTTCCAATTTTCGCCGTAGATAATTTATCAAAAAGTGGTTTTGACGAGATTGAAGGCTCTTTGAACCCTGGCGAAACGATTGTGTTGCTAGGTTCCTCGGGTGTTGGGAAATCTTCTTTTATCAATGCCCTATCTGGAAAAACGTTGATGAAAACGAGCGGTATACGTGAGGATGATTCAAAAGGCAAACATACGACCACGCATCGTGAATTGCATTTGTTGCCAACCGGGTTGCTTGTAATTGATACGCCTGGAATGCGCGAACTGGGAATTGGTCAAGCAAGTGACGGACTTGGTGAAACATTCCAAGATATCGAGTTGCTAGCTAACGATTGCAAATTCCGAAATTGCCAGCATGGTAGCGAACCAGGTTGCGCCGTACAAGCCGCTTTAACGAATGGTAGCCTATCCGAGGTTCATTATGCCAATTGGATTAAATTAAAGCGAGAACTGGCTTATTTCGAGCGTAAAAACGATCCTGTGTTACAGCGTGCAGAGAAACAGAAATGGAAAGCGGTTCATAAGGCTCTGGAGACGCAATATAAGTCTAATTTAAAAGCGAGAAAAAAATAGTATAACAATCATCCTGCTGGAAACGGCGGGATTTTTTGTTGCGCAAAAAACCACCTACCAATTATTCTGGCAGGTGGTTTGGATGGTTATTTTTTATCATTGTTGTACGGTTTTTTGTAGCCTTCTTTACGCGGTGCGCGGTTTGGTTGTTCTGTATCGCCTTCTTTTTTCTCAATCAAAGCTTTACGAGATACATTTACGCGACCGTGATCATCAATTTCTGTAACTTTGACTTTCACGATGTCACCCATTTTCAGAATGTCTTCCACTTTACCAACGCGTTCGTGCGCTAGTTCAGAAATGTGAATCAAGCCATCTTTGCCTTTGAACAATTCAACAAAAGCTCCGAATTTCTCGATACGACGAACTTTACCATCGTAGATTTCGCCAACTTGTACTTCGCGGACGATTTCTTCAATCATAGCTTTCGCTTTTTCGATCATGGCGTCATCTTGAGAAGCGATGAAAACTGTACCATCTTGTTCGATATCAATTTTAACAGTCGTTTCGTCGATGATTTGGTTGATTTGTTTACCACCGGGTCCGATAACGTCTTTGATTTTGTCTGGCTTGATGTTGATCGTAACGATTTTAGGCGCATATTCTGACAAGGTTTCGCGAGGTGTGTTGATTGTCGCTTCTAGATGTTCTAAAATGTGCAGACGACCCGCTTTCGCTTGTGTTAAGGCTTCTTCTAAAATTTGACGACTAAGGCCATCGATTTTGATATCCATTTGTAAAGCAGTAATTCCGTCACGTGTTCCGGCTACTTTGAAGTCCATGTCGCCGAAGTGATCTTCCATCCCTTGAATATCGGAAAGAATCGTGTAGTCATCACCAAGTTTGACAAGACCCATCGCGATTCCGGCAACTGGTGCTTTAATTGGCACACCAGCATCCATCATCGCAAGTGTCGAACCGCAAATACTTGCTTGTGAGCTTGAACCGTTAGATTCTAATACTTCTGAAACAAGTCGAATCGTATACGGGAAATCCTCTTCACTTGGGATAACTTGTTGTAACGCGCGTTCTCCGAGTGCTCCGTGACCGATTTCACGACGGCCTGGTGCGCGACGAGGTCCTGTTTCCCCAACACTGAATTGCGGGAAGTTATAATGATGCATGAAGCGTTTCGAATCTTCTAGACCAAGGCCATCGATAATTTGGTGTTCGCGAAGTGGTGCTAATGTACATACGCTAAGTGCTTGCGTTTGTCCACGCGTGAATAGTCCGGAACCATGGACACGCGGTAAAATGCCAACCTCAGAAGATAGCGGACGAATTTCGTCTACTTTACGACCATCTGGACGGATTTTATCTTGTGAAATCAAGCGACGCATTTCATTTTTTTCAAGTAGCTCTAAAATATGCTTTACTTCTGGCAAAACTTCAGCTGCGTTTTCTAATTCTTTTGCTTCATATTCCGCAACAACCATTTCTTTCAACACGTTAATGTTTTCTTCACGCGCTAATTTTTCTTCGGTTTTAATAGCTACTTTCATATCTGCTTCTGCGCGAGCCGTTACTTCTGCAACAAGATCTGCATTTGGCACGAATAATTCGATTTCCATTTTTGCCTTACCAACTGCCGCAACAATTTCTTCTTGGAACGCGATCAAGCGTTTGATTTCTTCGTGACCGAACATGATAGCTTCTAACATCGCTTCCTCAGGTACTTCTTTTGCCCCTGCTTCTACCATGTTGATGGCTTCTTTTGTTCCAGCGACAGTCAAGCTAATATCGCTCAATTCCTGTTGCTCTATAGTCGGATTGATGATGTATTCACCGTTCACACGACCCACATCCACACCTGCAATCGGTCCTTCAAAAGGAATATCCGAGATGGAAAGCGAAATCGATGAACCGAGCATTGCGGCCATTTCTGGTGAGCAATCTTGATCCACGCTTAGAACTGTGGATGTGATTTGAACATCGTTACGATAACCTTCTGCAAAAAGCGGACGGATTGGACGGTCAATAAGACGCGCCGTTAATGTTGCGCGGTCACTTGGACGGCCTTCACGTTTTAGGAAACCACCGGGTACTTTACCAACGGCGTACATTTTTTCTTCATAGTTTACAGTCAATGGGAAAAAGTCACCAGGTCTTGGTTTACGTGATCCAACAGCTGCTGTTAAAACGACTGTATCGCCATAACGAATCAGCGCTGCGCCATTTGCTTGTTTTGCCATTTGACCAACTTCGATTGCTAGTTCCTTGCCTGCCCATGTGGATTTAAATACTTGTTTTTCAGTCATATTTCGATCTCCTTTTAGTTAGGAGCGTCCACTACCAAATAGAAACTTTACCATGCATAATTCTTCACGCACGCCTGAATTGAACATCAGACACGCATGAATCCAAAAACCTACCATAGCTCTCATCTACGTCGTTGAAGTCTGCGCGACGATGCGCTTCTACACAAAAGAGTTTCGCATAACTTCTCACATGGTCGAGGATACTACCCTCTCCCTGTTTTCAGTCAACATACCTTAGTATGCTCCGCGTCTGCGAGTTCATTGGTTTTAGTTAAACTTAATTCTTTTATGTAAAAATGGCACGTTTTTGGATTCATGCGATAAAGCTTCTTTCTACTTTCTTAGGTAGCGGGACACTTCTTGTTTATTTTTTTCAAAAAAAAACGGGACAAAAATATCCCGTTTTCCTTGTGTTTATCGACGTAAACCTAAACGTCCGATAAGTTCGCGGTAACGTGCAACATCTTTCTTACGTAGGTAAGTTAAAAGGTTACGACGATGACCGACCATTTTCATCAAACCACGATAAGAATGGTGATCCTTCTTGTGCTCGCGAACGTGTTCATTCAAACTGTTGATTTCTGCAGTAAGAACAGCGATTTGAACTTCTGGTGAACCAGTGTCCGTATCATGTACACGATATTCAGCGATAATTTCATTTTTACGCTCTTGTGTCAATGCCATTTCTTACACACCTCCTTCTTTTCTAATCCCCGCATACTGAGCCAAGCGTTGGTGACTCGCAAAAAGCCAAGTAAGGGTTCTATTTCGTACAGAGTTAAAGATACACTATTTTCGGTCAAAAAGCAAGAGATAGCCTAACTTTTTATGCGAAATAGGCTCTCGTATCTGCTTCGTCTTGCTTCAATTGTTCAATCAAGCCTTCTACACCATTAAATTTCAGCTCTGGTCGGAAATAATGGAACCATTCGATTTCAATTTCCTCGCCGTATATTTCTTGGTGAAAATCTAAAATATAGACTTCTATTGACATTGCTTGGTCGTCTTTGAAGGTAATATTATACCCAATGCTCGCCATGCCTAAATGTGTTTCGCCATTCACTTTAAACTTGACTGCATAAACGCCTAATTTAGGAATGAGGAAACCATCGTCAACCGCAATATTCGCTGTTGGAAAACCGATAGTACGACCACGTTTATCGCCATGGATAACGGTTCCAGTGAGTGTGTAGGAATAGCCAAGAAGCTGATTTGCTTCGTCTAGCTGGCCTTCTGAAATATATTTTCGAATGTTAGTGGAGCTCACTTTATCATGTAAATCTTCTAGTTTCTGAACAATCGTTACGTCAAATTGTCCATCCGCATAGTTCGTGAGATTCATCATTTTTCCAGCGCCTTGACGTCCGTAAGAATAATCGAAGCCTGCAACAACATGCTTCGCGTTTAGGCCGATAAGATAATTAGCAACGAAATCTTCTGGGCTCAAATTCGAAAATGCTGTCGTAAAACGAACGATGTATAAAATATCAACGCCAAGCGCAGCCATCTTACGTTTTTTCTCTTCTAGCGGTGTCAGATATTTAACCTGTTTTCGCATTTGGCTAAGAACAACGGATGGATGTGGATCAAAAGTTAGGACTGCTGTTTTTATTCCGCGTTTTTCAGCTTCTTTTTTAGCTGTGTTGATAACTTCTTGATGCCCACGGTGCAATCCGTCAAAAAAACCAAGCGCAATCACTTTTGGGTCGCGATTGATGTCCTCTGGTGGATGATGCAAAAAATACGTTTCCATGAAATCCCCTTCTCTTCGCAACTATGTTTTATTTTGCTAATTATTAAGTAAAACATAATGCGCAATCAATACGGAGTTACAAAAAGTCAGTTTGAGCATAGCGGAATTTACGTCTTACCCAATATGGGAAGGCGTTTTTTTATTTTGAAACTAATTCAAAAGACTTTGCATACCGTTTTTTAGTTTAATTTTCCTTCGCGTAGTTCGATTACTTTTTCTGGTTTCCAAAAATCGCGACGTTCTGGATGTTGTACATAGATAGCCGTTAATTTATTTTTATAAAGCAGAGCTACGCGTCCTTGGCTGCGTTCCTTGATGAACTGTTCTGGTAGTACAACCCCATTTAGTACCTTCTCATGAATCAACTCCGAAATATTTTGTTGCGCCATGTCGGATAAGCCGTCTTCTAGCGGATACAAGAAACTCGCCTCTTCTTTAGCTCGTAATGCTTCAATTTCGGATAGTGTAAAGCATTGTTCTTCTGTAAAAATACCGCTTTGAGTGCGTTTTAACTCCGACATATGTGCGGGATAGCCAAGTTTTTCGCCGATCATAACAGCCAATGTGCGGATATACGTTCCTTTGCCACATTTAATCCGTATGCGAAAGGTATTGTTATCCGGACTTATTGGTACGTAAGGCTTCAAGAGTTCGGTTGCATAAATATTCACCATGCGTTTTGGGCGCTCGACCTCCATACCTTCCCTTGCATATTCATACAGCTTGCGTCCATTGACCTTCACTGCAGAGTACATCGGTGGTATTTGTTCGATTTCACCAACAAAAGATTTCGCAGCCTTTTCGACATCGATCGGCAAAATGGTTTCCGTGATTTCTTTTTCGGCGACTACTTCTCCACTCGCGTCTTCGGTGGTCGTTGCACTACCTAGAGTAACGGTTGCTTCGTAAGTTTTTCCTTCATCCGTGATATATTCCGCGAGTTTTGTTGCGCGACCAATACAGATTGGCAAAACACCTTCGACATCTGGATCAAGCGTGCCTGTATGCCCGACTTTTTTTGTTTGGAGAATTTTGCGCAGTTTGAATACGCAGTCGTGACTAGTCATGCCTTTTTCTTTCCACAAGGGGATAATTCCGTCCATCTCGTAATCACTCCTTTTCCTACACAAAGAAGGATAGACGTCCGCAAAAACCGACACCTACCCTATCTTTGTTCTTATTCGTTATCATTTAGACCGCGTAACAAGTCGTCGATATGATTACCGTAAGCTACAGAATGATCTATTTCAAAAAATAGTTCTGGGACTTTGCGTAACCGGATACGACTACCGATTTCGGAGCGAATAAAACCATGTGCTTTTTCTAGGGCTGCCAGAGCGTCTTGTTGCTCTTTTTCTTCACCTAGGACAGAAACGAACACGGTTGCTTGTTGTAAATCCCCTGTCACATCAACGCCTGTAACGGTTATAAAACCAATACGGGGGTCTCTTAGCTTGCGGTTGAGGATATCGCCAAGTTCTTTTTTCATTTGCTCTGATACACGATTAGATCGAACATTCATGTTTTCACCTCATTTTACAAACTTTCCATTGTTGTTTTGCCGCGTTCCCATTCTGGAAATGAATCTAGAAATGTGAGTACGGTATCAGCTACTTTTTCGGCTTGATCATGGGATTCAGAGACGACAGCGAATCCGATTAAGGCTCGCTGCCATTTGTCTTGGAATCCAATTTCAGCAATGGAGATATTAAACTTTTGGCCGGCACGTGTTAAGACGCGCTTTAGGATGGCCCGTTTTTCTTTTAGTGTCTGTGGGGTCTGCAAAAACCACTCGGACTCGACGTAACGGATCATTTACGTTCGATTTCCTCCATGATGTAAGCTTCGATCACGTCGTCTTCTTTAATATCGTTAAATTTATCGATGGTAATACCACACTCGAAGCCTTTTGCGACTTCTTTCGCGTCGTCTTTAAAGCGTTTCAGCGTACCGATTTCGCCTTCGAAAACAACGATGCCGTCGCGGATAACACGAACGCCACTGTCACGCGTGATTTTGCCGTCCGTAACGTAACAACCCGCGATTGTTCCAACTTTGGATACGCTGATTGTTTGACGTACTTGGGCTTGACCGATAATTTTTTCTTGGAATTCTGGATCAAGCATTCCTTTCATCGCAGCTTCGATTTCGTCGATAGCTTTATAGATAACGCGATGTAAGCGGATATCAACGCCTTCGTTTTCAGCGCCTTCACGTGCTTGTGTTGTTGGGCGAACGTTGAATCCGATGACGATGGCGTTCGATGCAGAGGCCAATGTAATATCAGATTCGTTGATGGCACCAACGGACGTGTGAATAATTTTGACATTAACGCCTTCTACTTCGATTTTGCGTAGAGATGCAGCTAAGGCTTCCACTGATCCTTGTACATCGGCTTTGATGATGACGTTAACTTCTTTCATTTCGCCGGCTTTCATGTGTTCGAATAGGTTTTCTAAACTCACACGGTTTGTTGCAGAACGTTGTGCGACAACAGCGCGGCTTGAACGAGCTTCACCGACTGCACGAGCTGTTTTTTCATCTTCAAAGACTACGAAACGGTCGCCAGCTTGCGGTACATCGCTAAGTCCAGTGATTTCAACTGGGGTACTTGGTCCTACTTTTTTCACGCGACGTCCGATATCATTGACCATCGCACGAACGCGTCCAAATGTATGGCCGACAACGATTGGATCGCCGACTTTCAGAGTACCATCTTGTACTAGAAGTGTCGCAACGGAACCGCGACCTTTGTCTAGCTCAGCCTCGATAACGCTACCGATAGCAAGACGGTCTGGATTCGCTTTTAATTCTTCTACTTCGGAAACAAGTAGAATCATTTCAAGCAATGTATCTAGTCCTTCGCCAAATTTCGCTGAGATTGGCACGAAAATCGTGTCGCCGCCCCATGCTTCAGGAACTAATTCGTACTCGGTTAGCTCTTGCATCACGCGATCAGGATTGGATTGTGGCTTATCGATTTTGTTTACAGCAACAATGATTGGAACTTCTGCTGCTTTCGCATGGTTGATCGCTTCAATTGTTTGTGGCATAACGCCATCGTCTGCTGCTACAACAAGAATCGTGATATCCGTAATTTTGGCACCACGCGCACGCATGGTTGTAAAGGCTGCGTGACCAGGTGTATCTAAGAACGTGATTTTTTTGTTGTGAACTTCTAGTTGGTAGGCACCGATATGTTGCGTGATTCCGCCAGCTTCACCAAGTGTTACCTTCGTGTTACGTAGCGAATCAAGTAGCGTTGTTTTACCATGATCGACGTGACCCATGATTGTTACAACAGCTGGACGCTCAACTTCTTTGCCTTTGTCTTCTTCGGTTGCTTCTTCAAAATAAACATCTAAATCTGTGATATCGATTTTGATTTCTTCTTCTACTTCTACGCCATACTCACCACAAACGAGTTCAATCGCGTCTTTGTCTAAGCCTTGGTTAATCGTAGCTACGACGCCAAGTAGGAATAGCTTTTTGATGATTTCAGATGGCTCACGGTATAATTTACGCGCTAATTCGCCAACTGTAAGTGATTCTGAGAATACGATTTTTTCTGGAAGCTCTTTTGGCTTCGGTGGTGTTGGTGGTACTGTACTGTGATTACGTTTTCCTTTGTATTTCGTGTTGTTTTTGCGACCGCGATTTTGATTGTTGCGATTGCCACCTTGGTTACGGTTTCCTCCGCCTTGTGCGTTGCCGCCAGGTCGGTTTTGTCCACCGCTATTGTTTGGACGATTTTGTCCGCCTTGTGTTGTTCCACCAGCTGGTTTATTTCCACTTGCTGCTGGTTTCGCTGCGCCTTGTGAGGCTGGCTTATTTGTATTATTAGTTGGTTTGGATTGATTCGATTTATCATTCATATTTGGTTTATTAGACCCCTTACTTTGACCTGCTTCGTTTGATGATTTATGTTGGCTGCTTGGCGCGGCAGATTCTTTTTTCGGTCCAAGCAATGTTTTGTCGAGTTGTCGTAGTGCATTGTCGTTAATGGTAGACATGTGGTTGGCGACTTCAACGCCTAACTCTTGTAATGTCTCGATGACTTTTTTGCTAGGTAATTGGTGTTCTTTTGCGTATTCATATACACGAACTTTACTCATGTGACACACCTCCGTTAAGATTTCACCCGAGTAATTCCGTTAGTTTTGCCGCAAATCCTTTATCCATTACCGCGATAATGGCTCTTGCATCTTTGCCGATCGCACCGCCTAGCTGTTCACGGGTGCCGGCTTTCACAAGCGGGACATCGTAATACTGGCATTTGTTACGGATTGTTTTCTCGGTTTTTTCTGATATATCTTCTGAAATGATGACTAAACGAGCTTTTTGACGTCTCACTTCTTTTAAAACTAGTTCTTCGCCAGTCACGAGTTTGCGAGCGCTATAAGCGATTCCGAGTAAGGAATAGGCTTTGTTATGATCCATGATTTGCTCCTTCGATTGTCTTTACGTAATCAATCAATTGATCGTAAAAACCGTCTTGTTCTGGCATCTTCATCTGATGAAAAATACTGTTTTTCTTTTTAGCTTTTTCAGCGACCTTGCTGTCTATTAAAATATAAAAACCGCGACCTGGCGCTTTTCCGCTAGGATCTATCGTCAGTACACCATCTTTAGAATAGGCAATACGTAAAAGTTCGCCTTTTGGTTTGCGCTCGCCGGTTACAATACATTTTCTTAAGGGAATCTTCTTGTTACGCATCTGCATTGGTCACTCCTTTATTCTTCGTCTTCGGCGATTTCATCTGCCATGTCGATATCGACGCGTTCGATGATTGGACCATCAGGGCGTGGAAAAATGCCTGCCTCTGTAGCCACGGTTTCGCTCTTGATATCAATTTTCCAGCCTGTTAATTTAGCAGCAAGACGCGCATTTTGTCCGCGTTTACCGATAGCTAGGGAAAGTTGATAATCTGGTACGATGACCGTTGTTGCTTGTTCGGCTTCATTGACGATAACGTCGAGTACTTTGGATGGGCTTAACGCATTTGCAACGAATGTAAACGGATCAGCTGACCACTCCACGATATCGATTTTTTCACCTTTTAGTTCATTCACGATGGCTTGTACACGGGCACCTTTTGGACCTACGCAAGAACCAACTGGATCGACTTCTGGATTTTCTGTGTATACAGAGATTTTAGAACGATCTCCAGCTTCACGAGCAACAGATTTAATTTCTACAATGCCTTCATAGATTTCTGGAACTTCCATTTCAAAAAGTCGTTTTAAAAGACCTGGATGCGTACGAGAAACATAGATTTGCGGTCCTTTGGTCGTTTTTTCGACTTTCGTCAAGTATACTTTGATACGATCATGGGCGCGGTATGTCTCATTTGGCATTTGCTCATTTTGAGATAGAATCGCTTCGATTTTACCTAGATTTACGTAGATAAAACGAGAATCTTGGCGTTCTACGATACCTGTCATAATATCATCTTCGCGATCGATAAATTCGTCGTAAATGATCCCCCGTTCCGCCTCACGAACACGCTGCGTCACGACTTGTTTCGCTGTTTGTGCTGCAATTCGACCGAAATCTTTTGGCGTTACTTCGATTTCGGCAACATCATCAATTTGATATGCTGGATTGATTTTATGGGCTTCTTCCAACGAAATTTCTAAGCGTGAATCATATACCGTTTCTTTTATGTCTTTGCGCGCTAATACATGCATTGTACCAGTATCCATATTTAAGTCTACTCGCACATTCTGGGCCTGGTCAAAATTTCGCTTGTAAGCAGACACGAGTGCCGCCTCAATCGCTTCAATAATCACATCACGTGAAATTCCTTTATCATGTTCTAACACATGAAGAGCATCTAATAGTTCTGAGCTCATTCTTTTTTCAGCTCCTTTAATTTACCGCTTTTAAAATTTAATCGCTAGTCTTGCTTTGGCCACTTTGTCTTTCGGAATTTCACAGACAATTTTACGTGTCTTATCCAAAATCTCAACAGTTAGCGTCTCGCCATCATACTTCGTGAGTGTACCCTCCCACATTTTACGGTCCGCGATTGGCTCGTAACTTGTGATGTGGACCCATTTGTCAATAGCTGCTTCAAAATCTTTTTCCTTTTTTAATGGTCTTTCTGCGCCTGGTGATGATACTTCCAGAAAGTAGTTTTGCGTAATTGGGTCATTTTTGTCCAAGATTTCACTTAGTTTCTCGCTAACCAAGGCACATTCATCGATATCAATGCCGCCTTCTTTATCTAAAAATACCCTCAAATACCAGTGCTTTCCTTCTTTTTCAAACGCTAAATCGACCAGTTCCAGTTGAAGTTCGGTTGTAATTGGCAACACGATTTCTTCGACTTGTTCAAGAACTTTACTCATTTTAGCCTCCTTTAATATATCTGACAAAGCTAGTATTGCCAGTGGTTTACGACAATCTAACCCTGCAAAGTTGCAAAAGGAAAGAGTGGGCGTCGGCCCACTCTTGGTTGAGTTATCGTAATTTCATTATTAACTATAACACAAACATTCTTCCTTCGCAAACATTAGGCCCTGCGTTGCCTTGTATAGAGCCATTATCATCAGAATAGGGAGAGCTGATTTTGATCTGGTAAGCCTTCTAAACACCCTTGATCATCCATATATTGAATGATTGTTTTCGAGACTTTTCCACGCTGCTGCAAGTCTTCTTTTGATAGAAATTCGCCGTCCTCACGTGCTGCTACAATCGCTTTTGCAACGTTGGTTCCAAGACTTGGAATCGCATTAAACGGCGGAATTAACTGATCGCCTTCAATGATAAATTCATCCGCGCTTGATTTGTATAAGTCGACTTTTTGGAAAGAAAATCCGCGAGCGAGCATCTCATTGGAAATCTCGAGAACCGTCAGCAAACTTTTTTCTTTCATCGATGCTTCTAGTCCTTTGGCGTTGATTTCTTGCATTTTCGCCTTTGTCGCTTCTTTCCCGTTTACCATCGCTGTCAAATCAAAATCATCAGCACGAACCGTGAAATAGGTCGCGTAGAAGAACAGCGGATGGTGTACTTTGAAATAGGCAATCCGGACAGCCATGAGTACGTACGCCGCAGCATGGGCTTTCGGGAACATGTACTTGATTTTTTTACATGAATCGATGTACCAATTTGGCACTTTATTTTCAATCATCGCGGCTTCCATTTCCTCCGTGAGACCTTTCCCTTTACGCACAGACTCCATGATTTGGAAAGCGAGTGAGCTATCGAGGCCCTGGTAGATAAGGAAAACCATGATATCATCACGACAACCGATAACTTCGGCGAGCGAACAGATGTCGTTTTTGATAAGTTCTTCGGCATTTCCAAGCCATACATCAGTTCCATGGGATAAACCAGAGATTTGAACAAGCTCGGAGAATGTTGTCGGTTTGGTTTGTTCCAACATTTGACGAACAAAACGCGTTCCGAACTCAGGGATGCCGAGTGTTCCAGTTTTGGAATCAATATCTGCCGGTTTGACACCAAGTGATTCTGTGGAGCCGAACAGCTTCATCACCTCTTTGTCGTCAGTCGGAATGGTTTTTGGATCGATACCGCTTAGGTCTTGAAGCATCCGAATCGCGGTCGGATCATCGTGTCCGAGTATATCGAGTTTTAATACATTATCGTGAATCGAGTGGAAATCAAAATGGGTTGTTTTCCACTCTGAATCCGTCGCATCGGCAGGGAATTGGATTGGCGAGAAATCATAGACATCCATATAATCAGGGATAACAATAATCCCCCCTGGATGCTGACCGGTCGTTCTTTTTACGCCAGTACAGCCTTGCACGAGACGGTCAATCTCCGCCCCGCGAATCGTCATATTCATATCCCGCTCATAATTCCGCACGTAACCAAACGCCGTCTTCTCAGCGACCGTACCAATCGTCCCAGCACGATAAACATAATCCTCACCGAAAAGCTCCTTCGTATAGGCATGGGCAATCGGCTGGTATTCCCCGGAAAAGTTCAAATCGATATCGGGAACCTTATCCCCTTTAAAGCCAAGGAACGTTTCAAAAGGAATATCTTGTCCTTCTTTTGTAAATGCCGTACCACACTCTGGACATTCTTTATCAGGCAAATCAAATCCGGAACCAACCGAACCGTCATCGAAAAACTCGGAATGCTTACAGTTCGAGCAAATATAATGTGGTGGCAGGGGATTTACTTCGGTAATTTCGGTCATCGTCGCGACTAAAGAAGAACCAACGGAACCACGTGAACCTACGAGATAGCCTTCATTAAGCGATTTCTTCACGAGTTTATGCGAGATTAAATAAATAACCGCAAAACCGTGACCAATGATGCTTTTCAGTTCTTTTTCGAGGCGCGCTTCAACAATTTCTGGTAACTCATCGCCGTAAATGCTTCGTGCCATCGTATAGCTCATATTGCGGACTTCATCTTCTGCACCTTCGATTTTCGGTGTATACAGATCGTCTTTGATGGGTTTCAAGTTTTCCATCCAATCCGCCACGAGATTTGAATTTGTGACAACGATTTCTTTCGCTTTTTCAACGCCTAAAAAGGCAAATTCAGCAAGCATTTCATCTGTTGAACGGAAATGAACGTCTGGAAGTGACGCACGGTTCAGCGGATTTGCCCCACCTTGCGAATGAATCAAGATTTTGCGGTAGATTTTATCGTTTGGATTTAAATAATGGACATTCCCAGTCGCCACAACAGGTTTGCCGATTTTTTCACCGACCTTCACCAAGTTGCCGATGATTTCTTCGAGCGCTTTTTCATCGCGAACCAGTTCCCGTTCGATAAGGGGCGCGTAAACAGGCTTCGGCTGCACTTCGATGAAATCATAAAAAGCAGCAACTCGTTCCGCATCTTCCATCCCTTTTTGCATCATCGCTTCAAAAATTTCACCTTGATTACAGGCCGAGCCAACGATTAGGCCTTCACGCAATTTATTGAGCTCTGATCTCGGAATTCTCGGAACGCGGAAAAAGTAATTGATTTGTGACATCGACACGAGCTTGAATAAATTTTTCAGCCCAACATCGGTTTTGGCGTAAATCGTTGCGTGGAATGGACGCGCACGCTTGTAGGCATCGCCTTCCCCCATGTAATTATTGAATTGGTCGTGGAAATCGATATCGCGCATTTCCTTCGCGTCTTTAATCAACTTCCAACCAAGATAAGCCGTCGCCTCCGCATCAAAAATGGCTCTGTGATGCTGTTCTAGGATAATATTGAATTTCTTCGTTAACGTATTTAACCGGTGATTTTTAAAATGAGGATAGAGAAAACGGGCCAGTTCTAGCGTATCGATGACCGAGTTCTCCGCTTTTTCAATGCCTACTTTACCGTAAGCCGTATTGATAAAGCCCATATCAAAGGAGGCGTTATGCGCAATCAGAATCGCGTCGCCCGACCAATCCTTGAAATTCTGCAACACGACTTCCATCGGATCCGAACCTTTCACCATATCATCCGTGATGCCCGTCAAGTTGATTGTCGTTGCGGATAACGGATGGCCAGGATCGATGAAGGCTTCGAATTTATCGATGATTTCGCCGTCTTTCATCATGACCCCAGCAAGCTCGATAATCGTATCGTAAACCGCGGATAAGCCAGTGGTCTCAACGTCAAACACGACATACGTGGCATCTTTTAGCCCGGTATGACGCTCGTTATAGGCAATTGGCACGCCGTCATCAATCAAATTCGCCTCAATTCCGTATAAAATTTTGACACCGTTTTTCTTGCCAGCACCGTAGGCTTCAGGGAAAGATTGCGCCACCGCATGATCCGTAATTGCAATCGCAGGATGGCCCCAGTCTGCCGCCTGCTTCACGAGATCCGCCACAGACGATGTCGCATCCATTTGACTCATCGGTGTATGCATATGAAGTTCGACGCGCTTTTCTTCCGCCGTGTCCAGACGCTTCACGCCCGCAATTTCATTCACATCTTGCGCCATCATGATAAGGTCTCGAACAAACGTATCCATCTGCACACTGCCTCGAACGCGGACCCACATGCCTTTTTTCATATTCTGGAACATGGCAGCATCGTCGTTATCGCGCGAAAACATCTTGATAATAATCGAACTCGTATAATCCGTAATCTTGAATTGCAATAAACTACGGCCACTACGTAACTCCCGAATTTCCGTTGCAAACACATAACCTTCCACCGTAATTCGGCGTTCCTCATCATAAATATCGCCAAGCGGCTTGCGTTCCTCATCGTCCTTAATTTTATAGCCAATTTGGAATGGCCCAGATGGTGCAGCTCCACCGCCGCCTTCTCCATTCGCCTGCTGTTCCGCGCGTTTTTGCATCACTTGCACAGCTTCTAGCGCCTTCGCCTGGTCTTCTTTTTCCTTCGCCTCCACAAAAGCCTTATAATGCTCCGTTTCCGACTGCTCCAACAAATTCGTGCGCAACACCATCGTCGGGAATCCTTTTTCACGCAAGCTCTCAGCAATCGCTGGTTGAAAACGCTGGGCAATCGTCGTCTGCTCCATCTCATTATGTACACGAATCTCCATAAAATTTGGCGCAATAAACGTCGGCTTCTGCTCAATCAACAACTGTCCAATCATCGGTGACTGCTTTGCGAACGGCGCAATCGTATCGTTCCAATAATCCTCCACCAAGCGTTCCGTCACCGTCTCGTCCCGCACATGAATCCGCATCGTCGTCTGCGCAATCTGTTGAAACGCCTGATTCATCCCCACACGCATCATCTGAAACAATTCAAACGGCAAAATTTGTGCGACATCTAAATGGAATTCCCATATTTTATTCGCTTTATCTACAACCAATTTCTCGATTTTCCCATCCTTCGTAAAATCTTGAAACACGGCATCATTTCCTAATCCAATTTGCTGCAACAAAATTTGGAATCGTTCTTGTTTTTCTACATCTGTAATAGACAATCTCAACAACTCCTTCACTTAACAAAAAAACGTCTTCCCAGTTGAACCGTAAGACGTTTTTTGTTTTCCTTCTAAAAAGGGAGAGTCCAGCCATGAGATATTCTTCAAAGCTGGACATTTCCATCTATATTTACGCGTTTTCGCCTAACAAAATCGGCAATGTATTCATAAGTTCATCTTTACGAACTTCAATCATTTCACCAGTTTTGCGAATCTTCACTTCAACAATACCCTCCGCCGCCTTCTTACCAACAGTAACACGCATTGGCAATCCAATCAAATCGGCATCGGCAAACTTCACGCCTGCGCGCTCAGAACGGTCATCTAGCAAAACAGAGAATCCCATTTCTTGTAAAGAAGCGTATAATTCCTCCGCAAACGTTACTTGTTCTTCACTCTTCATGTTAACAGGAATTAAATGCAAATCAAGTGGACTAATGCTGCGATCCCAAACGAGACCTGACTCATCGGCTTGTTGTTCCGCAATCGCTGAAAGCAATCTGGAAACGCCAATACCATAACAACCCATGATAAACGGATTGCTACGGCCATTTTCATCTAAAAACGTTGCATCCATCGCTTCACTATATTTTGTTCCCAGTTTAAAGATATGACCCACTTCAATACCTTCCGCGAACTTAATGACGCCATGTCCATCCGGAGATAAATCGCCTTCTTGAATCAAACGCAAATCAAAGTACGTATGCACATTGAAATCACGTTTTGGTTGCGCATTAATCATATGATAGCCTTCGATATTCGCACCAATCACTGCGTTCACAACATCTTGCACATCATTATCCGCAAAAATACGAACATGTTCTGGCACGCCGATTGGACCTAGCGAACCAAATCCAGAACCAAGTAATGCAACAGCTTGCTCATTTGTCGCCAGTTCCACCGTCGTTGCTGATAAGGCATTTTTGATTTTGATATCATTCACTTCATGATCCCCACGAACGAGCACCATAATAATTTCTTCGTCATCGAGCATGTAAAGCATGGACTTCACTGTCTTTTCAACTGGCACATCTAAAAATGACAGAACATCTGCAATCGATTTTTGATCTGGCGTTTCTACTTTTTCAAGTTCGCCCGCTTCTTCATGTGATTTCTTCTCCATATGCATAACTGGCGCCATTTCGACATTTGCCGCATAATCAGAAGCGTCACTATAAGCAATCGTATCTTCGCCGATTTCTGATAATACCATGAATTCCTTCGTCTCACTCCCACCGATAGAACCAGAATCCGCAATAACCGCACGGAAATCTAAGCCACAACGCGTGAAAATATTTGAATACGCTTGATACATTTTATCATATGTCGCATCCAAGCTTGCTTCTGTCGCATGGAAAGAATACGCATCTTTCATAATAAACTCACGGCCACGTAACAAACCAAAACGCGGACGCAATTCATCGCGGAACTTCGTCTGAATTTGATACATTGTCAAAGGCAAGCGCTTGTAAGATTTAACCTCATCACGTAAAAGCGATGTAATCACCTCTTCATGCGTTGGGCCTAAAGCGAAATCGCGCGCATTACGGTCTTTCATACGCATCAATTCTGAACCATAATCTTCCCAACGACCTGATTCCTGCCAAAGTTCTGCTGGTTGTAAAGCTGGTAATAATAATTCGACCGCATCGATCCGATTCAACTCTTCACGAATAATGGTCTCTATTTTTTGCAATGTTAATTTTGCGAGTGGTAAATAACTATAAATTCCACTTGCGGTTTGGCGAATAAACCCTGCGCGCAATAATAATTGGTGACTTTTCACCTCTGCATCAGCAGGTACTTCTTTCAATGTTGGAATAAAGCTCAATGTTTGACGCATACTCAAATCACACCCCTATTTTTTATCTTTAAACCTGAGAACGATTCTGCGCTCAGGTTTCCCCTTATCTGTATCAGAAAAACGCTCGCTGGATATCGTTCCATGTTACGAGCAACATCAATACCATCAGCAATGCAAAGCCAATGAAATGTACCATGCCTTCTTTTTTCGGGTCCAGTGGTTTCCCGCGGACTAATTCGTATAAGAAGAACAATAAACGTCCACCATCCAGTGCTGGCAGTGGCAGTAAATTCACGATACCTAAGTTGATGCTTAGAACAGCCGTCCAATTAAGCAACGTTAAGAAACCATAACTTACAACTTCTTGCGTTGACGTATAAATACCAACTGGACCATTCAACATATTAAGCGAGAAGTCACCAGTCACCATTTGACCAAGTACATGACCAATTTGTGCTATCCAGAACCACATCTGCGTAAAGCCATACGTTATCTTCGTCCAAAACGAATCGGATCCAGGTTGCGCGACGCCAATTTTACCAACGCTTGTGCCATCTTGCGCTTTTTCCGCTTTCGGCGTTACGTCGATATCTTGTGTTTTCCCATCGCGCTCGACTTTGAAATCAAGTTCTTTGTTTGGGCTTTTCTCTACTGTAGAAAAAATATCTTGCCATGAATCCATCGCCTTGCCATTAATGGAAATAACTTCATCGCCTTGTTTCAAACCAGCTTCCTGCGCCGCGCCATTATCCATCACTTGCCCAATTTCAGGGTCATTCGAAGGAACGCTGCCTGACACAAAAGCAAGAATTGTAAAGATTATAATTGCTAAGATAAAGTTGAATAACGGTCCTGCAAAAATGGTCATCGCTCGTTTACCTAGTGATTTCGATTGGAAAACACGGTCATACGGCGCAATAATCGTTTCTATTTTGCCATCCACGACAACAGCATCACTCGCCACTTGATAGCGAACCACTTTGTCCTCGTCATATTCTTCGTAACCTTCGATGAAAAGCTCTTTTTCAAGATCGCTTCCAGAAACCTCGAGCGGCTGTACATCTTGATATTGATCCTTTCCATTGATAATAATCTTCGTAACGACTTCATCATCATTTAAAATTAGGCCAACACGGTATCCCGGTTTCAGCTCAACGACTTCTCCGTCCTCACCTGCCATACGAACATAACCGCCGATGGGAAGAAGTCTTAATGTGTACTGTGTTTCTTTCTTGCGGTAAGCAAATATTTTTGGTCCAAAACCAATCGAAAAATCGCGAACTAGAATACCAGATCTTTTTGCAAACAAGAAATGTCCAAGTTCATGAAAGAAAACGATTAGGCCGAAAACAAATATAAACGCAATAATGGTTGTCATTGTTTCACCTCTATAAAAGTGTCTTCACGTATGCACGTGTTTCCTGATCTACTTGAAAAATAGTTTCCAAATCAGGGTTTGGTATTGCCTCATGGCGATTCATTGCATTTTCAACGAGGGCCTCAATGTCTTGGAAAGCAACCTGACCATTTAAAAAGCCAGCGACTGCAATTTCATTGGCCGCATTCAAAACAGAGGGCATCGTTCCACCTATTTTACCAGCAGTATACGCTAATTTCAATGCCGGAAAACGATGGAAGTCCATTTTATCGAAATGAAGCGCACCAAAGTCCGTAATATCAAATGGTTTTTGGAAAGAAATACTGGAGCGTTCCGGATGTGTAAGCGCGTATTGAATCGGTACACGCATATCTGGCAAACCAAGTTGCGCGATGTGGCTACCATCTTTAAAAGCGACCATCGAGTGGATGATGCTTTCCCGATGAATGACAACATCAATTTTGTCATAATCTAAGTCGAACAACCAATGCGCCTCAATGACTTCTAACCCTTTATTGAACATCGTCGCCGAATCAATTGTAATTTTGTTACCCATCGACCAGTTCGGATGTGCTAATGCTTGCGCCACTGTCACATCTTTCAGCTGATCTCGCGTCTTATCACGGAAGCTACCACCGGATGCCGTCACAATCAATTTATCAATATTTGCGGGATTCTCACCTTGTAAACACTGGAAGATTGCGGAATGTTCACTGTCGACCGGCACTAAGCTCACGCCTTTTTCTTTTGCAGCGCGCATCACCAAATGTCCTGCCGTTACTAATGTCTCTTTATTCGCAATCGCAATCTCTTTCCCCGCAGCAATCGCATCCAATGTCGGCTGCAAACCAACACTGCCCATCACCGCATTGATCAAAATGTCGCCATGACTATATGTCGCAACTTCTTGCAAGCCCATCGCGCCGTAGTACGCCTTGATTCCTGGGAACTCAAGTTTTAATTTCTCATAATCTCGGCGATGTTCCACCGATACAATTTCCGGTTGAAACTCATGAATAATCGCTGTTCCAAGTTTCATATTGCGCCCAAACGAAAGCGCCACAACTTGAAATAACTCCGGATGTTCCCTTACAATCGCAAGTGTCTGGCTTCCAACCGAACCCGTTGCGCCTAGCAAATTAATTTTTCTCATCAGTACACCTCTATTTTATAAAATTTGAAGTATATGTAGCAATGGCAAAAGAAGTGGTAAAACAAATAATAAATTATCGAACCGATCTAGTATTCCTCCATGTCCAGGCAGTAATTTCCCAGAATCCTTCACACCGTAATATCGTTTTAATGCGGATTCCACTAAATCTCCTAGTTGACCGAAAATGGATAGTACAATAATTAATAGCGCAATGACAAATGGATTTCCGTCCAATCCCATATATAAATAATACCCGCCAGCAATGATTACCGCAAAAACTACCCCACCAACAAAGCCTTCTACCGTCTTATTCGGACTCACATTAGGCGCTAATTTATGCTTCCCAAACGACCGACCGACAAAATAGGCCATGGTATCCGTCATCCACACAATCAAAAGAGCAAAAATAACATACTCTAATCCAGCATTTCGCGTCTCCGCTAAATAATGGAATCCCAATCCTGTATAAAACGCGGCTAAAATACCAATTCCAACTTGATCAAAATGATAGCGATTCTTTGAAAACACCGTGTAAGATAACAATAATGCCATACAAACAAAGATAATTTCCATTTGCGTAATATCATATTCCCCGAGCCATTCGATGAACCTTGTTGGCGCAGCAATTATCAGCGTCAATACAAGCGTGATAATCCCATTTACCGAAAATAGACTCTGCTTAGTCATTACTAAAATTTCATATAATGCGATCGCTGCCAGCAACATGCTGAGCAATTCAAATGGCAATTTCCCATAGATCACAAACGGTAGGAACACCGCCAAAGCTACGATTGCTGTAATAATTCTTGTTTTCACAATATATCCTCCCTATAAGCCCCCGAAGCGTCTCGAGCGATTTTGATATTCCACAACCGCCTGCTTAAAATCGCTTTCCGAAAAATCAGGCCAGTGCGTCTCTGTAAAATAAAACTCGCTATATGCAAGCTGCCACAACATAAAATTGCTCAGTCTAAGTTCACCACTCGTTCGAATCAATAAATCGGGGTCCGACAAATTGGCACTCATTAAATGCTTCGCCAAACGCTCCTCTGTCAAATCCTCCACAGTAAGCCCTGCATCCAGTAACTCACGCATTGCCACCTGTGTGGCGGTAATAATCTCAGCCCGCGAGCCATAATTCAGTGCAAAGTTCAAAACAAGTCCCGTATTACCTTTTGTCGCTTCCATCGCACGTTCCACAGCATCAAGCGTATGTTTTGGCAATTCTTCTTTATAGCCCATCACATTCACGCGCACATTCTCTTCCATCAACTCCGGGATAAACGTATCAAAAAACTCACCCGGCAACTTCATCAGAAAATCAACCTCATCATTCGGTCGCTTCCAATTCTCCGTAGAAAAAGCATACAACGTTAAAATATCAATACCAAGCGAATTCGCATAACGCGTCATCCGTTTCACCACTTGCATTCCTTCGCGGTGCCCAGCAACCCTAGGCAAAAAACGCTTCTTCGCCCACCTGCCATTCCCATCCATGATAATCGCTACATGGCTCGGTAAAGGAAGTTCCGCTGAAATTTCATTATTTATCTCATTCTCATCTTGACGAAATATCTTCTTAAACATGTTCTTTCCTCCAATAGAATTACCAAGAGTCGGCACGTCTATACCTATAATAACAAAAATAACAGAAATTATGTACTATAACTTGCTCAAAGTAAATAAGAAATCCATGAGATTTGAGTTGTTGAAGTGCATTATGAGGGATTACTTGTTGATTTAGGACTTCGCAATATGCATATGAACAAAATCAAAGTTAGCATGTAAAACGTAAGTGGCTGTTCTAAGACAACGCTCACCTCAAAACTTTAATAAGACCGAACGCATTGACTCTTCCCACGACAATTACTTAAGAAATAACCGCTTCACGCAATATTGAAAAAGCATCGTTAAGTGCCTCAATATGCGTGAAGCGGTGGTTCGATTCAGGGGATGGCGTCGTGTTTGGCGCCTCCGGATCCAGCTTTGTTGTGGTTCTTGAAAAGCGTCGTTTGCTTTGCTAGAACCTCAATATGCAGTTGAATACAATGAAACTGCCTTCCTATTGCCAGACCCTCGAAATTTGTTGATACTCTTAGGAAGCGTAGTTTGTTTCCTTAGAGTATCAATATGAGTGTGAGCGAAGCAAGCATTCGTTCCTTGCCCCTAACAAATTTTTTCGAGTCTAACGGGCTCTTTCAGCTTTTCTATACTTCCATTATCTCTTCTTCCTTACTCTTCGCTATCTCATCAAGCTTCTTAATGCTCGCATCTGTTAATTTTTGCACGTCTTCTGTGAAATTACGTAGATCGTCTTCTGTAATATCGCCGGATTTCTCTAATTTCTTCAAATCATCATTGGCATCGCGACGCACGTTACGGATTGCAACTTTTGCATCTTCTGCTTCTTTTTTCACTTCTTTTACTAGTTCTTTACGACGTTCTTCCGTCAATTGTGGGATCGCGATACGGATGACTTCGCCGTCGTTATTCGGCATAATACCAAGGTCAGCTTTTAAAATCGCTTTTTCGATATCGCCTAGCGCTGTTTTATCGTAAGGAGAAATCATTAGTAAGCGCGCTTCTGGAACGCTCACGCCTGCTACTTGGTTGATCGGTGTTGGTGCGCCATAATAGTCAACGGATACACGATCAAGTAGTGATGCGTTGGCACGACCAGCGCGAATCGATCCTAATTGATGTTGTAGCGCTTGCTCCGATTTCGTCATTTTATCTTGTGCTTGTGCTAATACTTCTTTACTCATAATTATTTCCTCCCTCTTACTATCGTTCCAATTTTTTCGCCTAAAATAACGCGTTTGATATTGTTATCTGTCTCTTCAAACGAAAAGACGATTAATGGAATATCATTGTCCATGCTTAGCGATGATGCCGTTGTGTCCATAACTTGTAGGTTATCTTTAATCACATCAAGATACGATAATTCCTCGTATTTCACTGCTGTATCATCCAATTTCGGATCCGCACTGTAAACGCCATCCACATTGTTTTTCGCCATCAAAATGACCTCAGCCTCAATTTCAGCTGCACGCAATGCCGCCGTTGTATCTGTTGAGAAATAAGGATTTCCAGTTCCCGCTGCAAAAATAACAACGCGCCCTTTTTCCAGATGACGAATCGCTTTACGTCTAATGTACGGTTCAGCAATCTGACGCATATCAATAGAAGTTTGAACACGTGTAGCCACACCAACGTTCTCTAGTGAATCTTGTAGTGACAAAGAGTTCATAACCGTCGCAAGCATACCCATGTAATCCGCTGCTGCACGGTCCATTCCCATTTCACTACCAAGCTTACCGCGCCAGATATTGCCGCCACCAACAACAATAGCAACCTCTACGCCAAGTTCCACTACTTCTTTTACTTGTTGCGAGATGGAGTTCACGACACGCGGGTTAATCCCAAACCCTTCCGTTCCTGCTAAAGCTTCACCACTAAGTTTCAATACTACTCGTTTATATTCTGGGGTATCCATATTGACCTCCATCTACTTTCTATTTGGCTCATTCCTAACACTTGGAATAATTCCATCATACTCTATAATACTAAAAAAAGCCTCTAAGCAAAAGCATTTTCGTACAAATTTCAAAAATAATATTTTCCTGCCTCTTTCAAGCCACTAATTATTGTTAACTTATCGTATAATGAAAAGCAGAAATAAGGCGTGGAGAGCGATTATATTTACCAGTCGCTGGATCGTAATATGGTCGAAACGATTAAGAAACGCTATCCAGCGATGCGAGTCGGCTTTATTGTCCCGCTTAATTTTGGCAACCTGGTAAATGTTGATGCAGATTTCATTGTGATTGAGGAGTTCTCTTTTAGCTCTAGCATGCAAAGACAGGCTCGCGAGCGTAATATGGACTTGTTGGTGTGGACGATCACAACGCCAGAAGCAGCCCGTAAATACATGCTTGCTGACGTTGACGGGATTATTACGGAGATACCTGAAGAAGCGATGAAGGTGCAGGATGATTTGCGGAGCGATCAAGCAGTGAGTACCAAGTTATCAGATGCGATTGATTTATTGACTGGAAACTAAAGAAGAAGCGGCGTATGACAGATTTACCGTCATACGTCGCTTCTTTTGAAATTAATACCTAATTAAAATTCTTCAGCAGGAACTACAAGTGTTTCCTCGTAAACAGTTCCGTCTGGCTCACGTACTGTCACAGCGATAGTAGACCCAGCCGTTAATTTTTCATTAAACGTAACTTTCCCGACACCATCTTCATTCGCCTCAGTTTTTTTCCCACCTCCCTCTGATGGGAAGAAAGAAATGAAAGTATCCGGAATGGCATTACTAAATGTAACGTATGTTGTTCCTTCCGTAGTAGTTCCAACAAAGAATTCGATTGGTGTTTTTGTTGGAAGAACTGTAATAGAAGCTTTGGCTCCATTTGAACCTAAAAGCGGCAAATCGATTGGCGTATCAGCAGCAATCGCTTCAAAATTATATGAACCAGCTGGAAGTTTGATATTGCTACTTAAATGATACGTTGCTTTTTGCCCAATAGCGATATTTAATAAATTAAAGGGAATGCGTCCGGAAACGATTCCTGTTGCCGGATCAACCTTCAGAGTCGTCACTACCCCAGTTCTATTTCCCAGTAAAGTCGGCACACTATAGTCAATTTTCAAAGAGTCCGCTACCGTTTGATCAGATAGTAACGCTTTGAGGTTGTCATCCACTTTAAACCCAACATATTGCGATGTCAAAAGTGAAATTTCGAGCCCCGTTTGACCAGTCAGCGTTAAGTCCAGCTGTTGATCTGTGTAATCAGATGTCAGCGTACTGTTTTTCAACAAGCTAACACTCGCCGCTTTCGAATTAGTACTAAACACCGAAACCCCTACCAATAAAACTAACAAAAAGAGTAATCCTAAGAAGCTTTTTTTCTTCGTAATTGTCATTACATTTCCCCCTCAATCAAATTAAAATCATGTTACTAGGTTAAGATACCCCTGCGTTTTTTATATGAAACATGATTTTGAAATTGTATTGAAAGGGAATTATTCGTAATGATAATGTTAATTTTTTAACACTTATTGTTTTTTAAGTGATACACATAAATCCATGAAATAAATATTTGATTTACTTTTAAAATGTCTAGGAAGAGTATAAATTTAGCGTGTTAAAAAGAAAAAACCGCTATTCTCAACGAATAAACGGTTCATCAAAAATCACCTAAAAAGCGATTTATTTCTTCACTTGATAAATAAGAATCTCATACATTCGGCTCTATATCAATGTTTTTTCACCAATAAATGAAAATGTCCCCCAGCAGATTTATTAGGTACGTGTTTCTTCCTATTTATACTAAGATATGGTGCTTATATTGCCTTAATAATTATCTATTGCTTCTTGAAAATAATCTTCTAAAAATTGGTCAAAAGTTTCGTACCTTACTTCTGGATTGTTACTAGTTCTCTCCCAAGAATAGACTTTCGAATCTTCTCCTGCTTGATTAGTATCCATACACACAACGTAATCACCAAGGTCATACACAACGATATATTCACTAGCTAATCCCAGCTCGCGATATCTTATTGTTGCTTGTAACATAGAAGAGCCTAATTCGCCTTCAATACCCTCAATATCAACTCCGCAGATTCCTCCTGAGCCGTACTCCAAAATGAAAGCTCTGTACTGTTCTGGAATTTTTATAGCTAGTTCTTTCTCAATCTTATTAATATCCTCATTTTTGATAGTTCCATAAAAATCTTTTTCTTCTTGATATTCTTCAATCATATCAGCAATTTTTTGATTCATATCTAGTTTCTTTCATAATTTTGACCTCGTCACTTCCAATGCTAACTGCCTCAATACTTACAAATTTTCTTTCATTCCAGAAACTCTTTCTTCAAAGAACGCGATAAAATCATTTGCCACAACTTCCCCAACGCCCTCTTCCCTATCCCAATAGTAAACCTTACTATCATTTGAATTCACACAGTAAAAAAATTCGTCACAATCCTCTACCACGTATAGATAAGGGGCTAAATTATACTCTTTTCTTAATCTCATGGTAGTATTCTTCACCGTTGAAATACCATTCTTAGCTATGCCTAGTATATCGATACCAAGAACTCCGCCACTACCATAGTGTTCCAAAAACCATTTATATTCTTCGGAAAATGCAACGCTTAGTTCATCTTCACTTAATTTAATCTCCTTAAGTGACACTCCACCAGTAAAATCTTTATCTTCCTCATATTGACTAATTAATTGAGTAATATCAGATATATTTCCCATAATATAAACACTCCTTAAATTGATTGAGTCGCTCTCCATTTCCAGTACTGACTCCTAAAATTATTATATTGATTCGCTAATTCCTTGTTATTCCTAAAGCTATTGCCATTCTCAACTAATCCATGTAGTACTGCATGATACTTTTCATGTAAGCTACCTGGTAATTCAGCCATCGGACCCGGCTCCATCTGCAAAAGATGATGTAATTCAATTTTAGACCCATCTTCCCATATCGGAGACCTTCCTTTTTTCATTAATTCTAAATTAGTCAATCCTGTGGCCTCATCAACTCTGTGTATATCAAGATTTTCTAACTGATGAACTTTCCTGCTTATATCCTTTTGAACGCCGCCGACTTTAGTAGTCCCTTTAAAAAAACCATCTTTATATTTTAGGGTACTACCGGACTCTCCAATATTTCCACTAATCAATCCATTTGCCATATTTTCAAACCTATGTGTATTCTCTGCCGCATCAAACATAACATGAGTTGCACCAAGCGGATCAGCAACAACACGTGTCCGACTAAAGTTTAAGTTTTTTACACCAGTTGCGATTTCATCAGCTAGTTTACCAGCTTGCACGGTGCCATTCTTCACCTGTGTCTTTGCTGCGTTAGCAACATCCTTCATGACGTTTGGGATTTTGCGAATCCGTGCTGCACTTTCATTCAGGGCTTGTTTTCCCATCATATCTAAATTGGATAACCCTTGTTTCGCTGTCTGTTTTAATGTCAGCTTACTACCAACTTGAGCGGCATCCAATGCGATTCCACCAGCTTTGGTTGCTTGGCTAAATGCTCGGATTCCCTTCACACCTGGTACAACATCCAGTAACGCAAATGCTCCACGCGTCGCTCGTTCTCCACCATCCATTTCGCGTCCTGTCAGCCAGTATTTTCCTGTTGTGGTACTACTCAATTCTAGTGTACCATACGCGACCCCGAGTGCCAATCCTGCTGGCGGACACACAATACTGACACCAATGATGACAACCGCAATCCCAATATCTCGCCAGAACTCCGTGTTTTGTTGGTCATCTCGAATCGAATTATATTCAAAGGCACGGGAACTGGAAACCGCCGATTGGTACTCCTCGTATGTAAATTCTTGGTCGGGATTTTGCTTGCTGTACTCCGCAAACTGCGCCTTCAAATTATCCGCAAAAAAGTTATCGCCTGCCATGATGTCACTCAACTTGATCTTGTCTTTTGGCACGGTTGTCGTCGTTGCTCCGTGTCGTGCCTTTCCCAGAAAATATGCCTGAATTAATCAAGCCTTTTAACGCATTGACTCGTTCCACTCATTCCAATTTTATTCATTGAACAAATAAGAAAAGCTGTGTAAATAATGAATCCGAGATTCATTATTTACACAGCTTTTTGTACACTCTCAATATTTAACTGTTTTAGATCTAATAATATAAAATTATTGTTCAACTCTCTTTATTCAACCAACCATTTGAACCAATTTCATAATTCAGAAGCGTTGCGGCACAGTGACTTTCAGAACGTCAAAAAAGCTACCTCCCCATATCGCTCATATAAATGCCATAAAATAACTAATGCAAGGTTTTCGAATCTCATTGCCTGCGTTATTTCGAAATAAAATGGGGTATTATTCCTCTGAAAACAAAAGCTGAGTTATGAAATTGGTTCATATATAAAACCTCTCTAGTTTCCTAGAAAGGTCACATTAAGTGCTATATTTTATTTTTCATGTCTTGTTGCAAAATAGTCCTGGTACAATATCAATCCTCTTCTTTTACTAACGTTATAATATGATTAAAATCTTCTCTCAATGACTCTATTTGTTTATCACAGTACATAAAATATCCATTCAATCCCCTATGAATAATTGCAAACATGGTAGGATGAGTTTCTTTATCCGTAGAGTCTATCAAAAACTGAGCAAATTGAACACTAGACTCTAAAGAATAGCCAAATTTTTCATTTAAAATGCGAATCATCACAGCCTGTATATCTATTGGTGTTATTTCTTTACCTTGAGCTAATCCATTTAACATTCCAAAAAAATATGCCCCTAACACTTGTTTTTCTTGCTCATCTTGAAAATTTACACAAATTAAATCAGTTAACTCATCAACAAGTTTTGAGCTATCTATTAAAAAATCCTGCTTTTCCACCATTACATTCTTCCCTCCTACATTACTTTTATTTTTCCTTTTGGATACTTACCAGCCCACCCACAAGGGATATAACCACTTAAATATATGCTATACATCAACTCATAGAAATCTGAACGTACTACTGAAGAATAGCTTTTATAAAGTGTTATGTTGACTATATCAAATTTTATTTGCGATTTCATATCTTCTAACAAATATCCCTCAGAAATTAACTTGTCCAGCTTCTCTTCAGTAATAGGGATAATTTTTTCTTTAACTTCCGCAGTTAAATGATTCCAATTTCTAAAGAGGTCTCTATTATTATTAGATAAAAAGGCTGTAAACGTCCCCCTTTCCTCCAAACAGAGATTTTCCCACTTTAAACTGTTAATACTTTTGTTAGCAGATTTTAAGTCATTTATTAATTCATATTCATTCCCTAAATTATTAGAGTGCGACAAATATTCTATTTCAGAAACGGCTTTTAAGATTTCTGTATTTAATTGCATATTTATCCTCCTAGTTTCGGTTTAGGTAAATTAATTCTTCCAGGTATTCTTGGAACAAAATCACCCGAAGAAAAACCTGCTCCTATTTGTTGGTTCATCGCTTCTGTAACTGTTTTGTTAACTTGACTTTCAGATAGTCCAGCATGAATTAAAGATTCTTTCAATGCTTGATTGTACTCTGCAATTGTTGCAATCTCACCAAAAAAATCACCTTTTTTTCTATATAAATTCCAAAATTCTTCCAATTTTTGATGAGCATTATAATGGGGACTGCCAACATCTTTAAAAATATTGCCCTCTAGCTTTATTGACAAGCCATCCTTATGCGCTATACGATCTCTAAATACTGCATCTTGATTCAAATGATGAGCTTGACCTTGGATATTTTTATTTTTCTTTAAATTTTTATAAGTGAACCAATTTCATAAGTCGCTTTTTATTCGAAATTAGACGAATCCAATTTTATGATTTTTCATTTTTAAACGTTCA